>NZ_KB898707.1:182481-774481 GCF_000377745.1 Gilvimarinus chinensis DSM 19667 | reverse complement strand
CATTTGCATCGCCTGCGTGATCAGCTGCTCTGTCATACTCGTATCCAGGCTCCAGCCAATAATACGACGTGAATAGAGGTCCATGACCGTCGCCAGGTAGAGCCATTGGTGTCGAACCCAGACGTAGGTAATGTCCGTGACCCATTTCTGGTTGGGCCGCTCCGCCGAGAAATCTCTCCACAGTAAGTTGTCCGCCACGTTGTGCATCGTTAAGGCATGACCGCCGTAGTTAAACGCTTTACCGTTTCGCGCCACTATTCCCTGTTCCTGCATGATTTTGGCAATAAAGTTAACCGAGCACTTATGCCCGAGCGCATTAAGCTCCTGCGCTATTCTGGGCGCGCCGTAGGCAGCCTCAAACGCTTCAAAGGTATCTTTAACCAATGAGGTGACCTTCTCTTTACGAGCCTCGCGCTTGCTTTGTGGACCCTCTCGCCACCGGTAGAAGCCGGAACGATGAACACCCAGAACCTCGCACATCAAGCTGATACTGTATTGGCCCACGTGATCAAGGATAAGCGCGTACTTCACTCTTGGTCTTTCGCGAAGTACGCAGAAACCTTTTTTAAAAATTCCATCTCCCCTTTCAGGCGCTTGTTCTCCCGCTTGAGCTTACGCAGCTCTTCGCTCTCGGACTTGGAATAATCTACGCCATCGACGGAATTAAACTGTTTATCAGAGAGACGATTGAATTGTCTCTTCCAGTTCGAGATCTGTTGCGCGCTGATTCCCAGCTCTTGGGCTACTTGAGCCTGTGTAACGCCCGGCTTTTCTGAGCGCTTAATAGCTTCTTTTCGAAACTCTTCGGTGTAGTGCTGATGCTTTTTGCGTGCCATTTTGGACACCTCCATATAGGGCAAATATAACTATACAGGGTGTCTACTTTTTATGGGTAACTTGGTCAATTAACGCCCGCATAACTGCGTTTGAAAAGTTTTGGCTATAATAGCGAACGCAGTGAGCGAAGCCAAACTTTGAAAATCCAGTTGATGCGATTGTTATGTTTTGATCTACTTAAGTTCAACACCACAATGATTACATTTATGAACGCTAAAACCCGACCCTAATTTTTCATTGCATGCCGGACATTTCCAATACTTTGCAAAAAACCAAACATTAATTGCTGAACCAATCAATAACAACAGTGTTGCCGTATGTTGCGTAAGGCCCATAAAAGATTTTTGGTCAGTAAACAAAAGTACAACCGAGGGTATAAAAATAAATACGCAAAAAACTCTTATGAGATTAAGTTTTTTATTGATTGCCTTAAATTTGTTTTTAACAACTAGATTGTCCATTAATCACCATAAAAACATAACGCTCGGTTTAGGGGCGGCTGTAGCGAAGCGTAAGCCGTCCCAGCCGCACGTTTTTTGTGCGGCCTAACTAAAACCGCTTGTTAACCACTTGCGGATACTGCCGAGGACTTTTCCCCGCTTTCACGCAAAGTGGCCTTGTGTTTAATCTCCCTTAGCCTCTTGGAACCGATCATAGCTACCATCGCGACCATGGTTGCCATCAACACGATTCCTGTCGGTAGGATTACATCAAAGATACTGCCTAGCGGACCGATATCTTTGCCATCCAGCATGCGTGTAAACACCATGGCCATCGTAGCCATGGCTGCGGTCAGACCAAGAATCGAACTCATAGCGGACATCAGTCGCGCGCGATATTCACTCTCTGCAATCTTTTTCTCCGTAACCAATTCTTGAGTGTCATTAGTTTCTGGTTTTTCAGTAACCAAGTGGGCAAGAGTTTCGCAATACTCGTGCTTGGTCGAAGAGGAGATGAAGCTAGAATCAAGTATTTCCTTAATCAGCTCCTCCGCAATTTGCTTCGGCCGAAATACATCTGACCGGTTAACTCGGTATTTTCGTGCAGTTGCGTTTATCAGGGATGACAAAACTTCTTCGTTGGGTATATGCCCCTCGGAGATCCCCGGGCGAAGAGCGTATGTAACTTCTCGATTCACTGCCGCAACTTTCTGCGCGTACTCTCTGTCATCACGTCGCGAGAAAACAAACCGAGAGATTCCGGTAACAATCAAGCCGCTTAGGACACCTCCACCAATGCCCACGATCCAGGGATTACTGAGTAAGTCCACTAAAGGTTCCTTTCATCATTTGGTTAACAGCTTATTAATGTGCGAGTTGAAAAATACGCCTGGCAATGTATCTTCCCTAGAAAATTTTTAAAAAGTACTTTCAAGCTTTTGATAAATCTCAAACTTATGACCACTTGGCGTATTTATTTCAGTGTGTAAAGAAGCCGTCTTACTTTCACACTGGCAATGTATCACTCTTACTTGAGAGTCTTAGCTTTACGCGCTAAACAGCTGAACAGTATCGCTTTTGTTTCAGCCATATCAGCCAAACTGGAAAAACAAAGTGAGCCGGCTCATTTTCTACGGCAACACTGGTTTTGATAACCAAAACCAATCGCTTAGAACACGCCATAGCGTGCCTGAAAAAAGTATGGGATTTCAAAACAGAAGGGAGAAGTGCTCGCACATCAGTCCCGATGCACTGTTTACCCTACCTTTCCACTGGCCCGACTGTGGCCCTAATGCGACTTAAAAAAGCCGAACAACACCACAAAACACTTGAGGAAAAGAGTGCCATAAGTTAACTCGTTTGACAACGGGTTAACGTCTGATGTCGGACATCTGACGCTCGACGAAAAATAATGATCAATCTGTGATAGCGCTACGAAGTGTCGCTGTTGCCCCGTTTACATCTAGGCCGATTGGAATGAGGGGTGAGGTCTAGCGTTTGCAAAGCACTGCTTTGCGCGTAACCGAACGACAGCGGCTGTGCTTGCTGACCGGACGCTTCGCGCCGCAGGGCCAGATGTTGGACGAGGTTTTGAGGTGAAGGGAATCACTAAGACCCAAAGCATTCGCTGCGCTCACGGGGCCAGCTTTGCCGTGGACGCATGGATGCGCAGGAACAGCGACGGTACTTTTGGCCAAGACCAAAAGTACCTCATAACGCCCGGCGACTCGGGCATACAAAAAGCTCACCCAGCAGGCGAATCGCCACCACTAAAAGATCAAAGCTTTGATCAAAGCACCCACTCTAGCGCCACAGAAGGCAACACCTACCCTACTTGTTTTTGCTCAAGCCGCCTCAAAATCCAGCGGATGAATCCCCTCCAAATTAACCGTGTTGCGGGCCACCCATAGATCATACATATCTTGCATAGCCAGCCAGCTCTCAGGAGAACGCCCAAGAACCTTGGATAACCGAAGGGACATTTCAGGGCTAATACCGCTGGCGCCTTTGAGCAACCGAGACAATGTAGAAGGTGAAACCCCCAGGCTGGCCGCAAGCTGACGCGAACTGATGCCATAAGGCGCTAGGTAAACGTCCCGAATAAATTCACCAGGATGCGGCGGATTATGCATAGACATTAGTGATAATCCTCATAATCAAGAATGTAGGCATTGCCGTCCTCAAATTCGAACGTCATACGCCAATTTCCGTTAACACGTATCGACCACCGCCCTTTACTTTGCCCCTTCAATGGGTGAAGCCCGAAACCCGGGATATCCATATCGTCTATTGAGGTGGCGGTATCCAGAGCTACCAGCTGCATACGCAGCTTCTTAGCGTGATCTTGCTGTATGCCAGAGGTACTGCCAGTCGAATAGAAGCGCTTCAGTCCTTTGTGGCGGAATGATTTGATCATGAATCAATCATAGCATGTTGCGCATCACGCAACAAGCAGATTGAACCTAACGCGGTAACAGACGTCCGGCCACAGTTTACTGTGGCTTACACAATTATTTTGTTTGAGCTCATGATAGCAACACGATGGCTGGGTACACCAAGGCGCCCCAAACACAAAAAACTAGCACCGCCCCTAATATGGCTACAACTCGGAGAGCAAGATCGCTTTTAGGTGATATACCGTAGCGGCGCAATAACAGCATAAATAGCGTTATGGAAAACACCAAGCTAACAGCCATATACATTAAACCCACAGTGCTCGCCACTTCGGTGTAGCTCAACTTCGAGGAGACCAGAAGAACAACACAAAGACCTAACGTTGCGATACCCGAAAACCCGACAACGCTTGTTACGGTAAATTTCCACATACTGACCATAAAGCTCTAGCAGCTAATTCAAATGATAGTGTCGAATTCTCGGAGCACGCGAGGCCAGATAAAACAAATCTGTCCAATTATCAGCGTGGCACCCCCGGGGCCCCTGCGAATGAGCCGAACGAAGGTCTATTTTTGTGGATAAGCAAACAGGAGAAGGTGAATGCCGAAGGCAGAGAGGCCGGCCTGGGTCGCGTTTGCGCAAGTATCGCCGCGCCATGGACAAGGTGAATTGCGCAGCAAGAGAGGGTGCCCTGGGGTACGGCGCGTCGATACGGCCCTCAAAAATTGGCCGTAGTAAGGGCACCCGAAAGGGCCATTCGCCGGGGTGGGCTGTTGATGTGAAGGGATTCACAAATGCAGCGGGCGCAGGGAAGCGCAGGAGCTGCCTTTTCGTTAGTTTTCTTTGCCCAAACAAAGAAAAGTGACTCGCCCGCCCGGCGACACGGGCAAACAAAAAGCCTAAAACCAAGGCTTTTTATACATCACCACCCCCGTCAAAAGCGCATCCCGCAGCCTGTGCGCTTCGGCCTTTGGCAAACACACCAAACTCACCTTGCCATCCGCCCCCAGTACTTGCAGATCGCACAAACCCACCCAGCGCTTAAGCGGTGTTTCGCACACTTCAATTTTTTGTAGCTTGCCCACCGGCAGCCATTGCTCGCTAAAGCCAATAAACCCACTGCGCCAGGCAAGCCACTCTCCGTTGTAAAAGTAGCCCTTTTGTCGCCACAAGCGGCGGTTGATTAAAAACGCCAGCGGTAGCAGTAACAAACCCAGCAGCGCCCAGGGGCCGAAGGCAATAGCGAACGCCGCGCTCAAAGTACAAATCAGTGCTGAATAAACCACAAAGGGAAAGCGCCAGCTAAAGCTGTGCACGCGCCGCCAGCGGGCCGCTGGCATGTTTAACTCATCGCGCAGTAGCAACCAGTTAAGCCAATCGACTACCGGCACCAGAAAGTGCTTGTCTTGCGACTGGGCCGTTTGCACGGCAACGCCGCCACCAGCCTTGCTGATGTGCACGGTGTAGCGCTTTAAACACTTGGCGATTAACCCCTGAGTTAAGGTGACTTTTTGCAGCTTGTGCGTTTTAAAGCCGCGGGTGCGAATGGTGGTGAGTCCGGCGCGGCTTTGATAGCGCTCGCCCACGCGGGTTAATTCGTAATTCCAAAAGCGAAATAGCGCCAATATCACCGACAGACCAAACAGGAATGTTGTACCCACCAGCACCGCAAACACCGCCAACACCACGCCGATGGAAATAGCGAGATTGGTGCTCAGCCAGTCGAACAATGAATACCACTGCGAGGCCTCAAGCTGCGTGAGTGATTGCTCGAACACGGGCCCCAAATATTGACCCAAAGGTGCCGCCAGAGGCGCTAAGTACAACAGCGAATTATGCATTAAACCGTAACGAACAATTTCTGCGGCGTTTAGATTTAGATGATAATCCGGCGTGGTTTTGCCTGATGTTCTCGTCTCGCTATCAAACGTTTGCGTATCACTTTTGGCCTGTAACTGCTGCTCTAAAATATTTTTTCGCAAAGACTCCGCCAGCGCAATGGGTATGCCCGGCACGTCTACCTCTTGTTGCGAAGAGCCCGCGCTTTCCAACCCCAGGGTGGCAAGGTTAAAGGGGCGAAAGTAAAACGGGTGAGCAATATCCGCCTGCTGCACTCGCTCAAAATCCAGACTCAAACGGGTGCGGTTAAACACTCCGCTGCGCAGAGTCAGGCGTTTTTCTTCAATGGCAAAGCTGAAAAACCACCAGTGCAACACCACCCCCAGCAGCACCAGACAAATCACGGCGGGAATACCCCAGGTGAGAAACCACTGCCGTACGGACTCACCCCCAGCCACCAAGGGAATAAGCGTGGGCCACAGGTGCACCAGGGCGCGTAGGCTTTTTAACGCAAAGTACACCATGGCAATGGGCGAAGCGCGCTGCCAGGCTAAGGCCGTGGCGTCAGTGGGCGGCATGCTCGGTCTCCAATTCTTCGGAAACTATGCGCTCGGTCAAATACTGCTTTAAACGGTGCGCCTCGTCGGTTGGCAGGCCCGGAATTTTTATGTCTGACTGATAACCACCGGCGGTGTACAGCACAAGCTTGCTTAAGCCGTACAAGCGCTCAATAGGGCCTTGAGTCACTTCAATGTGCTGAACGCGGTTGGTGCCAGCGGATACGGTTTTGTGCCACCAAAAGCCGGTGCGTTTGTGAACGTCCAGCTCGCGCAGTAAATACTGGGTGTGATGCACCCTGCGCGGCACCCACACCGCCAGTAAAAATAAGGCTAATACCACGATGGCGGCGGCAAGCATTTTGGCGGGCGTGCGCAAATGCTCAAGGTCGAATGCGATAACCAACCCAAGCCCTACCAGGGGAATCACACAATACAACAGCACTGTCCAGCGCAGCACGGCGCGATAGGATGGCGAGATGGCAGACCAGGGCTCACGATCAAGCGGCGGGAGTTGTTCGGCGGTGACGACCGCGTCTTGTAGGCTCATAAACACATTCCTTGATTATTATGAGGGTATCTTATCTGAAATATGAGAGCCGCGTATGGTGGGTTACGCGGCCGGTGGTGAAAGTTTAAAAATCGTCAAACATCTGAATATGGTAACCGCCATCCACGGCTTCACTCATGGCTTTGTCAGCGGCCAGTACGCGCTCATCCGCCAGCAGCGAAGGTGCGACCGTTTTGCGATGGTTGATTTTGATATCGGTAAAGCCCGCGCGCATCAAATAAATTTTGCACAACTGCTCGGCGCCGAACATATCCGCAAAATGGATGTACACAATAAACGGCACTTGTTGGCCCTGTTTGACATCTTCGTCGATGTCTTTACGGGCTGTGGCGTCGGCAGAGAATATAAACATAAAAGCCTCAAAATGATGAGAGAAACGGGTGACGGTTTAACGGAGAACAAAGCGTTCCGCCCTCCGTTAAACCGCTTCTAATTACACCGTAATAATCACTCGCACGGCATCCAGTTTTAAGCTGGCGTGGTCTAAGCATTCCAAACTGGTGGCCAGACGCGTGTGCAGGTAATTAACTTCGTCCTCGCGGATATTGGGGTTTACCTTGGCCAGGTCTTGCAGGCGTTCAATTTCACGACCTATGTCGGCGGTGGCCAGCGCTTTGGCATCACTCACTTGCTGGTCGCGCAGCGGTGCCACTTGGGCTTCGGCCTGATCCAACAGTTTAGAAATTGGCGCGCGACTGTGGCGAACCAGCTCTTGGGCACTGGCGCGCGGGACTTTTTTCAACAGCTGGTGCAGTTTGTCCGCTCCCAGCACCTTGGCAAAGTCTTTACCGTTGCTGTCTAACAATACCCGAACCAGAGGCTCGCGGATATAGCGGTTTAACTGCAACTCGGACGGTGCCGGGCTGTACAGACAGAATACCGCCTCGACCATTAACGTGCCGGGCTTGAGCGGCGGCAGTTTAAGTGTGGCAACGCCGGTATTGCCGTATTCGGTATCGGCAATTAACTCCAGGGTGCCGCGCACCAGTGGGTGCTCCCAGGTGAGAAAGCTCATGTCGTCGCGTGACAGTGCTTGCTCTCGATCAAAGGTAACGGTTAAGCCGGATTCGGGCAAACCCGGGTAAGGGTCAACCCGCATGTGCTCGCCCGGGTGCAGTACCCAGGCGTTTTCGCTGTGGCGTTCGTAATCCACATTAAAGCTGTCCAGCGCGCGCATGATGTATTCGGGCAGGGCCGGGTCGGCATCTTGCTCGCTCAGGCTATCCACCAGCGCCTCGGCTTTACCGGGACGGCAGGAGTTTAACTCCAAGAGCTTGTCACGCCCGGCTTGTAGCTCGGCGTTCAGCTTATCAGCATAAGCGCGGGTATCATCGACCAGTGCGGTAAAGTCTTCGCCCTCGCCTTGCAGAGCATTTAACAGGCGCGGCTCAAACTCAACATAGGCGCTGTGGCCAATGGCGCAGGTGTGCTCAAAGGCGTTAATGCCCTCGTGATACCAGCGGGCGAGTTTTTGCTGCGCGGTAGGTGCATCGCTAACGCTGTACACGGGCAGGTGCAGATGGATATCCCCCGCCTGACCAATGCGATCCAAACGGCCAATGCGCTGCTCTAATAAGTCGGGGTTCAAAGGCAAATCAAACAAGACTAAGTCTTGCGCGAACTGAAAGTTACGCCCTTCGCTGCCGATTTCGGAGGCAATTAACACCTGAGCGCCCTCTTCCATGTCGGCAAAGTAGGCGGCGGCGCGGTCGCGGGCAATCAGGTTCATGTCTTCATGGAACACAGACGAGGCAATGCCGTGGCGCAAGCGCAAGTACAGCTCCAGCGATTGCGCGGTATCACTACTGGCGCAAATCACTAAAATTTTCTGCCCGCGCTTTTCTTTAATCAGGTCTTTTAACCAGAGCACGCGCGGGTCATTCAGCCACCAGTCGCCCTGGGCTTGCCAGTAGTCTTCGGGGTGCAGTTGCGCGCTCACGTCCATCGCCGCCAGCGCTTCGCCGTCACCAGCTTCCAGCTCAAGTTCGTAGGTGTGCAGATGGCGCTCGGGGAAGCCCGCTACCGCATGACGGGTATTGCGCAATAACACCCGGCCTGTGCCGTGACGGTCTAACAGTACACTGATCAACTCATCAATAGCGGCCGCTAACGAGTTATTAGTGGCCTGCTGTTGCAGCGCCTGGAGCTGGTGCTGGTCTAAAAACTCAGCCAGCTCCGTTTGGATATCGGCAGGAATATCGCCGGTTTGTTCGCTCTCGCTCGGGCGCAGCGCCAGTAATCTTTCTACCAGATCACTGAGCGGGCCGTAATCGGCCTGTTCGCGGGTGAAGGCTTCCAGGTCGTAGTAACGATCCGGATCCAGCAGGCGCAGGCGGGCAAAGTGGCTTTCTACCCCTAGTTGCTCGGGCGTTGCGGTCAGCAGCAACAGGCCGCGGGCGCGCTGGGCTAAACGCTCTACGGCCTGGTACTCGGCACTGGCGGCATCCGGGCTCCAGGTTAAATGGTGGGCTTCGTCCACCAGCAGTAAATCCCACTCGGCGGCCTCGGCCTGCGCCAGACGATGTTCGTTGGCGGTAATAAAGTCCAGCGAGCAAAGCACCAACTGCGCCTGCTCGAAGGGGTTAATGGCGTCGGCCTCGGCTTCGTCCAGTAAAGCATCGCCGTCCAGCTCAAAGTCCATGATGTCGTCTTCGGTGTCTTTGCCCTCTAACGACAGGCAGCGCTCTTCATCCAGCAGAGTAAACGACAGGTTAAAGCGGCGCAGCATTTCCACCAGCCACTGATGCAATAGCGCCGGGGGCACAATAATCAAAGCGCGAGAGGCGCGACCGGTCAGTAATTGGCGGTGCAGAATCATGCCCGCTTCGATGGTTTTACCCAGGCCAACTTCATCGGCCAGCAGCACGCGGGGGCTGAAGCGTGCGGCCACCTGCTCGGCAATATAAAGCTGATGCGGCAACAGCGACACACGCGGGCCACCCAAACCGAAGGTGTCGGTTTGCTCTACCTTGTGACGCAGCACGCGGCTTTGGTAGCGCAGCGAGAAGTGGTTGCTTTTATCGATTTGCCCGGCAAATAAACGCTCGCGAGGGGTGGAGAACTGAACGTAGCTGTCCAGCTCAAATTCGGGTACCGCACGGGCTTCGCCGTCTTCGGTCAGGGTTTGGTACAACAGACAACCGGCCTGCTCTATAACCTCCTCAACCACCAGGCGGGTGCCGTCCTGATGTTTGATTTTCTCCCCTTCGGTAAAACGCACCCGACTTAAAGGTGCCTCTTTGCGCGAATAGGTTCGCCTTTCGCCCGCAGCGGGAAAGCCGATATCCACGGTAGAGCCATCCACCTGTAACACCACACCCAACCCTAACTCGGGCTCGGTATCACTGACATAACGTTGACCTAAGGTGACTTCTACCTGCGACACGGTAACCTCGCTGCTGTGATTTGGGCGCGCATCATACTGCGACTGGGCGGTAAACTAAAGGCACGGGCTTTTTGATTCATCCAACAGGTTAACAAAGCGCCTGGGGCGCCCAACACTGACCAAGTCGATTACCCCTAAACCATGTAACCGGTTTTTGTTAAAATGGGCGTTTTGCCTTTTTAACCCGATTGGACACCCTATGAGTCAAAATCCTAGCCCCGAGGTTCCCCAAGCGCTACTGGATGTGGTGAATCAGCACGAATTTTTAAGCCTTACCGATAGCCACACCTGCTTTCCCGAAAGCCAGGGCCCAGGCTTACCACTGATTAAGGTGAAAACGCCCCACTGCACCGCCGTATTCAGCACCAACGGCGCGCACCTGCTGAGCTTTACCCCCACAGGTGGCGAAGAATTACTGTGGGTTAGCCCCAACTGCCAGTTCAGCCCCGGCGCCAGCCTGCGCGGCGGCATCCCTTTGTGCCTGCCCTGGTTTGGCCCCCACCCCACGGACAGCTCACGCCCCAAACACGGTATTGCCCGTACCCGCACCTGGCAGCTGGACAGCGCAGCACTGGATGCCGAGGGCATATGCCACTTGAAGCTCAGCTTACGCCACAGCGCCGATGCATTATTCGAGCACGATTTTACCGCTGAGCTGACCCTGTCTTTAGGGCAAACGCCCACCCTGCACCTGACGCTGACCAACACCGGCCACACCGACTTCGACGCCAGCTGGGTCATGCACACCTACTTCGCCATTAGCCACCTAGAAACGACCCGGGTAGAGGGACTGGAGGGGCGCGAGTACTCCGACAAAGTAGAAGGCGGTAAATACTTTACCCAAAGTGGGCCGGTTACCTTTAACGGCGAGGTGGACCGCGTGTACGAGGATATCCAGCTGCCGGTAACTGTGGATGATGGCGCGCATCGCTACCGCATTGAAGGCGACCAATGCCCAAGCGTGGTGGTGTGGAATATCGGTGCCGAAGCTGGCAGTCAAATTGCGGATATAGGGCCTGGCAATCACGCTGGCTATGTATGCGTCGAACGCGGTGCCTGCCTGGGCGACACCTGGCACTTACCCGCCGGACAATGCCGAAGCGCACACATGAGTATCAAACCGGCCTAGGGCCGCAAAAACCAGCCACGAAAGCACGACCTCAGCCCGCGATTACTGTAAAATCGCGGGCTTTTATTTATCCCGCTATTTGAAACAGGTTTACCCCATGAGTAACACCCGCGAGCAACGCATTGCCCAACTAAAACAAACCCTGACCGAGCGCATTATGGTGCTCGACGGCGGTATGGGCACTATGATTCAAAGCCACAAGCTCAGCGAAGAGGAGTACCGGGGTAAACGCTTTGCCGATTACAACCGCGATGTGAAGGGCAATAACGACCTGCTGAACATCACCCAGCCCGAGCTGATGAAGCAGATCCACCGGGAATACCTGGAAGCCGGCGCGGATATTCTTGAAACCAACACCTTTAACTCAACCCGCATTTCCATGGCCGATTACGGTATGGAAGAGCTGGCCTACGAGCTAAACCTGGCCGGCGCGCGTATTGCCCGCGAAGTAGCCGATGAACTGACCGAGGCCGAGCCCCATAAACCCCGCTATGTGACGGGCGTGTTGGGCCCCACCTCGCGCACTTGCTCTATCTCGCCGGATGTTAACGACCCAGGCGCACGCAACGTCACCTTTGACGAGTTGGTGGAAAACTACATCGAAGCCACCAAAGCCCTGATTGAGGGCGGCTCGGACCTGATTCTGATTGAAACCATCTTCGACACGCTAAACGCCAAGGCCGCCATTTTTGCGGTACAAGAGGTGTTTGACGAGTTAGGCTTTGAGCTGCCACTGATGATTTCGGGCACAATTACCGATGCCTCTGGTCGCACTCTGTCGGGCCAGACCACCGAAGCCTTTTACAACTCGCTGGCCCACGCCAAGCCTCTGTCTATTGGCCTTAACTGCGCCCTCGGTGCGCAGGAGCTGCGCCAGTATGTAGCCGAGCTATCACGGGTAGCCAACTGTTATGTCTCCGCACACCCCAACGCAGGGCTACCCAACGAATTTGGCGAATACGATCAAGAGCCCGAAGAAATGCAGGCGATTATCGACGAGTTCGCCCAATCTGGCTTTTTAAACATTATTGGTGGCTGTTGCGGTACCCGACCCGATCATATTCAGGCCATTGCCGAGGCCGTGGCCAAGCACCCGCCGCGCCAGATTCCCGATATCGAGCCCGCCTGTCGCCTGTCGGGGCTTGAGCCTTTTAACATCACCAAAGACTCGCTGTTCGTGAACGTGGGCGAGCGCTGCAACGTCACAGGCTCGGCCCGCTTTAAACGTTTGATTGTGGAAGAGGATTACGACACCGCACTGGAAGTCGCGCTGGAGCAGGTCGAAGGCGGCGCACAGGTAATCGACATCAATATGGACGAGGGCATGCTCGACGCCGAAGCGGCGATTGTGCGCTTTTTAAACCTGATTGCAGGCGAGCCGGACATTTCCCGTGTGCCAATTATGGTGGACTCCTCTAAATGGGAGGTGATTGAAGCCGGGCTTAAATGCATTCAAGGCAAGGGCATTGTGAACTCCATCAGCCTCAAAGAAGGCGAAGACGAGTTTATTGAAAAAGCCCGCCTGTGCATGCGCTACGGCGCCGCCGTGGTTGTGATGGCCTTTGACGAAACCGGCCAGGCGGATACCGCCGCACGCAAAAAAGAAATTTGCGAACGCTCTTACCGGGTGCTGGTGGATAAAGTCGGCTTCCCGCCAGAAGACATTATTTTCGACCCCAATATTTTCGCCGTTGCCACAGGTATTGAAGAGCATAACAACTACGCGGTGGATTTTATTGAAGCCACTCAATGGATTCGTGAAAACCTCCCCCACGCGGGTGTATCCGGCGGCGTATCCAATGTGTCTTTCTCTTTCCGGGGCAACAACCCGGTGCGCGAGGCGATTCACTCGGTGTTTTTGTACCACGCCATTAAAGTAGGCATGAACATGGGCATCGTTAACGCCAGTCAGTTGGCGGTGTACGACGATTTACCCGAAGAGCTGCGCGAAAAAGTCGAAGACGTGATTTTAAACCGCAACGACAATGCCACCGAAGCGCTGCTGGATATTGCCGAAAAATACCGCGAAGGCGGTGGCGACAGCGGCAAAAAAGAAGACTTGGAGTGGCGCAGCTGGGACGTTAACAAGCGCATTGAACACTCCTTGGTGAAAGGTATTTCGGCCTTCATTGTTGAAGACACCGAAGAGGCGCGCCAACAGGCGGAAAAACCTTTGGATGTAATTGAAGGCCCACTGATGGACGGCATGAACGTGGTGGGTGATTTATTTGGCGCGGGTAAAATGTTCCTGCCTCAGGTGGTGAAATCGGCGCGGGTGATGAAACAATCCGTGGCCTACTTGCAACCTTACATCGAGGCGGAAAAAGTCGAAGGGGCCAAACCCAACGGCAAAATCTTAATGGCCACGGTAAAGGGCGATGTGCACGACATCGGCAAAAATATTGTCGGCGTGGTACTGCAGTGCAATAACTTTGAAGTGGTGGATATGGGTGTGATGGTGCCCGGCGAAAAAATCCTGCAAACCGCCGTGGAACAAAACTGCGACATTATCGGTTTGTCGGGTTTGATTACCCCATCGCTGGACGAAATGGTCAGCGTTGCCCGCGAGATGGAACGCCAGGGCATTAACAAACCATTGCTGATTGGCGGTGCTACAACGTCAAAAGCCCATACCGCGGTTAAAATTGACCCGGTACTGAACATCAACCAGGTGGTTTATGTCGCCGATGCCTCGCGCGCGGTGGGGGTTTGCTCTACCCTGCTCAACGATGCCAACCGCGATGGCTTTGTCGCCGACTTAAAAACCGAGTACGAAGCCGTGCGGGTGCGCAACGCCAACCGCAAGCCCCGCGGCACTTTGCGCAGCTACGATGAAGCCATTGAACACGGCTTTAAAGCCGACTGGGAAAACTACACCCCCCCTGCCCCCAGCTTTACCGGCGTGAAAGTCTTTGACGACTACCCGCTGGAGCAGCTGATTGACACCATCGACTGGACGCCGTTTTTTATCAGCTGGGATTTAGCGGGCAAGTATCCGCGCATTCTCGAAGATGAAGTGGTGGGCGAAGCGGCGCGCAACCTGTTTGACGACGCGCAAACAATGCTGCAAAAACTGATGGATGAGAAACTGCTTAAAGCGCGCGCGGTGCTGGGCTTTTGGCCCGCCAATAGCGTTAATCACGACGATATTGCGGTGTTTGGGGATAACGGCGAAGAGCTGGCGCGCCTGCACCATTTGCGCCAACAACAGCAAAAGCCCGGCAACCGCAAACCCAACTTTTCGCTGGCCGACTTTGTCGCCCCTAAAGACAGCGGCAAGCAAGACTATATTGGCGGCTTTGCGGTCACCGCCGGCATTGGCGCCGAAGAGCTGGCCAAAGAGTATGAAGCCAAAGGCGATGACTATAACGCGATTATGGTTAAAGCCCTGGCGGACCGCTTGGCCGAATCACTCGCCGAGCACATGCATTTGCGGGTGCGCAAAGAGTTCTGGGGTTACGATAAAGACGAACAGTTGGAAAACGAGGATTTAATCCGCGAGCGCTATCGCGGCATTCGTCCCGCACCTGGCTACCCCGCCTGCCCGGATCACACCGAAAAAGGCACCTTGTTTAAGCTACTGGATGCGGAAAAAAATACCGGCCTGAGCCTGACGGAACACTACGCCATGTTCCCCACCGCCGCCGTATCTGGCTGGTATTTCTCGCACCCCGAGTCCGAGTACTTTGCCATTGGCAAAGTCGAAAAAGACCAGGTGGCGTCACTGGCAGAGCGCAAGGGTATGCCACAGGATGAGCTTGAACGCTGGCTAAGCCCGGTATTGGGGTACGAACCTTAAAATTTGGATTATTTACTTCCCCTCTAAAACCACCCTTTTCGGGTGGTTTTTTCATTTTTAAGCCGGTTTTTCGATTCCCCCTTGAGAAATATCTATTTGTGCCGATACTTATGGAGGATATGACGACTTAGGGAGTGAGCCAGGGCATGTTTGGCAGAGGCAAAAATCAGGAAGCCCAGATTGGGGAATTGGAAGAAGTAAACAACGAATTGGCCGCAAGCCTTAACGCCATTCGGGACCATGTGGGGTATATCGAGTTTACTCCCGAGGGAGACGTTCTGGATGCGAACCCATTGTTTTTGAAAGTGGTTGGCTACCCTATCGGCGAAATTAAGGGGCGTCACCATCGCATGTTTTGCAGTTCCACCTACGCGGCCAGCGTTGAGTACGAGAACTTCTGGCGCGAGCTTGCCGCTGGCAAAAGCCAACAAGGTACCTTTCAGCGGTTTGACAAGCAGGGCAAGTCTATCTGGCTGGAGGCCAGTTACTTTCCCGTCTTTGACGGCAACCGAGTGAGCAAAGTCATCAAAATTGCATCGAATGTGACCGAGTCACGTAACTCGTTGCTGGATCGCAACGCACTGTTTGATGCCCTTGACCGCTCCCTCGCGGTCATTGAGTTTGACCCGCAAGGTAATATTATTACCGCCAACAGCAACTTTTTAAACACCATTGGCTATCAGCTCAATGACATTGTTGGTAAACATCACCGTATATTTTGCTACGACAACTTTTATCAATCGAATCCGGATTTTTGGGCCAATCTTTCAACGGGGCAATTTATGTCCGGAAAGTTTGAGCGCAAAGATGCCATGGGCAACACGCTTTGGCTTGAGGCCACCTACAACCCGGTTCGCGACACCAGCGGCAAAGTGTACAAAGTGATTAAATTTGCCAGCGACATTTCGCCACGCGTACGCACGGCTATGGAAGCGGTAGAAGCGGCCTCTTCCACTTCAGAAGAAACTTCGCAAATCACGTTAAATGCCAAAGGTTTGCTAGATGATGCCGTAGCCACCTCGGCACAAATTGCCGAGCAAATTAAACAGGCTGCAGACATTACCGATAGGCTTAATACACAATCAGAAAGCATTTCGGACATTGTCACCACCATCCGCTCAATTGCCGACCAAACCAACTTGCTGGCATTGAATGCGGCCATTGAAGCTGCTCGCGCGGGCGACCAGGGACGCGGCTTTGCCGTAGTGGCGGACGAAGTACGTCAACTTGCAGGCCGCACCAGCGAAGCCACCGAAGAAATTACCAAAGTGGTCAGCGATAACCATGAGCTTGCGCAGCAAATTAAAAAGCAAATGGAGCAGGTCAGCCAGATTTCCGAACAGGGTGAGACCAAAATTCACCATGTCTCTGACGGCGTCGATCAAATTGAACAAGGGGTGATGAATTTTGCACAGACGGTAAACCGTCTGGCCGAACAATAAACTCTGATGCACCCGCAGTGGAAACGTTGAATTCGAAATAATAATCCGCTGATAAAAAAGCCGGCCTCTTTAAAGGCCGGCTGTTAAAACAGCGTTAAGCTCACTAAGGTGCGTAAGGCCCCACGTCAGCGGCGCTTAATGGTGTTGGTTTATTGATTGACGGCGAACTGGACAACAGAGTCACTTGTGCTGAATTCAGCGTGCCTCCACCCACTGCAATCGCTGAGCCTGTCGCATAAGCCTCGTTGCCCGACCAAGTGTTAGAAGAGTCATCCGCGTAGTTATTAAATAAAATCCCTGTATCACTCACCACAAGGTTGTTGCTGACGCTAATATCGTAGGGCTGGTTACCGTAATTATCGCTACCAATATGGATGCCACCGCCAACACTATCGACTATCACGTTATCGTAAACCGATAGATTGCTTGAGGTTTCGTGACTGTCGCCACCGGTACTATCAGACGTGTCGCCCGAGTCAATAAGAATCGGCCGGCGCCAGCTGACCCCGGTCAGACCTTCCATGTAGTTATCATAAATTTGATGGCCTTCACCATACACACGGATACCGCCGGTCTGGTAGTTGTCGTCATCCCAGTTTGCGCTGGCACCCTCACCGTAGAAGTAATTCCCGTAAGCCTGGTTATTAGACCCCAAGCGGAACGAAAGCGACCCCATGGAGTTTTTAAAGGTGTTGTAACGGAACTCGTTATTGGATGTTTTTACGGTGATAATTTCGTTCTCACCATCGCAGTTTTCAAACAAGTTGTACTCCACCACGTTATTGGTGACGACATCCTGTGAGTCGGCAATCCCCATGGCCATCACTTCACGATCCGAGTCACCCGTGGGCGTCGTACCATCGGGTACGTAAGGGTAAATATCTTTAAAGTGGTTGCGGAACACATGCAGGTTTTTCGTCATCTGCGGATCGTCAAACTGGGTTTTAATATAGCTGCCGGTTAACTTATAACCTTCAGAGGTAAACATCTGATTCTTGCCGCGAAACTCGTTGTAGCCAATGGAAATATATTGACTGGCCTGAGTGGTCACAATAGCGGTCTGGCTGTTCATTACATCCGTGTGATCAAACACGTTGCGCAACACCTGAATATTCGTGGAATTCACGATTTTAAGATAGGTGCTTTCGTCGTTGGGGCCGAATACAAAGCCCTGCAAAATGATGTTGTTGCTATTGTCGATGGTAGCATTGGTAAGCGTAGTTCCTCCCACCGAAGCCGCACGCACCAAAACCGGTGCATTAAAACTCAGGTTTTTAATGGATATTTCGCCCGAACCTGTAACGATAATTTCATCACCGCCAGAGGCACCGGCCAGTACATCTGCCACATCATCCGGGGAGGCGGTATAGGTATTACCACCCCCCTCCCACGGAGCCGAAGAGCTGGAAGAGGAACTCTGACCCACCGACGAACTGCTACTGGATGAGCCAGGCACAGAACTGGACGAACTACTGTTAGCGCCGCCGTCTGCGCTCACCGCCATTTCGGTAATAGAGTTCCAACTGTTAGCACTATTACCGTACCCCAGGTAACGAATATACCGAGCCTCTCCTGTTGGCAGTGCAAAAGACTCCATTGCCGTGGAATCTCCCGAGCTGTTGGCCCCATAGACAAGGGTGTCCCAATGGTTTCCATCAATACTGACTTGGAGATCAAACGAGGCGCTGCGCTGATCCCCCTTATAAAACGCAATATCCACACGCCCCACTGTTTGCACTGCACCCAAATCCAATTCCAGCCACTGACCACTGCCATTGGCGGACCACCGAGTCCCCAAATCATTGTCCAGTACATTACCAGCCACATTGCCGTCGTCGGCACTGGCTGAGGCCGTCAGCTCAGCGGCAGACGCACTGTTGGAGGCACTTGAGTTTTGGCTGGATGAAGAGCTGGAGGACTGGCCAATGGGTGAGCTGTGAATATCCACTTCGGTGAGGCTGTTCCAAGTATTAGAGGTATTACCGTAACCGACAATGCGGACATAAGCCGCCGCCGTGTCTTCGACATCAATGGTTTGTTGCGCCGCAGTACTGGCGGGCTGATCGCCATAGAAAACACTTTGCCAGCTGCTGCCATCGGTTGAGGTTTGAATATCCACGGTCGAGGTGCGCTGATCGCCTTTGTAGAAAGCGATATCCAAAGACTCAACGTTCACCTCGTCTCCCAGGTCATATTCAATCCACTGGCCATCGCCGTTCGCCGACCAGCGGCTGGACAGGTCATTATCGAGGGTGTTTTGCGGGACGTTACCGTCGTGATCCGATGCATTCACCGACACGGGCTCGGCAGCGTAACTGGCGGCCGAATGCGAAACCGCTAGCAGCGCTGCGAGTAATTTTACGGATGAAGGTATTTGTTTATTCATGGGCATAATCTCCACTATTGTTATAAGTAATGCCGCTACCTCAGACCAGTGAATATAGAGTCATCCACTCGTACTCCGGCGTTAGATCATCGCGCGTAAAGCCTCTCGCCCCAAACGATATAAGGGAGAGGAATGTATCCTGTGCGATTCAACTCGCCCCAGCCCAGTAGAAGTCACCAGCCTTGGACGCTTCCATCAAGAGGCGAACAAAGCTGTGAGCGGGACATAACCAAAGAAATCAGGCGTGTTATTAAATTTTTCCAAAATTCCGCCACTCTGGCCTCCCAGTTGTGTCAATAAAACACCAATAACGACTGTGGCTGCTGACTCAACCGGGGTAGTGAAAACTAGTCCAATGACGACCAATTTGTAAACCTATTTTGCTGCCACAAATGTGACCTGTTTGGTAAATGGCAAAGCTTTAGGTTTTTGTGTCGTGAAACTCCACCAACGGCTGGAAATAGCTTTACTGCGTCCGCATTGGAGCAAAGGCAGAAATCGATTGTGAATAACTGGGCATTCACGCTAAAGGAACCGCTACTGACCAACTCTTGTTAAGTTCACGAACAGTGGGTTTTACTGGATAAAAAGGGGCATATTCGGCATTTAGGCACCCTGATTCAGGCTTGATGTGCATGGATACACAAATGCCACGGCTGCAGGGACGCGATGAGCGGTCGAACGCCTCCTACCAACCTTTTGCGCATAAAAAAACCGCCGGAGGAAATCTAACCTCTGGCGGTTTTAAAATATGGCGGAGAAGGAGGGATTGACTGGGCGCACAACCCAGGCTGCCCTCTCTGCTGCGAAGCAGTATTCACCTTGTCCGTGCGCCCACCCTTCGGGCTCGCTGTGCTCGGTACAAAACGCTCCCGGCGTTTTGTACCGAGCACAGCGAGGGTTGACGTGTAGGACACACAAATGTCGCGGAGGCCTTTGAGCGACCTCACCCGCCTTCTCGCATAAAAAAAGCCCAACCTTTCGGTTGAGCTTTTTGTATGGCGGAGAAGGAGGGATTCGAACCCTCGATACCGATCAAGGTATACTCCCTTAGCAGGGGAGCGCCTTCGGCCACTCGGCCACTTCTCCGTGTCGAATAGTGCAGCACGATCTGCTCAGGGCATCTCGTCAACTGGGGCGGCATAATACCATATTTTTCAGAAATTCAAAGACTTGTAACGCTCTGCCAGTATTTTTTTACGCTGTACGATGAAAGCACAAACAAAACGCATAAAAAAACGGCAACTCTAGGCTGCCGTTTGTACTAATCAGTGGAAGCTTATACCAAGCCTTCTTGCTGATTTTGCTTTTCACGCTGAATACGCTGGTAAATCTCTTCGCGGTGTACAGCAATGTCTTTCGGTGCGTTAACACCAATACGAACCTGATTGCCTTTAACACCCAGAACAGTGACTGTAACTTCATCACCAACCATCAGTGTTTCGCCAATACGGCGGGTCAAGATCAACATAGTCAAACTCCTTCAATCCATCCTGTGAGTGCGGTTAGGAATCCAAACCCATTGCCGCTATTAGCCCCTTTTTGCGATCGTTAACCGCCAATGTGACGAAAACGCTCCATGTATTAAGTATTGTCCATTTCTCGCGAAAAGGGGAACTGCCCCCAAATATTTTTCAGGTTTTTTCAAACCCAAGATCATCCGACCTTATTGTTGCGCAACGAGTAAGACTCTACTCAAACCTGCGCAGGTTCGGCGTCCAGGCCAAACGCACTGTGCAAGGTACGCACAGCAAGCTCTAAATATTTTTCGCTGATAATCACCGAAATCTTAATTTCAGAAGTAGTGATCATCTGAATGTTGATGCCCTCTTCTGCCAATGCAGTAAACATAGTTGATGCAACGCCTGCGTGTGAGCGCATGCCGACACCAACAATAGATACTTTAGCAATAGCGTCATCACTGATCACTTCACGGGCACCAATCTCTTTCACCACGTTGGACAATAGATCGACGGTTTTATTCATATCGCCGCGATTTACCGTGAAAGTTAAGTCAGTGGTGTTATCAGCGCCAACGTTTTGCACAATCACATCCACTTCAACATTAGCTTTGCCCACAGGCGCCAATATTTTTGAAGCGATACCGGGGGTATCGGGTATGCCGGCCAGGGTGATTTTGGCTTCATCGCGATTAAACGCGATCCCGGAAACGACGGGCTGTTCCATAGTGCTGTCTTCCTCATCGAGGGTAATCAAAGTGCCGGGGCCGTCTTTAAAGCTGGACAGCACCCGCAGGGGTACATTGTATTTACCGGCAAATTCCACCGAGCGAATCTGTAATACCTTAGAGCCCAGGCTGGCCATTTCCAGCATTTCTTCAAAGGTGATTTTTTCCAGCCGACGCGCCTTGTCGACGACCCTCGGGTCGGTAGTGTATACGCCGTCAACGTCGGTATAGATCTGACATTCGTCCGCTTTTAGCGCCGCTGCCAAGGCCACGCCCGTGGTATCAGAGCCACCGCGGCCCAAGGTAGTGATATTGCCGTTTTCATCAACTCCCTGAAAGCCCGCCACGACCACAACGCGCCCTGCGTCTAAATCGGCGCGCATATTAGCTTCATCAATCTCTTGAATTCGCGCTTTGGTATGAGAGCTATCTGTGAGGATGCGCACTTGCCCCCCCGTATAAGAACGGGCATCACAACCGCGCTTTTTCAGGGCCATGCACAGCAATGCGATAGTCACTTGCTCGCCGGTAGACACCAAAACATCCATCTCCCGAGCGTCCGGGGTGTCCTGAATGTCTTTTGCCAGGGCGATCAGGCGATTGGTTTCGCCGCTCATGGCGGATACCACAATCACCATGTCGTGCCCTTGGGCTCTGAAACCGGCAACTTTATCGGCTACCGCTTCAATTCGCTCGACAGTACCTACCGAGGTACCACCGTATTTTTGTACCAATAAGCTCATTCCCGGCCTATCCCTCACACTTATCGTCATTTCGACGCACGAAGCCCAACGCAGGGCTCAAAAAAGCGGCAATTAAACACGATAAACTGGCAAAAGTTAATCAGTTTTTAAACCGCAAAAACAATTTTTTACAGAAGCAAGCCAGTTATCCCAGCTGGCTTTCTACCCAGGGCACAACAGAAGCCAAAGCACCGTCCACTGCCGCTAAATCGGTACCGCCTCCCTGGGCCATATCGGGTCGACCGCCACCTTTACCACCCACTTGCTCAGCAATGTAGCGCATCAGATCACCCGCTTTTACTTTGCCCGTCGCGTCTTTGGTGACACCGGCCACCAGGGCCACTTTGCCGTTGTCTTCCGCTGCCAGAAGCACCACCGCGCTTCCCAGCTTGTTCTTCAGCTGATCGGCGCTGTCGCGCAGCGATTTAGCATCGGCACCTTCAAGCTTAACCGCCAGCACTTTCAATCCATTCACATCTACCGCTTCGGCAGCCAAATCTCGACTGCCCGCCGTGGCGAGCTTAGTTTTCAGCGCGGCAAGGTCTTTCTCCAGCTTGCGGCTTTGGGCCGTCAGCTGCTCCAGTTTCTCTACCAGATTTTCCGGGCTGGCCTTTATTAATGCCGCAGCCTGACCGAGGCGAGCCTCAGCAGTATCAAAAGCCGCCAAGGCCGTTTTACCGGTGATCGCTTCAATACGGCGTACGCCCGAAGCAATACCCGATTCACTGGTGATCCGCAGTAAGCCAATATCGCCTGTACGCTTAACGTGGGTACCGCCGCACAACTCCACCGAGAAATTATCGGTCCCCATGCTCAACACGCGCACCTGCTCACCGTATTTTTCACCGAACAGCGCCATCGCCCCTTTGGCTTTAGCAGTGTCCATATCGCACAGCTCAGTGGTCACCGGCGTATTGGCCAACACTTGCTCGTTCACCATATTCTCTATGGTTTTAAGCTGCTCACGGCTAACGGGCTCGAAGTGGGAGAAATCAAAGCGCAGGCGTTCAGAGTCCACCAAAGAGCCTTTTTGTGTCACGTGCTCCCCGAGTACCGAACGAAGCGCAGCGTGTAATAAATGCGTCGCCGAATGGTTCAAGGCCGTAGCTTGGCGCACATCGCTGTTTACCTGACCGGAAACCTCGGCACCTTGCTTTAAGTTGCCGTGCAGTAAACGGCCTAGATGTAAGAAGTTAGTGCCCTGCTTGATGCAATCACGCACTTCAAAGCGCAGCCCCTCAGCCTCCAGGTAACCGCTGTCGCCTGCCTGGCCACCAGACTCTGCATAAAACGGTGTGCGATTCAGAACCACGGCGGCCTCTTCACCCTCGTGAAGTTCTTTAACCTCAGCGCCATCGCGCAGCAGTGCCAATACCTGACTGGTGCCGCTCAAATCGCTGTAGCCTGTAAATTCGGTAGCGGCAACGTCCAATGAGGCCTGGGTGTAATCCACTTTAAAGTTACCGGCGGCACGAGCGCGCTGGCGCTGAGCTTCCATAGCCGCATCGTAACCGGCCTGGTCAATGGTCAAGTCGCGCTCACGAGCGATATCCGCGGTTAAGTCCACGGGGAAGCCATAGGTGTCGTACAGGGTAAAAACAACTTCACCAGGAATTTCCTGGCCTTTTAGATCGGCCAGTGCCTCTTCCAAAACCCCCATTCCTTTATCCAGGGTTTTGGCGAACTGTTCTTCTTCGGCCAGCAGGACTTTGGCAATTTGCGCTTTACGCTCGTTAAGCTCTGGGTACGCATCGCCCATTACCTGCGCCAGTGCCTCGACTAAAGTGCTGAAAAACGCGTCTTTTTGGCCCAGCTTGTGGCCGTGACGAATAGCGCGGCGAATAATCCGGCGCAACACATAACCCCGACCTTCGTTCGATGGCAACACCCCGTCGCTGATTAAAAATGCGCTGGAGCGAATGTGATCGGCAATAACCCGCAGGGATTTATGCTCTAAATCGGAGGAGCCTGTCGCAGTCGCAGCAGCCTTGAGCAGGTGCTGAAACAGGTCAATGTCGTAGTTGTTGTGCACGCCCTGCATTACCGCAGCGATACGCTCTAACCCCATCCCTGTATCAATAGAAGGGTTGGGCAGCGGTTTTAGCTCACCATCGCTCTGGCGCTCGTACTGCATAAACACCAGGTTCCAGATTTCGATATAACGATCCAGGTCGTCATTCTCGCTGCCGGGTGGTCCACCCGGTACGTCTTCACCGTGATCGTAAAAAATCTCAGAGCTGGGGCCACAGGGACCAGTATCGCCCATTTGCCAGAAGTTGTCTTCATCCAAGCGGGAAAAGCGCTCGGGGCTAACACCCATTTCTTTTTGCCAGATCTCCGCGGCTTCGTCGTCAGAAATATGCACAGTCACCCAAAGTCGTTCAGGTGGCAGGCCCAATACCTCGGTAAGGAACTTCCAGGCAAATTTAATGGCGTCGCGTTTAAAATAGTCGCCAAAACTGAAATTACCCAGCATTTCAAAGAAGGTGTGATGACGCGCGGTGTAACCAACATTTTCCAGGTCGTTGTGTTTACCACCGGCGCGCACACAGCGCTGCGAGCTTGTGGCGCGACTGTAAGCGCGCTTGTCGCTGCCCAAAAAGACATCTTTAAACTGGTTCATCCCCGCGTTGGTAAACAGCAGGGTTGGGTCATCACCCGGTACCAGAGAGCTGGACGGCACAATGGTGTGCCCTTCTGATTTAAAGTAGTTTAAAAAGGCATCGCGAATTTCAGCGCTTTTCATAAAATTTCCGTCGGATCACTTTCGTCAATCGGTTGCGTGCGGATTCCTGCAGGCGAGCAGAATCAGCGGTTTTTGTGTGCCTGTTTTTCTTCATCGCTCAGGCGGCGGGCCTCGGACTCAAGCATCACCGGAATACCGTCTTTTACCGGGTACGCCAGGCCACTGCTGTAACACACCAGCTCCGAGGTCTCTTGATGATATTCAAGCTCGCCTTTACTCACCGGGCACGCCAGAATCGCCAGCAGCTTTTTGTCTATCATTGCTCACTACCTAAGGGTTGCGATAAATTAAAGGGGCGTTAGTTTACACCCCTCGCGCGCTTGTGTCTTGCTGCCTGCCTGAGGGAAAACCATGCATTCCAGCGAGCTGCCGGATTGAGCTTACTGCGGCATAGGGCCGACTAAACTGGTGGGGTCTACCCGCTCTCCTAACCAGTTCATCCGCCAGTCCAAATGAGGCCCTGTAGCACGGCCACTGGCACCGACTTCGGCAATCATATCGCCCTGCGATACGTTATCTCCCAACCCCACCAGTATTTTAGATAAATGAATAAACGTCGATGATAAGCCTTGGCCGTGGTCAATAATTAAGGTGCCACCCGAGTAGAACAGATCCGGCTCAACCAAAATGACCTCACCTGCCGCAGGAGCCTGCACAGCTGTGCCCGTAGGCGCGGCAATATCAACCCCATAATGGGGTGAGCGAGGCTCACCATTATAAATACGTTGCGAACCATAGACTCCGGTAATGGGGCCAATCAGTGGCCATTTAAAGTCCTGCATAAAATCGGTTGCGCTGCGCAGAGTTTGACGAGCTTGCCACACTCGAGCGGCCTCTTTACGGGTTCGCGCCTGCTGCTCGGCGGAGGGAGTTACGGTTTTCTGTGGCACACCTTCAATTCGCTGGATGTTATATTCGCGTTTCTCAACGGCATAAACGTGACGCCACTCGCCCTCCGGCCCTTTAAGCACAAGCTCGACCTCTGCGTCGGCATCGCGGCCTAAGCCAAGCACGAATTCACCGTGATCGCCCACCGGTACCTTTTTACCCTGAAATTCGATCTGGGTACCGGCCTGCACTTTACCGCGCAGAATGCTGCCCTGCTGCCACCGGCCTTTTATCTCTTGCAACGGAGAACCGGGCTCTGACCATGCGCAAGGGGAACAAGTCAGTGCAATCAATACTATCCAACCCGATAACTTCATGTCTCATCTCCAGAGCCCGCTTTGCACGGCGTGCCATTATCGTCAACATCTGCGCATCTTAGCATTTGCCCATAAAAAAACGGCAGCCGAAGCTGCCGTTTTTCCTGCGTAGCTGACGAACTCAGTCGCCTACACGCAATACTTTCATGGTGTTGGTACCACCCAGCTGGTTGCTATCACCCGCCGTCAATATCACTAAATCACCATCAGCTAACACACCGCAATCTTTCAGAATCTCGATCGCACGAGTGTAATCTTTTTTGCTTGGCACTTCGTCTGTATCAAAAGGCACAGGCTGCACACCTCGGTAAAGAGCTACACGGCGCTGAGTTTCAATATAACGTGAGAAAGCAAAAATAGGTAACTGAGAACCCACGCGAGACATTAAGCGAGGCGTAGTACCAGACTCAGTCAATGCGATAATAGCCTTTACACCCGCCAAATGGTTAGCGGTGTACATAGTGGCCAAGGCAATTGACTGATCGATTGAACCAAACTCTTCATCGACACGGTAGTTCTCACGGTTCGCTTGCGGATGCTTTTCAGCACCGACAATGACGCGAGCCATGGCTTGCACGGTTTCCACCGGGAAATTACCGGCCGCAGTTTCCGCTGACAGCATCACCGCATCGGTACCGTCCAGTACCGCGTTAGCTACATCGAACACTTCGGCGCGAGTTGGCAGAGGCGAGTTAATCATCGACTCCATCATTTGCGTCGCAGTAATAACGGTGCGGTTTTGTGCACGGGCGCGAGTAATAATGCGTTTTTGCACCCCAATCAGCTCTTCATCGCCAATCTCAACACCGAGATCGCCGCGAGCAACCATTACGGCATCACTGGCTTCAATAATGGAATCCAGAGTTTCATCATCGGCAACGGCTTCAGCGCGCTCAATTTTAGAAACCAAACCGGCCGTACCACCAGCCTCATGCAACAGTTTGCGAGCCTGGTTCATATCATCGGCGCTGCGCGGGAAAGAAACCGCCAGATAGTCAACGCCAATTTCGGCAGCGGTTTTAATATCAGCCAGATCTTTTTCGGTCAGTGCCGGTGCAGACAAACCACCACCCTGACGGTTAATGCCTTTGTTGTTCGACAAAGGTCCCGCCACACTGGTAGTACAGAACACCTGCGTGCCTTCAATTTTATCAACATCCAGCACCACGCGGCCATCGTCCAGCAACAGTTTGTCACCAGCTTTACAATCCTGCGGCAACTCTTTGTAGTCGATGCCTACACGCTCTTGATTACCTGCGTCGCGCTCCAGTGAGGCGTCCAGAATAAACTTGTCACCAATGGCCAACTTGATCGGACCATCAGCAAAACGCGCAATGCGAATTTTTGGTCCCTGCAAGTCACCCAGCACAGCGACAAAGCGGTCGTGCTTGGCCGCCAGGCGGCGAACCGCCTCGGCGCGATTTTTGTGATCTTCCGGCGAGCCGTGAGAAAAGTTCAAGCGCACGACATTAACGCCGGCGAGAATGAGCTTTTCCAGAACTTCTTCAGACTCGGATGCCGGGCCCAGCGTACTGACGATTTTGGTACGGCGTAACATAGCTCTCTCTCTTATCTTACTTGGCGTTCATCAGTGCGATGGTGTTATCCAGCATGCGGTTTGAAAAACCCCACTCGTTGTCATACCAGGACATCACTTTCACCCAGCGACCACCCATTACCTTGGTTTGCTTAGAGTCAAAGTTTGAAGACGCTGGATGATGGTTAAAATCGATAGAAACCAAAGGCTCATCGTTGTACACCAATACACCAGGCATTTCTTTTTCAGCAGCCTCTTTCATGGCCGCGTTAATTTGCTCAACGGTCACATCTTGTTTTACCAGGATATTCAAGTCGACCAAAGAAACGTTGATGGTGGGTACACGAACCGACATACCGTCCAGCTTGCCATTCAGCTCAGGCAATACCAAACCCACCGCGCGGGCAGCACCGGTAGAAGTAGGAATCATTGACTGGGTCGCCGAGCGAGCGCGATAGATGTCTTTATGAAACACATCGCTCAAGTGCTGATCGTTAGTGTAAGCGTGAATGGTGGTCATAGAGCCTTGCTCAATACCAAACTTGTCGTTCAGTACTTTCGCTACCGGCGCCAGACAGTTAGTAGTACAAGAGGCATTAGAAATGATTTCATCAGACGCTTTCAGCACATCGTTATTGACGCCGTACACTACGGTTGCATCAACATCGGTACCGGGAGCAGAAATAATTACCTTTTTGGCACCCGCTTCTAAATGAGACTTGGCTTTTTCACGGCTGGTAAAAATACCTGTACATTCGTAAACCACGTCCACACCCAGCTTGCCCCAAGGCAAATCGGCTGGATTGCGCTCTGCAGTGATTTGAATTTCATCGCCGTTAACGATCATTTTGTCGCCATTAACAGATACTTCGCCAGGGAAACGGCCGTGTACAGAATCGTATTTTGTCAGGTGGGCGTTCAGCTCAGCATCACCCAAATCGTTTACCGCCACCACTTGGATGCGATCGCGGTAGCCAGATTCATACAATGCACGCAGCACATTGCGGCCAATTCGTCCGTAACCGTTAATAGCTACTTTAATGGTCATTTGTTTCTCTCCTGTCTATTGACGTTGCCGGTTCTACCAGCAATTGCTAACTCACTCGTAAATTAAAGTCCCGGCTTAACGCTCAAGACTGGCCGCCTGACGGGCAAGGGTTTCAATTTCGTCCCACTTTTTTTCCGCAATCAGGTTTTTAGGCGCCATCCAGGTACCACCCACGCATGCAACGTTAGGCAGAGCCAGATAAGTCGGCGCTTTTTCTAAATTAATACCGCCGGTGGGGCAAAAGGTAATTTGCGGCAACGGACCACCTATTGATTTCACCATGGCAACGCCACCGGCCGCCTCTGCTGGGAAAAACTTCAGGTGGGTAAAGCCTTGGGTGTATAAATTCATAGCTTCAGACGGTGTGGCAATTCCCGGCAACAGAGGTACCGGAGATGTTTTTGCCGCTTCTATCAGCGCAGGCGTAGTGCCCGGGCTCACCATAAATTTAGCACCAGCGTCTACCGACGCCTGCAAATCTTCAGGGGTCACTACGGTGCCTGAGCCGATTACGGCGTCTTCAGGCAGTTCCGCCACCATCGCTTTAATCGCATCCAGAGCAACAGGAGTACGCAGGGTAATTTCCAGTACTTTCAGACCACCGTTATAAAGCGCACGCGCCAAAGGAACGGCGTCTTCCAAGTTTTCAATCACCATCACCGGCACAACCGGTGCGACTTTTAATATCTCATCAATGGATATACCCACGTATCTGTCCTCACATTCAAATGTTTAAAGCGTTAGGCTCTTAAGGAGCCCAATAAACGGTTACCGGTACTTCTTCTTGATGCAACACCGCCCGCACTGGCATAGCGGCAACATCGTTCCCCTCTAGCGCTTCACGGTAGGTAGCTAACTTTTCTTCGCCGGAAATTAAAAGCAGCACATGACGCGAGTTTACAATGCCCGTTAACGACAGCGTCATACGCTCAGTACAATCACCGGTTACTTCACTTTTAATCGCGGTAATTGCACTGCAAAGATTTTTGGTTTCCAGTGCTTCAGACAAGCCTTCGGCATGAGGAAATAACGACGCGGTGTGACCGTCGGGCCCCATCCCCAACACAGTGACATCAAAGGGCGACGGCAGTGTCTGATATGCCGCCTCACACTGTGCCAGTCCGGACTTAGCCGAATCGCTGGAATTTTTCATGCCGATCAATTTTGCATTGGCGGCGTCATTCTGAAGCAAGGTTTTTACAATAAAAGCTTCATTGCTTTTGTCGTGATCAAAATCAACCCAGCGCTCATCCACCAGTGCCACCTGGATTTCGCTCCAATCCAAGTCTGCCTCCGACAAACGCTTATAAATGGGAGCCGGCGAGCTACCACCAGACACCAAAAAGCTGGCACCCTCGCCTTTTTCAATGGCGTCTTTCAGTGCGCCGATGCTGTGTTCAAAGACGGCATCGATCATCGCTTCACGAGAATCAAAAAAGCGTTCTTCAACAGCCATTAGCATTCTCCTAATATGTTGTCACCCGCGTTATACCAGGCACTGCCATCAGTGCGCAGCAGCTCCTCAGAGGCTTCTGGCCCCCAGCTACCGGATGCGTAAGGTTTAGGTTTGTTCTCGGGGCGCTGCCAAGCTTCAATAATAGGGTCAATCCAATTCCAGGCGGCATCCACTTCATTACGATGAATAAACAGCGCCGGGTTATTAGCCGCCGCATCCAGCATCAGACGTTTGTAGGCGTCAGAGTAAAATTTTTCATAGCGGTCGGTCAGGCTTAAATCCATTACCCCAGGCACCAGCTCGGCGTCGTGCTTTTCTAAATTGTTCGAAGTTACAATTAACTGCACTCGCTCATCTGGCTGCAACTGGATCACCAGACGGTTAGGAATCATTGGGCCGGCAGAATCTGGGTATATATGGTGTGTAGGCGTTTTGTACTGGATAATAATCTCAGCACAGCGCTGCTTTAAGCGTTTACCGGTGCGCAGATAAAATGGCACGTTAGACCAACGCCAGTTATCAATGTGCGCGCGGATCGCCACAAAGGTTTCGGTGTTACTGTCTTTACCCAGCTCGTCCAAATAACCCGGCACTTCTTTTCCGCCCATTTCACCAGCTACATACTGACCACGAACGGTATTTTTGGCTACGTCATCACCCACCAGCGGGCGTAACGCGTCCAGAACTTTCAATTTCTCGGTACGGATACTGTCAGCATTTAACTTGCTTGGCGGCTCCATGGCCACCAGGCATAACAGCTGCATCAGGTGGTTTTGCACCATATCCCGTAAAGCACCGGCATCGTCGTAGAAGCTGGCGCGACCTTCCAAACCCACGGTCTCAGAAATACTGATTTCAACGTGGTCAATGGACTTGGCATCCCAGAGGTGCTCGAAAACGCAGTTAGTAAAACGCAGAGCCAATAAGTTCTGCACTGTTTCTTTGCCTAGGTAATGGTCAATGCGGAAGATGGCATTCTCTTCAAAGTACTGAGCAATTTCGGCGTTAATAGAATCGGCCGACTTGGCATCGTAGCCCAACGGCTTTTCTACCACTACACGCGATGTCGGAGTAATCATGCCCGACTCATGAATGTTTTTGCAGCACTCAGAAAAAACGGCGGGCGGCGTTGCCATATAAAACACCCGCTCTTCGTTGCCCTCTTTCAATGTCTTGGCCAGCGAGTGCCAGTGCTCATCCAACTCGGTAATATTAATGAACACGCCGTGAACGCATGCTTCAAACTCTTTCCAAGTATCGTTATCGATTTCATCATCGCGCAGATAACTGTAAGCGGCTTCACGAACCATTTCGCGGTAGCCTTCAGCCTGTTCTTGACGACGCACGGTACCGAAAATCCGCGACCCCTTGGGCATTTGCCCCTCGCGGTAAGCGCGGTACCAAGCCGGAATCAATTTGCGCAGAGCCAGATCACCCGCGCCCCCAAAAATGACAAAATCAAAAGGCTTTTGCATCTATAAATCCCACTCGTTCTAAATTTTTTACGCTTGTATCGCTAATAATTACCAACGGAAAACTGTGGCGCCTTCTTCGGCCGAGCCTACAGTTTGACGCAGAGGCGCAAACAACTCTCTGCCCATACCTTCCTGGCTTGGCGAAAGATCGCACTCAGCATGTTCCCGAGCCTGTAATTCGGCATCGTCAACGTGCACTTGCAACACGCCGTTCTCGGCATCCACCTCAACAATGTCGCCATCGCGTACCAAGCCAATGGGGCCTTTATCCAGGGCTTCTGGAGTCAGGTGAATGGCGGCCGGAATTTTACCGGAGGCACCTGACATTCGACCATCCGTCACCAAAGCCACCTTGTAACCACGGTCTTGCAGCACACCAAGCGGCGGGGTCAGCTTGTGCAGTTCAGGCATACCGCAAGCCTTTGGCCCCTGAAAGCGCACAACCGCCACAAAATCTTTATCCAGCTCACCGGCTTTAAACGCCTGTTGCAGCGCTTCTTGCGTATGGAACACGATGGCAGGGGCTTTTACGTGACGGTGTTCTGGCTTAACGGCCGACACTTTAATCACACAGCGGCCCAGGTTGCCCGTCAGCAACTTCATTCCACCGGTAGGGCTGAACGCCGCTTTCGCTGGGCGAAGCACACCGTCATCCAAGCTATCTTTCGGCGCATCGCGCCATACCAGCTTGTCGTCTTCCAAGAAGGGCTCTTTGGTGTAGGGGTCTAACCCACCCTCGCCCATCACTGTTTTTACATCGTTGTGCAAAATACCGGCATCGCGCAGCTCTCGCATTAAATACCCCATGCCACCCACGGCCTGGAAGCGGTTAATATCCGCCAGTCCGTTGGGGTAGATACGGCACATCAAAGGCACAGCATCGGACAGCTCTGACAGGTCGCGCCAGTCAACCACCACACCCGCAGCACGCGCCATGGCCATCAGGTGAATGGCGTGGTTGGTCGAGCCGCCCGTCGCCAACAAACCCACCATGCCGTTAACCACGGCTTTTTCATCCACCACTTCAGCCATGGGTGTGTAATTGCCGTGGCTGGTGATGCTAGCGAGCTGTTTGACGGCCTCTTCAGTGAGCGCATCGCGAAGCGGCGTACCTGGATTCACAAACGAGCTACCGGGCAGGTGCAGCCCCATAATCTCCATCAGCATCTGATTGGAGTTGGCAGTACCGTAGAAAGTACAGGTGCCTGCACTGTGGTACGAGGCGCTTTCGGCCTCCAGCAGCTCTTTACGCCCCACCTTGCCCTCGGCAAACAATTGGCGTACCCGGACTTTTTCCGCATTGGGCAACCCCGGGGTCATTGGTCCGGCTGGTACAAAAATAATGGGCAATTGACCAAACGATAAAGCACCGATGGTTAAACCGGGAACAATCTTATCGCAGATGCCCAGACACAGCGCACCATCAAACATGTCGTGCGATAGAGCAATAGCGGTAGACATGGCAATTACATCGCGGGAAAACAGCGACAAATCCATACCATCGCGGCCCTGCGTAACGCCGTCACACATGGCCGGAACACCGCCGGCAAACTGGGCGGTCATGCCCACACTATGGGCGGCCTTTTTAATCAAATCCGGATAAGTGTGGTACGGCTCGTGGGCCGAAAGCATTTCGTTGTATGCCGAGACAATGCCCAGGTTAGGCGCATCGCCCTCAGCCAGGGCTTCTTTATCCGATGATCCACAGGCGGCAAAGCCATGGGCCAGGTTACCGCAGGACAAACGTTTACGGGCGGGGCCATTAGAGCGCCCGCGCTCGACTTTGTCCAAGTACGCCTCGCGGGTTGCACGGCTTTTCTCGATTATTCGGTCGGTAATTGCAGCAATTTTGCTATCGGTCATTTCGTTACCACTGATCCAGTATGCTCAGAAATACAAACGGTGAGCTGGTTGTCCCAATCTAGGCCGTTTGTGTGGCTGTAGTGTGTCACTCTCTCCTAAAGTCCATGCAATGTGCATGGAGGCCATGGGGCTTTTCGCTCTAATATGGCCAGACGTTTATAACGCCTTAGACTTTCTCTATCTTGTTATCGGCCGAAAAAATCATCGGCACAAAAACAATAAAACGACACCCCGGCACTGGGCGGTGCCGCGGTATCGCTTTGCGAGGCGCTAACGGCCCCGTTGTGTGCCCTGTATCAGGGTCTCTACGGCCTTACGGCCGTGCATTTTTGTAATATTCTATCAGATTGCGGGTCGAGGCATCATGCTTAGCATCAATTTCGGCGTCGGCCGCCAACTCGGACTGAATACCATTCGCCAGCACTTTCCCTAACTCTACACCCCACTGATCAAACGAGTGCACTTCCCAGATAATGCCCTGGACAAATATTTTGTGCTCATACAAGGCAATCAAAGACCCCAAAGAGCGGGCACTTACCTTCTGCATCAAAATAGTATTGGTGGGGCGATTACCTTCGTGCACCTTATGCGGCACAACCTCTTCAATACGTTCGGGCGACATGCCTTTGGCCGTCAGCTCTTCGCGTACCTGCTCGGCGGTAATACCGCGCATCATAGCTTCCGACTGGGCAAAGAAGTTGGCCATCAACGCATCATGATGGCCTTTTACCGCCAGGCTGGGCTCTACCGAACCGATAAAGTCCGCCGGTACCACTTGAGTCCCCTGATGCAGACACTGGTAAAAAGCGTGCTGGCCGTTGATACCGACTTCACCCCAAATCAGCGGTACGCTGGAATAATCTATACGCTCACCGGCCCAGTTAACACTTTTGCCGTTACTTTCCATTTCGGCCTGCTGCATATAAGCAGGCAAACGATGCAAGCACTGGTCATAGGGCAGCAGCGCATGTGCTTTACGGCCGAGGAAGTTGTTGTTCCACACCCCCATCAGCGCCAGCATAACCGGTGCGTTTTTCGCCAAAGGCGCGGTGCGGAAGTGCTGGTCCATCTCAAAGGCGCCTTCGAGCAGCTCTTCGAAGATTTCAAAGCCCAGGTTCAGAGCGATGGGCAAGCCGATGGCAGACCACAGCGAGAAGCGGCCGCCGACCCAGTCCCACATATCGAAGATATTTTCTTCGGCCACACCAAATTCAGTGGCTTTTTCGCGGTTTGAAGATACGGCGATAAAATGACGGTTAATAAAGCTCTTATCTTTGGCTTTATCCAGAAACCAAGACTCCGCCGAGCGGGCATTGGTCATGGTTTCCAGGGTGGTAAAGGTTTTAGATGCCACCACAAACAAGGTGGTTTCGGGATCGAGATCGCGCAAGGTGTCGGCAATCTGGAAGCCATCTACGTTGGATACATAGTGCACATTCAAACGCCCATCGCCATAGGCAGACAGTGCCTCTGTGACCATCAGAGGGCCAAGGTTAGAGCCACCGATGCCGATGCTGACGACATCGGTCATTTCCTTGCCGGTATAACCACGCCAGTCGCCACTGCGCACCTGCGCCACCAGCGACTTCATCCGCTCCAACTCATGCTTAACTTGGGCGCGAACATCTTCGCCGTCAATTTCCAGCGCCTCACCCGACTGATCGCGCAGCGCGACATGCAATACAGCACGATCTTCAGTACGGTTGATTTTTTCACCGGCAAACATTTTGTCGCGGAAGGATTCTACTTCGCAGGCTTCAGCCAGATCGAGCAGCTTGGTGCGAGTTTCTTCGGTAATCAGGTTTTTGGAGTAATCGAGCAGAATATTGGGGGCTTGGAGGGAAAATTTGGCAAATCGAAGATCATCTTCGTCGAACAAGTCACTCATGTGACGCTTGCTCATTTCGCTCGCATGAGCCTGAAGTGCTTGCCAGGTAGTCAATTCGGTACGGCTGGACATGAGTTACTCCGCATCCTCTATTACAGTCAGTTTTACTGGAACGCACACACTGCCACGCCATTTGGATTCACGCGCCAATCTGGTGCGCCAGACGAGTGTAACCTTTGGTGTTGAACGAGCCGGCCCACGAAGATGCCAACAAAGATGCAGTGCGACGCAAAAAGGCGGCTATCATAGGCACCCGGGGCCTTTGTGTCAATCTGACTCAGCGCTAACGAGCAACTGCTGAGCGCCCCAGGTCGTTGAAATTACAGCAAAACCTTGCTTTCAGCCCTCCCCCTTCCTAACACCTGATAAACCCATTAAGCTAGCGCCATGGCAGACACACACTCACCGACCACCGGCGTACTCGAAGGCTTTTTCGGCCGCAGTTGGAGCTGGGAACAGCGCCTTCGCCTTGCCGCCTTTATGCATAAAGAAGACTTTGACTTTTATCTTTATGCCCCCAAATCCGATGCCCATTTGCGAAACCGCTGGCGCCAAGACTGGCCTGCCGACCAATGGCAAGCACTGAAAAACTTACGCCACACCTATCATTCAGCAGGCATAGCGTTTGGCCTGGGCCTTAGCCCACTGGATTTGTGCACCCCCGAAGGTAAGGCCGACACCAAAGCCTTTAAGGAAAAAATAACGCGCATTAATCAACTCGAGCCAGACTGGCTGGGCTTGTTTTTCGACGATATGCGTGGTGACATCCCAGATCTTGCCGCACGCCAAGCCGAGCTGTCGCATTTTGCGACAACGCATTCCAGCGCTCAGCGCATCATACTATGCCCGACCTATTACTCCACCGACCCAGTGCTGGACAAAGTTTTTGGTGCAAGGCCCAGCAACTACTTGCCACAGCTCGGGCGAGAGCTTGACCCGGCCATTCAAGTTTTCTGGAGCGGCCCTCAAGTCTGCTCCGCAACCTACCCACTGGAGCATCTGCAAGAGATAACACACCTTTTACAGCGTAAGCCCTTTCTGTGGGACAACTACCCGGTTAACGACGGCGCCGTTAAAAGTCAGCACCTTTACTTGAGCCCTCCAGAGGCCAGCCGCTTTGAAAACCAACAGCACATTGAAGGCATAGCGGCCAATCCAATGAATCAATTCGCCCTGTCGCTACCGGCCTTAGCCGGGCTCGCTCAGGGCATAAAATGCCGCGCCCCCGCAACCATCGACACACTGTTAAAAAAGCTCTTCTCTCAGCCGTTGGCGGAATTACTGCGTCAAGACGCACCTTTTTTTGCGAATCACGGCCTTAACGAACTCGACGAGAACGAACGCCAGCGATTACTGCAAAGGTATCGCCCTCATCTCGAAAAAGAAGAGGCGGCGCGAGAAGTAACCGATTGGCTCAACGGTGGCTACACCTTTGATCCCGCCTGCTTAACGGAATAATAATTAAAAGAATGTTAAGAACTCAGGCCACCCCATTGGGCGTGATAGCATGACCCGCTAACTGCCAGACACATGGCAGACACCCCAGACATCAGGAGAGACAATGAAAACACGATCCCTCGGCAACACAGGTTTTAAAATCAGCGAAGTGGGCCTCGGCTGCTGGCAGTTGGGCGGCGACTTCGGTCCCATTGAGCGCAGCAACGTCGACGCCATATTTAACGCAGCCCAAGAAGCCAACATCAATTTTTACGACACCGCCGATGTCTACGGTGCAGGGCAAAGTGAAATTTACGTCGGTGAGCACACTCAAGACCTTAATAACAAACCCTACATTGCCACCAAATACGGACGCGGTGCCGGGACCTACCCCGATGGCTACTCACTGACCGATTTGCGCGATAGCCTTAAGCGCGCCCAGGACCGACTGCAAACCGATTGTATCGATTTAATTCAACTGCACTGCATTCCGACCAAAGTCATGCAACGCGGTGAGATTTTCGACTGGCTGCGCACCGTGCAACAGGAAAAACACGTTCGCTTTTTCGGTGCCAGCGTAGAAACCGTTGAAGAAGGCTTGATTTGCGCCCAACACGACGACTTGAGTTCACTGCAGGTTATTTTTAATATCTTCCGCCAGAAGCTGGTAGAAGAGCTGCTGCCAGTTGCCGATGAGAAAGATATTGGCATTATTGCGCGCCTGCCTCTGGCCAGCGGCCTGCTGAGCGGTAAATTTAAAGCCGACACTCAATTTGATAAAACCGACCATCGCAACTTCAACAAAGACGGTGAAGCTTTTAATGTAGGGGAAACCTTCGCGGGCATTCCTTTTGTAAAAGGCGTTGAGCTAGCCGAGCGAGTAAAAGAGCTAACTCCAGAGGGCTATACCACCGCGCAAATGGCGATGCGCTGGATTCTTGACCACCCTGCCGTCACCACCATTATTCCCGGCGCCAGCCGCGCCGAACAGGTGCTGGAAAACGCCAAGGTCAGCGAACTGCCTTCGCTGCCGCAATCGCTGCACGAAGAGCTCAAGGCGTTTTACCAGCAGGAAGTCGCAGCGCATATTCGTGGCGCATACTAACCCTTAATTTGCTAAAACTGCTTTAGAGGCACCTTATAAAGGTGCCTCTTTTAATCATAACGCCGCCAATCCAGCCCACAGCCTATGAAACTCATCCTGCCCTTGCTTTGCTTTTTTGTCACAGCCTTACACCTTAGAGCAGATGCAGCGCCACTCAGCACAGAAAACACCTACACAGCAGAAAACACACTCAACAAATACATTGATGATTACCCCTTTATCACGCTAGCGAGCATCCAGACACCCAATTCTGTAACCGCGATAAAAAACACACCTTACATCAGTTACGGCGAGCGCACCCTTCAGCTGGATTTGTACACCCCCAACAACAAGACTAATACGTCGCGGCCAGCTGTTGTTTTAGTCCATGGTGGCGGCTGGCAGGCAGGTTATCGCACGCACTTAACCCCCATTGCCATCGAGCTTGCCAAAGCCGGAATTGCCGCAGCCACCATCAGTTACCGTCTTGCACCCGAAGCGCTCTACCCCGCAGCCATCCACGACACCAAAGCCGCCATCCGCTGGCTGCGCAGCCACGCACAAGAGTTTCACATCAACCCACAGCAAATCGCGGTGGCGGGCAGTTCGGCAGGCGGCCAAATCGCCAGTCTCACAGGCGTCACAGCCGGGCTGAACAAGTTCGACCCGCAAGCACAAAACTCGGCCACCTCGTCGGACGCACAATTGATTATCAACATTGACGGACTGTCAGACTTCACTTCTGAAAAAGCGCGGCAATACGAAGATGCACCTCGAGAAACACCATCATCGGCTGTACTTTGGCTGGGCGGGCACTACGCCGAGCAAAAGCAAACCTGGCACGAGGCTTCGCCCATTTATTACGTCAATGAGCATACACCGCCCATTTTGTTTTTAGCCAGCGGCCGCACGCGGTTTTATGTGGGCCGCGATGAAATGATCCGCCGCCTCAGCCAGCACCAGATTCCGTTTAAGGTGGTTACCTTTGAGAATACCCCGCACAGCTTCTGGCTATTTGATCCTTGGGTCAAACCCGCAGCCGAGGCAATGGTCAGTTTTATACGAGAGCACTTTAAGCTTAGTGAAACCGCTGATTGACCGACCAAAGGCAAGGTAAAACAGCTAAAGACCGCCACACCCCCAAGCTGCCTTTGCGATAACTACGAAAAAAGAAAATTCCGCAGCAGGTCTTTACCACCCTCAGTGGCGAAAGATTCTGGGTGAAACTGAATCCCTTCAATAGGATAGTCTTTGTGGCGAACACCCATAATCTCCATGGGCGCACCCCTGGCAACAGCATCGGCAAAGTCAGTAATACCCACTTCGGACACCACCGCCGTTAACGCTAAACAATCGGGCAATGTATTTGGGTCGGCTACCAGCGAGTGGTAGCGCATAATCTCCAAAGACTGGGGCACCTCGGTAAAAACGCCTTTCCCATCATGGTAGATAGGGCTGGTTTTACCATGTACCGGCAACCCCGCCTTGACAACCTTACCGCCAAAGACGTGAGTAATACCCTGCATACCCAAGCAAACACCAAGCAGTGGTATTGTTTTTCCAAGCGTAGCGATTACCTCAGCACACACACCAAAATAGGCTTTATCGTCGGGCGAACCCGGCCCTGGCGAAATAATAATCCGATCCGGCGCCATGGCTTTAACGTCATCCAAGGATATTTCGTTATTGCGCTTTACCACGATTGAAAAGTCACTGACTCCGCCCTTGGCTTTTTCGGCGGTCAGAATTTCGCCCATATACTGGTACAAGTTATAGGTAAAGGAGTCGTAATTATCGATAATTAAAATATTCACTTCAGCACCCCTTAAACCGGTTTAAAACGATCCAGCACCTTTTTAGTGCCGGCAAACTTGCGTTGAATTTCTTGATACTCGTCAGCAGCATTGGAATCGTAAACATTACCGCCACAGGTTTGCACGTAACCGTGCTCCCCATTCACAAACAAAGTTCGAATAGGGATAGCAAAGGTACAGTCGCCATTAAAAGAGAAATGCCCAACCGCTCCGCCGTAGGGGCCACGCCCATCCGACTCCAGATCATCGATAATCTTCATCGCTTCAATTTTTGGAGCACCCGTCAGCGTACCGGCCGGAAAGTTACTGGCCAACGCGCTGAACATATCCTCTGACTCAGACATAATGCCGACAATTTCGCTGGATATATGCTGCACATGGCTGAACCGCTTAATATCCATTAGGTTGCGCACTTTTACCGTACCAAATTGTGCTACACGTCCAATATCATTGCGGTGCAAATCGACAATCATATTGTGTTCTGCAATCTCTTTAGGGTCGTTCAACAGCGTGCGTGCCAACAACTTATCCTCTGCTTCAGTAGCACCACGTTTAGTTGTGCCCGCCAAAGGATAAGTTTCCATTTCTCCCTGACGCAGACGAAACAGCAGCTCGGGGCTGGCACCGATAATTTTCTCTGCACCAAATTTGATGTAATACATTTGCGGTGACGGGTTCACTTCACGCATGGATTCGTAAACACGAATGGTGTCACCCTCAAGCGTAAACAAGGTCTTAAAACCCACTTCGCACTGAAATATTTTGCCCTCGATAATATCCTGCTTAACTTTTTCTACCGCCGCCTCGTGGGCAGCACGATCCATGGTGTCGCCCTTGGGGGTAATGGTTAAATCGCCATCGCCTGGGTAGTCAGCATGAATCAACTCATTCACCAAGGCTTCACGGTTTTCATCGTAGTAAAAGTAGAAAATTTCGTTGGTCATTTTGTCCAGAATCAGGCCGTCTTTATACAAGCCAAATTTGAACGCATCGAAATACTCACTGGACTGGATACTCATGCTCGGCTCAAAATAATTCATACAGTCGTAGCCGATATAACCTGTTAACCCACCGGCATAGCCGCGCGAGATAATGTCCTGCGGCACAATGTCGCGCAGTAAATAGTAGGGGTTTTCGCTGGGATAGCTTTGCGCACTGCCATCTCGTTCAGTAACAGTCAGCGACTTATCACGGGCTGAAAAAATTTGCGCAGGATCAAAACCGATTAGAGAATATCGCGAAATGTGACTTTCTTCGCCCAATGACTCAAGAAAAAAGCAATTGGCGAAGCGCTTTTCAATTTTTTTAAATAGCTGAAAAAAATCGCACTCGGTAGCCAATGTCACATAGCTGGGCTTGCGCGGTATGGATATTTTACTGGGCTTAGTCATAAAACGGCCTTTGCGTTGTTGCGCACCATCACTCAATGCCATCCAGTTTACCCGCCTGCAAAGCGCGCGAACCTCGGGTTACCGTGGCAATTCCCACACCCAAGCGCTTCGCCACCTCGCGCTGCGACACACCGGCTTTTAACAAGCGGGTGATCTGTAAGCGCTGGGAAATGGCATGCAACTCCGCAGGCGTAAGCAAACCCTCCAGAATCCGGCTTAAGTCGGAAGGAGTCTCTGCCCGGTGCAAATAGGCAATCAATTCGTGAAAGTGCTGCTCTTCTGTATTCATGTACTAGTACAATAACAGGCAGGCTCATAAAGTTCAACACAGCCGCCGCAACATTGCGCCAAACGATCAACTTTACGTAATCGGCCTGACCGTTTGCCCTCCACACTACGAACGCAACTTGCAGAGCAAAAACCGTCATAACTTTTAATAAGCCCCGCGCTCCAAGCTGAACAGTAATCCACAGACCTCCAACACAATGAATGAGCGCTCAATTACAAATGACAGCGGTGTCAAATCTGACTGACCAAAATAATTATTGAAACACACCAAAAACACACTTATGTATTACCAGTTTTTATTGCTTGGTCAGTCCAATTAAGGTTAAATAGCCCTATAACGACAGGAGCAATTTCATGGCAAATGCATTTTACGGACAGTCTGGCGGCCCCGCTGCGGTATTCAATTCGACCGCAGTCGCGGTCATTGAAACCGCGCGCGAATACCCGGGCATCTTCGATAGAGTGTACGTGGGCCGCAACGGTATACTCGGCGCGCTGCACGAGAATCTGATCGATATAACCGACGAGTCTGCAGAAAGCCTGAATGCCCTCGCCCACACGCCGGGGGCCGCGTTTGGCTCGTGCCGGCATAAATTGCAAAACCCCAATGTTGAGCACGATGAGTATCAGCGCTTGATTGATGTGTTTCAGGCCCACGATATCCGCTTCTTTTTTTACAACGGCGGCGGCGACTCACAAGACACCACTCGGAAAATCGCTCACGCGGCAGAACTGGTGGGGTATGACCTCACCTGTATAGGCATTCCCAAAACCATCGACAACAATTTACCCGCAACCGATTGCTGCCCGGGGTTTGGCTCAGCAGCAAAATACGTAGCGGTTTCCGCCCTGGAGGCCTCCTTCGACGTAGCCTCCATGCACCAAACGTCTACCAAAGTGTTTGTGATGGAGGTCATGGGCCGTCAAAACGGCTGGATTGCTGCCGCCTCTGCTCTCGCCTGCGATGAGCGTGGCCTCGGGCCAGACATTGTTTTGGTGCCGGAAATCGCGTTTGAGCGGGAAAAGTTTCTGGAAAAGGTTAAACAGGTAGTAGCGAAAAAAGGCTTTTGCGTCGTGGTAACCGCTGAAGGCATTCGTGACAGCGATGGCAATTACCTTTCCGTTGTCGAAACCCAGGACGCCTTTGGGCACGGCCAGCTAGGCGGCGTTGCACCACGCTTGGTTGAAGACATCAAAACGGCATTCAACTACAAATGCCACTGGAGCGTTTGCGACTATTTACAGCGCGCAGCTCGCCACATTGCATCGCAAACCGATATCGATCAGGCCCGTGCGGTAGGCAAAGCCGCCGTCGAGTACGCCGTAAAAGGCCTGCAATCCGTTATGCCCGCCATCGTGCGTACTCAGTCGGTGCCGTATCAGTGGCACATCGAGCCGGTGCACATTTCCCAGGTCGTAGGCGGTGAGAAAAATATGCCGCGTCAGTACATGAGCAAAGACGGCTTCAGACTCACCCAGGCGGGGCGAGATTACTTTGCCCCCCTGATTGCGGGAGAAGCCTATCCACCCTACGAGGCGGGCCTGCCCCACTACTCAAGCCATCGTTTTCGCTTAGTGGAGCGCAAGCTGCCGGAGTATTTCGGCGGTACCACTCAGCGCCGCATTGCAGAGCCCGTATAACGCTACTCTCGCAAAGCTTTAACCGCGCAACGAAAACCACAGATTTATAACCACAGAGTCGCATACCGACCAACACAAGCCACAGGAAGTGGCTCAGAGAGACACGCTAAAGTCCGCCGCAATCGGCGCCGCACATTGGCCGCCCAGCGATTGCCGCGCATAAGCCCGACCCTCAGGAGTGAGGCTAAGGCGACATCACTTTACTGCGACAAAACTCGCACGCACAGGACTATAGAGACATGACAGACGTACAAGCCCTTTTGGGTTCAGAAGCCGAATACCTGCTTGATCATCAATGCAAAGGCTTTTCTGCGGAGCAACTGCACCTGCCCAGCCCCACTTACGTGGACGATGTGCTGAGCCTGACCGACCGCCCCAACCAAGTACTGCGCAACTATCAGCAGCTATTGGACGCCGGCCGCATGGGAGGCAGTGGCTATGTATCCATTCTGCCCGTCGACCAGGGCATTGAGCACTCTGCAGGCGCCAGCTTTGCCCCCAACCCCATTTACTTTGACCCTGAGAACATTGTCCGCCTCGCTATTGAAGGTGGCTGTAATGGTGTTGCCTCAACTCTTGGGGTACTTGGCGCAGTATCGCGTCGCTACGCCCATAAAATTCCGTTCATTGTCAAAATCAACCACAATGACGCTCTGGTTCACCCAACCGATTACGACCAACGCATGTTTGCCAACGTGCGTCAGGCCTACGACATGGGCGCCGTAGGCATTGGCGCGACCATCTACTTTGGCTCAGAAACCTCGCGCCGTCAGCTGGAAGAAATTTCGGAAGCCTTCGCCGAGGCCCATCGTCTGGGTATGGTCACCATTTTATGGTGTTACCTGCGCAACAGCGCCTTCAAGACCGACGATAAAGACCACCACATTTCTGCCGACCTGTCTGGTCAGGCCAACTATTTAGGGGTCACCATCGAAGCGGACATCATCAAACAAAAAATGCCGGAAATTAACGGCGGCTTTTACGATGTGCCCGTGGGCAAAACCCACCCTAAAGTGTACAGCGAACTGTCCAGTGACCACCCTATCTGCCTGACCCGCTACCAGGTAGCCAACTGTTATCTGGGCCGCATCGGCTTGATCAACTCTGGCGGCGCCTCAGGCGAAAACGACCTGATTCAGGCCGTGCGCACAGCGGTCATCAACAAACGCGCGGGCGGTATGGGCCTGATTAGCGGCCGCAAAGCCTTCCAAAAACCTTTTGCAGAAGGCGTTGCGCTGCTGCACGCCACTCAAGATGTTTATTTGGATAAGTCAGTAACCCTGGCCTAAGCGTCATAAGCCCGCCCCCGGCGGCGGGCTTTTTCACCCATAAAAACAGTAACAACACTCCCCATTAATGCTTTGTCGCATTAGCAAAATCATCGATAAATAGCCAGGACGCCCGCCCCTGACTGACCAAATCATCAAATGGTATAACCAAACATTGAATTTCTGGCGCAAATATGTAACTATCCGGTAAAAATTGGTAATACCAAACAAAAGATCACTAATAACGTATAAAAATGGAGAACGATCATGCCGAAGTACCGTTTGCTCCCCTTCATGGTTGCCATGTTATCGGCGGGTCAGCTGCAAGCGCAGCAAGCCCCCGCTGATAATGACAACGAGCCGCAAGAGGCTCTGGAAGAAATTGTGATTCAGGGGGTTCGCCAAGCCGAACTTAACGCCCTGGAGCAAGAACGCAACAAAGACACCTTCAGCTCAATTATCGCTACCGATGACATGGGCAACTTTGCCGATCAGAACGTGGCCGAATCTCTGCAACGCTTACCTGGTGTAACCCTGCAAAAAAGCGAAGGCGAAGGTAAATTCGTCAACGTGCGCGGCCTTGGCCCCGGTTTTGTTTCGGTGAGCATGAACGGTAACGAGCTGGCCTCCGCCGGTGCTGATGACCGTTCGGTTGCCCTGGATGCCCTGCCCAGCGATATGCTGAGCTCGATTGAGGTGATTAAATCCCTTACCCCGGACATGGATCTGAACTCCATCGGCGGTACTGTCAATGTAAATACCATTTCGGCTTTTGATCGCAAGGCCGACACTTTGAAAGTAAAAGTGCAAGGTAACTACCAATCGTATAAAGAAGAGCTCAACCCGAAAGTATCGCTGAACGGTACACACCTGTTCGCCGACGACACAATCGGTATTGGCTACTCGCTGTCTTACGAAGATCGCTCCACCGTGGTGTATCAGGTACAACACCACTCCGATTCTCTGCCACGCTACATCACCCCCGATGTCAGCACCTTGCCGGAAGAATACCAAGGCGATCCAAACCTGATTCCATTTCGCTACGAAGCGCGTCAGGAAGATGCCGAAAGAACGCGCACCTCTGGCTCGTTTGATTTTGGCTGGCGCCCCAACGAAGACTCCGAGTATTTCGCCAAAGTCAGCTACACCCAATACGATGATTTGGATGTCGCCATGCGTGAATACTATCGCTTTGGGCAAGCAGGCTCGGGCGATATCGTCTACACCGACAACAATTCGGGGCTGTTTGGTTTGGTAGACACCGACCTGCAGCAGCAGTTCTTTATTCAAGACGGCACCAGCGAAACCATCGCGTTCTCTCTGGGCGGTAAAAACCACTTCGGCGACGGCTGGAGCATAGAGTACGACTACGCACACTCCGAAGGCGACTGGAGCAAACCGGATGGCCGCCGGGTGCAATTCCGTGCCCGCGACCTGCCCATGCTGGGCGTTGCAGGCCCCGGTTATATTCTCGGCCAAGTGGTGTCTCCCGACGTACTTGAAGCACTTAGCGGTTCATCTACCCTACCCCAGTCCGGTGGCTACGGTGGCTTGAACGGTTATCAAGAGAATGAGCGTCGTCAGGAAAATTTGCTCTACGATAATATTTTTATTGAAGACAGCTTCCGTAACGACACACTGGATCAGGCGAAGATCGATTTCAAAAAAGAGTTTGCTGACAGCGATTTTATTAACTACATCAAATTCGGCGGCACCATCAAAGAACGCCAGCGCGATCGCAACAAAGACCGCTGGAGTGTAGTGCCCGGTGATTACACCAATGGCTGTGAAGGCGATGAAGAATGTTTGCAATTAGCGGGCGCCCGCCTTGGCGACTTTGCAACGTTTGCTCCGGATCATCCAGACATTCAACACGATTTTATTACTTACAGTGAAGCCGAACGCTTACTGGACATCACCACGCCCATTGCTAAATACACGGACCCCTTGCGCACCGGCCAGGACAGTGTGAAAGACGATTACACCCTGACCGAAGACACAGCGGCCGCCTACCTGATGGGTGAATTCCAACTGAGCGAAAATCAATCGTTGATCGCCGGTGTGCGCTGGGCGCAAACTGAATTCGCCTCTACCGGTAATCTTTCCATTCGCAACGATCGCTTTGAAGTGGCGAACGAGGCAAGCGTTCTGGATATTGCCGTACCCATGCAGGGCGCCAGCAGTTCTTACGACGACTTCTTCCCCAGTCTGCACTACCGTTACGAACCTCGTGAAGATATTTTAGTACGCGCCGCGCTGTGGACCAGCTTCACCCGACCTTCGTTTAACGAAGCGCGCGCCTATGCCGATTTCTCTGGCCGTATCCGTGTGTGTAACGACATAGAAGGCAGCGCCAACTACGGTGAATGCAGTGACAACCCTACAGACATTGGCGCCCAGTCGCTGGATGACCTGTCATCGTCAACGCAAAACTTTTACGTCAGCCCGGATAACGTCATTAACTTGGGTAATCCAACGTTAACCGCCATGACATCCATGAACCTGGACACCTCTATCTCATGGTACGCCAGCGATGACTTGTACTTCCAGGCCGCACTTTTCTACAAAGACATCTCCGACTTTATTGTCGATGTCAGCGGCGTGGCTATGTCGTTTGAAGACATGCCGGTGCAAATCCCTGTAGACCAGGTGAGCGAGTTTTACTTTCCCCCTGGCCAGGTGTATGACGACGTCAACCTGACGACTAACGGTGACCAAGCCAAGGTGTACGGTGTTGAACTGTCTTACTCGCAGTACTTTGAAACGGGCCTGTTTGTGCAAAGCAACATGACCCTGATTGACAGCACCGCGAACGTAGGCGACACCATTCGCGTTGAAGAGATTCAGCTGCCCAATCAGGCAGACACCACCGTTAACCTGACCCTCGGTTGGGAAAACGATTATCTCTCTATGCGCGTTATCGGCAACTACCGTAGCAAAGTGCTTGAGCGTATCGGCTCCTGCTCGCAGGCGGACATAGACGCCGACGCGATCAGCGGCATTCCCGAAAACTGCGCCACCTGGTCTGACATTTACGATGACGACACCTTGGGCATCGACTTTAAAGCGACGTATCAATTTAACGACGATATTCAGTTTTACTTCGACGCCCTCAACCTGAGTGAAGATAAAAGCTTCAAATACTTCACCGGTAACAACTACTCGCGCGGCAACATGCTGTACGAGTCAGAAGACTTCGGTACGTCTTACCAACTGGGCGTAAACATTCAGTTTATGTAAACCAACGCATACCAAAACCGGGCGCGAAGGCGCCCCACATAGAATCTAAAATAACGAAGGTAGGTCTTTATGAACACTAAGCTCAAGCTATTAAGCTCTCTGATCATAGCAAGCAGCGTAGTCGTCGGTTGCGGTAGCGAACCCGACTCCAGCGCACCCGACATTATTATCGATATCGAAGTGCCGGACACCGGTGGCGGTGACGGCGGTGGTGATGGCGGCAGCGATCTGCCCGAAATCACCAACACTGATTTACCCATCATTGAAGACTTTGGCGCAAACGATACACAGGGATTTTTCAGCGCCGACTATCGCGCTTTGGCCAGCGACGCTGAAGAAGACGAAGACGCGTTCTTCTATTCCATGGCCGGTGTGTTTATGGATGACGGCAGTGTGGATGTGGAAGGCGGTAACTGGATCACCGCTGACCCGGACCAAAAAATGCGCTTAGGTGATGCCCGTTTTACCATCGCGCAAACCGTTTCACCTCTGGCGGGTGATGTTGCCGACCCACGCAAAAATTCAACCCCCGGTGACGGCATTGATGAAGGCTTGAGTTGGGGTGAGCTGGACTTAAGCCGCGACTACAAAATTTCGTTCTGCGTGGTGGCGCGCCCCGACACAGCAAGCTCCAGCGACTTCCAAATTTACGTCGACAACAACACCACCGGTGAAGCCAACTCCATTCACGGTGGCGGTAATGTCGGCTCGCGTATTTTCAATCAACCGGTAAACACTTTAGTGCCAGGCCAACGCGTAGAAATTAATATTCCCGGCAACACCACCTTGCAAAAAGGCGGCGAGCTTGTAGGCTCTAAACCAGAACTCGTAGGCACCGAAAACTCGTTTATCTCCATGCGTGTATCCAGCGGCGGCTGGACTGTATTTGATGATTTGGTTATCGAGTATCAGGACGATGTGGGTAACAACCCGCAGCCCGACTGCTCAACCAAAGACTCTAACTACAAGCTGGTAAACCCCGCTACCGGCGGTGATGACAACAACGCCCCAGAGCCCGAAATTGAAGGCATCCCCTTCGGTGGTCTGCCATTGACCGTAGATCTGTCCAGCGATGCCGATACCCTGTTCGGCGAAAACGACGAGGCGGAGTTCCTGTCGATCTCCACCGATCGCACCGACCCTTTCTACAAGGTCACCAGCGGCAGCAGCCGTATTACCATCGAAAACAACGCGCTCAGCCTAAACAACGCGCGCTTTACCATAGGCGACAAAGGTACACCGACAGCCGAAGGTGTTGCGCCAAGCGGTGATATGGACTTCTCGGCGCCCTACCGTATTCGTATGACAGTGACGGACTTTACCAGCGCCGATCCGGCCGATCCGGGTAAATTCCAGGTGTATATCGACAATAACACCACCAGCTCTGGCAACTCATTGCACGGCGGCGATTCCAAAGTCTCTGAGCTGACTCCCGAAGATATTATCTTGCCCTACGAGCTTGTGCTGGAGCCCGAGTTTGGCACCGCCAACTCGTTCATCCAAATTCGCGCCGACAGCCGCGTGGGTAATCTGACCCTTGAGAACATCACTTTTGAGTATCTCGACGGTGCCCCGGGCTCCGACGCCGAGTGGACTCCCAGCACCTTGAACATGGCCGGCGAATCCGATATTGCCCCCTCTGGTGAGCTGACCGAGAATGAAGCCTTCTCGGCCACTTTAACCGCCACCGGCGGCAACATGTCATCATCTAACCACAACCTGTTCTTCGCCCATCAAATGGTCGAGATGAGTGACTTTATGTTCACCGCCCAAATTACCGATGTACAAGGCGCGAATGTGGGAGCAGGCAATGCCTACCGCTTTGGCATTATGATCATGGAAAACCTTGATCCGGTCAGTGAGTTTGCCGACCTGCCCGGTTGGGCTGACGCTGGTTTTTACGTGGACGGAGAACCGGCACAACTGGTTGGTTCACGTGCGCAGATGAAACCCAGCGGTAGCCGTTCGCGCTCAGACATTGGCGAGCTTGAGGTTGGAGATTACGTACGCATTGAAATCTACGACGACGGGGATGTAAAACGCCTGAAGCGTTACTACTCGAAAGACGGTATCGACTTTGTGCAAGCCAACAGCACCAGCGACTTTAAAGCCACACCCGACAGCGACAGCTGGTACGTAGGGCTTTACGCGGCGCCCGGTGAAAACAACATCACCGTGTCCTTCGACAACATCAGTATCGAAGAAATCGTTGAGTAAGGTTGATAACGCAGTGGCAACAGCCACTGCGTTATCTTTTTGTTCTCAATAAACGCTGTATCCCATTAATACGAGACAAATTATGAAAGCAGTATCCTACTCCAGCCTGTTGGTACTGAGCGCATTTCTGGCCGCTTGTGGTGGTTCTGATGACCCCACCACCGGCAGCGACCCTACCTATCCCGATAACGGCTCGTCCAGCTCTTCAAGCAGCTCGGTTGCCAGTAGCGAAAGCTCTTCCTCACAGGTGTCTTCGTCCAGTTCATCCGTGGCAAGCCACTGTGAACAAATGAACACCGTAGTTGGTTTTGCAAGCCTTGGCGGCGGCACCACTGGCGGTGCGGGCGGCAGCAGTGTCACCGTTACTACAGGCGCCGAGCTTGCTCAGGCTCTCGCGGGCAAAGGCGCAGACCCGCTGACCATTTTTGTCGATGGCACCATTAACCCGGACAACTCCAATACCGACAAATTCGACGTTAAAGATATGTCGGATGTGTCCATTATTGGTGTGGGAGACAACGCCCTGCTGGATGGCATTGGGATTAAGGTTTCCGATGCGACAAATATTATTATCCGCAACCTGATCATTCGCTATGTCGACATCGGTGAGAAAGACGGTATCAGCCTGGAAGGACCTGCCAGCAATATTTGGATTGATCACAATGAAATCTACAACACCTTAGATTCCGACAAAGACTATTACGACGAGCTGGTGAGCGGTAAACGCGATGTGGATAATGTCACCATTTCGTACAACTACCTGCACGACAGCTGGAAAACCTCCCTGTGGGGCAGCAGCGATGAAGACAATGCCCACCGCCGTATTACTTTCTATGCCAACTTCTGGGAAAACGCCAGCTCGCGCATGCCGTTGTTTCGCTATGGTGAAAGCCATATTCTCAATAACTACTATAAAAACGTCTCATCTACCGCAATCAACTCGCGCATGGGGGCCAACATCCGTGTAGAAGGCACCGTGTTTGAAAATGTGAAAAACCCCATCGTCAGCTTTTACTCTAGTGAAGTGGGCTATTGGGACTTGGCCGATAACATTTACAACAACATCAGTTGGAGCACACCAAGTGGCAGCGACATTATTGCCGGTCCCGGTACCGACTTAGAGTCTACGGTCAGTTATACCCCAGAGTACGAATACACCGCCATGCCCGCCAGCGACGTGGTGGAGCACCTCACCGCCTATGCAGGCAGCGGAAAAATTAACGATTGTCTGTAGCGCCCTGACCTTCTCTCCTCCTGTTTCTATGCTCAGAAACACTTCGGCGGGCATTGCCCGCCGCTTTTTTTATCAGCACGACTATTTTGCAAGAGCTACAGCAGACTTTGTAAAACCGTTAACCCCTCGCCTCCTTACCTCACAGCAACACCACTCAAAAAACCATAAGCCACTGTTTTAAAACACTTTTTCAAAACTGGCACGCTCATCGCTATAGTCTAGACAAGTCAGCAGGAAACAGAGCGCCACGCTCACCACATCCTGCTTAGCATTAACGAGGACGCAAAGCATGATCAACACATTTAAAGCCATAGAAGTATTAGGACAAGAAGTTTACGTCATGCTTTTCGCCACCCAAGACAGATCACCCTCGTTGGGCCACCCCATGGCCCCTTTTTATACCCTTCGATGACAGCCACAGCCGTGGCTACATCACCCTCCCCCCTTGGGCCGCTTATGCGGCCCCTTTTTTATGGGGAACTCCCTAAAACCCAAGGTCACTTTTGCTAACTGAGCCGCAACAACGGGCTCCAGCAGGCTTTGTGACAAAAGGCAGATAGACAATCAACCAAGCAACTGCTAGTTTGAATAAACCTATCAGTTGCCGACTAAAAGGAGCTATTGGCAATGAAGCGCGCACTTTCCTCCCTAACCTTATTTATAACTGCCGCCACCGCTACTGGCGTTGCTTACGCAGGCTCGGACAGCGGTATTTATATCGGCGGCTCTATGGGTAACGCAGAGCTGAGCTTTGATGATGATTTAGCGGACATCGGTCGTATTGATTTTGATGACGACGATACCGGCTACAAACTTTTTGCTGGCTATAATTTTGGCTTAGTGCCACTTTTGGATCTGGCCGTTGAAGGGGGCTATATTGATTTTGGCTCACAAAACGATCTGAATACCAAAATCGACGTCAATGGTTGGAATCTATCAGGGCTGGTTGGCGTTAACCTCGGCCCCGTTGGCTTATTCGGTAAGGCGGGCTTTATCGACTGGGACAGTGATATTGAGAACGTATCTTTGAACACTTCAGATTCCGGTACAGACCCAGCCTACGGTTTAGGTGCCAAATTCCATTTAGGCTCTTTTGGGATTCGCGCCGAGTATGAAATTTTTGAGGCAAACCAAGCCGATATTGATTTCTACTCGATTGGCGCTTCGGTGACTTTTTAGTTACCTACACCCAAACAGAAGACTAAAAAAGCGTGGGATTCCCCACGCTTTTTTATTTCACAGTTAATCAACCGTAAGCATCTCTCTAACCCGCTTTTGCTAAACCGACCGTTTCATCATCCGACACGGACTCACGAATCAGATAATCAAACGCAGCCAATGCAGCAGTAGCGCCTGCGCCCATGGAGATCACAATCTGCTTATAGGGCACGGTGGTCGCATCGCCTGCAGCAAACACACCGGGTATAGACGTTGCCCCGCGAGCGTCAATTTCAATTTCACCGCGACTGGTTAACTGCAGCTCTGAGTCTTTAAGCCATTCGGTATTGGGCACCAAACCAATTTGCACAAACACACCGGCAAGTTCAATTTTCTTGGCCTGACCGCTAACGCGATCCAGGTACTCAAGTGCGGTCACTTTTTTACCATCGCCTAAAACTTCCGTGGTTTGTGCATTAGCAATAATGTCCACATTGGGCAGCGAACGCGCTTTTTTCTGCAATACTTCATCAGCACGAAGCGTATCGGCAAACTCCAATACGGTAACGTGTTTTACGATACCGGCCAGATCAATGGCCGCTTCTATACCCGAGTTACCACCACCAATCACCGCCACAGATTTACCCTTAAAGAAGGGGCCATCGCAATGCGGGCAATAGGCAACACCGCGGGTGCGATATTCTTCTTCGCCAGGCACGCCAAGCTCACGCCAGCGAGCGCCCGTGGCAAGAATCACCGAACGGCTGGATAAAGTCGCGCCGCTCTCGGTACTAAGCTCAATCATTTGCTTGCGCTGGATGTCGGCCACACGCTCAGCGGTAATAATATCCACACCGTATTCTTTAACGTGCTGTTCAAGCCCAGCGGCCAGCTTTGGGCCTTCGGTGTAAGGCACAGAGATAAAGTTTTCGATGCCAACGGTATCCATCACCTGGCCACCAAAGCGCTCAGCCAACAGTGCTGTACGTATACCTTTACGCGCCGCGTAAATGGCCGCTGCCGCGCCCGCGGGCCCACCGCCCACAACTAATACATCGTAAGGATCACGCTCGCTGAGTTCGGCCGCCTTATCTTCTGCGCCCGAGGTATCCAATTTGGCGACAATTTCTTCCAGCGTCATTCGGCCCTGGCCAAAGTGTTCGTCATTCAAATATACAGCGGGCACCGCCATAATGCTGCGCTCTTCCACCTCTTTTTGAAACAGCGCGCCGTCAATCATCGTATGGCTAATGGACGGATTCACTGCAGCCATCAAGTTAAGCGCCTGCACAACATCCGGGCAGTTTTGGCAGGACAAAGACACATAGGTCTCAAACTGCAATGGGCCTTTGAGTGTGCGAATTTGTTGCAGCAAAGCCTCTTCGGCTTTTGCTGGGTAGCCACCCGTTTGCAACAGAGCCAATACCAGCGAGGTAAATTCGTGGCCCAAGGGAATGCCGGCAAAGATCACTCGCGGTGCTTCGCCCGCTTTGGCAATTCCCATACTGGGCGAGCGCCCGGCGGCTTGATAAGTTAATTGTATTTTCTCCGACAGCGCTGCAATTTCGGTTGCCAAGGCGCTCAGTTCGCGCGCTTTCTCGCTATCGTCCATGGACACACACAGCTCGATCGGCTCGGCAATCTTCTGCAGGTAGGTGTCCAATTGTTGTTTAATCGATGCATCCAACATATGCGTGCCTTAAAAATTCGGGTCAAAAAAAGCCGGCCTAAGCCGGCAACTTGGGGGAGCTAGTGCCCTGCACTAAAAAGCGCAGGGCAGTTCTTACAGAAAAACGACTTTCGGTTGCTTAGATTTTGCCAACCAGGTCCAGCGATGGTGCCAAGGTTTCTTCACCTTCTTTCCATTTCGCTGGGCACACTTCGCCTGGGTGAGCAGCCACGTATTGTGCAGCTTTAATTTTGCGCAGCAGTTCGCTCGCGTCGCGACCGATACCACCCGCGGTAATTTCAACAATTTGCACACGACCTTCTGGATCAATTACGAAGGTACCGCGATCTGCAATGCCCTCTTCTTCAATCATCACACCGAAGTTGCGAGTGATGGTGCCGGTTGGGTCGCCAATCATCGGAAACTGTATTTTGCCGATGGTTTCCGACGAGTCATGCCAGGCTTTGTGAGTGAAATGAGTATCGGTGGACACCGAGTAAACCTCTACGCCAAGGCGCTGTAACTCTTCGTAGTTGTCTGCCAAATCGCCCAGCTCGGTGGGGCACACAAAGGTGAAGTCTGCGGGGTAAAAGAACACAACCGACCACTTACCTTTCAAGTCGCTGTCGCTGACATCGATAAACTCGCCGTTCAAATAGGCTTTGGCTTGGAAAGGTTTTACTTCACTGTTCATATAACGAGACATGTATTACTCCTGCTTACGAGTTAGTTAATTGTCGTGATTTCGTTCACGGGATTAATACTATTAACAAAGACCCCATGGTTGAAATTAACTATACAAATACTGCTAATAAATAAAGGCAATAACTTGCCAGCCATTGATATATTTGGTCTTTCAGAAGTAGCAAGAAGCAATAGACAAGCGAAGGAGAGCCCCTGAACCAAGCTGGGCAATGGTCCAGAGTTGATACTGAATTGAGGTTAAGCTACAGGATAAGCCTAGTGCCTTAATGATCGACGGGCGTTTGCACCACTTTCACCCAGCGGCCATTGGTATTGATCACCCGAAACTTGGCCCACTGGCGAAACTCTTTTGCAGTGCACAACACCGTTTGTTCACCACTGACACCCGCCACATTGCGATAGATCAGCTTGGCCTTATCCGGGCCTAGGTCGTCATCGGCATCGAACACCTGGCGAATACACCACAAATCACCGGTTTCGCCGTTGCTGTAATAGTGCCCTTTGTGCAACTCGAGATGATCACTGTCGCTGTGACGGGCATGTGCCCAGGCCTTATCAAATATCTGCGAGAGTTCTTCAGAGCTCACATCCACATAGGTATCCAGCTCGTGCATGGCAGCGGCAAAATCTTCATGGGTTAAGCTCGGAGCCTGACTTTTAGGGGCGTTGCTGCGCATCAGGCTACTGGGATAACGGCGCCAGTGAAACAGATTATTAAACACCAGTGCCGCCATCAAAATGGCCGCCACATTTAAGGCCACCGGAGCCACTACATACCAATAACCAAGCTCGTGAACCTCAGCGCCGCCTATCACCGCCGCTAGCGCTGTAGCGCCGCCGGGAGGATGAATGCAACGCAAATAACACATGGCCGCTACCGCCAGACCTACAGCAACAGCAGGCGCGATAGCCCAATGCCCTAACAACTGCTGACAGCTCACACCAATAACGGCAGAAATCACATGGCCGCCGACTAAAGGCCAGGGCTGAGACAAGGTGCCGTGAGGAACCGCAAACAGCAGTACCGCCGAAGCGCCCATAGAAGCGAGCATCAAGGTTGCCGTGAAATCGCCAGCTACCGACCGGCAAATAAAAAACACACAGGCGATGCCCACCAACGCCCCAACCCCGGAGATCACCTTGTCTTTATGACTGGTCGTATTGAACTCTATACCCAACCATTCAATAATTCGCGACACACTTCACCTCCTCCTGAGCCAGGCGAGGTCAGAATAACGCCCGCACTAAAGCGGTGCATACTAGTGTGAGGGCCTAAGCAACGCAAGCTTGGCTGAAACCTTGCTAAATTAGACTCCGGAAATTTAAACGCGCCTCCAAACGGCAACTCATACTCCGACACACGGTCAATAACGTTATAGTTTTCAATGAAATAGTTAAGGAACCTAATGTTTACTTATATTTTTCGCCTTTTTACTTTTTACGTAATTAGTAGCGTTTTTACATCAGCAGCCCTCGCCGACACCTATTCCCTTCAATACAAGGTGGATTTAACCCGCGATACAGAGCACGCCTATGTCAGCGTGGTTATACCTGATGCCGCCAGCGTTCGGGAAATTGACTTTAATTTGGATAAAGACTTCCACAGCGACGTTAAAGCCAATGGCGATCTAGAGCTTGAAGACGGCCGTGCGCGCTGGCAGCCGCCCCAAAAAGACGCCGAGCTAACACTTAAAGTCAAACTAAACCACAAACGTCGTGGCGATGGCTACGACTCCATTCGTGAACAAGACTTTGCGATTTTTCGCGGCGACGATTTGATACCGCCCGCCAGCGTGCGCACAGACAAGGGCGTTGAGAGTAAAGCCAGCCTGAACTTCACTCTGCCAGAGCACTGGACCTCGGTGAACAGCGGCTGGCTGAAAACCGAAGCAGCCACCTTCGACATCAACGACCCAGAGCGCAACTTTGACCGCCCCACAGGCTGGTTTATAGCCGGTAAACTGGGCACGCGCCGCGAGCGTATGCAAGACACCCACCTTGCCATCAGTGCCCCACTGGGCAACGCGGTTAAACGTATGGATGTACTGAGTTTCGTGCTGCTCAACTGGAACACCATCAAAGAAGTGGTAGGCGAAACGCCGGAAAAAATACTGTTGGTGAGCGCGGGGGACCCCATGTGGCGCGGGGGCCTGTCTGGGCCAAACTCGCTGTTTTTGCACGCCGACCGGCCCATGGTCAGCGAAAACGGCACCAGCACCTTACTGCATGAGCTGTTTCACACCATTACCAGTATCAGCGGTAAAGACGAAGATGACTGGATTGCCGAGGGCCTGGCCGAGTATTACTCCTTTGACATTCTGCACCGCGCCGGTGGTATGACTGACGAACGCCGCACGCTGGTGACCGAGTGGCTGGCCGACTGGAGTAAAGACGTCACAACCCTGTACGCCCGATCTTCCAGTGGTGAGCGAACCGCTCGCGCGGCACTGCTGTTCGACGAGCTGGACGACGAAATCAAAGTCCACAGCGACGGCAAGAAGTCACTGGATGATGCCGTTAAAGCCATGATTCAGGTGGGTGATGTCAGCCTTGCGGATCTCAAAGAGATTGTCGAATCGTTAACGGGGAAACCTTCAGCTTTGCTGCAAAACACTGAGCTTTTGGCAACGGAAGATAAATAATCCAGATTCTGCTAGATTTGTTATCCACTCATGGTCCAACCAACCACAGGGAGCCACCTAATGAAGGTCAATAATATTCTCGAAACCATCGGTAACACGCCGCATATTCGTATCAACCACCTGTTTCGCTCCGACATTGAGGTGTGGATGAAAGCCGAGCGCTTTAATCCGGGCGCCAGCATCAAAGACCGTATTGCCCTGGCAATGATCGAAGACGCCGAGAACCGCGGGTTACTGCAAAAAGACACCGTTATTATCGAGCCCACCAGTGGTAACACCGGCATCGGCTTGGCGATGGTGTGCGCCGCACGTGGCTACCGACTCATCCTGACCATGCCCGAATCCATGTCGGTTGAGCGGCGCAAAATCATGAAAGCGCTGGGCGCAGAACTGGTGCTGACCCCTAAAGAACAAGGGATGGGCGGCGCGATTAACAAGGCGAGCGAGCTTCGCGATGACTACCCCAACAGCTGGACACCACAGCAATTTACCAATCAGGCGAATGTTAAAGCCCACCGCGACACAACCGCCAAAGAAATTCTGGCGGACTTTCCCGAGGGCGTTGACTATTTGATTACCGGCGTTGGCACTGGCGGTCATATCACGGCCTGTAGCGAAGAGTTGAAAAAAGTGAACGCCAAGATGCAAACCTACGCCGTAGAGCCAGAAAAATCCCAGGTCATTGCCGGGAAAGAGAAAGGCCTGCACCGCCTGCAAGGCATAGGCGCGGGTTTTGTGCCGGAGATTCTCAACAAAGACAGCCTGGACGGCACCATTGCGGTCAGTGAAGAAGACAGCTTTGAAATGGCGCGCCTGTGTGCCCGCAAAGAAGCGATATTTGTCGGTATTTCTTCCGGTGCAACCCTGGCCGCGGTAAAACAAAAGGAAGCCGATTTTGCTCCCGGCAGTAAAATCCTGGTGTTTTGCTACGATACCGGCGAGCGCTACCTGTCGATCGACGACCTGTTCAGCGCTTAAGCGTACAAAGCTCTGTTAAGAATCGTCAGAACCGGCCGCCTGCGGCCGGTTTTTTCGTAAAATTGCCGCTCAAAATAATCATAGCCAGATAAGAGACCGCTCATGATCACACACGAACCCAACCCTATTTACCGCGCCGCCCCGTCGCGTTACGAAAACATGCCCTACCAACGCTGTGGCAAAAGCGGTCTGCTACTGCCTCGCCTATCACTGGGCTTGTGGCAAAATTTCGGCGCCGTTGATTCGTTGGCCAATGCCCGGGCGATGATGCATCGCGCCTTCGACCTGGGCATTACCCACTTTGATCTGGCCAACAATTACGGGCCCAACTATGGCTCGGCCGAATCCACTTTTGGCCAAGTCATGGCCGATGGTTTGAATCATTACCGCGATGAAATGATCATTTCCAGCAAAGCGGGTTATGACATGTGGCCCGGCCCCTACGGAGTCGGTGGCTCGCGCAAATACCTCGTGGCCAGCTGCGACCAAAGCCTGAAGCGCTGTGGAGTGGAGTATTTTGACATTTTCTACTCCCACTGCATGGACCCCGACACCCCACTTGAAGAAACCATGGGCGCCCTGGATTATATTGTGCGCTCGGGGCGTGCGCTCTACGCAGGTATTTCCAGTTATTCGCCAGAGCAAACCCGCAAAGCCGCTGCGATTCTCAAAGAACTTGGCACGCCACTGCTGATTCATCAGCCGCGCTACAATTTATTTGATCGCTGGATTGAAGATGGATTAACGGATGTGCTGGATGAAGAAGGCGTGGGCGCGATTGTCTTTTCACCGCTGTCTCAAGGGATGCTCACCGATAAATACCTGGGAGGAATTCCAAAAGACTCCCGCGCGGCCAGAGCCGATCAAATTTATCTGAATGAGAATGACATCAGCGAACAAACCATAGAAAAGATTCGCGCTTTAAACGAGTTAGCACTCGAGCGCGGACAAACACTGGCACAAATGGCTATTGCCTGGGTACTGCACAACACAACAGTGACCAGCGCCATTATTGGAGCAAGCCGAGTTGAGCAAATTGAGGATTCAGTCTCAGCACTGCAAAACCTTCAGTTCAGTAACGAAGAAATTGCTACCATTGACTCCATTGTTAAGTAAAATTGTCAGCCGCTAAAGCGCGGGGTAGAAAACTACCCCGCGCTTTGCTTAACGTTTGTCTTCTTTGCGGACTTTTTCACTTTGCTCATGGTCACGGCCCCGCAAATACCGTGAAAACACCCAATAACCCACAAGCATAAAAGCAACCAAAGAAAAGCTGGCCACAGAAAAATGGATGTGATCTGAGGCATGTTCGGCATGATGTGGATGGGCCTGCGCCAGCAGCGAAAAACCGGCCAGTAAAATAGACATTGCTAAGCCATAGCATTTTTTCATCGTTAAACCCTCATAATAATTTGATTAAACAGCGCCGGTTAACATGCCAGCTTTTTCAATAAAGGCGATCACATCGGCAACGCCAGTTTCATCTTTTAAATTGGTAAACAGAAAAGGTTTTTCACCGCGCATCTTTTTCGCATCGCGATCCATCACACCCAAGTCTGCGCCCACTAATGGCGCGAGATCAATTTTATTGATAATCAACAAGTCGGACTTGGTAATACCGGGACCACCTTTGCGGGGAATTTTATCACCCGCCGATACATCAATTACGTACAGCGTTAGGTCAGACAATTCAGGGCTAAAAGTTGCCGCCAGGTTATCACCACCGCTTTCAATCAGAACCACATCCAGATTTTCATGTCGGCTTTGCAGTTCAGCAACCGCGGATAAGTTCATAGAGGCATCTTCCCGAATCGCCGTATGGGGGCAGCCGCCGGTTTCCACACCAATAATTCGATCGTCATCCAACGCCTGGTGACGTTGCAAAAACTCAGCATCTTCCCGGGTATAAATATCGTTGGTAATAACCGCAATATTGTATTTATCTTTGAGGTGCGCACACAGGGTTTTCACTAAAGCGGTTTTTCCCGAGCCAACGGGGCCGCCGATACCCAAGCGCAAGGTTGGTTTTTTCATAATTGCTCTCTTTATTTATTCACTCAATTTTTACGAACGGAACAGGCGTGTGTACTGCCGTTCGTGTAAACACGATGCCATCGCAAGGCCGGGCAAGCTCAAGCCAATTTCGTCATCAGTTACCGTTTTTGCACGCTCACACGTGTCAAGCACAGCGGGCATTAACTGAGTTAACAACTGCTGCGCGTGAGTTTGCCCCAAAGGCACGATTTTGGTGGCAGCGGCCACTTGATTTTCTAACCAGCTCCACACAAACCCCTGAGCTAACTCATCTATATCAACCTGCCAGTGAACACCTGCCAAAGCAAACTGGCTCGCAAAGCACGGGGTTGTCTCATAAAGCGCCGGATCACTGTCGGGCACCTGCAGCGAATTCAGCAAGCGGTTTAACGCCTGGCCCAGCTGCTCATCTTCCAACAGCAGCTCGGAGGTTTCGCGGCAGGCGCGAGTCAGATGATTCCAGTGATTGACGGCCGCGAGATCTGCATCTTGCCAGGCGAGATAGCAGCGACGTAAAACAGGTACATCCAAATACGCGAGCGACTGCCCCATAACATTTTCAAGCCAATCGGCCAGTGCGCCTTCGTCATCCAACCACCCTTCTTCCACCGCGTATTCCAACCCCTGTGAATAGGCGTAGGCACCCACCGGAAGCGCCGGGCTCACCAAGTGAAGCAGATGTAACAGTGACGCTTGTACCACCGTTAGACCGCCTCGCTGTGACTGTGCCCATCACGGTGAGAATGCTCGTGAGCGTGTGAGTGGTTATGTGAATGCGCATGACCGTGGGAACCACCGTGATAAGCCCCATTTTCTGGGTTAAACGGCTGCTGTTCGCAGCTGACTTTCTGACCCAAGCCTTCAACCATAATGTCCAATACATGATCGTGCTGATAGCGGACAAAATTATCACCCACCTGCAAGGGCACATGACGATTGCCTAAGTGATAAGCCACCCGTGCCAGTTGCCGACGATCTTCACACACTACGTTGCTGACGGTTTCTAACGCCGCAACCACTTTAACTAAAGTTCCATCGCTGCACTTTAAGAATTCGCCATCGGCCAATACATGGCCGCGCTCTACAAACCAGCCCAGCGGTTGGCCGCAGGCAGTTTCAGTGCGGTAGCGGCTTTTTTGCCGCTGCTCGAAGGTAAGTTCAACTGAGGGTGAATCCACAGGCGCTTGCCCCTGGACTACCTCAAAAGCTTCTAACATAGATTTTTCCATTTAATCATTAACTCTCGTAAGCGCCTACAACACGCTCAACTTAAAACAACGTATAGCGCTGCGCCAAGGGCAACTCGGTTGCGGGCTCGCAAGTCAGTAACTGACCATCGGCGCGCACTTCATAGTTTTGTGGGTCAACCTCCATGTGCGGCTGGTAGTCGTTAAGAATCATTGACGCTTTTGTCACTGAACGGCAATTTTTCACACCCACCAGGCGCCGCTCTAACTCAAATGAACCTTTAATACCGGCTTCGATGGATGCCTGACTGACAAACGTTACCGAAGTACCGGTACAGGCTTTGCCATAGGCGCCAAACATGGGGCGGTAGTGAACAGGCTGCGGGGTGGGAATAGACGCATTGGGATCGCCCATAGGCGCCGCAGCAATCGCGCCGCCTTTTATAATAAGCGAGGGCTTAATACCAAAAAAGGCGGGCTTCCACAGGACTAAGTCGGCCAGCTTACCCACTTCAATAGAACCCACTTCGTGGGAAATGCCGTGAGCAATCGCCGGGTTAATGGTGTACTTGGCGATGTAACGCTTTGCCCGCAAATTATCACCGCTTGACGTTTCACCGGGAATGGCACCGCGCTGTACACGCATTTTATGTGCGGTTTGCCAGGTTCGGCAAATCACCTCCCCTACCCGCCCCATGGCCTGCGAGTCCGAGCTGATCATCGAGAAAGCGCCCAAATCGTGGAGTATGTCTTCCGCCGCGATGGTCTCTTTACGAATACGCGAATCGGCAAAGGCCACGTCTTCGGGAATGTTTGGATCAAGATGGTGGCATACCATCAGCATATCCAAATGCTCATCAATGGTGTTCACGGTGTAAGGACGGGTGGGATTCGTGGACGAGGGCAGTACATTGGGCAAGCCGCACGCTTTGATAATATCCGGCGCGTGACCACCACCGGCACCTTCGGTGTGGTAGGTGTGAATGGTGCGGCCATCAAACGCAGCGATGGTGTCTTCCACAAAGCCCGATTCGTTCAGCGTGTCCGTGTGAATGGCCACCTGCACATCGTATTGTTCAGCCACGTTTAAACAGTTGTTGATGGATGCGGGGGTGGTGCCCCAGTCTTCGTGTAGCTTAAGCCCCAGTGCACCTGCGGCAATCTGCTCCTCGATAGCCAAAGGTAAACTGGCGTTGCCTTTACCTAAAAAACCAAGGTTCATAGGGAAGCTTTCGGCCGCCTGCAACATTTTCGCCAAATGCCAGGGGCCAGGTGTACAGGTAGTCGCGTTGGTGCCCGTAGCCGGGCCTGTGCCCCCACCAATCATGGTGGTCACGCCACTCATTAACGCTTCTTCGATTTGCTGCGGGCAAATAAAATGAATATGCGCGTCGATACCACCGGCCGTTAAAATTTGTCCCTCACCGGCAATCACTTCAGTGCCCGGGCCCACTACAATGGTAACGCCCGGTTGAATGTCCGGGTTGCCCGCTTTGCCGATCGCGGCAATACGACCACCCTTTAGGGCGACATCTGCTTTTACCACACCCCAGTAATCCAGAATAAGCACGTTGGTAATCACGGTGTCGGGGGTATCGGCGCAACTGGCTTGCGACTGACCCATACCGTCGCGAATAACCTTTCCGCCGCCGAACTTTACCTCTTCACCGTAAATGGTGTAGTCCTTTTCTACCTCAATCCACAGCTCGGTGTCGGCAAGGCGAACTTTATCACCCGTAGTGGGGCCAAACATTTCCGCATAAGCGCGTCTGTCAATTGTCGCCATCTTATAGCTCCCCCATTACCTGACCGCGAAACCCGTACACGATTTTATCACCGGCCAGTTCTACCAATTCCACCTCGCGTTCCTGACCCGGTTCAAACCTTACCGCCGTGCCAGCGGCAATATTCAAGCGAAAACCACGTGCTTTAGGACGGTCGAATTCAAGCGCCGGATTCACTTCAAAAAAATGGTAGTGCGAGCCAACCTGAATGGGGCGATCGCCGGTATTGGCAATGGTTAATGTCAACGTAGCACGCCCTTCGTTCAGCAGGTGCTCGCCGGGTTGTATATCGTATTGTCCGGGTATCATCGCAATCTCCTAAGCGGGCCGTCTAAACAATGGGGTTGTGCACAGTGACAAGCTTGGTGCCGTCGGGGAAGGTGGCCTCTACCTGAACCTCGTGCACCATCTCGGCAATGCCATCCATCACATCATCGCGGGTTAAAATTTGACGGCCATAATCCATTAACTCGGCAACGGTTTTACCATCACGCGCCCCTTCCATAATTTCAGCGCTGATCAAAGCAACCGATTCTGGGTAGTTAAGTTTAACCCCCCGGGCTTTACGTCTTTCGGCCAACAAGGCTGCGGTAAAAAGCAGCAGTTTGTCTTTATCTCTTGGGCTTAATTCCATCTTGCAATCCCCTAGCTAGGTATTCCAAATTCTTGGTTCAACGGCCTTACGCCCTAACAAAGCGGGCCTTAGAACCGACCATATCACTGCAAACCCGATGCGGCATTGAGCCGCACTGGCGCCTAAATAACGAGCAATCAACAACCCCTGCTTCTGGGTAATCCCCCAGCGGGCTCCGTGATCACCATGAGTTCGCGCCAGTGTTTGCAGAAGCTCATCAATTGTATTGCGTGGCATAGTGACATTTGCGACGAGTGTTCCGAACGAACCTGCCCCTTGCAATCCCCAAGGGGATGTCATTATAGAAGCGCCACCACAAATGCGGTTGCGCTCTCGAAGTAACAACTTACCCTCTACCTTCACCTCTAGGGTTTGTAAAACTTCGCCATCGCTAAAAACCTCATTGCAAGCGGGCCGTCCGAGGCAAACAATATCCCATACACAAAATTGGCTGTCGTTCCCTGCCTCTAGGCTCGTATGCAATCGGGCATTGGCACCGTTAAAAATAATCGTTTCTTGGGGTAGCCATTCCAGCGAGCTGTTCTGTTCAAGCTTTAAAGTAACGGTCTGTCCTTGAGTGGTGCTCTTATCGCAATGCTGTAAGGCTTGCAGTGAATAGACCTTCCCCGCCGAGGGTGTCGTTACCAACGCCTGTGAGCCCTGAGCAGCTTCAATATTCAGTGACAATTGATCGCCGACTACCAATCCGCCCGGTGGGTGTAATAAATAAACGTGAGCCAAACTGTTTTCGGGATAAAACGGCCTTTGAATTCTTAACGGACCCTGGTGCCTTGATCTTGCTACGCGTGTCGCTCCGCCACTGGATGCCAAACGTAAAAATAAACTGGCAGGCCAGGACCGAGGTACTTTGATAGAACTGTTTTGAGCAGAGTTCTTTTGTAGAGTCTGCATCGGGGCATTTGAGGTCAAAACATCGTCTCTTTGTCTGCCACCCTTCAGGACGGCCTATTGTTGGGCAATGAAAAACAAGAAGCATGCCAACCACAATCCTCTGACAGACCAGTCATAATAAGGGAATTCACCAGCAGTCACGCCCTAGGTGCACAACAACGGTGCACCCATAAGATAAAACTCCCATAGCGCACCAGTTTGAATCACCCACTAATCCATTGATTTATAAATTATTAAACGTCCATCAATTCAGATGCGTTACACTCGAACAAAATAGTTGTTCAACAGGAAGTAGAAGTCTATGCCACAAAGTCAGTTGCCCTACCAGCACACCCATCGAGAGAGCGGTATTTACCACACCATCGATGCGATTATTTCACCTCAGGACCAGCTTAATATTCTTTCCAAGGCCGAAGTCGCCAAATTGCTGGATGTCAGCCAAAGCGGGCTTTATAGGTTGTTTCGCAGTTGCGCACTGGCCGTATTGAACTGCGGCAACTCTTTGGATGACGGCAAAGAATTGATGGAGCGCTACCCGAATTTTGCCATTCGTATTATTCAAGAAGAGCGCGGTATCAAATTGGATGTAAAAGGCGCACCCGCCAGCGCTTTTGTGGATGGCAAAATGATCCGGGGTATCAGCGAACACCTTTTTGCTGTATTACGCGATGTAATTTTCGCCAGCAGCGATGAACGCCTAAGACACGTTCTGCAAAGTGCAGCGCCCGAAGACACCACCGACGCTGTTTTTCACATGTTGCGCAATGCCGATATTATTCGCCCCAAAGTCGATCCCAACGTCGTCGTTTGCTGGGGCGGCCACTCCATCAGCATGGGCGAATACGACTACACCAAAAAAGTCGGATACCAAATGGGATTACGAGGGCTGGATATATGCACCGGGTGTGGCCCGGGTGCCATGAAGGGCCCAATGAAGGGTGCCACCATCGGGCACGCCAAACAACGGTTAGGTGTAGGGCGTTATATCGGTATTACCGAGCCGGGCATCATCGCCGCTGAAGCGCCGAATCCGATTGTCAACGAGCTGGCCATTATGCCCGACATTGAAAAACGGCTGGAAGCTTTTGTACGCGCCGGTCACGGTATTGTGGTATTTCCAGGGGGGGCGGGTACCGCCGAAGAGATTTTGTATTTGCTCGGCATTTTACTGCACCCTGACAACCGTGAACTGCCCTTCCCTTTAGTGTTCACAGGGCCTGCCTCTGCCGCCGACTACTTCCGCCAAATCGACCAGTTTATCAGTGCAACTCTGGGGCCTGAGGCACAACAGAAATACCAGATTATCATCGATAATCCGGAAGCTGTGGCCCACGCGATGGTCGCCGGAATTGCTTCAGTTAGAGCCTTTCGTAAAAATACCGACGACGCGTATTATTTTAATTGGCAATTGAAAATCTCCCCGGATTTTCAGCAGCCCTTTGCACCCACCCACGAGAATATGCGCAGCTTACAGCTCAGTCGTGATCTGGATAATCACCAGCTCGCCGCCAACCTAAGGCGCGCCTTTTCGGGCATTGTTGCAGGCAATGTAAAAGAAGAGGGTATTCGAGCGATAGAAGCTCACGGTCTTTTTAAAATCAGTGGCGAGCAATGCATTATGCAGCCGGTCGACGAATTGTTAAAAGCGTTTCAAGCACAAGGACGCATGAAGCTGCCCGGCAGCCATTACAGCCCCTGTTACGAAATTGTGTAACGTGACTGTCACGCTATTGAAACAGCACCATGGCAATGTAGGAAATATCCTACAGAAAGAAGCGTTAATAGCGCCTTTTCAAAACCTTACAGTTGGACGAAACTGTATCTCACAGGGACGTTGCAGGGACACCGATAAAATCAGGATGATTTACAGGATGTGCTGCCAGGAAGGCCAAGGAACGACACCATCACAACCAATACGGAAGACAAGGATTAAGGACAGTCGCTAACGGACAGGATTGCCGAGCTAACCACGACAGGGGTTAAGGACATACAAGCAGGATGCTGGAGCTAGGGATTTAAGCTCACGTTTCGAACATGGATACAAGTTCACCCGCGGTCCACTATGTGGGCCTTTTTTTTACCTACTTTTTACCCTCCCTCTTTTCCTGCATCGCAAGACGCGGTTGACTCAGTACGACCGACTGTGCAGAGGTGGAACAACAAGGTTCCGTATCGACGGGGTTAAACACCCCGCGCAAAGATAGAAAAGAAGGGGCTATTTAGAAGTTTTCTTGCAGATACTGCTGAGCCAAACGCGAAGCATCGGCGTTACTTGCGGCCACAATGTCCAACAATTCACGAGCACGATCATTCTGCCCTTGCAAGTGGTAAACCTTACCTAACTTAAACTGTGCATCAGGCACCTTACGGCTGTCCGGGAACTCCGCCAATAAATCGCCAAACCACCGTTGAGCTTCTGGTAAGTCGTTCTTCAGCAGATAAATTTCACCGAGCCAGTAATAACTGTTTGAGGCATATTCGCCCTGAGGAAAACGCTCTAAGTGGGCTTTAAATCCCGCTACCGACGCATCGATTTGACGTTGCTTCAGCAGATCGTAGGCAGCACCGTACACCTCAGCTTCACTCGCCCCCTCCGACACGCCGGCCGGTAATGCAGCCGCCACATCCACCCCGGATGTGCGAGTGCCTATATTGGCAGCCGGTTGCGAAGCAGAAGAAACCTGTGTGTCACCATTTGGCGCAAACGCCGCAGCTGCAGGAGATGTGTCTGGGGTAGTCCCCGTCGTTAACGCACTGATACGACGATCAAGGTCCAGATAATCATCGAGCCTTTGCTGTTTTAACCGCTTTAGCTCAAAGGCTTGCTCTTCAACCAGGCCTCGAAGGTTCATAACTTCTTGCTGCAGAGTTTGTAGCTGATAGAAAAGCTCGGCTTGTTGATTATTATTCAGGCCATTAGGGGCAACTGTAGCGGCCTGCCCCGGCGCACTTTGCACCGGGGAGTCCACTACCTGAACCTGAGCCTGTGTACCAGCAGAGTAAACGGCCGCTAAAACAGCCGTTAACAACAGGGGGTTCTTCATTCCGACGCTCTTAGTAGTCGATTTCTACACGACGGTTTTTGCTCCAGGAAGACTCACCACTGCCCAGAGACAGAGGACGCTCTTCACCGTAGCTGATCACTTCCAGGTTGCTGCGGTTTACACCTTGCAATACCAGGAAATCACGAACGGCGTTCGCACGACGCTCACCCAGTGCCATGTTGTACTCACGTGAACCGCGCTCATCGGCATGGCCTTCTAAGCGTACAGAAGCGTTGCTGCCGCGCAATTGCTCAGCGTGAGCCATCAGCAAAGTGCGTGCATCTGGCTGCAGTACCGCCTGGTCAAAGTCGAAGTAAATTACGGTTTCTAAATCTTGCATTCCATCTTGTGAGCCATCGCTGGAACCCAAGTTGCCGCCATCTGCAGTGCCAGTGGTCACACCACCGCCATTTGCGCCAGTATCGGCATCATCGGTTTTGGTGTCGGTGCTTGAACAGCCCACCAAAAATGCCATAACAAACGCAAAACTCAGACCCTGTTTCATTGCTTTAGTAATCATGATTAACTCCGATCAAATTGTTGATTTTTTGAGCTCACTGCAATTTAGTTAAAAAATGGCGACCAAGAGGGTTCTCGAACATCACCCTGCTTGGATGGCAATCGATACTTGGTACCCGCATCCAGTGACACAGCGGCCAAGATACCTTTTCCCCCAAAGCGTGTCGCGTAGAGCAACATAGCACCATTGGGCGCTATAGTAGGCGATTCGTCTAAATTTGTCTCTGTCAGGATACGCAAAGTCCCGGTAGTGAGATCTTGTGCCGCAATGTGGAATACCCCATTGCGCTGATGAACCATTACCAAAGTGTTGCCATCCAGCGAAACTCGCCCGCGAGCATTGTACTCGCCGTCAAAGGTTAAGCGTTCTACCCTGCCGCTGGCAAGAGTCACCTGATAAATTTGTGGTTTTCCTCCGCGATTTGAGGTAAATACCACCCCTTTTCCGTCTGCGGTCCAGCTGGGTTCGGTGTCAATGGCGTAATGATTGGTCACTCGAGTGAATTGACGGGTGCGTAAATCCAAGGTGTATATTTCTGGGTTGCCGTCTTTCGAAAGTACCATCGCCAGCTTATTGCCATCAGGAGAGAATGCAGGGGCACCGTTGAGGCCGGTAAAGTTCGTTAACTGCTCTCGCTGGCCAGTAGCCAAACTCTGTAAGAAGATGGCCGGACGTGAGGTCTCAAAAGAAACATAAGCCACTTGACGGCCATCAGGAGACCATGCAGGAGACAGTAACGGCTCATTAGACTCCAACAGCATACGTGGCCGTGCACCGTCAGCATCGGCCAACATCAAACGAAAGTTGTCAGGCTGGTTAGTGCCTTGAAAGGCCTCGACATACAAAATTTGCGTGGAAAAAGCGCCGCGAATCCCCGTGATTTTTTCATAGACTTTATCCGAGATATGATGCGCGACATCACGTAACTGCCCTGCACCACCGTCGACCTTGCCATTACTGATCACTTTGCGTTGCCCCAGAACATCAAACAAGCTGTAAGTGGCGTAATAACGGCCACCACGCTCTTCAATGTTACCCACCAACAAGAATTCAGTCCCCATGACACGCCAGTCCCGATAAAACACATCCGACTCTTTGCTGGGGAAAGAAAGCATACTGGTGCGAGGCACAGAATCAAATTGGCCACTGCGCTCCAGGTTCGCAGAGATGATCGACGAAACATCTTCGGGTAACGGAGACGAACCGCTCCACCCCATAGGCACAACGGCAATCCGGGTGGGGTTATCTACCCCCTGGGTGATTTCAATGGTCAGCTGAGCCCTGGCGGTCAAGGCGCACAACGACAACATTAAAGCGACGAAAATTCTCACAAGCGTAGATCCTCAGGCTTAAATTCCAACCGCAACTGGCGGAAGTTTTCTTCAAAAAGTTTGGGTGGCATTTTTTGTAATTCAGTAAAGCGATCAACCCGGCGCACAGCCTGCTCTGCTGAGCGGTCGAAGGCGGCGTTGCCGCTGCTCTCGATCACGGTCACATTGACCACCTGACCAGTGGGCACCAACTGTATCAGGAGTATCGCGCGCATGCCACGGCGCGCCGAAGGCGGTCGACTCCAGTTTTGTTCGACACGTGCGGCAATCATATTGACGTAGCTTTGCGTTTGCGCCGCCGCGATTTCCGCTTGCTGACGTGCCTCCGCCTCGGCCTTGCGTTTTTGCTCTTCAAGACGCTGCTTTTCTAAACGCTCGCGGCGCTCTTGCTCGGCCTTTTTCTGTGCAGCTTCTTCGGCGCGCCGTTTTGCCTCCAGCTCCTGTTGGCGCTTGCGTTCAGATTCTTCTTTTTGCTTACGTTTGCGTTCGGCCTCGGCTTTTTGCTTTCGCTCCTGTTCTTGTTGGCGCTTACGCGTTGCCTGCTCTCGAGCCTTGCGCTCAGCCTCGGCCTGCTGGCGCTCCAGTTCCCGTTTCTTAGTTAAATCGATAACCTTATTTTGCGCGGGCGCCGTTTCTTTTTTGGACTGAGCCTTTAACTCAACCAACTTTGCCTCGACAAATTTGGGTTTAAAAACCCGTGGCTTGACCTCGGCGGTTGTCTCCCAACCGAGTGTAATAACCGCTATCAGCGCCAGGTGCATACCGACACTGATAACGATAGGAAGGGTGTAACTACTGCGCCAATTCATAGAGACAGCATCACCTACTGCGGCGGATCAGTAACCAGGCCAACAGAAGGCGCACCAGCGTTTTGCAACTGGGTCATTAAGCCTACTACCACGCCGTAGTTCACATCGGTATCGCCCCACACCAACACAGGCGTACTGGGCTTTTCCCCTAATACCTTGCCGACCATTTCGGTAATCTGCGCAAGCGGTTTGGCTTGCTTTGGTTCACCGCCTAACTCGATATAGTACTGACCGGATTTATCCACCGAGACAATCAAAGGCTCGTCTTCTTCATTATCAATGGGCGCCGATGGCGCTTCGGGCAAATCCACTTTTACCCCTTGCATCAGCATTGGTGCGGTTACCATAAACACCACCAGCAACACCAACATCACGTCGATATACGGCACGACGTTGATTTCTGCCATGGGCTTTTTCTTTTGTTTGGGGCCAAAGGCTGCCATACATCACCTATTGCAACGGGAAATTTACGAAGACACCTGCTTACTGTGCACCTGACGGTGTAAAATCGCAGAAAACTCTTCGGCAAAGGTTTGATAATGATTTTCCATAGCCTCGGCTCGCGCCGAAAATCGGTTGTAGGCGAGTACGGCAGGAATCGCCGCAAACAGCCCCATTGCCGTGGCGACCAGGGCCTCGGAGATACCGGGTGCGACGGTAGCCAGAGTCGCCTGATGCACGTTCGCCAGACCACGGAAGGAGTTCATGATCCCCCATACGGTGCCAAACAAGCCTATATAGGGGCTTACCGACGCCACACTCGCCAAGAACGGCAAGTTCGCCTCGAGTTTCTCTTCTTCTCGCGCCAGCGCAACACGCATAGCGCGCTGACAGCCTTCCATTACTGCATCCGAGTCTGCACTGCTTTGCGAGCGCAAACGCATAAACTCTTTAAACCCCGCGCGAAAAATATTCTCGACGCCGTCGACCGCATCTTTACCTGTTTTGCCATTGCTTTGACGGTACAGCTGGTTGAGGTCAATACCTGACCAAAACTGCTTTTCAAACGCCAGATACTTTGCTCTAGCGTTGCGCTGGTACATGCCGCGCTGAATAATCATCACCCAGGAAACGACCGACGCCAGAAAAAGCAGCGCCATGACAAGCTGTACCAGTAAACTGGCGTTGGCAATCAGACTCCAGATAGAAAGCGAATGTTCGTTTGGCATAAAGACTTAACTCTTGTCCGTTTCAATAGTCTCGGCCAGCTTCTCACGCATGGTAAGCGGCATGGCGCAGGGTTTCATGGTTGCGGGCGACACACAGGCAATGCGGATTAGACCCGCACAAAGCAATTCGTTCCCGCGAAAAATATTCTGGCGAAACAATACATTGGTGCGCGCCAGAGATTCTATCTCGGTGGTTACCTGTAGCAAGTCATCCAGCCTGGCGGAGCGCTTGTAATCTACTTCGGCGCGGTGCACCACCAGTAACTGACCACCGTCCAATATCGCCGGCTTATCATAACCGTATTGGCGCAAAAATTCTGTGCGCGAACGCTCCATAAACTTGAGGTAATTGACGTAATAGACAATACCACCGGCATCAGTATCTTCGATATAAACTCGCACCGGCAAAGAGAACACGCTGTGGCTCACAAACCATCCTTAAAGCGATCGGGCACCGGAGCACCGAAATGTTCGTAAGCCAAGGGAGTCAACACGCGTCCTCGAGGAGTGCGGGCGATAAAGCCCTGCTGAATCAGGTAGGGTTCGATAACATCTTCAATGGTGCCACGTTCTTCACCTATTGCCGCGGCAAGTGAATCAATGCCCACCGGGCCGCCGGTAAAGTTATCCATCATGGCCACCAGCAAACGCCTGTCCATGTGATCAAAACCACGCACGTCTACATTCAGCATATTCAACGCCTGGTCGGCCACCGCCTCGCTCACCTCACCATTGGCCTTTATTTGCGCAAAGTCGCGCACCCGGCGTAACAAACGGTTTGCGATACGAGGAGTGCCACGAGAGCGCTTTGCGACCTCTGCGGCCCCGGCCTCATCCATGGGCACGCCCAGCAATGACGCCGAACGGCTAACGATATGGGTAAGATCGGCTATGTTGTAAAACTCCAGGCGCTGAACAATGCCAAAGCGATCGCGCAGCGGCGACGTTAGCAGGCCAGCCCTGGTGGTAGCGCCCACCAGAGTAAACGGTGGCAAATCGAGTTTAATAGAGCGGGCTGCGGGGCCTTCGCCGATGACAATATCCAGCTGAAAATCTTCCATCGCCGGATACAAAATTTCTTCCACCACCGGGCTTAAACGATGAATCTCGTCAATAAACAGTACATCGCCGGGCTCTAGGTTAGTCATCAAGGCCGCCAAGTCGCCGGCCTTTTCCAACACTGGGCCTGAGGTACTTTTCAACGCCACACCCATCTCCTGGGCAATTATATTGGCGAGGGTGGTTTTACCCAGCCCGGGCGGGCCGAACACCAAGGTGTGGTCCAACGACTCACCTCGCCCGCGTGCCGCCTGGATAAAAATTTCCATCTGTTCGCGCACCACCGGTTGGCCCACATACTCGGCCAATGTTTTCGGCCGAATAGCACGGTCAAGCTGCTCTTCTGGGCCTTTGGTTTCCGGAGCAATTAAGCGATCAGTTTCAATCATGGTAACGATTAACCCGCAATTTTACGCAACGCCTGACGAATCAGCTCTTGCGCGGTGGCGGCAGGATTGGTTTTAAGCGCAGCGTTAACCATCCGACTCGCCTCTGCCGGTTTATAGCCCAGCGCGATGAGAGCACTTTCGGCTTCCTCTTCGGCGCCACTGGCAGCTGGTTCTGCACTCGGGTTCAGCAAATCATGAGGCGCGGATGATGGGGCAATTTTATCGCGCAGTTCAATCACCAGGCGCTCAGCGGTTTTCTTGCCAACGCCCGGCACTTTGACCAGTGCAGCGACATTGTCTTCGTGCACGCAGCGGGCGATATCATCAGCGTCCATTCCCGATAAAATGGCCACCGCCATTTTTGGCCCAACACCGTTAACTTTAATTAAGGTGCGAAACAAATCTCGGTCTGAGCGCTTAGCAAAGCCAAACAACTGATGGGCGGTTTCACTGACCGCAAGATGAGTGTAAAGCGTGGCCGTTTGATTGGTTTCCGGCAGCTGATAAAAAGTGGTCATCGGCGCTTGCAATTCATACCCAACGCCCGCCACATCCAACAGTAGATAAGGCGCTTGTTTTTCCAGCAATGTGCCGCTTAATCGTCCAATCATAAATTATTTATTTCTTCTCAAAGCTGTGACTCTTTATACCATACGTCCGCGGCGAAAGCTGCGCGCGCGGGCGAGCTTTAGCAAATGTTGTTGCGAGTTTACATGACATAACGCAATGGCCAGCGCATCGGCCGCGTCCTCCTGAGGACTGGCGGGCAACTTTAACAAGGTTTTAACCATGTGCTGAACTTGCAACTTGTCGGCACCGCCGGTACCGGTAATGGCCTGCTTAACCTTACGCGCTTCGTACTCGGCGACGGGTAAATTCTGATTCACCGCAGCCACAATCGCCGCTCCCCTCGCCTGCCCAAGCTTAAGGGCTGAGCCCGCGCTTTTCGCCATAAACACTTGCTCGATGGCAAACTCCTGAGGGCAATGTTGCTCTATCAACTGGGTCACACTGTCGAAAATCAGTTTTAAGCGCTCGGGAAACGCAATATCGGGAATGCGGATAACGCCACTGGTGACATACTCACAACGCCCGCCCACCACATTGACCAAACCAAAACCGGTTTTACGCGATCCCGGGTCCACCCCCATAACTATTGCCATATTTTTAAACCTGTTTGAGGCTAAAGCTGAGCCAGAACATCGTCGGGAATGTCGGCGTTGGTGTACACACTTTGCACATCATCCAGGTCCTCCAGCATATCCACCAAGGCGATAACTTTTTCCGCGCCGTCTTTATCCAGCTCGACGGTGGTGGCAGGCTTCATAGTAATTTGCGAAGCCTCGGGTGCAAAGCCCGCCGCGACCATTGCGCCTTTCACCTCAAAGTAATCTTCAAACGCCGTTTCGATTTCTTTGCTGCCATCACTATGGGTGATAAGCTCTTCGGCGCCTGCCTCCAGTGCGGCTTCTAGAAGGTCATCTTCATCGACATCGGGATTAAAAACCAACTGCCCGATTTTAGAAAACAGATAAGCCACGGAACCGTCTGTTCCCAGATTACCGCCGCGCTTGCTAAAAGCGTGACGCACTTCGGCGACGGTGCGATTTTTATTGTCGGTCATGCATTCCACCAAGACCGCCACCCCACCCACGCCGTAACCCTCGTAGGTACACTCTTCGTAGTTTTCACCGTCGGCATTGCCCGCGCCTCGGGCTACGGCTTTGTCTATAGTGTCTTTTTTCATGTTCGCGCCCAGCGCCTTATCCATGGCGGCGCGCAGGCGCGGGTTGTCATCGGGGTTTTCACCACCTCTGGCGGCTACCGTCAGTTCGCGAATAATCTTGCTAAAAACCTTACCGCGTTTGGCATCCTGCGCGGCTTTGCGGTGTTTAATGTTTGCCCATTTACTGTGGCCAGCCATAATCGACTCCGCTTTTTGTTACTGGGTTATACGACTTTCAGATACAAAAACGGCCGGGCAAGCCCGGCCGTTTAACCGCAATTACGGTTATTCAGACTTTTCTTTTTGCTCTTTCTGACGCAGGCGAATGTGCAGCTCGCGCAGTTGCGCGGCATCCACCGCCCCGGGCGCGTCGGTCATTACACAGGCCGCGCTCTGAGTTTTCGGGAAGGCGATCACATCGCGAATAGAGCTGGCACCAGTCATCAACATAATCAAACGGTCCAAACCAAACGCCAGGCCACCGTGCGGCGGCGCGCCGTACTTCAATGCATCCAGCAAGAAGCCGAACTTTTCGCGCTGCTCTTCACTGCTGATACCCAGAATATCAAACACCGCCTGCTGCATGTTCTGATCGTGAATACGCACAGAACCGCCGCCCAACTCAGTACCGTTCAACACCATGTCGTAGGCGCGGGACAGCGCGGTCGCCGGGTTTGCTTTCAGGTCCTCCGGGCTGCACGATGGTGCGGTGAACGGGTGGTGTAATGCCTGCATGGAGCCGTCGTCGTTCTCTTCAAACATCGGGAAGTCGACTACCCACAATGGCGCCCACTCACAGGTGTACAAATCCAGGTCTTCACCCAATTTGCAGCGCAGTGCGCCCAAAGCTTCACTCACAATGGTGGCTTTATCCGCGCCGAAGAAAATCAAATCGCCGTTTTGCGCGTCAAGACGCTGCAAAATAGCCTTGCGAACATCGTTGGGCAAAAACTTAACAATCGGTGACTGCAAGCCTTCTTCCACGTCATTGACGTCATTTACCTTAATGTAGGCTAGACCTTTCGCGCCATAGATGCTGACAAACTTGGTGTAGTCGTCGATTTGCTTGCGAGTCAGCTTGTCGTTGCCGCCAGGCACTTTCAGCGCGGTAACACGGCCTTTAGGATCTTTGGCGGGGCCTGAGAAAACTTTAAACTCCACTTCGCCCATCAAGTCTTTCACATCCACCAGTTCCAGAGGAATCCGTAAATCCGGCTTGTCGGAACCGTATTTTTCCATGGCAGTGGCGTAGTCCATACGCGGGAATTCGCCCAAATCGATACTCAGCAAGTCGTTAAACAACTGTTTAATCATGCCTTCGGTGATACCCATAATGCCTTCCTCGTCCATAAACGAGGTTTCAATATCGATCTGGGTAAACTCGGGCTGACGGTCAGCGCGCAAGTCTTCATCACGGAAGCACTTGGCGATTTGGTAGTAACGGTCGAAGCCAGACACCATCAATAGCTGTTTAAACAGCTGAGGCGACTGCGGCAGGGCAAAGAACTTGTTCTCGTGAGTACGCGAAGGCACCAGATAATCGCGGGCACCCTCTGGGGTTGCGCGGGTTAAAATTGGGGTTTCGATGTCCAGAAAGCCGTTTTCGTCCAGGTAGTTGCGAATCGCAATGGTCACCTTAGAGCGAAACTGCAGGCTTTTTTGCATCTCACCACGGCGTAAATCAATGTAGCGGTACTTCAGGCGCACATCTTCACCGACGCTGGAGTGCTCGGACAGCGGAAACGGAATGGTCTCGGCTTCGTTGAGGATTTCCAGATCTGTGCCGTACACCTCGATTTCACCGGTAGCCATATTCGAATTCACGGTGGCCGCATCGCGGGCGCGAACTTTACCGGTCACTTGCAGCACATACTCGCCGCGCACCTTATCGGCCAGCTCAAACTTCTCTTTGGCATCCGGGTCGAACACCACCTGCACGATGCCGGCGCGGTCACGCAAATCGATAAAAATCACCCCGCCGTGGTCGCGGCGACGATCGACCCAGCCGCATAAGGTCACTTCACGGTCGATGTAAGAGGCATTCAAGGCGCCACAGTAATCACTGCGCATAGGTATATTCCCGTCTGGTTATTCGTTAACTGGCTGAGGCGGCCGGTGCCGACTCGCTTTTGCCGCCTGAAGCGGGCTTTTTCTGATCACTACCGCCGGCAAGATTTTTCTGCTTGCCCGACTTAAAGTCGGTCTCGTACCAGCCGCCGCCTTTTAAGCGGAAGCCGACCGCGGAGATCTTTTTGACCAATTCGGCCTGCTGGCACTTGGGGCAGTCGGTTAAGGCTGCATCGCTCATTTTTTGCAATGCTTCCATCTCGTGGCCACAGGCCTCGCAACGGTATTCATAGATAGGCATAGCTTCTCTCCACTTCAAACCTACCAACAAACAACGCGTCCAGGCTGCCCTGGCCGCCAAAAAGGGCGCAATTATACCTGAGTGTGAAGCGCTTCGAAACCGCGCCATTGCTGGCGCTAACACAGCGGCTAAGGAGACATCTCAACACCCACGGTGTTGGCCTCGTAAATCAAGGGAAGAAACTGCAACGGCGCGCAACCGGTGTCATTGACAGGCCGGCCTGTGCGCAGAGAAAACTCTATGCCGTGCTGAGAACAACGCAACACACCGTTTGCGATATACGCCTGGGTCAGCGGTGCTTGGCGATGGGGGCAACGGTTGCTCAGCAACAGTAAACGCCCCTCTTCCTGCAGCAACAGTAGCTCCTGCCCCGCCAGCCGAATCGGCTGACGGTAACCGTCGTAAAGCTCGTGCAGATACGCTAAGGCAATATAGGTCATGGGCTTACTATGCCGTATCTGTGCGGACGTGAAAAGTGCCGCAAATAACGCATAAATCGTCGCCCCGCTACTATCCGCCTTGAACACCGGCGACTACACTGACGTGGTCACGAAAGTTAACCTTGGTCGAACCCTGCATGCCTGATTCTCAAGCCTATTTACAGCGCGTCAAAACCCTTTCAGATCGTCTTGTCGCACTGCAAAAGCCAATTCGTATTCTCGATGCCATAAAGTGGCCAGCCGAGGTGCAAGACGCTTTTTTAGCACGCGATGGCGCAGCCCTGCCAAACATTGGCCGGGATTATTACGAGCATATGCCCCTGTCCTTTGACCGGCACAATTTAAGCGACGCTTTTGCCACACTGGAAATCGACATCATCCGCGAGCTGGGCGCACAAGATGCGCTCGGCAAAATCATGCGCAATACCGCCGGCCAATACCGGCAAGTATTGGCAATGCTGGGCTGCCGGGGTACGGCTGAGTTTGGTCATTACAGTCGCGCACTTTACGGTTCTCCGTCCAACACCATAGCCGGTGACAACAAAACCCTGCTGGAGGTGGGCCGGGACTTGTGCCAAATATTCTCTTGGCCAGCGGCCGAACACCTGACCCCACCCGGCGGGCGCAACTACAGTGCGGAGTTCGCGGTCGACTATCTCGCCACGCGTATGGATGAATATTTCGGGCCAGATAAGATGCGAGTAGAACTGTCTGACGACATCGTCTCTGACGCCGCCGCCGGTGGCGACTGCATTAAAATCAATAGTCGCGCCACTTTCACCATGCAGGATTTAAACGTGCTCGAAGTCCATGAGGGCTGGGTGCATATCGGCACCACCCTAAACGGCCGCGCGCAACCCTGGGCTACGTGGCTGAGCGTCGGCTCACCGCGCATTACCGCCATCCAGGAAGGCATGGCGGTGTTAATGGAAACCCTGACGTTCAGTTCGTTTCCCCGCCGAGCGCAAAAAGTCAGCGACCGGGTCGTGGCGGTGGATATGGCCGAAAGCGGTGCCGATTTTGTCGAAGTGTTCCGCTATTTTCGCGATCGTGGCGACAGCCCGCAAGATAGCTACAAGGTCACACAACGGGTTTTTCGCGGCGCCCCGGTCACCGGGGGCGCCGCCTTCACCAAAGACATCAGTTACGTTAGAGGCTTTGTGGAGAATGTGAGTTTTATACGTAGCGCCATCGCCGCAGGCATGCCCGAAATGATTCCCATGCTGTACCTCGGTAAGGTAACGCTTGAGGATATTCCCGTGCTGTACGAACATTTCTGTGAAGGTCATATCGCCGGGCCAGAATATTTGCCGCCGATGTTTAAAAACCTGAATGGCCTGTATGTTTGGTTTGGCTTTTCCAGTAGTATTGCCGGCCTTGATAATGTGCGGGTGCGTAAGCACTTTGCGCGTCTTCTCACCCCCCAGTAATCGCTCAATTAACGAGGCCCTTTTCGGCATTATGTCTCGCTACTACGATGTTGTTCTGTGCGGAACCGGCATTTTCTTTGATAACTACGCGGAGACCCCCATTATCGGGTTTTTGACCGCTCGACGCGTAGAGGCAACAGACGAGGCCGAAGCCGTTAAGCTGGCGCAGCATCATGTGCTGGTGCACTGGAACCACCACTACAACGCGCAGCACAAGCTTGGCGTGCCGACGTTAAAAGTCACCAAGGTCACCCCTGTCAGAAAGTGGTTAAACCGCACACTCAACGAAGATTACTTTTTCTTTGACAGCGAAGCGGTAAAAACCGAACACCTGGCGCTGATTCACCACAGCGCCAGGCCTTGGTACCGCCTGCGCTGAGCGAGATGCGCCCTGAGACCTGTGAAACGACTGTACTCGCAATACTCAGCCAGAGTGATACGCCCGTGCGACTTCCTCAGCCAGAATCAGCGCGGCTTGCTCAACCACATGAGCGGGCTGGGCATAACTGATACGCACGCATTCGTATTGATGGGCCCAGGGCTCTTGCAAGCCGGGAAAGAAGTGCTCTCCTGCAATAATCAGCACGCCGCGCGCTTTCAAACGCTTATACAGCTCATCACTGGGAACCGGTAAACCTTCAAACCACAACCAGAGAAAAATAGCCCCTTCAGGCTGATGTATTCGATAGGGTAAACCCTGCAGTGCTGCGCGCAGCAAGGTGACGGTTTGCTCACAGCGCTCGCGGTAAAACGGTGCCACTTTTTCACGTCCCATTTGCAACAGCTGCTCGCTGGCCAGCAACTCGCGAGTAATGGCTGGCCCCACATTGCCCGCCGCCAGGCTCAACACGGTATTGGCTTGGGCGAAAGCGCGAATAATAGGCTCATCGGCAATCACGATAGCGGTACGAACACCGGGCAGGCCCAGCTTGGATAAACTCAGTACCAGCACCGTATTCTCGTTCCAGTGGGCGCACGCCTCGGTAAAGACAATTCCGGGAAACGGCAAGCCATACGCCCCGTCAATAATTAAAGGCACCCCGGCCGCCTTGGCGCGCTCATCCAGGCCCGCCAATTCGGCATCGGCAATCACATTACCGGTTGGATTGGTTGGGCGAGAAACACAAAGCGCTGCACTGTCCGCGTCGATTGCAAAGCGAGAGAAATCCACGTGGTACTTAAAGCTGTGCTCGCCAATCAATTCAATATCGGGGCGACTGGCCCGATAAAAGTCGCTACCCAGGCCCAACTCAGAATACCCCAAGTACTCGGGCACTAAAGGCAGCTGTATATGGCGGGCACTGCCATCGGTCATTTTGCCGGCAAACAGGTTAAACAACACGAAAAATGCCGACTGGCTGCCGTTGGCAAGGGCAATATTCTCTGCGCTGATGGGCCACTGGTAACGACGCCTGAGACAGTCGGCCAACTCTTGGCGTAATTGCGTATCACCAGCGGGCGACTGGTAAACCCCCAACATCTGCCAGGCTTTTTCCGGGTCCGCCAGTGCGTCTTTTAGGGCACCGCTTAACGCCGCTTCAACGGCCGGTATGCGTGCCGGATTGCCACCACCGAGAAACAGCATATCCGGGTTATCGCGCAGTGCGCTACCCAAATCGTCCATCAAGGAGACAATACTGGAGTCGGCGCTCAGGGTTTCACCGAACTGAGATAAACGCATAGGATGGTTTAGATTAAGCCGAACTTACGCAGAGTGTCCTGCAGGGCGTCGGCGTTAACGGGCTTTTTAATAAAGTCCAATGCCCCAAGGCTGGTAACCCGCTCGCGGGCTGTGGGTTGAATATCGCCGGAAATAACAATCACGACGCTTTTGAGCTGTTCTTCGGCGATGGCCTCCAGCACCTGATAACCGTCCATTTCCGGCATGGTCAAATCCAGAAACACGATTTCACCTAGCCCATTACGAATGGCCTGCAGCGCCTCAATCCCATTGGAAGCGAAACTGATGTCCGCATCTAAAGAGTCCGGTAAAGAGCGCGCTACTTGATTGCGCGCCATTTTCGAGTCATCACAAATTAACAGCGGTGTGCTCATAAACGGCTTTGTATCCACACTTAGTTCGAATGATGGGCATAACTGAACCACCAACCTTAAACGGTTTTCGCCGATGGCGCTATAGGCGACACCCCAAGTCGGGATGCGCCGACGCACGGCAAACGGCTATAATCCTCGACGACCTGTTTTACCGGAGCAATTTATGCGTATTTATCACAACCCTCGGTGTTCTAAATCCCGCCAAACATTAGCGTTACTGCAAGAAAGAGGAATCGAGCCAGAAATCATACGTTACCTGGAGACCCCGCCCAAAGCTTCGGAACTTCAAGATTTGCTAACAAAACTGAAACTGACCGCGCGCGAGCTATTACGCCGAGGTGAAGAAGAGTACAAAACACTGGATTTAAAGCGCCCGGAGCTGAGCGAAGGCGAACTGATCGATGCTATGGTGCAGCACCCCAAGTTGATTGAACGCCCCATTGTCGTTAAGGGCGCACGCGCATGTCTGGGTCGACCACCGGAAAATGTACTGGAGCTACTGTGAATCATTCCCCCTATGTTTTAGTGCTTTACTACAGCCGCACGGGCTCGACCCGAGCGCTCGCCGAGGCCTTGGCACGCGGTATTGAGTCGACTGGAGTTGAGGCAAGGTTACGCACCGTACCGCCGGTATCGCCTGACAACAAAGCTGGTCTACCCGAGATTCCCGATGAAGGCGCCGTCTATTGCAGCAAAGATGACTTGCGCCATTGCGCCGGCTTACTCATGGGCAGCCCCACCCGCTTTGGCAACATGGCAGCGCCCCTTAAATATTTTATCGATTCGGCCAGCGACCTATGGCTGAATGGGGAGTTAATTAACAAACCAGCCGGCGTGTTTACCTCAACGGCCAGCCTTCATGGTGGGCAAGAGAGCACATTACTCAGCATGATGCTGCCTCTTTTACATCAAGGCATGATCATCAGCGGCATTCCTTACAGTGAGAAAGAGCTGAATACCACGACTACAGGCGGCACCCCCTATGGGGCAAGCCATCATGGAGAGAACGCCAGCCTGGACAGCACCGAACAGGCTTTGTGTCACGCCCAAGGCAAACGTATTGCCAGCCTGGCCCTGAAACTTAAGGGGGACGAGTGAAAACACCCGCCTATACCGCCGCCGACATCACACCGCTCACCCAAAGCTACCTGCGCGGCCGAGCCGTCAGCCTTATGTGTTTAGTGGGCCTTTGCGTTTTATTTAGCTGGATAAACTATGTAGAGCCCAGTGGCAGCTGGGCTCGCTGGGCTATTCAAACGCTTCCCTTGGCGCTGTTTATTCCAGGCTGTATGCGTGGGCATTTTCGTACATACAGCTGGCTGTGCTTCCTCACCCTGTTTTACTTTTGCGGTTTTGTCGTAACCGCCATGGCGCCGGGTGCAAATATTATTGACTATATCGGTGTCAGCTTAACCGTTATTTTATTCTGCGCTGCAATGATGACCAGCCGCTGGCGTCAGCACTCTCAACTTGCCCAACAGCAAAGCCATCACGCACCTCAAATTAAATAAAGGACGTTCAGTGAGCGAGTCTAAACCCAGAAACCCCATCAGTCGTCTATTTTCACTACTTTGGAACGCTATTACCTGGACCCGCCGAGTCATTACCAACCTGTTGTTTTTACTCATTGTGGTGGTTGTTGTGGCGGCACTCAGCCAGCGCCAAAGCGATGAACTCCCAAACACTTTTGCCCTTGAGTTAACGCCCATGGGCGCATTAGTGGATGAACGCCAGGCACTGGATGCCCTGTCGGCGCTCGGGGGTGAGAACAGTCTTCACAGTGAAACGCTCGTGCGCGACCTGGTGCGCAGCATTGACCTTGCCCGTGATGACAACCGAGTAAGCCACCTGCTGCTTAATCTCAATTACCTCAACGGCGGAGGCATCAGCAAGCTGTACGAAGTTGCGCAATCTCTTGAGCGCTTTAAGCAAAGCGGTAAACCCGTGATCGCAATGGCAGACCACTACACCCAAGATCGCTACTACCTCGCCAGCCACGCCGACACCATATACTTGCACGACATGGGCTTTGTGCTGTTAACAGGCTATGGTAGTTACCGACTGTATTACCAAGAAGCCATAGAAAAACTGGGCTTGAACTTTCATATTTTCCGTGCCGGTAAATTCAAAGACGCTATTGAACCTTATACTCGCACCGATATGTCCGAGGCTTCGCGCGAACATAACCGTGTCTGGATTCATCAGCTGTGGGACGAATACACCACCCGGGTCGAAGCCTTACGACAACTGGAACCGGGCACAGTTGACCAGCTGATCAGCAACAGCGATCAGGCCTTGGCCTCTGTCGGTGGCGATACATCACACCTCGCACTGAAGCACGGCCTGACTGACAAAGTCCTTAGTCGCCAGCAAATGCGGGCCGAGCTCACTGAATTAGTGGGTTATGACAAAGACCACGACACGTATAAATCTGTGGACTGGTATCGGTATTTAAAACACCATAGGCAAATGCCCTTACCGGGAAAGTCATACGTTGCTCTGATTAATGCTGTGGGCCCCATTTACGATGGTGAACAACCACCGGGTACGGTAGGTAGTGATACCATGGTTCAACTTCTAAGTCAGGTTCGGCAGGATACAAGCCTTAAAGCCTTGGTGATTCGAATCGACAGCCCTGGGGGCAGCGCTTTTGCTTCAGAGATTATTCGAGCCGAAATTGCCTCTATCCGGGACTCGGGAATACCCGTTTACATTAGTATGGGTAGTGTAGCGGCCTCAGGTGGTTACTGGATGGCTAGCGCAGCAGAGCAAATCTGGGCTTTGCCCACCACCATTACCGGATCCATCGGTGCCTTCAGTCTGGTTCCCACGTTTGAAGACTCACTGGCCAAGCTAGGCATATACACCGATGGCGTAGGCACCACACCACTGGCCGATGCGCTGAACCCCACCCGATCAATGACGGAAGAGACCGCACGCTTGATGCAGTTATCGGTGGACAGTATTTATCAGCGTTTTATATCCACCGTGGCAGAAGCGCGAAACTTAGACATTAAAACCGTGGATGAAATAGGCCAGGGAAGAGTCTGGAGCGGCACAAGCGCGCTGGAGCTTGGCTTAGTCGACAAGCTCGGAACCTTACACGATACGCTGCACGCGGCCGCAAGTGCTGCAAGGCTGGATAAGTGGGAGGTAAAAACCATCAGCGCACCACTGACACCCATGGAGGAATTTCTACAGCACCTCGATGGAGTCAGTATCCCGCTGCCCACCGGAGTTAGCCAAGCATTAACTCGCTGGGGCTATATCAGCAGATCATTACCCGATATACCGCTGGGCGGTCCCGGTGACGTAATGACCTACTGTATTGAATGCCAGAGCCATTAATCATCTAAGCTGATAGCGATCTGCAATCGACTCTGGCGTCTCTGTGTAGCCAGTCGATTGCTCTCTAACACCGCCTCAAGGCCTGGAATATACGTAAGATTGTTGATAGACCGCGTGTATTCTTGAAGCAACTTAGCCTCTGCGTTATGCACCGCTCTAATTACCGCGCCATCACTCAACAGGCTGCCGAACACCACGCGCAGCTTTTGCTGCATTTGTCCCACGTCAGGAGAATCATTTAACTGACCGCCATGATCCGCCACCAATTGGCCCAACAGCTTAATATTGACTCGATGATCCAATCTAAGCTGGTCCAGCAGCGATTTCAACTGAGTTGAGCGCACATGCTTCTGCGCATCTTCATAGGTCGCTATAAGATCGCAGTGGCTTCGAACCAGATCATTGAGATCATCAAGTAAAAACTCAACCGCTATTTTTTCGTGAGTGACAAACATATTGCCTCCTGAGCATTCGTATACTCAGAGCATTGCAATTGTCTTGCCATGGGCTGAAAACTCGATAAATAGGCACAAAATGCCTAAAGCCGATTAAAAAAGGGGGAATAGAGCCTTCAGGAGCGCCCTAATTTGTAAAAACTACAATGAAATATGACGTTTTAGACCAAAGATGTAAGGCATTCGACGGAGCTAGCGGCCAGAGACCTTGAGGATATACTTTTCAGTCTTCCAGGGCTTCTTAATTGTGTGGCCTAGCATTTCCCCTTCAAACTTAGCATCGCACTTATCCACCAAGTTCAAAAAAGGTGTGCGACCTGGGTCAGCAATTAAAATATTCTTCACCCCTGCATCGCGCGCACGCTTAATAAGGTTAAACAAAGGTTTTGTCATTTCATCCCAAAAGCAGATTTCACTGCCGATTAAGGTGTGCACGCCCTGTAGATCTTGTTTGGTTATTTTTTCAAAGCGCTTCGTAACAAACTCAACTTTCTTTACTTGATTAAGAGACTTCACAAACTCTACATAAGGCGCTAACGCGCCATCGGCATCTACAGCGGTAACTCGCGCCTCAAACTTTTTAGCCATAAAGCAGCTTAAACCGCCCCAGCCGCAACCAATCTCCAGCACTTTAGCGCGCTTGCGAATCGGGTTTTCCAGTAAGTAGTCCATCAGCACTGCACTGGAACGCCAGACTTTTGTACCGTGTAATGACGGCTCTTCGTACAAGCGTTTAAAGCGGCGAATCTCTTTGTGCTGCGCTTTGGGCAAATAAATACCGTGCAACACATGCAAATTCTTATCGTCGATTTTGTAGGTTACGGTTTCCGATTTTTTAGCCGCCATCTCACATGCCCCAAGGTATGACAAAGCCGCTATGCTATCACGACACCCGGTAAATCTTGAGGGTATTTTTATGACAGTTATTATTCTCCGTAGCTGAGTGCTTGAGCTTTACCACCAAACACCCGATACACTACAAAGGTGTAAGTAAGAATGGTAGGCAACACAAACAGAGCCCCCACCAATATAAACATAAGTGACTCTGGCGCACTGGCTGCTTCCCAAATGGTCAATTGCCCAGGAACTACGTAGGGGAAATAGCTGTACGCCAACGCTTGAAATGACAGCACAAAAATCCCGATGGCGCAGGCAAAGGGCACCCACGAACCAAAGTCATTGGCATAAGGAAAATGGCGTAAGTAAATGAAAAGAACAACAAATAACACAGCGCACATGAAGGGAATTAAAAGCAACAATAACGCCTGTGGCAGCGTGAACCATTTATCGAACACTTCAGGACTCATCAACGGATTCACCACACTGACACTGACAAGGCCGATAATCATCAAAATCGCGGTTAATCTCGCTCTTTTCGCGGCCCAAACCTGCAACTCCCCCTCTGTTTTACGCACCAACCAACACGCACCGATAAAGGCATAAGCTGCCGTCACACAGATAGCACTGAGAACACCAAAGCCATAAGATAAAGCGCCGCCACTGAACCCAGTAACATAAATACCCAGCATATAGCCCTGAGAAAGAGACGCGATAAGCGACCCCGTTTTAAAACAGCGGTCCCAGCGAAGCTGATAATCAGCGTGCGCTTTAGCGCGAAAATCAAACGCTACCCCACGTAAAATTAAGCCAAACAGCAAGAAAAATGCGGGTAAATATAAAGTGCCCAATATCTCTGAATGAGCACTGGGGAAAGCAATAAGCAACAAACCCACGGCCAGCACCAGCCAGGTTTCATTGGCATCCCAGAATGGACCAATAGAGGCAAACATAATATCCCGCGACTGTGGGCGGCCCATGGGCATTAATATCCCTACCCCCAGGTCAAAGCCATCCAAGACCCCATAGATTAGAACCGACAACCCCATCAAGAAAATAAATACGATGGGCAACCAATACGCTTCACCACCGCTCATGCTTTACCTCCTGTCATTTCTGGATCTAAATCTTTCACAGCATTTTTCACGGCTTTACGGGCCAGATAAAACAGCGTGTGCAAGAAAGCGATAATGAGCCCTACGTACACCAGCACATAAGCGATGGCCGTGAACAAAACGTGCGCTGCAGGCGTGGTCGTTACCAGATCCGCGGTTTTCACTACACCATAAACCATAAATGGCTGGCGACCTATCTCTGTTACATACCAACCGGCAACGGTGGCCACCCAGCCGGAAAAGGTCATAGCCACTAACCCGGTTAACCAGAACTTGCTAGGCTCGCCGCGACGCCACAATTGCCAGCTGTTGACCCAGGACATTAACAACATAAGCAGCCCTATGCCCACCATGACACGAAAAGCCCAGAACACGGGTGCCACAGGAGGGTGTTCACCCGCAAACTCGTTTAGCCCGCGTATTTCTCCATCGCCACTGTGCGTTAGTATCCAACTCGCACCGCGAGGAATAGCAATAGAAAAATCGTTGGTTTGCGTCTTCTCGTTGGGCAGTGCGAACAATTGCAATGGTGCGCCTTTTTCCGTATGCCATACTCCCTCCATTGCCGCAATTTTTGCGGGTTGATGCTCAAGTGTATTTAACCCGTGCATATCCCCCATAAAAATCTGTAAAGGAATTAACAAAGCGGCTAAATACACCGCGGTTTTCAAACTCAGTGTGACTTCTCTGGAGTGATCTCCTTTTAACCGTCGGTAAGCAGAAACACCAGCGACAAAAAAAGACGCGGTTAACCCAGATGCAAGCAGCATGTGCCCTACTCTGTATGGCATTGAGGGGTTGAAAATAATCGCCCACCAATCCACGGGATAGGCAACGCCGTCACGCATTTCAAAACCGGCGGGGGTCTGCATCCAACTGTTTAAAGATAAGATCCAAAAAGCCGACATGGAGGTCCCCACCGCCACCAAAGCCGTAGCCAGAGTGTGCACACGGTTTGAGACCCGTTTTGAGCCGTAGAGCATAATGCCAAGAAAAGTGGCTTCAAGAAAAAAAGCCGTGAGCACTTCGTAGCCCAATAAAGGCCCCGCGATATTACCCACAGTTTCCATGTACCCGGGCCAGTTAGTACCAAACTGAAAAGACATGGTGATACCACTCACCACCCCAAGAGCAAAGCTCAATGCGAAAATTTTTACCCAGAAACGATAGGCTTTCAGCCAGGCGTCATCGCCCGTGCGGTTATAGCGCAACTTGAAAAACAGTAGCAGCCAACACAGGGCAATTGTGATAGTGGGAAATAAAATATGGAAGGTGATATTTGCCGCAAACTGTATTCGCGACAGCATAAATACATCCAGCATGGCTACCTCTAGGGTTGAGCTCTATCCGAGCAACTTACTGACACCAGCTCCCAGCTTCAACATACGGGAGATTTGTTTAGGGCTGAGCTTTTGAATTTCACGGCTCCACTGCGTGAGCATCTCGATCAGCTGATACATATCCTCAATACGTTGCTGAGCGTACTGATCACTTTTACTCCGCGGGTTTTCCATTAACAAATCACGCATAACAGTCAACGTCGGGTCTATTTCTCTCTTTCGCCTTTCGTTAATCAGAGTCATGGCGATCTTCCAAACGTCTTCAGGGGCGGTAAAGTAATCTTTACGGTCGCCAGGCACATGCATGAGGCGCACCAGGTTCCAGCTCTGAAGCTCCTTGAGCCCCATACTGACATTGGAACGTGACACTTGTAGCTCGCAAGCCAGCTCATCCGCATTTACCGGCTCGTCGGATAGGACAATATAAGCGTACATTTGCCCTACCGTACGGTTGATTCCCCAACGGCTACCCATTTCGCCAAAGTGGCGCACAAATGATTCAATCAGCGGCGACATCAATTTTCACTAATTTCTGAAAATTCAGTAATTATACAAAATAACAGTGTGCACGCAAGCGCAAGCACCGCAACTAGACGCTGCGGTGGAAGTAAACAGACGGGTTAAGGTGAGTTTTTAGAGGGACTGGGTTGTACAATAAACATCATCAAGCGCTCGCTTCGCGGCGCAGTTTCTGAAGGATTCAGCTCGAAGCTTAGGGTGTCACCCTGGCGTTTTAGGGCCTGGTGCAGTAAATCCATGCGGAACGATCCAGTTAAAATATCAACCCTGCCATCGCCGCTGAAATCCTCCACCACTAAAGGCACCAAGCCTCGCAAACTTTGGCTTATGGGATAAGGCTTAAACTTTTGCCCACCGATATTTTCGTACCAAATTAGCGCGTTGCGCTTAGGGTCATCCCAGTAGTTAACCCAACTGCTGGCAACGATATCCAGGTCGCCATCGCCGTCCAGGTCGGCCGCTTTCGCGTTTACAGCACCGTAATAACGCCCTATATCGTGCGCAGCAAACTGCAGCTTGCCCCGGTTTTCCAGCCACTGGATACCGTGGTATGGCTTGGGGTCGGTTTGGGTATCAAAGGCATCACCATTGGTGAACAGCAAATCGTCATCGCCGTCGCGATCAAGATCAACCACGGTCAAGCTGGTCGCCCCAAACATTGGGTGGCCAGCACTGACCAGATCACGGCGTTCAAACTGCCCAGCCCCGGTACCCACAAAAGCAATCAGGGTTTCATGTTCCTGAGCCACCAAGGTCACCAGGTCGACAATGCCGTCTTTGTTTAAATCCGTGTTTTCGATACTGAGCGCGCCGCTCATGTGCAGTAATGTGTGGCTCTGATAGCCGGTGGGCGTTTGCTCCAGCCACAAAATCTCGCCCTTGCCCTGCCCCCCAAACACGGCAATGGCTATATCGGTATCGCCGTCCTGGTCCAGATCCAGCGCATTTACATCACTGACACGCCCAAGATTTTCTACCAGAAGTTTTTTCTCAAAACCGCCCTTGCCGTTATCAAGCAACACAAACACTTTGCCTGTGGGGTTACCATTGGGGGCCAGCTCTCCCAAGTCAGCCACAATGTAATCCAAACGGCCATCACCGTTAGCATCAAGGGTATCCACCGCCACCGGCAAGCCTATCTCAGCAATACTCTGTTCCTGCCACTTTTCAAACTCCCCGACTTTACCCCAGAGCTTTTTCAACTGCCCGGTTTCACCATCGGCGAGCAAGAACTCGAAGCCTTCACTGCTCTGCCCCACTTTGGTAATGGATAGAATTTGCGGCACTCGAGAAGGAGCCGATAAGGACTGCATCGAGAATTGAACATCGGAATGAAATTTGTCGATATAAGGCAATAGCGGCAACGCTTTGGGGGCACTACCGTAATAGAGCGCCTTGATATGATGGAGCGCCGAGTCCGGAATAAACCGCTTACCTAAGCGACGTTCCGACAACTCGGCCATAGAATCGATGACAGCAGGCCAACTGGCCTTGGGCAGTAATTGTGGAGAAGGCGTGGTATGGCATGCACCGCAATACTGCTGCGCTAACGAGACAATGTCCTCGGGCGATTTATTTTCCGGTTGCTGCGCAAAGACCAAGCCCCCCCACAACACACTCACGAAACAGAAGATACTTGTGCTCCACTGCACTATACGGCCGGTATTTTTAATCATATTAGTGTTTATTCATCGTTGATCTCCCTTGCGGCACAAATTTTACCAAGACCAGGGCAATAACGACACGCTTTTGCAGGCGTCAATAAACCAAGACAATGAATTAGGACAATGAAAAAAACAAACCGGCGATAGCCGCGCTCATCATATTAGCCAAGAAGCCCGCTAACACAGCTTTTAAGCCCATGCTGGCCACATCAGCCCGACGCTTGGGCGCAAGGGTTGCAAACCCTCCCAAAAGCACTGCCAGTGAGCCAAAATTTGCGAATCCACACAAAGCGAAAGACACGATGGCTTGAGATACAGGCGATAGCGGTTCACGATGAGCCGCCAGATCAATAAAAGCAACAAATTCGTTTAGTACTAATTTCTGCCCAATTAAGCTCCCGGCCACCCGGCTTTCTTCCCAGGGAATGCCCAGCAAAAATGCCAGCGGTTGAAACAGCAACCCCAACAACCACTGCAAGCTCAATGCGTCGAACCCCACCCATGAGCCCAGCAAACCAAATAGGCCATTTAAAAGCGCAATTAAACTGATAAACGCGATGAGCATGGCACCAATATTACCGGCAAGCTTAAGCCCGCTGGTGGCGCCTACAGCGGCCGCATCAAACACATTGGTATATTGGGTTTCACTGGCAGCACTGGCCTCAATATCTTCTACCGGCACTTCAGTTTCCGGCACCATTAACTTCGCCATTAAAAAGCCACCGGGCGCTGCCATAAAACTCGCCGCAAGCAGGTACTTCAGCTCTACCCCCAAGCCAACATAACCGGCCAAAACAGACCCTGCCACAGTCGCCAGGCCACCAACCATAATGGCGAACAACTCGGAGCGTGTCATGTGTGCAATAAACGGTTTAACCACCATCGGGGCTTCGGTATGGCCAACAAAAATATTCGCCGTGGCTGACAACGACTCCGCCCGGCTGGTGCCCAATAACCACCGCAAAGCCCCACCAAGAATTCGGATAACCCACTGCATAATACCCAGATAGTAAAGAACCGCTACAAATGAGGAAAAAAATATGACGATAGGCAGAACGTTAAAGGCGAAAATAAATCCCAGCTTATTGCTCGCCAAGTCTCCGAACATAAAAGCGATACCAGCTTGACCAAACTCAATGACCCGGTATATCGCCTCCGAGGCATGACCAAGTGCAGTGCGCCCCCATGTAGAGTAAAGTACCAACGCACCTAAACTTAACTGCAGTAAAAACGCTACCACGACTGTACGCCATTTGACTGCACGAAGGTTTTCACTAAGGCAGGCGCCAATACCCAGCAGAACCAGCATACCAATTACAGCCATCAACCCCTGCATTGTTCAACCCTTTGAATAATGTTCTCCAACAGAACCGGGCATTGCCCCCCGTCTGCAAGCACTTGGTCGGCAACCTGCTTCTGGGGCTGCACATAGTCACTGTACATTGGCAATACGTGAGTTTCGAATTGACGCTTAACGGATGCCATACTTCGCCCTCGCTCTTGAACATCCCGACATAAGCGTCGCTCAAAGCATCGGTCTATGGGCGTATCAAGATAGACGGTCAAATCACTAAGCGTTAGGATTTCAGAGAAATGCAGCGGTAAGATCCCCTCAAGGATAATAATCGGCGCCGGATACGTTTGGGTGGCAGCTTCAACAGGTTTATGCTGTACATAGTTGTAGTCACGTGAATAAATGGGCTCTCCGGATTTTAAACGGCGAACATCATTAACGAGTGAGATGGAATCAAAACTATCCGGATGGTCATAATTCACCTCCTTCAGCTCACTGGGTGGTAACGCTGAAAAATCACAATAATAGCCATCCATTGCTAAGCACGTAGGCTGAAACCCAAAATGCTGATGCAGTTCGTGAGCGAGGTATTCTTTCAACGTTGTTTTACCGCTGGCAGATACACCGGCAATTGTCAGTAACCAGAATGTCATCTCGCCAGTGTACTGCATAAACTAAAAAATATTATGACAGGATTATGGCAATAGATTTTTACTCTCTGTGGCGGGATATTCACGAGTGCGCACAATGTCAAGCTCACTTACCTTTGCCAGCGCGGCCAGTCTTACAGGCCAGCCCGGCATCGCGTATCTTGATAGCGGCGCAAGCACCCGGTATTCGCGCGCATGAATCAGCCACACCATTTGATGACCCGAGCGGTGATCGCTTGCGCCAGTGGCTCGGTGTCACCCGTGAAGCGTTTTACAACCCAGATAATTTCGCTCTGATACCTATGGGCTTTTGCTATCCAGGCACCGGGACAAACGGTGATTTACCCCCCAGACCTGAATGTGCACCTTTGTGGCGTGAGCCATTGTTAGAACGGCTAAGCAATACAGAATTAACTCTGGTAATCGGGCAGTATGCGCAAGCCTGGCACTTACCGAACACGGGCAAAACCTTAACCGAGAGAGTAGCTCGCTGGAAAGAGCTATGGCCAGACGTATTGCCCCTGCCGCACCCCAGTGGCCGAAACAACCGCTGGCTAGCCAAAAACCCTTGGTTTGAGGCAGAAATATTACCTAGGTTGCGCGAGCGCGTTGCAACCATACTGGCAGCCGAGTAAGCCCCCTAAGACAAGATCGGCACAACAAACATTAAACTCCATCTACGACAAACGGGTTTTGAAATCCTCATACCCAAACTCTCGCACAACTTCCAGTGTATCACTGCGAGAGTCCCACAGGGCAATGGACGGCAAATTAATACCGTTAAAAGTCGTTGTTTTCACCATGGTGTAGTGCGCCATATCATCAAACATCAGGCGTTGACCAACCTGCAAAGGCGTATCAAAGCTGTAGTCGCCAATTACATCTCCTGCCAAGCAGGTCATCCCGCCCAGCCGATAGGTGTGTGCTTTTTCGTCGGGCATACCCGCCCCGAGAATATCGGCGCGATAAGGCATTTCCAGGGTGTCCGGCATATGGCAGGTAGCCGAGGTATCCAAAATAGCTTGTGGCACGGTACTGATAAAGGTATCTAAAACCTCGCTCACCAGCACCCCGGCACGAATGGCAGTGGCCTCTCCCGGCTCAATGTACACCTGCACATCATACTTGGCGGAAAACTGCTTGATAAGCTCAATCAGCTCCTCCACTTGATAGTCTTCGCGGCTGATGTGATGACCGCCACCAAAATTCACCCACGTTAACTGCGGCAAATATTCAGCGAACTTTTCTTCGACCGCTTTAATTGTGCGCGCTAAGGGCGGCACATCCTGCTCGCACAAAGTATGAAAGTGCAAACCGGTAATCAGCTCGGGCAATACGGCGGGAAATTCACTGCGGGGAATACCCATGCGGGATTTTGGCGCACAGGGATCGTAAATGGCGACATCCCCTTCGGAGTGCTCAGGGTTAATACGCAAACCAAATTCCAAACCGGGTCGCGCTTTTTTTGCGGTTTGGCAAAGCAATTCAAAACGCTCCCACTGTGACACAGAATTGAACAGCACGTGGTCGGAAATCTCTAACACCTGTTTCAAATCGCTCTCTTTGTAAGCCGCTGAGTAGGCATGCACCTCGCCACCGTAATAGTCGCGAGCCAGGCGCGCTTCATGCACGCCGCTGGCACAGCTGCCCCATAAATACTGATTAAACAAATCCCCGAGCGACCAACAACTAAACGCCTTGAGTGCAGCCAGTACTTTCGCACCACTTTCTTGCCCGACGCGATTTAGAATTTTTAAATTATCTTCCACGGCGGCCTTATCAATCACAAAGCAGGGTGAAGGCACTCGAGTGGGGTCAAACTGATTGAAGTACTGGCGTTTTTGCATGCCGAATCTCTTATAAACGTCTGTTAAATAAATAACGGGTAGAAAAAAGCCCGTCAGTGACGGGCTTAACCTAACTGAGCAATTACTCTTCCATGCCCGTTGGCTGGTCAATTTTTACAACCTGCCAAGGCAGGCCGTATTTGTTTAAATCTTCCATAAAAGGGTCCGGATCCAGCTGCTCCATATTCCATACGCCGGCTGCCTCCCACTTTTTCTCCAGCATCATTTTTGCGCCGATCATCGCTGGCACACCCGTAGTATAAGAAATTGCCTGTGATTTTACTTCGGCGTAGCATTCTTCGTGATCGCATATATTGTAGATGTAATAAGTTTTCTCTACGCCATCTTTAACCCCACGAGCAATACAGCCAATACAAGTTTTACCCTTGGTCAAAGGACCAAGGCTGGCTGGATCCGGAAGCAGCGCCTTCAGAAACTGCAGCGGAATAATTTCTTTGCCTTCAAACTGGACGGGCTCAATAGATGTCATACCAATATTACCCAGCACCTCCAGATGCTTTAAGTAATTGTCGGAAAAAGTCATCCAAAAGCGCGCACGCTTAATTTCCGGCAAATGCTTGGTGATAGACTCCAACTCTTCGTGGTACATCAAATAAATTTGCTTGGGACCGATACCGGCAGGAAAATCAAACGAGCGGTTTTCCTCAAGCGGGCCAGTTTCGCGCCAATCACCGTCTTGCCAGAAGCGGCCGTTGGCGGTCACCTCGCGAATATTAATTTCAGGATTAAAGTTGGTCGCAAAAGGCTGGCCGTGGTCGCCAGCATTGCAATCGATAATATCCAGATAATGAATTTCGTCCAGATAGTGCTTTTTCAGGTAAGCGGTATAAACATTTGTCACACCCGGGTCAAAACCCGAGCCCAACAGCGCCATACGGCCCGCACTGGTAAATTTATCCTGATACGCCCACTGCCACTTGTATTCAAACTTCGCTTCTTCTGGCGGCTCGTAGTTGGCGGTGTCCAGGTAATCTACCCCAGCTTCAAGGCAGGCATCCATAATCGCCAGGTCTTGATACGGCAAGGCAACGTTAATCACCAAATCAGGCTTTACCTGCTTTAATAAAGCCACAGTTTCCGCCACATTATCGGCATCAACCTGCGCGGTTTTTACTGGGCGCGGCAACTGCTCGGCAATCGCTTTACATTTCGATTCAGTGCGACTCGCCAGCACAATCTCAGTAAATACCTCAGGCAATTGCGCACATTTATGGGCAACCACCCCACCAACGCCACCGGCGCCAATAATCATTACCTTAGCCATAAACTGGCCTCCTTTGGCCTACTAACGTTCGAAATAAGTGTAACCGCGCAAACTCTCGGAATATGCTGCGAGCATACTCTGGCGCTCAGACACGCTGATGCGTCCATCACGCACCGCTTGCTCTGCTGCCATACGAAATTGGCGAAACATTGACTGGGGATCATACTCCACGTAACTCAACACATCGGCGATACTATCGCCGTGCAACTCATGCACAAAATCCAACGAGCCATCGTTATTAATTCGCACACTGGCGACATTAGTATCACCAAATAAATTGTGTAAATCGCCTAAAGTTTCCTGGTATGCCCCTACTAAAAAGACACCTAAATGATATTCCTCACCGTCTTTGACCGGGTGCAGGGACAAGGTGTTGGTTTCACCTTCAGGCCCAGCAAAACTGTCGAGCTTGCCGTCGCAATCGCAGGTCAAATCAGCGATGGTGGCCTTGCGCGTAGGCTTCTCGTTTAAACGATGTATCGGCATCACCGGGAATACCTGGTTAATTGCCCAGGAATCTGGCAGCGATTGGAATACGCTGAAGTTGCCATAATAAATATCGGCCAATTGCTCGGGTAAAGCTTCTAGCTCCGGCGGGATACGCTTCATCTCTGGTAGTAGCGCCACAATCTGTTGCAGTCCGGCAAGGCACAAGTTTTCAGCCAATGCGCGATCACGGAGATTGATTTCACCACGGAAGAAACAGTCTCTGACCTGGTCACGATAGTAAATCACATCGTTGTAATTTTCCTGCAGACGATTCACTTCAATCATCTTCAGGGTATGCCATAAATTGGATAACTGTTCGTGGGGGTTATCCGGTAATTGAGAGGGGATTGGACCCGGTTCAAAATGGCCGACGTCCAGAATATTAAACAGCAGTACCGATGTATGAGCTACCGTGGCACGACCCGACTCGGTCACAATTGTGGGGTGCGGCAAATCGTGAGCATCCAGCTGCTGAGCAATGGCCTCTACAACGTCTACACAATATTCTTGCACGGAGTAGTTGCGGCTGTGACCGCTTACACTGCTGGTACCATCATAATCGATGGCTAAGCCGCCCCCTAAATCCATATATTTAAGAGGTGCTCCTTCGCTGACCATTTCAATGTAATAACGGCAGGCTTCCAAAACCCCAGCCCGGATACTGCGGATATTAGGAATCTGGGAACCTAAATGAAAGTGCAACAGCTCAAGACAGTGCAGCAATTCGGCGTCGCGTAACTCGTCGATAATATCCACCAACTGGTTGGTGGTTAAACCAAACAAACTGCGATCACCGCTATCTTCGGCCCAATGGCCTTCGACTTTGGTGGATAACTTTAAACGTACACCAATAATAGGATCGACTTTCAACTCGCGCGAACGCTCAATCACTAAGCGCACTTCGGCCATGGTCTCGAGCACAAAAATGCACTTAAAGCCCAGCTTGCGAGCCTGCAAGCCTAAATCAATAAACTCGGCATCTTTATAGCCGTTACAAACGATAAGGCTCTCACGGTTTTGCAACACCGACATGGCGATCATCAGCTCGGCTTTACTACCGGCCTCAAGGCCATGATTATAGCGCTCACCAAAACGGGCAATCTCTTCAACAATATGGCTTTGTTGATTCACTTTTATGGGAAAAGCGCCCCGGTACTGCCCTTTATAACCCGTAACTTTAATCGCCTCGGCAAATGAATCATTCAAAATACTGATACGACTGTCTACCAAGTTTTCGATACGGAGCAACACCGGCATCTCTAAACCGCGCTGCTGCAAACCATCAATAATGTCAGTCAAAGCTACTGCCGTTCTTCCGCCATTACCGGGCGCTCGAACCTCAACGTTGCCATCATTATTGATGCCAAAATACCCACCACCCCACTCTTCAATACCATAGAGTTCGGCAGATGATTTTGCAGACCATGTCTGAGTGTCAGTATCGTTCAATCGCTTACTCCATTGGCACCATCGCCAGCTTAATTTACGCCCTATTGACTGAGGGTAAAAAACGCGCAATGTCCCATATTTTTTTCTAAAAGAAAAGCGTTTTTACAACTGTTACCGGTGCGGGCATTTACTCTGCAGAAACAAAAAGGGCGGCCAGTGGCCGCCCTTTTTTACTTCCCGGCTTACCAGCCGGTCAACTCTTTCAAAGCATCACCAATGCCTGCCAGACTACGCACGGTTTTAACACCGGCGTCTTCTAGTGCAGCAAATTTCTCATCGGCAGTACCTTTACCACCTGAAATAATCGCACCAGCGTGGCCCATGCGTTTACCAGGAGGCGCCGTTACACCTGCAATATAAGATACAACAGGTTTGGTCACGTTTTCCTTGATAAAGGCTGCAGCTTCTTCTTCAGCGCTGCCACCGATTTCACCGATCATCACGATGGCTTCGGTTTGCGGGTCATCCTGGAACAACTGCAGGATATCGATAAAGTTAGAGCCAGGAATCGGGTCACCACCGATACCTACACAAGTAGACTGACCAAAACCGTAATCGGTAGTTTGCTTAACAGCTTCGTAAGTCAGGGTACCAGAACGAGACACAATACCCACTTTACCGGGCTTGTGAATATGGCCAGGCATAATGCCAATTTTGCACTCGCCGGGAGTAATAACACCTGGGCAGTTAGGGCCAATCAGGCGCACACCCAGCTCATCGCATTTTACTTTGCAATCGAGCATGTCCATTGTAGGTACACCTTCGGTGATACATACAATCAACTTAATGCCAGCATTCGCCGCTTCTAAAATAGAATCTTTGCAGAAAGGTGCAGGCACGTAGATAACCGACGCTTCGGCCCCAGTTTCTTCTACGGCTTCAGCAACGGTGTTAAAAACAGGCAAGCCCAGGTGAGTTTGCCCACCTTTGCCCGGGGTTACACCGCCGACCATTTTAGTGCCGTAAGCAATGGCTTGCTCAGAGTGGAAAGTACCTTGTGAACCGGTAAAACCCTGACAGATAACTTTGGTGTCTTTATTGATCAAAACGCTCATTTATTTACCCTCCGCTGCTTTAACCACTTGCTCGGCAGCGTCAGTCAGACTGGTCGCAGCAATAATATTCAAACCACTGTCCGCCAATACTTTAGCGCCCAGCTCGGCATTGTTACCTTCCAGGCGTACAACGACTGGTACTTTTACGCCCACTTCTTCGACCGCGCCAATCACACCTTCTGCAATCAGGTCGCAGCGCACGATACCGCCAAAAATGTTGATCAGTACGGCTTTTACATTGTCATCCGACAAGATGATTTTGAACGCTTCTACAACGCGCTCTTTGGTTGCACCACCACCTACGTCGAGGAAGTTAGCGGGTTGGCCACCGTGCAGCTTCACGATATCCATGGTACCCATAGCAAGACCGGCACCGTTCACCATGCAACCGATGTTGCCGTCCAGTGCTACGTAGTTCAGCTCCCACTGAGCAGCGTGAGCTTCACGCTCGTCTTCCTGCGAAGGATCGTGCATTTCGCGCAAATCAGGGTGGCGGTACAATGCGTTGCTATCGATGCCCACTTTGGCATCCAGGCAGTGCAGGTCTCCGGCTGGAGTGATCACCAGCGGGTTAATCTCAACCAAAGCCAGATCTTTTTCTTTAAACATTTTGCCCAAACCCATGAAGATTTGTACAAACTGCTTAATTTGCTTACCTTCCAGACCCAGCTTGAAAGCCAGATCGCGCGCTTGGTAAGGCTGAGGGCCAACCAGCGGATCAATAGTCGCTTTCAGAATTTTTTCTGGAGTTTCTTCGGCAACTTTCTCGATCTCTACACCGCCCTCGGTTGATGCCATAAACACGATACGACGGCTGGAACGATCTACGACCGCGCCCAAGTACAGCTCTTGATCGATGTCGGTGCAGCTTTCTACTAAAATTCGGCTAACCGGCTGACCCTTTTCGTCTGTCTGGTAAGTCACCAGATTTTTGCCCAGCCACTGCTTTGCGAAAGCTTCAATTTCACTTTTACTTTTAACCAGTTTTACACCACCCGCTTTACCGCGACCACCGGCGTGAACCTGTGCTTTAACAACAAATTCATCACCACCGATAGTGTCGGCAGCGGCTGCTGCTTCCGCAGCTGTTTGGGCTGCAACGCCCTTGGAGACGGGCAAACCGTATTGTGCAAACAATTGTTTGCCTTGGTACTCATGCAGATTCATGATGATTTTCCGTTTTGTTCACGTGACTGAAAATAATGGCAGGCGGTGCGCTAATACACTGGTTAAAATTGGCACAACCCGCCGCTGCTTTCTTCCCGATTACCCGACACTGTGGCTCAAAGCCAGGCAACCACTAAAGAAACCGGCCCTTTCAGGCCGGCTCTTTACGCTTCATTCTTTGTTGGAATAATTATTTCTTGCGCTTGCGATTCGGCATGTGAATAGCGTGACCGCCAACAGCCAAAGCCGCTTCTTTGACCGCCTCAGAGAAAGTTGGGTGACCGAATACAGTCATTCCAATATCCTCTGCACTAGAGCCAAATTCCATTGCAATTGCCACTTGCTGAACCAAATCAGATGCCGATGGGCCAACAATGTGGGCGCCCAGAATGCGATCCGTTTTAGCATGAGCAATAATTTTTACCATACCTTCCGCTTCGTCGGCGGCGACAGCGCGGCCCACAGCCATAAACGGGAAAGTGCCCACTTCGTAATCTTCACCCTCGGCCTTCAGTTGCTCTTCGGTTTTACCCACTGATGCAACTTCGGGATGCGTGTAGATCACGTTAGGAATAATATCGTAGTTAACCAACGGCTTCTGACCCGCGATACGCTCGGCAACCATCACGCCCTCTTCTGAGCCTTTGTGCGCCAGCATAGGACCGCGTACCACGTCACCCACGGCCCATACGCCAGGAGCGTCGGTAGAGCACAGATCATTTACGTAAATAAATCCACGCTCATCCAAGTTCACACCACTGTCTTCAGCCAGCAGGCCTTCGGTATAGGGCTTACGACCCACACAAACAATCAGCTTGTCGAAAACTTCTTTTTGCTCATTGCCGTCTTTATCGGTGTAAGTCACCTCAACTTCTTTTTTCTTGCCGCGCCCCTTCACCTCGGTGCCAGTAACACGACAGCTCAAGCGGATATCCAAACCCTGCTTGGTAAAGATTTTTTGCGATTCTTTGGCAATTTGCTGGTCCATCATAGCCAAGAAGCTGTCCATCGCTTCAAGCAATACAACCTCAGAACCCAGACGCTTCCAAACGCTTCCAAGCTCCAGACCAATAACGCCAGCTCCAATTACGCCCAAACGTTTGGGAACTTCCTGAAACTCCAAAGCGCCAGTAGAGTCGACAATGACTTCGTTATCCACTGGAGCAACGCCAATATTCACTGGGACAGAGCCCGACGCAAGAATGACGTTCTCGGCTTCCAGTGTGCTGGTTTTACCGTCGTTGTCGGTAAACTCAACTTTTTTTCCGGCCAGTAACTTTCCGCTGCCGTACAGGCTTTTAACTTTGTTGGACTGAAACAGTCCGGCCACACCACCAGACATTTGCTTCACAACAGCTTCTTTACGCTTAATCATTGACGGCACATCAATGCTCAGCTTACCGGTGTTGATGCCATGGCCAGAGAAACCATGTTCGGCATAGTGGAATTTGTGTGAACTGTCCAACAGCGCTTTGGATGGAATGCAGCCAACGTTCAGACAGGTACCACCATTTACACCCTTACCGTCTTTATCTTTCCACTTTTCAATACAGGCTGTTTTCAGGCCCAGCTGAGCGCAGCGAATGGCTGCCACGTATCCGGCGGGACCCGAACCAATCACAATCACATCGTATTTGTCAGACATAGTCTCATTCCCAATTGTTATCGCAATGCCGGCTTTGGTGTTCCGGCTCATCAAATGTCCGAGCAGCCGGTAAGCCACCCGGTGAATGCATCCGGTTTAGATTTCCAGCAGGATGCGCGCAGGATCTTCCAACAGCTCTTTAATAGCCACCAGGAACTGTACCGCTTCTTTGCCATCAATCATGCGGTGATCGTACGACAGCGCCAGGTACATCATTGGCAGAATTTCAACTTTTCCGTTGACCGCCATAGGACGCTCTTGGATTTTGTGCATTCCCAAGATTGCGGTTTGCGGCAAGTTCAGAATCGGCGTCGACAGCAGCGAACCGAACACACCACCATTGGTAATGGTAAAGGTGCCGCCAGTCATTTCATCGATCGATAACTTACCGTCGCGAGCGCGACCGCCAAAATCACGGATGGTGGATTCAACTTCAGCGATACTCATGTTCTCACTGTTGCGCAGCACAGGCACAACCAGGCCTTTGTCGGTAGATACCGCCACACCGATGTCCTGATAACCGTGATAAACGATATCGTCGCCATCCAGCGAGGCATTCACCGCAGGGAAACGCTTTAACGCTTCAGTAGCGGCTTTCACAAAAAAGCCCATAAAACCTAAGCGGGTGCCGTTGTGAATTTTCTCAAACTTATCTTTGTACTGTTTACGCAGCTCCATCACTGGCGCCATATTAACTTCGTTAAATGTCGTTAACATGGCCGTTGAACTGGTGGCATCCAGTAAACGCTCGGCAATACGCTTGCGCAGGCGTGTCATAGGTACGCGTTTTTCCACGCGATCGCCGGCTGGCATGGGGGCCGCTGCCGCTTGAGCCGGTTGAGAGGAGGGGGCGGGCTTTTTAGCGCCATTTTCGATGTGGTTCATCACATCTTCTTTGGTCACACGTCCATCTTTACCCGTACCTGCAACCGAGGCCGGATCAACATTGTTCTCATCCGCCAATTTGCGCGCGGCAGGACTGAGAATTTTGTCGTCCGAACCAGACGCCGCAGGAGCCTCCGCTTGCTCTTCAGTTTTGTCGGCAGCAGGTGCATCGCTGCTTGAAGCAGAAGCCGAGCCACTGGCACCTTCTTCAAATTTAGCAATAACTTCATTGGACAACACAGTGTCGCCCTCGCCTTTCATAATCTCGGACAAAACGCCGTCGGCGGGAGCAACCACTTCTAACACAACCTTATCGGTTTCAATATCGACGATCAGCTCGTCGCGCGAGCAGGCTTCACCAGGTTGCTTGTGCCAGGTGGCCACAGTGCCATCCTGCACAGACTCGGGAAAAGTTGGGGCTTTGATATCAGTGCTCATTACGTATCCTTAGCTTAATACAGCTTTCAATTCAGTTGCGTGCTTATACACTCAGCGCTTCGTTGATAAAACGCTTTTGCTCTTCTAGATGCACCGAGGCATAGCCGGCTGCAGGCGCTGCCGAGGGGTCGCGCCCCACATAGCCCAGATACAGATTGGGGTTTAATTCATACACCACACGGCGCATGTGATGCTGACTCGCGTACCAGGCACCCTGATTCATGGGCTCTTCCTGACACCACACCACATCTTTTACGTGTGAGAATGGTGCCAGTGCTGCCTTCAGCTCTTCTTCTGGGAACGGGTAGAGCTGCTCCAGACGAATTAGGGCCACATCCTCTTGCTCACGCTTATTGCGCTCTTCAAGCAAGTGGTAATAGACCTTACCCGAGCAGAGCACTACGCGCTTACACTTAGCAGGGTCCAGCTCTTGCTCACCAATCACATTTTGAAAGGTGCCATTTGCCAAATCTTCAAGGCTAGAGGTTGCCAGCGGATGACGCAAAATCCATTTAGGGCTCATTACCACCAGTGGGCGACGCATAGGACGAATTGCCTGTCGGCGCAGCATGTGGAACACCTGAGCAGGTGTCGTAGGAATCACCACCTGAATATTGTGTTCAGCACACAACTGCATAAAGCGCTCAAGGCGCGCCGAGGAGTGCTCCGGCCCCTGGCCTTCATAACCGTGTGGCAGCAGCATGGTCAAGCCGCACAAACGACCCCATTTATGCTCACCACTGGTAATGAACTGATCAATCACCACCTGGGCGCCGTTGGCGAAGTCGCCAAACTGTGCTTCCCAGATAATGAGGGCATTCGGTGTAGTGGTAGCATAGCCGTATTCAAACGCCAACACCGCCTCTTCAGACAAATACGAGTCGTATAGATCAAACGCCGGTTGGTTCTCGCTCATATTCGCCAAGGGCGTATAACGCTTGCCATCTTTCTGGCTGTGCAATACGGCGTGGCGATGGGAGAAAGTGCCGCGGCCAACATCCTGTCCGGTCATACGAACCTGAATGCCCTGCTCCAGCAAAGTTGCATAGGCCAAGGTTTCAGCGAAACCCCAGTTAATCGGCAGAGCGCCACCCGCCATTTTGCGACGATCATCGTAAATTTTGGACACTTGGCGCTGCAGCACAACACCGTCAGGAACATCACACATTTTATGCGCAACTGCCTGCAATGCTTTCAGGTCAAAGCCGGTTTCGGCCGGGGTCTGCCAATCGTGACCAATGTAAGGTGACCAGTCGACAAACAGCGATTTGTCAGGCTCTGACACCAGGCCATTGGCAACGCTTTCACCTCGATCCAGTGATGCACGATAGTCGTCCATCATCTTCGCAGAATCTTCTGCGCTTAACACACCCGCCTCGACAAGCTTTTCAGAGTAGAGGGTGCGTGTTGTTTTTTGTTTGCGAACCACCTGATACATCATGGGCTGAGTAGCCGATGGGTCATCCGCCTCGTTATGACCGCGACGACGATAGCAAACAAGGTCGATTACAACATCTTTCTTGAACTCGTTGCGGTAATCCATTGCCAGCTGCGCCACAAACAATACCGCATCCGGGTCGTCGCCATTGACGTGAAAGATCGGCGCTTCGATCATTTTCGCAACGTCAGTGCAGTACTCAGTGGAGCGTGCATCTTCGCGGAAACTGGTGGTGAAGCCCACTTGGTTGTTGATGACCAAGTGCAAGGTACCGCCGGTTTTGTAGGCGCGTGTCTGAGACATCTGGAAAGTCTCCATCACCACACCCTGGCCTGCAAATGCGGCGTCACCATGCACAACAATAGGCACAACTTTATCGCCAGCCGCATCATCGCGACGATCTTGGCGGGCGCGTACAGAACCTTCAACCACGGGAGATACGATCTCCAGGTGAGACGGATTAAAGGCCATGGCCATATGGATTTCACCACCTGGCGTCATGACGTTGGAAGAAAAACCCTGATGATATTTTACATCGCCCGAAGTATCGACCAATCGCTTGCCTTCAAACTCGCCAAACAACTCGGCCGGGCTCTTGCCGAACACGTTAACCAGCGTGTTCAAGCGGCCGCGGTGAGCCATACCCAGCACAATTTCTTTTGCGCCGTAAGTACCGGCGCGCTTCACCAGGGCATCAACCAAAGGTATAAAACTTTCGCCACCTTCCAAACCAAAGCGCTTAGTACCCGGGTACTTACTGTCAAGATGACGCTCAAGACCTTCGGCAGCAGTTAAGCGCTCAAGCACAGCCAGGCGCTGCTCGGGGGTAAAGGTTGGGTTGGAGCGCACGCTTTCCAATCGCTGCTGCAGCCACTGCTTCTCGGCTAGATTGGTAATGTGCATAATTTCTGGGCCGACATGGCCGCAGTAGGTTTGCTCAAGCGCGGCAACAATGTCTTTGAGCGGGGCTTCTTCGCGGCCGATAAACAGATGGCCGGTTTGGAATACAGTATCTAGATCTGCTGAAGTGAGGCCGTGGTAAGCCAAATCCAGATCGGGCACATGCTCGCGTTCCATAATGCCGAGCGGATCAAGCTGAGCCTTTTGGTGGCCCCGAAAACGGTACGAGCTGATAAGCTGCAACACTTTAACTTGTTTGCGCTCGTGCTCCAGAGAAATAGAGGTCGCCACGTTGGGCGAGGCAGCACTGGAGCGACTTTTGGCAAGCTGGGCAAACTGCTCGCGGATCACCGAGTGCGGTGTGTCTTGGGATACGACCCCATTAACGCGGGGCAACTGGTCGAAGTAGTCGCGCCACTCTTCCGGCACGCCGTTGGGATCATGTAAATAAATATCGTAGAGGTCTTCCACATATGAAGCGTTCCCACCTGAGATATGGGACGTACTCCATAGCTGCTCCATAAGGCTGTCTTGCATTCCACCCACCTATTGTTAGGGATTTACCCTATTGGGCCACCCGGGCGATAACCTGGGCTCCCCTGCCAGAATTGGCAGTTAGCTTCCAAAAACGCATCCAGCTTGTGGCCGAAGGCGCCGCTTAGTTGTATCGGTTCAGAGCTCGATACATACGCAAATGCGCCGCAGCGGGATTTCCCTCTGACAGCGCATTAGCGTCACTCATTCATGCACAATTCTTCCTACTAGGTCGCACTGCGCAACAACATAGACCGTATGTGACCAATGGCCCGGGTTGGGTTCAACCCCTTGGGGCACACTGATACGCAATTCTGGATACCGTGACACCGGAAAACACTAAAGGGGTCATCCAAATTTGCCAAACGATGTTCGGTTGCTTCGTCACGGCTATCGACTAAGAAACGATATGCCTGCAATAACCCCGCAGGGCCGATAAATTTATCCGGATTCCACCAGAACGAAGGGCAACTGGTTGAGCAACAGGCACAAAGTATACACTCATATAGCCCGTCGAGTTTAGCCCGTTCTTCCGGTGATTGTAAGCGCTCAATCGCCGGCGCGGGGGTCTCTGTCTGCAGATAGGGCTCAATTTTTTTGTATTGAGCGTAAAACTGCGACATATCCACAACCAGATCACGAATCACTGGCAAGCCCGGCAACGGACGAAGAATCAGCTTACCTTTTTTAACGCACTCTGAAAGCGGGGTAATACAAGCCAAGCCATTCTTGCCATTGATGTTCATACCGTCAGAGCCACAAACCCCCTCACGGCAAGAACGACGATAAGCCAAGGTCGCATCCTGAGCCTTTAACAACTCAAGCACATCCAAAACCATTAAGTCTTTGCCCTTAGTGTCAATCTCGTAAGACTTCATATAGGGCGCAGAGTCGGTCTCTGGGTTATAGCGATAGATTTCTACTTTCAACATATCCGACCACCCCAATTAGTAAGTACGAGCCTTGGGCTCAAAAGCGTCCATTGACTTAGGCGCAAAGTTTACACTGCGTTTCCCCACGGACTTATCCACCGGGAAGTACATGGAGTGGCACAGCCAGTTTTCATCATCGCGCTCTTGGAAATCATCACGAGCGTGAGCGCCACGAGACTCTTTACGCTCTTCAGCAGCAATGGCGGTCGCTTCGGCCACCTCCAGCAAATTTTGCAACTCCAACGCCTCAATACGAGCCGTGTTAAAGGCGTTGCTTTTATCGTCCAGTGTGACATTGGCGATACGCTCACGCAGGGCGGCCAACTTCTTGATGCCCTCCTGCATAAACTCACCCTTACGGAATACACCAAAGTGATTCTGCATAACGCTTTGCAGCTCAGCGCGCAGCGCAGGGGCCGACTCACCGCCTTTAGAGGTGTTCAATCTATTCAAGCGGGACATCGCTGCCTCAATATCAGATTCGCTAGGCTCGCGAAGTTCAACACCCTCACGCAGACTTTTCTCAATGTGCTGTCCGGCGGCACGACCGAACACCACCAAATCCAGTAGCGAGTTGCCACCCAGACGGTTAGCGCCGTGCACAGATACACAGGCCGCCTCACCGCAGGCAAAGAAGCCCGGAATCACTTGATCATTACCATCGGCATCCTGGGTCAACGCCTGACCACTGACATTCGTGGGAATACCGCCCATCATGTAATGACAGGTAGGCACCACAGGAATGGGTTCTTTTACGGGATCAACATGAGCAAAGGTGCGTGACAGCTCCAGAATGCCGGGCAACTTGGCATTCAAGGTTTCTTCACCCAGGTGGTCCAGCTTCAGGAACACATGGTCGCCATTTTCGCCGCAACCACGCCCCTCCAGAATCTCCATCACCATTGAACGCGCCACAACATCACGGCCCGCCAGATCTTTCGCATTCGGAGCATAACGCTCCATAAAGCGCTCGCCATCCTTATTAATCAGGTAACCGCCCTCACCACGACAACCTTCGGTCACCAGGGTGCCCGCACCATGAATACCGGTGGGATGGAACTGCCACATCTCGATATCCTGCACGGGGAAGCCGGCGCGCAGCGCCATACCAATACCGTCACCCGTATTAATATGGGCGTTGGTGGTCGAGGCATAAATGCGTCCAGCGCCACCGGTGGCAAACACAGTGGCTTTGGATTTCACGAATACCACTTCGCCGTCTTCAATATTAATGGCAATCACACCGACCACAGCGCCATCTTCATTTTTCACTAAGTCGACAGCGAACCACTCATTCAAAAATACGGTGTTGTTCTGCACATTTTGCTGATAAAGCGTGTGTAACAGTGCATGCCCGGTACGGTCAGCCGCCGCACAGGTACGCGCAGCTTGGCCACCGCGACCAAAATCCTTAGATTGTCCGCCAAAAGGCCGCTGATAAATCCGCCCGTTCTCGGTGCGCGAAAACGGCAAGCCCATATGCTCCAGCTCAAACACCGCTTCTGGCCCTACCGAGCACATGTATTCAATGGCATCCTGATCACCAATATAATCAGAGCCTTTAACGGTGTCGTACATGTGCCAGCGCCAATCATCCTGAGGGTCAGAACTGGCAATCGCACAGGTAATCCCCCCCTGGGCAGACACAGTGTGCGAGCGCGTTGGGAACACCTTGGTGATTACGGCTGTTTTGTAGCCAGACTGTGCCAGCTGAAGGGCTGCGCGCATACCTGCGCCACCGCCACCAATGACGATACCGTCAAATGAAATCGTACGCATGTTAGCCATAAATCAAAGCCCCCAAAGAATTTCAATGCCCCAGACAGTGTAAGTCAGCGCCACCACACCCAGCACAACCTGAGCAAATACGCGAACCACAGTAGCCTTGCCACCTAATGTCATGGGAGTAATGTAGTCAGTCAGAACAGCCCAGAGGCCGATCCACGCGTGCGCCACAATGGACAGCAGTGCAATCAAGCTAAACACCCGCATCCAAAGCTGGTCGAACAGCGCGCGCCACTGACTGAAATCCAATTCGGGATTTAGCACTAAAAAAACCACCAAAAAGACCACGTAGGCGGCCATAGCCACAGCGCTCAAGCGCTGAATCAGCCAATCATAGAGGCCACTGCGCCCTAAATTTGTAATTGCCGTTACCATACCCAAACTCCCGCCAAAACAATCAGTATTACCGCCACAGCCAGCGCCAACTTAGCGCCAAGGCGCCCACCTTCTAGTGACTCGCCCACGCCACAGTCCATAAACAGGTGTCGCACACCCATGACCAAATGGTAAGCAAGCCCGGCAAGCACGGCCCAAATAATGAATTTACAGACAGGACTCGCCAGAGCGTCTTGCACCGCAGCAAAACCTTCCTCAGAACTGAGGCTGGAATCCAACATCCACAGTAACACCGCCACACCAGCAAACAGAAAAACGCCCGAAGCGCGATGGGTAATAGAGACAAGAGCAGTTATAGGAAGCTTGATCGTTGAGATCTCGAGATTGACAGGTCTTTTTTTGTTCACGGTAGCTAATCACCTTTATGCCCGGTAGGGCCGGTTTTAAGAATCAGCGCCTGGGGGGGGTACCCGCAAGGGAGCACACATGCGCTTGCGCCACAACGGTGCACCACAGAATCCACCCAGCCGCATCCTGCAAGTCGCGGCGTATTATAGGGATTTGACCTGCGAAACACAAATAAAAAAAATGTCTACCAAATGGTTTTTTTGCTGATTTTCCAGACACTTCCCTACCGTTTCCACACCAAAATTGGTTAACCGCACGCTCAAACTCAGGGCGAATTAACGACCTCGCATCATTATGAGGCCAACACCCGCACCAACATGGACCAATAGAACATTTATTGCTCAACGCACACGAAGAAATTTGCGTAAATAAGGATCGATCGGCCTGCAAAGCTATGCCTAACTCGCCAATCTCCTCTATAATGCCGCCTCCTGATGACAAGGTGGGCTCACTCACTAAGTCGAGGAACGTGTTGTTACCTGCGAAACAGGACGAGAGCCGTAAGAGGCTGCAAACCAAATTGCAGCCTGCCAACAAAGAGCTTATTAAGAGCCAAAACAACACCGTGGTGAGTGAATTTCAGCGTCACACCGCTGTCGACTCACCCCCCAATCTTTTTAATAAAGTGTGCTGACCTGCCCTGGCGCCTGGGTATCGTGTGCCGGACGGTTGCGTCTCACTGAATGAGAAGTTCGGCCATTAATGTCGGCCAAACTCGACAAGTAACTACAGGAGTCCGTAATGACTGACAAAAAAGCGCGTTTAACGGTCGACGGCCAGGACACGTCGGTAGAACTACCGATTTATGAGAGCGCCGTTGGCCCAAACGTTATTGATGTCACCAGCCTGACTAAAAACGGTTTTTTTACTTACGATCCAGGCTTTATGTCCACCGCCTCGTGCGAATCTCAAATTACTTTTATCGATGGCGGCAAAGGTGTTTTATTGCATCGCGGCTACCCCATTGACCAACTGGCTGAGCATTCCGACTACCTGGAAACCTGCTACCTCTTGTTAAAAGGCGAACTGCCCAGCGCCGAGCAAAAGCAAGCCTTCGTTCAAGCTGTTAAAGATAACTCCTCCGTTGACCCTTCCGTCGCCAACTTAATTCAAAGCTTTGCCAAAGACGCCCACCCCATGGCCGTTATGTGCAGCGCCGTCGCAGCCCTGGCAGCGGTTTATAACGACGAAATTGATATCACCAAAGAAGAAGACCGTGAGCAAACCGCGTACCGCCTGATCGGCCAAATGCCTACCCTGGCCGCCATGACCTACAAGCATCTGAAAGGCGATGAATTTATCGCACCCAATGCGGCTTTGGATTACGCAGCAAACTACCTGAACATGACCTTTGGCAAATCGGCCGACGATAAAGTCAGCCCGGTGCTCGCTAAAGCCATGGACCGTATCTTCCTGCTGCACGCTGACCACGAGCAAAACGCCTCTACCTCTACCGTGCGCCTGTCGGGCTCTTCTGGCACCAACCCCTTCGCCGCCATTGCCGCGGGCATCTCTACCCTTTGGGGCCCCGCTCACGGCGGCGCCAACGAAGCCGTGTTGAACATGCTGGAAGAGATTGGCAGTGTCGATAACATCGATACTTACGTTGCCAAAGCCAAAGACAAAGCCGACCCATTCCGCTTAATGGGCTTTGGCCACCGGGTCTACAAAAACTTTGACCCTCGCGCCAAGGTAATGAAGCAAGCCGCCGACGAAGTACTGTCAGAGCTCGGCCTTGAAAACGATCCGTTGCTGGCGATCGCCAAAAAGCTGGAAAAAATCGCCCTGGAAGACGAGTACTTTATCCAGAAGAAGCTTTACCCGAATGTAGACTTCTATTCAGGCATCATCATGAAAGCCCTGGGCATCCCTACCGAAATGTTCACCGTGATTTTCGCCACCGGCCGCGCGGTTGGCTGGTACGCCCACTGGGACGAAATGGTCAGCAAGCCCTACAAAATTGGTCGCCCGCGCCAGCTGTACGCCGGCTACACGCAGCGCGACTATCCGGCGTAAGCGCTCACAAGGCGCCAGTCGACAAAGGCCCTGCGGGGCCTTTTTTATTGTTCAAATAAAATAAACGCGCACAAAAAAGCCGGTGCCCACTGGTCACCGGCCACTGCAAAAGTCGCGCTTAAAAAGTACTGCTTAACTGCACCCAGATTTTCTGCGTATCCGAGCCAAAATCATCCGCTTGATAGTCGGCGTATTTGAGCAAAACCGAAACAGGCCCAAAGCTTTTGGCCGCAGAAATATCGATCTCCTGACCATAATCAATGCCCTGATAATCAGAAGCGAGATGATGATAAACTGCCATCAGTTTAATGCCCGCCAAGCTGCCCGAGGCACTGACGTAAATGTCTTCTATCCCTTCGGCAGGCGTACTTAGAAATCGGTCCGTCCACCCTTGAAACTTATGCAGAGTCGCCAAGGACGTCGTAAACCCCGCTTTGCCATCATCCGAACCTAAAAGCTCGTAACCGCCTCCTAATGCAACCCTGCCAAAATGGTAAGATGCATCTGCCAGCATGTAATCTGCCTGATAAGACACGGGATTATCACCTGCATCCTCCTGGGTAGCGTACTCCAGATTATAGCTAAATGCCTCGCCCACTTTACCCGCCCAACGCACCCCGTAGGAATCGCTGGACAGCGCCGCCGAGGCTTTATTGTCCAGCAAATACGCGTACGCGGATAGTTTTCCCGCATCACCCATGGCGATATTGACGTTGGCTAAATGAGATTCGTGTTTGTGATTACCCTGCGGATTATCATCACCAAAAATTCGATTGACATTGTAGATGTACGAATAGAAAAAAGTCGTACCTTGCAGGGCGGTATTGGTGAAAGAAAAAGAGTCGAATGTCTGATCGTTCTGGCGCCACCCCACTGCGCCCACAAACCGCTGATTATCCAAAGTGATACGCTGTCTACCGTATCGGAAAGTGGACTCCCCCAAGCCCTTATAGGAAATATACGCCTGGTTAACCTCTGTCCCAGCAGGGTCAGCAATGACCGCTGTGCCCACATTATGTAAATCATTTGGTGCGGTACGGTAGTCTACATCCGTTACTGCCTGCACATCGTCCATTTCCAAGGTGGCCGAAAACCCTTTATAGCCTGCTGTAGAATAACCAAGTCGAGTCTTCAAAGTGACCGCTTCGGAATCCTCCAACCCTTCCCACTCCACCCCCTCATAGCGTAAGCGTAAACTCAGCTCAGCCTCTCCTTGCGTCAACGCCTCTTTAAGACTTTGGGCTTCTTGAGCCTGCGCCCCCATGCATGCAGCCACCCCCACAATACCCGCCACTTTGGCCAATTGATTTTTCATTGCTTGTCTCCTAGCTCTGTAAAATGATTTTTGTCATTCTTCCCCGCCGCGCCCTTTTTTGGACATCTCTGAAATTAGAAGCCGCCGTGAGTCTTTTCTGTGCGTTGTTTTTACACATTACACAAACTCAATCGATGCTATTGCGCTAGAGCAATCGATATGCCAGCAGCCCCAACACTTGAGCAAAAAAACAAAAACTCAAAGAAAATCATCGCCTTAACATGCAGGCAATAGTGTCAAGAAGAAACGGAAGAGATAGAGACACAAGAAAATCAAACGAAAACGTACGCACCAAAATGCGATTTAAACTGGCATTGCGCATTAAAGTAAGGCAAAGCTGATGCACTCAAAGCAAGCGTAATGAGGGGTGCATTATTTCCAAGTTGCGCTATAAAGATGCAATTCTTTAAGGCAAAAAAAGCGCCCTGTATGGGCGCTTTTTTTGAGCTTTAGCTCATCAGTCCAGTTTAACCACCCGACCAATCAGAGCAACACCGGCCATGATATTACCCGCATGGCATTCATACTCTGTTTCGCTACTAACCTCTTTCTTTTTGTAGTAGCTACGGATATCGACTACCGCATTGCCACCTTCAGCAAGGGCTCGCTCCTGCATCTGCAACAAAGCAGAAAGCATAACCCATTTGCAAGCTTCTTCATCGGATTTATTAAAAGCATTCGTTTTTTTATTAGAAACAAATTCACCCATTTTTTTGGCTGGCGCTGGATAAGATTGCTCACCAAAATAGAAGGAAACGGAAGGATCCAGACGGTCTTTATATTCACTAAGCACGTCTGCCACCGGCATCATCAGTGCATCATCCCGTGCCTGTGCATTCACACAGGTTAGAATGGCCGCCAGAGCGCTCACACCTAAGGTCCATTTTTTTACCGCTGATTTCATCTTTTATCTCCTATGAATAGAAAAATGTTACGGATTTAATTCTACTTTCTTTTACTTTGTTGGCTTGCGTAATGTGACAAATTCTTCCGCCACAGTCGGGTGTATACCTAAAGTACGATCAAAATCAGCCTTAGTCGCCCCCGCGGTAATAGCAACCGCCAGCCCCTGAATAATCTCACCTGCATCAAGCCCAATCATATGCGCTCCAAGCACTTTGTCGCTGGGCTTATCAACCACCAGCTTAATCAGCACCTTTTCAGTACTATCGGTAAGACTAAGCAGCATAGGAGTAAACGTGGCGCTGTACACTTCTACTACAAACCCACGCTCTTGTGCCGCTTCCTCAGACAAACCGACGGTGGCAATGTTAGGCTGAGTAAATACCGCTGTAGGAATCAAATCATAATTGATTCGCAACTGATCCTCAGTGAAGCTTTGCGGTGCATAGAGTCGACGCGCCAAAGCCATGCCTTCGGCTAAGGCCACTGGCGTTAGCTCTTTTCGACCCACGGCATCTCCCAATGCATAGATAGAAGGCTCTGCAGTTTGCAAAGTAGCGTCTACCTCAATTAAACCCTTTTCATTAACGACTACCTGCGTATTTTCCAAACCTAAACCTTCCAACAAAGGCTTACGGCCAGTGGCATACATTACCTCGTCTACAGCAAGGGTAGCACCGCTATCAAGATACACCTTAAGGCCGTCATTGTGCTCGATTCGAGTGACATCAGTGTTAAAGTGCAAATGTACGCCTTTGTCTTTCATTTGCCGCGCCATTAACTCCCGTATATCGAGGTCGAAGCCCCGAAGAAACAGGTCTCTGCGGTACACCAGATGAGTTTCCACCCCTAGTCCATTAAAGACACTGGCAAACTCACAGGCAATATAGCCCCCTCCAACAATAACCATGGTTTTTGGCAGCTGCTCTAGAAAGAACACCTCGTTGGAGCTAATGGCATACTCTCTTCCGGGAACATCCGGTATAAAGGGCCAGCCCCCAACCGCGATTAGAATTTTTTTCGCCGAGTATTCTCGCTCACCCACTTGCACACTGTGAGGCCCCATAATCCGACCGTGGCCGCGTAATAGCTCCACTCCCGCAGACGCCAATATATCACCGTACACGCTATTTAGGCGCGCGATCTCAAGGTCTTTGTTCTCACGCAATGTCTGCCAACTGAACTGGGGAGTGTTATTCAGGCTCCAGCCATAGCCTTTAGCGTGGGAGAACTGATCTTGAAACTGGGAGGCATTAACAAATAATTTTTTTGGCACACAGCCGACATTGACACAGGTACCCCCTAAGGCACGCTCTTCTACTACGGCCACCTTAGCACCTAAGCTCGCGGCGACACGGCTAGCTCGAACGCCACCGGATCCAGCACCTATTACAATTAAGTCGTACTCAGACATATCCTTCCCCTAGAGTCATCTAAGTCGCCATTCTACAGGCTAAGCACCTTTAAGGTAGTCATACTTCAATGTCGATAGTCGGACGGTTACTTCGACGTCGGTCAGAGCCAGAGCGAGAATCAAAGCGGGTGGATCGATCACTCTTTCGGCGATCGCCTTTACGTCTTTCCACAAATCCCGGTGGTGCGTCGGGCAAACGCTTAGTGATAACCAAGTCTCGATCAGGCTCGTAGCCTGTTGCTGGCTTAGGCTTAGTAACGGGGGTTAAATGTGTGATCGGGCCTAGATAAACCATATAAGGTTATCGGTAATCGCTGGTTAAACTTTAGCCTACCATTGCCTTTCAGGTGTAAACCAGTCAAGCTTGTGTCGCAAGGAAACAACCTCCCCCACGATGATAAGCGTCGGTCCTTTGACGTCACACTGTGCCACTTTACGGGCAATGTTTGAAAGATCGCCAATTACTACCGTCTGTGAACTTGTCGTCCCCTTTTCCACCAGTGCAATCGGGGTAGTGGGTGCACGTCCATGTTCAACCAGTTGCTGAGCGATCTGCTCCAGCCCCAATAAGCCCATATAAAACACTAAGGTCTGCCCGGGCAGGGCCAGCTCTGGCCAGCTGAGATTAGGGTTGTCGGTTTTCAAGTGCCCGGTAATAAAACGTACCGATTGCGCACAGTCGCGATGGGTGAGCGGAATACCGGCGTAAGCGGCACACCCTGAAGCCGCGGTTATACCGGGGACCACCTGGAACGGAATATTGTGCTCGGCCAGCAGTTCAATCTCCTCACCCCCACGACCAAAAATAAACGGATCACCACCTTTAAGGCGCAGTACTCGTTTACCTTGCTGAGCCAGATCCACCAGCAATTGATTAATTGCTGGCTGCTCCATTGAGTGTTCACTGCGACGTTTCCCCACGTAAATGCGGTCGGCGTCACGGCGCACCAGCTCCAAGACTTCATCCGAGACCAAACGATCGTAAAGTACAACCTCGGCCTGCTGCATCAAGCGTAAAGCTTTCAGTGTTAAAAGTTCTGGATCTCCGGGACCTCCGCCCACCAAGTACACTTCGCCGCCGATTTCATCGCGCTGATTCGACAGCTCTTGTGACAGCAAGCGATCCGCTTCGTCGTCTTTACCGGCATAAACGCGCTCTGCCACCGCTCCATTCAGCACCCGCTCCCAAAAGCGGCGGCGCTCATCGCCTGTTTTAAACTTTTCTTTTACCGCATCGCGAAAGCGGCTGGCCAAACCGGCCAAACGACCGTAGCTGGCGGGCAACAAACGCTCAAGCTTGGCGCGCACCATGCGAGCTAAAACCGGGGCTTCGCCACCGCTGGAGATAGCAATGACCAACGGCGAGCGATCCACAATGGCCGGGGTAATGACTGTGCATAGCGCCGGGCTATCCACTACATTCACGGGCAATTGTCGCGTACGCGCATCGCAAGAGACCCGCTCATTGACGCTGGCGGTATCGGTTGCCGCAACGGCTAAGACAACCCCATCCAAATCACCGGACTGGTATTCACGCAGAGCGATAGCACCGCCGGTCTCTTTAACCAGCTGCTCTAGCTCTGGGTCAATTTCAAGCGTGACAACCTTTAAGCACGCACCTGCCTTGAGCAACAAACGTGCCTTGCGGGTCGCTATCTCCCCTCCTCCCACCAGCAACACTTGCTGGCCACGCAACCGCATAAAGAAGGGAAAGTACTCCATAACGACCTCTTACACACCACCGATCTTGGTGGTGCCGCCCATATAAGGCTGCAAAACTTCAGGCACCAGTACACTGCCATCGGCTTGCTGATAATTCTCCAGCACCGCCAGTAACGTTCTGCCTATCGCCAGGCCAGAGCCGTTCAGGGTATGTAAGAGTACGGGCTTGCCTGTTTCAGGATCGCGGTAGCGGGCCTTTAAGCGGCGCGCCTGAAAGTCTCGGAAGTTAGAGCAAGAAGAAATTTCGCGGTATTTGTCCTGCGATGGTACCCATACTTCAATGTCGTAAGTTTTGGCCGCCGAAAAACCGATATCGCCACCACATAAAATCACTGTGCGGTAAGGCAAACCCAGTTTTTGCAAAATGGCTTCGGCGTTCGCCGTAAGAGATTCTAGCGCCTCGTCTGACTCATCAGGGCGAACAAACTGTACCAGCTCTACCTTTTCAAACTGATGCTGACGAATCATACCGCGGGTATCACGCCCGTGGCTGCCCGCCTCAGAGCGGAAGCACGGCGTATGGGCAACAAACTTAAGCGGTAAAGACGCGTCTTTATCCAGCAGCTCATCGCGCAGCAAATTCGTTACCGGCACTTCGGCGGTAGGAATCAGGAAAAAGTCCCGCTCGTCGTCGGCAATTTTGAACAAATCTTCGGCAAACTTAGGCAGCTGCCCGGTACCAAACAAAGAGTCGGCGTTCACAATGTACGGAACATTCACCTCTTGGTAACCGTGCTCACTGAGGTGGGTATCCAGCATAAACTGGATTAATGCACGGTGCATACGGGCGATATCGCCCCGCATTACGGCAAAACGTGCACCGGTAATTTTGCTGGCCGTCTCAAAATCCAACCCGCCCAAGTCAGCGCCCAAATCCACGTGATCTTTGACCTCAAAGTCAAATTCACGTGGGCTTCCCCAGCGGCGAACTTCAACATTGTCGTCTTCGCTGACACCCTCGGGCACTTCTGCCGCGGGAATATTGGGCACACCGGATAAATAATCATCCAGTTTATGCTGTACTTGGTGCAGCTCTGCCTCAGCGTTGGCTAAATCCTGCTTCAGTTGATCCACTTCTTTGAGCAGCGGGGCGATATCCTCACCGGCCGCCTTGGCTTTACCGATATTTTTAGAGCGACTGTTGCGCTCCGACTGCAGGTTTTCCGTTTTAATTTGGATGGCCTTGCGCTCCTCTTCGAGTGCACGCAGCAGCTCTACATCCAGTTGAAAACCTCGCTTGGCGAGCCCTGTGGCAACTTCTTCCAAGTTACCGCGAATCAGTTTCGGATCTAGCATAGAAATGACTTTTTAACAGTTGATGGCTGGGCGGGAGCCCGAATTTTAGGGCGGTTAAGATAACATAAAGTGAGCTAAATACCACGAAAGAGCCACCACCAGCAGACAGCCGAGCACGTTGGCAAGCACGTAAAATACCGCCACGCTGTGCAAACCGTTCTGCCACAGTAACAAGGCGTCTAGAGAAAAGGTAGAAAAGGTGGTCAGCGCCCCCAAAAAACCGGTCACCAGAAGGTGGCGCCAATAAGGTGGCAACATGGCTTTTTCTACGATCACCACGTACAGAAGAGCCACCAGAAAGCAGCCTAATAAGTTCACCACTAAAGTGCCCAAAGGAAACCGGTGGCCGGTTAAGGGGGAAAGCTGCGTGGTAATAAACAATCGCGCCATAGCACCCAAGGCGCCACCAGCCGCGACAAAAAGCCATTGCATAGCTAATCTCTTTGGTAACGTTTTAACGGACTGGCCGCATCTAAGGCCCGCAGATGCTTAAGCTTTTCACTGATTTTGCCTTCCAGGCCGCGGTCAGTGGGCTGGTAATAGCGGCGCTCGCTAATGGGCTCTGGCAAATAGTTTTCACCAGCGGCGTAGGCACCCGGCTCATCGTGTGCATAGCGGTACTCGGCACCAAAATCCATGGACTTCATCATGCTGGTAGGGGCATTGCGAAGGTGCATGGGCACATCCAGAGCGGGGTCATTTTTCACATCAGCCATCGCCTGATTAAAGCCATTATACACAGCGTTACTTTTCGGCGCGCAGGCCAGGTAAGTAATGGCCTGTGCGATAGCTAACTCGCCTTCTGGGCTGCCGAGTCGCTCTTGGGTATCCCAGGCCGCCAGCGCCAGTGATAACCCGCGCGGGTCGGCGTTACCTATGTCTTCGCTGGCCATGCGCACTACCCTGCGCGCCACGTACAGAGGGTCGCAGCCGCCATCGAGCATTCGCGCCAACCAGTAGAGTGCACCATCGGGGGAGGAGCCGCGCACCGACTTATGCATCGCCGAAATCTGCTCGTAGAATAAATCCCCGCCTTTATCGAAACGGCGCACATCACCGCCAAGTACCTCGGCCAGCACATCCTCAGCAATAACCCGCTGCCCCTCCTGCTCCGGCGCCAAATCGGCCGCCAGCTCCAGCAGGTTCAGAGACTTACGTGCATCGCCGTCAGCCGCATTGGCGAGGACCGTGAGCGCATCATCGCTGATCTCGATGGATTCCTCGCCCAGCCCCCGCTCGCTATCGCTAAGCGCCTGCAGGATCACCTGCTCGACCAGCTCACGATCTAACGAGCGCAGCACATAAACCCGGCAGCGGGATAAAAGCGCATTGTTCAACTCAAATGAGGGGTTTTCGGTGGTAGCGCCGATAAAAATAAAGGTGCCGTCTTCTACGTAGGGGAGAAACGCATCCTGCTGGGATTTATTAAAGCGGTGCACCTCGTCCACAAATAAAATAGTGGCTCGCCCCCGCATTTGCCGCTCTTGTTGCGCCACCTGCACCGCAGCGCGAATATCTTTCACACCGGAAAGTACCGCTGAAAGGGTTTCAAAACGGGCATCAGCGCGCTCGGCAAACAACCGCGCCAACGAGGTTTTACCCACTCCCGGCGGGCCCCATAAAATCATGGAGTGCAGCTGGCCTTTTTCTACCGCCTCGCGCAGGGGTTTACCCGGTGCGAGAATATGCTGCTGGCCGATATAATCTGCCAAGGTGCGCGGCCGCATACGAGCGGCCAAGGGTTGATGCACGGGCTCTGTGGCGAACAAATCTCCCATATCAGTCAATCAATACATCCACGCCGTCGGGGATGACAAACTCAAATAAAGACTCATCGACGGGTTTATTTTGCTCAGTTTCAACAAAGGTAAATACGGTGGTTTGCCCCAGACCGTCCAACAGTTGAATTTGCGCGACCTTAACGCCATCGGCACCGTCAAACACCAGCGTTAACGATTCGAACAGCGCATCCTCGCCACGGGGGGCAAGTACAAATTGATTGTCAGCGGGCGAGCTAACTTCGTAGGCTTCGGCCACATTGGCCGCCGAATCACTGAGCAACAGCGCCGGGGTGCGCTGCATATTATCGTTAACCTGGCGCACGGTCACCTGCATTAAATCCGGATCGTAAAGCCAGATGGTTTCACCGTTTGACACCAGAGTTTGCGGAAAAGGATCTCGTGTTTCCCAGTAAAACCGCCCTGGTTTTTGCAGAACAAATTCGCCACTGCTGCGCTCAAGCTCACTGCCAGATTCATCCTGCAACACCTGAGTAAACCTACCTTGCAAACTCACCAACTGATGCAGTTTGTCGGTCAGCGCTACCGCTGCGTTATCTTGCGCGCTGGCAAAAGCTGAATGGCACAGCAGTAGTGCAGCAACAAAACGAATAAAAAATGTCATAACTCAACCTTCAATAATTTCATCACCTGCACGCCACACAAACATTAGGCTTTAGGCGCAAGCACTTCGCGATTACCATTGTGGCCAGCCTCGGAGACTACCCCCGCCGCCTCCATGGTTTCGATGAGTCGCGCAGCGCGGTTATAGCCAATACGCAGCTTACGCTGTACCGATGAAATGGACGCTTTGCGTGAATCGATCACAAAAGCGACGGCTTCATCGTAGAGCGCATCACCTTCATCATTGCCGCCCTCTTCGCCGCCCGACAAACCGGGCACCGGAATATTATTGGTGCTGTCGTCAATAACACCTTCCAAATAATCTGGCTCGCCACGCTTTTTCCAGTCGGCCACCACGTTGTGAACCTCATGATCGTCCACAAAAGCGCCGTGCACACGCTCCGGCACACTGGTGCCCGGTGGCAAATAAAGCATGTCCCCATGGCCCAGCAACTGTTCTGCACCGCCCTGGTCGAGAATGGTGCGCGAGTCAATTTTTGAAGACACCTGAAACGCCATACGCGTGGGGACGTTCGCTTTAATCAAACCCGTGATCACATCAACCGACGGACGCTGAGTCGCAAGAATCAAGTGAATACCCGCGGCCCGTGCTTTTTGAGCAATGCGAGCGATCAATTGTTCCACTTTTTTACCGACAATCATCATCATATCGGCAAACTCATCGATCACTACGACGATGGCAGGCAAGGTTTCCAAATTTGGCGGCGTAGCCTCTTCACTGCCCGCTTCGTAATGCTCATCGGGCTTGAACAGCGGATCGGCGATGGGGGTTCCGGCCTTTTCGGCCTCTTCAATCTTACGATTAAAGCCCGCCAGATTACGCACCCCCATGGCGGCCATCAGTTTATAGCGGCGCTCCATTTCACCTACACACCAGCGCAAACCATTGGCGGCGTCGTTCATATCGGTGATAACGGGAGTCAAGAGGTGGGGAATGCCCTCGTAAACCGAAAGCTCCAGCATTTTAGGATCAACCAGAATCAAACGCACATCTTTCGGCGATGATTTATACAGTAAGGACAACAGCATCACGTTCACCCCTACCGACTTACCCGAGCCGGTGGTACCGGCAACCAGCAGGTGCGGCATACGGGCCAGATCGGCAATCACGGGTTCACCGGCGATGTTGTGCCCCAGCGCCATGGTCAGGCGTGATTTTGATTTCTCGTAAGGCTCGGATGACAGTACCTCGCTTAGGCGCACCATCTCGCGGTGCTCGTTGGGTATCTCAATCCCCATTACCGAGCGCCCAGGTATCACCTCTACCACCCGTACACTGATAACCGCCAGCGAACGAGCCAAATCTTTCGCTAGGTTAGTAATACGACTGGCTTTTACGCCGGGGGCGGGCTGAATTTCAAAACGGGTAACCACGGGGCCCGGCTGTACCGACACCACTTCAATCTCGATACCAAAATCTTTCAGCTTTAATTCCAGCAGTTTCGACATAGCCTCCAGTGACTCTTTAGAAAAAGCTTTGTCACTGTGTTTGTCGGCCGGATCCAGCAGGCTGATGGGCGGTAAATCGCCGACCGGGGTATCGTCTTTACCGAATAAAGGAACCTGCTTTTCCTGCACCGCGCGCTTACTGGGAGCGGGCTTTTTGATCGGCTCGCTGATGGTTGGCGGCACCCTGACAGCTTCGGCCCTTTTACGTGTTTCAATCACCTCACGGCGCTCGCGCTGCTGTTTATCGGTGCTGCGTTTTTCAGCTCTAGCAGCGCGCCAATGAGTGTATTTTTCTCCAGTAAAGCGCCAAAACCGCAGTACTTTTTGGCCAATACTGTCCATCAAGCCCAGCCACGACAGATCGGTGAAAATCGTCAAACCGAAGAAAAACATCGCCAACAACAGCAAAGTGCCGCCGGTATGGCTGAACGCCCCCGCTACAGCTTCGGCCACGGACAGCCCCAGGTAACCCCCATCAGAAAATGGCAACGTTGATTCACGCCCGCCAACGTGCAGTACCGCAAGACCGGTTCCGGCCACCATCACCAGTACCAAACCGATGGTGCGCAAACCGAGCAAAACAGGATCAAACTCTGGGGGATGAGAGCGGTCGCGGATAATCAGCCACGCGCGATAGGCCAGCATCAGCGGAAACAAAAACGATAAATAGCCGAATAGCGAGAAGAAAACATCCGCAAGCCAGGCCCCTGCAGGCCCACCCGCGTTTTCGATACGCAGATTTTCCCCAGTGCGTGACCAGCCCGGGTCTCCGGCATCGTAAGTAAACAGTGTTAACAGCAACAAACCACAAGCCGCCACAAGCCCGATTAAGGCCCCTTCACGCAAATGACGCATAATTCTGGCAGATTCAGCTTGCTCGCTCGCTGCAGCTTTTGCATTTTTTTTGCTCAAACGTTCTAACCCCATCAAAATCTTTTAGTCGCAGTGAGATAGCCGCTATTGTAAAGCAAGCTCACCCGACTACGCAGTGCAGCAGTCGGCAGCTATATCATCTTAATCGCTGATTAAATTTACCAATGCCAGGCATTGAAGACTACAATTTTGCCCATAGTAATTGATTCACTTAAGATTGACGCCAATTTATTAGCCCTCAGATTTCTCGATAAGGATTCTATGCAATGAGCGAAGCAAAACACCACCGCCTGATTATTCTTGGCTCAGGCCCTGCCGGCTACACTGCAGCCATCTACGCAGCCCGTGCCAACCTCAAGCCAGTGGTCATTACCGGCATGCAGCAAGGTGGCCAGCTAACCACCACCACGGAAGTGGAAAACTGGCCAGGCGGCGTTGCCGACCTGCAGGGCCCAGACTTAATGGTGCAAATGCAGCAGCACGCCGAGCGTTTTGATACTGAGATCATTTTTGATCACATCAGTGAAACCGATTTATCCAAGCGCCCTTTCACGTTGAAAGGCACCGAGACCTACACCTGCGATGCACTGATTATCGCCACCGGTGCCTCGGCTCAGTATCTGGGTTTGCCTTCGGAAGAAGCGTTTATGGGTAAAGGTGTCAGCGCTTGCGCAACCTGCGATGGCTTTTTCTATCGCGATCAGAAAGTAGCGGTCGTCGGTGGCGGTAACACTGCTGTGGAAGAAGCGCTGTATCTGTCCAACATTGCCAGTGAAGTGACCCTGATTCACCGTCGCGACTCGTTGCGCTCAGAAAAAATTCTGCAGGACAAATTGTTCGCCAAAGAGAACATCAAAGTGTTGTGGAATCACACCCTGGACGAAGTACTGGGCGACGACAGCGGTGTAACCGGCCTGCGCCTGAACAATCTCGACGCCGGTGAAACCACCGAAATCGACGTAGCCGGGGTCTTTATCGCCATCGGCCACAAACCCAACACTGACATTTTTGCCGGTCAGCTGGACATGAAAGACGGCTACATCAAAATCAACAGCGGCCTGGAAGGTAACGCAACAGCCACCAGCGTTGAAGGTGTATATGCCGCAGGTGATGTTTCTGATCACATTTACCGTCAGGCCATTACCTCTGCCGGGGCCGGCTGTATGGCCGCGCTGGACGCCGAGAAATTTCTCGACGACTGATCACCAACGCACTTTTGCGTACAATAGCGGCGGCGGTAGCGATACCACCGCCGTTTTTTATGCGTATTAAGACGACTCTGGACGCTTTATGATTCACCTGCCCTGGCTAAACGACGACCCAGCTCTGTTTCCACCGCTTGAGTCGGCCCTGGACGATCCCAACGGATTACTCGCAGCCGGTGGTGATTTGCATCCGCAGCGTATCGTCAATGCCTACGCACAGGGTATTTTCCCCTGGTATGAAGAGGACCAACCGATCCTCTGGTGGACCCCCAACCCTCGCACCATATTGCGCCCGCATGAAGTTCATCTGTCGCGCTCACTGCGAAAGCTGCTGCGTAAAGCGCCCTTCGAACTTCGTTTTGATACGGCATTCAGCGAGGTTATGAAGGCTTGTGCGGCGCCGCGAGAAGACGCCGGAGGCACTTGGATCACCCCGGAAATGCACGAAGCCTATTGCGAACTACATCGCTTGGGGATCACCCACAGTGTAGAAATGTGGAATGACGACAAGCTTGTAGGGGGGCTCTATGGTCTGGCTCTTGGCCAGGTATTCTTTGGTGAATCCATGTTTTCGCGACAGGATAACGCGTCAAAAATCGCCTTCGCCTGCCTGTGTTACTACCTTGAGACTTGGGGTTTTGAGCTGGTTGACTGCCAAGTGGCCAGCGACCACCTGTTTAGCCTCGGGGCTTATGAGCTACCCAGAGAGGAATTTGCCAAAACGTTAACCGGACTGATCGGAAACACCGCAAGATCCCACTGGCCCGAGAGCTGCACCCACCCAGATTACCCTTTCTAAGCACTCTTAAATACTCTACAGTAGTTCTGGGTACAGGAGACAGACAATATGAGCGATTTATCCAACCTAAAGCTCTTTGCCACCGCCCCTCATCCGTGCAGCTACCTCGAAGGCGAAGAGGCAACCACCGTTTTTATTGATCCAGCCGCCGAAGTGGATCAAGACCTTTACTCGCAACTATCACGTTTGGGTTTTAGACGCAGCGGCAGTCATTTATATCGTCCTCACTGCGCCGCCTGCCAAGCGTGTGTTTCCAGTCGAATTCCCGTGCGCTTGTTTAAAGCCAACCGCAGCCAAAAACGCTGCATCAAAAAAAACAGCGACCTGCAGCTCCACCTGGTCGACAGCATTCAAACCGATGAGCATTACTCACTTTACGAAAGCTATATCAACAACCGTCATGCCGACGGTGACATGTACCCCCCTACCCGCGAGCAATACGAGGCATTTTTAAGTGCCGAATGGGGGACTACGCGCTACATCGAATATCGGCTGCAAGATCGTCTGCTCGGTGTCGCAGTATGCGATGAGCTAACGGATGGACTATCGGCTGTTTATACTTTTTTTGATAGCCAAGAAGCCAAACGCAGCCTTGGCACCTTCGCTATCTTGGTACAAATTCGGAAAGCTCAAGACATGGGGCTGGAGTATGTTTACCTGGGCTATTGGATACGAAACTGTCAAAAAATGGCCTATAAAACACAATATCGGCCACTGCAGCTTCTCATAAATAAACACTGGGTGAGATTGAATTAACCCTTAGCCACTGAAAATCGCCCTTCGGACTTGGCTATTGCGCGCTTTTCAGGCACAATTGCCGCCTTTTCGCGCAACTGCAAAGATAAATTGAGGATTCTGCCGAATGGCGAAAGACGATGTAATCGAATTTGAAGGCGAAGTTGTAGATACTTTGCCGAACACCACATTCCGCGTAAAGCTGGAAAATGGTCACGTAGTAACCGCTCATATCTCGGGAAAAATGCGTAAAAACTATATCCGCATCTTGACCGGCGACAAGGTAAAGGTAGAGATGACCCCGTACGACCTGACCAAAGGCCGTATCACCTACCGCGCCCGTTAATACCTTATTTCAACAAAAGCCCCCTTGCTGGGGCTTTTGTTTGTCCCCCTTCCCTTTTTGACCCAAATCAAAACCGACCCAAACACTCGGTGATATGTTGCGCCTCCAAAGCCACCAACTGAGGCGATTGAGTGCATAGCGATCAGGATTTAGTGTTTCAAAGTTATGGCCGCTGCTGTAACCGCGATACGTTTTTTAGCGATTTTTACGACAACTTTATGGGAAAGTCCGACGAGGTACGGCAGATGTTCGTCGATACCGACATGCCCGCCCAACGGCATTTACTGCGCAACGGGATTATGCAGCTGATTCTGTTTTCCCGCGGCCTGCCCGACACCAAACTCAAAGCGCTGGGCAAAAGTCACAATCGCCAAGGTTACAATATACGCCCGCACCTCTATAACACTTGGCTGGAAGCGCTGCTTGAAACTCTAAGCAAACACGACCCGATGTACAGTGAAAGAATTGATACTGCCTGGCGACGCGTGTTAGCACCGGGCATTGAGCTGATTAAAGGTGCTTACTGAACCAGCTGGCGCACACAAAAAAGCCCCGCATGCGGGGCTTTTGAGTTTTACGCCGACAAACAACCTACCCAGCTCATTAAGCAGGTGCGGGCTCTTTAACCTCAAACTCCAGTGCCAGCTGGCCGTCTTCGCTCACATCGACAGACACTGTGCCGCCGCCCGAGAGCTCACCAAACAGCACAGCTTCAGCCAAAGGCTTCTTAACCTTATCCTGAATAAGACGAGCCATGGGGCGAGCGCCCATTTTCTCATCATAGCCCTGCTCCGCCAGCCATTTGCGCGCGGCAGTGCTGACTTCCAGATTAACTTTTTTCTCATCCAGCTGCGCTTGCAACTCGGTAAGAAACTTATCCACCACGGTTTCCACCACAGAAAGCGGCAGAGCACCAAACTGGACCGTGGCATCAAGCCGGTTACGAAATTCAGGCGTAAACATTTTCTTGATCGCCTCGATACCGTCCGTTGAATGATCCTGCTTGGTAAAACCAATAGAAGCGCGGCTGACATCCTCCGCACCGGCGTTGGTGGTCATGATCAAGATCACATTACGGAAATCCGCTTTACGGCCGTTGTTGTCCGTCAAAGTACCGTGATCCATCACCTGCAACAGCAAATTAAATACGTCTGGATGTGCTTTTTCGATTTCATCCAACAGCACCACACTGTGTGGGCTTTTGGTCACAGCGTCGGTCAATAACCCCCCCTGATCAAAACCAACGTAGCCGGGCGGCGCGCCAATAAGTCTGGAAACGGTGTGGCGCTCCATATACTCGGACATATCAAAACGAATCAGCTCTACCCCTAAGCATTTAGCCAGTTGACGGCTAACCTCGGTTTTACCAACACCGGTGGGGCCAGCGAACAAAAATGAACCGATGGGCTTATCGCCACTGCGCAAACCCGCCCGCGCCAGCTTGATCGCGGTGGATAGGGTATCAATCGCCTCATCCTGGCCAAACACCGTCATTTTCAGGTTGTCATCCAGCTTACGCAGCTGTTCCAAATCGTTGGAAGAAACGCTTTTGGGTGGGATTCTGGCAATCTTCGCCACCACTGCCTCAACATCGGAAACCCCCACGGTTTTCTTCCGCTTGCTCGGTGGCTGCAACTGCTGGAAAGCACCAGCTTCGTCGATCACATCAATGGCCTTATCGGGCAAAAAGCGATCGTTAATGTAGCGCTCTGACAACTCTGCAGCCGCTTTCAATGCAGGCTCGGTGTAACGAAGACCGTGATGATCCTCAAAGTGTTTTTTCAAGCCCTTAAGTATCTGATAAGTCTCGTCGACAGTGGGTTCAACCACGTCCACTTTCTGGAAGCGACGAGACAAGGCACGATCTTTTTCAAAAATGCCGCGATACTCCTGATAAGTTGTGGAGCCCATGCAACGCAACTGCCCAGAGCTGAGCAATGGCTTCAACAGATTAGAGGCGTCCATTACCCCGCCAGAGGCGGCGCCAGCACCAATAATCGTGTGGATTTCATCAATAAACAAAATCGAATGAGGCTGCTTTTTCAGCTCGTGCAGTAAGCCTTTAAAGCGTTTTTCGAAGTCACCACGGTATTTTGTACCGGCCAATAATGCCCCCATGTCCAGCGAGTAGACCACACTGGACGCTAAAGCCTCGGGCACTTCGCCATCCACAATACGCTTAGCCAAACCTTCCGCGATTGCGGTTTTGCCCACGCCAGACTCACCCACCAGCAACGGGTTGTTTTTGCGTCTGCGCGAAAGCACCTGAGAAACTCGCTCAAGCTCTGTGCTGCGGCCGATTAATGGGTCTATTTTACCGCTGGCCGCCAACTCATTAAGATTACTGGCAAAATTTTCCAGCGGGCTTGGGGAGGGCTGTTCAACACCTAAGCTCTCTTCGTCAGACTGCTCGTGAGAGCCGTCCTCTGCGCCATGCTCATGACCGGCGACTTTTTGGATACCGTGGGTGATGTAATTAACAATGTCTATACGCGCGATGCTTTGCTGCTTCAGGTAGTAAACCGCCTGACTTTCCTGCTCACTGAAAATCGCAACCAGTACATTAGCACCAGTGACCTCTTGTTTACCGGAAGATTGAACGTGAAACACCGCGCGTTGCAACACCCGTTGAAACCCTAAAGTAGGCTGGGTTTCACGCTCGTCGTCATTTTCTGGCAACAATGGCGTGGTGGAATCCACAAACTCAATCAGCTCCCGTCGCAGAACCACCAGATCTGCACCACAGGCACGCAACACCATGGCCGCCGATTCGTTATCAATCAGCGCCAGTAACAGGTGCTCAACGGTCATAAACTCATGCCGTTTACTGCGAGCGCCTTTGAATGCCATGTTCAGGGTGACTTCAAGATCTTTACTTAACATCTAGGGTACCTCTCTAGGGAGCAAAACCCACTGTCAGCTCTCTGACAGTGTTACTACTCATTCGCTGTCTTCATCCCCGTCCACTACTTCGATTTCGCACAACAGTGGATGCTCATTATCTTCCGCTAACTGATTCACCTGGGCGACTTTTGTCTCAGCCACATCCCGGGTGTATATTCCACACACTGCTTTGCCCTGAGTGTGAACGGTTAACATCACATGGGTGGCCTGTTCACGATCCATGCCAAAAAAGGCTTCCAGAATATGCACAACAAACTCCATGGGAGTGTAATCATCGTTATGCATAATCACTTTATACATTGGCGGACGCTTTAGCTGAGGTGGAGATTCCTGAACCGCAAGCCCGTCATCAAAATCGTAGTCATCGTCGTCTTGCTGACTGCGAACTTGATTTAATGTTAGTCGATAGTTTTCAAACTTTCCCATATACATCACAAGAATCTGACACTTCCAGGCTGAGGTTCGTTCTCACTCATAAAATTTTATTGGGTATGAATTGCCTTTTATAGGTCGGGCTAAATCCCCAAATTTCATCTGCTAACTTTTTAAGCAGTGTATTTTATGGCTGTAAACTTATCCTCGGTTAATTTCAGCCATTGTAACTCAAGCGAAGGCACCAACGCGAAGCCCAAACTTGACAAGCCTATACAGGTCGGCTAAAAAGACCGAGCTGGTCAAAATTCCACCAGACCAGCCGGGGCTTACTTAAGCCTCAACCGCTTGCAGCGGTTTACTAATAATAACGATGCGCGCAGTCCCATTACGCGCCTGTAAATAAGAAGGAATAACGCTATGCCTACAGGTACCGTCAAATGGTTTAATAACGCCAAAGGCTACGGTTTCATTCTCCCGGACGAAGGCAATGAAGACCTTTTCGCTCACTACTCTGCCATTGATATGGATGGCTATAAAACTCTCAAGGCGGGCCAGACAGTTACGTTTGAGGTTACCCGCGGCGACAAGGGGTTTCACGCAGTAAACATCAGCCTCCCTGAACGCCCTCATTAACCCTTCGAACGCATAGACAGCGGCTCAACAAAAACCACGGTTTAGGCTACACTGGCCAGCCGCTGTTGCTTTACTGTGCTTTATCTATGGCCAAACTTGTACTTTTCAACAAACCCTATGGGGTCTTAAGCCAATTTACCGACTCACAAGGCCGTCAAACTCTGGCGGACTATATCAAGCAACCGGGTATTTATGCGGCAGGCCGGCTAGACAGAGACTCTGAAGGCTTATTGCTACTGACCGCCGACGGCGCGCTGGCCCAAAGAATTACCCACCCTCGCAACAAACTGCCGAAAACTTATTGGGTTCAGGTAGAGGGTACGCCCGAGCCGCAGGCATTGGATCAGTTAAGACAAGGCGTAGAGTTAAATGACGGCCCGACCCGCCCAGCCAAAGTGATTTCCATTCCGGCGCCGAAGCTGTGGCCTCGAGAAAACCCGGTGCGTGAGCGCAAAAACATCCCCACAAACTGGCTGAGCATCACCATCAGTGAGGGTCGTAACCGCCAGGTTCGGCGTATGACGGCCGCCGTGGGGTTACCAACCTTACGACTGGTGCGAAGTGCCATCGGACAATGGCAGCTTAACCAGTTGCAGCCCGGCGAATTCATTGAGCAGCAGGTACACTTACCTCAGGCGTCCAAACCCAAACCACGCCCCTTTAATAAGCGCAAAAAGCCATGACTTTTACCCCGCATGTCACCGTAGCCTGCATTATCGAACGCGATGGCCAGTTTTTGCTGGTGCGCGAACGAATAGATGGCGAAGAAAAAATTAACCAACCCGCCGGACACCTAGAGGCGAATGAAACGCTGCAAGAGGCCGCCATTCGCGAAACACTCGAAGAAACCGGTTGGCATATAACCCTAAGCGGCGTGGCCGGCATTGATTTATACACAGCGCCCGCCAATGGTGTGACCTACGCGCGAACGACATTTATTGCCACCGCCCTTAAACAGGACCCTGATGCGGTGCTCGATGAGGGCATAATAGGCCCCATTTGGCTCACCCGCGACGAAATAGCCAATCGCCAATCCGAACTGCGCAGCCCCATGGTCCTCAATATCGTCGATCAATACCTGGCCGGACGACGCTACCCACTGGAGGTCGTCGGCCAGCACAGGTAAAATGCCGGCCCGGCACTCATCCACCACAGTATTCCTATGACCGAAAAAAACCAAACCGTTATCGTCGGCATGTCCGGCGGCGTCGACTCGTCTGTTTCCGCGCTTTTGCTTATGCAGCAAGGCTACAACGTGGAAGGCCTGTTTATGAAAAACTGGGAAGAAGACGACGGCACCGAATACTGCACAGCCAAAGAGGACCTGGCCGACGCCCAGAAAGTGTGCGACAAACTGGGCATTAAACTGCATACCGCTAATTTTGCGGCGGAGTATTGGGATAATGTATTCGAGCACTTTCTGGCCGAATACAAAGCGGGGCGCACCCCTAACCCGGACATTCTCTGCAACCGGGAAATCAAGTTTAAGGTATTTTTAGAGTACGCCGAAATGCTTGGTGCCGACTTAATTGCCACCGGTCACTATGTCCGCCGTCAGGATCGCGAAAATCACACGTATCTGTTGCGCGGGTTGGACAACAACAAGGACCAAAGCTATTTTTTACACGCGGTGTCAGAAGCGGAATTTAACAAAACGCTGTTTCCCGTCGGCGAGCTCGAAAAGCCCGAGGTTCGCGCCATTGCCGAGGAGCACGGATTAATCACCCACAACAAAAAAGACAGTACCGGTATTTGTTTTATCGGCGAGCGCCGTTTTAAAGATTTTCTACAACAGTACTTACCCGCTCAACCAGGTGACATCGAAGATCAAACCGGTCGAGTCATTGGTCAGCACAGCGGCTTGATGTACCACACTATAGGCCAGCGCCAAGGCCTTGGCATCGGCGGAGTAAAAGATGCCAGCGACGAGCCCTGGTTTGTCGTGGGTAAAGATTTACAACGCAATGTACTGCTGGCCGCCCAGGGCACAGAAAACCCTTTGCTGTACACTAATTATCTGCAGGCCACAGACGCCCACTGGATAAATCCAGCGCCCACCACCAGCATCTTAAACGTGACGGCGAAAACCCGTTACCGTCAACCCGATCAAGCGTGCCGGGTTGAAATTAACGGTGACAAGCTCAAGGTCTGGTTTAAAGAGCCGCAACGTGCCGTAACCCCTGGACAATCGGTGGTTTTTTATCAAGGCGATATTTGCATGGGCGGCGCAGTGATTGAATTCAGCGATAATCGCTAACACGCAGGAAATATTGATTTGACACGCACGAAAAACTGGCGAGATATCACCCTCGCCGCAGCGGGCATTATGCAAGCCACCACGCTGGTGGATCAGCTGGCGCGAACAGGTTTTACCCCTTCGGACGCTTACCGCTGCAGCATCAACAGCCTGTTTCAACTCAACCCGGTCGATACGCTCAGTGTTTACGGCGGTTCGGTGGACGATATGCGCTTAGGACTCGAAGCCTTGCGCGACCTGCTGACATCCAGCCGCCAACTGCAAAACAACACCGTGCGCTACAGCGCTGGGGTACTGCACCTGCAGCGGCGATTAAGTAAACGGCGCGATATGCTTGGTGTGATTGCCAGCCGCCTCGAGCAGGCCTCTGCGCAGGCCGAGCATTTCGACACGACCCACGACAACGTGATTGCCAACATCGCTGACATTTACAGCGCCACGCTCAGCCAATTTCGCTTTCGTATTCAAGTGGCCGGCGACCCGAACTTCCTGCAACAGCAGCGCGTCGCCAGTCAGGTTCGCGCTTTGCTGTTAGCGGCTATTCGCTCTGCCACATTATGGCGCCAGCTGGGCGGCTCGCGCCTGCAAATTATTATGCAGCGCAAAAAACTCCTCGGCGAAACCGAAGCGTTACTGCGGCAAATTCGCCCCTGAGAATCCGCCTGAAAACTGACCTTTTTTGGGGTATCATAGCGCCCCATTAATTTTTTGATATTTCAACCCACTGAACCCTGTGAGATCGCCATGGAATTATCCCCCCTGAGCGCTGTATCCCCCGTTGACGGCCGATACGGCAGCAAAACCTCTGCACTGCGCAGCATATTCAGCGAATTCGGTCTGATTCATTGCCGAGTAGAAGTCGAAGTGCGCTGGCTGCAGCAGCTCAGCCGCCTGGAGGGCGTAAGCGAAGTTGCGCCGTTTAGCGAAGCGACTCACAAGCAACTAGACGCCATCATCGCCGACTTTAGCGAAGCCGATGCACAGGCCGTAAAAGACATTGAACGCACCACCAATCACGATGTTAAAGCGGTTGAGTACTTTCTGAAGAAGAAGTTCGCAGGCAATAGCGAGCTTGAAGCGGTATTGGAATTCGTCCACTTTGCCTGCACCAGTGAAGACATCAACAACCTGTCTCACGGCTTAATGCTCAAGCGTGGCCGCGACGTTCTGCTGCAAGAAGCGCGCAGCATCAGCGATGCCATTGCCAAGTTAGCTCACGATTACGCAAATGACCCGATGTTGTCGCGCACTCACGGCCAAACCGCCAGCCCCACTACTGTTGGTAAAGAACTGGCCAACGTGGTTGCGCGCCTGCGCCGCCAACTGGTTCAAATTGAAGCCGTTGAATTGCTGGGCAAAATCAACGGTGCGGTAGGTAACTACAACGCACATTTGTCGGCCTACCCAGACGTAGATTGGCAGGCCAATGCCGAAGCGTTTGTCACCGCACTGGGTTTAACCTGGAACCCCTACACCACCCAAATTGAGCCCCACGATTACATCGCCGAGCTGTTCGATGCCATCGCACGCTACAACACCATTATCATCGACTTTGATCGCGATATTTGGGGCTATATCTCGCTGGGTTACTTCAAGCAAAAAACCATCGCTGGGGAGGTGGGCTCATCCACCATGCCTCACAAAGTAAATCCTATCGATTTTGAAAACTCAGAGGGCAACCTCGGTATCGGCAACGCCGTTTTCTCCCATTTGGCGCAAAAGCTCCCAATTTCACGCTGGCAGCGCGACCTGACCGACTCTACTGTGCTTCGCAACATGGGCGTTGGCTTCGGCTATAGCCTGATTGCCTATGCTTCTACGCTAAAGGGTATTGGCAAGCTGGAAATCAACCGCGCGCGTCTGGCCGAAGACCTGGATAACGCCTGGGAAGTACTGGCCGAACCAATTCAAACCATTATGCGCCGCTACGACGTTGCAGAGCCTTACGAAAAGCTGAAAGCGCTGACTCGTGGGCAAGCGATTACTCGCGAGGTGTTAGCAGAGTTTGTCGAAACCTTAGACATTCCCGAGCATGCAAAACAAACCATTCGTGAATTAACCCCCGCCAACTATATTGGCAACGCCGAAGCTCAGGCGCGCAACATTTGACTCAAGGGGAGCCTGGCTCCCCTTTCTTTTGCTTATGTATACATCACCTCTGAATCAATTAGGGCCGCTGACGGTCGCAGAATTTTTACGCAGCTACTGGCAACAGCGGGCCGTTTATTTACCACAAGTCCTTCCTGACTTCACCTCTCCGCTCACCGCCGAAGAGCTTGCCGGTTTAGCGCTAGAGGAAGACATTGAATCGCGTCTGATCACTCATACGGCTGCGGCGCCCTGGCAGCTTGAGAACGGACCATTTGACGAAGAGCGTTTTCATTCTCTGCCAGAATCAGATTGGACATTGCTGGTGCAGGCTGTCGACCAGCTGGTTCCCGAGGTTCACGCACTGCTACAACAGTTTCGATTTCTTCCCAGTTGGCGACTGGATGACGTCATGGTGAGTTATGCTCCCACGGGGGGAAGCGTTGGCCCCCACTTCGATTACTATGATGTGTTTTTATTGCAAGGCGCAGGCACACGTGAATGGAAAATCGGGCAAGCCTGCGATAGCTTTAGCGACACCCTGGACGGAACGCCGTTAAAAATCCTCAAAAATTTTGAGCCACAGCAAACCTTCATTTGTAAACCGGGTGACATTCTCTATATTCCACCCGGAGTCGCCCACTGGGGCACAGCGCAGGATAATGAGTGCATCACCTACTCGATTGGTTTTCGCGCACCCAGCGTCGCCGACATTTTGTGTGACTTTAGCCAAGAAGTGGCAAGCACTTTAACCAACGACCAACGCTACCGTGATAGCCAGAGCGAAAACTTTTTCAAACCCGGCGAAATTTCAACAGCCACGGTGCAGCATTTACGGGACATCATTAACGAGCAACTGACCGATGAAAGCCTGGCTCGTTGGTTCGGCCGCTATATGAGCCAGCCCAAATACCCAGAGCAACAGCACATAGAACACACAGGCGATGCATCCCCTCTCAGTAATAACGACTTAGTAGAGCTGCTGGCGCAAGACCCGGTGGTTTATCAAGCTCAAGACGCACGATTCAGCTATCACCAGAATTCACAAAGCTGCTATTTGTTTGTTAACGGTGAAGAATTCACCTGCCCGCCAACGCTGGCCGAAACGCTTTGCAACCAGACAAGCTTTCAACTGACGGCCTTAGATGCAGCCGGGGACAACAATCAACGTGAATTGCTTTGCCACCTGCTGGATCAAGGGTGGCTAGAATTGGATGAAGATTAATAGCCGTAACATTCGTTGCTGCAACCTTAACTGGTCGACCCATAACCGCGAGTTAAGTGAACTGCGCACCGAAGTCTTTATTGTGGAACAAAAGGTGCCCGTTGCCGACGAGTGGGATGGGCGCGACGACCAAGCGTGGCACTTTGGAGTGTTCGCAGACTACAGCCCCGCCCCTGGCGAGCGTTTAACGCAAAACCTTGTAGGCTGTGCCCGCGTCATTCACGATGTATGGCGTGAACAACAAGCACTTCATATTGGTCGCGTGGCAATACGCAAAGATTATCGCAGCCAAGGCCTGGGGAGCGCATTACTCAAGCACATTATTTCCTGGGCAAAGCCCTCTTTACCCCTGTTTTTACACGCTCAAACCAACGCGATTGAGTTTTATCGACAATTTGACTTTGAAATACAGGGCGAGATTTTTTTGGATGCCGGAATTCCACACCAAAGCATGCTTTACAATCGCACAAAACCAGTTGAGGAGTGCGTATGAGCCCAACAGACACTCAGAACCAACACCCACCGCAACCACTGGAATCTCTTGAAGATTTTATTGCCAGCACCCATACGCTCATTCAACACGCGCGGCGCTCGTTGACTATTCTCAGTCACCAGCTGGATCCCCTCGTCTACGACCGTGATGATACCGTTGCGCTGATCAGCGGGTTTTGCAGACAATCACGCGACATGCAAGTGCGCATTCTTGTACGTGACAGCCAAGCGTTAGCGGAACGCGGTCACAAGCTCGCCAAACTCCATCAACGTCTGCCCAGTAAAGTCCAGTTACGTAAACTCACCTTGCAGCCCGACAACAATCAAATGGGCTTTGTGATGGCCGACACTGGCCTTTTGCTGTTTAAGAACGACGACGCCTATCACCATGGCTTTGTTAACCACAGAGCCTTTGCTGAAGTCAGAAAATTAAGCGAAGAATTCAATCGAATTTGGGAGCACGGCGATAGCGAGCCGAGCCTTCGTATACTGCACATATAAAGTGCGGCGCAACAACAGATTGCACTATTTCTCGTACTTAGTGCCTTGCGAGTGTAAAAATTGGCTTCATAGTGCGGTTTGACGCACTTTTTTCTTGCTGCGTGCGTTTATATCCTTTATATATAGGCTTATTCGCCACCGGCGCAATCTTGCAAGCAAGTTTGCCGGCTTAATACCGAGCGAATAGGTACTAAAGCCTGTTTACACCATTCACACATTAAAAGGAAAGAACTATGGCTGCCAGAAAAGCTACCGCAAAGAAAGCGCCTGCTAAAAAAGCTGCCCCCAAGAAAGCCGCTCCTAAAGCTGCTGCACCGGCCAAAAAAATCACCGCGATTCGTGAGCGTTACAACAAAACGCAAATTTTGAATCAAATCGCCGAAAACACCGAGCTGAGCAAAAAACAAGTTCAAGCGGTACTGGACGAGCTGTCTGATGTGATTGAAGGCCATATCAAAAAGCGCGCCTGTGGCGAGTTTGTATTGCCCGGCCTGCTGAAAATTCAAACCGTGAAAAAACCGGCCACCAAAGCCCGTAAAGGCATCAACCCTTTCACCGGCGAAGAAACCATGTTCAAAGCCAAACCAGCAACCACTACGGTTAAGCTGCGTCCGCTGAAGAAGTTAAAAGAAATGGCGCTGTAAAACAGAGCGACATAAAAAAGCCCCGCACAGCGGGGCTTTTTTGTTTTCAGAGAGAAATTAGCAGTCAATTTTTGGGGCTGGCGCCGATACCGAGCGAATATCCGCTCCTTCCGTCAATACGGTAAAACCCTCTCCGGCCAGCGCATTGGCCAGCTTTTCAACCCGCGAGCGCAATACTTCAGGCTCATACTCTTTTGCTGCCTGCTTACCCCACACCGGGCCCGGCCAGGCTAAGTCATCTTTATAGCGCGCAATATGATGGAGATGCAGTTGCGCCACCTGATTACCTAAAGTGGCAATATTCATCTTGTCAGCGTCAAAGATACTGTCCATGACCTCGGCCAGGCGACTGGACTCGCGAATCAACTGCTGCTGGTCCTCGTCGGACAGGTGATACAACTCGTACGTGTTCTCCCTCTCGGGCACCAAAATACACCAGGGGTAATTGGCATCGCGCGACAACAGTAACAGTGACAGGCTAAAACGCCCCACCACGAAGGTATCGTCACGCAATCTCTGATCCAGTGAAAACATAATCGGCTCCCGTAAACGGTCGTTGAGATCTGTACCCGGGCGGTGAAGCTGCGTAGAATACCGGCAACTGGTTTAAAGCCCCGCACCGAGCGACTTTAGACTCCAGAATACACTACCTATTGATTATAGTAAGTAAGAATCCGACTATGCGCTCCAGCCGTTTTTTGACCGCCACTTTAAAAGAAACTCCCGCCGATGCAGAGGTTATCAGCCATCAGCTGATGCTGCGTGCCGGCATGATCCGCAAACTCGCCTCAGGCCTTTACACCTGGCTGCCACTAGGCCTGCGCGTACTGCGCAAAGTCGAGCGCATCGTCCGGGAAGAAATGGACAGCTCAGGCGCTCAAGAAGTACTTATGCCAGTAGTCCAGCCCGCCGAGCTGTGGCAAGACTCTGGTCGTTGGGAGCAGTATGGCCCGGAACTCTTGCGTATTAATGATCGCCATCAGCGTGACTTTTGCCTTGGCCCAACCCACGAAGAAGTAATTACTGATTTGGCCCGTAATGAGCTATCCAGTTACAAGCAACTGCCGGCGAACTTTTACCAGATTCAAACCAAGTTCCGCGATGAAATTCGCCCCCGTTTTGGCGTGATGCGTTCGCGCGAATTCATCATGAAGGACGCTTACTCTTTCCACAGCTCACAGGAATGCCTGCAACAGACCTACGATGTCATGCATCAAACCTACTGCAACATTTTTGATCGCATTGGTCTCGCTTATCGCCCGGTACTGGCGGACACAGGCTCCATCGGCGGCGCATTTTCTCACGAGTTCCACGTCTTGGCTGAAAGCGGTGAAGACGCTATCGCCTTCAGCGATGGCTCAGATTACGCGGCCAACATTGAAAAAGCCGAAGCCCTGCCCCCGCAGCAAGCCCGCCCGGCGCCCAGTGCCGAGTTGCAAGAGGTGGCCACTCCAGGCAAGCACAGTATCGACGAGGTTGCCGAGTTTTTAGCGCTAAGCCCGGCGCAAACGTTAAAAACACTGGTGGTGTTAGGCGAAACCGGCGAGGAAGGTTCAGAGGCACCACTGGTGGCGCTGGTGCTGCGTGGTGACCACGAGCTGAACGATATCAAAGCCGAAAAACTGGCGGGTATTGCCTCGCCTTTAACCTTTGCACCAGAGGAACGCATCCGCGCTGAACTGGGAGTAAGCCCTGGCTCTATTGGACCTGTAAACTTGTCTATTCGTACCATTGCTGACCACAGTGCCCTGGCAGTGGCAGATTTTGCCTGCGGCGCCAACAAAGACGACTACCACTTAACCGGAGTTAACTGGGTGCGCGACCTTGCCGAAGCCGAGGCCGCCGATATCCGCAATATAGTCGCAGGCGATCCTAGCCCATGCGGCAAAGGCCATTTGGAAATTAAGCGCGGCATTGAAGTTGGGCATATTTTTCAGCTGGGCAACAAGTATTCCGAAGCCATGGGCGCCAAAGTCTTGGATGAAAATGGCAAAGAACAGACGATGATTATGGGCTGCTATGGGATCGGCGTAACCCGTGTGGTGGCATCGGCCATTGAACAGAATTACGACGAAAACGGCATTATCTGGCCCGATAGTATTGCCCCCTTCCAGGTGGCCATTGTACCCATCAATATGCACAAGTCTGAGCGCGTGGCCGAGTTGTGCGAGACCTTGTATCAGCAATTAAGCGATGCTGGCGTCGACGTTTTGTTTATGGATGAAAAAAATGCTCGCCTGGGTGTGTTACTGGCTAATACCGATTTGATGGGCATCCCCCATCGCGTTGTGATTGGTGAGCGCGGCCTGGAAGCAGGCACGGTTGAATACAAAGGCCGTCGCGATAGCGAGAAGCAGGATGTCAGCGTTGACGATTTGCAACCTCTTTTACGTGAAAAGCTGGGCCTGTAAAACACTTGCTGGGGTTATTGGGGCACTTATTATCAGTGCCCTGCCCGCCTCTGCCTGGAGTCAGGCGAATCAGATTGTAGCGCCCGTAGAAGCGATCGACACCGAGCTTCGCAACCTTCTTATAAACCACATCGAACAAGCCAGCAGCTTTACCGACCGCTTTGACGCCCAAGCCTGGCTGATGTTAATGGATGGGCGGCTTGCCAAATACGTTAAAAATCCAGACGAGCGCCTCACGCTCCTGCGTGCGGTACACCGCGAAGCCACCGCCGCCGGCGTAAAGCCCGAGTTAGTATTGGCGGTAATAGAAATAGAAAGCCATTTTGATCGGTTTGCCATTTCCCCTGTGGGTGCGCTGGGTATTATGCAAGTGATGCCGTTTTGGAAAAATGAAATCGGACGACCGGACGACAACCTGATCGACCTGAACACCAACCTGCGCTACGGTTGTATTATTCTTAAACACTACCTTGATGTAGCCGATGGCCGCTTAGCCGAAGCGCTGGCGCGCTACAACGGCAGTTACGGCAGCTACCGCTACTCAGCAAAAGTCATGGATGCCTGGGATAACTGGCGCTGAGGCGCTGCGAACAGACTCGACAATAACGATAATTCAACCAACGCCATGCCGATATTAACCTCTCGCACACTTTTCCTGCTCATGTTTTTCAATTCAATTGTCGCCAGTTCGTTTTGCTGGGCAAATGAGCAGGCACCTATAGCGACCTTTGACTTTCAAGACCACAATTGGCTTGCGCAGTGGAACCCTCCATGGCACTCGCGTATTCATACCACCGAAATCGTCCACACTCCAAACGCACCCGGCCACTCCAAGTCTCTGCTTATTCACCACCCTAGCGGTGCTGTAGGCCCGGGCGAAGGAGGTATACAGTTACCGATCGTGTTTGCCGATCTAGACTTGCTACAACCTTCCTATCGTGAATTAACCTTGGATTACTGCCTGCAGTTCAAGGAAGGGTTTGATTTCGTCAAAGGCGGAAAGCTGCCAGGCTTGATGGGCGCCAATAAATCATGGACTCGCTCGGGAGGCAATCAGCCAAACGGTCGCAATGGCTGGACATTGCGCTATATGTGGCGCGAAGAAGGTCGCGCTGTGGTTTACGCCTATTTACCGCCTTCACCTAACGGTCGTTACGGGGCGACAAAATGGGGGCAGAATATCGAATTGGGTAAATCATTTATTCCGGGCCAATGGCACTGCCTAAAGCAACGCGTCATTTTAAACGACATAGGCCAAGAGAACGGTGAGCTGCACATCTGGTTTGACGGTGACAAAGTATTAAGCCGCAACGACGTCAGCTATCGATTGCAAGATTCTCCCGCAGGCTTTATCGGCGGCATTTTCATCTCGACATTTCACGGTGGCAATACACCTGACTGGGCGCCTGCGCAAGACTCCTACCTGTTACTGAACGATTTGCGCATTTTCTCTGTACCTTAGAAGAAAAACAAAAAAGCGCGGGCTTTGGCTTTCGCATCTGATTCACCCGAACTCAGCCCAGATAAATAACGTCCAGTATCAAAACGAATCGCAGCTCGCTGCCATAAAATTTTATACTCGCAACTCAAACCAAAACATCAACGCTTTAAAAAACAAACCCCGGCACAAAATGCCAGGGTTTGTTTTTTAACATATACCGCCCAACGGCGGCTTTAAGCGAAGGTTATTCGTCGTTACAGGTCACCATTGCGCTGGTTGCCTTGTGCTTTTCAACCCGCACATCGGCAAAACTCAAGTCAAGCTCGCCGCTGGTTACAAAGCTGAATGGACGCAGCACTTGGGTGATATATTCTTCCTGCGGCTGAGTTAAACCAAAGTTGGCTCCGGCAGTCGGAAAGCAACTCAGATCGATGGTTACCGTCTGCCAACCTTTACCCACCAAGTACTCGGTAAAGCCTTCGGTCACATCCATATCAGAGGCACAGTAAGAGCCGCAACCCAAACGCAAGTAAGTGGTTTCAGTGGGCGCTTTATCGACTTTAATATCGAAGATCAGCGCCGCATTGTCTTTGATGTATCCGCTCCAGTCCTGGCGCTCATCCACAAACAACGCTACCAAACCTTCGCCTTTACCGTTCCAGACAACCCGGCGGGCATCTTCCTGCTCGTTGCGGTCAATGGCTGTCACCGACACCGTGGACGTTGCTACCGACTTAGCGTTCATCACCACGCGGTCGTTTTCAGCCCCAACAATTTCGATATTCCACGGATCAATAGGCCGACGATTGAACAGCGTCAGTACATCCGAAGTCTCAACTTCTTTTAATCCGTCTTCTGACAGCTCATCGCCAAGGGTGTCGTTATCGCCGTAAGTTAACCCAAAACCATAGGCAAAGAGTGGGTCATACTCGCTATCGCCTACATTCAATGGCACTTGGCTTGGGTCTTTAGGCCAAGAGAACGACAACTTACCGCTCATGTCGTAATTAATCTGACCGGCATTGTCACGGAAGATAACATCGGCGATACCGTTGCCTTCAGTGCCCGGTTGCCATACCACAACAAAAGCGTCGGAAGCATTCAGCTCGCGGTTCATCCATAATGGACGGCCGGTAATAAACAGTGACACCACGGGAATGTTTTGCTCGCGCAACGACTGCAACAACTCGAGGTCTTTGGTCGAACCGCGCTTGTAGGCAAGGTTAGAAATATCACCCTGCATTTCGGCGTACGGGTCTTCACCGTACACCACCAGCGCCACATCTGGCTTCGCTTCAAAGGAGCCATCTTCGCTCAGTTGAACGCTGCCGCCACCGGCCTCCACCGCTTGTTTGATACCCGCGTAAATTGATGTGGCACCCGGGAAATCAGCGTTGGTGTTGCCTGTCCCCTGCCAAGTAACCGACCAGCCACCGGCTTGCTTGCCAATATTATCGGCGCCGTCACCGGCTACCAGCACATTTAAGTCACGAGACAAAGGCAGTAAATTGTCTGAGTTTTTCAGCATCACCAATGATTCGCGGACCGCTTGCCGGGCAATCTCCCGGTGCTCGGGTGCGCCCAGCAGCTCTTTTTTGCCCGCCAAGGCACGTGCTGATGGCTTCGGTGCTTCGAACAATCCGGCGCGCAGTTTTACTCGCAAAATACGACTAACAGCGTCGTCGATACGACTCATCGAGATATCGCCGTCTTTTACGTTTTGAATGGTATTGGCGTACAGCTCTTTCCAGTCCGGATCCGGCGCCATAAAAATATCCAGCCCGGCATTTACCGACGCAGGACAATTGGTCGCGGTACAACCTTTCACAAAACTGTGGCCACTCCAATCGCCGACCACCAAGCCATCAAAACCCATGCGGTCTTTCAGCACATCGGTCAGCAGGTATTTGTGGCCGTGCATTCGGATGCCATCCCAGCGGGTGAATGACGCCATCACCACCTGTACACCGGCTTCAATAGCGGTGAAGTAACCAGCCCCGTGGATATCGCGTAAATGCGCTTCATCGCCAGTGGTATCGCCGCGGTCAATACCGTCTTTAGTGCCGCCATCGCCGATGTAGTGTTTGGCGGTGGCAATAATGTGCCCCTCACCCATGAAGTCGTCGGTGCCAGGCTCCCCTTGCAGGCCACGCACCATTTCACCGGCATAGGCACCGACAATGTCAGGGCCTTCTGACCAGGATTCATACGTTCTGCCCCAGCGCTCGTTGCGCGCTACTGCAACGGTTGGCGAAAAGTCCCAGTCGATGCCAGTCACGGCCAGCTCGCGCGCTGTCGCCCAGCCAATTTGTTCCAGCAGCTCAGGGTTATTAGCCGCACCTAAGGCAATATTGTGAGGAAACAAAGTCGCCCCCACCACGTTGCCCACACCGTGCACAGCATCAGTGCCCCACATAATCGGGATGCCTAACCGTCCGCCGCTTTTGTCCACGGATGCCTCGTAATAAGCATCGGCCAACTCCAGCCAGTCTTCGACAGAGGCGTACTTATCGGCGTTCGGGTAAGAACCGCCGCCATTCAACACCGAGCCGATGTGGTATTCCCGTACATCGTCGGCGGTAAGATGGCGAATTTCTGGCTGAATCATCTGTCCCACTTTCTCTTCCAACGTCATCTGGGACAAAATTTCTTCAATACGAGACTCAATTGCCGGGTCTTTACCAACCTCGCTTTGAAGCTCTGGCCAGATGCTCGCATCGCCCTTGCCAGGCGCTTGCGCAGTGTCTGTTTGAGAGTCAGTGTCGGTGGACTGGCAGGCGGTAAGCGCAGCCAGCACAGCGCCTGTAAGAGCAAGGCGCGTAAGAGACTTCATTGCCATAACGGCTCCTGTCATTTTTTTACTGTAAAGGATGGGTCGCGGGGTAATCTAGCAGGTGTTTCAGGGCCAAGCGCCCCACCTCCTGCAAGGCACAAAAGTGGACACACCACCGCTGCTTTTTTGACCTGTCGGGCTCAGCCAACAAGTCTTTATGTGGCTCTAACCGAACAATTATAGCAATAGCCAGAAAGGCTGTTTGAGGGCTTTGCGTTTCTTAATGTGAACGATAAACACGTGCAACAAAGCTGGGATGGCAAGACATTCAACAGGAGAATCGGCATCAGGATGGAAGACGTCGACCGTGCTGACCGAACGCAAAGAGTTGCCGATATATAACCAGCCAAATAGACGCGGCCCCGGCCAAACCCGAACCTCACATTTGCGCTGCAGGGTTACGGTGAAGGTGTGCCGCTGCGCTTTATCGATAGTTTCAAGCCCCGTGGCTCGGTGACGGTAAAACCATGGGCTGCCCCTTATTCAACCACCCGCTATTAAACTCGCTGTGGCGCTTGTCTTATAGCCTACCCCTGCGCGCTGCAATACTGCTGCACAAAGCTTTTGTGTGTGGGGAGTGACGCGACAGATTTTGCAATCCCACCTTGCAGGCTTTGCAAAAACTGCCGCAGTTGCTCTGTCTGCATCGCCTTTGCCATGGGATGATAATGGCTGGGCAACAAACCCTGCCCCAACATCACCTGCACCCAGGAATCCACTCGAAACAATTCACTATCGCCCTGGTAAGCCTGGGCGTGATCGCGAAACAACGCGATGCGTTGCGCTAAGCTTTCTGGCACTGACATATCGCGGCAATAGCGCCAAAAAGCCGTGTCCTCGCGCTGGGTAACGTGGTAATGCAAGATGATAAAATCACGAATACCCTCTAACTCTGCGTCTGCCAACTGATTAAAGCGCGCGGTCAGCGGCTCGCTGACTCCATCGAAGGGGAATAACTGCAGTAACCGCGTCACTCCAATCATGACCAGATGAATACTGGTGGATTCCAACGGCTCGACAAAGCCGCTGGACAAGCCAAACGCGATACAGTTTTTATTCCATGCTTTTTTTCGTCGGCCTGTCTGATAGTGAATCAAACGGGGATCATTCAGCGGCTTGCCGTCCAAGCCCTGCAGCAACTCTGCCTCCGCTTGCGCATCGCTCAAGTAATCGCTGGCGTACACCAAGCCATTACCCACCCGATTTTGCAGGGGTATTTGCCATTGCCATCCAGCGCTGCGAGCAATAGAACGCGTATAAGGGACGCAGCCGTGACTTTCGGTTTGCACCGCCAGCGCCCTATTACAGGGCAACCAATGACTCCAGTCTTCAAAGCCGGTTTGTAAGGTTTGTTCGATTAACAGGCCTCGAAAGCCGGTGCAGTCGATAAACAAATCGCCGTCTATCGTACGACCATCGTCAAGGTGAAGGGCCGTAATCCATCCGCTATCTGGGTCTTGGGCGACGCGATCTATTTTTCCCTCGGTTCGGGTCACACCGGCAGCTTCGCTGATACGCCGTAAAAACCCCGCATACAAACCGGCATCCAGATGATAGGCGTAATTTAATCCACCCGCGCCTTTTGACAAGGCAAACTTATCGGCCAGCGCTGCTTGCAATTCGAGGCAGTAATCACCGAATTCACCCCCAAAGCCCAACTCACGAGCTCGTAGCCAAAAGTGATGAAAGTCCGCCACCCAGGTATCTTTGCCCGTTTCGCCGAACGAATGCAGGTATTTCTGCCCCAGCGCTTCCCAGTTTTCAAAACTGATGCCCAATTTAAAGGTCGCGTTACTGGCGCGCATAAACTCCTGTTCATCAATGCGCAACAGGCGGTGGAAGGTCGGCATAGTGGGAATAGACGCCTCGCCCACACCCACGGTGGCAATCTCATCGGACTCCACCAATTGGATATCGATCATATCACCCAGTTGTCTTGATAACGCCGCCGCGGTTACCCACCCAGCGGTGCCACCTCCGGCGATTACGACTTTTCTTACCGCTGCGCGCAATGTTATCTCCTCACCGATTTAAACGGTTTATCAACCAGGTCCGAAGCTGCCGCGCCTGTACATCATCCAACGGGGCCAGTTCGCCCCAGGCGTGTTCAGGTATGTGTTCCCGGCTGGTGTTCGCATCGCCGAACACGTAGTAATCAAACACCTTGCGCCATGCTTCACGCTCGTGCTCGGGCCTGTCCCGCAGGCTCAGTAACGCGTGCTTTAGCACGTTCATGGGCGTACCCATATAGGCGGGTGATGTGTTCCACCAGTAATTAATCATGGCGTTAAAGCGATCCAGGCCCTCGACTTGGTGCCACCACATACTGGGGTAAAAAAGACCATCGCCCGGCTCAAGATCCGCCACTTGCGCGACCTCCAGTGCCTGGGCAAAGCGAGGAAAGCGATCCAAATCCGGATTGGAAAAGTCCACTAAGCTGATAGCCTGCCCACCCGGTGTCGGCTCAAGCGGGCCCGGATACAAATTGGCGATCTGATCAGGCGGGAACAACGTAAAACGGCGTTTTCCCGCAACACAACACGCTATGTTATTGGGCGCATCGTAATGAGCCGCGACCACCGATGGGTTTCCCAGCCAAATACTGGCAAGCGGCGGGTTTTGCTCAAACATGGGGTGGGTGAAAACCAGATCGTTGTCAGCGCGAAATCCGGGCAGACAAGCGTCAATGGAGGTGGAGCCGACATAGCGTGACGGGGGTTCGTCGTCGTACAAGTGCGCTTGAATGTCGTCCAGCATCTCCGTCAGAGGCACTCGACGGCGCTCAAAGTTCAAGTCCGTCATCGACTCGTTATAACCGTAGCGTCCTTTAAGCTCGGGCCCGGCCCAATAGGAGCCCACCGTGCGACCATTGTAAAAAGAGGCCAGATACGTCATGGCGCTTTCGTGGGACTGTAAAGCAGCCTGCACCATGGTCCAATGACTGACCAAGCCGCGCAAAATAACAGGCTCTTGCGCGGCCATCAGTGCATCAAAATCCAAAGTGTTGGGTGTAATACCCTCAACCACTTTTACTGACTTATCGGCTGTTTGCATAAATCTCTGGCGACCTTTCGCGTTTTAATTTCGGCAAAATCGCTATGAATTCGCCCGAAAAAGCAGATAGGTGTGCAACTACGCGTGTGCAGCGGCGATTTTTTTGCGTTTCAGCTCAATCAGGGTTTTGATGTTTGTCAGAGACGCCTTAATCAAAAACGCCCCCTCAAGAAACCCGGCCCTGTTCAACTTGGCCAAAGTCTCACCATCCAGTTGCGCCAGTTTTTCATCGCTGATGGTGTAAAAATTATTGAAGTTATACTGCTCTTCATCATGAATTTTTATTTGCAGGTTAACCGGCTCTATCAGTTCCAGCTCGGCCAGTGCCGCGTACATTGCTTTGCCATAGCCAAGCCCGTCGTGAATACCTTTAAGTACGGTCACCATGCGCTCTAAATACGGAGAATTACCACCATGTTCAAGAAATACCGGCTCGCCCTCTGCTTCGTTGACCCGAGGGTCGTCCAGATTAACGTGTATCACCGGCTCTTTACGCAGCTCGCCGTCTATTTCCTGCTCCTGAAAGCCAATTAAAAATGGGCCTCGTGCAATAATGCCCGGCACATAACTGGCATTCCACTGCCCATCTTGCAAAAACAAGTTTTCGTCCGTAAACCCCAACAAGGCTACCGCCTGAAACTCCCCGGTTTTACTGTCTTTTTGCAACAGTATGGGATAGTTGCGCTGAATATCCGCAAACTCTGTAGGGAAGGTTAAAACCGCGCTTTGATTGTCGCCGAACTCGGCGCTGTAACGAGTATCGACTTTTAGATGCTGGTGCTTGACGTTATTGAGCAGTGCGTGATTAGCCATTGCAAAATCCACTTGGTTACATTGTTATTGTTGAAACGTTTTGTTAAAAACCAGACTTATTGGTTTTTGGCTCTTTGTGCCGACATTTAACCACAGTCGCCTAGGGCCTGTTAACACCCTTTATGCAGGCTAGATCTCGCCGCATTTATTACGCGCATAAAAAAGGCCGCTGACAAGCAGCGGCCCAAACCCGTGCTTTGACAACTGGGTTGTCAAACGGGAGTTATACCCTGATCAATTAAAAGGTATAACGAGCTCCAAGCTGGTAGCGAGGACCCAGCTCTTCCAGATACCAAGGCATATTTTCGGTACGTGCATGGTGACGAACGTTTTCGCCATTGAGGTTGATACCCTCAAAGAACACATTGAAGTTGTCGGTAATGTCGTAACCAATGTTTAAATCAATTTGCGAGTAGGCTTCAACATAAACCGGGTTAGAGGAACCACCACGGCCAGTTTCGTTGAGGAACTTGTCGCGCCAGTTGTACGCCAAACGCACATCAAAGCCATAGTTCTCGTACATGGCCACCAGGTTTGCCGAATCGCTTAAGCCCAAGAGTGCAAACTGGGTTTCAGTAATGGGAGCGGCATTATCAAATTTCAGGTCGCCGCGCACCAAGGTGTAGTTAGCCTGAACACCAAAACCCGTTTCACCAAAGAAATGCTGCAGCGCGAACTCCGCACCGTAGATATTCGCATCGTTTTGGTTGACGGGCTTATCGGTCAGGTAAGTGGTCGGCTCATCCGAATCGTTCGGAATCATGTTGTAACCGCTTTCGATATCAACATAAAAGTCCGGATCGGTAAGACCGGTAGACGGATCGTACTGATAGTCAGCCGCCCCATTCGGGAAATCTTGAGGGTTGCTCAGAATAACCGTCATCGCGTAAAGCGAATCATTGTTCACCGCAGCGCCCAAATCCTGCAGCGCAGCCAATGCCGCCTGTGCACGTGCGCCGCTGGTTACGTTGCGCATACCGAAAAACTCTTGCTCAACTTTTTCGATACCGACAAAGTTTTTCACCCGCTTGTCAAACACACCCACCGACGCGTAGCTACTGTCGGCGTAATACCATTCCACCGAAATATCAACGTTATCAGACTCCAGAGGTTTCAGCTCGGGGTTATTCGATGTTGCCTGAGGCACCGCGCCAAGCAACGTTGAACCACCGTCCATTCCAAAGCCGCCAGAGGAAGCTGCCAGGTTGCCGTAACCGGCACGAGCGATAGTTTTACTGTAAGAAATACGGCCCACTATATCGTCGGTAAAGTTGATGTTAAAGTCGACGCTTGGCAACAGGTGATCGTAGCTGGCATCCACTGTTACTGGCATGATTTCATCGGTTTGCTGCAAGGTGAAGTCGTTATTACCGTTCCACTCAAAATACTGCGGCACACGCATTTGGCTGGATGAGGTTACATCAGTGTCTTCATAGCGTAAGCCCACTAACAAGTTGGTGCTCATATCGCCCAAAGTGCCAGAAGTTTCAAACTCCACGTACAGCGCATTGATATCTTCTTCAATGGTGTTGTTCGTGGTGAACAACGGCTCGATCATATACTGATAACTGGGATCACCCGTCGAGTTTGCGTATTGGTTGATCATTGTTTCAGCTAAGCCGGGAATATCCGTTGAGCGGAAACCAACAATCTCAGCGACGTCGTAATCGTCAAATTGGCAGGTCAGACAAAACTCTTCCATAAAGCCATCGGGAATTTCACCTGGGTTATTAACCCCCCAGTTCCCCAAAGTCATTTGACGGTTAGAGTTTTGTTGAGTCATTGACACCGAACGGCTATCAACACCAAAGCTGATACGGCCATCGTCAAAATCGAAGGTACCTTCTAATTGAATCTGATCAACATCGGTTGTTTGACCGGCATACCAGATACGAGCGATTTGGGTACCCAAGTCTTCCGCATCGAACACACCGTTGTTGTTACCGCGTGAATCATTAATTGTGTAACTGGCCGAAGGTAAATCGCCGCTGTAATCAACGGTCTGGCTTGCTCCGACAGGGCCTGCCACGGCCAAAGCAATCTCACCAGCACCACCGGCAGGACCAGTAGGCAAGCTTTCCAAAGTAGAATCGTGCGCATCCAGGGTCAGACTAAACGAATCCGTCACCTGCCAATCAACATTGACACCAAACGAATCCAGAGTGTTGGTCTGCTCGCGCCACTGCTGCTCAAAGCCCATGTCTTTCGAGTTGAGTAAGCCTTCAGAGTAAATAACGGGAGCAGCGACTAAACCATCGTCAAACACTACGCGCTCAACATTCCCGCCGTTGTTATACCAGAAGGTTTGCTCGTGACGGTTTTCCTGCAGATAGTTTTCGGCGTAGGTGTAGTCACCGGTAACAGTCAAGGTGTCCATGGGACGGAACTGCAAGGTTAACTGAGCGTTGGTGCGCTCACGATGACGATCAGAGAAGCTGTAACGGATGTCGTTAGGGCGCGTGTACATTTGGCCATCTTCTGGTGCGTTTTCAACCACGCCGCCAGGAGCCATAGAGTACATTGAATCACCTTCACCCCAGGTGCGAATGTTCCACTCGTTTGAGGCAAAGCCGGCCGAGGCAGAATCGCGCTCTTGATAGCTAGCGCTTAATGCCACCCCAAACATTTCATTGTCGTCCGTCCAACTGACAAGGCCAGACAATTCGGGAGTTACATCATCCCCATGAACATTAGTGGTATCGTGAACGGCTTTTGCACCAACAGTGGCGTTAAGGCCGGGGTTGTCCAACGGGCGACGGGTTTTAATATCAATAGTACCGCCAATGCCGCCCGAGCTGATGCTGGCGCGGCCGGTTTTATACACATCGACACCACCGACACTTTCGGAGGCCAGGTTTGAAAAATCAAACGCACGCGAGCCACCACCCAAGGTATTACCGGCGCCACTGCCACCACCAAAGGCCGTACCACCAGGCATTTGGCGACCGTTTAACAGCACCATATTATTGTCACTGCCAAAACCGCGAATAGTCACTTCCGCGCCTTCGCCGTTGCGGCGGTCAATGGACACACCGGTAATACGCTGCAGAGATTCAGCAAGGTTGGAGTCGGGGAATTTACCGATATCTTCAGCAGAAATGGCATCAACCACACCCGCGGAATCACGCTTTACGTCCATCGCGCGATCCAGTGATGCACGAATACCTGTGACCACAACCTCTTCCAGCATGCCGCTGTCTTGTGCCAGGGTCGGCATAGCAAAGCCCGAGATAGCGCAAGAAGCCACCGCCGAAGCGATCAACTTACGTTTGAAGTTGGATTTATTGATATACATGAGCTCTCCTTTTGTAGACTTGGCATTATTTTTAGCTTTATACCCGGGCCAACCTTGAGCGTGGGTGGCGCCCAGGCAAATCCCGCTTTCAGTTAGCGCTGAAAACAAGATGTCCGTCGTCTTTCAGGTAATCGCAGCCGTGCGTATATTCTTATCGGCTTTAAGAGATACACCCCAAAGACAAATCTTTTAGTCCCTACGACTTTATCCTTGTAGTCATATTGACACTTTGTCTGAGTCTACGTCAACCCAAAATGCATAGCAAGTACAAATTTGCGATAAGGCTTGAAAAGAAAAAACAAGAAACCCGAAAAATCATTAGGCTAACGGTAACGTTTTAGGTGTGAGGAAATGCTGTAAATAAGCAGTATTGAAACGCCCGCCCATGCCAGGCGCGCAAAAAATAGATGGGGTGGAGTTCGCTATTTTGACACGCAGTACACCTACAGGAACGCTTGGCGGGGAGGCAACTGCCTTACAAGTTCTTGCACGGATTGACGCACCTTGGCCATCTGCACGACAAACTCGGCTTCCGGCATAATAGCTGCTGTCGGCTAATAATAATGTGCCCCCCCCCTGCCCCAACATTACCTGACTCCAGGAATTCACGGTAAACCACCCATCGCTATCCCATTAAATTCGCCCTGAATCGCGGTAAATATACAGTCTGATTGGCAAAGGCTCGGCACACCCATCGCCCGGCAGTAACGCCCAAATCACTGTATTGCGCTGAGTTTGTTTGTAATACAACTGCACAAAAAGGCGTACCGAAGCGAGCTCTTTATCCGTTTCCCCATTGTATTCAGCTACGCCCTGCGCACAGATTACGGCTAACGACCTGTATTTTTATGTCAAAGCGCTTAACACCGAGAGAGTCGCTCACGAGACGATAATGCTGTGTGCATAAGCCGGCGTCCAAATGGCATGCAAAACCAAGTCGGAGATTTTTGGTAATAGCAAAATTACCAACCAAACTCTCACGCGACCAAAAGCGCTGGAATTACCCTGCCCCAAATTTACACCCCATTTCACCAAAAGAGTGAAAATAGCAATCTCCCAACGCACTCAGTTCTCGAACTCTATACCTAACTTAAAAGTGGCCTTGGTTTCGCGCATAAACTCCTGCTCGGACAACTGCAGAAGCAAATGGAGGTTTGCATGGTGGGAATGGTCGCCTCACCCACACCCACAGTGGCAATGTCTTCCGACTCAACCAACACCACATCCAAGTAATGTCCCAACTGAGACGCCAAAGCACAAGCGGTCATCCACCCGGCCGTACCGCCACCAGCAACGACAAATTTTTGATGGCCTGTTGATTCACTTCAGTAATCATTATTAAACCTTACTCAACCCATATTGGGCGATGGAGGTCAGCAACTCTCGATTACCTGGCATCGCTTTTTGATAGTTAAGAAATTTTTTCTGCTCCTCACGAAGCATTTGTTGTAACTTAGCCGCATCAGACTTACGTGAAAAATCAGATGAAGAAACAAACCCCATACCAAAGAGCACATAAGCATAACTGGCCGCGGGAAAAAGCTCTTCTACTTGCATAAAATCTCGCAAATAAGGAGGCCGGCTACGCCATAAAAGTAATTTCTCACGAAGCTCACCCGGTATAGCATTTTCACTCACAGCGTCTCGCCAATACTCAGTGTCTCGTCGCTCTGAAAGCACATAATGTAATTTTAAAAACTCAACGATACGCTGCCAACGGTATTGGAAAACTTGATTAAACTTATTTGCCACCACATCCATCTGAGCACGATTTTCAGGCATTTCGTCCCGTATCATGGCTGCCGACAATTCAACTAATGCTAATGCTGAGGCCTCCAAGGGCTCAATAAAACCGGCAGCCATACCCACAGCCACACAGTTTTTATGCCAAAACCTTTCCCGATAGCCCGGTCGAATATCGAACTTTCGGATATTGATGTTCTGCTCGGACACATGCGGTGCCGTCGACTGAATATAGTGCTGCAAACAATCTGCAGCCTGGTCCTGACTTGAATGAGCGCTAGAGTATACGTACCCAACCCCGCGCCGACTCGCTAAGCCAATATCCCACGTCCAGCCACATTCTTGCGCTGTGGCTATGGTAGTACTCGCCACCTCTTCACTGTCGTCGGCATAAGGGAGTTGCACAGCAAGGGCAGAGTCGTTAATGGAGTATTGATCGCATTTAATAAACCCAACACCTAAACACTCTCCTAGAAGCAAGCTGCGTCCACCACTGCAATCAATAAACAGATACGCTTCCAAGCGACCGTTATTCTCAGCGACCACTGCATCAATGTCGCCATTATCTCCTAAATCCACCGATACAACATGATCTAATAAATGCTTAACTCCCAGCACTTCTGTGCAATGTCGCTGCAGCAACGCAGCGAATTTCCCTGCATTCAGATGGTAACCGTAGTTTAGTGCACCCGCGTACTCAGGCACGGTAATAGTCTTAGGCGCCAACCCCAGCTCACAAAGTCGAGACTGTATGCCGGCAACCTGATCAAAGGGGACGTCACCACTTTCGCACCACAACTTATGGTAATCAACTTCATTGAAGGAGGGCGGTAGAGAAAATGGATGATAGTAAAAATCATTGGGTTCACCTGTGCGCCAACCGACGAACTTAGAGCCTTGTTTAAACGAGGCTGAGCATTCGCGTAGAAATGTCGTTTCGCTGATCCCGATGCGCTTAAGCGTCGAACGCATCGTAGGCCATGTCCCTTCTCCCACGCCGATAGGGTTTACGTCGGGAGACTCGATTAAGGTAATTTCAACCCCGCCCGCAAACTCCGCCGCAAGCACCCCCGCAGTCAACCAACCCGCTGTCCCACCACCAACTATCACTATTTTTTTATTCATTTTTACCCGAGGGCCTGATGACGTTTAAGATTATTCTGCCATAAAAAAAGCCGCTGCTTCCAGCGGCTTTTTACTGTCGCCAAATCAAGTTTGGAAAGTAACCAGGGGCTTAAACTGTAGCGCGCATCCAAGTTTCCAGGTTGAACATCACAGCTCGGAAAGAGCTTACAAGAGAGAACCCTCTCCGACTAAATTTAAGCTCTCTAGCAACAAAGCTCGTAGTTACTTACCTCGTAAGACATAGAGAAATCAGTCTGCGAGCACTTTGCGACACAACCAGGCGCGTTATTACCGCCTTAAGCAAAACCAGATTCTTACACATTCCCCCAGAAAAAATCATCTATCTCTTTACCAGCAGCAACAACCACAGTGAATCGTGAATACCCAAGAGATAAACAAACCTCAAGAATATTGTCGCACCTAGCCGAAAAACATTCATCTCGTAAAAATATTAATAATTAACAATCGAAGTTAATTTTTCAAAAGCTGAAACTTACTTATTCATCTGAGAACATTTTACAACAAGAAAAACTTAGCTTAACGTCTTACAATAGCGATCAATAAAGCTCTGATGATCTGGGAGCTTACTTACGACATCAGAAATTGTTCTACGCGTATTGCTTAAATGACTCACTAGCTCCTTATCCGACATAGTGCTAAATATCTTATGATAATAGTTAGGAGTAATACCTTGGCCGAGCATTACATGCAGCCACGAGCTGAGCCTGAAGAGCTCTCGCTCTCCTAGAAAAACGAGAGAGTTATCCTTAAATAATTTGATACGGTGAGACAAAGATTCAGGAATATCCATGTACTTACAATAACGCCAGAATTCACTATCTTCGCGAGCTGTAACATGATAATGCAAGATAATAAAATCGCGAACGTTTTCCAATTCTTCGATTGACTGCTGATTATATTCATCAACGACTGGCTGAGTAATTCCGTCAAATGGAAACATTCGCATCAACCTGACAATACCGATCATAAACATATATATACTCGTTGACTCCAGCGGCTCAACAAACCCACTGGAAAGCCCTAGCGCAACGCAGTTCCTATGCCAAAAAACTTTACGCCGGCCAGTCTTGTATTTGATTATTCGAGGCTCAGTCGTGGTTTGACCTTGAACATTATTCAACAAGTGCTGTACAGCCTCATCATCCGACATAAACTCACTGCAGAATACGTTACCGTTACCCACCTTATGCTGTAAAGGTATGTGCCATTGCCAGCCAGCCCTATGTGCTGTGCAAGTCACATAAGGTTTTGCAGGCTCTATCGATTCAGTTTGAACCGGGACAGCACGGTCACAAGGCAGCCAGTGTGACCAGTCTAAAAAAGGGACTTTAAGTGTTTTATCGATTAACAGGCCGGAGAACCCAGTACAATCAATAAACAAATCACCTTCGACAACCTCGCCTGATTCCAACTGCAGGGCTTTAATATGGCCATCTGAGTGTTGCTGAACTTGGTGAATTTTCCCCTCTATCCGTTTAGCACCCAAATTTTCGCTAAATTCTCGTAAAAATTGAGCGTAACGGGTAGCATCCAGATGGTAAGCGAAATTAATACTACCTTTATTTGAAATCGCAAATCTATTAGCTTTAGCAGCTTGGGCTTCAAGACTATACTCTTCAAAATCCGCATTTACTCCCTTGCTTTTGCCATAAAGCCAAAAGCTTTGAAAATCAGCAAGATAACTACTTTGGCCGGTAGCACCAAAAGGGTGAAAATATCGGTCACCAACCTGCCCCCAGTTTTTAAACTCAATACCCAGCTTAAAAACTGCACCGGTGGCCCGCATAAACTCCTGCTCATCGATACCTAACAATTTATGGAATGCTCTCATGGGCGGAATAGTTGCTTCACCCACGCCCACAGTGCCAATTTGTTCAGACTCCACCAAGACCACGTCAACCAGCTTTCCGAGTTTTTTAGACATGGCAGCAGCAGCCACCCATCCAGCGGTACCCCCGCCGACAACTATCACTTTCTTTATATTATTATGCAAAAGTGGACCTCATATCTTTTTAATGGTAACTCATCATTAAAATTGGCTAACGATTAAGGTTGTTAAGAATCATAGCCCTTAACATTTTGGCTTTATTAACATCAATTTCACCAAGATACCCTTTCGCCTCTTCAGGCAAATGATCACCAGCCTGATTAGAATCTCCGAAGATGTAATAATCGAAAATATGTTTCCACGCTTGTTTTTCGTTTTCAGGTTTATCTCGTAAACTTAACATTGCGTGATATAAAACATTCACAGTCGGGCCCATATGTTTTGCAGAATTACTCCACCAATAGTTGATCAAAACATTAAATGGGCTTTGAGCCTCTACTTGATGCCACCACATACTAGGTAGATATAATGCATCACCTGGCTCTAATTCAGCAATTTCACCATGTTCCACTGCCTGTGAGAATTTAGGATGTTTTTCAAAGTCAGGGTTAGCCAAGTCCACCATACTTAAGACTTGGCCACCCGGAGTCGGTGACAACGGCCCGGGGTATAGGTTCGAAATTTGATCTGGAGGAAACAGCGTAAACCTACGCTTTCCAACCACGCAGCATGCCAGGTTATCTGATGCATCATAGTGGCAGCAAGCCGTCGTACGATTGCCAATCCAAATGCCAGCACGGACACCTTCAAGAGGATAATTCACTCTGGGCCTAGGAATAGCAATATCATTCTCAGCCCGAAAGCCCGGAAAGTGGCTATCAATAAGATTCGACGCGATGTAGTAAGACGTCGGGAGCCTTTCACTGAAACCTTCTTGAATAAGATCCAAAATTTCGTCAATTTTGGCCTTTCGAGTCTTATAATTTAGCGCCGTACCGTGCTCGGTATAAAAAAAACGTCCATTGATCTCAGGGCTCCCTATACTTGCGATTGAAGCACGACCGTTATAATGCGACTTTATATAATCGATTGCGTTACCGTCTGACTTCAATCCCTGTTTTACAATCGCCCAATTCTTTACTAAACCCTTTAAAACTACTGGCTCTTTAGATGACAAAACCCTCTCATCCAAAGTCTCTGCTTTGGAGCCTGTAATGATTTTAGTCATTTTCGAAATCGGCATCATAATTCCGTCTTTTAATACTCTTTATGTTGGGAGCTTGCCCCAAAGAACATGAAACATGAATTTTCACTTTAACAAGATCTTTTGAAAAAGTTAAAACGCTAACTACGTTATCTCCAAGCTCAGCACTGAAACATAAAATCATTTTCAAACTTTAATGCGAAAAATCCTAGCAGCATGTAATGAGCAACAAGCATAGTTCTTGACAGGCAAAAGCTATTCATACAACCAGCAAACTCAGAATATTAACAATATCCACTAAGCGAAATAAAAAAGCCGCTTTGCAGCGGCTTTTAGCTCATTAAAGAAAATGACTTTAGATTAACGTTGACTCCTCCTAGTTAAAAGGTATAACGCGCACCCACTGTATAGCGAGGCCCTAAATCACGCAAATCCCACATCATATCGTAATTACGACCATGTGATCGGCTGTCTTCACCAGTAATATTTAGACCTTCAAAGCTTACAGACAGTCCATCCAGGATTTCATAGCTCACATTCAAGTCGATCTGAGAATAAGCTTCAATATAACGAGGGTTAGCGAAAGCACCTCTAGATGCCTCATTCAGATATTCATCGCGCCAGTTATAAGCGAGTCGCGCCTGAAGGCCATAATTCTCATAAAGAGCAACCAAGTTTGCAGTATCACTCAACCCCACCAAAGCAAATTGAGAAGAATCAGGTGAACCTAGATTATCAAAGCCTACATCCCCACGAACCAGAGTGTAGTTAGCTTGAATACCAAAACCAGTCTCCCCAAAGAAGTGCTGTATAGCAAACTCAGCGCCATGTATTTTGGCTTCTCTGGCGTTGTTCGGCGTATTAGTTCTGAAAACAGTCTCGGGATCTTCATCACGCGAGATTAGATCCCAAAGCCCACCTGGTTGGCCAGAAAGAAATTCATTCTGCTCTTGCGTTGCCGTGTAATCAACATTACCAAATTCAGCGACCCAAGCGTCGTTATACCCACCATCCTGGACTATGAACTCGTTGAATACCATCTGACCATGCAAATTATCGTCGTTTAGAGCATAGCCATCGTTCGCAAGCTCTTCCGCCGCTGCCTGTGCCCTTGGCCCACTAGTAACGTCACGAATGCCCAGCAACGTACGCTCCACCTGCTGCGAGCCAATGAAATTGAAAACATTCTTTTCGAAAAAACCAATAGAGGCATAGTTTGCATCGCTGTAATACCACTCTAAAGATAAGTCAAAGTTGGTTGACTCAAGTGGCAACAAGCCGGGGTTTGACGCATTAGCTGTAGGTCGCGCCCCCAGATAAGTTGACCCGCCACCGGCTCCAAAATTAGAAGCCGAGACACCTAAATCAGCCAAACCCGCCCTGGCTATGGTTTTACTGGTTGAGAAACGACCAATTAAATCATCGGTTATATTAAGAGTGAAATCCAAACTAGGTAATAAGTTGTCATAGCTGGCGTCAGCTGTAACCAAACTAGAAGGTTTACTAGGATCAACGTCAATAGAAACGTCGTTGTTAGACTGCCAGCTAGTTAAATAGCCTGCCGCTAGAGAGCTGGACTCCACGTCGGTAGTTTCATAGCGCACACCGGTCAAAATGCTAAATGGCATATCGCCTAATTCACCACTTACCGTAACCTGAGCATAAGCAGCCAAAACCTCTTCTTTAACAAGATTATCGGCCGATTGACTCATTGTCGCAGGTAAAATATCGGAATAACGTGCGATATTATTCGTCGCATACTCATACAAATCAGCAGCATTTGCTCTAAAACCAGAACCGTCAAGCGGAGAATAATCGTCGAACTCGCCCTGAATATCAAAGGGCTCGACCAAATCACCAAACTCACCCGGATAAGCGCCTTCCCAACCACCTAAAGCAACATTATTTGCCGTGTAATTTACCGTGTGAGACTCCATCTCCCGCGACTCAATACCAAAATCGAAGGCAGCGTTGTCGAACTCGTAAGTACCGTCAAGCTTAACTTGGTTGACTGTCATCGTCTGATCGGCTTGACGTAAATTCAGCATTGTGGAGCTTACGTCACCGGGGTCGACTATACCGTTATTATTGGCGTTGTTGATGCTGTCATCATAAGAGTTTTCAACAAGAGGAAACTCCCTACCAAACCACCACTCACGATCAGTCACTATGGGCGCAGCCAAAGCCATACGTATAGAGCCGGTACCGAAAGGCCCAGTACCACGAGAGTGCATTTCTGAATCATGGACATCCAAGCTTAGGCTTAACTCGTCGTTAACTTGAAGTTCGAAATTTGCACCAAATGATTCCAAAGTGTCGGTAGTTTCTGCCCACTGCTGCTCATACCCTTCATCAATGCCACCAGCATACGATTCGCGGGCGTAAATCATGGTAGCAATATCTTGGTCGTCAAACTCAACAGCTTGAAGGTTGGTACCTTGTTGCATCCAGTTACCAGTTTGACCCAAGGCTTCTTTCACTTCATTTTCTGCAAAGGTGTAATCAACGGTAGCGGTAAAATTTTCAGTCGGCGCAAACTGTAACGTCAGCTGCGCATTATCCCGGGTGCGCTGAGTATCTGTAAACTCATAACGTAAATCAAAAAAGCGAGAGTACAACTGACCTTCGTCTGGAGCATTTTCCACGTCTACGTTGGCGTTATTCCACGCTCTAGCTGGCGCATTCACACTGTCCCATTCGTAAATACCCCAATCATTGATTGTCGCGCCAATAGAGCCCGAGTCACGCTCTTGGTGACTTGCACTCAAAGAGACACCCCAAGTGGCATCATCGTTAGAATAGCTGAGAAGCGTGGAGAGCTCCGGGGTAACATCATCCCCTACACGATTAGTGGTATCCGCAAGCGCCTTAGCGCCAAAAGTTGCATTAAAGCCAGGATTATCCAAAGGCCTTGCGGTTAGGATATTGATAGTTGCACCAATACCACCTGTGACCATAGATGCCTTGCCTGTTTTATAAACCTCTACGCCACTTACAGCCTCGGACGCAAGGTTACCAAAATCGAAAGACCGTGAATTACCCCCTTCACCACGATTAATCCCACCTGCTGGCATGGCACGGCCATTCAAGGTCACCATATTATTACCCGCACCAAATCCACGCACGGTTACTTCCGCACCCTCACCGTTTTCACGACTGATTGAAACACCGGTAATGCGCTGCAAAGACTCTGCGAGGTTGGTATCAGGAAATTTACCAATATCTTCAGCTGAAATTGCATCAACTACACCAGCTGAATCACGTTTGATATCCATCGAGCGCTCTAATGATGCTCGAATACCGGTAACCACAACTTCTTCTAGCGCCTCTTGGGCCTGGGCCATCTGGCCTAAGCCCATTAACGTACTGGAAGCAACGGCTGAAGCTATCAGCTTTTTCTTAAAGTTAGATTTTCTATACATGGAGCTCTCCTATTATTATCGTCAGGAAGATTAATCCGTCTCTTTACTTGCAGATGTTCGTTATGCAACGAATCGTTATCCGCGAGTTTCCGCTCACTTATCTTGAGCCACCCATCGACTTAACCGATGTAATAAAGGTGGACAATGGAGCCAATTCATTTCGCTTCGGCAGATTTATCTGGGCATTTATTTCATACCGAGGTGAATCATCAATAAATTTACGGCAAGCGATACCCCTATTCAATAGGCTTCAACCACCAGCCACAAATGTAACCGGTTACCAATTCTTCTGTTAACCATAACGAAAACGACAAATGGAAAAAGTGTAAATCGTGAAGCATGCGCCATTTTTTTGAGAGAGAATACAAGCGCCGCAGGTGAAGTTGAACAGAATTCTATTATCACCTCAAAATAATGATCGTAAAGTGTTGATTTTAATAGAAATAACGTCCCATCTTAACAATTTTTATTTGTAAGATAATAAATCGCAAAATCAATCACGATGGTTGCGCTATCATTACCGGAACCACCAGTAGAGTTACAGATAAATAGAAAATATTTTTTTAAAAAATTTTTTGTTATCGCTATCAAAGGTTAAATCAGTTTTAGCAAATAGTAGTAAAAAGTATGGGGCAAGCTGTACCCCCTTTAAAACTCTGGCCTACAAAGAAGTTACCTAATCTTGCTAGATTACAACAACACTCATGTAACCGGTTTCCGGTATGACAGCGATGTCAATAAAAGCTCTAATTGTTCAAAGAAAGGGCAGCCAAAGGTTATAAAAGAGACACTTATTCATTGCACTTTTATTATAATTCGCCCCACCCACTCTAAGGGACCATATTCTATCTATAAACCGTACTCACTGAAGAATGGCTACAAAAAAGGCCACCTAATAGGTGGCCTTGCTGTAATACCGTGGGCCCTGAGCCCTTTAACGTATTAGGTATATTGCAGTTTGACGTTTTCGATGCCGTATTGATTGCGCAGACGCTGTAACAGGTCGTCTTCTGGCCTAACCCCCCAGTCTCGGCCCAGCATTAATTCGCACCGGGCATCGGAACGAAGGTAATCCACTACCACCGGGCAACGACCATCCTTGTAAGGCTCAAGACAGCTTCTCAGCTGCTCACTAAAACCAGCCCCCAGGGCTCCACCTTGAAGAGTTAAGCGTAATGCGCGCGCTTTTTCCTGACGAGCCTCAGCAAGATTTTTAATACTTTCAGCGCGCATTTTAAGTGAATTATTGTAATCGTCATGACTTACCTGCCCCTCAACCAAAAGCAGCGCATCTTTTACTAATAACTCTCGATATTCGGCAAATGTGTCTGCAAATACCGCAATCTCCATTCTTCCTGTACGGTCATCCAGAGTAATGAAGGCCATGGTATCGCCACGCTTTGTTTTCATTGTTCGAGAGGCGACCACCAGCCCACCAATTCGCTGTGCGTTCTTTTCCGGTGTCAAATCGGCGATTCTACAAGAGACTAAATGTCTGATCTCATGCTCGTATTCATCAATAGGGTGCCCGGTAAGATATAAGCCGAGAGTGTCGTTCTCAGCTTGCAGTCGCTCTTTCATCGACCATGGGTGTACCCGTGTAAACTCTTTATAGGAATCCTCCCCATCGGTTGCTACAGGTACCACGTCACCAAACAAATCCACCATCCCCGCGTTGGCGTTAGCGGCACTTTGCTCGGCGGTTTTTACCGCCTCGGTAATTGCTGAAAACATCACCGCACGATCTTGATCCAACCCTCGCCCTGGCCCTAAGTTATCGGCCGCCCCTGAGCGAATCAGTGCTTCTAACGCGCGTTTATTCACTTTGCGTGGATCAATACGCGCACAGAAGTCGAACAAATCGTTAAATGGCCCGCCCTCTTCCCGAGCTTTGATAATGCTGTCGACCGGCCCTTCGCCCAGGCCTTTAATAGCGCCCAAGCCATAAATAATATTGTTGTCGTCATCCACCGTAAACTTAAGCTCACCGCGGTTTACATCGGGCGGGAGTAAGGTTAACCCCATGTTCCGGCACTCTTCGATAAAGGTCACCACTTTATCGGTTTTGTCCATATCCGAGCTCATGGTGGCAGCCATAAAATGCGCCGGGTAGTGAGCTTTTAACCACGCGGTTTGATAAGAGACCAATGCATAAGCGGCGGAGTGTGACTTGTTAAAACCATAACCGGCGAACTTTTCCACCAGGTCAAAAATTTTCATCGCAAGCTCAGGATCGATGCCTTTATCCCTGGCACCCGACTCAAAGCTCACTCGTTGCTTCGCCATTTCTTCCGGTTTTTTCTTACCCATGGCCCGGCGTAACAAGTCAGCCCCACCCAGGCTATAGCCCGCTAGCTCCTGAGCGATCTGCATCACCTGCTCTTGATAAACAATAACGCCGTAGGTGGGTTTTAGAATGGGCTCTAGGCTTTTATGTTGATATTTAGCATCTGGATAAGCCACTTCAGCCTGGCCGTGCTTACGGTTTACAAAGTCCGTCACCATGCCTGAATCCAGCGGACCTGGACGGAACAACGCCACCAAGGCGATCATATCTTCAAGGTTATCCGGCTTGAGGCGCTTAATCAGGTCTTTCATACCGCGAGATTCCAGCTGGAAAACCGCTGTCGTCTCGGCGCGCTTTAGCAACGCAAATGTGGGTTCATCCTGCAGGTCAATCGCACTGATATCCAGCGCCGACTTGCCGACTTTACTGCGCTGGGCATTAATCATTTCCAGCGCCCAGTCAATAATGGTGAGAGTACGCAACCCCAGAAAGTCAAACTTAACCAGACCGGCTTCTTCTACATCGTTTTTATCGTACTGGGTCACCAGACCCTTACCGGACTCATCACAGTAAAGCGGTGAAAAATCAATTAATTTATTGGGTGCAATGACCACACCACCGGCGTGCTTACCTACATTTCGGGTTAAGCCCTCGAGCTTAACCGCCATTTCCCAAATTTCCTGCGCATCCCCATCGGTCTCTAACATCTCTCGCAAAAGCTCTACTTCTTCCAAGGCCTGCTTGAGCGTCATTCCCGGTGTGGGAGGTATCAGTTTAGAAAGCTTATCGGCAAGGCCGTAAGATTTCCCCAGCACACGCGCCACATCGCGTACCACAGCTTTTGCCGCCATGGTACCGAAAGTAATAATTTGGCTTACCGCTTCTCGACCGTAAGCCTCAGCGACGTAATTGATCACTTTATCGCGGTTTTCCATGCAGAAATCCACGTCAAAATCCGGCATGGATACCCGTTCTGGATTCAAAAAGCGTTCAAACAGTAAGTCGTATTGCAGCGGGTCAAGGTCGGTAATTTGCAGCGAGTAAGCCACCAGCGAGCCGGCACCGGAACCCCGACCAGGCCCAACCGGAATGCCGTTATCTTTAGCCCACTGAATAAAGTCCATTACAATGAGGAAGTAACCGGGGAACCCCATCTGCAGGATAATATCCAACTCGAATCGCAAGCGGTCTTCGTAACGTTTTTTGTCAGCTTCGTACTCTGCACAACCGCTATCAAGGATACGCTCTAATCGGTTATACAAACCCTCAAAGCAGACTTTTTCAAAAAACTCATTTTCCGTCATTCCATCCGGGATCGGGTATTGCGGCAAGAAATACTCGCCCAAATGGATATTGACCGAACAGCGTTTTGCAATCTCTACCGAATTTTCTAACGCTTCAGGAATATCACTAAACAACTCCTGCATTTCATCAGCGCTACGAAGGTACTGCTCCTCGCTGTAGCGACGCTCACGGCGTGGATCATCCAGAGTACGGCTATCGGCAATACACACTCGGGCCTCATGCACTTCAAAGTCATCAGCGTGTAAAAACCTTACATCATTGGTGGCGACAACCGGGCACTGGACCAACGCTGCGAGCTCTACCGCCGCATGTAAATAAGCCTCTTCATATTCACGACCTGTGCGCTGCAACTCAAGATAAAAGCGGCCAGGAAACAGATTCATCCAAAACTTCAACTCTTCTGCTGCCTGAGCTTTACGCCCGGACAATAACGACAAGCCCACATCACCGAGACGCCCTCCGGAAAGTGCAATTACGCCTTCAGTAAACTCAGCTATCCACTCCCGCTGAACATACGCAACACCTTGTTGCTGGCCCTGCTGATACGCTTTGGAAATTAGCGCAATGATATTTTTATATCCGACATCGTTCATTGCCAGCAACGTAAAAAAGCTCGGCTTACTCTCACTGTCCGCACCAGCCAGTAAAAAGTCGCTCCCCACAATGGGCTTAATACCCTGCCCCTGCATTGCTTTATAAAATTTAATTAAGCCGTAGAAGTTCGTTTGATCGGTAATGGCACACGCGGGCATCTCCAGTTCAGCCAAGCGGCTAACTAAAGGCTTTATTCGAATAATACTGTCCGACAGGGAATATTCGGTGTGTAAACGCAGGTGAACAAATGATACAGACATAAAATTAAAACATTTCCAACTGTTCTAGTTGACGCTTTACCGGACCAAAACTAACACGATGCACGGGAGAGGGGCCTTGCTTCTCAAGTGCCAATAAATGAGCTTTGGTTGGATAACCCTTGTGTAAAGCAAAACCATAACCGGGATATTGCTCGTCCATTGCCACCATCTCACGGTCACGGGTTACTTTAGCCAATATGGAGGCAGCGCTGATGGCAGGTACACGACTGTCACCTTTAACTACCGCTTCTGCAGGATATTGCCAAACAGGTATTTTATTACCGTCCACTAACACATGCTCAGGCTGCACATAAAGCCCTTCAACAGCGCGATGCATAGCCAACAAACTTGCTTGCAAGATGTTAATTTGATCGATTTCCGTCACACTCGCTCGAGCAATGCAGTAAGAGAGAGCATGCACTTTTATCTCATCAAACAGTAATTCACGTCGCTTTTCGGTTAATTTTTTAGAGTCCGCCAAACCCGCGATCGGCTTATCAGGATCAAGAATAACCGCAGCGGCAACAACGTCACCCGCCAGAGGGCCACGCCCTACCTCATCCACACCGGCAAACAAGTGCCCTTTATAGACACTGGCAAAAGGCTCCATGACTAACTCTCAACTGATTCAGGTTCTGAAGGATTCTGTGCGATCAAATCGGCAATAGCAGTAGCCGCTTCCCGACTGGCGTTTTGACGCAACTGTTGATGCAGGTGCAAAAATTCACCCTGCAATTGCGCCACTTCCTGAGGGTTATCCAAGTAGTTTAAAACCCTTTCTGTAACCGCACTGGAGGTCGCATCACTTTGCAGTAACTCAGGCACCAGCTCACGGCCTGCTAAAAGGTTCGGTAAAGAGACAAACTCTACTTTTGCCATGGCCTTAATAATATGGAATGACAGAGAGGCCATTTTGTAACAAACCACCATCGGCTTTTTAAGCAGCATGGCCTCCAATGCCGTGGTACCTGAGGCAAGCACAACGATATCAGCGGCAGCCATCACCTCGTGGGAACGGCCATTGATAAGCCGTATCGGTAAATCGCTGTACGCACTAAGCAACTGGTGCAGCTGACGATAACGATGTCCATTCGCCGCAGGCACCAGAAATTTAGTGCCAGGCCTGGCGGCGACAATGTCTCGCGCGGCGCTAAAAAAAACCGGCCCTAAACGCTCAACTTCCGATTGACGACTACCGGGCATGAGTGCAATAACGGGCGAGTGGCCCTCTACCGCTAAACTTTGGCGGTGTAGCTGACTATCAATATCGAGCGCAACATCATCGGCAAGGGGATGGCCGACAAATTTAACGGGCACGTTATGAGTTTGATAAATCTGATTTTCAAACGGCAGTAACGTGAGCATTAAATCGATCGCTTTTTTGATTTTTTTAATGCGCCCGCTACGCCACGCCCAAACCGATGGACTCACATAATGTGCCGTGGTAACACCCTTCTGCTTTAGGTGCTGCTCTAGAGATAGATTAAAATCCGGCGAATCAATACCGATAAAAACATCTGGCTGACTCGCCTCAAAATGCTGTTTTAAAAACTTGCGAATGCGCAACAACTCCGGCAGGCGCTTTAAGGGCTCTATAAGTCCCATAACAGCCAACCGCTCTTGGGGGAAAAAAGAATGAAAACCTTCAGCGAGCATTAACGGGCCGCCAATGCCAGAGAACTCTACATGAGTGTAAGTATGTTTGAGCTCGCGTATTAGCCCAGCCCCGAGAATATCCCCGGAGGCCTCGCCGGCGACAATTCCTATGCGAATGGGAGGGTTCATAGTACCGTTAGCGGACAATTCCGCGCTTGGAATTTTGTAATGACTCAATCATCAGCGATACAACAGATTCTTCCGTTTCAATTTGCTGTAGCTGCTTTAACGCTTCGTCAACAGTATGACCGCGGCGGTAGATAATCTTAAATGCGCGGTTAATCGCGGCTATTTGGTCTTTTGAGAAACCGCGGCGGCGCAATCCTTCCGAGTTAATACTTTTCGCCGCAGCCGGCGCGCCAGTAACCATCACATACGCTGGTACGTCTTTACCAACGGCGCTCCCCATACCAGTAAAACTGTGTGCACCAATATTGCAAAACTGATGAACCAGAGTAAAACCGCTCAGGATAGCCCAATCCCCAACAATGACATGCCCAGCCAGTGCCGTGTTATTGACCAAAATACAGTGATTTCCTAGCACACTGTCATGACCAATATGAACATACGCCATGATGAGGTTATCGTTACCTATAGTGGTTTCCGAGCGGTCCTGCACTGTGCCACGATGAATCGTTACCCCTTCACGGATAATATTGTTATCACCTATAACAAGTCGCGTGGGCTCTCCGTTGTATTTTAAGTCAGGGGTATCCTCCCCCACCGAGGAAAATTGATAAATTTGATTATTGCGACCGATTTTCGTCGGCCCTTTTATCACCACATGAGACGCAATTATACAACCGGCCCCGATTTCAACCTCGGGGCCTATAGTTGTCCATGGGCCCACTTGCACGTCATCGGCTATTTTCGCCTCTGGGTGGATGATAGCTCGTGAATCAATCAACGCTGGCCCTCTCTTGCAGGATTAAACTTTTCGATCAGCACACAATATGGTTGCTGCAGCAACAAGTTCACCGTCTACCGTAGCTTTACAGGCAAACTTCCAAATTCCACGTTTAGAAGAAATGATACGTGACTCTAACTGCAAACGATCGCCTGGAATCACCTGACGCTTAAAGCGCACATCATCAATCCCAGCAAACAAATAAATTGAGCCATCCTTGGGTTTTTTATCGACAGTTTTAAAACCTAAAATACCAGAAGCCTGGGCCAAGGCCTCTAGAATCATTACTCCTGGAAATACCGGGAAGTCTGGGAAATGCCCGTTAAATACTTCTTCGTTTATAGAAACATTCTTGTAAGCGACAATAGACTCCCCTTCCACCAGCTCTACCACTCGATCTACCAACAATAAAGGGTAGCGGTGAGGCAAATATTGCCGAATTTCATTTACATCCATCATTTTATTGACGCCTTTATATACTGCCGGTAAAACCAGCTTAAAACTTATGTTCTCTTAATCCGCATCAGATTCAAGCTTGCGTAAGCGTTGTGCCAAATCATTAAGCTGATTAAAGCGAACGGCATTTTTTCGCCACTCACGAGTGCCAATTGCACTGGTACCGGAAGAATAGCTTCCAGGTTCTGTGATCGATTTTGACACCATGGTCATACCGGTAATGTGTACGTTATCGGTAATTTCTATATGACCCACAATGCCCACAGCCCCGGCCAAAGTACAATTTCGACCTATTTTAGTGCTACCCGCAATGCCACAATTGGCCGCAATAGCCGTATTGGCACCAATACGGCAATTATGGGCTATGTGCACTTGATCATCGATAATGACCCCGTCATCGATCAGCGTATCGTCAAGAGCCCCCCGATCGATCGTCGTCGTAGCCCCTACTTCCACACGATCACCAATGATTACTCCGCCTAATTGATGGATTTTGCACCAGCCACCGTTTTCACGGTCAGGCGCAAAACCAAAACCATCGGCTCCGATAACGCAGCTACTGTGGAATAAACAATACTCGCCAATCACCACATCGTGATAAATACTGACATTCGCAGCTAAGCGAGTATAAGCGCCAATATTGGTTCCTTCCCCTATCACCGATCCAGCTCCAACGATCACACCATCCCCCAAGACAGCTCCGCTGCCAATAACAGCATGAGGACCAATGCCAACTTGGTTACCAATTTTGGCGGTCGAGTCAATCACTGCGGTAGGATGAATACCCGGCTCAATAGCCAAAGAGCGATCAAACAATCGGGTTAACCGTGCATAGCTTAAATATGGATCGGCAACAATCAGTTTATTGCCAGAGTAAAGCTGGGATTCTTGTTCACGAAGAATGACCGCGCCAGCAGATGAATCTTGCAACTGGCCGTGGTATGCCTTATTCGCTAAAAAACTAATGTCGCTGTTTTTTGCCGTTACCAAACCAGCAATGCCGGTTATTACTAAACCGGCATTGCCTTCAAGTGTTGCTGCTAAAAAGTCCGCAATTTCACGGAGTGAAAAACTAGTCACTCAAACCATCCGCTGCAATTATTGGGCTTTATTTAAGCGCTCAATTAACTGCGCAGTAATATCGTGATCGGCGTCGGCGTGAAATACCGATTGAGCATTGATGATCATGCCAATGTCTTCATCGGCGATCAGTTTTTCAAGTACCGGGCGAACTTTGGGGGTCAGCTGCTGCTGAACACGTTGTAATACCTGCTGTTGTTCTGACTGCAGCTTTTTAGTCGCCAGCTCATAATCAGCCCGCAGATATTCTACTTTTTTGCGATGTTCGGCTTGTTGATCCTCAGACCAGGTCATACCGTCTTTTTCAGCTGATTCTTGCAGAGCTTTAATATCGGCTACCAGGCTTTCAACCTTGGCGCGAAGTGCTGTGAACTCAGCATTTTTTTGTAAGCCTTCAACACTTTTTTTCGCCAGATCAGTACCTAAAATCGCCGCTTGCATATCCAAAGTAACGACCTTATCCGCTGCTGCCGCGCCCAAGCTAAGCGTCAATAAAGCCGAAACCAACATCATTTTCTTTAGCGAAATCACCATTTTCCCCTTTTATAATCTCTAGTGAGTGTATTAAACGCCCTTTTGGGCACATTCAGCTGTTTTAGAAAGTTTGTCCAAGAGAGAAGTTAAACCCTTTCTCGTCGTCAAATTCATTTTTCTGTATCGCTTCAGATACTGAAAAAGTCATCGGGCCGAAAGCCGATATCCACGTTAAGCCTAAACCTGCCGAAATACTCATGCGGTCCAGCGCAAAGTCGAAACAGTTTACCTGTGTTGCGCCGCAGTTGGTATCGAAAACGTTACCCGCGTCGATGAAAAAAGCCGTTTGGAACGAGCGTTGGTCTTCGATAAAAGGCAGAGGGAAGATGATTTCCATGCTCGTTTCTACCAAAAAGTTACCACCAAAAGAGCGACTTTGATCGGTTACCTGACCACCGGTTTGAGTCATCAACTGACCAGGGCGACAAGAGATACTGCCACTGTAGCCGCCCAACTCTGGATCCTCGCAGAGCACATTATATAAAGAGCCAGTTTCACCAGTATCCACCACCCCATCACCGTTCATGTCATCCCAAGTGGTTCGCGGTAAATACTGGCTCTCGGCATAGGTGCCTCGAGGCCCTAAGCTATTGCGCTCAAAACCTCGTACGGAACCGAAGCCACCGGCGTAGTAATGTTCAAAAAATGGCAACTCCTCGGTTTTACCGTAAGAATCTGCCCAGCCTAAGCTAGTGCGCAACCGCAAAGTTAGGTTTCGCGTCAAAGGCTGAAACATTTGCGCGTCGTAGGTGATTTTGTAGTACTCCAAATCGCCGCCGGGCAGCGCCGTTTCAATCCCCAAACGCTGCGAAGCGCCTCTCGTGGCTAAAATACCGCGATTTAGGGTAGATTTTGCCCAGGCCGCATTGGCCACAAAATCGTGAAACTCGTTCCCATGAACATCCAAGAAGCCGGGCTCTCCTCGAATACCGTTCACATCGTCTGCCAGACTGGGAACGGGAGTGGAATCAAAAGGGATTTCGGGCAGATCGTTACCGGTTGACAACTCTTCAAGGATTTCCAGGTATTCGGTTTGGGTAATATAGCTGGCCGATGAGGAATAAAGCGGAGTGTTTATAATTTCCCGCACCGAATAGGAACTTGGCTTAACCTCTAAATTACGGAAGCCCACATCAAAGCTTAAACGTTCCACATCAGAAATCGGGTAACCAAAGCTGACATTACCGCCAAATACATCGGTGCTGTAGCCAGCCACGTTCACGCTGGCGTAATCACTGCTTTGGTAGAAAATATTAAACCCTCGGCTCACTCCATCTGGAGTAAAGTACGGGTCGTTATAGCGGAAGTTATACGCGGTTTGGTATTTAGAGTGGCTGGCCGAAATACCGACTTGCTTACCCGTACCAAACCAGTTGTTTTGTTGAATATTACCTGAGATTAACAGGCCGGAGTATTCAGCGTAACCCAGCTGCAACCCCATGCTACCCGATGGCTGCTCTTCGACGGTAAAGTCCACGTCGACTTGGTCAGCGACACCCGGCACCTCAACGGTATCGACCGTCACCTCTTTGAAAAAGCCCAAACGTTCCAGGCGTACCTTAGAGTGCTCAATTTGTGCGGTCGATGCAGCCCCACCTTCCATCTGCCGCATTTCGCGGCGCAGAACCTGGTCTTGGGTAGTGGTATTACCGCGGAAGTTAATGCGTCTAACATACGCACGCTTTTTCGGATCAATAAAGAAAGTGACCTTTACCGTTTTATCTTCATCGTTGCGCTCAGGAATCCCCTCTACTTCGGCAAAGGTGTAGCCTTCGTTGCCTAAGCGATTGGTAATGTATTCTGATGAAGTTGTCATTAAAGCCTGCGAAAAGGTTTGCCCTTCACGCATTAAAATCATACGGCGAATAAAGCGCTCATCAATAGCAGGGTCACCCGCTAAATCCACTTCACTAACGGTATATACATCGCCTTCGGTAATATTCAGAGTGACGAAGACTTTAGATTTGTCGGGGCTCAGAGAAACTTGAGTAGAGTCAAGATTGAACGCGAGGTAACCACGATCCAGATAATAAGACTCAACACGCTCGATATCGCCGGTTAACTTTTCGCGGTTGTATTTATCATCTCCGGTAATCCAGGAGAAAAAACCTGTAGTTTGCAGCTCAAATAAATCCAGCAGCTCTTCATTATCGAAGGCGTTGTTACCGATGATGTTAATTTTTTTGATTCGAGCCGTCTCACCTTCGTCAATGTTAACCAGCACCTTCACCTGGTTACGCGGTAAGTCTTCGACTTCGATATCCACAGAGGCGCCATAGCGACCCTGACCAATATATTCACGCTCAAGCGCCTGGCTGATCATATTCAAGGTGGCATTCTGATAGATCTGCCCTTCGGAAAGCCCGTTATCCGTTAAGCTTTCCATCAGCTGTTCGGTTTTAATAACCTTATTACCTTCAATGGTAATTTCGTTAATCGCTGGCCTTTCTTCGACCATAATGACCAATACATCGCCATCCCGACCGATTGAGACATCAGTAAACAAGCCTACTTTAAAAAGTTCGCGGGTGGCGCGCTGAACATCGAGGTTGCTAAGAGTGTCTCCCACTCGAACGGGTAATGCACTGAATACGGTACCGGCTGATACCCGCTGCAAGCCCTCAACTCTGATATCGTTTACGCGAAAGGTTTGTGCATGGACGGCCAGCGAAAAGCTTAGCGCCAAAAACAGGCCGAACACTCGTGAGAAAACTTGCATCATATAATTCGTTCTATTTTAGATTTGTGAGTTTGCACAAACACAACAACCATACCGCCAGAGTTTGGCAGCCAACTGTTTCCAACAGGATTAAAGCCTCATGATGTCGTTGTATAGCGCCAATACTGTCAGGCCTATTACCATTACCAGGCCCACTTGATAGCCCACCATCTGAGTCTTTTCCGACACCGGTTTTCCTTTAACCAACTCAATCAGGTAGTACATTAAATGACCACCATCGAGAACCGGTATCGGCAGAAGATTGAAGACTCCCAGCATGACGCTCAAGGCCGCGAGAAAACGCAAGAAGCTGCGCCAGCCATTCTCTGCCTCAGAACCCGCAACCTTAGCAATGGTGATTGCTCCGCTCAAGTTTTTTGTGGAAATTTCCCCAAAAATCAGCTTCTTAACTGACAGCAATACAAAGGCAGAAGTTTCCCAAGTTCGGTCGACTGCGGCAACAAATCCGCTAACGGGTGAATAATCCCAACGACGAATAAGATCCTCAGGCCATTCATAGGGGGCAAACCCCATCCCTACGCGTCCAAACGTGTTATCAGCTTCGGTTATTCGTTCAGGCGTGATGGCCAAATTAAGCTCTTCGCCATTACGCTCGACAGTTAGGTTAATCACAGCTTCAGGCCTGGCTTTAACATAGTCGATCCAATCCTGTGCCCCATTCATAGCCTGTCCGTCGGCCGCAATAATGTGATCCCCCGGCTGCAGCCCAGCCACACTGGCGGGGCTGCCCGCCTGAATTTCTCCGGCAATAGCGGGTATTTCAGGAATGTAAGGAGCAACACCTAACCCGGACAAAGGCTCGGGCTCATCGACTCCACGCAGCCAGTCATCCAATACCACTTCAGACTCGTAGCGCAAATTAGAATCCGGGTAACGCACAGCGAACGTCAAGGGCCCACTTTCGCCCAGACGACGCAGCAGCTGCTTTTGCACCATTTGCCAAGACAAGGTGGTGACACCATCAACTGCCAAAATTTCTTGCCCGGCTTCAAGGTTAGCGCTGGCAGCTACAGAGCCCGGTTCAACCTTACCTATGACAGGGGCCAAACCCCGCTCGCCACTGACAGCTAAGACCAGCCAAAAAATCAATACCGCGAGAATTAAATTCGCCACGGGGCCAGCCAGCACTACCGCGATTCGTTTGCCAACACTCTGGCGGTTAAACGCGCGGTGCAGCTCATCCTCGGCCACAGGCCCCTCGCGCTCGTCCAACATTTTGACGTAACCGCCCAAAGGTATGGCAGACAACGCGAACTCGGTGCCCTGGCTATCACGCCAACTGGTAAGCACCTTGCCAAAGCCTATGGAAAACCGCAGTACTTTTACTCCACAGCGCCTGGCCACGTAGAAATGACCAAACTCGTGAATGGTCACCAGCACAAGAATGGCAACGAAAAACCAAAATACGTATTGGAGAATGCTCACATAACCCTCATTAAGTTGTGCTGGCAGAAATCAACGCCTGTGCCACGCGCCTGGCAGTCAAATCGGCGTTTTGGACCGCCTCCAGGCTATCCGGTTCAGTGAAGCTTACCCGCTCCAGGGTTGCAGAAATAATCTCGGCAATCGCCGAAAAAGACAACCGGCCCGCCAAAAAAGCGGCAACAGCCTCCTCATTGGCCGCGTTAAGCACGGCTGGCGCGCTTAAGCCCGTTGCCACTGCCGATTGCGCCAAACCAAGACAGGGAAAACGGGCCAGATCAGGGGACTCAAAGTCCAGCCTGGCGGTGGCGACTAAATCTAAACTATCAACCCCTGAAGCCAGCCGCTTAGGAGCGCCCAATGCATGCGCGATCGGTGTGCGCATATCCGGATTGCCAAGCTGCGCCAGCACTGAGCCGTCAATATACTCAACCAGTGAGTGAATAACACTTTGCGGGTGAATTACCACCTGTATGTCAGCAGGCTGAGCATTAAAAAGCCAGCAGGCTTCTATAAACTCCAAGCCTTTGTTCATCATGGTGGCGGAATCCACCGAGATTTTAGGCCCCATACTCCAGTTCGGATGCGCACAAGCCTGCTCCGGTGTAACCTGCGCTAAATCCTGCACACTTGCCTGACGGAAAGGCCCGCCCGAAGCCGTTAACATAATGCGTCTGACACCGAGCGCGTTTAAATCCAAGCCCGCCGACAGCCCGGCTGCCAACGGCAAACACTGAAAAATCGCATTGTGCTCGCTATCAATGGGCAAGACTTCGGCTCCCGAGCGGCGCGCAGCTGCCATAAACAAGCCACCCGCCATTACCAGCACTTCTTTATTGGCTAACAGTACTCGTTTTCCAGCCTCAACAGCAGCAAAGCTCGGCAGCAAACCCGCTGCCCCAACAATGGCTGCCATGACCGCGTCAACCTCTGAAGCGGATGCCACTTCCTGGAATGCTCGCTCACCAGTGAGCACCTCTGTCTCACTGCCCTCCCCAGACAAACGTTGTTGCAGGTGCCGGGCAGCGGTTTCATCCACCAGAACAGCGTACTTTGGTTTAAAAGTCTGGCACTGCTCTGCCAGTTTTTGCCAACTGGACTGAGCCCCTAACGCGAAAACCTGGAATTGATCTGGGTGGCGCGCCAAAACATCCAGCGTGCTTACACCAATCGAGCCTGTGGAGCCAAGCACGGTTATTTGCTGACGCGAATCACCCAAAGCTCAACTCCAGCGATAACAAAATCAGCGCAAATACGGGTGCTGCTGCGGTCAGGCTATCGACCCGGTCGAGCACTCCACCATGCCCAGGCAACAGTGAACTGCTGTCTTTAATACCGCGTTCACGCTTCACCATGCTTTCCAGTAGATCCCCCAGCACCGAGGCAAGGGACGTGGCCAGCAACAACACCAGCAAAGGTAGTAGTGCATTGTCCGATAACTGCCAGATAATAAGCGCGAGAATCACATTGGCCCCGACCCCGCCCAAGAACCCCTCCCAGGTTTTACCCGGACTGACGTGGGGCGCGAGCTTGTGCTTACCAAAGCGGCGGCCGACAAAATACCCACCAATATCCGCACTGGCCACAATCACAACGATCAGCAGCACCAGCCAGGCCCCCGACTCTTCGCTTCGCACATAGCTCACGGCAGCCCAGGTAGGCACCAGCACCAAAAAACCCATCAACGCGCGAATAAAGCGCCGCCCCCATAAAAGCGCACTACTGGGGTAACCCTGCACCCATAGCAGCGCTAACGCCCACCAAGTACACCCTGCTAACAACACATGCCGGTATCGCTCTGGCACACGGTTTACATCCACAAAGTCCAGCGGAATTACGCCGATATACACAGCCACCAGCGCTATGCAGCCAGCCAGCGCCAGCACGTACACTGCTCGGCCGAGTGGCTTGGCAAGCCCGCTTAAATTAGCCCACTCCCAGGCAGCAATTAGCACAATGGTAGCGATAAAAGCCGGAAATAAAGGTTCTGGCAAATAGAAAAGCGATAACAAAAATACGGCGGCAAGAACAATAGCGGTAAATACGCGCTGTTTAAGCATAGGAATCTCCAGCAAAAGCAGGGTCAGATTCACACTGCTCAGAAGTTCGGCCAAAACGACGTTGGCGCTGGGCAAAATCTGCCGCGGCGACTTTTAAGGAGTCGCCCTTGAAGTCGGGCCAGAGGGTGTCACTAAAATACAGCTCGGCGTAGGCGGCTTGCCACAATAAAAAGTTACTGATGCGGTGCTCGCCGCCAGTGCGAATCAAAAGATCCAGCTCGGGCAACCCAGCAAGAGAAGTCATTCGATTGAGCGCCGATTCATCGATCGCCTCGGGCGACAACTCGCCCTTCACGCAAGCCTGCGCCATGTGGCGCGCTGCCTGCACCACATCCCACCGTCCACCGTAATCGGCAGCGATGACCAGTGTTGTTACGGCATCGGCGGTATCAGTAAGTGCTTCGGCCCTGGCGATAGACGTTTTTAAGGATTCGCTGAAACGATCACGATTGCCGATAACTTTTAATCGCACACCACGCTTCTTTAAGTCTTTGGCTTCTTTTTTAAGGTACAACTGGAACAGCGACATCAGCGCATCCACCTCTTTGGCTGGACGACGCCAATTCTCGCTGCTAAAAGCAAACAAGGTAAGGGTCTCAACGTGAAGCTCCTGGCAGGCAGCCATCACATCACGAATACGCTCTACCCCTTCTTTATGCCCAGCAACACCAGACAGATTACGCTGCTTAGCCCAGCGATTGTTGCCATCCATAATAATGGCGATATGACGTAAGGAACTGCCGGTCACACTTTACTCCGGGGCGATCAACCTGCCCATTGTAGCCCTCTTTACAGCAGCGCCCGGCCTGAAGCCGGGCGCTCGGGCCCATTATTTTAACGACGGCCGCAGCCGGACCTTATACGGTCATCAGCTCTTCTTCTTTTTGTGCCAGTGCCTTATCGACTTCGGCAACATACTTATCGGTAATTTTCTGTACATCGTCCTGCATGCGGCGATCTTCGTCTTCAGTGATTTCTTTTTCTTTCAGCAAAGCCTTCACATCTGACAACACATCACGACGTACGTTGCGAATGGCTACACGGCCATTCTCTGCCTCAGCACGGGCCTGCTTGATATAACCTTTGCGGGTTTCTTCGGTCAGCATTGGCAGTGGAATACGGATGTTTTCACCAGCGGTGGAGGGGTTGAGGCCCAAATCAGACTTCATGATCGCCTTTTCGATTTCGGGCACCATCTGCTTTTCCCAGGGCTTAACGGAAAGCGTGCGAGCGTCTTCAACCGTAATGTTCGCCACCTGAGACAGCGGTGTTTCAGAGCCGTAATAAGAAACGGTTAAGCCTTCCAGCAGGCTCGGGTGCGCGCGGCCGGTGCGAATTTTGTTCATGCTGTTGCCCATCGCCTGCAGGGCTTTTTTCATACGGTCGTCGGCGTCTTTTTTCAAATCATTCAACATGGGAGCTACCCTCTTCTATTAATGTACCCTCGTTGCTGCCCACCACAATATTGAGCAGGGCACCACTTTTATTCATGCGAAACACCCGCACGGGCATGTCGTGCTCGCGGCACAGGCAAATCGCGGTCAAATCCATTACCCCCAGTTTGTCCTCCAGCACCTTGTCGTAGGTCAAGCGATCGTATTTTGTGGCATCGGCCACCTTCATTGGGTCATCGGTGTACACGCCATCCACTTTGGTGGCCTTAAGAACAATATCGGCCTCCACTTCAATACCGCGTAAACAGGCGGCCGAATCGGTTGTAAAGAAGGGGTTGCCGGTTCCGGCGGAGAAGATCACCACCTCACCGGCGTTCAAGCAGCGAATCGCGTGGCGGCGGTCGTAATGCTCGACAATACCACTCATGGGAATCGCAGACATCACCCTGGATGAGATATTGGAACGCTCCAGCGCATCGCGCATCGCCAGCGCGTTCATTACTGTAGCGAGCATGCCCATGTGGTCGCCGGTAACGCGATCAAGGCCCGCCGCACTCAACGCCGCGCCGCGAAACAGGTTGCCACCACCGATAACCAAACCTACCTGAACACCGATGCCGACCAACTGACCAATTTCAAGTGCCATTTTGTCCAGCACCTTGGGGTCAATCCCAAAGCCCTCGGCCCCCATCAACTCTTCACCACTCAATTTGAGCAAAATACGTTTGTATTTCTTATCGCGGGGGTTAGGCATGACTGATCTCCTGCAAGCCGGGGGGATAAAAACGGGGGGCAGTTTACAACAAAAGGAGGCCGGATGGGTATCCGACCTCCTTTTGTGTGCGTCCCGCCCGATGGACGGAACGAATACTAAGCCTTGGCTTAGCCTTTAGAAGCAGCAACCTGTGCGGCAACTTCAGCCGCAAAATCAGCTTCTTCCTTCTCAATACCTTCACCCACTTCAAAGCGGACCATGCTATCAATGCTGGCACCGGCCTCTTTCGCCAGCTTACCAACGGTCAGCTCTGGGTTTTTAACGAAGGGCTGCTCAATCAAGCTGCTCTCTTTCAAGAACTTATTGATACGACCTACCATCATCTTCTCAACGATCTCGGCAGGTTTACCTTCCATATCAGGCTGAGCCTTGATGATTTCTTTCTCTTTTTCTACCACGTCGGCTGGCATATCTTCAGGCTTAACCACCTGTGGGTTTACCGCCGCAACATGCATAGCAATATCGCGAGCCAGCTCAGCGCTGCCGCCATCAAGCTTGATGATAGACGCGATACGGTTGTTTGAGTGAACGTAAGCGTCAACCAAACCACCTTCAACTACGGCCACACGGCGCACACCGATGTTTTCGCCGATTTTTTGCACCAGCGCTTCACGGGCAGACTCCAAATCACCAGCCATCAGAGCCGCAACGTCTTCTTGCTTATCAGCAAAAGCTTTATCTAACACAGTGTTAACGAAAGACAGGAAGCCTTCATCGCGGGCAACAAAGTCGGTTTCACTGTTAACTTCCAGTACCACAGCGTAGCTGTTGTCGTCGGCCACTTTAGCGGCAACAACACCGTCAGCGGCAGTACGACCGGCTTTTTTGGATGCTTTCAGACCACTGGCCTTACGCAGGTTTTCAATCGCCTGTTCCAGATCACCATCCACCTCAGCCAGAGCTTTTTTACATTCCATCATGCCCAGGCCGGTGCGCTCGCGCAGTTCTTTTACCAGAGAAGCAGAGATAGCTGCCATGTATCTATCCTCTTGATTTGCAAATGTCTATTGAAAAAAGGGGCAAACCGGCAGGCCCACCCCTTTGTGTTGCACTTTACGTGCTAATTAAGCACTAAAAGGTTACAAGCGTGCGGCTTACTCAGCAGCAGCTTCACCTTCAGCGGCAACATATTCGTCTTTGTTTGGCACAGCCTGAGCCTGAGAGGCACCTTCAGCGGCGGCATCAGCAATAGCGGTTACGTACAGACGAATGGCGCGAATGGCGTCATCGTTGCCTGGAATAACGTAATCAATGCCATCGGGATCAGAGTTGGTATCCACCACACCAATCACCGGAATACCCAGCTTGTTAGCCTCTTGTACGGCAATGCGCTCGTGATCAACGTCAACCACAAACAACGCGTCTGGCAGGCCGCCCATATCTTTAATACCACCGATAGAGCGCTCCAGCTTCTCCATATCGCGGGTACGCATCAGAGCTTCTTTCTTGGTCAGCTTTTCGAAAGTGCCGTCCTGAGCCTGAGCTTCCAGGTCGCGGTAACGACGGATAGAGGCGCGAATGGTTTTGAAGTTAGTCAGCATGCCGCCCAACCAGCGGTGGCTTACGTAAGGCTGGCCTACACGATCAGCCTGCTCTTTGATGATTTTCTGTGCAGCGCGCTTGGTACCAACAAACAGAATTTTTTTCTTTTGCGAGCCCATTTGCTTAACCAGCTCAAGGGTCTCGTTGAACGCTGGAACAGTGTGCTCCAGGTTAATGATATGAATCTTGTTACGAGCGCCAAAGATGAAACGGTTCATCTTTGGGTTCCAGTAACGGGTTTGGTGACCAAAGTGGACACCCGCTTGCAGCATATCGCGCATGCTTACTGTAGGCATAATATTTTCCTGTGTATCGGGTTAGGCCTCCATATACCCCGCTAGCCAACCCTTGCGGGCACCCAGGCTGAACGTGTCGGTATATGTGTGACATTTAAAATGTGTAATCTCCGGCAAAAAGTGGCCATAAGCGGGACGCTTTTGCACCAACCTATTTACGGGAGGCGCGCTTTATACCACAACAATGCAGGTAAAGAAAGATTTTGCCTGAGATAAACCGCAATATTACACCAGCCAACTTATGGTCCATAAAACCATCACCAAAGCAGACACTTAATGGAGCCCACATGAAAGAAACCTGGCGCTGGTTTGGCCCCAAGGACACCGTCACTCTGGCCAATATTCGCCAGGCCGGTGCCTCGGCATAGTCACCTCACTGCACCACTACATTCCAACGGGAGAAATCTGGCCCCTGGAAGAGATTCAGGCGCGCAAAACGAAATTGAAGCGGCCGGCCTTGAGTAGAGCGTTATCGAAAGTATACCTCTGCACAATGACATCAAAACCCGCACCGGCGATTATCAGCGCTACATTGCCAACTACCAGCAATCACTGCGCAATGTGGCGGCTGGCGTTTTTGACGTGCGCTACAACTTTATGCCGGTGGTGGACTGGACTCGCACCAACCTGTACTACACCCTACCCAATCAATCGCAGGCGCTGCGCTTTGAAATGAACGATATCGCCGCTTACGACGTTTACATCCTCAAACGCACGAGCGCCGAGCAAGATTACGCGCCCGAGGTGCTGCACAAAGCCAAAGCTCGCCTGGACGTCATGAGCGAGCAGGAAAAAGCGCTGCTGGAGAAAAACCTCATCGCTGGCCTGCCCGGGGGTGAAGGCAGCTATGATCGCGACGGTATTCGCGCGACCATCGAAGAGTTTATCGCCCTCGGCGACGAAGGCATGCGGGCCAACCTGTTCACCTTCTTGCGCGAAGTGGTGCCAGTTGCTGAAAAAGTGGGCGTGCGCCTGGCCATCCACCCGGACGACCCGCCGTTTTCCCTGTTCGGCTTGCCCCGCGTAGTCTCCACCCAGGCGGACGCGCGCGCACTGCTGGCCGCTGCCAAAAGTCCCGCCAACGGCCTTACGTTATGCGCAGGCTCCTACGGCGCCCGCGGCGACAACGACCTGGTGGATATGGTGCGCGAGTTCGGAGAGAACATTTACTTTGTACACCTGCGCAACATTAAACGTGAAGCGGATGGCTCGTTTTATGAATCCGATCACTTAGACGGCGACAATGATATGGTCGGCCTTATCGATGCACTGCTTAGCGAGGAAAAACGCCGTCGCTCCAGCAACAGCACCCTGCCCCCCATCGCCATGCGCCCCGACCACGGCCACCTGATGGGCGATGAAATTGGCAAAGCGGGCATCAACCCCGGCTACTCCTACGCGGGAAGAATGCGCGGCCTTGCGGAGTTGCGAGGCGTCATTCATACCCTCGAAACACTCGCAGCACGCTAAGGCCACCCCTGTAACGCCGCCGCGGACTGTAGTCCCGGCGGCCAATCGGTTAAACTAGCGCTTTTGAATTTTGGGCAGCACCCAGCGAAAGCGAGACACCATGACCGTATCGATCAAAACTCCCGAAGATATTGCCAAAATGCGCATTGCCGGCCGCATGGCCGCCGAAGTGCTGGAAATCATCGAGCCACACGTCAAAGCCGGGGTCACCACCGCCGAGCTGGATAAAATTTGCCACGATTACATTGTCGATGAGCAAAAGGCCATCCCCGCTTGTCTGGGTTATCGCGGCTTCCCCAAATCGATCTGCACGTCGGTCAACCATGTTATTTGCCACGGCATTCCCTCCGAGAAAAAAGCCTTAAAAAACGGCGACATCATCAATATTGACGTTACCGTGATTTATGAGGGCTACCACGGCGACACCAGTAAAATGTACTTTGTAGGCGAGCCTGCACCCCACGCCAAACGCCTGGTTGAAGTCACACAAGAGTGTTTGTACAAAGGCATCGAGCTGGTTAAACCCGGCTGTCGCCTGGGTGACATTGGCGCTGTGATTCAAAAACACGCCGAGGCAAATTACTATTCGGTGGTTAAAGAATATTGCGGCCACGGTATAGGCACCGTCTTTCACGAAGAGCCTCAAGTACTGCACTATGGTCGCCCCGGTACCGGATTGGAATTAAAAGAAGGCATGACCTTCACCATTGAGCCGATGATTAACGCCGGTAAAGCCGCCACCAAGCTCAAGCGCGACGGCTGGACGGTAGAGACCAAAGACGGGCGACTCTCCGCCCAATGGGAGCACACCCTCGCCGTTACCGCCGATGGCGTTGAAGTATTAACCGCTCGTAAGGAAGAGTCTTTCTAACCGTGACGGAAACCCCGACAGTGACCGACGACAGCCTGCCCTATTTCACTCGCCCGCTATTTTTCTTTGACCAGAGCCGCTTTCGGCGGGCTCTGGCAGAGCAACCCGTCATCACCGTATTTAAAGACGCCATCACCGCCGCAAACGCTCAGTTTGATGTGCGTTTTTGCGAGGGCGAAGATATACGCGCACTGATTCACGAGCGAGCGCTGTTTGTCGACTGCCTGTTGCACTACGCCTGGTATCAATTTGACTGGCCCAAAGGCATCAGCTTAGAAGCCGTAGGCGGTTATGGGCGCTGCGAGCTGCACCCACATTCAGACATCGATCTTCTGATTTTGCTCGACGCAGGCTTAGAAGAAAGCTGCCGCGAGAACTTAGAGCGCTTTCTTACGCTGCTATGGGATATCGGTCTGGAAATCGGCCACAGTGTGCGCACCGTAAACCAGTGCCTGGAAATTGGCCGCAGTGACATCACCGTCGCCACGAATTTGATGGAGTCGCGCACATTAGTGGGCGACGCCAATTTACGCGAACAGCTGCGCGCCAAAGCTGATACCGATAAACTCTGGCCTGCCGATGAGTTTTTCAAAGCGAAGTTTGCAGAGCAAGAGCAACGTCACGAGAAATACAAAAACAGCGAATACAACTTAGAGCCCAACATCAAAAACGCGCCCGGCGGGCTGCGCGATATTCAAATGATCGGCTGGGTGGCAAAGCGCTTTTTTAAGGTTCGCACACTCAAACAACTGGACGGCAAAGGCTTTTTCACCGAAGAAGAATTCTCTTTACTGCAAAACGGCGAAGAATTTCTGTGGCGTGTGCGATACGGGCTGCACATGATTGCCAAGCGCCCGGAAGATAGACTGCTGTTTGACCACCAGCGCGAACTGGCGAAAATATTTGGCTATAAAGACAACGATGAAAACCTCGCCGTTGAGCAGTTTATGCACAAATATTATCGCCTGGTGATGTCGCTGCGTGAACTCAACGATGTACTGCTGCAATTTCTCTATGAAGCCATTTTGCAGCGCGGCGTCAAGAAAACCGTCACGCCCATCAACGAGCGGTTTCAACGCCGTGATGACTATATTGAAGTCGCTCACATTTACGTTTTTGAAGAATCGCCCTCAGCGATGCTGGAAATTTTTGTGCTGATGGCGCAAAACCCAGACATCCGCGGCGTGCGTGCCTCGACCATTCGCTTGATGCGCGAGAATCGCCACCTTATTGACGAGAGCTATCGTACCGATTCGCGTAACACCGGGCTGTTTTTACAGTTATTCAGCTATCCAGACCAGTTAGTAGAAAACTTAAAGCGAATGTCGCGGTACGGTATTTTGGGGCTTTATCTGCCCGAGTTTGGCCGTGTTACCGGGCAAATGCAGCACGACCTGTTTCATATTTATACGGTCGATGCACACACCCTGCTGCTGGTACAGAACCTGTGTAATTTCTTACTGCCCCAGGCCCGCGAAGATTACCCAGTGGCCTGGCACGTCATGCGGCGCTTACCCAAAGTAGAAACCTTGCTCATGGCAGGCCTGTACCACGATATTGCCAAAGGACGCGGTGGCGACCACTCAGAACTGGGCGCGATAGACGCGGAAGAGTTTGGCGTGCGCCACAATTTATCTCCACGCGAAACCCGTTTAATCAGCTGGCTTGTCGAAAAGCACTTATTAATGTCTTCGGTCTCGCAGAAGCAAGACATCTCAGACCCAGAAGTCATCCATAACTTTGCCCTTACCGTAGGGGACCAGATGCATCTGGATTACCTCTACGCGCTGACGGTGGCCGACATTAACGCCACCAACCCCGACTTATGGAACACTTGGCGCGCCAGCTTAATGCGCACACTTTACCTAGAAACCAAACGCGCCCTGCGTCGCGGGCTTGAAAACCCCATCGATAAACAAGACTGGATTGAAGAAACCCAGCAGGCTGCCATCGCGCGCCTTAACCGGCATAACATCACCACCGAGCAATGCGACGCGGTGTGGGAAGATGTGAACGATGAGTATTTTTTACGCGAATCTTTCTTAGATATCGCGTGGCACACCGAAGCGATTGTTCAACACGATGACAGCAAAGGGCCATTGATCCTGATTCAGGAAACGCCCAGCAAAGAGCTGGAAGGCGCTACGCAAATTTTCGTCCGCAGCAAAGGCCGCGACAACGTCTTTGCCGCCATTGCCTCTGCACTCGACTTGATGAACCTGAGCATTCAGGACGCCCGGATTTACAACTCCAAATCGGGCTACACCCTGGACACCTTCTTTGTGCTCAACCAAGACGGCGAACCCCTGGGCACCGACCCCGCGGTGTTAAAACGCATTCACGACACACTGACAAAAGAACTGCAAGACACCGACGAATCACAAGATAAAACCATTCGCCGAACGCCACGCAGATTGAAACATTTTACTCGCCCCACGCGCACGATTATTCGCAACGACATCATCAGCGGCTGCACGCTTTTAGAAGTGATTAGTCCCGACCGCCCCGGCCTTCTGGCCTGTATCGGGCGAATCTTTATTGATTTTGATCTGCACCTGCAAAATGCAAAAATCGCCACCTTAGGCGAACGCGTTGAAGATATATTCTTTATTACCGACAACCAAGGCAACCCGCTGTCCGATCCGGAACTGTGCAAGCGACTGCAAGACGAAATTTGTCGCCAGCTGGACGACCGCGTTGACCAGGCCGCAGGCTACTAACGACTACTGCCCATGAATCACGACTTAGACCTGTTACACCCCTACCCTTTTGAAAAGCTCGCCGCGTTAAAAGCGAGCATAACACCGCCTAACGATTTAGCGCACATTGCGTTATCCATTGGCGAACCAAAACACGAACCCCCAGCGTTTGTATTGCGCACACTCAGCGAAAACCTGAACCGGCTGGCTAATTACCCAGCCACCAAGGGCCTGCCTGAGCTGCGCGAAGCAATTGCGCACTGGGCCAACCACCGCTTTCAACTGTGCACACCCTTGGATGCTGAAACACAAGTACTGCCGGTAAACGGCACACGTGAAGCACTGTTCGCTTTTGCGCAAGCAGTGGTGGATCGATCTCAGCATAACCCGCTAGTGGTCAGCCCTAATCCCTTTTACCAAATTTACGAAGGCGCCGCGTTGCTGGCCGGTGCGAAACCACACTTTTTGAACTGCACCGCCAGCAATGGTTTTATTCCTGATTTTGATGCCATTGATGCGCAAGTGTGGCGCGACTGCCAACTGCTGTATATTTGCACCCCGGGCAACCCAACCGGCGCGGTGATCAGCACCGAACAATTTCAAACCCTTATCAAGCTCGCCGATCAATACGATTTTGTTATCGCCTCGGACGAATGCTACAGCGAACTGTATCGCGATGAGAAAAACCCTCCGCCCGGTTTGCTGCAGGCCGCCAGCGATATGGGCCGCAACGACTACGCTCGCTGCGTGGTCTTTCACAGTTTATCGAAGCGTTCAAACTTGCCCGGGCTACGCTCGGGCTTTGTGGCAGGCGATGCGACGATTCTGCAAAAGTTTTTAACCTACCGCACCTATCATGGCTGCGCTATGCCGGTACCGAGCCAAATTGCCAGCGTCGCTGCCTGGAACGATGAAGACCATGTGCTTGCCAACCGCGACGCGTATCGGACCAAATTTGACGCCGTTTTGAATATTCTCGACGACTGCCTGGACGTCACCATGCCCGAAGCAGGCTTTTACCTGTGGCCCAAACTTCCTATCAGTGGTGAGATGTTTGCCCAGCGCCTGTTCGCCGAAGAAAACATCACCGTATTACCCGGCGCGTATTTATCCCGTGAATGCGATGGTGTGAATCCGGGTGAACACTATGTGCGCATGGCCTTGGTGGCCACCGAGGATGAATGCGTTGAAGCCGCACATCGTATTCGCCGCTTTGTTAGCAGGCTGTAACGGTGGGAACCGAACGCAAAAATTTAAGCAAAGCGGAGCGTGTTGCGCTGATTCAACAAACGTTAAATCAGCTATACCCTGCGCCGCCCATTCCTCTTGACCATTTCGATGCCTACAGCCTCTTGGTGGCTGTATTGCTGTCGGCGCAATGCACCGATGAGCGGGTCAACCAGGTCACACCCCACCTGTGGGCACTTGCGGACAATCCCTTCGATATGGCCAAGGTACCCGTAGAAGAGATCAAAGCGGTCATTCGACCCTGCGGCCTGTCACCGCAAAAATCCAAAGCCATATCCGTACTGAGCCAGCGTCTTGTCGACGAGTACAACGGCATGGTGCCTGCCGATATGGAAGCGCTGGAATCCCTGCCGGGCGTAGGTCATAAAACGGCGAGCGTGGTAATGGCCCAGGCCTTTGGGGTACCGGCCTTCCCCGTCGATACTCACATTCACCGCCTGGCACAACGCTGGGGGCTCACCAGCGGTAAAAATGTGGTGCAAACCGAGAAAGACTTAAAGCGCCTGTTCCCTGAAGAGCATTGGAACAAGCTGCATTTACAAATTATTTTTTACGGCCGCGAATACTGCACCGCAAGAGGCTGCGACGGCCGGGTGTGTGGCCTATGCCGTAGTTGCTATCCAGCGCGTAAGCACCCTAAAAAGGTGCACAAACCTTAGTCTCAACAGGCCCAGGCAAGCCCTAAACTCGCTTTTTTGTTATCATGGCGAGCTTTTGCACGGAGTGGCCCATGGCAACCACCACCCTTTACGGCATCAAAAACTGCGACACGGTTAAAAAAGCCCGCCGCTGGCTTGAAGATGCCGGTGTTGACTACACATTTCACGATTTTCGCAGTGACGGATTAGACGCCCAGCAAGTTCGCGCCTGGCTCGAGAGTCTCGGCAGCGCAGCCTTAGTCAACAAGCGCTCTACCACCTGGAAAGGTCTTAGTGACGCACAGAAGCAGCAAGCCGAAAACGGCGATGTGCAGGATCTGTTGCTGGAGTATCCAACACTGATTAAAAGACCGGTGCTCGACACCGGCACGGGTATACACGTCGGCTTTAAAGCCGATCAGTACGCCGAACTTTTTCACTAACCCATTGCATTAAACGTCTTACAAACGGAACCCATCATGACTGAGTTATACAGCGTCGGCCTTGGCGTCGGCACCAAAAACCGCAAAGACGAATGGCTGGAAGTTTTTTACCCCGCCCCCGAGCTTAACCCCAACGCCGCCACCGCAAAAGCTCTGGCTGAGGTGCTCGGCTACCAGGGCGGCAACCAAGTTATTGAATTTACCGTGAATCAGTGCGACGCACTGGCCGAAGCCTTGAATGCCGCCGGTAATTCAGACCAAGCCCAGATTGCACAACAACTGGCCGCCAGCGCAAGGCCTCTTGTGGCGACGATTCTCGGTAGCGACGATGCACCAGGCTCGGTGCCTGAGGGCTTTTTGAAGCTGCACCTGATTTCTCACCGCCTGGTTAAGCCGCACGGCACAAACTTAAACGGCGTATTTGGCGCCCTGAAAAATCTGGCCTGGACCAACCAGGGCCCTATCGAGCTGGATGAGCTGCCCGAGCGTCAACTGCAAGCGCGTTTAAACGGCGAAGTCCTTGAAGTTGCCTGCGTGGATAAATTCCCCAAAATGACCAACTACGTCGTGCCTACAGGCGTGCGCATTGCGCACACCGCGCGCGTGCGCTTGGGCGCCTACCTGGGTGAGGGCACCACCATCATGCACGAAGGTTTTGTGAACTTTAATGCCGGTACTGCCGGCCCAGGCATGATCGAAGGCCGTATCTCAGCGGGCGTGTTCGTTGAATCCGGCTCCGACTTGGGTGGCGGCAGCTCTACCATGGGCACCCTGTCTGGCGGCGGCAACATTGTTATCAGCGTCGGTAAAGAATGCCTGCTAGGTGCCAACGCTGGTACCGGTATTCCGCTGGGGGATCGCTGCACCATCGAATCCGGTTTGTACATTACCGCAGGCACCAAGGTGGCGGTACTGGATGACGCTGGCAACGAAGTTGAAGTGGTTAAAGCACGCGACCTGGCCAATAAAGACGACTTGCTGTTCCGCCGCAACTCGCAAACCGGCCGCACCGAATGCTTAACAAACAAGTCTAAGGTGCAACTGAACGAAGAGCTGCACAAAAACGCCTAAGCACGCCGCCCGCAGGTAACACCTGCGGGCTTTACGAGTAAACAACAGTGGCCAATCGCGTCTCCAAAAAGTTCTGGCAAGCCTCAAACGGCGAAGCGCTGGGCACGGCGCTGGCATCCCGGCCCGAATTAAAAACCTTAAACGAGAGCGAGCTTAAAGAAATTTTCGCACTCTTGCCCCCGCTTGAGGGCTGCCAAGTGCTGGAGCTTGGCGCAGGCACGGGTCGCTTTACCGGCGAGCTCGCACGCCGCTCACAATCGGTTACAGCGCTGGATATTTCCACCGAAGCGCTGCAACAAAACCGCCTTAAGCACTCGCAATTCGACAACATCACCTACCAAAGCATTGACGCGCTGGAATACCACAACGACGCCGAACCTTTCGATTTTATTTTTATCAACTGGCTGTTTATGTACCTGGACGATGATGACAGCCAGTCACTGCTGCAGAACTTGCAAGCCGAGCTAAAACCCGGGGGGCAAATTTTTATCCGCGAAAGTTGCGAATACGCCTACAACGGTAAGAGCTGGCTGCATAACTTTTTACACAGCAGCTGGCAAACTCTAAAGCCGGGAACCCAGCAAAGCATTTACCGGCTGAAGAAATTTCGCGGCCCCTTTTGGAAAAATGCACTGTGGATGACGTTTAACAGTGCCAAGGTGCAACGCTACCGCACAGTGGAGAACTACCAAAGATTATTCTCTGCACACTTCGACATTCTGGCTAGCGGCCACTTGTTAACCTATGAGCTCGCCTACCGCCACCAGAACCAGCGTTATTGGATGCTGCGTAAAAGCGCCGCTAATGTGGGCGACGGCATCGAAGCCGCACCACGCAGCTGGAGTTTCGGCGGTGAAGTATGGCGTCATTTTGATTCACACATAAATCGCTCTATTCCTTTTTACCCGCAACTGCACGAAACGATTATTCGTTTGAGCGAGCAGCTGTTACCTCAAAACGGTGTTGTGTATGAGCTGGGCTGCTCCACCGGCCGACTGTGCAAACAATTAAAACAGCGTATACCTCACGCAAGGATCATCGGAGTAGATGTCGAACCGAATATGATTCAAGCGGCAAAAAGCGCTGGTGACGCGGTCCAATACGAATGCGCGGATATTCGTGAATACGATATGGCCCCCTGCTCGGTAGCCATACTGTCGTACACCTTGCAGTTTATCGAGCCGACGCAACGCCTGAACCTACTGAAAAAAATTCAAAGCCGCTTACAGCCTGGAGGCGCTGTTATTCTCGCCGAAAAGATTAAACGTCGTGATCAACGCTTGGAGCAGTTAATGCAGCGAGCGCACAGTCAATACAAAGTAGACCAAGGCTTTAGTAAAGCAGAAATTAGCGCAAAGTCAGAGAGCTTAGCGGGAGTGATGACCCCACTTTACGAAGACGAAAATATTGAGCTGCTAGAACAGGCAGGGCTAACTCGAATCAGCCCCATTTTTAACAACTTAACATTTTGCGCCTGGATTGCGTTTAAAGACTAAACTTAAAACGGATACATTCTACGTTAACCCCGGGACTATATTGGGCCACCTCTAATAAAAGCAGCGTAATTAAACTCGAGCAAGAAATTACTACTCTGCCCTCAACCTTAAAAAGCATAATAGAAATGGCAAGTTAGGGAATAAATCCAAACTACCTTTTTATTACCCCTGCAGAACAACTGTTTTGCACACGTAAAACGAAAAAAGGCTTCACAAAGTGAAGCCAATAGCCCACGCTCAAACAAAAACCTTATTATCTTAAAACAAGATAATCAAAATTGATCCAGCCAGTATCTGTACCATCTCGCTGAAAACGAATAAAGTTCTCTCCAGCATTTAAACTAACCGTTTGAGATTTAACCGCCCAGCTGCTCCAACTCCCAGTATCGGTGAAGACGCTTTGGACGTGATCTACGCCATTCACATAAAGGCTTACAGAGCGATCACCTGCGGGGCCATCTGGTCCCATGGCATAGTGAATATCCAGTTGGTATTGCCCAGCACTAGGTGCATGAACCATCATTTCGACGGCATCACCCACTTGGAGCATTTCTGCAACAAAACCAAAACCACTGAAACCACTATGGTTGTTATCGGCCACCACCGAGGTCAGCACTCCATCTTCTGCTTCAACCTTCTGTGCAAGTTTTATAGAGTCAATATTAATATGACCCGTATCTCCCGCATCAAGAATATACCTTAGGCTGTTCACACCCTGTATCAAGCTAATCTCCTGCTCCGCCTGAGACCACACATCCCAAGCACCCGTACTGACAAAATTAGCCTGAACTTGATGTGAATTATCAACATAAACGCTCATTGTACGATCACCTGCGGGACCGTAAGATCCCATTGCATAACGCACATCGACCAGATATTTACCAGTGACCAACGCATTGATATTAAACTGAACGCCGTCCCCTGTATTAAAGATATCCCCTACAAAGCCACTCCCACTGTACCCCGAATGCGTAGCATCAACAGCAACACCCCCGAGCAAGGTTCCCTCTTCCGCCTCTTGCTTAAAACTTTGATCGATCAGAAGTACATAGTCGATATTAATCCCTTCATCACCTGTATCCTTCTGCAACCTAAGAGTTGCACCTTCGGGGACATTCAGATAAACAATATCAGTGTCAGCGTATGACCCCGACCACGCCCCTGTCGCATCAAAGTTAATATCTGCAGCATGCTGTCCATCTACATACACACTATAAGATCCGGATTTTTTTGAGGTGTAACGCAACTGTATGGCGGTAGCGCGAGGGACATTAACGAATTCAACGCCCGCTCCATTTGTGTGAATATTTTCAACGGCATAACCGGCCGATGCATCGGCATCACTGAACACAGTGCCCGTACCAAGTAACACGCCACCTTCTGCTTCAATTATTTCCCCTGCCGTGGAAGCATTCAGCCCAGGCACCTCAGGTGGCTCTGGTATATCGGTGAGAAGATGCTGGTATCCAGACTGAAGCCCTGCATTGGCAATAATATTTAAGGCTTCATACGGCCAATCGGCATCTGGATAGACAAACATATTGGTTATTGTTGAATTAGGGGCTCCTGTTTGATTAGCACTCGAAGTCGTGTAAATATTACTGTAGTGATTATCGTGCTTATCACGCCAGGCGTTTAACTCAAAGTTATCCTGCCCTGGTACGACCTCAAAGACCAAATCAGTTCCTGTGTACCAAGCAGTACCTTCGTCCGGGTGATAAACCCCTTGAAAATGTGTGCTAGGCGCTTTGACGTAGTTACCGCTGGCCTCTGAGTTGGGCTGATTGCCCAATGTATAAAAGGCTCCACCATCCTCAAGCACGGTCATAACATTATAAACACGGTTGTAGTTAAACTTGTTATTTTGAGCCACCGTGGTTGGGTTATTAGGTGTTGTTTCAGGTGCAAAGTTGTTCCAACCCCAGCCCAAACTTACTCCCGAGTACTTGGTGTTTTGAATTTGATTATGCTCAATTGTTAAACCGTCCGTAAAAAAAGCGGTAATTGCAGCATGCCCCCAATAAAGTCGCGTAGTATCGTAAAGAAGGTTGTTGCTTATCAAAATATTTTGCACAACCCCTTCATCACTGGCCGAGTACTTTTCATACTGCCCGCCATCACCGATATACACATGCTGAGGGTGGGCAACATTAATACCCGAACCACCTGTATCAATAATAGCGTTTCCAACAATTTGGCTGTTGATTACATCGTTAGTAAAGTTAATCCCTTCATTGCCTATATGCTTAATTGCCCCGTCTTCAAAACGAATAGACGCTGCGTGATTCACATTAATTGCGCCGCGCATTACATCGTACGCCGTATATTTATCGTTATGCCAATTCCCATCACTATAGGCAGTTTTCCAAGTGGCGGCTTGCACTGTAGATTTTCCGGCAGACCCTGCCACTTCAGGAAGAATCGCATCGGTATAAGCAAAAGTAATCCCGCTAAAAGTAATATTCTCTATTCGATTCGCCTTTGAGTCTCCAGTCAAATTTAACAGTTCAGCTGCTTGCGGGGCCCATACTTCAGCGGTAAGCATATCGACACCGTCACTATAATAGTAAAGCGTGTTACTGCTACGATCGAAATAAAACTCGTTGGGCTCGTCTAAGAATTCATAGGCGTTGAGTAGGGTGTGGTTTCCACTGATGCTGAACGAACCCCAGTTTTGGTTCATTGCAATTGCTGCATAAGGCTGGGAGAATTTCAGTACTCGATTGCCCCCTTCAACCACCGATTCTCGTACCGTAACGAAATTAGTATTCCACTTCGTCTGGTTCATAATTTCCAGGTCAGTGGGTCTATTAATTGAAGGCACGTCCGCCAGGCTATAGGTCGCACCATCGGGGTGTGTACCACTAATTCTCGCCCAATCGCTTTGTCCAGCAGTGATGCTGTAACTTCCCCAGCTGCCAGTAGTAGGTACACGTTTACTCGCCATGTAAGCGCGCTCACCGTTGACAATCAAAGTTCGCAACTTTTCCGCACGGTTCAATGTCGCTTTATAGATATTGCCGTTATGCTGAGTCCATCCTGTAACTTTAGTGGCCCCATGAATCACGGGAGTTTCATTTCCATAAGCCTGATAAATAACGCGGTAGCCGTTAGTGCCCGAATCCTGTGAGTTGAATTCTACAGGCTGGCTCAGAGGGTAGTGCCCCCCTCGTAAATAAACATAAACATCCTGACTCATTGAATCGTTGACTGTGCGCACAACGTCTCGAGCCTGCTGAAGGGTTTGAAAAGGTTGCTGTAACGTACCGGGGTTAGCATCGTCACCATCGGGTGAAACATAAAATGGCTGGGCTAAGGCTACCGATGAAATCGCACACGTCGCTGAAATAAACAATGCTGAAAGGAAGCCTTGCCACGGAGATTTTATACATCGAGAATTTTCTAAGTTAGTCATTCGAGAACTCCTTGAAATTTATATTTATATCTTCTCGCGCATATAATATTTTATAACTAACATATAAAATATCATGAAAACCATATTAATATCTTACAGCAAAAGGTCAAGTAAAAATTGCCTTATGCATAGATATTGAAAAATAGCGGGTTGATTGGCTAACCAGCGGCAGCCGAGCAAGAGCTGTGATGCGCAGGGTACGACAGGAAATTTAGAGAGAGGGTTGAGATTGCGGCTGGTAAATCTACGCCGAGCCGCTACAGATTAAACAGTTCCAGGGGGGGTTAAAACATTCTTAAATGACGATGCATGGCTTCTTTGAAATGTATTGTCAACGCCGCTACAGCGGCCTCTTCATCGCGACGTGCGCACGCCTCCAATATATTGATGTGCTCACCAAGGGTTTGCTTTACCAGGGGCGGCGTAAAGAAATGTTCAAGCTGAATCAACTTAATATAATATTTCAATTTGGTCGCAGTGACTTCTACAAACTCGTTTCGAAGGCTGGAAATTAACGCGCCATGAAAGCGTTGTTCGTTTTGCTCAATTAAAGCCAAAACCTCATCGTTAACCCCCTTTTCATCGACTATGGCGATAAGCGCTTTATGCTCATCAATCAACGTTTGGATGAGCTTATCATCTCCAAACTGCGCGAAATTTCGCGCCGCAGCAGTTTCAATAATTGTTCTGAATTGATAAGTATCTCGTAAAAACTCTAAATCCGGTTTTCGAAACTGAATCCCCGAACGAGGGTGAATGGTGAGCATATTCTCACCCTCCAACACCTTCAAGGCATCACGCAGTGGCTGCATGGGAATATCCATCAGCTTAGACAGCTCACTCTGTGACATAAACGCGCCTGGGCTTAACTTTCTTTCGAAAACCCATTGCAGTATTTTATCGTAGGCAGCCTGACTCAATGAGCTGGATTTTTCCTCAGCCGCTTCACTCACCGCCCTTATTGCAGTTACATCGCTGTCTTTACGTTTACGCGCCACTTCTTGTGCCACCTCCATCAATTCCTTAGCTTTGTACGTACTCGGCCAATAATTCTCCAGTACACTAAACTAAAGTTTATCATAGCGGGCACAGCAACTGATATGAAAAGGGACTTACAGGGTGACAGCCTCACCATTTCACCAATTGTGCACCCCCTAAAATGCACTGTTCTCCACGACCTCCGTCTTTTAAAGCAGACCTAGACGGTAAGTGGATTTACTGATAGTTGATAAAAGTTTGGCTTTGCTGCCCCAAACCTTCAATACCCAACTCAACTTTATCACCATGCTTTAAATACACAGGTGGCTTTTGCCCCAAACCTACACCCGGAGGCGTGCCAGTTGAAATAACATCTCCTGGCTGCAAACTCATAAACTGACTTAAATAGCTAACAATAGCGGCTGGCTTAAAAACCATGGTATTGGTATTACCGTTTTGATATCGATGGCCATTAACCTCAAGCCACATCGATAAATTGGTAGGGTCACCTACTTCATCTTTAGTCACTAACCAAGGTCCAATCGGCCCAAAGGTATCGCAGCCCTTGCCTTTGTCCCACTGCACACCTCGCTCCAATTGAAACTCTCGCTCAGACACGTCGTTGCAGACACAATACCCAGCAATGTAATCTTCGGCATCCTCTTCAGAAACATAACGGGCCTCTTGCCCAATCACAATGGCTAACTCTACTTCCCAGTCCGTCTTTTGGCTGTTTTTGGGGATGATAATATCGTCATTAGGGCCATTAATAGAGCTTGTAGCCTTAGTAAACATCTCTGGTTCGGAGGGTACTTGTGCCCCAGACTCAGCGGCATGGTCAGCATAATTCAACCCAATACAGAGAAACTTTCCCACATTACCTACACATGGACCAAGCCGCTCAGACGCACTGACCTCGGGCAAAGTGGACAAATCAAGCGCCGCGAGTTTTTTAAGCGACTCTGGAGAAATATCGGTACCGCTGATATCAGAAACCACACCAGACAAGCTTCGAATGCAACCAGTAGCATCAACGATGCCAGGCTTTTCCTGCCCCTTGGGCCCATAACGTAATAATTTCATAGTAACTGCCTTTCTATCTAAGAGTGTAATTGACAGCTCTGGATCACAACACCAGACCTGCACGTGAATTCCATTTATTCACTAACTGTTTAGGGTGATAAAACCCCCATCAATAGGGTAATTAGACCCAGTAATAAATGCTGCTTCTTCTGAGCACAGATAGGCCACTAACCCAGCTATTTCTTCAGGTTTTGCCATACGCCCTATCGGCTGCGATTTTGACAATTTGTCAAACATCTCTTCGCCATTGTCGGGATAATTTTTTGCAATAAAATTATCTACAAATGGAGTGTGAACACGTCCAGGTGAAATGCAATTGCATCGAATTCCATCACTCAGGTAATCTTTTGCCAACGACATGGTCATACTCAAAACAGCCCCCTTGGACATAGAGTAAGCAAAGCGATCTGCAAGACCTACTGACGAAGCAATAGAAGCCATATTAATTATAATTCCAGCCCCCTGAGACTTCATAAACCGAACCACACCCAAAGTTACGTTATAAAGCCCCTTGACATTAACCGCATACAATCGATCCAAGTCCTCTTCGCTTGTATTCTCGATGTTGCCAACATGCGCAACTCCAGCATTATTAATCAAAATATCTATTGAATGTTTATTCGTAACTTCATTCAAAACCTGACTTACCTGTGAAGAGTTTGCGACATCACAGGCATACACTTCGAACTCTCCGCCAAGATCACTTACTTTCTCCGCCGTTATCGCGGCGGCCTCTTGAGTTAAGTCAAGAATAATTACTCGAGCGCCATCTTGTGCCATTCTCAGACAGATACTTTGGCCTATCCCGCTACCTCCACCGGTAACCAAGACTGTTTTGCCTTCTAGTTTTTTACTCATAACACCTATCCAAACGTTAAAAACCGACCTTAAAGATCATAAAATTTTTGTGCAGTTTGACCCCAAATCCAGGCTTGCTCATGAACACTTAAGCTGGAAAAATAAGATCGGCAGTCTCTTACCCACGAGTCGTAATGCCCCGCCAAGCGAATCACCGGCCAATCGCTACCCCACATAACCCGATCAGCCCCGAAGCAATTCAACACATGATCAATGGCGGGAACAACCTTTGAAAAGGTTGGAGTCGGACCGGCTTCATTTAAAAGCCCAGAAATTTTGCAATAAACGTTATCGCACCCAGAAACAACGGCTAAGTCACGCTGCCATTGAGTTAAATCAGTTTTCATTAAATCCGGCTTTGCTGCGTGGTCAATGACAATTTTTAGCGTGGGGTAGCGCTTAGCTAAAATGTAAAGGTTCGGTAAATGTATCGGTGTTATTAACGCATCAAAACAAAGCTCCAGCTCGGTTAACACCTTATAGCTTGGCTCTAGCCCTGACAAAAGCATCCAATCAATATCGTCAATGGCTTGCAGCATTGGACGAATACCTTTGAATTTAGCGTGTTCGGATAAAGCTCTCAATCGATCTCCCGCAGATGGCTTATCGAGCGCAGCCCAACCAACAACGCCGGCAACAAATTGTGTTGATTGTGCAATCGACAACATAAAATCAGTTTCAGCATCAGTTTCAGCAGCTTGCACCAGAACTGTTTTATCTATGCCATTACGAGACAAAGTATCTCGTAGTTGCTCTGGCATAAAATCGTCGTAGATTGCACCTAGCTCAGGGGTCAACCAAGTATAATCACCACGTGCACGTCGCCAAAAATGTTGGTGACTATCAATCCGAGAAAAAGGTTTTATATCAGAATTATGCATAACTATTACCGGGCTTACTTGAGCCAGGAAAGGGTGCCTTCTCATCAATTAGCTTCTGATCCTGTAGAGTTTGCCAAAACTCTACAGGTATTGATTCTCTGAACAACTCCAGAGTTTGTTTAATTCGACTCACATTACCAAGACCGGGTATAACTGACACAACACTCGGATGAGCCAAGGGGAACTGCAAAGCCGCCGCCGCTAAGGACACATCAAACTGCTGACAAACCGACTCAATTCTTGCAACCCGGTTAACCACATCGTCTCCAGCTGGCATGTAGTTGTACATAGGGGTGCTAGTATTTTTGACTCCGGTAGCAAGAATGCCGGAATTGTAAGGGCCACCCACGACGACCGATGTATTACTCTCCTGACACTTAGGCAAAAGCGTTGCAAGTGGCTCTTGCTCAAGCAAGGTATAGCGACCCGCCAGCAAAAAACAATCCCAGTCACCATACTTTAAGGCCGCTTCGCACACCTCGCTTTCATTAACGCCTAAACCAATGGCCTTAACCAACCCCTGAGATCGCAACTCATCCAGGGCTTTATAACCACCATCCATAGCAGTTTTAAACAATTCATCATTAGCTTCGCCATGAGTCATACGGCCAATGTCATGAATGTAGAGTATGTCGATGCGATCCAGGCCCAAACGCATGATGCTGTCTTCATAGGACCGCATAACACCGTCGTAACTGTAGTCATAGCTAATATCAAAGGGCATAGGCGAAATAAATCCATGACGCTCGTGACAATACCCCGCAGGTTTTAACAAGCGCCCAACCTTGCTCGACAGCACATACTCGCCACCCTGTAAGTGTCGCAGAGCATCCCCTGTACGACGCTCACTGAGGCCCTGGCCGTAGTGAGGCGCAGTATCGTAATGACGAAACCCCAGCTGCCAAGCCGCTGCCAGCGTCTCTACAGCTTCAGCATCAGACACAGGTTGGTATAAATTGCCCAGAGGGGCGCAACCAAAACCCAGCTCATCCACAGATAATCCCGTATTTGAAATTTCACGCTTAGGGAGAACAGCATTATTCATAACCTATACCTTCCTTTGCCCAATGGCTTAATTAATGGGCTTATTTGGAACTAGAAAGTGGGGTAGCTGATCAACACTTTCACAACCTAGTTGATTCATGATTTGCTCCATTTGCTTATGTAGACAGTTGATGGTGTGCAAACCACCTTTTTTACCCAAAGCACCTAAACCATACACAAATGGTCGACCAAGAAAGGTAAAGTCCGCTCCACTGGCTAATGCAGCAGCGATATTTGTACCGGAGCGCAACCCACTATCCATAAAAATTTTTATCTGCTCACCATACTTTTTCGACACTCTCTGCAAAGGCTCTACTGGTGATTCCCCAGCATCTAGCTGACGCCCCCCGTGGTTAGACATTACCACTGCGTCGGCTCCAATTTGTATAGCCGCCGCCACATCGCTTTCGTTAATTAACCCTTTAACCACCAATGGGCCTTGCCAAGCGTCACGAATGGGCTTCAAACCTTCAACATCTACTCGCCCCATAACGGTTTTGTTCATAAATTCTGCCAATTGATCCACTGGCATACCTTTAGGCATATAGGGTTTCAATGTTTGCATTTCGGGTTTACCGGCAATGGCGGTCTCGATAAGCCAACGTGGGCAAGACAACATTTGCATAATATTACGCAGGGTCATTTTAGGCGGCATGGATAAACCATTTTTGATATCTCTTGGGCGATAACCAAAAGTTTGTACATCAACGGTAACCACCAACACCTTATAGCCTGCGCGATCAACACGCCGTAGCAAATCCTTTCGAATGCTGTCATCCGTAGGGTTATAGAATTGATACCAGGCATTACCTTCTGAAATCTCAGCGATACGCTCAAGACTGCTGGATGAAACCGTACTTAAGACATAAGGGATGTTTTTTTTCAGTGCTACAGCAGCAAGAATTTCGGGAGCATTTGGCCACATAAGCCCCTGCAACCCAATTGGTGCAATTCCAAAAGGTGATGAATATGTATGACCAAATAACTCCACGCTCAAATTACAGCCGGAATAAGGCTTGAGCAACTCACTGCGCAATTGGACTGCCTCGATACCTTCGCGATTGCGCTGCAGGCCCAGCTCATCCATGCAACCGCCTTCTAAATAATCGAATGCAAACCTGGGAATACGTTTTCTGGCTTTCGCCCTCAGATCGTTGACGGTTGGGTAACGATTATCGATAAAATTATTCACACTCAGCCCTTCGAAAATTTAATGGTTATATTCAGAGCGATATCCACCGTACAAGTGCATAGTGCCCCAATGCTTCAACCAGGTTCGCTTATCTCGTTCACCCGACCACCAGTTTTCGTGATGAAATCCTCCCCAGTTCTCTTTATGAGGCTCATCCAAATCGCCAACAGCAATATTCAACCCCATTTCTGTCATCGACATTTTCGGGGACCAAAACACTCCAGGAGAAATTTCCATTGTCGGGTCAGGCTTGATCCTCCATTCTAATGAGTAGCCCGAAAAATCCGGTTTTATACGCACTTTTGCCTGCATTGCCCCCGATAAAATCCAGCTCTGATAGTTATCCCATGCGGATTTTAGTGATCGCTCTTCCCCCTCCAGAAGCCCACCTTCTTGCAATCCGCCCAAACGAGATTTATGAGTACTCACTACCATTTGCCAACTAGAGCCATTCCCCTTATTTAGCTCTCCCTCTTTCATACTGGCTTTATTTTCGGCATTGATAAGAACTTCTACGCCATCACCAAACCAGGGAAAGCCTTCACGGCTCAGCTCATGTGCACGCGGGTTTTCTTCAGGCAACCAGCGTTCTGTATTAATCCCGTATAAAAGGTCATCAGTAATATCAAATGCAAAATAGAGATACTCACCATCGTGCTTAATGTAAACCTCTCCAGATAGATCAGACTTATCCTTTACGGGCGAAAATTGAGCCATCCAACCATCGATACCCTCAAGCTTGGTAGCGTCGTGGTACTCATCTGAGTTAACCCAGCCATCAAAAACCGGTGATTCGCCACGATAGACCGACACTTGCGGCTTGAGGGGTCTAGATGCCAACTCCGGCTCTACTTCTTGTGACAATACAACGTCTCTTGACGCCAAATATTGAAACCCACCGTAAAGAAAGGCCATGATCAATGCCAGAACTCCCCATGCTAACCAAATAGGTTTCGTGTTTGAGCCGTTCTGAACCGACATCTGCTTGAATGTTGGAAGCCATTGCTCATCCGGGGAAGGCTTAGTCAGCAAAGAAATGACTACCGTCAACAACACCGATATTACAAATAGAATGAAAGTCGTGGTAAGGAAGTGAGGCCACGTATCAAACAGTCCAAACGTTTGCTCATTGACACTAAAAAAACCCACGCTCACACAAAGCAGGCAAGACAGAGAAAAGCCATAAGTGGCACCTGCGGCAGTCACCCGGCGCCAAAACAAACCCACTAGAAACAGCGTACTCAACGGCGGTGCTAAAAATGCAATAAGGCTTTGCAAAAGTTCAAATAGGTTAGCCGAGACACTGTCCATAGCAACGGCCCAGAAAAAGGCGAGCACACTAGCCCCTAAAGTTACCATTTGCCCAACAAACCGAACTTCTTTGTTAGACACTTGTTTTCCTTTTCGGATGACCGGCTGATACAAATCTAATGTAAATATCGTACTGAACGAATTAAGCCCGGAGTCCAAGGTGCTTATAAGTGCAGCAATGAGCACCGCGATCATCAAGCCACGAAAACCAATTGGCATATACTCACTAACCATAGCGATAAAAGCTTGGTCGGAGTTTTCAATCCCTGGGTTCAAACTAAAGAAAATAATTCCAGGTAAAATAAAAATAAAAGGAGGTAAAATTTTAAGGGCTGCAGCCAAAAACACCCCTTTTTGAGCAGTGGGCAGATCTTTCGCCGCAAAAACACGTTGCACTATTGTCTGGTCTGTACACCAAAACCAGACAGCCATGACGGGAAAGCCTAAGAGGAATGAGTACCAAGGAACAGCGGAGGAATCTGGATCGATTAAGGTCCAGTATGAAGCTGGGGTTTTTTCAATCAAGACCTCAACTCCGCCTAACTCATACAGGCCAATGAAAGTCAGCGCTGCCATACCGACAATCATTAATATAGTTTGGAAGGCATCCGTTACAATCACAGCGGCCAACCCCCCTACTACGGTAAAGCTGGTTGCAACAACTAAAAGAAACAAGATAGAAAGCGTCAAATCCCAGCCCATAAACTGGGTAAAAAGCAGACCGCCAACGTATAGCCCGCCGCCAAGCCACACCACCACTATGGTGCATAACGAGTAAATCGTCAGCAATCGGTACATGGTATCGCCAAACCGGCGCTTAATAATCTGTGGAATGGTAGGTACATTCAAGCCTAAATAATATGGAGAGAAAACCATGGCCAATAACAGAAGAAAAATCCAAGCCATCCATTCGAAGTTAGCCACCAGCATGCCCGACCCATAGGCAGCACCAAAACTGGCCACCAAGAACGACGGTCCAATATTAGTCCCCCAAATGGACATTCCTATACTGGTAAAACCCACACTTTTATCACCTAAAAAAAGGCTGGCACCTTTTTTTTGCTTGGAAGCCACGTATAAACCGATGGCCATAATGGCAACGACATAAAAAGCGATAACAAAGTAATCAACCGAATGAAGCACAGTATTATTATCCAGTTATTATGAGTAAAAATTGAACTTCCACTTCCCGCATAACGTAGAAGTGGAAGTTCATTTACGCTAAGCCAATAGACTTTAGAAAGTAGCGCGCACACCGACCGCCGTTGTTCGAGGGCGAGTAACATAATCGCGGAAATTAGTGCTTTCGTTGATATAGTTACGAGCATTTTCCTCAGTTACATTGCTTATATCCAATGTAACTTGAACATTCTCCAGAAGGTCATAAGATAAGTTTACATCTAGCTGACCTGATCCCTCTGCAAATGCTGGCTGGTTAGCTCGATCAAAGCCTCCTCCGAGCGCCTGAAAGTAATCATCCCGGTAGATATAAGCCAAGCGCGCAGAAAACGATTCAACCTCATAATAACCGATGGCATTAAAGTTATTTTTTGATGAACCTGGAAACCCATGATCAAGTAAAGGGTTGTTATCGGGGTTATCAAACTCAGAGTCTACAAAGGTATAATTTGCTTGAAGCCCGAAATCACCCATGGGGATATTAGCTCCGACCTCAAACCCCTGAACCTGCCCCTTTGCTACGTTAATAGGCTGTGTCGTATCAAACAACTGGTCGTACCCGTCAATGGCAACATCAGTACGTGCCTCACGTAACACGAAGTCTGACACATCCTTATAAAACAGACTCGCGAATACCGCACCACCAGATTCTAAATAGTATTCAAATGTCGTATCAAACGACCATGCTGTATAAGGATTAAGATCTGGGTTGCCTATTTCTGCGGTTGAGTTAATTGTCGAGTCGTAACCTGTATCATTAACATCTTGAAGGTTAATCGAACCATTTACTTTTAGGTCAGTGTATTCCGGTTGAGACATGGTTTTAGCAACCCCAACTCGCCACTGCATATTATCCGCCACCTCAAACATAAAGTTTGCGCTGGGCAACACCTGAAAGTCGTCGCTATCAACCTCTGAGCCCACAAAGCCCAATTCTTCAACAACAGCATTAAGGGAGTTTACAATACGGACCGTCTGAAACCCCTGGACACTTCGGTCAGTAGCCACCGTTCGCACACCTGCATTTGCGGTGAAGCGGCGAGGGCCTACTTGCCCCTCTAAATCTGCCTGAACATAAAAAGCTAATGTTTCTTCTTCAACGACAAAAGAGTTAGCTCGATCTAAAGGCAGCCCCTGTTCGTCGACAACACTCAACAGCGGGCTAGTAATAGTTGACTCGGCAGCACGCTCATTGAAAATCTCTGGATACACTTCAGCCTGGGCATCATAATCCACCATTAAGAACTGATTAAAACCGATACCCTCTCCCGGGAACAGCTCTTCGGTCAATGACCCATCAAACGAGGCCGAATTTAACGCTTCATCATCCCATAACAAGGTAAAACGACCGGTTTCTCTCACATCAATTTCTGAATTTGCGTGACGAGCTCCGACTTTGATGCGAACGCCTTCTGTCAATTCAAAATCAGCATCCAAGCGTAGAGCAAGCTGCTCATTATTTCCGCGACGATCTCGGCCAAAAAAACCTACACTGTTGTATGATTCAACGTCATTGACTTCTTCCCCGTAAGTGAAAGAAGGGATATCGCCTGTTCCATCATAACGGAAATCAGCTGGATCTAAGCCATAAGCCCCCATAATTCCGAGGCGCAAATCTTGCTCAAATTCTACCTTGGAATAAGAGACATCAGCACTTAAGGTGAAGTCCGTATACTCCCCATAGGTAGCATTGATACCGATGACCGAGTTGTCAGATAGATTGTCAAAAAGCAGGTCAAAATTTTCAATTTTAAAATCGCCGCCTGGCTCTGTGACTCCAGAACCATCGACTTGCTGTACAAAATTATTATCGATATTAATAGCGTCTTTATCAAAGACACCGTTGTAATCAAAAAACAGATCTACGGTAGGACGCTGAGAGTAAACATTATAAGTCGAATTATACCCGTCAATTCCTAGCTTTAAATCGTCAGATGCTTGCCACTGAACACCATAGGAGAAAGACTCTCGCTCTTTTTCACCACGGATGGCGTTCATGGTAATTCGGCTGTGTGAAATTACATCCTCTGCAATATAATCTGCACTACCGTTGCCGGTAGTATCAATTTTAATATCGCGCTCTTGGGCGCGGGTATAAATCTCATCAACTGCATAATCAGCGTCAGACAAAACCATCGATAGATACGCTGCAACGGTGTTATCCGAATTGCGCAGACCTAAAACACCGGAAAATTTTGGAGACCACTCCTCAGTCAAACTATCGTGAACACCCGACAGCGAAACTACCCCACCAACATTATCATGTGTCTGGTATAAGCTTTCCGCGTCTAAAGCCTGGATTGTTTGTAACTCAATCGACCCACCTATGCCTCCCTCAATAGTTTCTGCAGTGGGCATTTTACGCACCACCACCCCACTGACTATTTCAGCTGGAATGACATCCAGATTGAACTGCCGAATATTCCCTATTCCTTCATCACCATGGGATAAAGGCGTGCGGCCATTGACCGTCGTATTTACAAAAAGCGGGCCCATGCCACGTATGGAAGCTCGATCACCCCCAATACCATTATCATTTCGTTGAATTTGTACGCCAGGAATTCGGGCGATAGCGGCACCAATATTATCGTCGGTAAACTTGCCCAGGTCCTCTGAAGTGACGACGTCAACCACCCCGGTAGCATCTCGCTTCACATCTTGAGCCGCTTCGATGCTTTGTCGGATACCAGACACCACCACCTCTTCCAAGGCTCTTGGCGCCTCCGATTGCGCCCAGGCGTTCGCCGCCCCCGCGCTGGCCAACACAGAAATAACGACACTCAGATGTTGTTTTTTAACATTTATCATTTCGGTCCCTTCCTACACTTATTAGCTATATTTTTAGAAGTTACATGTTCAGCTACTAGCTCAATCCCGCCCCATACTACACCCAGAAAATAATATTTCAATACCGCACTGTAATATTTTACTGGTCATTTTATGAAATATTTATATTGACCGATAATATCCCCAATGATTAAATATGAGCCATATTAAAACAAGCACCTTATTGATATCAGGCACACACAACCTGAATACCAATATCTGATGAACCGGATTATTTATGACTGCGACTATAGAGAACGTAAGAGTCCACTGCTTTGATTACCCCCGCGATCGTGTCATTGGGGACTCCCAGTTTTACTCCACACACGTATGGGCAGGCTGTTTAGAGATTTTCGACAGCCAAGGAAATGTTGGCTTGGGCTTCTTTCAGTCGCTGCACGCACCATTACCCGACGCCCGAGAAATAAAAGCACTGCTAGAACGGCTCCGCTTACCGGGCATGCTACAACAGACGCCCGAAGCTCTTATTCATAAAGTATCCAGACCCCGGGGTGGTAATATTTTTCCCCTCCCCCACTCTTTAGATCAGGCCATCGATCAAGCGCTATGGGATCTGGCAGCCAAACACGCCGACCTGCCCCTGTACCAATTTCTCGGTGGCACTAGCAGCAAGGTCAAAAGTTATGGCAGCGGCGTTTGCTTTCACATGAACAATAAAGAAGTGGCCGATTTTTATAATAATGCGACCCGATACGGCTTCGACGCATATAAGGTAAAGGTAGGCTTTGATACCGCCGAGCAAGATTTACACCGCCTAGAGATTGTTCGTGAGGCCGTAGGCGCTCAGGCAAGACTCATGATTGACGCGAATGAAGCCTGGTCTGCAAAAGAAGCCATTCGGCGCATCCGGTATTTCGAGGAAAAAGGGTTCCCGATATTCTGGGTTGAGGATCCAATTTTACGTCACGACATTCCCGGCCTGCTGGATGTGAAGCACGCTTTGAGCGACAGCCACTTGAATGTGGGGGAGTACCTGGATCTGAGCGGCAAACGCAATCTGGTTGATAACAATGCAGCCGATATTATCAATATTCACGGCGACATTTCAGCGGCATTAAAGATTGGATGGCTCTGCGGTGAGCATGGTGTACCTATTTCGCTGGGTAACACCCCCATGGAGCTGGGAGCCCATATCGCCTCTGCCCTACCCGAAGTGATCTACACCGAGCATTCATTACTGAATATGGACGCCATTATCGACACCCCTTTGAAAGTAGAAAATGGCTATATACATTTGCCCGACACACCTGGGCACAGCTTTACCCTCTCTACCTCATCTGTGCGTGAGCTAAAGCCGTCTGTGGCGGGCTAACCACAGCAAGCTACCGGATCACACTCGGCTGATTAGGTGGCTCACAGAAGGAAGGGTCTTGTTTTAGTTTGAGATAAAATAAGACTCTTCCCGTAAGCGTATTGCCTGCCCAGCCCACCACCATTGCAGCCCCACCAATTACCTACAGCCAGTCTGCGGTTTTGAAAAAATGAAGAGGCTCAACAAGTCCCCTAGCTCGGTAAGCTTATTGCGAAACGATCGTCACCCGCACAATGTCATTATTCCGCAGTGTGCGCTCCAGACTCCCCTGCCTTTGTTCTAGCTCCACACCCTGCCACAGCCCTTTGGTGGACCACAGCAATAAAACGACAACCGCGATAAAAACCAATGCTGCCGCACCGAGCAACACATACACTTTGTTGTGCATACGTACGCCCGGACTGCGTTCAGCTTCGCTCTCAAGGGTTGGTTCTTCGTAGCTGGTGGCCTGCGGATCATGTCTATCAGCACCCTGCTCTTTGTCGCGTCCGCCAGTGCGCTCTTCGGAGCTGCCCAAGGCTTCCGGCTTATCAGATGTGTCGGTCACTGCTGGATTGGCGGGCGGTGTATCCCCCAAGCTGAGCACCACAAGCACCGCACCGGCGTTGGCGAATGCTTTGCGCCACTTTAAGGCGTCCGCTTGCGTCTCTACTTTTTTAACCGTTACCGGTTCACCATTAAAAAGACGCTGGCGAATGGTCTGTTCGTTCTGTTTTAACAGCTTTGCCAGATTTCGCTCGACCGTACCCTGAGTAAACCCTGTTATTAGCTCACCGGCAAACACCAACCTGAACATAGACTCCTCACTGCATTATTAAATTACACAGAGACACTGTCTCGTATCCCCTTCTTTAATTCAAGCGAGCACACTCTACTTGTGCCCCCAAACCCGCTATAATTCCGCCTTTTAATTTTTCCTAACATCCGCGCAAGGCAAAAGGTCCGACAGTTCATGGATAAAACCTACCAGCCCCAGGCCATTGAAACTCAGTGCTATCAAAACTGGGAAGATCAGGGTTACTTCAAACCACAGGGCGGCGAAACGCCCTACTGCATCATGATTCCGCCCCCCAATGTCACGGGCAACCTGCACATGGGCCACGGTTTTAATAACGCAGTGATGGACGCGATGATTCGCTTCCACCGTATGCAGGGGGACGACACCCTGTGGCAAATGGGCACAGACCACGCCGGTATTGCCACGCAAATGGTGGTGGAGCGCCAACTGGCCGCCGATGGCATCAGCCGCCACGACCTGGGCCGCGAAAAATTCCTCGAGCGCGTATGGGACTGGAAAGCCGAATCGGGTGGCAACATTACTCGCCAACTGCGGCGCTTAGGCTCGTCGTTAGACTGGAGCCGCGAGCGCTTTACCATGGACGATGGTCTGTCTGAGGCAGTTAAAGAAGCTTTTGTTCGCCTGCACGAAGACGGTCTGATTTATCGCGGCAAGCGCCTGGTGAACTGGGACCCAAAACTCCACACCGCTATTTCCGATGTCGAAGTCGAAAACCACGACGAGAAAGGCTTTTTGTGGAACCTGCGCTACCCGCTGGCCGACGGCGCCACCACCGCTGAAGGCAAAGACTATTTAGTCGTCGCCACCACCCGCCCCGAAACCATGCTGGGCGACACGGCGGTTGCGGTACACCCGGAAGACGAGCGCTACCAGGCGCTGATCGGTAAAGAGATTGTGCTGCCACTGGTGGGCCGTCGCATTCCTATTGTTGCCGACGAATACGTTGATCGTGAGTTTGGTACCGGCTGCGTGAAAATTACCCCGGCTCACGACTTTAACGATTACGAAGTGGGCAAGCGCCACAATATGGCGCTTATTAACGTGCTGGACGAGTCTGCGCAGGTACTGGGTGAAGCCCAGATTTTTAATCTGGACGGCAGCCCGCGCGACGATCTGGACACCAGCCTGCCGCAAGCCTATGCCGGCAAAGACCGCTACGAGGCGCGCAAGCAAATCGTCGCCGACTTTGAAGCCGCGGGCCTGCTGGAGAAAATTGACGACCACGCACTTAAAGTGCCGCGCGGTGATCGCTCGGGCGTGGTCATCGAGCCATGGCTGACAGACCAGTGGTATGTAAGCACCAAACCCTTAGCCGAACCCGCCATTAAAGCGGTTGAGGACGGCGAGGTGCAATTTGTACCCAAGCAGTACGAGAACATGTACTTCTCTTGGATGCGCGACATTCAGGATTGGTGCATTTCACGCCAGCTGTGGTGGGGCCATCGCATTCCCGCCTGGTACGACAAGGCCGGGAATGTTTATGTTGCCCGCAGCGAAGAAGAGGCCCGCGCTAAGTACCACTTAGGCCCCGAGGTCGAGCTGCAGCAAGACGAAGACGTACTGGACACCTGGTTCAGCTCTGGTCTGTGGACATTCTCAACCCTGGGCTGGCCCGAGCAGACGGACTTTTTAAAGAAGTTCCACCCCACCGACTTACTGGTTACGGGCTTCGACATTATTTTCTTCTGGGTGGCGCGCATGATGATGCTCACCCTGCACCTGGTCAAAGACGACAACGGCAAAGGCCAGATACCGTTTAAAACCGTTTACGTACACGGTCTGGTGCGCGATGCCCAGGGCCAGAAAATGAGCAAATCCAAAGGCAACGTGCTCGATCCGCTGGATATTATTGACGGCATTGACCTGGAAAACCTGGTCGCCAAGCGCACCCGCGGTTTGATGCGCCCCAAAGACGCGCCCAAAATTGAGAAGCAAACCCGCAAGGAGTTCCCGGACGGCATCAACGCCTACGGTACCGACGCCCTGCGCATGACCTTCTGCTCGCTGGCCTCGACTGGCCGCGACATCAAGTTCGACATGGGCCGCGTTGAAGGCTACCGCAACTTCTGCAATAAAATGTGGAACGCGGCTCGCTATGTACTCATGAACACCGAAGGTGAAGACTGTGGCCAAAACGGCGGCAGCGACTACGAACTGTCACTGGCGGATCGCTGGATTATCAGCCGACTGCAAGAAGCGGAAAAGTCCGTCACCGACGCGCTTAACAACTACCGTCTGGATTTAGCCACGCAAGCTTATTACGAGTTCTTCTGGAACGAGTACTGCGACTGGTATCTCGAGCTGTCCAAGCCTGTGTTATGGGATGAAAACGCCACCAACGCGCAGAAAACCGGCACCCGCCGCACTCTCATTCGCGTTCTGGAAGCGGCGCTGCGCCTGGCCCACCCCCTAATTCCCTTTATTACCGAAGAAATCTGGCAGCGGGTCAAAACCCTGGCGGGCCAGAGTGGCGAGACCATTATGCTCGCCCCCTACCCCATCGCAGATGAAGCACTGATCGACACGGCAGCGACCGCCGATATCGAGTGGCTTAAAGGTGTGATTGTGGGTGTGCGTAATATTCGCGGCGAAATGAACATCGCCCCAGGCAAGCCGATACCACTTTATATGCAGCACGGCACCGAGGCCGACGAACAACGATTGACGGCCAACCAGCAATTTTTGCAAAAACTCGCCAACCTGGAATCCATTACCTGGCTCAAACAGGGCGAAGAAGCACCCATGTCGGCCACAGCGCTGGTGGGCAAGCTGGAAATTCTGGTGCCTATGGCAGGCTTGATCGATGTGGACGCCGAAAAAGCACGTTTAAATAAAGAGCTGGAGCGCCTGAACAACGAGCAGCAGAGAGTTGGCGGCAAGCTAAACAATCCAAATTTTGTCGACAAGGCGCCCGAAGCCGTGGTAGAAAAAGAAAAATCTAAGCTAAGTGAAATATCTGCCAGTATCGATGCCCTGGCAGAGCAGTTAAAAGCACTAGAATCCATGTAATGGATCGGGGCAAAAAGCCAGCGAAGCTTTTTTGCCCGTACTACTTTCACCCTTGGGGCCGGCGTATGCCGGCTTTTTTTTGCGTCAAAAAAATTACAGTTTTACGCCGCCAGCCAAAACCTTGCAGGCACCCGCCATAATTCCGCCAAAGAATAAGAGATTATATGATTTAGAGCCTTACGAAATAACCATTGGTTTATTTTTACGCCAAATCCATAGCAAAATGATTAGTTGATGGCATTTTCCATACGCCTTTTTACTGGCAGAATAGCGCCAAGTTTGAGATGTAGATCACATTTTCAAACCTATGCCCAGTAACCGAACGGCGTCCACAAGATCGCCCGATGACTTTTAATTTATGGAACGAGTTATGAAAAAATCATTGTTTGCCGCTATTGCCCTGACTGTTGTTGCCGCCCCCTCACTGGCGTGCGAAATGCCGCAAAATAAGCCGGCCATCCCCGACCCCGCCACAGCCGTTACCGCGCAAATGGTAAAGTCGAACAATGAAGTAAAAGCTTATGTAAAAGCCACCGAAGAATATCTGGCGTGCTCAGGCCTGAGCTCTGCCGATGTACGTAAAGCCGAAGACGAGCTGCGTGCCTACGCCGATGCGTTTAACAAAACCATCCGCGAATTTAAAAAGCTGAACAGCTAACTCCACTGCCCCATAACCAGTTACTCATAACGCTGCAGACCATACAGATAGATGGCCGTAGTAACAGCTAGCGCGAGTTAACCGGATTTAATTCAGCAAACACCCAGCAAACAGCTGGGTGTTTGTTATTTGATAAGACCACTCGGTAATTTTGAAGGCGTGTTGGCTGCTAATCTGTAACATCGATAAAACTACGCCCAAGACCAATAAGCCCTGGGCAACGTTTTAGCCCTATAGAAACCTTGCCCACACCTTAAGTCGGTGTAGACTGAAAACCTGCCAGATAATCATCAAGTTCTGCAGCACTGGCAAATACACTTAAATCCGGCAAGGCTCTAACAATTTCAAAAACCTTTTTTACCCCAGGCTGCATGTGTGACACGGCCACTTTCCCTCCCCTTGCTTTCAGCTTTTTAAGCGTAGCAAAAAACACTCGCAGCCCCGCCGAACTAATATAATTCAACCCCTGCAGATCGAAGGCAACAAGCGTAGTGTCAGGCCCAATACTATCTCGCAACTTATCTTCTAGCTGCGGCGCGGTGTCGCTGTCTAAAGCTCCTTGCAAGGCTAACTTCAGTGTACCGCCAGACTGCTCTTTCGTATCGATACTTAATGCCATAGTGATTACCAGTGTTACTACGAAGTAGATAAAGTTAGAAACAAATGATTATATTCATTTTTACGGAGATAATATTGATCAGCGGTAAGCGCCAAAATCAGCTCCAACCCTAAACCACCAATTTCTCTTTGTTCTATGGGTAAATCCATATTGGCTCTATCGCTTTTTAAAGGGTTAAAAGCCGAGCCATCGTCGAGACAAAGCAATTCGATATCATTACCCTTGCGCGACAAACTGACGTCCAAAAACTGGCCGCCGCCATACTTAAATAAATTACTAATGACTTCATCGACAATGATCATTATGTCACTCACCAGCGAGGCTTCTAATTCCCCCCCTGCAACCAACTCTTGCAGTTTACCGGCAAGAATATCCAGCTCCCGGGTCGATTCAAGCCGATGCTTAATTAAGCTGACCGACATTTAATGCCTTTCCAATATCATCAGAGTAATATCATCTGATTGTGCCGCCCCCTCAGCGAATGCTCGCACCGCCGAAAGTATAAGCTTGCCCCTGCCCTGCACTGAACCCCCGCCTGCCTCACTATTGAGAGTGCTGATCAGTCGCTCTTCAGAAAACTCTTCTTTTTGGGCATTAAATGCCTCGGTAATACCATCGGTATACACACATAACTGCTCGCCTGAGCGCAGGGTTAACTGCTGATCGGTATAATCGCTCTCATCAAATACGCCAATAGCGGGCCCCGATTCAAGGGTCACAAATTCAGCGCAGTTCTCACGAATAATAACCGGTGGATTGTGCCCGGCACTGGCAAAGTTTAACTCTCCGCTATCTGGCGAATAAAAACCACAAAACAGTGTAATAAACATGCAGGAATCATTGCCTTTCACCAGTTCACTGTTCAACTCTGCCAGTAAAACCGAAGGCGAGGTTGCTCGCGGTGCTAAAATTTTAGCCAAAGCGACGGCGCGCGACATAAACAACGCTGCGGGCATTCCTTTGTCTGAGACATCGCCTACGGCAATAAAATAGCGGCCGTCTTTAAGCGCCAGCATTTCATACAAGTCGCCGCCCACGGCACGCGCCGGTTTAAGGCAGGCATAGAGATTATCACCGCCTACATTCACCGTTAATTCTCCACCACCTGGCACCAGATCCATTTGTATGCGACGAGCGATTTCCAACTCACTTTCAAGCTTTTGACGCGCCGCACTGGCATTTGCCAAATCATCCACATAATGATGCAGTGCGTCATTGAGTGCACCGACTTCGTCGTGGCTGCGTATGGGAGGAAGCTCAAGCTTAGCATCCGATTCATCCGCCTGAACAATAGCGGCATAGAGTTCGCGTACCGGTCGGGTAATACCATTGGCAAGCCACCAGACTAAGGGCACCAATAAAATCAATAACACCAAAGAAACCAACAGGACTTGATCCCGCAGGCTACGAAAACCAGCCAGAAGCTCGTCCTCGGGCACGGCAATAACCAGAGCCATGTCGTTATCAATACCCAAGGGTATTGTCTGGCGATGAGTCAGCCAGCCTTGCGGCTGCGCACCTGACTGTGCTTTTTGAAAAGGGGGGGCGCTGAAGTCCAGTAAACTCAACTTGCGGTTATCCTGAGAGACCCCCTGCAGTTGCACCGTCGTGGCAATCACATCTTTCCCTCGGTGCAACAAAAGCTCCGTGCCTGGCGTAACACGACGCTCGAGCAAATAATGAGTGACATCGCTCAGGGTAATATCCGTGGCGATCACCGCACCATCAACGTCTGCCTGCTGGGCTACGGTTACCCCCATGGTTTTTAAAAAGTAGAAGAAGTACGGCTCTGTGGTGACGGGAGACGAGCTTTTAAGAGCATCGGTATACCAGGGGCGCACTCGCGGATCAAACCCCGTGTCCTGTACTTCTATTTCATCGATCAGCGCCAGCTGCGCATCATAAAACTGGCGTATTGGCGGCGTGGCCCGATCCCCCAGCATAAAATCAACCGTGAACGCCGCATTGCCCGGTGCTTGTAAGCTCTGGCGCACCCCAGCCGTACGTATGTGGCGCACACTAAAATAGTCCCCATTCGCAAAGCCGACCATTATCGCTACAGCCTGAGCATGCTCGCGGAGCAAATCGCTCAACAACGGCAAATTTTGCAAATGCTCGTTAAGCTCAACGCCACTGGCTAAGCGACTATCCGCCAAGAGCATTGTCATTTGAGAAACCGGGCGATAGGTGGACTCTACCTCAAGAGATATTTCCTCTGCCGCGGCTGAAAATAAGCTATCACTCACCACCTTGAGCATGGTGCTTGTTGCCATATAGCTCAAAGCGGCCAACAAGAACCACACCAGTAAACCAATAACCAAACTGCCTAAAGCCATTTTGGTACGAATGGACAAACTGCCTGTATTCCCTTTCACACATAAATCCTCGGTGAACCTGCCACACAAAACGGCCAGCCTTCAAATAACAAACGTCAACGATTCAGCCACAAATCGGTCAGCCCCCATACACCATTTACGCGGGCAACACCCATCATACTCTATCTGTAACAGATAATTATAACCACTCTATTTCGCATAACATTTTATGTCTCACGAAGCTTTCGCCGGCCCCACTGTACCCCGGTGCTTGCAATGGCAATACGGGCTGCCTCTTATACGCCGTTGCAATAAGCTGGCTATAGGCGCGAGGCTGTGCCGCCCACTCATACAACTTCGGCACTTTGACCAGCTGCGGTCTCGCTGGGTAGCCAAAAAGCGCGTAAAGCCTGTTATGGGGCTAAGTATCGGTTATACTCTCGCCGCCTTTTGTCAGCCATAAACCCGTTTATTGCAGCTTATGCACGATGGCATGAAGATAAACGAAGCCCGTGATATGAATGCGGTAGCGGTTCAGGCCAGAGAACATTGCTGCACCTCGAACACGCTTAACGGTTACGAAGGCAAGCCTAGCTCATGAAAAAGACAGTGGTACCCGAGTAGATATGAAGTTATTGATCAAGATAGTCAGAGAAGGTTTGGGCCGAATTATCGCTTTTATTAGCTGGGTAACCCGCCCACCTAAAATGAAGCGCAGCCCAGAGGAGCAAGCAGTCGTTGAACAAGCGCTGAAACAGCTTTCGCTCTATCAGTTCTTTGCCTGCCCTTTCTGCATTAAAACACGCCGTGCACTGCACCGCCTGAATTTACCCATGGAGCTTCGCGATGCACAGCACGGTAGCCCTTATCGCGACGAGCTTGCCGAGGGTGGTGGCCGGGTTAAAGTCCCCTGCCTGCGTATCGAGGAAAACGGCACCACCACCTGGATGTATGAGTCCAGCGAGATTATTCAATACTTAGAAAAGCGGTTCGGTTGAACCGCTTCTCCCGCTGCGCCCTTTATTTGAAAAATGCCGTGAATTGATCCGGTATTTCCGCTACGGGCCGCCACTCGATACGACGAAAGTACACCTCACCCGCCTCGCTCTGCAACACAATCTGCCCCTGGGTTAAAGGCTTAACCGTATCGCCCTCTGGAAATGCCGATTGGCTCAGCGCCATTACCACCTCACCATTGACAATGTGCAGGCTTTTATCGCCGTAAGTAATCAGCTCCAAGGTATTCCACTGCCCCGATGGCTTTTCATTATTGTGGCTTGCGCCGCAGGTAATGGGCCCGTCGTTTCCACCAAAGGTTTTTACCGATGCGGCCATATCAAACTGGTAAGGGCCATCCTCTTCTGTTTGCACGCAGCGAATATCAATTTGTGAATGAGCAATTTTCCACCAGTCACCGGTTAGCCCCTCTTCACTTTTCTCAATAATTTGAAACTCTTGCGACAAGGGCCAGGATCGCCAATAATCAACGCCGTGCTCACCCGTACCGTGATACAAAATCCCGGTATCCAGAGGTAGCTGTTGTCGCGGCGGCCATTTTTGCTCACCCCATTTAAACTGTAAGCGTAAGTGGTAATTTGAAAAATCTTGGCGAGTAAAAATTCCACCATAAATTTCACCGGAAATACGCAGTACTGGCTCACCTGAATCGGAGCTTACGCTAAACACATTCCACTCATCCCGATCGTAACCCACAGGCTCCGCATATTCTCCGGAGTCGTCACGCGCCAACCCAGCCACGGTCGTATTCGTATCTGGATACCCCAAATAAGTACGCCATTGGCTCAGATGATTGTCCAGCAGTGGTTGCCATTGCCCGGCAGCAGCCACATTCGAATAACCGCTACACACCAAAAGGCACATGATCGTATTACATATACTGACTCTAGAGAACATAACCTACACCCCAAACCCTGGCTCGACTGGCAAGACCTGCAATTAACCAAACAGCTATTGGCACCACATTACTCGCAAACTTTATAGTGAAAGGGATCTTATAGCATTGCAGGGCTTATGGCAGTCCCTACTCGTTACAGTTAACGGTATCAGCGGGCATAAAAAAACAGGTACGACCGAAGCCGTACCTGCCTAGAAAAACGCCACCTCAAAACCGAACTGTCGGTGGTATTAAATCAGTACTTCCAGCTTATAAATGCACTTACATTACGAGGGGCTGCATAATAGGCTTGGTCCCAGTACAAGCTGTTCAAGTACTTTTCATCGGTAACATTCTTCAGGTTAACACCCGCGGTAATATTGTCTGTCAGATCGTATTGAGCCACTAAGTCGATCAAGGTATAACTTGGCTGTTCCACATCACCATTGGACGTAGAAATATCATCTTGCCACTTCACTGACCCACCCAGTTTCAAAGCTGGAACGGCTGGCACGCGGTAAGACGCCGAGGCTTTAAACATTTGCTCCGGAATATAGGGCTTCGCAGCCCCCTCTTCGCCTTCGATATCCACCCAGGTAAAACCCGCACTTACGTTGAAGCCTTCACTCAGCTGGCCCGAAAACTCTAGCTCATAACCTTCGCTGGTATATTCTTTAGCCTCGTACATTGCCGTGTTAGTCTCCGGGTCTCGCCCCACAAACTCGCCCAAGTTACTCAAATTGGATTCAAAAGCCGCCAGGGTTAAGATGGCGCGGTCATCGTTGAATGACGCTTTTAAACCGAACTCGGTGCTATCGCCTTGTGTCGCTCCAAGTGGCTCAAACTCGCTGTTAACAAACAACTGCTGGGAGAAAACCTCAGTGTAGCTACCATAGGCAACCAACATATCGGTAATTTGATATGTAACGCCGTAGTAAGGCACCGTTTCTTCCGCGTCGGTGTTGGCAGCGTTGCCATAATTGATACCTTCCTGAATAATTTCGGCCTGGCGTGCCCCCACTAAAGCTGACAAAGCATCCGTCACATTTAGCCGAGCTGCCGCATAAAAAGATTCGTGTGTTTGTTCTATGTCACTGGTGCCATAGACCGGGTCGTGCTCTACAAAATTGGGGTGCGGAGAATTCCCCTCAGCCCAGTCACTACCCAATACCGGCGAGCCCAACGCAGTACCATCCTGATAAGAGGCAGCTGTGTAGTTTACATCGGCACGGTTATAACCCACGACCAGCTGATGGTCACGACCAAACAGACTCACATCGCCCGAGGCAGAAATGTCGAGCATGTCTTGATCTACTTCATTTAGATAGCGCCCCGTGGAAGCGCCCAAGCCGGTTTCATCGAGCTGCGGTGAACCATAGACATAAAACAGCTCCGACTCACTATCGGTTGATGTTTGGGTGTAAATCGCATTCATCACCCATCGATCACTTAATTGCTGTTTTAACTCTATAAATGATTGCGATTGCTCCATATCGCGGTAGGTCCAGTCGGGCGCTGTGCTGGTGGAAACATCGTAATCCGTAGGCGTGCCATCTACATACGCCAAGGGCAGCGCACCCCAGAGAATCCCATCGCCCTGGTTATCATCGTAACTATGGCCGATGGTTAAAAGTGTCGTCTCCGTTAAATCGGCCTCTAACACGCCATAGAACAAATCTGTGCTGTCTTGATAACGATCCAGATAAGACTCAGTATCCTCAGTGGCAACCACCACCCTGGCACGAACCGAGTCGCCTAAAGAACCCGAAACATCGCCATCTAAACGATACCCCTGCCACTCATTTACCGATGCGCGCGCACTGGCCTGTAGCTCTTCGGTGGGGCGTTTACGCACGAAATTCACCGTAGCCGACGGATTTGCCAAGCCTGTAATCAAGCCTGCGGCGCCCTTTACCACTTCTATTTTTTCATAAAAAGCAGTATCCAGCTGACCCGAGACATTGCCGTATACAAAAGGCGTACCCACACCATCATATTGAAAGTTAACAATGTCGAAGCCACGCGCCGTATAGTAAGTACGGCTGGTTTCCACCTCTTCTACCGTTACCCCAGGCGTGTAATCCAGCACCTCATTCACATTATCCAGCGAAAAATCATTCATTTGCGTTCGCGAGATAGCGGTTACGGTTTGTGGCGTCTCAAAAATGGTCAAATCAAGCTTGGTGGCACTGTCTGTTTCACCCACTTCACCGTACACCAACACATCTTCAATTTGCTTAGGCTCTTCAGCTTGAGCCAAGCTACCCTGTGCTACTAACACGCTCATTAACGCGGCCATGGCCGTTGGTTTAAACACTTCTTGCTTAGACATTTCACCCCCCTTCTCATGCCTACAGGTGCCAGCTTTTATAGCAAGCACCTAAATTTGAAGCGCAATATACCGCGACAGGAAAAAATGTCAATGCTAATCATTATCATATACATTTGATTTAAAAAGGAAGGCGAAGAACCCCACTAGGGCTTAACGGCAACCTCCCTCTCAGAAAGGGTTGAAATTTGTGCTGATTGGAGAGCTAAAAAGGTCTGCAGCCATTAAATGGATGGCGGGAATACCACCGAAGCAGCGCCTTTACGCCAGGGTTTATATTTGCCCATAGCCAGCAGAAACAAAGGGTGCTCTAACCACCCTTTAAGCCATTTCTGTAGGTTTGGGTAAGGTAAAGCGTAAAATGTGTCGCGATCCACATGAGCAAACTGGCGTACAAAGGGCATCACTGCGATATCCGCCGCACTGATATCGTCACCCAATAAAAACCGACCGTCGCCAAGGCGGTGTTCCAGTTGCTGCAAAAACACCTCGCCCCGCTCGCGATACTCGCGCTGCGTCATGGCTGGGTGTCGATCAAAATACTTATAGCGATCCAGCCAATGTTTAAACTCAACATCATTCTGCCGAATAAGCTCGTCCACCTGGGGCGAGCGCTCAGCAGCAAGCAAACCGTCCGGGTCGCTACGCCGCAGCGCCCACAGCAAAATATCACGGCTTTCATCAATCACGGTGCCATCGAGTAACTGCAACACCGGCACCGTAGCCTTGGGGCTAATAGCCAACAGTTGCGGTGGTTTGTCTTTTAACACCACCTCACGTAACTCAACCGACAGGCCCGCGAACAGCAGCCCTAAACGGGCACGCATAGCGTAGGGGCAGCGACGAAAGGAATAGAGAACAGGTAACGGCTCGGTCATGGGATTATAGGGTTGGTGAATTTGGCGCTAGGGTCGTGGATGGGTTAAACGGTGTCAAGGAGCACCGCTGTGCCATACCCATTTGCCGCTCAAAACTGGCGCCTGGCAACGTCGAGATGAGGGATTCACACACAATACGCAATGGACAATCGGCGGTAGGCAAGCCTGGAGAGTTAATTCGTTTTAACTTTATACTGCAGAGCAATAAACAAACCTCACCTTGTTTGCCGCAAACAACTCGCACGCTAAGGAAAGCCCAAATGATTCGCACTAACCAGACAACACTCGTTACCCTGCTAATCAGCATCTTTCTGGCAAGCTGCTCCTCTTACACTCAAAAGCATCAAACTGGATACGGAAACGCCTCCTACATCAGTGAAGGGATAGTACGAAGCTTCGAGATTCAGGCAAACGCTACCATGTACATTGCCGAAACGGGCAAGCTACCGTCAAGCAATCAACAACTGGGGCTATCCAGCCCCGAGGCTTACGCCGATACCGTACTAAAAAGCATTCAGGTGCTGGACGGTGGAATTATTCGCTTAACCTATACCGCACTGTCTGGCGTTGACGGCGGCATTATCGATTACAAGCCTGAAAAAATCGGCAACAGCCGAACCGTCACATGGAACTGTACAACCCCAAGTTTTAAAGGCATAGAAGCCTGGAGGCCCGACTGCCACTATACAAACTAAAAAACTCAATCGAGTTTAAAATCATAACCTTGGAGAGCGCCTGTTGACTTGGAAAGCTCGCGCCCCCGGTTATCAAAGGCCGTTACGGAAAAAGAGTAATACAAACCAGGCTTAAGGCCCGGGGCATAGTCACGAATATTAACCTCAGTCGCTTCAACCTCAGGGGTATCCTGCCAATTAAAAAGACCCGTGGCATGACCACCGCCGGGTGAGGACATTTCCCACAGCTGAATACGATAGCTTTTCGCGCCTTCGTACTCTCGCCAGGAAAGCACAATTGGCTCGTCAGCCCCATAGCGCTTTGCGGTAGCGTTTTTGATGACAGGTTTTACAAATGAGATCCGAAGACCTTGCGCAGGCTCGGACTTACGTACATAGAAAGTGTCGCTATCAATATCAATATTAGGGCTCAGGGTTAAACCGGCAAGCGCAACGTGGGCCGCGGCCATATCCAGTTCAAGGCCGTCTATACGATACTCCCCCTCGGGCGCAGAAATGCGATAAACACCCAGCTCGTCCGATACCGCCCACTGACTTTGCGCGGCACCATTTAAAAACAGGCGTAGCTTTACCCCCGCGCGTGGTTCCCCCTCCGCCACCACTTTACCGACGATTTCCCCGGGCCCGGCCCCAATCACAACCAGCTTATCGGGAAAATGGCCAAGCCGAGTTGAATGTACGCCTAAATAACCCTGCTGAATGGCGGGCACACCTAAATACTCTCGCTCGACACCAGAGTTTTCCGTAAAAGAAGGGGTAACCCCACCAAAAATAAACTGCCCGAAGAATAGAAATGCCAGCGCAAGGACAACGATAATCCCCATGCCAAACATTACGCCCTGTACAAACTTTTCCAGTAGTCCGTTCATTAACACTCCCTTTATAAAGCTCCGGTGCGTAAATAGACCGCCGCCTTTTTATTAAAAACCCTCAGCGTTACCACAGACTCTCCTTTCAGAAAGCCGTAAAGATAAATCTGTCCCAAGAATTTGACTGCACAGTAACGGTACAAAATAAAGAGCAAACACGAACTGGGATGCCTTTACCACTGCACCCACAAAAAGCCTTGTCATCCTGTAAGGCGTATGATGGCGCAGCCAAAAACTTAAATAAAGTACTCACATGGTTTTATTATGCCGATATCCCTTTCTCGATCATTCCATCTAACACCAATTTATGCTTCGCCGGATTATTTTCAGAATCTATGCTAGCCAGTACTTCAAAAATGCTATTCTTGTAAGGCTGCAAATATTTAAACTGTAAAAACCGACTCTCGGTTTAGCAGCCCGATCAACGGTTATTTAACTCCCTTGCTAGGACTCTATAAAATGTCAAAAAAAATGTGCTGCTTGATATACGTCATTCTACTTCAGATTCTGGTACTTCCTGCCGCCCATGCCGCGATACAAACGCACTCATTCACCATTACTGGTAGCAACGGGGAGAGCGGATCAGGCTCCTTTACGTGGGACGATACGGTCGTAGCCAACGGTAACCCTTTATCTCTGGGGGACATCATCTCCCTTACAATGACCATTTCCGGTGGAAATATTGTTGGCTCGCCCACCACCTACTCTTTAACTGACTGCATGGGGGCAACGCTGGAGAACACACCTGATTTTACTGCCAGTCTGAACTGGAATTGCTACAACGGGCAAAATCAACTGGCAGCACAAGGAGCCTTTAGCAATGAACTCAACTTTGGAGCTAGCTCAATAACCTTCGCTGCTGGTACAACTTCATCGGCTGCCCCAGCAACCCCCGCTGCATTACCTGTAAATACTTGGTGGGCACTGATAGCACTTGCCATTTCTATGATATTAGTGGTGATGCGCAAGAGCCGTTTCTCAGGCATACAAAACCCTTAACACCAATCTCCCTTGAAACCATTGATTCGATGATCTTGCAAGTCGATGATTGGAGCTTTATCTCCAACTTTACCACTTTAGCTTGGCTTTGCCGTATGTAGCGGCAAAGCTTTTCTATGTAATAAACTACAGATAACTTATTAAATGAAAGGTTTTAGCTTGATCTGACACAGAGCCTCCTAAACTGGAGTTCACCTTGATTTGCCTATGGCCACATACGAGCCTCGCAGCACCCATAGCCATGACACTGATAAAAGCACCGTCAGTATAATCCAGGCAATCAGAAAGCCTAATGTACCCGCCCCAAGCTCAGCAGGATAAGCGACCCCATTAACTTTTGGGCCAAATTTATCAAGAAAAAATAACGGCAGTGGCGCGCACACAGCAACAAGCACCCCCGACGCTGTTATAGCGCCATACGCGAAACGCATTTTGCGGCGATACTTTTTATTGCGCTGCAGACGCCGAGCAAACAACCATACGCCCGACAAACATAAAAAACACAGTATGAGGCCAAAACTAAACCAGACTACCTTACTGATTAACCCTGCAAAATTTCCAAAATGCAGAGGGTCCGCCATATTTGACCAACGCCAATAGGCGTTAAGATCATCGGCACGCTGATTGTATTTTATTTCGCCAGTATCAGGATGAACAAAAACTTTGTTTGCTCTGTCTCGCACTAACCAATGCTCCGATTGCCCTACTACGTAAAAGTAGCCGTTTCTGTCGGGGTAAACGGTACCTACGGTCAAGTCGGGGCGAGAGGTTTTCACGATGTTTATTAACTCGGAAAACGACCGCTGTTGGGGTTGACCCGTCTCGAGTACCGGCAGTGGTTTAATGGCGCTGGGGAGCGCGTCTACGTAGGAGAATTTGCCGTCGATAAACTGCGAACGCACCCGCTCAGCCAGATACCAGGTGCCGGTTATAGCGATGACCAACACAAACCACATGGCCCATAACCCCAACAGTTGATGTAAATTGCTGACAAAGGCTCGAACAGACCTCGCTTTATTGAAGGTAAAAAACCGTTGCCACCACCGGCGATAAAAAACCAGCGCGGTCACCAGCGATATAAACAACGGAATAGCAGTTAAACAGACAAGATAAAAGCCGATGTTACCTGCAAAAAAGCGCCGATGAAAATCGCGCAGGTAGCGCTGAATGTTGAGATAGGATACCGATCCTGTAATGCGATTGGTGTAAGGGTCTACGTATACATGCCGGGGCTCACCGGCTGCGGTTTTAATACTCACATCGTAAGCCGAGCGTTTATAAAGCGGAGCACTGATCGCGCCGATAGTGGCATCTGGAAATGCCTGCTGTACTCGCTGGTAGGCCTCTTCAATAGGTACGGGATCGCCCACAGGTTGAACCCGTAAAGCCGGTGTGGTGAGCCAGTCTAACTCGTTGGCAATGGTAGCAAAGGTACCACCCCAACACACAATAAATAGCAGCACACCCAGCAGTATGCCTGACCAGCTGTGCCAGTCGAACCAGCCGCGCACCGAGGTACGCGGCTTGGTCGAATGACTTTTGGGCTTAGCGCTCGTGCTCACTAGAAGGTAACGCTAACGGAACCAACTATAGAACGAGGCGTGCCGATGGAGACACGTAAATCACCGCCACTGGCCGGATAATATTCTTCATCGGTCAGGTTTTTTGCGGCCAATTGAAAACGAATGGTGCTATCGCTGCCAAACATTTGGCTGGACAGGTTGTACCAAAGCGAGGCGTCCAGCAGCGTGTAGCTACCCAGGCTCCAGGAGTTGGCACTATCGCCGTAGCGATCACCCATATAAAAAGCTCCAATACCTGTACCAACCCCCTGTAATGCACCGTCTTGTATTTCATAGCTGGCCCACAAGTTGGCGGTGTGCTCGGCAACATTGCGCGGACGCTTACCGGCGTTAGAGCCCGACTCGATAGTAGCGTTGGTATAAGCGTAACCGGCGATTAGGTTCATCCCCACAATGGGCTGCCCACCCACGCTGAGCTCCAGACCATCGGAGGTTTGACCATCGACCAGCTCTGGCTGATCATCAATCACAGTCAGCACATTACTTTTCGTTATGTCATAGGCGGCCGCTGTAAGATTCAGCATACCTTCAAAAAACTGAGCTTTAACCCCAACTTCATACTGAACCGAATCTTCCGGATCGTACAGAGTGTGCTCGGAAGGAACGCCATCCGCGTCGAGTAAAAAGGCTGAATTCGGCTCGAACGCTTCTGAGTAACTACCAAATAAAGTGAGTGTATCGGTGGGCCGATAATTCAGTGCTATTTGGGGGGATACTTCATCAACCGAATCGGCGGGGCCATCACCGTCGGTATCCGCACTGTCAAAACGTGCCCCAACCAGCAGTGAAAGCTGATTGGTAAATGACACATAGTCATTAATAAAAACGCCCGTTTCATCGCGTTCACTTTCCAGCAGCGGCAAACCGGTTGTATCAACATCTTTTACCAGATTGCCGTAAATAGGGTTCAGCAAATTAAACAGCGGCCCGTTACCGCCATCGGCCACCGAAATACCATCGTTAGTAGCGGTGGCGACAAAGTAGCGGCTGTCTTCGTAGGTGCGGTAATCGGCCCCTACGACCAAGCGATGGGCGATACCCCCGGTGGTGAATTCTCCGTTAACCGCGCCTTGCACATAGCTGGCGGTTATTTCACGCTCGCGGCTGCCGTCGCTGCGCCGCGCTAAAAATACCTGGTCGCTGGCCTCATCAAATACCGCCTCTGGTGTAGCACTGCCGGTAAACAACCCGTCTTCGCTAATTGGGGCATCGGCATCGAATATAGCAACAGCGCGCGGACGAGCCTGATAATCATCCGACATAGATGACTCATAGGCCCCGCTGATCTGCGCCGACCAGCTATCATTAAAATGATGCTCAAGGCCGATAGAGGCAAACTCAAATTCGGTATCGATTTCTTCAAAGCTTTCGCCAAAGCGCGTACTGATATCGACATCAATCAAACGGTTCACAATTTCCCGCCCATCGGGCGTTGGAACGGTAATGGTACCTCGGTCAAATGAGCGAAACTCATCTCGGTATTCGTATTCCGCGGTCAGCTGCGTGTTATCGCCTAAGTCAAACCGGGCCGTAGCAGAAACCGTGTCGCGCTCAATCGTGAAAAAGTCGCGGAAGGTATCTGAACGCTCGCTAGAGGCATTGACCCGAAACGCGCCAATATCACCCAAAGGCTCAGACCAATCCGCCAGTAAGAATTGGCTATCGTAAGAACCCAAGCGCGCCTCGCCGTAAGCGCGGCGTTCATCCAGCGGTTGCTTAGTGCGAATATCCACCAAACCGCCGGGCTCTACTTGCCCATAGGTTATGGACGCAGGGCCCTTTACCACTAGCACCTGCTCGAGGTTGCTGGTATTGACGCGAAAGTTAGAGGCCCTCCGAATACCATTGCGGTAAACGGTGTTACGCCTGAAACCGCGCACATAATAATCATTGTTACTGCCGCCAAAACCGTCTGATAAACTGATGCCCGGCACATTGCGCAGGCCTTCTTCCAGCTCGGTCGCTTTTTGGTCCAGCAAGATTTGCTCGGGGATGATCTCAACCACCCGCGGCAACTCCATAAAGCTTACCGGCACGCCCGTCAAAGAATCCGTTGTATCGCTCTGATAGCGCTCAGGGTTGGTACCGATAATCTTAACTTCTTCAATTCTTTCGGCAACGGCTTGATCTTCTGCCAATGCGATTTGTGCGTGCAGGCTTGCCACCGCAACAAACAGTGCGGTTGTGGTAGTGCGAAACATGATTATCCCCAAGTATTGATTTAAGCGCCGCGCAGTTTAGCAGTGGCATACCAAACTGTAAATAATAACCAATCTCATTATTAACGCGAGCTCACAATTCACTACCGCACCGTACACTAGGACCTGAGAAATGCTCGTAAGCTACAGAGAAAACGCACCGAATTAATTTGGAATTGAGTAAGCTGCCTAGAAACTTCCGATGTCTTTGGCCCCGATCTTTCACAACGCGGGAACAAACGCCTCGACAAGCCATAGCCCAATGGTAAGGCTCACCAAGCCGAACAGCGTTGTTTGCACAATCATAGTCGCCGCCAAAGCGGCATTTCCACCCATGCCGCGCACCATCACAAAGCTTACTGTGGCGGTGGGCGCGGCCGCCAATAAAAAGACCACCCCCACTGCATCGCCCTTAAGCCCCAATAACAGCGCCAACGCCACTGCTATTACCGGCGAGACCAACAGCTTCCAGCAGCTAGCCGCCAGCACACCGCCGCCCATTTGACCCAGCGATTTCAAGCTAAGCGTCCCGCCGACGCACAACAGCGCCAGCGGTAGAGACATATCACCTAAATAGCCCCCCGCTCTCCGCACGGGCTCGGCGATAGGCGGGCCCCAAGCACCGTAAATCAGCCCGGCGACAATGCCGATAATCAAAGGGTTGCGCGCAATGGCCGCAAATACACCGCCATAACCACGCCCGCTATCGAGGTCTCGGTTGAGAGCAACTACAGATAATACGTTGTACAGCACGATGGTAACGGCCAAAGGCAGAGCCGCCATAGCGATTCCTTTTTCGCCATAGGCATTCGCACAGTACGCCAGGCCGATAATAATCAAGTTGCCACGAAAAGCCGCCTGAGCAAGAACCCCTCGGTCTTTTTTATCGCGCACAAACCAACCGGCAGTGGCAAAGCTCAGTGCAAAAACGAGCAGAGCACCAATGACCACGGCGATCATAATGCGACCATCGGTAGCCGAACCAAAATCCGCCCTGGCGTTACTGAAAAACAACAGCACCGGCAGCCCAACGGAAAAAACCAAACGCGAAGCGGTGTTAATAAACGCTTCATCGATCAGGCCCACACGACGCAATACCGCGCCCAAGGCAATCATCAAGAAAATAGGTGCGCTGACCGATACCGAAAAGATAAAGGTGGAGAGTAGATTACTGTCGTTCACGGAGGTTCTTACATAGGTGTGAGTGGTTTGTAAGCTTCTGCTTTTTAGCGAGGTTTTGTCAAGGTAAGGACGAAGTTTAAAGAGTCAAACTTGTTATGATTGCGTCCGGGCCGAGTTGGCTCTGCGCTTGATTGCTTTTTGACCGGACCGGAGATAGCGCAGCCTAAAAAAATTACTGTAACTTGTTACTAAATACGCCTTAAGATTTATCTGGCCCCGCTTACCCCAGGCAAAATGTGAAATGTAAAGCCTGACACAATAGTCACGTTTCCTGCACCTATGATGAGCACCTGGCCAGTAAAGAATGCAGGGTTAACTTTTCAGTTGTTATTGTTCAGAGAATACTAAGCCTTTAAAGCTCTGTCTCCTTGCAGAACTTTAAAGGCTTCCCCAATAATTGCGGCCTGCTATATTCACCACTTGCTATAGTTACCGCCTGCTAGGGAACAGGACTTACGAGCACGTCTTTAGCCGGGTGCCAAGTATTTTCTTCCCGTTTGTAAACTTCGAATGAACCACCGTCATCCCAAACAGTAGCCGCTATTCCGTTGCTGACGGCAAGATTAACGTGTTCGCGTAAATACGCGAGGCGGTCCTCTTGGTTACATACGTTTTCGGGCGCCGTAAAATCATAATGTGCAACACCAAACTCGTTTACCATGACTGGCACACCGGTCGAGGTAGCCCATGCACTTGCGGCTTGGTAAATTTCTGCCAATGCATTTTTGTCCGCATCACTACCCCAAGAGCGCGTACACTGCCCAGCAAATGGCCAGGGATCATAAGAGTGGAAGTTGCCAATCAGGAACTCATCGTCAGGCAGTTCAATCTCGGTAAGACTACTTACCGGCGTATAACCACTGCCGGCAACAATCACGAGCCGGTTCGGATTACTTTGGCGAATAATATCGAGAATACGCGGGTTCAAATCGTTCACCTCAGCGGGGCTCATCTCGACAGGTTCATTAAGTATTTCGAAGATCAAACGCGGGGACTTATTGGCAAAGTGCTCTGCTATTTGGCGCCATATCGCATCAAAACGAGCTCGGTTTTCCGCACTTTTATAACCATCGCCAGAATCCAACCAGTGCTCGTGGTGAGCATTCAGGATAACCTCAAAGCCTTGCGCTAACGCCCAGTCTACAACCTGCTCGGTACGCGCCATACGTTCAGCATTAATTTGATAGGGAGGCGAACTGGCTGTGTGATTATCCCAGGTAGCAGGTATACGTACATGATTAAACCCAGCGTTTTTATAGGCTTCAAAGTAGACTCTTTCGGCCTTTAGTGCCCATTCGCCCTCGTAAGGAGCATCCAAGGTGTTACCCATATTGATGCCAACACCCATATTACTCACCGCCACATGAGCACTAACGCTGGCGGGCTCATCGTATTGCAACTCTAGAAAATCCAGTGCCATAGGTGGCTGTTCAAATTGCAGCTCAAGAGTTTGTATGCCATCGCTCAGGTAAAAGCTTTCACTGGTTAGCGTTTGCCAAGGCTGAGCGGAGGCAGCGGCCAATTCTACCGGCTCAAGAGGCAAAGCCTCGCCATCGATATTCGCGGACCACCGCGCAAACTGCTCCCCTCCCTGCACCCGATAACTGAGCCTAAAAAGCCCGGAAGTTTTAACATTCAAAATATAACTTAAAGATTCGCCGTTGATTTCTAGCGCCGCCCCTGCCGATAAACTGTCACCACTTACGGTATGGCCCGATGCACACTCGGCTTCTATACGCGTTTGCGTAGGCGGTATGTCGTTTTGCGGGCATGCATCAAGGTTACCGGAAACGCTGCTCGACACATCGGATGAGGAGGAGCTTGAAACACTGGAAGACTCGCTTAAAGAGCTTGACGCAATACTTGATGACGATGATGAAGAAGAGCTAACCGGCATAGTACTGCTGGTACCGCTACTGCCACAGGCAGTCATTACGGAAGTAACGCCGATAAGTAAAAATCGCGGCAAAGGAAGATTAAAAGTAAGCATGGGGTTCCTTAAGATACATCTGGGGCGGCAAAACTGCTGCCCCATTTTACGTGAAAATTATTGCCAGAGATTTAACACTTAATGCGGCGCGTACTCAATGTAATCGTAGTATGCCCAGGTGTTTTGCCAAAAGTATTCCCCAGGAAAGTAGAGCGCCTGCTGAGAATTATCGCCGTGCCAGTGGTTTATCATTAAACGCGTAGGGTCTGAAGGCCAAGCGTATTGCGGAATCTCGTTGCTGGCAATGTAGCCATCGCCATTGTCACGGTATACCGTGCGAATAGTTTGGTAGTTACCCCAGGCATCGTACACAAACCAGTCAATTCTCCCGCTTTGCCAGTTGAAACCGATATTCACCAAATCTTGCGTAATATTAAGGCCAAACTGGCCTAAGTCGATGTCTTGTTCCCAGCTTTCATAGGTGCCACCTTGAGGCTGATAGATAATATTGGTGTGGACCACATTGCCCAAGGTTGGCAAAAACTCGATATCGATCTCCTGCCAGGGACGCCCCGGGACGTCATACCATGAGGTGTATGTAAAAATTGACGACACGGTGCCGGGGGCATTGCCGGTTTTAAGTGCGCCTTGAATACGGCCATAGGGCAATAGGCTTTTAGTGCGCAGCTCAGCGCATTGGCCAGAGTTAACCCCTAAAGTAATGCCATGAGAGCTAGGAGTTATCATGCTCGGCTGAAAGTCACAGCCAAATGGGCTGCCGTTATTACCGCTGCGGGCATTCCAAATGCCGGAGTTATAACCCCAGCTAAAATCGTCTTTAAAGTAACTCTGTGCCAGACTGGGTGTTGCGGTGCATAGCGTTGCCAACAGTGCCAGCGTGCGGGCGGTTCTACTGAAATTTCTTTTGGGTAACATGGTTTGACCTCTCATTATTATTTAAATAATCTTATTAAACGCATACGAGACTAGAGCTCGCATGGGCAGACTATAAAAACCGCCCAGCCAGGTCGTCCTAAAGACCGCCCAAACAGAAGCTTGGCCCGTCCGAACTTCTGTTTTCGTGTTTTCGGACGCCTGCATAGCCGCTAATAACGAGAAAAATGCCTTGAAACCACTGTCTCACGACTCTTTACTCTTCAATATTCATGATTTGGTATTACTACTGGCAACAGCTCAATACCTGCTATTGGCCAGTCTGTTACTGGTAACCCGGCCAAAAGGAGAAAAAAGCGCCTATTTACTGGCCGCTATGCTGGTCGTAAGCGCAGTACAGGTGCTGGATACACTCTTAATTTGGTCCGCCCCATTACGCCTGGCCCTGCTCGACTATTACCCAAGTGGCTTATTTTTGGGCAGCTTCAGCTATTGGCTGCAGGGGCCGCTGTTGCTGGGCTATGTGACCTCAGTACTTTATCGCTCTTTCAGGTTTCGTCCGTATCACCTTTTACACCTAGTACCCGCCCTGGTCGCAGGCACGCTACTGATCGCAAATTACTATGCCTTGCCCCGTACCGAGCAAGTTGCATTAATGATGAACCTGGAGTTTATGTGGACGCCGTTAATGACTCGTTTTGTCACCGGCTGGCATATCAGCGTACTCGCCTACGGCGCCGCTAGCCTATGGGTACTATCCCGCTATCGGCGACAGCTTTTAGATCGCTACGCCAACTTAGAAGTGCGCCAAAGGCGCTGGCTAATATGGATTGTACTGGGGTTTATGACCATCGCCCTCTGGAAACTTAGCGTTCATTTAATAGGCACCCGATTATCAGCCCCGGTGTCCAATGCCCTGGGCATTGCCAGCCACTACTTTGCATTTTTGTTTGTCACCTCACTGGTGTTTATCAGTGTTCGCTACACCCACATGTACAGCGGCCTCCACGACGAGCCCTCTACCGATGACCAGCCAGGGTTTAAACCGGAACACGTCCAACGTGTGGCAGACTATATGGCAAACGAGCGCCCTTACCTATCACCCGATGTTTCTCTGGAAAGCTTGGCACACAACCTATCACTACCCGAGCGCACCCTGTCGCGCATACTAAATCACCACTACGGGCAAAACTTTTTTGAATTTATCAATAGCCACCGAATCGAAAAAGCCAAACAGCTACTCACCGATCCAGACAAACAACACTTAACAATACTGGAAGTACTCAACGACTCGGGGTTTAGCAGCAAATCCACATTTAACGCTATATTTAAAAAGCGCGTAGGAAAAACGCCAAGCCAATATAGAAATGGCGGAAATTAAGGTAATCGGAGGAAATGATGGCAGATATATTTTTCTAACTGGCCCGCGACAAGTTACTCCCTTAAAAATAAATCTGTCACCTTTTTGTTCAACATCGGGGCAAGCCTTACATTTTGCACTTTGATGTAAAATGTAAGGCCCGACCCCATGGCACCTCCGCCCCAGAACATGGGAAATCAAAAGAAAGGAAACTTTCAGCAATAGCGCGAACGCGCTGTTTTTGTCTTCAGGAGGGGCGAATGCTCCTCCCTTGGAGTTCTGTCAATAAGTGTACGAATAAGGGTGACTGACTAGAAGAACAATGTGTGTGCACCGAAGTGCTCACCGGATTAAGCACTCACTAAACAATTCAAGACTAAAGTAATTACTGTCCCTTCATATTCAGCTCAAGCATAAAACGGGAAGGCACTCAAAGCTATAAAAGCCTCTAAGTGAAGGTTTCCTAGTCAGCCACGAAAGAATAGTATTACGAACCATAACCACCACGCAACCTTTTTGCTGCCAACACGCTCAGTATATCCTGCCCTTCATCACCCCAATTCACAAACCAGTACTGAGATGAAAATAGATTTAACTCCTCAAGCTTATCTTTATTTGACTTTAAGGTAGGCAACGTAAATGCACTTCTATAACGAGATATTAGTGAAATCCTAAACTCCTTACTTAAGTAAGGGCAGCAAATTACATCAAGAAACAAATGGGCCAATCTAGACTCTTTTTTTATTAGTGATGCATCAATCAGCATTTCATCCACCCTCTGCTGACAGTCATTTACAATTTCTTTGTATTGTGGAAACTCTCGACAATAGTACAGCAGAGAAATAATCTCAAAGTACCCCTTTTTTTCGCCAAACACTTTCCTTACAAACTCAGCAGGTAAAACGTAATCATCCCCTAACTCCGCCATTGCCAAAAAAACATTTATTTTTTCAAGCGACACATGACTATCAACATATTTCTGATCAATAGTGCACCCATCTCGCAAGAAAGAGTAGCTCTTTCTATACACCATAAGACAAATAGACTCTTTTTGATCTTTAAAATGTTTATCAAAAAATCGAATTGAAAGAACCACAATATTTGACAGACTGTTAGAACTGGAAACCTCAGGAAAAATAGAATAAAAATAAAATGCAACCCTTAAAAGCACCAAAAAAACATTCCTGTAGTCGTACCCACTATTTTTATCAGAACTAGACCTTCCCTCTATCAAAGCTCCAATTTGTTTTGAAATAGCGCCTAATATTTGCTTTGTAACAACCCCCAAACTAACATCGTGATCAGAACAAACTTTCTTAAACAAATTAATATTTCTTACACAAACTTTATCAATTGAATTAGATAAATTAGTCTTAGGAAAAGAAACTTCACCCTCAACATAGCCAACAACGTACTGGCGAACCAACAAGTCATCAAAAAATCTATCAATAATCTCTTTTGTTGACAAATGAACCGAAGATTGACTACTAAAAAAAGGCCTGGACTGTGAAGATGTTTTATCACTATTTACATTAAGCTTATACTTATAAAGCTCATCAATAACAACTTTTTTAACTGCATCTACATCCACTGAATTCGAGAAAATAAAATAGTCATCAACGTATCTTTTTATGTCGTAGTGACGCCTATGCCGAAGCTTCTTTTCATTCAACTTATTGACGATATTTACATCGACGCCCTGCATCATAACTTCAGCAAAAATTCTTGAAACCTCAGATCCTATTGGAATTCCATTAGTTTCACCATAATTTGAAAATGCAATTAGCTTATCAAACTCACTACCAAAGTATGATGACATCCTACTTACATGTTTTTTGGCATAATCTCTTTCTTTAGTCGACCATGAGATAGTGTGCGTATATATACTATCGAAAAATTTCGAAACATCGACTCGAACAATAGAATCAAACTTCTCTTCAAGAGATAGAAACTCTTCGGAATCAATAAATTTAAATATTCTCTTATACTTTTTACCGTACGAGAAATAAGGAACTGAATATCTAAAATCATCATAAAACAAAGACGTCAGTCCTGACGACCTATAAATCTCAAGCTCATCCTTTAAAGTACGACTCTCATTTCCTGAATGCAATGACAAAGGCCGCCTAATAGAAAAAGGGCTTTGCGAACAAAAATAGCAAATTAAAGAAGAGTACTTCCCTAAAAACTTTGCATAAGAGCACTGTGAGGCAGGATGAACTAGTGCGATATTTCTTACCCCCCCACCCAATTTATTTATTCTATATTCAAACGGTATAGTCCACGCATGCTTTTCATCTTCCAACAAAAGACTATTGACAACTGGAAAATAGAACTCCCCCTCCCCCGAAACAACTCTTCGAACATTTTTATAAAACCCATTGTTAGTAAAAATAATCGGAACATCCTCAGGAAAAGTATCCGAAATTAAGGCCTTTTCAGAATTGTTTATAAACTCCAACCTCTTAGCACTACACATTCTTCCACACCCCATTAATGACACCTAGTCGATGTGGTGTGAAGCTGTACATTATGCGTCCCTCAAATCCTCTAGCAAAAGAAAACGACAAAAGCTCCTCAACCTGTCTCTTACTGAGCTTTCTCCGAAGAAGTTTCGAAAGCCTCGTTCGTTGCCCCTTAATGGCTCCCCACAAAAACCCATCCAAATCTTTTAACTGATCAGTTTTATTCACTAGCTTATAGTTATAAAAAATTCCCGTGAATATTTTTTCACCCGTATTCAAGTCTCTAACAACATAATTACTAGTTAAAAGCTTAATTCGATCTCGAAGAAGTGAAAAATCTCCCTTTTTCGAAAATGAGTACATAGCCAAAGAACACTTCCTCTTAATCTTATTGATTTTCTCTGGAGAGATACCCACTTCGACCTTCCTAAATTTTTCATTTGATTTCATCCTAAAGACTCTAAAATGATAACCTAAAAACGAAAAATCTAGCTCTTCATCTCCATTTTTTATTCCGTTATCCTTCAGGAAAGCATCATAGTATTTACTTTTTTCTCTATTCAAAAGCAGCCCGGGAGGGAGCATTTTTTGAAATTTTTCAAGATACGATGAAGGCTCAAATCCACTAGTTACAATAACTATGTCGTCAACATACCGTGAATAAAAGTAAATCTTGGGATCCCTAGAGATAAGAGAGTCGAAGTCTCGCATTAACCTTTCTGCTAAGGTTGCACTTAAGGTGACTCCCCGCGGAAGCCCCGCCAAACCTAACTGTTCCAGACTATTAAAGAAATTCCTAAGAATGGCTACCGAGGCTCGAGAAATACCTAGGTCTTGTTCAGCACTCAATAATATTTTCAATCTATCAATACTTTCGTAAAAGCTCTTCACATCAAGTCTATAAACGCGAAACTTGACCGACTCCTCCAGCAAAAGTATTAAATTCAATACAATTGAATCTCTGCTCGACTGCTTTACGGAGGACAACGTTCTGAAGTTTCGCGTTAGTTTTCGAATAACCAGTAGAGCAGCAAAAGAATTAACAGAGTATACAGGCTTACCATTGGCCACATGTGCCGTCAAAAGTGGGGCCGAAAAGCCATTACTTATCTGCGCCTGAGCGTCCTCAATTATATCTACTAGACGCCCACCATCCCTCTCACCAACTAGCTTTTCTTTTCTCAAGTTTGAAAAATTGAAAGACTGATCAAATATCGCCATGAACGCTCCTTATCCCTATACCCTTTACCGCACATAGTAATAAGTCTGCTGGCTGATGTCACATATGCAGTATATTTGGACTTAATATGGACTTAAATTTCAGACACAAAAAAACCCGCGATTAAGCGGGCTTTTAAGTCGTTGATTTAACAACGTTTTTTGGTGGAGCCTAGCGGGATCGAACCGCTGACCTCAACACTGCCAGTGTTGCGCTCTCCCAGCTGAGCTAAGGCCCCAAAAGAGGTGCGCATAATAGGCATGAGACGGGGACCTGTCAACACTTTTTGCCAATAAATTTCAGCGAGTTAGCCAGCCTGACCAGTGATTGCACGAAGTGACGAATTTTCCAACAACAAACCAGAAGATGCGTATTTTTGTCTGCTTTCTAACCCTCAAATCCGAATCCGGCACCCTAGGGGGCCCCTGAGAGCGAGCCGAACGCAGACCGATTTTAGGGGGTAAGCAAACAGGACGTTTGCGCAAGTATCGCCAGGCCACGGAAGGCCTGTCGATACGGCCCCCTAAAATCGGTTGGAGTGAGGGCACCCGCAGGGCCGCGAACCGGGGTGTCCTCTTTTGAGTACTTTTCTGGACAAGCAGAAAAGTACTTCGCCCGCCCGGCGACAGAGGGCGGGAATTACGCTAAACCGTGGATAAAGAGCGCCTTTAGAAGCGCCGGAGCAAACTCAGAAAAGCCTTTAACGGAAGCATTCGGGACTTCAATAGCCGCTCGGCACTGAAAGAACCCCCGCCAAGCGGGATGCACTCGGGCCATCCATGGCCCTCGCCCTATACGGGCAGCTCCGCTGTGCAAAATGGCTATCCTGCCATTTTGTGACCCACTGACCTCAACACTGCCAGTGTTGCGCTCTCCCAGCTGAGCTAAGCCCCCGAAAAAGGTGCGCATATGAGGCTCGAACCGGAAATCTGTCAACACTTCCTATAAAGAAAATTATAGATTTTCGCCCTACAGACAACCCCCTATGCAATCTGACCAATATTCCGCCAAACACTGATAGAGCACCCCCAGATCCGAATAAGGCACCCCAAGGGGCCCCTGAGAGCGAGCCGAACGCGAACCGACTTTAGGGGTAAGAAAAAAGGATAACGTGAATACCGGAGGGCGTGGAAAAATTTAAATTAACCTTTAAATATCAATCAGTTGGAGCATCCCCTTGAGCATACTGGGCATACAAGACATCAGCAAAATCCAGCTCAGTTATATCCCCAACCACCAAATCTCTCACCGCGTCAGCTAACAGATCATTGTCATCCGTCAACTCAAAGTCGTTTAACGACAAGTATTCAAGGGCAACAATCAAGCCAGTGCGTTTGTTCGCGTCGGGCAGCGAATGTGCAAATGCAATACTGGCTGTGTATTTAGCCGCAATCTCAAACACATCATCCAGCCCTTGATAGACAATAGCATTATCTACTCTACCAAGCGCCCCTTGAAGCTTGGCTAAATCAACAGCCCCTTTCATTCCGGGCTCAGTCTCCAATATAAAGGCATTAATTTCGACTACGCGCTCAAAAGGAAAGCAGATAATATCCATTACATGTCAGCCAGCTTCTCAAAGGTCTTGCGATGAGTTCGCAAGGCAAGCTTGGTTTCAGATTTAACGATCTGCTGTCCCGCAACCCCGGAGAGGTCGAGCTTTTTGGTCGCCTTTATTTTGGGACGCTCAACTGGACGAACGCCATACATACTCATTTTCTTGTTCATTGGCATATTCCCAGAACCGAATCAGTTTAGCGATTGTACTACGATGAATTTGAAGCGCATATAACCGCGATTTAGTTACACTAACAAAAACAGCGGCACCCACGGAGTCATGGGGGCGGGAAGCACCCTAAAAGCGGTATTCAGAACCGTCAGAGGCTCGTGCCCTTCCGAAATCCGAACCCGGCACCCCCAGGGGCCCCTGAGAGCGAGCCGAACGCAGACCGATTTTAGGGGGTAAGCAAACAGGAGGAGGTGAATGCCGAAGGCAGAGAGGCCGGCCTGGGCCGCTTTTGCGCAAGTAGCGCCAGGCCAAGGAAGGCCTGTCGATACGGCCCCCTAAAATCGGTTGGAGTGAGGGGACCCGCCAGGGCCGCGAACCGGGGTGGGCTTTCTTTTCGTTAGTTTTCTTTGCCCAAACAAAGAAAAGTGACTCGCCCGCCCGGCGATGACGTGAATGGAATCACTAATGTCGCGGGCGCATGGAAGCGCAGGAGCGACCAGAGGGCGAGAAGTACGCAAAGAACTATTAAAAGGAAATCTAAAGAGGAACAGAGAAATAAACCAGAAAAGAAACCGGCACATCCATGTGCCCTAAACAGCCGGAGAGCTACGCTCCCCGGCAAAAACCATCAATCGGCAGATTGCCCCAAACCCGCATAGGCTTTCTCCAACTTCTTAAGCTGCTTTTTCCCAGGCTCGCCCAACACATTAATCGCCTGACGCAAACGCGTGCGGCTCATATCCGGGCCCAACAAGGTCATAGAATCCATCACCGAGAAAGACGCGGTAGTACCAGCAATGGCAACGAAGATGGGGGCCAAAAAGTCTTTGAGCTTAATGCCCATTTCACCGGACAGCTCTTTAAGGGCGTTAAAGATTTCATCGCGCTCCCAGCTGCGCAGGGCCTCCAAGCGCCACAAGGCAAATTGCAGCAGTTGCTTTTGCTCGTCCAGCTCCAGTTTATTGGCCGCAAAATCCGCCTCGGTCAGCGGCAGTTGGCCCGAGGCCAAAAAAGCGACCAGAGGGATAAAATCGCCCAGGGTTTCCATGCGCTGCTGCGCGTGGGGCAATACTTTTAACAGGTTGTCGCGGTTCAGCATCCACTCGCCAAGGCGATCGGCCAGTGCTTCCGTGCCCAGGTTTTCGCGAATCCACAAGCCATTCAGCCAGCTGAGCTTTTCCACATCGAAGATGGGGCCGCCCAGGCTTACGCGGTTGATGTCAAAGTGCTCTTGCATTTCGGCCAGGGTGAACTTTTCGCGCTCGTCGGGCATGGACCAGCCCATGCGGCCCAGGTAGTTCAGCACCGCCTCGGGCAGGTAGCCGGCCTTTTGGTAGTAAAGAATACTGGTGGGATTTTTGCGCTTGCTGAGCTTGGATTTATCCGGGTTGCGCAACAGCGGCAGGTGGCACAGCACCGGGGCTTCCCAGCCGAAGTATTCGTACAGCTTTAGGTGTTTGGGGGCGGAGTTAATCCACTCTTCGCCGCGAATCACGTGGGTGATGCCCATCAGGTGGTCGTCCACCACATTCGCCAAGTGGTAGGTGGGCATGCCGTCCGCTTTAAGCAGCACCTGCATATCCACTTGCGACCAATCGATTTCAATGTTCCCGCGCAGCATGTCATCCACTACGCACACGCCCTCTTCCGGGATTTTCATGCGCACCACATAGGGCTCGCCCGCGGCCAGCTTGGCCTGTACTTCGGCGTCGGTCAGTTTTAAACCACGGCCGTCGTATTTGGGGGTTTCACCGCGCGCCTGCTGCTCACGACGCATTTCGTCCAGCTCTTCGCTGGTGGCAAAGCAGTAAAAGGCGTGGCCCTTTTCGATCAGCTGGTCGGCGTATTGTTTATAAATATTCATCCGCTCGCTCTGGCGGTAAGGACCGTGCTCGCCGCCCACGTCTGGCCCTTCGTCCCACTCGAGTCCCAACCAGCGCAGGCTGTCTAAAATGGCCTGTTCGGATTCGGCGGTGCTGCGGGTTTGGTCCGTGTCTTCAATGCGCAATAAAAACTGGCCGCCGTGCTGGCGGGCAAAGGCCAGGTTAAACAGGGCGATATAGGCGGTGCCTACGTGGGGGTCGCCGGTGGGCGACGGGGCGATACGGGTGCGAACGGTCATAAGTGTCTCTTGAGTCAGTTCTGAAGTTGATTAATTGCGTGCCACAGCTGGTCGCCGGTTATCACGTCCAGCGTGCGCGGACGCTGGCCCGGCTGGCCGTTAGTGGCGGTGGCGTCTTCGTGGCGGCACAGGCGCTTGCCACACTCGTCACAAATATAGCCGGGGGCGACTATATGGGTAGAGCGAGGGCCGGTGGCGCCAATTAATTTTGGATCGGTCGGGCCGTAAGCCGTCACCGTGGGTTTACCCAGTGCGGCCGAAATATGAGCCAGGCCGGTATCGTTACAAACCGCGCCCTGGCTTGTGTGCAACAGCCCCGCCAACTGGGTGAGCGTCATGCGCTCCAGTACCTTGGCATTGTTGCGCCCGGCGGCAATCTGCTCGGCCGCGTCGCGCTCGGCGGGCGAGCCCCAGGGTAAAAGCACATCCAGCCCCTTTTTTGCGGCTAAATCGATCAGCGCCTGCCAGCTTTGTGCCGGTAAACATTTAGTGGGCCAGCTGGCGTTGGTGACCGCGACAATATAAGGCTTGTCGGTAATGCTCTGCACGGGCCAATCGCGCTCGGCCAGGCCAAACTCGGGGGCCGTTTGCGGGCGCTCGTATTCCAGCCCCGCGGCAAACAGGTCTCGCCAGCGGTCTACCGCCAGAATATCCTGGGCCACTTTAAAGCGGCGTTGGTAAAACAGGTGGGCGCCCTTCTCGCGTACCGAATCGGCATCGGGCCCCGCGCGTAAACCGCGAGCCATGCGGGCGACGGTAGCGCTTTTAAAACTGGTTTGCGCGTCCAGCACTAAGTCGTACTTTTGCTCGCGCAACGTGTGCCAATAAGCTTTTAATTCGCCCGAGCGCCAGGCGGTTTTAAGGCTGCGCTTCCAGCGCCGGTGCGCCGAGACGATGGTGCTCTCTACCGATGGGTGCCAGGTGGGGACTTCGGCAAAAGCCTCGTCCACGGCCCAGTCAAAACGAATACCGGGAATGGCGCGGGCGGCATCGGTCACGGCGGGCAAGGTCTGCACCAAGTCCCCCATTGAGCTCAATTTAACGATTAATACCCGCATACCCGTCCAACCACTGAAAAACTGCGCGCATTGTACCTTAACTGGCTGCCGACTCGTGAGACGGGATAAAAACTTCCATTATTATATTATATTTATCTAATTTAGATATTGCTATTTTAGATATTTCTAATATTATTAAAAACACGGAGGGACAAACATGAGCCAATCCATGACACCCGAACAATTACAGGCCAACGCTACTCAGGCGGCGGGCTTTTTGAAAATGCTCGCCAATGAAAAGCGCCTGATGATTTTGTGCGCCCTGATTAACGGCGAACTAAGCGTAAGCGATTTAAACCAGCAGGTGCCCTTGTCGCAATCGGCCCTGTCGCAACATTTAGCCGCCCTGCGCGAGGCCGAGCTGGTCAGCACCCGGCGCGATTCGCAGAAAATTTACTACCGCTTAAACGGCGATGCCGCGGTGCGGATTATTGAAGTATTACAGAGTATTTATTGCCCTTAATGTATCAAACGGGAGCATAACCATGAGCCACAAAACCGCAACCACGCAAGAGTTTTTAAACCAACACCCGGACTGTTGTGTGGTGGATGTACGCACCCCGGCCGAAACCGCTAACGCCCATGTACCCGGCAGTATTTTTATTCCGGTGCAGGAGATTACCGCCGAGCGGGTAAAGGCTGAAATGGCCGCAAAAGGCCAGCAAGGCAAGCCTATTTATTTGATGTGCCAGAGCGGCAAACGCGCCGAAATGGCGGCGAATAATCTGGCCGGGAAAGTGGACGAGCCGCTGATTATTGTCACCGGTGGAGTCAACGCCCTAAGCCAGCACGACAATGCCCCGCTGCAAAAAGGCGACAGCAATGTGATTTCGCTGGAGCGTCAGGTGCGCATTGCCGCCGGCAGCTTGGTATTAGTAGGCGTTATTTTAGGCGCGCTGCTTAACCCCATGTTTTACGCCCTGTCCGGCTTTGTAGGCGCGGGCCTGGTGTTTGCCGGGGTGACCGACACCTGCGCCATGGGTATGTTGCTGGCGCGCATGAGCTGGAACCAGCGGGGGTAATGTGGAGCTTTTCATCACCCCGGCGATTGGCGTTGTCATCGGTCTGGTACTGGGCCTGACCGGTGCGGGCGGCTCGGTCTTTGCCGTGCCCCTGCTGATTATTCTGCTGCAACTGCCCATGCAACAGGCCTCGGGCATGGCGCTCGCTGCTGTGGCTACCAGCGCTTTATACGGCAGTTTGCGCAACCGGGGAAGTCACCAGATTTTATGGATACCGGCACTGGCTTTAGGAGCAGGTGGTGTTATTAGCGCGCCCCTTGGGCAGTGGCTCGCACAACAAATTCCTGAGCTATGGTTGCTGCTTGGGTTTAACGGGCTTGCCATCATCATCGCAGCGCGTATGTACGTCAGCGCAATCCGAGCGCCTCAAGACGCTCGCGTAGTGCGCGTCAACCCCGGTGTATATTCGCTTCAGGCTCCCCTGTGCCGTTTAAGCCCCTCCGGGCAGTTTCAGCTACGCCCACGCTGTATAGCGGGCATGGCCATCGGGGGTTTAACCGTCGGCCTTTTGTCGGGGTTATTCGGAGTGGGCGGCGGTTTTTTAATCGTACCTTTATTACTGTTTTTAAGTCGTATTGGTATGAGTCAAGCTGTCGCAACATCGCTGATTATTATTGCGGTAATCAGTAGTGCAGGCTTTATCAGTTACTGGCAAATGGGCGGCACTGTGGATACCGGCACACTGGCAAACATTGCCGCAGGCGGTATTGCCGGCATGGTATTAGGCCAGTGGATCAACGGCAAAATTGACCATGTACGCAAACAAAAAATATTTGCCGTATCGCTGGTGGCTATCTCTATTGTGAGTTTATTTTCGTGAGGATATACAGATGATTTTTAGACAATTGTTCGACAAAATATCCAGCACTTACACCTATTTAATAGCCGATAACGGCCAAGCGGTTTTGATTGATCCGGTGGTAGACAATACCGACAGCTATATTACGCTGTTAAAAGAACTGGATTTGACATTGGTGCTGGCCATCGACACCCACACCCACGCCGACCATATTACCGCGCTGGGAAAATTGCGGGAGCTAACCGGCTGTGATACCCGAGTGGGCGAGCAGTCTAAAGCCGACTGCGCCAATGGCACTTACCGCGATGGCGATACCTTAAGCGTGGGTAATCTGACGCTTAAAACCCTATACACACCGGGCCACACCGACGACTCTTACACGTTTATGCTGGAGCACGACGGCGAAACCTATGTGTTTACCGGCGATACTCTGTTAATTCGCGGTACCGGTCGCACGGATTTTCAAAACGGCAACGCGCGGGATCAATACCAGAGCTTGTTCAGCAATTTACTCAAGCTGCCTGCCAACACCTGGGTTTACCCAGGCCACGACTACAAAGGCTGGATTGTTAGCACCATTGGCGAAGAAAGCGCTCATAACCCGCGCCTGCAAGTGAAAGACGTGGAAGAGTATGTGGACTTAATGAACTCGCTGGATTTACCCAACCCCAAAATGATGGACGTGGCTGTGCCGGCGAATCAGGCGTGCGGGAAAATGGTGTCGGACGCCTAGCGCCTGATACCCGGTGCAGAACAAAATTGTTTTAATTTTACTTCCGTGAGTATCAACTTTATTGTTAGCGCATTAAGCATAAGCACATAATAAAAAAGGGGCGAACCATTAGGCTCGCCCCTTTTTACATTCTGCGCTCAGCATTACGCATTGCGCGATTATCATTAATCGTCAGACGCAGCTTCCCTTACTCCCCGTAATACGCATCCAACGCACCGCTGACGTACACCAAAGGTGCGTTCCAGTTGATGGTCACTTCGTTCGTGGAATAGCTGCACCAGTGATCCAGATACGCGCGGGCTTTTGCTTCATCGCCCACCGGATAATTTTCAGCACCACAATCATCTTGCGCGTTAGTCGTAGGGCCGCCCACTAAAAATCCGGGCACGGGGTCAACAATACCGTCCGCCTCTGACTGACGGTGGTGAATATGCATAGGTGGCTTGGCGCCAAAACCCGTCACATAACTGTAGTCTGTTGGGTTGCGACCCAGGGTGTAATCCAACAGCGCTTGTGCTGCATTGATGTAATGTTCACTGCCCGTTAAACGATAACCTTGGAGTAGCATCATCGCTTTATTTAACGCGCCGCCGTTACTGCCCCAATACATGTCGCCGTTGCTTAGCGCCACACCGTAAGCCGATGCCTCGGTTTCTTCGACAAGAGTGTCTGCAAAGTTTTTAATACCGGATTCAATTAAGGACACATCAGCGGCCTGGGTTAAATTGTCGCGATGATGAGCCAGAGACATCCAAGTTAACGCGCTGGTGTTCGACCAACCGGGGTTGCTGATACCTTGCGCGGGCAAATTGAGTGCGGTGTAGTATTCGTCGTTACCGGTGGTGATATAAAGCTCGGCGGCCGCCCAGGCGAACTCGTCATTAAAGCTGCCATCGCCGTAGGCGCCGGTACTGACATCACTGGGTTGATTATAAGGAACATTACTGTTGGCCTGGGCCCACTGCCACGCCGACTCAGCGGCGGCCAACATTTCATCGGCCAAACCCGAATAAACGTCTTCATGCTCAGCGACAACACGACTGGCGGTTGCCATCACGGCGGCAAAGTTTAAGGTGGCGGCAGTGCCCTTTTGCACCACATAACGCTGCGCCGTGCCCTCGGCGGGCATCACCGCACCGGCAAAGTTTTTGGTGGTGAGCTTGTGATACACGCCACCGTCATGCGGGTCTTGCATATCCAGCATCCACTCCAAATTCCACATCGCTTCGTCCAACAAATCGGGAATGGCGTTTGTGCTTTCCGGAATATTTAAATTCTGCCCGGCGTAGTAATCACCGTAGTGCTCAAGGGCCGCGAGCAAGGTGTAGGTGGATATGCCCGAGTTCACAATGTACTTACCAAAGTCGCCAGCGTCATACCAACCTTTGGGAGCACTGATAGCCGTGCCCGCAGGTCTGGCATCACTTGCAGCAGACTCGTGCACCAACACATGGGTATCCGGATGCCCCGCCGCTCGGGCCCAATCGCCCGCGTGCTCAGGCAGCAACTCGGTACTGGCGCGGTTGTAGTAATAGGCTTTGATGGCGGCAGCGTTCAGTGCCGCATAAGGTGCATCGCCAATCACAAAAGGCCCTGAATCGGCCACACCTTCGGCCTGCAACCGATAAGTGCCCGGCTCAGATAACTCGCTGAAGTTTGCTAACGATACGCTTTGATTCGCGGGCGCCCAGTGCTTTGCTTCGCTCAAATCTCCGGTAAAAACCACGGTGTTATCGGCTGTATTAACCACCTGGTAACTGCCCTCTGCCCCGTTAGGAACGGCGGCAACCTTGGTCGCGGCCGGAGCAAAACCCAACTGATTAAGCTTTATTTGTGCTGCATCGGCAGCATTGCTTGAGCTGCTTGACTCACTGGTCGCGGAGCTAACACTGGAACTGCTGCTGGAGCTTGGACTGGATGGGGAAGTAGGTGAACTGCTGCCCCCGCTGCTACCGCAGGCGCTTAATACGAATGCGCTGCAAAAAGCCACGGCGGCTTTCAGGTTTATTGTTTTCATGGGCTCTTCCTCTTTGTGTTTTTATTTTGGCGCGCACGAGTGTAGCGCGAAATAAAGAAGAGCTGGATTAGAGAACGCAAAGATTAGTTAAGTCACAAGCAGTTCAGATATTGATCTGCTCAGAGAGGCCACAGCTTTCCTTGAATAAGACATGGCACCGGCCGGCTGTCTCACGCCAATCAGAGACAGCCCTACTTACTTTATATCCGCTACTGCGAAACGATTTCGAAGTCGTGGCTGATTTCCACACCCGCGCCCTCTAACATAATGGACGCTGAGCAATATTTAGTCGCCGACAACTCTACGGCACGGGCGACTTGCTTTTCTTTTAGTGCTTCGCCACTCACGACAAAATGAAGATGAATTTTGGTAAAAACGGCAGGCACCGCATCGGCACGCTCGGCTGTAATTTCTACCCTGCAGTCGCTAACCTTTTGACGAGTTTTTTTCAAAATGCTGATCACGTCAAAGTTAGAACAACCACCCAGCCCCAACAACAGCATTTCCATGGGCCGAACACCGGTATTTCGCCCGCCGTGATCTTCCGGGCCGTCCATCACAACACTGTGACCACTACCGGATTCGCCTAAAAACTGAGCACCATCTACCCACTTTACGGTTGCTTGCATGTTTGCCTCTCAATAATGAACCTGCTTAAAGCGGCGCAAAGACTACCATAAAAGCACCGTTTCGGCTTACTGGCGCACAACTCTTCTTTAATTAGGAAGTAAAAAAGAACGATCTATATCTATCGGTAATAACCAAGTCACAAAGACGTCAGTCATGTTATGGTGGTGTTTGGCACTTCCAACAAATCCCGGCATAATGAGCCGCCTTACACTGAATAACTTTTTGCCAGGAGCCGCACTTTGGTCGCAGTCTCACTAACACCGCATATCAATAACGTAGATGAGTTTCTAAACCACTGCCATCGTCGCCGCTACCCCGCTAAAAGCACGCTAATTTACGCAGGGGACAAAAGTGACTCTCTTTATTACATCGTTAAAGGGTCGGTAACCGTACTGATTGAAGACGATGAAGGCCGAGAAATGATTGTTGCCTACCTGAACGACGGCGACTTTTTCGGCGAAATGGGCCTGTTTGACACTCAGGACTCACGCAGCGCCTGGATACGCGCCAAGTCCGAATGTGAAGTGGCCGAAATCAGCTACACCAAATTTCAGGAGCTTACCGACGAGCACCCGGAGTTCCTCTTCGCGCTCAGCTCACAAATGGCTCGCCGCCTGCGCAAAACCACCCGCAAAGTGGGCGATTTAGCCTTTTTGGACGTAACTGGCCGCGTTGCACGTACTCTGCTGGATTTGTGTAAAGAGCCGGATGCCATGACCCACCCGGACGGTATGCAAATTAAAATTACCCGCCAGGAAATCGGCCGCATTGTAGGCTGTTCTCGTGAGATGGTAGGCCGGGTACTTAAAACCCTGGAAGAACAGGGTTTGGTGGATGTAAAGGGTAAAACCATGGTGGTTTACGGCACCCGCTAAGTCGATCTGACATCGGACCACTACTGAAAAGCCCTGCTTTATGAGCAGGGCTTTTTTGTGGCTGAATACTCGAGCAGGCTCGGTTAACCACTCTGCTGCCAATTTAAGCTTACACGCGCACAACAAAAAAGGGTGAACCGACCGGCTCACCCTTTTTTGGGTTTTCTTGGCGGGCCTTTAATGTCAAACCACTAACATCAGAGGCCGCTGATCTTAATCCGCCAACGGCTCGGCTTTGATCTCGCCGCGTACCAGCTTTTTGCGAATAATAAACAAGAAAGTAAACGCAACAATCAGCGCCGCCGGAAACAGGGCCATGCTTTCCAAAGTCGCTACACCTGCGGCCAGCTCAGCCTCGGCGCCCACTTTACCTGCTGCCAGAGCCTCTTCTTTGGCACTGTCCAGCCAGCCACCGATAATCGGGTTCCAGATACTCACCGAGAACATACCCGCACCGCCGATCAGTGACATACCTAACGCACCGGTTTTGGGTAAATACTCGCTGACAAAACCAATCATAGTGGGCCAGAAATACATTACGCCCAAAGCGAACAAAATGGCCGCCACATAAATCATAGGGCCGGTGGCAAAGCTCATGGTGTAAACACCAATGGTTGCTACCACCGAAGAGGCCAATAGCACCCCAGCAGGGTTAAGCGCCTCAACCACCGGGCCAGCGAAATAACGGCCCACAGCCATCAAGCCCGTTACCATGGCCAAAATCACCATGGGGTGAACGCCCGAGCTACCCAGGGTTTTCTCTACCCATTGCTGCGGGCCAAACTCTGAAATAGCGGTGACGGTCATGCAGATCATCATGAAAATAAACAGCGGTGAAGCCAGCGCTTTAACGTTGTTAAGCGTGGAGGTTTCGGTGTGATCCAGCGATGGGAAAGCCTCTACAAATACCAGGTAACCGTAGATAGCCGTAGGAAGCAACATAACGCCGATCTGCCACTGCCAGCCTAAGCCGAACACATCGCCCATTACCAGCGAGGTTAATGCCCCGATTACGATGCCACCTGGAAACCACACATGGAATTTGTTCAGCATCACCGTTTTCTTGTCGTGATAGAGCTCGGCAATCAGAGGATTACACGCCGCCTCAACAGAACCATTGGCAAAGCCGATAAAGAAACTGGACAAGATGAGCGTCCAGAAGCCAGAGGCTGTCATGGTCATTACCAAGCCGAGCGCATGACAAATAAACGCGATAGCCAATAATTTTTTGGGACCTAAGAAGTTATAAATCAGGCCACCAAACATCATCGCTACCGGGAAACCTAAAAAGGCCACCCCGTTAATCCAACCAAGCTGAGTGTTATTAAGCTGAAAGTCTTCCCCTAAATGAGTCAAGATACCCGCGCGAATAGCGAAGGTCATGGCAGTTACGATCAGCGCCACACAACTGGCGGTGAATATTCTTGAACGATGGACTTCGGTCATAGTTTTAGCCCTATGGTTATTGTTATGAAAACCGGGCGTAATGCCCGGCCGTATCATCTAGTAATAAATTGCTACAGTTCAGTCCAGCGACTGTCCGCTTCAGACGAAGCCAGTACTGCCGTAATAAACTTCAAGCCTTCCACGCCGGTTTCGATACCGGGAATCCAGCTTTCGATATCCACGGTTTTACCCTCGCGCTTAGCCTGTAAAACATCTGCCACATCCTTATAGATGGTGGCAAAGGCTTCCAAGTAACCCTCGGGGTGACCAAAAGGAATTCGAATACCGCGCACAGCAAATTCACTGTCCCAGTAGTCGTCGCGACGGGTAATGCGCTGCTGTGGAGCGCCCAGCGGGGTAAACCACATTTCGTTAGGGTTCTCCTGCGACCAGGAGAGGCCCGCTTTGTCCCCGTAAAGACGAATTCGCAAGCCATTTTCACAGCCGGGGGCCACCTGGCTGGACCACAGCATACCCTTGGCGCCGCCTTCAAAACGCATCATCACATGAACGTTATCGTCCACCGGACGACCGGGAACAAACGCGGTTAAATCAGCGCACACCGAGGCTACTTTTTGCCCGGAAATAAAGCGCGCCAACTGGAATGCGTGTGTACCAATATCACCCAGACAACCCGCAGCGCCAGAGCGCGCTGGGTCGGTGCGCCAAGAGGCTTGTTTATTGTCCGAATCCTGCTGCTCGGTCAACCACTCTTGCGGATACTCAACCTGGACGATACGAATATTACCCAGGTCGCCGCGTTCCACCATTTCACGGGCGTAACGCACCAGCGGGTAACCACTGTAATTGTGAGTTAAAGCAAAGAACGCATCGGAGTTATTGACCAGCTGCTCAAGCTCCAGCGCCTCTTCCAAGGTGCGAGTGACAGGCTTGTCGCAAATAACGTTAATGCCAGCTTCGAGTGCGGCCTTCGCAACCGGAAAATGCATGTGGTTCGGGGTAACGATGGCAACAGCCTCGATACCATCTTCGCGCGCCGCCTCCGCTTTAAACATCTCTGCATAAGAGCTGTATGAGCGATCCGGTGCAATCAGTAAATCTTCAGCAGAGGCTTTGGCGTTTTCCGGGTTAGAGGAAAGCGCACCTGCGACTAACTCGTACTTGTCGTCAATACGCGAGGCAATGCGGTGTACGCCGCCGATAAACGCGCCGCGCCCACCGCCGACCATGCCTAAACGAATACGTGGTGCTGCCATTATTTGCCTCCCAAGCCAAGAATTCGGCGGTTGCTGGCTTCGTCCGCTTCGCCGCCGGCAAAATCGTCAAACGCTTTTTCAGTAATACGGATGATGTGATCCGACACAAAGCGCGAACCCTCTTCAGCGCCCGCCTCTGGGTGCTTCATGCAGCACTCCCACTCAATCACCGCCCAGCCGTCATAATCGTACTGAGTGAGCTTCGAGAAAATGCCTTTAAAGTCCACCTGACCGTCGCCCAGCGAGCGGAAGCGGCCAGCGCGCTCTACCCAGCCCTCGTAACCGCCATACACGCCCTGCTGGGCCGTGGGGTTAAACTCGGCGTCTTTAACGTGGAACATTTTAATGCGCTCGTGATAGCGATCGATAAACGCCAGGTAATCCAACTGCTGCAGAATAAAGTGACTGGGATCGTACAGAATATTAGCGCGCGGATGGTTGTCCACTTCTTTCAAGAAGCGCTCAAAGGTCACGCCATCGTGCAGGTCTTCACCCGGGTGCAGCTCGTAGCACACATCCACACCGGCCTCATCAAACGCATCCAGAATCGGCTTCCAGCGCTTCGCAAGCTCGGCAAACCCAGTTTCAACCAGGCCCTGAGGGCGCTGCGGCCAAGGGTAAACAAACGGCCACAGCAGGGCACCAGAGAAGGTTGCATGCGCCGTTAGGCCGAAGTTTTTACTCGCTTTGGCGGCAAGATACATTTGCTCGACGGCCCATTTCTGGCGCTCATCGGGTTTGCCGTGTAAATGTTCGGGGGCAAAGATATCGAACATTTCGTCGTAGGCGGGATGTACCGCCACCAATTGACCCTGCAAGTGGGTCGATAACTCGGTCAACTCCAAGCCATATTTGGCGAGAGTGTCAGTTACCTCTTTGCAGTAATCCAGGTCGTCGGCAGCGCGCTCCAGATCAAACAAGCGCTTGTCCCACGAGGGCATTTGGATACCTTTAAAGCCAAGGCTACCAGCCCATTTGGCTATGCTATCCAGGGAATTAAACGGTGGCTCATCTCCGGCAAATTGCGCCAAGAACAGCGCGGGGCCTTTGATCATCTTCATTGTTATTCTCCATTGGGTCCGGCCGAGTTCTCATTGAGAAACGGCGTGCTAATGAAAGGTTTTATATTTAATCGTTTTTTTATATGCAGTTAATGTAACGCGTTTAATAGGCGAAGCCAAGTTCGCGAAAACGCAGGGAGTATAGCAAGTAGTCAAATAAACCCCATCCCCCTTTAGGCCAGACTTGGCAGAAGTTGGCACTTCTTTACAGTGTGACGCATTATAAGCCAGATACGCGGGGGTCGACCTGACCTTAACACCTTCAAAGGTCGGGCTCTGCCCCATAAAAAAACCCCGACGCCATGAGTGCGTCGGGGTTTTAAGGGGTGATCTTTCAAGGGGAGTTTAAATTTTCATATCCCCAAAGAAATTCTTCATACCGTCAAACCAGCTTTTTTGGCGTGGAGAGTTTTTACCCTCTTTCATGGTATCGGCAAATTGCTGCAATAAATCTTTCTGCTTGCCGGTGAGATTGACCGGGGTTTCCAGCACTACTCGGCACATCAAATCCCCCGCAGCGCCGCCGCGAACCGGGGTGACGCCCTTACCGCGCAAGCGAAAGAGCTTACCGGTTTGAGTTTCAGCGGGCACTTTTAATTTCACCCGACCATCCAGTGTGGGCACTTCAATTTCGCCACCCAAGGTCGCCTGTACAAAGTCAATGGGCACTTCGCAGTACAAATCGCGGCCATCACGGGTAAAAATTTCGTGCTCTTTGACATTGATTTGTACGTAAAGGTCACCAGCAGGGCCACCTTCCATACCCGCTTCGCCCTCGCCAGACAGACGAATACGATCACCGGTGTCTACACCCGGTGGTACTTTCACCGACAGCGTTTTGGTCTCTTCTACCCGCCCCTGGCCGTGGCAGCTGTCGCAGGGGTCTGAAATAACGGTACCCCGTCCATGACAACTCGGACAGGTTTGCTGCACCGAGAAAAAGCCCTGCTGCATACGCACCTGGCCCACGCCGCCACATGTGGAACACGCCATGGGCTTGCTACCGGGCTTGGCACCGGAACCATCGCACTTTTTACAGGCAGCCAGCGTAGGCACTTTAATTTGTACCTGTGAGCCACGCACGGCGTCTTCCAGTGATAAATCGAGGGTGTAACGCAAATCCGAGCCACGCGATGGGCCGCCGCGGCGACCACGGCCGCCACCGGCTGCACCGCCAAAAATATCGCCAAACACATCGCCAAAAATATCGCTGAAATTACCAAAGCCGCCCGCTCCGGCGCCGCCGCCCATGCCGCTTTGACCGTCCACGCCAGCGTGACCAAACTGATCGTAAGCAGCGCGCTTTTGATCATCTGACAGAATCTCATAGGCCTCACTGGCCTCTTTGAACTTGTCTTCAGATTCTTTATCGCCCGGGTTGCGGTCCGGGTGGTGTTTCATAGCGACCCGGCGGTAGGCTTTTTTAAGCTCCTGCGCCGAGACGTCTTTTGACACCCCCAGTACTTCGTAATAATCGCGTTTTGCCATGTGTTTGTGTTTCCTCAAAACTGTTTGCCTGAACAACAAATGCGGGCTAAGGGTATCCCCGCCCGCATTCGCTGAGAGTTTGCGGCCGACAAGTGCCGACCATCAGTCGTTAAAGGGACGCTTACTTCTTCTCGTCGTCTTTAACTTCTTCAAACTCGGCATCAACTACGCCGTCATCAGCTTCTTGCTGGGGTTCGGCTTGTTGCTCACCACCGGCTTGCTGCTGTTGTTCGGCGTACATTTTCTGCGCCAGTGAACCGGAAGCTTCGGTCAGCTTGGTGGTCGCCGCTTCCATCGCGTCTACCTCGTCACCTTTCACCGCTTCTTCGGCTTCAGCAATTGCCGCTTCGATGGCTGATTTCTCTTCATCAGTGGCTTTATCGCCCGCTTCCTTCAGGGTTTTTTGCGTCGCCGCAATCAAACCGTCCAGTGAGTTGCGAGCCGTCACCAGCTTCTCGAACTTCTTGTCCGCTTCAGCATTGGCTTCGGCGTCTTTTACCATTTGATCAATTTCGTCGTCCGACAAACCAGAAGACGCTTTAATCACAATGGACTGCTCTTTACCGGTGGCCTTGTCTTTCGCGCTTACGTTCAAAATACCGTTGGCGTCGATATCGAAGGTCACTTCAATTTGCGGCATACCGCGCGGTGCGGGCGGAATGTCTGCCAGATCAAAACGACCCAGCGATTTGTTTTGCGTAGCCTGCTTACGCTCACCCTGCACCACGTGAATGGTTACCGCAGTCTGGTTGTCTTCGGCGGTTGAGAACACCTGCGACTTTTTGGTCGGGATGGTGGTGTTTTTCTCAATCAGCGGCGTCGCTACGCCACCCATGGTTTCAATACCCAAAGTCAGCGGGGTCACATCCAGCAACAGTACGTCTTTAACGTCACCGGCCAGTACCGCACCCTGAATGGCAGCACCCATGGCAACCGCTTCATCGGGGTTTACGTCTTTACGTGGGTCTTTGCCGAAGAAATCCGCAACGGCTTTTTGCACCATTGGCATACGGGTCTGACCGCCCACCAAAATCACATCGCTGATGTCGTTAACCGAGACACCGGCGTCTTTAATCGCCATTTTTACTGGCTCCAGCGAGCGAGTTACCAGCTCCTCAACCAGAGACTCCAGCTTGGCGCGCGACAGTTTAACCACCAAGTGCTTAGGACCAGTGTTATCGGCCGTGATATACGGCAGGTTCACTTCGGTTTGCTGGCTGGAAGACAGCTCGATCTTGGCTTTTTCCGCGGCTTCTTTTAAGCGCTGCAGAGCCAGAGGATCATTGTGCAGGTCAATGCCCTGCTCTTTTTTGAACTCATCGGCCAGGTAGTCGATCAGACGCAGGTCAAAGTCTTCACCACCCAGGAAGGTGTCACCATTGGTGGACAACACTTCAAACTGGTGCTCGCCGTCAACATCGGCAATTTCGATAATTGAAATATCGAAAGTACCACCACCTAAGTCGTACACGGCAATGGTGCGGTCGCCTTTTTTCTGGTCCATACCATAGGCCAGTGCTGCTGCAGTCGGCTCGTTAATGATGCGTTTAACATCAAGACCTGCAATTTTACCGGCGTCTTTGGTGGCCTGACGCTGAGAATCGTTAAAGTAAGCCGGAACCGTAATTACCGCTTCGGTAACCGCTTCACCCAGGTAATCCTCGGCGGTTTTTTTCATTTTCTTCAAAACTTCGGCAGAGATTTGTGGCGGTGCTTTTTTGTCACCCTTAACCTCTACCCAGGCATCGCCGTTGTCAGCTTCAACGATGGAATAAGGCACCATCTTGATGTCTTTTTGCACCACATCGTCTTTGAACTTACGGCCGATCAAACGCTTAACGGCGTAGAGCGTATTGGACGGGTTGGTTACCGCCTGACGCTTCGCACTCTGGCCCACCAAAATTTCGTCATCGTTGGTAAAGGCAACGATGGACGGGGTGGTACGATCGCCTTCCGAGTTTTCGATAACCTTGGCTTTATCGCCTTCTAGTACCGCTACGCACGAGTTGGTTGTACCCAAGTCAATGCCAATAATCTTACCCATAAATATCAGTCTCCTAATGTTGCTGCTGAGCGCGACTGGTTTTACCTGCTTAAAACCGCGACCTATGGGGCGCTCAACCTATGTTCAAATCGTTGCCGTAAAACGGCTGTTCAGTCGTTAATGCCTATATGGGAACCGGGTGCTGCTTTTCAAGGCCCGGCAAGGCAAAAACCTTACAAAATGTGTGCTTAAGCTTTGGCAACCACCACCATCGCCGGGCGAACCAGTCGGCCGTGCAGGGTGTAACCCTTTTGGAACACATCAATCACCGTGTTCGGCTCCACATCCGGGTTTTCAATCATGGACATGGCCTGATGCAATTCTGGGTTAAAGGGCTCACCCACAGGGTTCACCGGCTCTACTTTGTGCTTAACCAAAGTGTCGATAAACGACTTCAGGGTCAGCTCAATACCTTCGATGATCGCTTTGTTAGCGTCATCGTCAGCGTTGATGCTGGCCATCGCGCGCTCCAGGTTGTCGACCACTGGCAGTAAATCTCCCACCAGTTTCTCCTGACCAAACTTATGGGCTTTCTCCACGTCAGCCTCAGCACGGCGACGCACGTTTTGCAGCTCGGCCTGAGCGCGAAGTGTTTGCTCTTTGGCACCGGCCAGCGCTACGGTCAGCTCTTCAATCTGAGCGTTTTGACCAGAAATCTCGACATCAACCGCTTCCTCTTGGGCGGACTGCTGTGCTTGTTCGGCTTCGGTTTCCACGTGTTCGTTGTGTTCTTGCTCTGTCACCTTGACTGCCTCTTACAGATTGGAAATTATCAGCGATATGCGGGAGTTGGGGATAAGCTGCCGCTTTTCAAGGGGCTGACGTCATTCTCTGGCAACAGCCGAAAAAATACTGTATAAATAACCAGAAAAGAGCCTCAGGCGGAGCAACTTATGCTGACCCATTTAAGCGTGCAGAATTTCACCCTGGTTGAGCGCCTCGACCTGGACTTTAAATCTGGCATGACGGTGATCACCGGTGAAACAGGCGCGGGGAAATCGGTACTTTTAGAGGCCTTGGGGCAAACCCTCGGGGACAGGGCCGATGCCAGCCGCGTGCGCCACGGCGCCAAGCGCGCCGATATCAGTGCCACCTTTGATGTAGCAAGCATCAAACGAGCCCAAATCTGGCTGGATGAGCAAGACCTGCAGCAGGAAGAAGCGCCCCATGAGTGCCTGCTAAGGCGTACCCTCACCGCTGAAGGACGCTCAAAAGCCTATATCAACGGCCACCCCGCTACGCTTGCGCAGCTCAAGGCTTTGGGCGAGATGCTGATGGACATCCACAGCCAGCACGAGCACCAGTCGCTACTGGTGAAAGATAACCACCGCCGCCTGCTGGACGAATACGCTGGCCTCAGCGCCTTGGCTCTGGAGGTTAAAGAAGCCTTCAAGACCTGGAAGAACCGAAGAGACTGGCTTGAAGAGCGCCGCGCCAACGCCGATGAACTGACCGAGCGCTACCAGCTTATCTCTTATCAGGTAGAAGAGCTCGACCAGCTGGACTTACAGCCAAACGAATTAGAAAGCCTTGAACAAGAACAGCGCACCCTCGCCGACGCAGAGAACCTGTTGCTGGCCGCCAGTCAATTGTGCGATCTGGGGAGCGACGACGAGATGGGTCTGCAGCAGGGCATTCATCGTGCGCTGCAGTTACTGCGCAATTTGAGCGATAAGCCCCCACTGCTGCAAGACGCCGAACAAATGCTGGCCGAGGCGCAAATTCAGATTGACGAAGCACTGCGCAGCGCCGAGCAGTTTTCCGATGGTTTTAACTTAGACCCAGAGCGCTTAAAGCAGGTGGATGAGCGGCTGTCGGCCATTTATGACATCGCTCGCAAGCACCGAGTCACACCCCAAGAGCTACCCACTATTCATCAAGCACTGGCCGAGGAAGCAGCTGAGCTGGGCGGTGGCGACGAACAGTTAGAGCAACTACAGCGGGAGGTGGACGCGCTTGAACAAACCTTTCGCCAGCTGGGTCAAAAGCTCAGCCAGGCCCGCAGCAAAGCAGGTCTCGCGCTGGCCAAAAAGGTCAATACTCACCTGAAACAGCTGGCCATGGAGCACGCCGTGCTCACCGTTCAATTAACAGATCGAAATGAACGCCCTGCCCCACACGGGCTGGAGGATATCGAACTACTTATCAGTACCAATCCGGGTCAACCGCCAGCGGCTTTGGCCAAAGTGGCATCGGGTGGCGAATTGTCACGCGTCAGCCTTGCCATTCAAGTGGTCGCAGCCGAACACAGTGCTATCCCCAGCCTGGTGTTTGATGAGGTGGACGTCGGTATCGGTGGGGCTACAGCCGACACGGTGGGCAAGCTGCTGCGTCAACTCGCTACGCGTGGACAAATTCTCTGTGTAACACACTTGGCCCAAGTTGCCAGCAAAGGACACCAGCACCTTAAAGTATCGAAAGTCAGCTCCACGAAAAAAGCGCAAACCAGCCTTACAGAGCTTACTGGTGATGCAAAAATTGAAGAACTGGCAAGAATGCTAGGGGGGGCGGAGTTAACAGCAGAATCAAAAGCTCACGCGGAGCAGATGCTGGACAGAGCCGGCTAGAATGCCCGCGCTGCCCACCGAGAGAGAATTGGAGGTTAAGCCTTGGGTTTTACGTAAAGCACCAGGGAGTGATCTTCCAATGTGTAGCCATGCTCGGCTGCAATTTTTTTCTGCAACAGCTCAATTTCTTCATTATGGAACTCAATCACTTTGCCTGTATCCAAGCACACCATGTGATCGTGGTGCTCACCGCGTGCGATCTCAAAGACTGAGTGACCCCCGTCGAAATTATGGCGAACAACCAGGCCCGCAGTCTCAAACTGGGTTAACACCCGGTAAACTGTTGCCAGACCTACGTCGTCACCGGCTTCCATCAGCGCCTTATAGACATCTTCAGCGCTCATGTGATGGTCTTCTGAAGACTCCAGCATTTGCAGGATCTTCACCCGTGGCAAGGTGACTTTGAGACCCGCCTTGCGTAATTCTTGGTTTTCGTCGGCCATTTTTTCGTCCAAACTCTTCTCAGTGTTTAACGTGATCAGGTATTATCGCCCATTCATTTTAGCAAGTGGAACCCCTGTAATGAAAATAATCAAAACGCCCCTGTTGGTCGTGTGTAGTCTGTTTTTGCTGGCGGGGTGTCAGTATTTTCAGTTTCCCGGCGTTCACAAAATCAATATTCAGCAAGGTCACATCATTACCGAAGAAATGATCGGCCAACTAGAACCAGGCATGAATAAGCGCCAAGTGCGCTACATTCTGGGAACCCCGCTGATTGACGATGTTTTTAACGATGACCGCTGGGACTACTATTACAGCCTCAAAATGGGTGATGGTCGTTTTTTTAAACGTTCAATGACCGTGTATTTCGATGGCGACACTTACACTCATTACGAAGGCGAAAACCTACCCAAAACAAAAAGCGAAGAAGAATTACCGGAAAACGATTTAGAGCCCGAAACCCCACTACCCACCAATAATTAAAAGGGGGGTAATCCTTCTACTACGCTCAGTCCGCTGCGACAACCCTGTCGCGGCCACTGTTTTTGGCCTGATATAGCGCTTTGTCCGCACGGACCAACATATCCTCGTCGTTATTACCCGTACTGGTGCAAACCCCCGCGCTCAACGTCACACTGAAATTTTCACTCTCAGCGCTAAAATTTAAAGCTGCGAACTTTTTACGCACATCATTTAGCAGTAACTGAGCTGCCTGGGTGTCGCAATCGGGCAAAATTGCCACAAACTCCTCCCCCCCGTAACGTCCAACACTGTCGGTGCGACGCAGCCTCTGACGCAGTAAATGAGCTAACGCGCGAATTACTTTATCGCCCACTGCATGCCCATAGGTATCATTCACCCGCTTGAAATGATCCAAATCAATCATGGCGAGACTAACGGACTTGTTCTCTCGAATAGCACGCTGCAGCTCAAGACCTGCCACCTCTTTTATTCGGCTGTGTTTAAGTAAACCTGTCAGACTATCTCGATCAATGGCATCACTCAGTTGACGTACCCTGGCGGCTCGCACCGTCACCGAACTTACCAGTCGCAAATCAGAGATCGGTTTAGCGAGAAAATCCTCTCCACCGTTACGAATGGCATTCAGTTGACGCTGCTCATCTTGTTCCGAGGACAAATAAGCTATGGCAACACGCAACCACTCGGGCTTCAGCCTTATCAATTGTGCCAATTCATAACCGCGACAACCGGGTAGATTTAAATCCAACAGTACAACTTCTGGATGAAATTCACGCATTACATCCAATACTTCACGTGGATCACTGATCGCTTTTACGATGATACCTGCACCTTGAAGCACAAGCTCATAATGACGTGCCAACAGTGCATCATCATCTACAATCAACACCCTATAAGGGGCTGAGCTTTGCATATTAAGGTGGGACTCCAAACAATCGACGATAGCAGGAACATCCAGAGGCTTTGTAAAATAACCAATGGCTCCTGCCCTTACCGCAGCCAAATGAGCATCAAAATCGGTTCGACTGGTAATAACAATAGTAGGAGGAAACTCCTCATCCGAGTTGTTGCGCAATTGAGCCACCACATCAGGACCTAAACGATCATCGCCTGCCAGCCAAACATCAACAATCAAAAAATCCGGTCGCCGCTCTGCATAAGCTTGCTCCAATTGACGCAGTTGTGAAAAGTGCCGGACGTTGTAGCCAAAGCTTTCCAAAGCAGTAGCCAACTCTTGGGCTAACGCTTGGTCGTCCTCGACCAAATAAACCAAATTGTCCTGAGGTAGCAAGGCAGTCGCGAGAGGCAAGGATTTTCTAACGGCGTTTTTAAGTGGTGCGTCTATTTGCGTGACAAGCTGGGCTATATGAGCAATCAGCTTTTCAACAGCCTCAGAGCTTGGGGGCTGAGCCTGCTGTTGCCAGCTTTGCAACTGCAATTCGAGCTTGCGCGCCTGTTTGCTGAACTCCACCAATCCAAAACTGCCTGCGGAGCCCGAAAGCTTGTGCAGTTGTTGATATAAATCGATGACAACCTCAGGTGAATATTCGTCGTGCAGCTGCAAAGCTTGCCGGTGTAGCTCTTTAAGATGTGGTGGTAACCTTGCCCTATACTCTTGCCGTAATTTATCAAGCTTTTCTGCAATAGAGACTTTTTTATCGGATTCCACGCACTACCTCATTCAATTTTTTACTGTGCCCGACTCCAGATCTGCTGGATTTGACTGGCCAAACTCAAAGGGTCAAAAGGTTTAGCAATTACATCAACCGCACCTAACGCTAAATATTCGGCCGTTTCACTGGGCTGAACTTTAGCTGTCATAAAAACAGCCGGCACTTCTGCAACTCCCGGGATATCTCGCAGCTTTTGCAGAGTTTCAGGACCATCCATCCCAGGCATCATAACATCAAGCAGCAGCAAGTCAGGAGTCCGCTCTCTGGCAGCGGCCAGAGCTTCTGTGCCACTGGCACAGCTGATTAAGCTATACCCTCCGATTTCTTGCAACGCAAGCTCAGCAATAGCGCGAATATCCGGTTCATCTTCAACATACAGGATACTGTGTAATTGTCGCTCTTTATTTTCCATTCTATTCACCCTAACTGGACGTTTGTTGACGGTTAAGCCACCGATCCAACCAAATTACTAGCGAATCAGCTAAATGTTCATCCTTATCAATTACAGCGGTAACCCTCACTCTGTCCGTACTGCTTATTCCCATCTGAGACACAACCACAACGTCGGTATATTCTCCCGAAATACGCTTATCCAGCAGCTCCCAGCCGTCGCCGTCAGGCAACAGTAAATCCAATATGATTAGTTGATAGGTGTTATTCTTCAACGCTGCTTTTGCCTCTTGCAGTGTTGTAACATGATTCAAATCAACACTTTCTCCGGCCAAGGCAAGCATTAAATCGGCCATGTTTTGATCATCTTCAACGTGTAACACTTTGGGTTTAGATATTCCCTTGGGCACAAACTGCTGCGCGCCCATATAAGCCGGTAACACTAAGAAAAATCGACTTCCCCGCCCTTCTGTAGACTGAAAGTCGATGCGTCCTTCCATGTTCTCTATAATCTGCTTACTGATCGCCAGCCCTAAACCGGTACCGCCTTTACTGCGCCGGCTGGAGCTATCCGCCTGGGAAAATTTTTGGAAAATCTGTGGCTTAAATTGTTCTGGTATTCCAGGCCCTTTGTCAATCACATTCACTGTAATTTGCCCAGGCTCCCACTCTAACACCACCTTGACCTCGCTATCAGGAGGTGAGAACTTTGTGGCATTTGAAAGCAGATTGGCCATTACTTGCTCTAGTCGTGCAGCATCCACATTAACCACCACTGCTCGATCCCCTACTCGCTGCCGAACCCAATGATCATCTAAACGCAGAGTCACAGAATGCTCAGAAGCATAGGTTGCATGATCATCAATACACTTTTGGATAATTGGCAACAAAGGCTGGTAAACGAAAGAGAACGCCATTTTACCTGCCACTAACTTTTCCATATCCAGCAAGTCGTTAACCAACAAAATCAATCGATCACTATTTGCATGGGCGATATCAACCAATCGACTTAAGGTGTCTGGAATTGCACCTAAAGCGCCACTATTTAAAATTTTTAGAGCCCCACTTATGGCTGTTAAGGGGGTACGCAGCTCATGACTAACGATAGCAATAAACTCGCTCTTCATTCGCTCAATGCGTTTTCGCTCAGTGATATCTCGAACCATCGCAATATATAAAGGCTTATGAGCACGGGTCACTTCAGACAAAGCCACTTCGATGGGAAATTGCTCCCCGCTCTTTCGCATCCCTAATAATTCTTTATCTCGCTGCTGAGCACTACTGTGTGAACTCAACCATTCAAGCATTGAGTTTCGCTCGTCATTGTTGAAAATAAGACGTGACACTGAAGAACCCAGTACTTCATCGGCCGTCCAACCGAATATTTTTTCTGCGGCCTTATTAAAGGTGTCAATTTGTCCTTGAGAGCTCAAAACAACAATGCCGTCTGCGGCATTATTCAAAATTGTCTGAGTTCTTTCAGCACCTGCACGTAACTCCTCTTCTTGCGCTTTGAGTACAGAAACATCTCGGGCCACACCTAAATAGCCCTCAATAGCTCCCTGCTCGTCTAACACTGCGGTGACGGTTAAAACAACGGTAATTTCGCTGCCATTTTTACGGACATACTGCCATTCACGCTCATCAGCAATTCCTTCGCGCGCTTTTGCAATTAGCACGCTAAAACCAGCGTCTTCTATACCCAACAGCTTTGCCAAGTCTTTAAGTTGATCAGAGCGGTGCAACTGTGTGATCGATAACTGGCCAACCGCTTCTTCGGCGCTATAGCCCAGCATCTTTTCCGCTCCACGGTTAAAGGTACGAATGATCCCCCCACAGTCAACAGCAATTAAGGAGACGCTAGCCGCATTTAAAATCGCCTTACGCCATCGATTTGAAAGGCTCAGGGCTTGCTCCGCTTTAACCTCTTCTGTTACTTCCCATAAATAGCCATGCCAAATAATACTGCCGTCGGCTTGCTTTTCTGGGCTTGTCTCGCCGCGCACCCATATTTCACCTTTGCTTGGGTGCAGAACCCGATAACAGTCAGACCAAGGCGTTAAGTTTTCGGCCGATAAAGCGATACGCTCCTGCACTCGGTTTTTGTCTTCTGGATGGATTCGCTCCATAACTTGCTCTGCTGAGCCTACAACCTCGGCGGGACACAAACCGTATACATCCTCGATACCTCGGCTGGCAAAAGGAAATGCACTGCTGCCGTCGGCATATAGTTGGAATTGACAAACACAGCCGGGCAAGGCGTTTGCCAGCTTGGTAAAGTGCTCGGACAACTCACGGTTTTCACGCTCTTTAAACCAGCGCTCTAAGGTGGCGCCAGCCCAGCGAGACAGCAATCGCACAAAGTCTTGCTCACTCTCACTAAAAGGCTCAGAACGCTGCTGAGGGGAAGAGAAATTAAGCGTTCCGAAGAGCTTACCTTCAACCCATAACGGGCCACCTATGTAAGCCTCTAAATGTGTACTCAAATAGCAAGGGTGCGTAGCGAGGTCTGAATCGGCAGTATGGTGAATGGCCATCACATCATTCAAACGCAAGGTTTCAGCGCAAAAACAATCCGGCAAATGAAATATTTGCCCGTCAGTGAGCGTTCCAGGTGGTGAGCTTTGCACATAAACCGTGTATTGGTCGCCCTCAATTTGACTGACAATGGCCAGCGGCAAATTAAGATACCTAGCACCCAGCTCAAGCCCTTGGCGCAGTATTTCCTGCATTGACGTACCCGGCAAAGAGGTAATTTCATTAAGCTGTCGCAGCGCCTGCTGCTGTCGCAGAACCTGCTCGCTCACTCGCTTACGCTCATCGATACGAGTGTAAACTCCTAACATACGCAGGGCACGGTTACGACTGTCACGCTCAGTCACCTTGCCTCGAGTTAAGAACCAGACATAACGGCCCTTATCATCACGTATTCGGTGCTCATGCTCAAACTGTGATGTCAACCCTTGAACGTGTGCACGCAATTTTGCCTTGCAAGGCTCTAAATCTTCGGGGTGAATACGCTGTACCCATTCCACCATACCCGCCTGAGCATTAGCTTTATGGCTAACAGTGAGCATGGTTTTCCAATGCTCAGAAAAATTGATTTTTTGCGAAAGAATGTTCCAGTCCCAATACCCGCTTTGGCTATTTTCCAGAGCTAACTGTAAACAATGGCTGGTTTCGGCAAGAGCGTCACGCTCTTTACTGACCGAAAGCCTGAACTCTCTTACCAGCTTGTTAAGCACATTGCGAAAACGTACCCACAACAAGCCCACCGTAATACTGCAAAGTGCCCACACAAAAAGCCATAACAGCATTTTCTTTTGCCGGTCAGCTTCAAGGCCGGCAAGGTCTGCACCTACACTTAAAAAAACAATTAATTGCAGCGTTTCAGTGCCCCCAAGCTCAGCGCCTAGATTATATTGCTGCTGAATAAAGGGAGCTTCGTTGTTTTCCTCTAGATAGGTCGTCGTCAGCTGGGTAACGAGGTGGGGATTTACCCCTGAACTGAAAGAGATGACATTATCAGAAGCGCCGGTCACCATCCACTGTAATTGCTCAGCGGTAAACAGAGCGTCCAACTTAGAAGCCAGGGGCCAAAAAACCAACCAGCAACGATTTGCATTAGAGTGTTGCAGCGCCGTCAGTAAATAGACATCATTTTCAACGGCAAACCAAGGTTGCTTAACCGCAAGATCACACAGAGCGCGCGCCGGAACAGAGAGTTTATTTTGCACAGCCTCTGGAAAGTTGGCTACATCCGTCGATGAAGCGACTTCCACTCCAGGCCAGTGACCCGCCAATGGCGAGAAGTCAAACTCGGTAAAATCAGGCTCTTGTGAAGTTTCAAGAAAGCTCTTTAAAAGATAAATAAGGTTTTCACGCATTTTTAATTCACGTTCCAACCAAATCATGTGTTCGCCCACATGATCCACAGTATGGCCATGATGCTCCTGCCACAGCTCGCGCACTCGCTGCTCATCATTGCGCCACATAAGAAGCATGACCAGGCCGAGAAAAAACACCAGCAGCCAAGGGGGTAGTGATAGCCAACGAGCAGGCTTAAACGATTGCATACATTTCCTTGTACTCAAAAGGTGGTCAGTTAATGTAGGGGCACGTTCACCCGATTTCTGTAATACCGATCAATACGTGATTACCTGATTAATAAATTCAAAACCATAGTATTAGTCAGTATGCCCCCTGCAGAGGTCAACCTTTAGATTTTTCGGCGCGTCGACGACGAACCTCTTTGGGGTCAGAGGTTAGCGGTCGATAAATTTCAACTCTATCGCCACTTTGCAATTCATGCTCACGAGGGGGCTTCAAGCCTTTAGCCCCTAATGCCTGCCCAAAAATTCCCATTTTGGCTGACTCTAAATCAATTTCAGGGAATGCTTTTGTAATACCGGAGCGCTCAGCTGCCTGGTAAGCTGTAGTACCGGGCTCTACCAGTATCTCTATTATTTTTTGTCTATCGGGTAGAGCGTAAGCTACCTCAACTGTTATTAAATCCAAATCCGCCACTCGGCTTACCTCTTAATTTTGGCTGCCATATATTTGCTCCGCTCGTGCACACAACGCCCGCACCTGAGAGGAAGCAATTTGTTCGAACATTTTATTCACCGCCAGAGCTAAAAGTGGGTTTTTCAAACTAAATTCCAACTCCAGAATGAGCTTGCACCCCCTTGCAGAGGGCTCAAAGCGCCATACTCCACTAAAGCTATGGAATGGACCATCAATTAACGTCATTGTCATGCGCTCTGGAGGCTGCAGGTGATTTCGAGTCACAAAACTTTGGGTTAGCCCCCCTAACCCCAAAGACAACCGAGCTTCAATCCAACTTTCCCCTTTGTTTAAAACCTGAGCACTCTGGCAGCCATCCATATACTCTGGATAAGCCTCAATATCATTCACCAGCTCAAACATTTGACTGCAACTGTAGCCAACTTCGGCCGAACGTTCTATTCGATGCCCCACTTTTACCCCGCAAATTTATCAAACAAACCTAACAAAAAAACCACCAAGATCAATACCGGCGAGACATAGCGCAGAATGGTGTACCAGCGACCGAACCAATGGGTGGCATCGAGCTTCATTTCACGCCGTAATGGGGCTTTTTTCATAAACCAGCCGACATAGACGGCCATCGCCAAAGCCCCAAGCGGTAGTAAAACCTGTTCAGTCAAAAACTGGCTAAAATCAAAGGGGGTCATCCCCGCCACCATGTTCATACCTTGCCAGTGATTTAACGAGTAAACCGTAGTCAAGCCCAGCAACCAAGCGAGAAAGATTATCAATAAGCTGGCAGACAGACGATGAAAACGAAAGTTTTCCGTTAAATAAGCCACAATTGGCTCTAGCAAAGAAATATTCGAACTCCACGCGGCTAAGGTAATCAGCAAGAAGAACACGGCCCCTACGATTGTCCCTACTGGCATGCCTCCAAATACAATTGGCAGAGTTTCAAATAACAAGCCTGGCCCACCACCCGGCTCAACCCCGGGGGTAGCAAAGACAATGGGAAAGATCACCATCCCTGCCATTAGCGCAACCAAAGTATCCAGGCAGCCAACGGTGATGACCGTTTTCAGAATTGACGTATTGTGAGGCATATAAGAGCCGTACGCCATAATCGCCCCCATCCCCAAGCTGAGCGTAAAAAAAGCATGGCCCAGAGCCAAAGATAGCCCTTCAAGGGACAGATCACTAATACGAAAGCTAAACAAAAATCGCAATCCGGCCAAAAAATCTCCGGCATAAGCCGAATACAGCAATAATAAAACCAGAAGCACAAACAACAGAGGCATCAATATTCTTACCGCCGTCTCCAGCCCCCGAGTCACGCCGAACATAATAATCAAGGCGGTCATGCATAAAAATGCGGTCTGCCAACGAACCAACTTACTGACATCACCCAACAGGGCGTTAAACGTAGCACTGGCAGTATGGCCATCAATCCCGGCAAAGCCCCCACGCGCGGCAGTGGTTACATACTCTAAGGTCCAGCCCGCAATCACGCTGTAATACGACAAAATGATAAAACCTGCCACCACTCCGGCCCAGCCAATGAGCCCCCAGGCCTTACTGCTGCGAGACTCACGCACTACTTCGCCCACAGCCATAATTGGATTGGCCCGCCCTCTCCTGCCGAGCAACACTTCTGCTGCCATTACCGGTAAGCCGATTAGACAAATACAGAGCAGGTACATCAGTACAAAGGCACCCCCGCCATTTTCACCCACGATGTAGGGGAACTTCCAAATATTGCCAAGACCGACTGCCGACCCGGTAGCGGCCAGGATAAAGGTCCCCCGACGCCCCCAAATCGCGTGCTGTTGTGCTCTTTTCACGCATTACTCCCACTGTCTTTATTGGGTCATAGAGCGATTGTACCCGTAACCGCCTGCGGCGATAAGACCGATACGGTGGCCCTAGAACAACGGACCACCGCCGCAGGACGATTGAATTAGTGTAAACCACCCCCAACCGTTATAATGTTCGGCCGCACCATTCACCGATTATTGCGATTGATACATGGCGAAAAAACCCAACAACAAACCCGGCAGCAGTACGATAGCGTTAAACAAGAAAGCCAAATTCGATTACCAGCTTCAAGATCGTCTTGAAGCTGGCATCTCGCTGCTTGGCTGGGAGGTCAAAAGCGCGCGTGCCGGTAAAGTACAACTGACGGACACCTACGTTATTTTCCAAAACGGCGAAGCGTGGCTTGTGGGGGCCCAATTTGCCCCACTGCCCACGGTATCGACCCACTTTGTGGCCGAGCCTATGCGCTCACGTAAGCTGCTGATGCACGACCGTGAGCTGAGCAAGTACCAGCAAGCCGCCGAACAAAAAGGCTACACCGTCATCGCCACGGCCATGTACTGGAAACAGCACCTGATAAAAGTAGAGGTCGCGCTCGGTAAGGGTAAACAGCTACACGACAAACGCGAAACCGAAAAAGAGCGCGACTGGAACCGGCAGAAGCAACGCCTGTTTCAACACGACCAAAAATAAGAGGCCGCTATGGCGCAACCCCGAGGTCAGTTCTCCAGCAAAATTGGGTTTTTATTAGCCGCTGCGGGCTCAGCGGTTGGCCTTGGTAATATCTGGGGGTTCCCCACTCAGGCTGCCAGCAACGGCGGTGGGGCCTTCTTAGTGGTGTATCTGTTTTTAGCGTTTATCCTCGCCTACCCCGCGCTGATGGCCGAGCTCACCATTGGTCGCTACGCACGCGCCAATGTGATCACCGCGCTTGAGGGGCTTTCCAGCAACTCATCTGCCCGACGTGCTGGCCAATTTGTGGGCATCGCCGCGGTCGCCGTCGCCGTCTTTATTCTGAGTTTTTATGCCATTGTGGCCGGCTGGATGCTGGCGGAGTTTTTCAGCCCCCTGGCCGCAAAACTCAAAGCAACTAATGTTGAACTCTGGTTAGACGACACAAGCTTCACACGCAACGCTCTGGTTTGCGGGCTGATGTCGATCTTAACCGCCGCCATCATTGCCCGCGGCGTGGAAAAAGGTATTGAGGCGTGGTCAACACGATTAATGCCGCTGCTGTTTGCCATTTTATTGGGGTTAATCGTCTACGTACTGATACAACCTGGAGCAATGTCTGGCCTTGCCGCCTACCTCATACCCGCTCCGTCGCAACTGCTAAACCCACAACTCATTTTGAGTGCTTTAGGGCAGGCCTTTTTTTCTCTGTCTCTCGGTGTGGGCACCATGCTGATTTATGGCTCGTATCTGCGCGACACCGACAATCTGCCGCGTATGGGGGTTTCCGTTACACTACTGGACACGGGTTTTGCGTTTACCGCCGGGTTATTAATTCTACCGGCCATTTATGTGGCAGATGCCCGCGGTATAGCCGTGTTCAGTGAGGCGGGACATTTAATTGCCGGGCCGGATTTAATCTTTCAAGTGTTACCCGCGCTTTTCGATAGTATGGGCAGCACAGGCAGCTGGGTTGCGATTGCTTTTTTTGCCCTGATGAGCATAGCCGCTCTGACATCGGCAATATCGCTGTTAGAAGTTCCGGTATCCGTCTGCGTAGAGCGCTGGCAGATAACCCGCCCCACAGCGGCATGTCTGTCGGGCGGACTGATTTTTTTAATCAGTTTAATTATCGTGTGGCATTTCGAAACTCTTTTTAACGCGGTCATTACGGCTACTACCGTCTATGGCCAGCCACTGCTGGGGATCGCCCTGTGTGTGTTTGCAGGCTGGGTGCTGCACCGCCATCAACTTCTCAAAGAGCTCAGCCAGGGCCACCCAGAAATAGAACACACGTTATTTTGGAAAGTGTGGCCTTTTTACGTACGTTTTGTTTGCCCCGCACTCATAATATTGACGTTTTTGCAAAGCTTGCGGTAACAAACCCACTCGTCCGCTTATCTAGAGGCGGGCTTTGTTACCTACACATTAAAACTCTTGTACGAAAATTGCCTCGTCACTATCAATAGTACTCAAATTGACGATAAAAAATGATTTTCCATCCTCGGAAAAATCCAGCCAAGTGTTTCCTACTATTTCCAATTCGCTTTGCTGCTGAGCAAAAACATTCACCCACTCATCGCCTGCGCGATCAAAATACAGAAAAGCATCTCTGGACCCGAGCTCAAGGCAGGACCGGCAAAAAAACGCGGTTTTAGTACCTGGGGAGTTCACAGCCGTAAACTCACCTTGATTCACACGCAACTCTTCTACCCAGCTGCCGCCTTTACGGGCGTACACATAGGACCTGACCGGTTCTCTGCCAGAAGAAGTCACCACTTCTGCATTTGCCGATAATGAAAGTCCATGACCAAACCGAAGCTGTCCATCCTCAGGTAAGATTCTTTGCTCTTCCACCCAAGTATTATTCGTTTGGCGGAAAATATAAACAAAACCTCTAAAGCAGCCATCATCCAACAGAGCCTCTCGATACCCTTCGGGCACTGGGTCTAACCCCGAGTCGAAGCTAACCGAGGTTGACAGAGCAATCACGGCTCCATCTTGAGACATAGCCAATTCAGGGAATGACTCCAATGAGGTAGGACAACTTGTATAAGCGCGATCAGTTTCGTGCCAAGAACCTTGTTGATTCTCGTAGACCCAAACAGCGTAGCCATCGCGTCCATTTACGTAACTCTCGGCCTCTGGATCAAAGGTGAGCGCCGCAAGATAACGTCCGTCATCGGCCACTGCTACATCCAAACCAAAGGCATTATGCTCTGACACACCTTCTGGACTGAGGTAAGCCGATTGCTGCCACTCACCCTGAAATTTCTGGAATACACGAACGGCTCCAGAACAACTGCGAGCATTAGAATCTGAGTTGCTTTCTGCCTCTGAATTCGTATTGCAAGGAGTGCCAACAACAATAAATTTACCGTCCGAACTTATGTCTACACTGGCACTAACGCCTAAAGCATTATTTAAATCATCCAATAACAACTGGGAATATAGCCATTGGTTTTCAGTTTTTTTATAAACGTGAAGTTGTTTTTCGGGATAATCTTCAGCTACCACGGCAATTGAGCCATTCGCTCCTACCGCAACGACATCAAGACTCTTGCCGGTGGTTTGAATTTGCCAGGTATTCTTTAAAAGAAGCACATCGTCCGTGGTCGTAACAGAATCGGACTCTGAACATCCAGCGGCGTTACATACCCTCAATTTATAATTTGAATTAACACTGTAAGGTAGTAGCGCGCGGTGATTGTGATAGATGGCGCTGGGAGGAAGCTCCTCAAGCACGGTATAAGCATTCTGATTGCTTTGCTTCTCCAGAAGCATTACCTCGTCTGCCGATGCCAATGGCGGCCATGAAAACTTTAATGTTTTCGTTTCGGCATACTCTAACCGCAGCTCGGGCTTTTCAGGCAGGGGCGGTAACTGCGCAAAAATAATATCCACAGAACAGCTTGAGTGTATAGCCGCGACGGAAAAAGTAAGATCAGTACGCACACCGCCACAGCCGGACACGGACTCTAGGTAGTAACCTTCATCCGGTGCCATACTAATAACTAAACTGTCACCGTAAAATACTGTCTCTTCAGAGAAAACAGCCTGGCCAGAGCCAGTCGTGTTGACATCGACATTCAAAGCGATGGGGGAAAAGCGTGCCGCAACCCTACAATCAGACGCTGCCTCAGCTACAATGTATCGGCGTCCTTCTAAAACTCCATTACACCCTTCGATACTTATCAATTCAAAACCATCGCTGGGACTAACGGCAAACTCTACCAAGTCACCAGAAAATACTGATACAGCCTCAGGAGTAATTGTGCCATCCCCTTCAACGCTTGTAGATATACCAACTTCTAAGTCAACGGATGAAGAGGAGTCTGCCAATGAATCCGTGCTACTTTGCGACGAGCTTGGAGAACTCCCGGAGCCGCACCCAGCACACGTTAAAACCAATATAACCGTAGAAAAAAACCAGAGCTTCATAACGACACTATTCCCTGTAGTAAAATTTTTCACATCAGGATAAAGGTCAAAGGCCCTCTTATCTACAAAGGCTACACTTTCTAACAATTTCTTTCATGCCAGGGCGACCGAGAAGGGTCAAAGACCCTTAAAACGCATAAGACAAACTCACACTCACGCCGTCATCCAGGCCTAATTGATAGCCGTTATAATCTTCTTCTATCCGGGTAATCCACTCTACACCTAAACGCACACCGGCAAACTGCCCACCGGTAACCACCGTGTTTACCCCAATACCGGCATCGAGAAATTCACCGCCGTAGTTGGCCTGAATATCGGCGGGGCTAGAGTGGTTATGAGGACCGTTGTAGTGGCCGCTAATGGCATCCTGATCAGACCATTCCAGGCGGGCAGATAGGCTCATCCAGTCTAGTAGACGTACGGCGCCCCAAGCGGTAGCGGCATATTTATCCCCCAGCGCATAGCCGGAGTCATTTTCATCTTCAAGACGGATAATGGCACGCCCCTGCACTCCCCAGTTTAAGTGGCCTGCCATACCGGTATAAGTAACAGACGGCGTTAAATCCCAAGTGCCTGAGCCCAGCTGCATGCCGTAATGCACAAAAGTCCCATCCGCATTTTTTAAATCCACTTTACCGGTGGGCATATTCACCCCCAGGGTAGTAATAAACTGATGAGCAGGGTTGTTGGTCCAGTTGTACATAGCGCTGACATTGGTATCACCCCAACCAGAGGTACCATGGCTGCCGTGGTGGTGCATGTCATGGTCGCCCATATCAGAGTGGTCCATGCTAGACATATCATCCATGGATGACATAGCTCCCATTTCACTCATGCCATGAGCCGAGTCCATCGAGGACATGCTCGTCATCGCCATGTCCATATCCATGCTCATATACATAGGCATCAGCATTAACGTCAGGTTATCGGAGGGGGCATACATAATATCCAGCATCACCATTTCCATGGTCATACCAGTTGCCATCATGCTGTAGCCAGCGGCGGCCAAATCAGCGGCTGCTACCTTGTCGCTACCGCTGTATACATCACTGTAACTGGTACGAAGGTAACGATAACCTGTCATCACTTCACCTTTGGCGTGGGTATGGTCCACCATCACCCCGGCAGGTGCATGAGATTCAGGCTTGAACACCGACTCGTGAGCCAAAGCTGTAGTTGATACCACAGCACAGGCGGCGGCGGTCCATTTAGTGATGGTGGGTTTCATAGGAATCTCCATGTCTACGCATTAAAAAAACAGCCATTGTACGTTGGCAGCCACCCCTTCAGGGCACTAAATGTGCGACACATTGTCGCACAAGACGACGGTCACACTTTGCTGGAAACGTACTTGATCATTACGACCTTGAAGATGTATTTCCTATATGCCCCTAAAGGCAAATAATCGATATACTGTGGCAAAGTTCTTAAAACCATCTGCTGGAGATAAACATGTTACTCACGGGACTGAACAAAATTCGTACAGGCTTGATGCCGGCTACGCTTATATCCATATTGCTGGTGCTGGCCGCCTGCAGCACTGGACCGACCATTCGCAGTGATTTTGACCGCAGCGCCGATTTTACCGCCTACAAAACCTTTAACTTTGTCGAACCACTGGGTACCGATAAACACGGCTATTCCACCTTGGTGACCTCCCATTTTAAAGCCGCCGCCCGCGAGCAAATGGAATCTTTAGGTTACACCTATAGCGATACCGATCCAGACCTGCTGGTTAACTTCTTCTCCAACACCGAAAATCGTACCGATATTCGCAGCTCTCCATCGGTAACAGCCTCTTACGGTTACTACGGCTACCGCTCAGGCTTGTACATGGGCTTCCCGATGTACAACGATACCGAAACCGTGCATTACAAAGTGGGCACTTTAAACATCGACGTCGTCGATGCCGAGAGTAAAAAACTGATTTGGGAAGGCATTGCCGAAGGCAAGTTAAGCGATGAGGCCATGGAAAACCCTCGCGCGGCTATCAACAGCGCCGTAACGCAAATTTTCCAACGCTACCCAACTCGTGCCGCCGAAGAAGACAAGTAACCCTGCCGGGCGCGGCCTCCCCGCGCCCGCCACTATTCTTACAGTAGACCCCTAAAATGTTATTAAACCGACTGCATAACTTAGTATTGATTGTTTTATGCACTGCCATGGTCGCGTGCCAAAGCAACAATCCGCGCCCAGAAATCAGCCACCATCGCGCTAAAAACACGGACTTTAGCCAATACCAAACCTTCTCTCTGACCGATGCGCCCGAGGTGGTCTTTTTCAGCGAGGCAAGTTCAGACCATTACCGCAAAAGCTTCGATAAAAGCATTATCGAAGCTATGGAAGCAAAGGGTTACCAATACCAGCAAAGCGGTGGCGACTTGTACGTCAACTACCGGGCCGAAGTCGACAACGAGCTGGATTCATTCAACAACGCTGTACCTATCACGCCCAACCGGATGGGGTATTACCAATCGTGGAGCTCTTGGTACAGCGGACCCTTAACCCAGGAAACCGAAGGCGGCAACACGCGCATCAGCTACACCGGCGCTATTAATATCGATGTAGTGGACTGGTCTGAAAAACGCGCGGTCTGGCAGGGCGTTTACCAGAAAAAGCTGGTGGAAAAAAATGCACAAGAAGCTGAAGCGATGATTGACCAAGCTGTTACCGATGTGCTGAAAAGCCTACCCGGCAAATAACTTTTATTTGCAACGCGACGCATTTTACTCGCAGGCTAAACAACCTGCGAGTAAAAGTGCACAAGCCACTTCGCAGCCAAGCGCTACTCCAATCCAATTCACTCCTCTTGGCACACTGACGCCGCTTTAGCCGATACCAGCAACAAGACCAATACCGGTAATAAGCACAGTAAAATCTGCAGGTGCCAGCCAAACCGATATAACACCCAGCCCGCGCTTAAAGAAGCGATTGCCTGTACGGCAAAAATCACAAAATCGTTGGCGGCTTGAACTTTAAACTTTTCACTCGGGCGGTAGGCATTTGGCAGCAGTGAAGTGCCCGACAAAAATAGAAAATTCCAGCCAATGCCTAACAGCACTAACGCGCCCCAGTAATGCATTAAACTGACGCCCAAAAAGCCCAGCACTAGCACCAATGCGTATAACACGCTGCCCAGCAGCATAAGTCTTTGCACGCCCAACCACTTAAGCAACGCACCCGCAAACAGCGAGGGAACAAACATCGCCAGCAGATGGCTCTGGATTACCCACTTGGCATCGTCTACCGAATGACCATGCATGTCGTGCATACTGATGGGGGTTGAGGTCATTAAAAAGCTCATCACACCATAGCCAATAGCCGCAGCCGCCAGAGCCTGTAAAAATATTGGCTGACGCAGTAAAACCCCAAGGGCGCGGGCAGGCTCGTGGGTTTGACTCGTAGCCACCGTTACCGCCTGCAAACGCGAAAACACCAATGCCGCCACAACCACCAGAACCCCCAATAACACAAAAGAGCCTGTGTATTCCGCGCTACCGGGCCAGCCCCGCCCTAACACCCCTAACTCCGGGCCTAAAAAGGCCGCAACCACACCACTGAACATAATGACCGATACCGCCGGGCCTGCCTGAGCGGCACTGACGGCCTCGAGGGCGGCGAAGCGAAACTGCTGATAAAACGCGCCGGAAGCTCCCAGCAACACAGCCGCCACCAACAGCCAGGTGAAACTGTAGATCTGGCACGCCAAAGCTCCTGCCAAGGCCCCCAAAAAAGACAACAGCAACCCGACATAACCACCGCCGCGCCGCCCCAGCCGATGCATTAACCACGCTGCTGGCAAGGTGCTGAATGCCGTGCCCGTCACAGCCAAGGCCAGTGGCAAAGTCGCCAAACTGGGTTTAGGGGCTAACTGCAAACCGATCAAACCACTGACCAATACCATCAACGGGATGGATGTCATCACCAGTGCCAAGGTGGCAAACAGCACCCAAACATTTGCGGGCAAAGCCGCGTACACAGACCACCACTGTCTCATTACCTCTCCTTACCTTAAATGAATTGCCCCAGTTTAATGCACACATTGGTCATAGGCGCGGCAATAGGGCAGCCTCGCAAATGTATCGAAATACCTATACCCGCAACAGCCCTTACTAGCCGGGGTCTCGCAGCGCACACCAGAATAAACCCCACCTTTATAGCGCTGGCACAAATACTGCTGAATACAATCATGTATACAAGATTTTATTAGGAGCCTTCATGAGCAACACCAACGGCTGGACAATTGACCAGTGGCAGCAAGCTTACCTTAGCGGTGACATCAATCCGCAGGATGTTTTACCTGCGCTGCGCGATTCATTAGATCCTGAAGATCCGGCATGGATTTATATTCTCAGCGACGCTGAAATACAGCAACAAATTACCGCGCTGCAATCACCTCAGGAACAACCGTTATACGGCATTCCCTTTGCGCTAAAAGACAATATCGATGCCGAGGGCTTGGCTACCACAGCAGCGTGCCCTGGCTTCTCTTACGTTGCCAACGCCGATGCCACACTGGTCGCACGGCTTAAAGCCGCAGGCGCCATCTTACTGGGCAAAACCAATTTGGATCAGTTTGCCACCGGCCTGGTGGGTACCCGCTCGCCTTACGGCGCCGTACCCAACAGCTTTAACCCTGATTACGTCTCCGGTGGCTCAAGCTCGGGCTCAGCCGTTACCGTAGCCCGTGGCCTTGTGCCCTTTAGCATAGGCACCGATACCGCAGGCTCGGGACGGGTGCCTGCAGGCTTTAACAATATTGTCGGCCTCAAGCCCACCAAGGGGCGCTTTAGCATTAACGGCGTTGTGCCCGCCTGTAAAAGCCTGGACTGCACCTCGGTGTTTGCCTTAACCGTAAAAGACGCTGAAACCGTAGCTGAAATCGTTGAAGGCTTTGACCCCGCCGATGGCTACAGCCGTACTCAACCACACCCGGCCCGCTTGCTGCCCACCCAACCGCGCTTTGGCATTCCCGCCGAGCTGCCCTGGTTTGACGACAGTGAAGCGGAAAAAGCCTGGCGTAAAACCTTAAGCCAGCTAGAGCAGCAAGGAGTAGAGTTAGTACCGCTGGACTTTAGCGATATGCAGACCTTGGCGCAGCTGCTGTACGGTGGCCCCTGGGTAGCCGAACGCCACGCCGCCGTGGGCGAATTTATGGCCGAGCACGCCGACAAAATGAACCCCGTCGTGCGGGGCATTATTGAGCAAGCAAAAAACTTCAGTGCCACCGATGCTTATCGCGCGGAATATCGCCGCGCTGAACTGGTGCGCAGTATTCAATTATCCATGGCTACCGTTGACGCCTTGCTCGTACCCACAGCGCCCCGCTTGCCTACCATTGCCGAGGTAGAAGCAGACCCGGTCGCCGTTAACAGCCAGCTGGGCACCTGGACTAACTTTGTGAATCTCGCAGACTGCAGCGCTTTGGCACTACCCGCAGGCTTGCGCGACGACGGCCTGCCCTTTGGCATCACATTGATCGGCGCCGCCTGGCAAGACGCCGCACTGGCGGAGTTTGGCCGCCAGTGGCAAGCAACCATAGGCGGTAAGCTGGGCGCTACCGAGACTCCTTTTGCTGGCAATCACGATGACGCAAGCGTACCTCCGGACCACGTAAGACTTGCGGTTGTCGGTGCGCACTTAAGCGGCATGCCGCTTAACCCCCAGCTGACCGAGCGCCAGGCGCGCCTGGTGGAACAAACACGCACGGAAAGCCAATATCGTCTCTACGCCCTGCCCAACACCACACCACCTAAGCCGGGCCTGGTTCGCTCAAGCGATGGCGAAGCCATTATTGTCGAACTATGGGACATGCCCGTGGATCAGTTTGGCTCTTTTGTTGCGCTGATTCCTGCGCCATTAGGTATTGGCACACTCACACTAAACGATGGTCGGGAAGTAAAAGGTTTTATTTGTGAGAATCACGCCATCGATGGTGCAACAGACATCACCCACTTAGGAGGGTGGCGCGCTTTTATAGAAAAGTAGATTTATCTTTTTAACAGCCCCAGAACCCGAGACGCCATTGGCGACTCGGGTTTTTATTTATCCCTGCCACACGTCAGGAATATAAATATACGCCAGTATCGCCCCAAAAAAAGGCGGCGCACCACGCTCTGCTCACAAACAGAGCAGCACTAATTCACTTTACGAATAAAACTAAATGCTTCTTAACAGTAAACCTGACTTAAAACAGGGCGTAAGCGCCAAAATGGTTTGGTTGTGTGCCTTGGCACAGTTTCTGCTGAATACCGTCTTGCATACATGATAAGTCGCAGAAAGAGCCGTTTGTGAAACCCCAAAGACAGAGTGTTACCGACAGAATATACGACGCGCTCAAGCAAGAAATTTTTGACTTTGCGTTATTACCCGGTGACCGCTTCACCGAACACGAAGTCGCCGAACGTATGCAAGCCAGCCGCACACCGGTGCGCGAAGCACTGTCTCGCTTACAGCGCGATGGCTTTGTTTCGGTGTTGTTTCGCGCAGGCTGGCAAGTGAAGCCGTTTGATTTTGAAAAGTTCGACCAGTTGTACGAGCTGCGCATATTGCTCGAACTGGAAGCGGTAAAAAAGCTTTGTGAACAAAAAAACGCCCGCGCACTGGACGCATTAAAAAAGATTTGGTTGGTACCGGTAAAAGACCGATTGACCGATGGGCCGACTGTAAGAGAACACGACGAGGCTTTTCACTGCCAACTGGTAGAGGCCAGCGGTAATGATGAAATGGCAAAAGTGCACCGCAACATTACCGAGCGATTGCGCATTATCCGCCGGATTGATTTCACCCAGGCGCCGCGCATTGAAGCCACATACAAGGAACACGGAAAAATTCTGCGCGCGATCATAAAACAACAAGCAGACGAAGCAAGACGGCTACTACAGGAACACATTCAGGAAAGTCAGGCAGAAGTCCAAAAAATTACACTGCACATGTTGCACCAAGCCAGGCACGCCCAATAGCAAATTTAAAAAACAGGAAGGAGTAACCAAGGAAGTTTCTGGAAAGACCCCAAACAAAAAAATGTCACATCAACGGAGAGTGAACATGAAGCTTAAAAAACTATTAAAAACCATCGGAGTATTAGGCGCGTCCTGTACTCTTGCCCTCTCAAGTATTACCGCAAATGCCCAAGAAGACGACACCATCAAGGTGGGTGTTTTGCACTCACTTTCTGGCACCATGGCCATTTCAGAAACCACGTTGAAAGACACCATGCTGATGCTGATTGAAGAGCAAAACAAAAAAGGCGGCCTGCTGGGCAAAAAGCTTGAGCCCGTGGTGGTCGACCCCGCCAGTAATTGGCCGCTGTTTGCTGAAAAAACCCGCGAGCTGTTAGCACAAGAGAAAGTCGATGCCATTTTCGGCTGCTGGACGTCCGTATCGCGCAAATCCGTACTACCAGTGGTCGAAGAGCTTAACGGCCTGCTGTTTTACCCGGTGCAATACGAAGGTGAAGAATCATCGCGCAACGTTTTTTACACCGGCGCCGCGCCTAACCAACAGGCCATTCCTGCGGTGGATTACCTGATGAACGAGCTTGAGGTAAAACGCTGGGTGTTAGCCGGTACCGACTACGTATACCCACGCACCACCAACAAAATTCTTGCCGCTTACTTAAAAGCCAAAGGGGTAGCGGACGAAGATATCATGATCAACTACACGCCCTTCGGTCACTCTGACTGGCAGAACATTGTTTCCGACATCAAACGCTTCGGCAGCTCGGGCAAAAAAACCGCGGTGGTTTCTACCATTAACGGCGATGCCAATGTTCCGTTTTACCGCGAGCTGGGTAACCAGGGCATTTCCGCTGAAGATATTCCAGTTGTGGCGTTCTCGGTAGGTGAAGAAGAGCTGTCGGGCATCGACGCCAAGCCACTGGTTGGACACATGGCCGCCTGGAACTACTTTATGAGCGTAGACACTGACGAAAACAATGCCTTTATTGATCAGTGGTTGGCGTTTATCGGCGATGAAGACCGCGTCACCAACGACCCAATGGAAGCCCACTATATTGGCTTTAACATGTGGGTAAAAGCGGTTGAGAAAGCCGGCACCACCGATTCCGATGCCGTTATTGATGCTATTGTCGGCGTTGAAGTACCTAACCTTACCGGCGGCACCAGCAAAATGCTGCCCAACCACCACATCACCAAACCCGTATTGCTCGGTGAAATCCAAGAAGACGGCCAGTTCCTGACCGTATGGGAAACCGACGGTCTGGTAGCGGGTGATGCCTGGTCTGATTACCTGGAAGGCTCTAAAGATTTAAAGTCTGACTGGGTAAGCCTCAACTGCGGAAACTACAACACCAAAACTAAAAAGTGTGTAGGTGCTACGGCGGAATAATATCGCCGACACCGGGGCGGCGCTGCCGCCCCACATTTCGGGCTAAGCCCGAGCCATAACCCTCAAACCTGATAGTGATACAACCATGGCACTTTTAAAAAAATCCGTGTGCCTGTGGATAGCGCTGGCTGCTTGTTTAATAGCCCTTCCCTGCGCCTATGCACAGCCGCAAGAGCCCGATGAATTCGCCACCTTAGTGGATGAACTCGCCACAGGCAGTTTAAGTAAGCGCGGCAAGACTGTCGACGCCATAGCCGCTACCGGCCACGAACGCGCACAGGCGGTTTTACACGCTCTGTTGCAAGGTTCACTGCAAACTACCCGCAGCACTCCTAAGCAAGTGGTTATTGAAACAACGAACGACGTTTACGTATTGGCGGCTAACGGTGAAAGCGTAGCGGCCAAAGCGCTCGGTCGCACCAAGCGCATCCCCATCCACAACAAGTTGCGCAGCCAAATTAAAACGCTCATGGCGCAAATGAATTTAAGCGCTGTTGATGCCGGTGTACGCCAGCGCGCGGTGGAACAAATGATTTCCGATGGCGTAGACAGCGACAGCATCGAGCTGCTGCAAACGCTGCAGAGCAAAGAGTCAAACACCGATGTTCGCGATGCCATGACCGCCGCCATCGCCTTAGCGCAGCTTGAAAGCAGCAGCGCTGAAACCCGCCTTACGGCGGTGAAAATCTTGCGCGGCTCACTCTACCCCGAAGTGCGCGGTCCATTGGAAGCGATTGCTAAACATGACAGTGAGCGTTCTATTCGCGTCGAAGCGCAGCGCTCGCTGGACTCTATTGATGGCAAGCTAAAAATGTTTCGCCTGGGCGAAAACATTTTTTTCGGTTTAAGCCTTGGCTCCGTGTTGTTGTTATCCGCCATTGGCCTGGCTATCACCTTCGGTGTGATGGGCGTGATCAATATGGCTCACGGCGAGTTGATGATGATTGGCGCCTACACCACCTGGGTGATTCAACAGGCCTTCCCCAATCATATTGAATACAGTTTATTTATGGCCATTCCCGCCGCCTTTGTGGTGTCGGGCTTGGTGGGTATTGCCATTGAACGGGGCGTGATTCAGTTCTTGTACGGCCGCCCGCTGGAAACCCTGCTGGCGACCTTTGGTATCAGCCTGATTTTACAGCAGGCCGCCCGCTCTATTTTCTCGCCCCTTAACCGGGCCGTCAGTTTGCCGGAGTGGATGAGCGGTTCGCTGCAAATCAACCCGGCTTTTTCTATTACCTTTAACCGGCTTTATATTTTGCTGTTCGGCTTAATGGTGTTTTTTGCCCTGCTCGCAGTGCTTAAAAAAACCTCGTTGGGGTTAAAAGTACGCGCTGTGTCGCAAAACCGACCCATGGCTCGCGCCGTCGGTGTGCGCGCCAGCTGGGTGGATGCCATGACATTCGGTTTGGGTTCGGGCGTTGCCGGCATTGCCGGGGTGGCCCTGTCGCAGTTAACCAACGTGGGGCCCAACCTGGGCCAGGCCTATATCATCGACTCGTTTATGGTGGTGGTATTCGGCGGCGTCGGTAATTTATGGGGCACTCTGGTCAGCGCCATGAGCTTAGGCGTAATTAATAAATTTATGGAACCCTTTGCCGGTGCCGTACTGGCCAAGGTTCTGATTCTGGTGCTGCTGATTCTGTTTATTCAGAAAAAGCCCAAAGGTCTTTTTCCGCAAAAAGGCCGGGCCGCTGCAGATTGATTTTCCCTTAACAGAATTGGAACTGAATTATGCTGACACAACGATTATTAACCAGTGATAAAGGCGGCATGCTGGTGCTGGGGCTGATTGCCCTCACCTGCATTGTGGTGCCTATCCTGAACCTGGCGGTGCCCGAAAGCTCGCCCTTTCACGTCTCAACCTTTGCCGTCACCCTCTTGGGTAAATTCCTTTGCTACGCCCTGCTGGCGCTGGCGCTGGATTTAATCTGGGGCTATGCGGGTATTCTCTCTCTTGGCCACGGTGCTTTTTTCGCGCTCGGTGGTTACGCCATGGGCATGTATTTAATGCGTCAGATTGGCGACCGGGGTAAGTACGGCGACCCACTGCTGCCAGATTTTATGGTGTTTTTAAACTGGCAAGACTTACCCTGGTACTGGCACGGCTTTGATATGTTCTGGTTTGCCGCGCTGATGATTATTCTCGTGCCGGGCATTCTCGCCTGGGTATTTGGCTGGCTGGCGTTTCGCTCGCGCGTTACCGGCGTTTACTTTGCCATTATCACCCAGGCACTTACCTACGCCCTAATGCTGGCGTTTTTCCGCAACGAAATGGGTTTTGGCGGTAACAATGGTTTAACGGATTTTAAAGACATTCTCGACTTTTCCATTACCGCCGATTCCACCCGTATCGGTTTGTTTTTAGCCTCGGGCATAGCGCTGATGTTGGCGTACCTCGCCTGCCGCTATATCGTCACCTCGCGTGCAGGTAAGGTCATTGTCTCCATTCGCGACGCCGAATCGCGCACTCGGTTTTCCGGCTACCAGGTAGAATCTTACAAGCTGTGGTTGTTTGTATTCTCGGCGGTACTGGCCGGTATTGCCGGCGCTCTCTATGTGCCGCAAGTGGGCATTATCAACCCGGGCGAATTCTCACCGCTTAACTCCATTGAGTTGGTTGTGTGGGTGGCCACCGGCGGGCGCGGAACCCTTTACGGCGCTATTGTGGGCGCGTTTAGTGTGAACTACGGCAAAACCGTGTTTACCACCTTCTACCCCGAAGCCTGGCTGTTCCCCTTGGGCCTACTGTTTGTGCTAGTCACTTTGGTACTGCCCAAAGGGCTGGTGGGCCTAATCGGCCGCTTCAAAAAAAACAAAAGTGCCACTAACAAGGAGGAGCAGCCATGAACCCGTTTAAACACGCGCGCAACTGGAGCACCAAAGCCCTGCCCGTTAAAGACCCCAACTTTGGTCACCCGCTGGATACCAGCCACGGCCCTATTTTGTACGTAGAAGATGTCTCGGTGAGCTTTGACGGCTTTAAAGCGCTGAACAATTTGAACCTGTATATCGACGAGGGCGAGCTGCGCTGCATTATCGGCCCCAACGGCGCCGGCAAAACCACCATGATGGATGTTATTACCGGTAAAACCAAACCCGACAGCGGCAGCATTTACTTTGGTCAGCAAATTAATTTGCGCGAACTCTCTGAACACCAGATTGCGCGGGGCGGTATTGGCCGCAAGTTTCAAAAACCCACGGTGTTTGAAGCCCTAAGCGTGTACGAAAATCTGGAGCTGGCCACCGCCGGTAATAAAAAGTTCTGGTTTACCCTGACACGAGAACTCACCGGAGAGCAGCGCGACCGCCTCGATGAGGTGCTGTATACCATCGGCCTCACCCAATCGCGTTTTAACAGTGCAGGCAACTTGTCCCACGGGCAAAAGCAGTGGCTGGAAATTGGCATGCTGTTAATGCAAAGCCCCCGCGTACTGCTGGTGGACGAGCCCGTTGCCGGTATGACCGGCGAAGAAACCGAACGCACCGCCGAGTTATTAACCTCGCTGGCGGGCAAACACTCGGTCATCGTGGTGGAACACGACATGGCCTTCGTCCGCTCCATCGCCCGCAAAGTGACTGTGCTGCACCAGGGCTCGGTACTGGCCGAGGGCAGTATGGATCAGGTGCAGAGTGACCCGAAAGTGATTGAGGTTTATTTGGGAGAGTAACGGGCTGCGATAGCGGAATACGCCTAAAACGCAGAAAACTTACTTTGCCGCGTTGTATTTCTCGCCTGCTCTTGCCACAGAAATTGGAGCAATAAAGTGCTAAACATACAATCAATCAACCAGTACTACGGCCAGAGCCATATCCTCTGGAACCTGAACCTGGAACTGCCCGAGGGCAGCTGCGGCTGTTTAATTGGCCGCAATGGCGTGGGTAAAACCACTTTGCTTAAATGCGTCACCGGCTTACTGCCCATTAAAGACGGGCAGATTATTTTTAATGGTAAAGATGTCAGCAAAGCCTCTACCGAAAACCGTGCCCGCACCGGCATCGGTTATGTACCTCAGGGTCGCGAGATTTTTCCTCTGCTAACCGTAGAGGAAAATTTAAAAATCTCTTTGGGCGCACGGGGCGATGGCGCGAGTAAAATACCGGATTTAATTTACGAACTTTTTCCTGTATTGAAAGAAATGAAACACCGCCGCGGCGGAGATTTGTCCGGCGGGCAGCAACAGCAGCTCGCCATCGGCCGCGCTTTGGTGCTAGACCCTAAATTACTTATTTTGGACGAACCCACCGAGGGCATTCAACCTAATGTAGTGAGAGACATCGGCAACGTCATCCGCCGTTTAAATGAAGAGTTTGGATTAACCGTACTGCTGGTGGAGCAAAAACTCCCCTTTGCCCGAAAAGTAGCCGACCACTTTTACATTATGGAGCGAGGCAAGGTAGAGGCCACTGGTGCAATGGACTCGCTCAACGATGAATTAGTACAACGCTATTTAAGTGTATAAACCACTGGCGCCCACCGGAAAGTGGGGCGCCAGCATCAAATTTTTTTATGTTCAGGTTAGGTTGTATTCTCTTCAAGCCGTTAATAACGGACAAAGACCGGAAGTCATCAACCAATAGACGGGAAAATTTTCAGTATTAATTTATACCAAAGCGTTAACCAGCTCCCTCACCCGGTGCAGGTTCGTTTCTCTGCGCCCTTGTGCAGGTTCAAACCCCAAGGCCACTAAATTTTCTACCGCAGACGGAATTGGTAACGCGCAGGAAGCATGAACACACTTAATAGCCGTATCGTTTATCCAGGCCTGGATACATTCCGTATTAATACCACTGCCAGGCATAATCTCTATGCGATCACCCGCCGCATTCACCAGTTTTTTTATCAGCGCTTCGCCCTCTATCGCTGTTTTCTTTTGGCCGCTGGTTAAAATTCGGTTAAACCCCAGCTCTATTGCTTGCTCAAGAGCCGCAAAAGGGTCAGGAGTTATATCAAACGCCCGGTGCAGGGTAAGATCCAGCCCCTTGGCGGCATCGATTAATTTTTGCAGAGTTTCAAGGTCAAGTTCACCATGTTGCTGACAGGCTCCAAGCACTACCCCCTGCACCTCGTATTTACGTGCCTGGGCTATATCCTCCAACATAAGCTCCACTTCTGCGTGACTAAAATTGAAATGTCCCTCTCGCGGGCGAATCATGACATGCACAGGTATATTCTGTGATGCCGCAAATCCCATCAATGAAGTTGATGGAGTCAACCCCCCTACACCAAGGGCAGAACATAATTCAACCCGGTCTGCGCCACCTTCCACTGCAGTTATTAATGACCGAGGAGAATCAACACAGACTTCAAGTAATTTTTTAGACATAAATATTAATCAATCACTTTCTTTGCGTTTAAGAAAGCTGCACCGACCAGCCCAGCATTTTCTAAATATTGCGCCTGCACTACCAGAGGTTTGGGATAATCTGCAAGAGTCATAGAGCGGACTTTTTTATCAATTTTTTTAATAAAATCTTCAGCGTTCGCTAAACCACCGCCCACAGGTACAATGCCAGGGCCGACGACATTAACAATAACGCTCAACGCGCGAGCCACCATTTCTGAGCACACATCCACCGTTTTACTGGCTTGCGAAGCACCTTCTCGCCAGTTGTTAATAATTTGCTCGGCCTCCATAAAACTGCCCGTTAATGCCTTGTGTACGTTTTCCATGCCGCGAGCTGCACCTACGGTATCCAAACAACCCTGTTGCCCACAGCCGCAGGGAAAATACCCCATAGACTCGACTAACCCACCCGCAGAAGGGTCGACAATCGGTCCATGGCCCCATTCTCCTGAGATACCACCAAAGCCTGTCACTAACTCGCCGTTAATAACCATAGCGCCCCCTACCCCTGTGCCGAGAATAATCGCAAACACATTGCGCTCTTTTTTTGCAACCCCCACATGAGCTTCTGCAAGGGCCAGGCAATCGGCATCATTGGCCATTACCACTGGCATATTTAGCCTGGAAGTTAACAGGCTGCTAAGGTTTTGTTGCTTTAAACACGGGATGTTGGCAATGATTAACTCATTCGAACCAGGATCGACGAAACCGGTAATGGAAATTGCCACATAATCCTGCTCTTCCAGGGGTGCACTACGGACCATCGTGACAATTGTTTTTAACAAGGTTTCCAAACAGTGGTGTGGTGTGGCGCTTTGCTGCTTGATTTGCACGATGCCGGATTGATCTGCCCAGCCCGATCGAATATTGGTACCACCGATATCAAAACACACGGGCATTGGTAAAATACTCCTAATATTATTGCTCTTACCCAAACGAGTCACGCAATTGTGCTACATTGCGTGTCGAAAACACGCCAATAATAACCCAAGCGGAGTCTAATTATGAAACTGGAATCTTTGGCCTTACATTGTGGTTACGAGTCTGAACCTACAACCAAAGCCGCTACCACCCCTATTTACCAAACAACCTCTTACACCTTTGACGACACCCAGCACGGTGCCGATCTTTTCGACCTTAAGGTGGCCGGTAATATCTACACCCGTATCATGAACCCTACCAATGCGGTTCTGGAAGAGCGTGTAGCGGCCATGGAAGGCGGCATTGCAGGCCTGGCGTTGTCTTCAGGTATGGCGGCCATTACCTACGCAATTCAATGCATAACAGAGGCCGGGGATAACATCGTCAGCACCAGTCAGCTCTACGGTGGCACTTACAATTTGTTTGCCCACAGTCTTCCCAGGCAGGGTATTGAAGTGCGCATGGCGTCCTTTGACGATTACAAAAAGCTGGAAGAGTTAATCGACAATAAAACCAAAGCGCTATTTTGCGAATCCATCGGTAACCCTGCTGGCAATATTGTTGATTTAAAAAAGCTGGCCGAAATAGCCCATCGTCACGGTGTGGCACTCATTGTTGACAACACCGTTGCCACTCCATTTTTGTGCAAACCATTTGAGTATGGCGCCGACATTGTGGTCCATTCATTGACCAAGTACATTGGTGGCCATGGCACTACAGTAGGCGGAATTATTGTTGATTCTGGTAAATTTGACTGGGTAGCCAACAAACAGCGATACCCCATGCTGAATGAACCAGACCCCTCCTACCACGATGTGGTTTACACCGAAGCGTTAGGTGCCGCGGCCTATATCGGTCGATGCCGCGTCGTCCCACTAAGAAACACCGGCTCGGCACTAGCACCGCACAGTGCCTTTTTGATTATGCAGGGGCTTGAGACTCTTGGCCTGCGTATGGAGCGTCACTGCGAAAATGCGTTAGCCGTAGCCCAACACTTGCAAAAACACCCTAAAGTGACCTGGGTAAATTACGCCGCTCTTAATGACAGCCCCTACCAGGCACTGAGCCAAAAAATCACTAAAGGTAAAGCGTCGGGCATTTTAAGCTTTGGTATCGAAGGCGGAAAGGAAGCAGGCGCACAATTTATTGATGCCCTGCAAATGATATTGCGTTTGGTAAACATTGGTGATGCAAAATCTCTCGCCTGCCATCCTGCCACAACCACCCACCGTCAACTAAATAAAGAAGAGTTGGCTTCTGCCGGCGTATCGGAAGATTTAGTACGGCTTTCTGTGGGCATTGAACACATCGACGACATTATCGCCGATATAGATCAAGCACTTGCAAAAGTTGACTAGTATCACGCGTACTGTCTGCGTAAGGGTGGGCCAAGCCCACCCTTACAATATTTACAGGGCGTTCACTTTATGAGCGGCGAATGGATTGAGTATCACCAAAAAACACTGGTCGTTCCTCACCGGCCGTTGCTTGAAGAGGTTATACATAAAGTCCAAACGCCGATAAAAAAAGCCGTTGATGCTGGTTGTGGCACAGGAGCTGATGCAGCCTATTTAGCCGCACAAGGTTTTGACGTTGTCGCTTTTGATTCCAGCCAGTCAGCCATTAACACCTGCCGTGCACGCTTTGCTGAGTCAAACAACGTCAAGTGTGTTAACCATTGCTTTTCCACTTTTTACTTTCCGCCTTGCAGCCTGTTTTGGGCCAGCCAAAGTCTGTATTTTTGTCCACTGGAAAATTTAACAACCTTCGTTCAGAAGGCGCTAACAAGTCTTTTACCCGGTGGAGTCTTTACCGCAGACTTCTTGGGCCAGCGAGACACCTGGGTCGGCAGCGAAGAAAAATCAATTTCCTTCTGTCAGCAGAGCGATATTCATAACTGGTCCGAGTTATACGAACTTCTGCAAATACGTGAAACAGAAGAGGACGGTACCACCATCATGGGGCAAACTAAGCACTGGCATACACTTACGGCTGTAATCAGAAAACCTCTGTAACACGCACGGATTAGCACCCGAGTTTCCTGACGTAACCTACGCCACCCTTCACGACTAAACCTTAACGGTTTTTATTAACACTAAACGCCCCCGTGGCGGCGCAATAACCAACTATCAACCAACCACACAAGCTCGCGGAAACGAACTTATTGCATGACCCAGGTGAGCCTAGAGGCTGAGTCAGGAGCATTCTTCGAATATAACAACCCGTTACTTATTTCGAATAGAAAAAAGCGAACGTGACGGATACCACAAACTGACTGATCAAGTCATCAAATATGCCCCGCCACTTAGATTCAATTTGACAATAAGGTTTTCGCCCCCTTAAATCTCTGGTGCAGTTCGCTAACCGACCGCCAATAAAAGTGAATAACTTTTAGCGAACGAAGTTCCGTCACTCACGCTTTTTCGGTCTCGCAGGATGTATCGCGGCAGTGGTTAGCAGTAACCCTAAGCCCATTACAACTCTTACAGGAGTTCAGCCATGACAAATCTAAAACGAATAAATCTATTGTTTTCCGCCTCGGCACTGGCAGCAGCAAGCGCCGCCCACGCGATAACCGACGGCGCTGGAGAGGCCACCCTCATTGTTTCTAATCAGTGGGGGTCGGGCTACTGCGCCGACGTCACCATTGCGAACAACGGTAGCGCCAACATTACCAATTGGACTGTGGGCCTGGGCCTGAATGGCGGCAGTGTCACCAACCTTTGGAATGGCAACTTAAGCGGCGACAGTGTTTCACCCGCCCCCTACAACGCCAACATTGGCCCCAGTAACAGCACAAGTTTTGGGTTCTGCGCCAATGGCAGTGGCACGCCTACGCTGACCAGTCTGGATATTGAAGGCGGTGGTTCGGCCAGTTCCAGCTCAAGTTCGAGTTCAAGCAGCTCGAGTAGCTCTAGCAGTTCATCCTCCACCGCCGGTGGTAGCAACAGTATTACCGTGCGTATGAGCGGTGTAGTGGGTGACGAAAGCGTTAGCTTGCAGATTGGCGGCCAGACTATCGAAACCTGGACGCTCAGCATCGGCATGCTGGACTACACCGTTAACACCAATGCCACCGGCGAGCTGCGCGTTGCCTTTACCAATGACTCGGGTGATCGCGATGTGCAAGTGGATTATGTGATGGTCAACAATGTGACCCATCAGGCCGAAGATCAAGCTGACAATACCGGCGCCTGGGACGGCGAGTGTGGCGCAGGCTCGTATTCTGAAATGCTGCACTGCAGTGGCTCTATCGGCTTTGGTAACCCCTTTACTGGAGGCTCGTCTTCAAGCTCCAGCAGCAGCTCTTCAAGCAGCTCCTCAAGCTCCAATAACAACGGCAACCCGGACTTCCCCGAATTCTTCGTGGGCAATATCACCACCAACGGCAGTGTCAGATCAGACTTCACTCAGTACTGGGATCAGATTACGCCCGAGAATGAGGGCAAGTGGGGCTCGGTAGAAGGCACGCGCGACCAGTACAACTGGGGCCCGCTGGATGATATTTACGATTACGCACGCGCCAGCGGTATACCGGTTAAAGCTCACGTACTCGTGTGGGGCAGTCAACGCCCGGGCTGGATTGATGGGCTGAGCGCCGCCGAACAGCGCGCGGAAATTGAAGAGTGGATTGTCGATTACTGCGAGCGCTACCCCGACACCGACATGATTGACGTAGTCAACGAAGCCCTGCCCTCCCACGCCCCGGCCAACTACGCCGCAAACGCTTTCGGCAGCGATTGGATTACCGAATCCTTCCGTTTGGCTCGTCAACACTGCCCGAATGCGGTGCTCATCTACAATGATTACAACTTTATGACCTGGGACACCGATGCAATCATTGAGCTTATTCGCCCGGCGGTGAACTCAGGTTACGTCGATGCATTGGGTCTTCAGGCCCACGGTCTGTATAACCCCCGAGTCTGGAGCACTCAGGAAATTGAAGACAAGCTGGACCAGATTGCCTCCCTCGGCCTGCCCTTGTATATCTCGGAATACGACATACAAGAATCCAACGACCAGCTGCAACTGCAATACATGCAATCGCATTTTCCGATTTTCTATAACCACCCAAGTGTGGCCGGCATTACCCTTTGGGGATACATCGTCGGTGCCACTTGGCGTGATGGCACAGGGTTAATGACCAGTAATGGCCAGCAACGCCCTGCCATGCAATGGTTAATGGAGTATTTAAATCGGTAAGGCTGAACAAACTTCAGCAATGCACGGAAAGTGTTGCAAAAAGCGTTCGAGGCTAAGCATGCCTCGAACGCTTTTTTAAGTGGTTTTCTACTCTCGGTTTCCACTTGAAACCTTCACAGGTGTGAGAAAGTCCCTAACGGTTAAAAGCAGCACGGCCGCTTATTGACCCATTATCTTTGCAAGTGCATGCCTCCGCCACCGTGCAAACCACCACCGCCGCGTGGCATGGTTCGCTGCATACCTCGCTGGCGCGATTTAAAATCTCGGTTGAGCCCCGGACGATCAAACGGCTGGCCTGAATGATTGTTGCGATAATGGTTTATCTGCTGGCGATCCACCTCGGGCCGCTGATAATCAGGGTGCGATTGCTTAAAATCCGATGCGCGTTGTTTAACCTCTGTGGAGGAGATACGCTCAGCAGCGGCTGGGTGATTTTCACTCCACTGGCCTTTATCACGCACCTGCCAATTGTCATCCACCCGGCGCGCCACATTGCCATTGCGATCGGTAAACACGTTATTCGCACGGTTAGGTGCTGGACGCGCCATTTTTAATTGATTACGCACCTCGGCGGGTTTGGCATTACGAGCCAGATTCTCCGGGCGGTGGTACACGCTCTTATTGCGATTCACCAGCTGCGGGTTTTTGGCGATACGGTTATTCACCACGGCGCGATTGCCAATATTCACATTGTTACCAATATTGATATTGCCTGTATTAATCACCATCGGGGGGCGATGGTAACCGCCACCGTACCAACCATTGCAGCAACCCCAGGGGCGGTAAGGCCCATGCCAGCCTGCATTCCAACTGGCACCTACACTGAAAAATCCGTTGCTCCAGCTAACCCCATAGCTCCACCCCGTCCAGGGGTTATACCCCACGTGAAAACCCCAGGTGGGCGGGCGCGGGTAATAGAAGCTGCCCCAATAAGGTGGGTAATACCAACCGGTACCGTAAACCGGAACCCCGTAATAAGGAAACGACCAAAGGTAACCGGGCGTGTAGCCCACGTACACCACCTCGGGGGTGGATTCATACACATGCACGTAACTGGTGTTGTAAACCGGTGAGCTGGGCGGAATTTGCTGAATTTTATCTTCCGGCACCGAGTCTGCTACTTTCCAGGGCCCTTTCGCCGCAGCCGCTTCAAACCACACGCCGTTATCCACGGCGTAGTAGTGATTGTCAATTCGCAGCACCTGAGCACCGGTGTTCACCGCATAAGCCACCTCGGTACCGGGAATGCTTTTAAACTCGGGCGCGCCATCGTAGCGCACCTCAAGGCTGGCTTCGCTGCGTTTAATCGCAGCCGTTTCTGGTACATAGGCGTCCAGCACGGCGTCTTCGGCTTCGTTTGTTCCCGCCACCGAAGTGCGCACCCCACCAATGTCAGAATCCGGTGGAATTGCGGCAAAGCTTGATGGCAGTTCATCGGCGCGCACAAACGTCCAAGGGCCAGACTCTTTGCCGGCTTTGAACCAGCGGCCGGATAACAACAGATACATGCTGCCGGCCTCCAAATCACGTAGCCAGGGTGTTTCGGTATTGACTACATACAGCAATTGACCGCCGGGCAGACTTTTCCACTCGGCCTTGCCATCGGTGACCACCAGTTCGGTGGGTTTAGTGACCGTGACAATTTCCGGTGGCTTACCCGAAGCCGACAGCTCATCCGCCTCTTGCGTGGGCATCATTTGCTGCAAATCCGCCGTAGGTGTACCGGTCATTTTCCAAGGGCCTTCGGCGCTTTCAGCGCGGTACCAAAACTGGCCGCTGGTTAGGTAATACTCATTGCGGTTTTTCTTGCGAGCGACCGCAAATGGCGTGTTGAGGGCACGCTGGTAATCGCTGTTGTCCACATCGGCAAACTGCGGCTTGCCGTCGTACATCAGCAATACCGCCAGTTGGTCGCGAAACAGAATATCAGGCGCGTCGTTTTTCAGGTTATCCAGACTTTTTCGTTCAAGCTCCGCGCCTTGCAAACTCGCACTTAGAGCCTCGTTGTCAATCACAAAGCCGGTTTGCGGTAACGCAGCTTCAACCACCTGAGTAAAGCGAGCCTCTTCGGCGTCGCTGGAATCCGGCCAGGTTACCTTGGTCACTTTCATATCCCGCACCAAGGTTTTGCCGGTATCGGAATTTACATCGATTTTAGCGGAGAACCAAAAAGCGCCGAAAATGGGTTGCTGCTGATTTTTCAGCTCCAGTGACATAGCCGCCCGGCCGGTTAACAAATTGCCGGCCAGCTTTTCGGGCTGAGGCTGATAAACGACAACATTGCCTTCTTCCGCCCCAATTTGCTCCGGCCACTCTATTGACCACCCGGACAGTGGCATCACCAGCAACACCAATCCCCCTAACAGGCCAAGTAATTTATCCGTTGTGCTCATACTGCCTCCTGCACCTAGAAATGAATTAAAAATACAGTAGCCTGCCTGGTCTCACGTTGCCAGCCGTCTGTAAACCCGGATTTGAATATCCGCGGTATCGTGCAAACCGCCTTGACTTAAAAGGCGCTGCTGCTGGGCCGGGTTGGTACTCCAATAATGCGGTGTCATGCATAATAGATTATGAACTTGCTCACTGCTCTCAAGCGCGATGGGAAATTGGATAGACCTATCGGCCAGGGGTTCGAATGACGGCAGATATTCCGTTTGCTTCGTCTTTTCGTAGGGGCGTACGTATTCGTACAAGCCGGCGCGCAGTTTCGGTAGGTGGTTATCTCCCGGGCCGATAAAAATTACCACCCCGTCATGTCGCAACACGCGATGAAACTCACCATTATCTACGCGACAAAATACGGATAACACCCCATCGAAATAACCTTGTTCATAGGGCAAATCATTGACACTGCCGATACACCACGCGATACGCTTATCTCTTTTGCAAGCGGCTGAAATCCCCTCTTTCGATATATCAAGCCCCGCCATACTGATCCCACTTCGCGCCAATTCATTGGTGTAGTAGCCCTCACCACAGCCAGCATCCAACATTCGTTCAACACCATATTCACCAGCAAGCTTTACAATAGCTTCGGCCAGTGGCTGATAGTGTCCTGCGGACAAAAATGCCTGGCGGGCCTGAATCATCATTTTACTGTCGCCTGGGCTTTTGGATTTCATTTTGTGGGACAGTAGCAGATTAACGTAGCCTTTTTTGGCAATATCAAAGCTGTGGTTATTGGTACACATCCAGCTTGAAGTCTGCTGTGTTAACGAGGTTTTGCAAACCGGACACAAATACATAGGTTTCCTTAGTCTTGGGTAGAGCCTGTGCGGTAGTATATTATTTCGCCTCAGTCATCGATAACAAATAAGGGTCCAACAATGGCCACAACCACCATCGTCTTTCTTGCCATTACCGCTTTTTTTGCTGTACGCGGCTATTTTAATGGATTTTGGGGATCACTTTCGCGCAGCCTGAGCTTTGTAGGCGCTTACGCCGCCGCGTTTTACTTCAGCAAAGACGCCGCCGCCCTCATAAAAGCCAATACGGATATCGACGGTATTGCGGCTTATCTGGCAGGAGGTATCGCCCTCTTTGTTCTCAGCATGGTAGGACTGCGGCTATTATTCTGGCTTTTATCTCACATGGTTCCCGGCGGGGGCGACAAGCCTGGCACAGGGTCTCGATTTGCGGGCCTGATTATTGGGGGCATTATCGGCGGTTTTATTGGTCTTTTGTTGGTTTACACACTGGACGTCTATGACTCGGCTAAAGACTTAAAAGCCAACCATAACCAAGCTGACCACACAGCCACCGAAGGCTCGGTAGTACCTGCGCAGCAAATTAACCCCGTCAGTAAAGCCGCCAAGCTCACCGTTAGTAAATCAGCCGGTGCCATAATGGCGTTATCCGGCGTAAGTGATAACAGCGTACAGCTCGGAGAAGCCTTTATTGCCGACCCGGTGCAAAACGTGGATCGTATTAACCGCGTTACCAATAACCCGGACCTGCAAAAGCTGTTACAGGACAGACGCACACAGCAGCTGTTAAAAAAAGGCGATGTGGATGAACTTATGAAAGTCCCAGAATTTCGCCGCCTGATGAACGACCCGGATATGAAGCATTTAATGGCCGCATCGGGGCTTGATGTAAACAACAAAGACAGCGCCCGCGAAACAGCGCGCAAAGTCTCGCTCGGCTATCAGCGAGTGCAAATGATGAAAGACGACCCTCGGGTAGAGGAAATTCTCAACGACCCGGAGTTCCAACAACAGATGCAATCGGATAATAAATTAGCGCTGATCACCAACCCAAAGCTTAACCAGTTGGCTGAAATTATTTTTGTTGAAGGCGCTGATAATTTATCCAGCCTCGAAAAAGACAGCCAAATTAACATTCGTGAAATGCGATCGGGGGAGGACGCTAGTCTCAACGAGGACAATGAAAACACCATTTATCGCTACACCGACGACAATGGCAATGTGCGCTATTCTGATCGCCCGGTGGAATAATTGAGTCTTTAGCTCATTGCAGAGCATAAAAAAACCCGCGTTAAACGCGGGTTTTTTTATGCTTGAGAAGGCGATTAGCTTTACGGCAGCAAGTGTGCAACCGCGTCGCGCTCTTCTTTCAACTCTTGCTCGGTGGCCTGCATGCGGGCTTTCGAGAAATCGTTGGTTTCTACGCCCTGCACAATTTCCCAATCGCCGTTTTTGCACACGCAAGGGAAAGAGTAAATCAGACCTTCTTCGATGCCATAGCTGCCATCGCTGTAGATACCCATGCTCACCCAGTCACCCTCGGCACTGCCCAGGGCCCAGTCGCGCATATGATCAATGGCGGCATTGGCGGCTGAAGCGGCAGAAGACGCACCGCGCGCTTTAATAATAGCGGCGCCGCGCTGCTGAACAGTAGGGATAAAGTCGTTTTCGTACCACGCCTGATCAATCAGACCCATGGCATCAGCACCGTCAACGGTAGCATTGTGGATGTCCGGGTACTGAGTGGCCGAGTGGTTACCCCACACCACCAGGTTCTTGATGTCAGAAATGGTTTTGCCCGCTTTCTGAGCCAGTTGAGTCAGGGCGCGGTTGTGGTCCAGACGCATCATAGCGGTGAACTGGCGAGGGTTAATGTCCGGCGCGTTGCGCTGGGCAATCAGGGCGTTGGTGTTGGCAGGGTTGCCCACTACCAGCACTTTAACGTCGCGCGAAGCGTGATCGTTAATGGCTTTACCCTGAACGGAGAAGATTTCAGCGTTGGCTGACAACAGATCTTTACGCTCCATGCCAGGGCCACGCGGACGTGCGCCTACCAACAGGGCGTAATCGGTGTCTTTAAAGGCCACATTGGGGTCGTCGGTGCAAACCATACCGGCCAGCAGCGGGAAAGCGCAGTCGTCCAGCTCCATGGCGACACCTTTAAGCGCTTCCAGAGCGGGAGTGATTTCCAGCAGTTGCAGAATTACAGGCTGGTCTTCACCCAGCATGGCGCCAGAGGCGATGCGGAACAGAAGTGAATAGCTGATTTGACCAGCGGCGCCGGTAACGGTAACTCGAACGGGTGCTTTCACGATAGATCTCCGTAGTATGCAGGTGGCCGCGGGATGGCCGCTGCCCGCCTGTTATTAGGTTAGAACCGGTACTGTGAATTGACAGACCCGCCTCTGCCCCACTTCCCAAAGCGCGGTCGGCTCCGGTATCGGCAAAGGCTGAGCGTGCGGGATAAATCCGCAGCCCGGCGACGGGCGAGTATTATAGGCTATTGAGAAAAAATTTCATCTATTGGCGAACGTCAAAGGGTTGGAGGCAATGTGTTGTCCGAGATCCCTTCAGCCCGGCCGTCCACATCGTTTTGTTTGCGCTATACCTGCCGTTTGTAAATTACCGCCTCATCAAGCCTTAAAATAGAATTCTGATAGCGTAAGGCTATCAACCTAAAGCGACGACGCACGCCCCTGCCTGCTAAAACGTCAACACCACGAGACGTGGATTTTACGCCTTCGCCAAAGGCTCAAACAGTAAGGATCGATGAGCCGATAAGCCCGCTGTAGCGCCATCGGCAATCGCAAAGGTTACATTGCCGGCGGCACGAGCATTGTCTCCGCAAGCATACAGATGCTTCACACTGGTTTGCTTCATTTCATCCGTCCAAAGCACCGGACCAATAGGGCTTTGTTCCATTTCGCACCCCAGAGTGTCCAGCCAAGGCTGCGATATTGAAATCTGTGAGGCAACAAATAAACCCGCCAGCTGATGTTGCACACCACTGTCCATGTTAACCGTCAAATCTTCTCCGCTAAGAGAAGCAACACGCCCAGGCTCTATACGAACACCGCGTTGTTCCAATTGCGCGAGTTGCTCATCGCTCGGTACAAACGTCTCGTTTAAAAATAATACCGTAGGACCCCAATCGGGCAACATAAGCGCCTGATGCATAGCCATATCGTTTGTGGCCAGCACACCGACTTCCCCTCCTTGCAGTTCGTACCCGTGACAATAGGGGCAGTGAAAAACCGATTGTCCCCACCGCTCCAGCAAACCTGGAACCTCTGGCAATTGATCACGAACGCCGGTGGCGACAATTAAACGCGCGCCATGCAGGGTTTGCCGCTTGTGTGTTTTTACTTCAAAGCCTGATGTGTTTTTGATAACGCCTGTGGCCGAATCATCCACCCAGTTTAAGGTTGGGTACGCAAGTAGCTGGCGTTTCGCCTCGGCGGCAATTTCTCCGGGCGGTTTGCCGTCCAGCGCCAGAACACCGTGGGCATGACTAGCAAAGCGGTTTCGCCTTACCCCGGCATCTATAATGGCTACTTTTCTTCTCGCTCGCAGTAAGGGCATAGCAGCGGCCATTCCGGCGTAGCTACCACCAATGATAATAACATCGTACATACAGCCTCCCCGGTACTGTGAGCACCGTAAAATGTCAGACTAATGAGTCTTTAATTTGCCATTACGGCACTCGTGCCAGCGACGCAATTGCGGTTGTATTTGCCGCTGAATATCCGCTAACGAAACATTTTTAAAACGCTCCAGCAACAGCAACTCAGCGGCTTGCAAGCTGTCTCCCATAACGTCATTAACCGCTTTTTCCACCAAGCAGCCAGAGTTTTCATCGCGGTGCCCGATGGCAAAAATACGCGGCGCTTCAAGAGCGTCGTAAACATCGAAGAAAGTAATTTGCTGCAACTCTATAACCAAGCGCCAACCACCTCCGGGCCCTTTTTCAGAGCTGACCCAGCCCCGTTTGCGCAGCGCCCCCAGTAACCGGCGTACCACAACCGGGTTGGTATTCATCAACTTCGCCAGCGCGTCCGATGGCATCGGCTCGGCAAACTCGGCCATGTGCAGCAACATGTGCAGCACGCCCGACAGGCGCGAATCTGTTTTCATACGCTACCCGTTTTCTGAAACACTAAAAAATATTGCAACGGCAAAAACGTAAACTGTTCGCTAAAAAGAAAGCCCGCTTCTTGCAGCTCTTGAATAACTTGAGTCTCTGCCACTCGCGCTTTACCAGCGTCAACATCTTCTTGCCGGTAAAACCTATCGATAACGACCAACCTACCGCCGTTGTGCAACTGCGAGTAAATACGAGAAAAGTATTCTGTTCGTTGCGTGATGTGATGATAGGCATCCACGGTAAACACCATATCCACTGGGCCAAAGTCACCACCGCCATTGGGGGCAATGGTCTGCACCTCCATGTTCGTTAGCTTCTCGCGCTGTAAGCGCTGCTCAAGCGCTTGAACCATGGCGGGCGCCGCATCTAACGCAACTACCCGGCCCTTGGGTAAATGCTTCGCCAAAAGCACCGAAAAATAGCCCGTTCCGGCCCCCAGATCAGCCACCGCCGAATAGTCCGGCAGTTGCAACGCGGCCAAAACCTCTGAGGGTTTTTGCCAAAGCGCACGATCTTCTGGCTCTAACCGAGCCAACATGTGTTCTGCGTTTGCAAAGTGATGATGTGACATAAGCGCTCTCGTGACAGGATAAGTATGCTCTTCTCTAAATTGTAACTATTAAAATTACAATATGTCACGAAAAAAATTTGGCCACCTGCTTGTGCAGACTCTCAGACGCTTAAAATATCAGAACGGCAAAACCGAAGGCAGTGCGCCCAAGTGCTCATACGGCACTTGGGCAGTAGGTTTTATTTTTTACCCAAAACGGCGTCTATATCCGCAGCACTGTGGCGTTCGGGCAATTGCTCCCACGCTTCGCCCCAGGTGCGATTCACTATTCTGCCCCGCTGCACGGCGGGGCGATTCAACACAGCCTTGGCCCAGCGCTGTACATGCGTATAACTGTCCACATCCAGAAATTCAGCGGCGTCGTACAGCTCGCCCAGTACTAAGTTGCCGTACCAGGGCCAGGTGGCAATATCCGCGATGCTGTAGTCTTTACCACCCAAAAACTCGTTGCTCTGCAATCGCTGATTCAGCAAATCCAGCTGGCGCTTGGTTTCCATGGTAAAACGATTGATGGGGTACTCGAAAGGTTCGGGTGCGTAAGCGTAAAAATGACCAAAGCCACCGCCCAAGTAAGGCGCAGCGCCCTGTAACCAAAACAACCAATTGAGCGCTTCCGTGCGCGCCGCCACATCTTGCGGCAAAAAGTGCTGAAATTTTTCGGACAAGTAAAGCAAGATAGCGCCAGACTCGAATACGCGCACCGAATCAGCAGAGGAATAATCAAGCAAAGCCGGTATTTTGGAGTTGGGGTTAACCCCCACAAAGCCGGAAGAGAACTGATCGCCCTCGCCGATATTAATCAAGTGGGCGTCGTACTCGGCACCCTGCTCACCCAACGCCAGTAGCTCTTCGAGCATAATCGCAACTTTTTGCCCGTTGGGTGTGGCCAGCGAATACAACTGTAAAGGATGCTCACCCCGGGGCAGGTCACGCTCGAAGGTGGCGCCCGCCACAGGGCGATTTAATTTAGCCCAGGTACCGCCGTTTTCACCGTCTTGCGCCCACACTTTTGGGGGAACGTAAGTATCAGACATTGAAACCTCTCATGTTTAATGGACTATTAAGAGGTTACATTGGGCTGCATTACGTCACTTCAAGCAGCCCTTACTAAAGTTAAGGCTTCTGATAGAGGTCTACATAGGCCTTATGCCGTTTCTTGATCTCGTTATACTCTTCAATTAACCCCAACGATTCTGCCATCTGTAACAGCTCGTACACACTTTGGCTGTAACTTTTATCGGTATGAAAACGATCCCCCTTTATACGACCGGTGCGCACATGGCTTAAATCCAACTCTCGTCGGTGGCGGGCCTGCTCGTAGGCGTAGATTGGATCGGTAAGGTACTTATAAATGAGCTGATATTCCTGCTGAGCAAACAGCTCGTCTTTTACCGCGATATACAAGCTGTCTGCCTGCTCGGGATACCTTTCATCAATGGCGCGAAACACTTCCACAGTGGCACCCTGCTCACCTAAAAGCTCGTTAAATGCCGAATACTCCATCATCGTATCAAAGTCGCCACTACCGGATAACAGCGTCGATTCATGCTCCTCGATACGGTTTCTAAGTGCCTCCATCGCAGGCGGATACACTTCGGCCAACTCGGCCCAATCCCCCAATGCAAATGACAACCTCACCCCAAACTGATCATCGGCATCGCGCGATACGTCAAAGTATTTCTGCTGTAAGGCAAATGCTTGAGCGTATTCCTTTTGCTCTATAAGGCTGCGAACTTTTTGCAGATCGTACTCAACTTGCTCTGCGTGAACAAACGCTGAAAGCGTCATACCCGCCCATAAAACGCACGTTTGAATTTTCATAACTCCTCCTTGGGTACACGTCCATAAGTACAGTTTAAACCTGTCTAACATTTCGACAGCGCGCCGCGAAAACACTGACAATAACGCTTTAAGTCACAACGAACGCTGCCAGCTTTACAAACCTTACCAACCTAATTCACAAATTTAGATAACAGGCGAATATACGCTACCTGATACCCATTGGAATTTTCAATGACTTCCCAGGAATTAACAGGCCAATCAGTATTAAAATCTGTGTAAGATTTCATTGGCGGTTGATGGTGCGGCGGTGATGGCGGCGCCATACCACAGCGATTGTTGTTGTCACTGCCGCCACAGCTGTTCGGGCAGCATGCATCCCAGTTGTATTGTGGGTGTGGCCCACCCACCACATATCCGGGTGCTGGCCCATAACTTGAACGACTCACTGAATCCCAATTTGGGCTGCCGTCGCTAAACCAACGATGGTAGAAACTGTCCACCGAATCTTCTGCGCCAAACCTCCCCATATTGGAAAGATACACCTTGCCCATCGGGTTGGTACCGTGCAAATAATTCAGGTAGCCGAGTGCGGCCTCTCAATGTCCTCACGGCTCTTATCACCGATACCAAAGGTATAGTGGTGATAAAAAGTGGCCGCTTTTACCGCCATGGTGCTGCTACTACCCCAAGTGAAATTATTATCTCCAAGGTACGCTCGGTAAGCGTCAGTTTTATGACTAACCGCCGCCCAGTTTTCCACGCTTTGCATCGCCTGCACGTAGCCATTGTTAATACTGGCAGCCGTTTGCTCATTGGCCGTTGGCAGGCTTGCATAATACAGCAAGGTGTTCAGTAACTCTTCATTCCATGGGCTACCGTATTGTTCATTATTATTAGCCAGCCATGCCAGCCGAAACCGGTTTCATGGTAAAGATGGCGCGATAGACGCATAAGTTTAAGCTACACGCACCAAGGCAGCAGTGATTTAAAAACCGACCTATGAGCACTAACCCAGAAAGCTATTTTGAATAGGACGGCCCAGAAGAAAGCGGCAACCTAAAAAGAAAAGAGGTTTTATGAGGTGCGGTTAAAAAACACCGAACGCCACATAAAAAACTGTGCCACCAAGCCGCATCCCAGCATAGCCAAAATAACCGCTGGCAATGAGTGGGGTAAAAAGCCGGATAACGCGCTGAGCACCCCCGCCCCACCAAACTGGCAAGCACCCAAAAGCGCAGCGGCGGTGCCACTGTTTTTGGGAAAGTGTTCCATATAGCACGCTTGGATATTGGGTGAGAGCGCACCATGGGCACCGATGGTGATCATCATCGCCGGCAAAAATACCCACACCGGCCATTGCATCAGAGTCGCCAGCAACAGCAGCACCAGCCCTATACCCTGTAAGCCAGTAGCCATGCGCAAAATATGCAGCGAACTGAAACAACGGGCCAACAAAGCGCGATTGATCAGATTGCAGCAAAACATAGCCACAATATTAGCCGCGAACAGTAGCCCAAAAGCGTCGGCCGACTGCCCGAAATGATCTTGATAAATAAACGAGCTGTGGGTGATAAACAGCATCATCACCGAAAATGCGCCAACCTGCCAAAAAATATAAGGCATTGCCTGATGAGTTTTAAACACCGCCAAGTAGGGCTTGAGTAAACCACCTTTGGGGTGGGCAACCGTTACCGTGCCCGGCATCTGACTGAAGACCACGGCGTATAAAACAGGAATCAGCAGCACCGCGTACGCCGCCATAAACACAAAGATGCCCATCCACGGCCCGATTTTCAGCAGTAAGCTGCCGATGGTAGGCGCGATACCGGGGGCAACGACCATCACCAAACCCATCAACGAGAAAAGCTTGGCGGCCTCTTGCCCGCTTATGCGATCGCGCACCATGGCCGGTACCGATACCAGCACCCATCCGGCCCCAACCGCTTGCAGTGCTCTACCCGCCAAAAAGTGCGGCAACGTATGCAATGTGGCCAACAACATACTGGCAAAGGCAAAAATAACCAGGCCACTGACCAATATTCGTTTGCGCCCCCAGCGATCCGATAGGGGGCCTCCGATCAGTTGGCCTGCGGCCAGCGCAAAAATATACACCGATACGCTGACCGCTACGGCTTGAGAAGACACACCAAGGTCAGTGGCTATAGCAGGAAAGGCAGGTAAATAGGTATCCAGCGAAAAAGGCCCGAGCATCATGGTCGCTGCAAACGTCAGGATCAATGCCGGGGTTATGGTGGATGTACGCTGGCTCATAAGGTTTTAAAATCAGGCAAAAATGAAACGTAAGTGTAGCGGTTATTGCCACACTCACACCCGGCTTCACCTAACTTTGCAAGATAACCATAAGCCTCGGCTCAGGCCGCTTACTCAAACACAGCCGCCAGAAAGCAAGCTCTCCTTACCCGCCGATAACCGTACCACCGTTAGGGTGTAGTACTTGCCCGGTCATATAGCTTGCATCATCAGAGGCGAGAAAAATATAGCTAGGAGCCACTTCATCAGGTTGTCCCGGCCTTCCCATAGGAGAGCTCTGACCAAAGTCTTCTACCTCACTGGCAGAAAAAGAAGCGGGTATTAAAGGCGTCCAAATAGGGCCAGGAGCCACAGCATTAACACGGATTTTTTTGTCTACAAGGTTACCGGACAATGAGCGAGTCAAGGCCACTATGGCCCCTTTAGTGGCAGCATAGTCCAGCAAAACCGGTTTACCGCGATACGCCACGACCGAGGCAGAATTAATAATGGCACTACCTTCGGGCATATAATTCAGCGCATTCTGGATAAGAAAAAACGTACCCAATATATTAGTATCGAAGGTGCGGCGTAACTGCGCCTCGGAAATATCCGCTATGCTGTCACAAACGTGCTGCTCGGCCGCATTATTCACCAGTATGTCAATTCGCCCGAATTCTTCAGCCACCGTCTGCACAGCCAGTTTACAGAAGCCCGAGTCTCCGACATCACCTTTAATCGCTAAAGCACGTTGCCCCTCGGCACGAATACAGTCTACGGTTTTAGCGGCGTCATCATCTTCATCGTAATAGATGAAAGCAACATCAGCGCCCTCTTTAGCAAAACCGATTGCCACGGCGCGACCGATACCACTGTCACCGCCACTTACCAGGGCCACCTTACTCTTCAGTTTTTCAGCGGCCCGATAATGCGTCATAAATGATTCGGGTTCTGGGTGCATGTCTGACTCAACACCCGGTTGATGACTTTGGTGCTGCGGTGGTAAACCTGATTCATTCTGAAGTGCCATGGTCAACCTCCTGTTAGGCTAAATGCTCTCGCTTTGCAATGGATTGCTCGGCAACTTGGTAGAGTTTTTCCTGACGCATATTTTCTTCCATTTCCTCGGCGACGTTGTGATTAACCACTTTCTTTGCATCCGAGAAAATATCACTCTCTTCCTCGTCAATATGATGTTCCAGCGCTTCTTTCAAAGATTGGAACTTCTGAAACCAAGCGGCACCCACAAGCTCACTGCTGGTCAACTCTTCTAACATGGCCTCTGCTTCTTGATGCTCTTCTTGGCCATGCTCGACTTCTTCTTGAACATCGGCAGCCGCTTTAAGCGGATCATAAAACACTTTCTCTTCTGCTTTACTGTGCACAACAACGGTTGCTTTTAACCGGTTAAATAGCTCGCTGCGCTCTGCCGTCTCTTCAGGCCCTAAGGCATCAATTTCACCGAGTAAATGTTTAATCTTTTGGTGATCTTCTTTGAGATAAGCGTAAATAGACATGGTTTCCTCCATAACGTGTATTGACGCTTGGAGGAATGCAGAGGCTATGCCAACCGATAGTTCTGCGAGAGCGATGGCGCTGCCGGCCAATAACCCCGGTAAACACGGCACAGCTAACAAATCATTGAGTGCGCTTCTGGATTCAAAAGGACGGGGCGTGGAGTAAATAAAAACCGTTAATTGTAGTATTTACACACTAATGCTTGCTCAAGGCTGCAATTAAGGACTGTTTTAAACGGCGCAGCGTTTCTCTGGGAAAAGCGTGCATGATTCCGCGGCGATTTTCGGGCAAATGCGAACCAGGCTTGCCGTTTTTCTCAAACACATAATAATCGAACTGCGAGCGCCAGGCTTCACGCTGATCTTCTGGAAGCGTGCGCAAAGCCATCATGGTGTAAAACAGCGCGTTGCGCGGATCGCCATAAATAGGGTCTGGGGCGCCCCACCAATAATTGACCAGCACATTCAGGTCATCCAATGCCCGCACATGATGCCACCACAAATAGGGGATATAGAGCGCATCTCCAGGCTCCAAATCGGCCACAAACGCATGCTCCAGAGCCGTGCGAAAATTCGGGTAGCGCTGATAGTCCGGGTTATCAAAATCCACCATGCTGACTACGGCACCGGCCGGTGTCATTTCAAAAGGCCCCGGGTACAAATTCGCTACCTGATCAGGCGCGAATAAAGTAAACCGGCGCCGTCCCGCCACACAGCAAGCGATATTCTCAGAGGCGTCATAATGCGCAGCCACGGTGGCTCGCCCACCGATCCATATACGCGGAGCGACTTCAGGCGCAAGCAAAGGCATTACATTTTCACGCTCAAGGCCTGATAGTTGATCGGCCACTGCAATGGATTGGATTGCCATAGTGGGCGCAGAGTTAAGCCTTGCATGAGAGAGAATGTAGTCCAGAGCACCGGACAACTGAACCTGAGCCGGACGGCAATTTAAACCGGACATATCCGCACTATAAAAGATTCGTCCCTGGTTTGACGCCGGGCCCTGCATAGCGGTTACCGGCGTACCTCGATCAAATTTCAGTAAATACTCACAAAACGCCTGTTGCCCACTGCGATAAGACTGTACCAGCGGCCAGTGGTTGACCAAACCGCGAATAATCAACGGTTCTTTCAGCTCGCGCAGTTCGTCACGGTTTAAATGGCTTACTTCAGCGACTGTTTGCATAACTGGCCTTTGCGTTAATGGTGTTATTTATCTTGCGGTTGATATTAGTCACGAGCCTATCAAATTTATAGCGCCAAAGTATTTGTCGACACTATTTCCTGGTCGATAAACGCTTGGGCACGACGTAGCGCGGGCAGCAGACTGTAATCGGCAAAATCACAACCGGTCAGCTCGGGGTCTTGCTGCAAGCTAACGCGACTGGTATGTCCATCACCGTTTAGCAGCCGCTCCAGCATGGGTTGATAACCGGGCTGCCAGGCTCGGGCATCGGTAAATGACTGGCGAATGGCTTTAAGAATTGACATACCGGCATAGTCCAAGTCGCCCCAGAAAAATACGGGTATCTGTTGCTCTGCGCTAAACCAATAGCGCTCGAATACGGACAGCGCCTGGCTTGAGTTTTGTGAACTGTCCGAGGCTAAATAACTGAATACCACATTACCTGGTTCGCGCATGCGCGTACTGCTGCCGCGAAAGCCAGCGCTGTACACAATGGCACTATCCTTGGGCCGACGTTCACTTAAACTGACAAATGTATCCTGGTTTTCTACTAGTAACACAGACTTGAAATCAGTAGGAACGTACACGGTCAGCAACAAAGGGCGTGGCAAAATATTGTGCGCAAGCCTAGGGTACAGCTCCGTAATCAACGCCTCTGAGCGATCGAGCGCTTTTGAATCACCGTTGAAGCATCGCGCCGACAAGGCTCTTAAAGTAATCGGCTCTTGCAGCTCGGCAGGAATTTTCGCCAAGGAACGCAGGGTTTGCTCAGCGCTCAAGTTCGGTAAACGCACCATTCGTTGCGACAGGGTTTGCGTATCAAAGCCTTTTTCCGCGAGTCGCTCCAGTTCGTGCTGCCACACCAGCGCGTAAGGGTCTAGTGCTGGGCGATTTAACCACTGGCGCACCAGCTCTTCACGCTCGGGTAAAAATACCAGCTGCGCCCCTTCGTACAACTCCTGATAAGGCTTGACCCGCGCCTTTTTTACCGTGATCAGGTGATAGTCTTTATCCAGACTTTCTACTAGCGCCCACAGGTACTGCACATCTTCATCAAACGCGTACAGCTCGGGGGCAGTTTTGCGATTCACTTTTAGTACGGGTTTCACGCCCCGTTCCAACTTGTCGACCAAGCGGTGCAGTAGGCGTTGAATCAGCGGTTCTTCCTCAAGCCATGTAGGGGCGGGCTGCGGTGTCATTACGCCTGACCTTCAAACTCTTCCATAAAATCCAGCATCGCTTGATGGCGTACCGTTTTACGATGATTCTTCCACAACTCGCGAATTTTTTCTTGGTTGCACGCTTTTCGGTCCACCAAAACCCGGGTATTAAGCTCGCCCACCGGTTGCGCAGTGGGGCATTTACTGAAGACAAACTGGTTGGAAATTAAATCCATAAACGGGCCAGATTTACTGCTGGGCATAATGAACAGCAGTTGCAAGCCGAGCGTTTCGGTTAAGTAATGAATGACCTCGCGGGAACGGTTTTCGTCCATTTTCGAAAAAGCTTCATCCACCAGTACCATACGCAGGTGATTGTCGCCCTCATTAAAACGAAACGCTGAAGTTACCGCCGCCGAACGAATGATATAGGCCGGCGTTTCCAACTGACCACCGGAGCCGGTACCGTACTGGCTAAGCGCAATAGCGGCTTTGCCTTCTGGCTCTTTGTAAATTTCGTAGTAACGATAATTGCGATAGTCGCTGATACGGGCCAGCTCGCGCAATGCCACTTGCTCATCTTTATCCAGCAACATGGCCAGCATCGTATCGCGCACCTGACAAGCCTTGGGTGATAACTCGGCGTCAAACAAGCTGGTGCCGTCGCCCAGGTTGGGCACCGCAATCACCTCGTTAAAAAAACGCCAGTACTCTTTAAATTCTGGCACCCAGTCATAGCCAAAGTAAAAGCGCTCGCGGTCGGCACCAAAGCGATGATGCTCAAGCTCTTTGTTCAGGTCGTTTAAAATGCGCTCGCCGTCTTTAATGGCTTGATAAATAGAGTGACAAAGGTTCGTAACAAAAGCCGTATTAAAGCTGTCTTTAAGCTCGGCCAGCTGCTCATGTTTATCCACCAGCACATTATTCTTGAGCCGGTTATGCAAGGCGCTGATTTCTTCTCCCATGGCAAGAACGCGACGAAAGCACTCAATACCATGAGCTTCACCGATTCCCGTGTCGTAAACAATGGCGTCTTGCTTATGGCAGTGCTGGTTATGCTGCAAGATCGCGGTGTGCAACAGCCGCTCATGATTTTCCAGCTGCTGCTTCAGGCTTTCCAGATCGTCCGCAAAGGTAAAGCTGTCTGCCGCCTGTTCGGCGCGCACAGCGGCCTGTTCAATGGCCGCATCCACATCAAATTCCGGGTAATGGTCCGCCATTAAATACACAGCTTGTTCGGCGTCGTCTTGTGATTCGGCCAGCGCATCCTGAGCATCCGCCAGCTGACTTACCTGGCGGCTTATGCTGCGCTCGCGCTCTTTGAGTTTGCCGGCGCCTTCTACCAAGTTTCTGTGGCGGGTTTCTTCTTCCAGATACACTTGCTTGAGCTGCGCCAACTCTTCTTCAAGCTCGTTAAAATCACTTAAATCCAACTGCGCCAGTGCGGTTTCTGCTTTTTGAATGGCGCGATGGCACTCCATCATCGCGGCGATGGCCTCGCCACAAGCCACGGGTTGAATGGTATCCACCAGTTCTTGAATTCGCGCCAGTTGCTGGTATTGCTGCTCGCTGTCATTGGCCTCGTGCAGCAGCTGCTCGCATTCGCGCTCTTTTGCTTTAAGCGCGCGCTCACGTGCGCCCTGCCCAAACACTAACTCGCTATCGTCCAGGTCACAGCGCCACATACTGTAGTTACCGCTCCCGAGTCCTTCGGGGGTAATACCGCGAGCGGTGGTGCGCAGTGCTTCGGCGTCGTCCACGCGCAACACATTCCCATAAGAGGCTTTGACATAGTACTCGGCGGTTTTGTGGCTGAACGCCATCACCTCGGTAATAGAACCCGCAGGCGATGTCAAACGCTCGGCATCACGACGGGCCTTTTCACCTTGAATCACGCGCGCTTTATTACGCCGCCCACCGGGCAAGGCGCGCACAATACGCATGGCTTCAGCTTCGGCTTCAGGCGCGACCAAAATCGAAAACCGCGCGCCGCCCAAATAGCCCTCAATGGCCATTTGCCAGTGGGCGTCTCGCACATCAACATAATCACACAGCACGCAGGGTTCGGCGCCGGGCAGTGCCTGGGCGATGGCTTGTAATGCCGCCGTGACATAGGGCGGGTAGTTCACTTTGTGCCCTTGCAGCAACTGAATCTCTTTTTGCTTTTGTTTCAGTTTGCCGTTTAACTCCTGGCGCTTGCGATCAGCCGCGCTGAAATGTTGTGCGATTTGATCGCGCAGGCTCAGCCCGTGTTGCGATTGATCTTTGTTATGCCAGGTATCGGCCCACTGCAGGTGGACTGACTCTGCGCCTTTGATCTGCGCCACATCATTTTCCAGGCGCTCTATGCCCACCCAGTCTTTGTTCACTAACTGGCCCAGATCCACCTCCACCTGATCGGCCGTGGCCATGACTTTCTGGCCTAGCTGGCGCAGGGCTTTGCCGTCCAGCTCGGGAATGCTTGCGCCCAATGAACACTGATTAAGCTGCTGCAATAATTCACTGCTGGCGCGCACGTTGCGCTGTAACTGCAGGCTTTGTTCGTGCACAGGACGCGCCCGCCCAGCCAACTCGCGGGTACTATCGGCAATGCTCTGTTCCAATTCATCTTTGGTTTTCAGCGCACCTATGCCCTGGCGTTTCGCCTCCAGCGACACTTGCGCCTCATGAGTCTGGCGGCGGCGCTCTTCGCTTTCGCGCTGGGCGAGTTCGTTTTCATGCAACTGATCTTGTACAGATTTTTGCTCGGCTTTCGCGGCGAGGTAACCCCGCTGATTCACCTTGGCCAACCGCGTCGCTTCGCTGTACTCCGCCAACTGGCGCTCAGCCCAGGTACTCACGTAGCGGTCAGCGTGTTGGCGCGCGCCTTCAAGGGTGGTGATAGCCTCATGCAGGGCGCGGGTGTCAGATTCCATTTGATGAATGGTTTTCATTAAGTCCGACACATTGCGGATGGCATCCCCCAAATCCCGCGGCTCGAGAATTTCACGCGCGACAAAATCCGTAATGCTTTTCACCGGTTTGTAGGCCATAAAATTGGCAAAGGTTCGCGCTGCGTGTTTGGCCTCGCGATCCGACACCGCATCTTTGCGGCCGCGCAGGGCACCGTATAAACGCCTAAGGTAAGCCCCTTTTTTATCGTACTGTTCTACTGCCGAACTGCCGTATTGCTTTTTAAGCAAGGTCACAATGTCGGTAATGGGTACCACATGCTTGCCATCTTTATAAGCTTTCACAAAGTGCGACAGGCTTAGTTGCTCGCCGGGCAAAATTAAAAACAGCAGTTCATCCTGGCGCGCTTGCTTTTGACTCCCGGCGGTATCAAGGTGGGCGCGCACACACATCACGGCGGTAAAAGGCTCGCCGCTTTCACCTTGGGTGGGGTGGAAAATACCGGCCACGTAACCGTCTACGGTATAGGGGCGCGCGTAGCTGCCATCGTCGCAACCGAGCACATACGAGGCCAGTGTGCGCACTTGCTTGCCACCGCGACCGCGCTGAGTGGTTTCGTCCTGCCCCGGATTGTAGTTAAAAAGGTTTTCGTGAGCCGCAGTCATTAATGTTTGAATGGCGTCCGCCGCGGTGGTTTTACCCGAGCCATTACCGCCAGAGAATAAATTGATGGGGCCAAAATCAAACTCAAGCTGGGGGATATTGCCCCAGTTAACGAAAATACCACGCTTGAGAAACATCAGGCACTCTCCTCGGCTGCACTCTCACCGGTACCAGCCGTTGGCGCCGTGTCGGTATTCATCAGACTTTGTAACACTCCATCGCTGACAAAACTGGTAATAGAGGGCTGAATACTGAGCCAGCTTTCGTCGCTGTCCAGCTCTTCTTCTACGTGGTATTGGATCAATCTCAGCTGTTTTAAGCGACGAAACAGCTGCTTGCGCTCACCCAGGCCTTCGGGCAGGTTGCGCTTAAGCAGATTGTTCATGGCAATTGCCAGCCCCTCTAGCGACAGCATGGCACGACCTTTTTCATCCACCTGCCCTTCGCGCAGACTTTTTTGGTACTCGGCGCGCAACACTAAAATGACGGCCACTTCCTGCTGGCTGGGGCGCACCCGAAAGCCAGCATTGAAAGGGCTGTTGTCGTCATCGGCAACGCCGGGAATTTCAGCGCCCGGCGGAAAAATTCGCACAAACGCAAATTGTCTGTCGTGCTGAATACGTACCCCGATAAGGTTTAAATACTCTTCCACCAAACCTTGGCATTGCAGGTAGCGGTCATAAAGCTGCGCCTCGGTTTGGCTTTCGTCGCGACTTAACACGCCGTAATCGAGCAAGCGAATCAACAGCTCGGAAAATTCGTGTCGGCTTATGTTAGTAGTCGCTAAGGCGTCGTTAATGGATTCTTCAAAAGTGCTCATTCAGTTTCTTCAAACAGCGAAATTAAAAATTCGTCGGCGGTATTAAAATAATCGGTTTGCAATTGCTGACCGGTGGGCTCAACACAAAAGCGCTGTGTGCTGGATAAATTATTGTGCGATGCCACTTCAATGGCGTGGGCCATGGCCAGTAAATCCCGTGCGCTATCGATGGGTAAATGCCGGGTAGAAACCTGGCGCCCTGATCGCAATGCGCTTTCTACGTAATGCCGAAGACCTGTGTTGTCGATGGTAAACGCCTGATCCAACATCTGCTGAATCAGTAGCTCGCGTTCGGCTTGTGGATCTAACGGAGGCTGCTCGGTAACGGCGGTGGTCACCAGGGCCGCTCGCTTACGCTCTTGCAGCCGCACCTGACTCGGGTCAATCAGTTGCACACGCATAGGCGCCATAGCCTCAGCCGCGCGTTCAAGCTTGGCGCTTTGTTCGGCGGCGGGCAGCTCTGCCAACTGCTGACACACATCCAGTAAATCGTTATTGCTCTGACTGTTTAAATACGTCAGCTGGCGAATAATGATATCGGCGCGTTTGGTAAAGCTGTGCAGCGCGCGGCGCAGGGCTGGCAACATGATTTCGGCGGCATTGCCCATGCGCCTCTCGATGGTGTCGAGTATGGTCCAAAGAACCGATTGCGCAGGTCGCGCCAACTCGGGAATAAAACGGCGCAGCTCGCGTTCAATACTGGCTTTTTCCTGTTTGGGTTTGCGGCGGATTTTGGTAATGGCTTTGCCGATTTGATCGCGGTGTTTCTCAACACTGTCGGCGGATAACCGCACCGCCACATCCGGCTGAAAGCGCTGCTCCATAAATTCAAAAAATTGATCGGTGGCCTGTTGCACCAACTGCTGCGATTCCACTTCGCGCACCAGCTCGCGTTTGCGCTCTTCAAGCTCGGAAATCACATCGGTAAAGTCGGTGACAATACGCTCGGAATATTCAAACGCGTCCAGTAAATCGTGCACTTCGCCGCGGCTGTTAAACGCTTCAAGAGCATTTAAGGTGTTGCGAGTATTGCGATGCCGGGTGCGAATACGTGCGGTGTCTGACTCCACAAGCGGTTGAGTAAATAACCGCCCCAAGCGGGTAAACGGATACGTGGATTGCAAGGTGGCAGTATCGACCTGCTTTTCCAGCCAGCCCGACTCAAGCAACTGTTTCATAATCCACAGAGCCTGCTCGCGCAGCGATTTAAAGCGCTGGGGCGAGTCGTCATCCGCCTGGCTGGCATCGTCTGCCAAAGTAGGCGCACGGGTCAGCGCTTCTTCCAGAATTTCCAGCAACTGGTCACGCGACAGTGAGTGGCCATAGTCGGCGTTTGAGCCATATAAACGCGTGTACAACAAGCTTAAGCACTGAGCCACTTGTTCGCGGTATTTGCTGGTTAAGGGCTTAAAAAAGTCCTGGCGCTCTGGGGTGAAAAACATCGGTTTCTTGTGGTTGATTTTTGATCGGCTACCGATACCCGGCAGGCGCCTATTGTGCTACCGGCGCGTGACCTATGCAAACAAAACTGCACTTGCTTCTCGCTCGCAGGAGTATACAATTCATATACGTTTTATATACTGGAAATAACCTATGGGTATTGTGAAAATATCAGACGAGCTGCACGATGACCTCCGTATTGCCAGCCAGGTCATGGAGCGTTCTATCAACGCCCAAGCCGAATTCTGGTTGAAAATTGGCCGCCTGGCGGAGCAGCATCAGCACTTGAGCTTTGCCGAATTAATTCAGCAAAGCCTGCAGGAGGCCCGCAACCGTGGATGAAGTGATCATCAAGCCCTCTGACGCCATCAATAAAATGCGTCGCGCCGGACAATTACTGGCCCAAGTGTTTACCGAACTGGATAAGCAGGTTAAGCCGGGCATTACCACCATGGCCATCAATAACTGGATAGAGTCTTACATTCGCGAGGAGCTGAACGCCCGCCCGGCAAGCCTCGGTCAATATGACTACCCCTACAGCTTGAACGCCTCGCCCAACTTAGTGGTCTGCCACGGCTTTCCGACCGATAAACCTCTGAAAGAGGGCGACATTCTCAATTTGGACATTACGCTGGAAAAAGACGGTTATATCGCCGACTCCAGCAAAATGTACACCTTGGGCGAGGTCACGCCCTTAGCGCAGAAGCTGGTGGATGAAACTTACGCTGCACTCTGGCATGGCATAAAAGCGGTCAAGCCTGGCAACACGTTAGGTGATATAGGCTACGCCATTGCCCGTCATGCACGTGAGCACGGCTTTAGCGTGGTGCGGGATTTTTGCGGCCATGGTATCGGCCAGCAAATGCACGAAGCGCCACAGGTACTTCATTTTGGCGCGCCCGGTAAGGGGCTTACCTTACGTGAAGGCATGACCTTTACCATTGAGCCGATGATCAATCAGGGCAGCCCCAAAACCCGTACACTGAAAGACGGCTGGACCGTGGTGACGCGCGACAAACGGTTATCGGCGCAGTGGGAACACACCGTTCTGGTCACCGCCGACGGTGTTGAGGTTCTGACCCTGCGGCCGGAAGAACAAGCACCGTGAAGTTGGTGTTAAGCCGAAAAGGCTTTGACTCCTCTGCTGGCGGCTTTCCCAGCCCGATATTTTCCGATGGCCGAATGCTGTCGCTCCCCATACCCGATAAACAGGGGCTAACAACCTATAAAGACATAGCGACAAGCGTTGGCCCAATGAGTGATCTACTGCAACAGCTCGGCGGCCAACACCCATGGTGCGACACGCCAGCACACCTGGATCCGGATTTACGCTCCGACGCCCTGCCCCGCCTGCCCGGATGGCAGCCTAGGCCAAACGGGTACCGCGCAAAGCCACCTGCACAACCTGGCGGTGGGCATTGCCATCCTTCTTTTATCCTTCATCCGACAAACCACCCCTGAGCTATCACAGCAAACCCGAGCGCTGGCAAAAAACCAATACACAGGTAACACTGCAAGCGGCCGCACGAGGCCAGGAATTTGTGTTAGATACTCATTACTACCCCGATACCGCCGCTTGGCTGGTCTCACTGTTACGTCATTAACACGAGCATTAAAGGCAGCCCAATTAATGGGCGCGCCTCCGTCACACGCACCAGAAAAGTGTTACCCTGCGTGACGAATCACGCACCAAAACGATAACAACTCTGTAACAAATCACCATCATTGGGCGTTTTTATTTCTTTATAGAATAAAAAACACTAAAAATAGATTTAAATAATTAAAAAATATAGAAAAACGTAACCTCCGGTAACACAGATGTAACCTAAATCCGTAGAATAGACCTCAAGCAAGTCAACCACTTGCTATTCAGGCAGGGGATACCCTCCCCACATTGTTTTATGGCTTATTTGAGGTTTTAACCATGTTTACTTTATCTGCACGTAGCAAACTTTCATCTGCTCTGGCTGTACTGGCACTGGCTGCTGCTGGCAATGTTGCCGCTGCTGACAAAACTATTTCTGGCGTTGTTGAATCGGTCGATTACGAAACCAACAGCGTAACCGTTGTCGAAAAAGGCACTGGCGAGATATTCACCTATGCATTCACCGACACCCCGAAAGTGCGTGTGAATGGTGTACGTGGCAGCGATATGGGTAAGGTTCTGCCCGGTCAGCATGTTGCGCTGAAACTGAACCGCATTGAAAAAGAACAAGAGAAAGAATTTAACCTGGTTAAAGGTGAAATTCTGGAAATCAACCGCGAGCAAAACCTGGCGTTGATTCGCCCTGCCAACGGTGGCGCACCACGCGTAATTGAGCTGCCCGATACTCTGGCAGTATCAGGCCTGGGTAATAGCGTCAATGACCTGCAAGAAGGTCACATCGTAACCCTGAAGTACACTGCGCGCTAATGCCCAAATGAGTTAAGAATAGCCATAAGTAGAAATGCCCGAAGAGATGCCCGGCCACAAGCCGGGCATTTTTTTATCAACCGTCGGATAAATAAGGATTCACAAACTCCAAAATCGCTTTTAGCGTTTGCTGGCGTGTTGCAGAATACTCAAGGTAATGACTTTCGTTATCCAGCTCGATAAACATTGACGACTTACCGGCATCTTGCAGTTCATCGTGCATGTCTTCTGATTGCTCAATGGGTACGACCTTGTCATTCTCACCGTGAATCAGCAGTACCGGCGCTTTAACCTTCGCGGCGGCGTATACCGGCGAAATGGCTTTTAAGTCCTCCTCCGTATATTCACTTTTCACCATGGAACGCTCAAAATATTCTACAACCCAATGATCATCGCCTCTGCTTGAGCGACGATCATCCAGCAAGCCCTCAAGATCCGTCACGCCATTGATCGAAACCGCGCAACGATACAATTCAGGCGTGTAAGCAGCGCCCGCCAAAGCGGCGTAACCGCCATAACTGGCACCCACAATACACACCCGTTCTGGATCGAGCAGACCACCATTGCCGAAATACTCTACGGCATCGGTAAGGTCATCTTGCATTTTTCGTCCCCACTCTCCCTGCCCGGCCATATAGTGGTCTATCCCAAATCCTACCGAGCCGCGAAACTGGGGCTGAATCACTAAATAACCCCGCGCGGCAAAGGCCTGTGCTATCCAATCAAAGGATTGTCGATCGTAGGACGCTGGCCCGCCGTGAGGCAGAACCACAGCGGGCATCTTGCGCGGACCCTCCGCCCGGCTGTTCGGCAGAGTTAAGATGGTGGGGATTTTCAAACCATCGCGAGCTTTGTAGGTGTGAACCACCGTGGGGTGAACCATGGAGTCGTCGATATCTGGATACGACGAAGCCAGATAACGCAGCTTTTCACCAACCGAAGACAAGTAATAATCACCCGAACTGGACAGCCCCCGCACCAAAAACACCAAGTGCTGCCAGTCAGGTGACCAATCCGTTAAGGTCACATGCTGATCGGGAAATTGTGCCACAACCGCATCAATCCGAGCCTGATGCTCAGGATTGAACATCTGATACTTAGGCCTAAATCCGGAGTAAACAACACCATAGGCGATACGATTAATATCCGTCAGCAAGCTCGCCACATCGGCATCGGAACGTCCAATGGGTGTCGGCGAAATGCTGCCGTCGGCCAACGACATTGTGAAATAACCCTCGCGCCCGGTAGCCTCATCGGTATCAAGAAACACCAGCGACTTCAGGTCAGCGGTCACCGCTCTCATTGAAAATTCGTACAGTGCCGTTTCCCGAGAGAAAATAGTTCTCCAGCCCCGTTCGGTGGGCACCTCAATCTCATGCAGATTTTTTCTGTTGTCGTAAATCTCTTGTGCCAGCACATTACCCTGACCATCCAGAAAATAATCCTGGGTATCTGGCTCACCTCTTACCATCTGACGAGGCCGTCTGGGAGAGTTTAAGGTAACCCGCATTAGCGAGAAATCGGGGCTGAGATCGTTGTTGGACTCATGCACAAAAGCAGGCATATACACGTACTTATTACTGTCAGAGGTTCCCACAATACGTCCCAACCCAAGCTGCCCCCCTGCAATCACGTCGCCAGGCCTGAGTAACTGCTGCAACTCTCCACTATTCACATCCAATACAAACGCCGTACTGATATTATGGCGCTGTCGAAACCCTGACAAACGCATATTTTCACTGGCGACCAGCACCAGATGCTCATCGTCCAGAAAATACAGATAACCAGGGTCAATGCTGCCCACATTAACGCCAGAGAGTAACTTTTTCTCTTTTAAGGAATATACAACTACCGCATCCTGCCCCTCAGTGACTTTGCGAAACGCCAGCAAAGAGCCGTCAGGGGAAACTCGCATTTGTTGAGTTTGTGGCAGCACTCCGTAGGCAGAGACCACTTCATCTATGGACGGAGTAACGCTCTTTGGGTTATCTGCGAAGGTAATAGTGGAATAAAGCAAGACTAACGGGGTTAAAAAACGAACAACCGCAAAGAGCCGTTTCCTGTATTTTTCCATAAACATATTCCATTTTACTGTTATTGTTGAGGGACTATCGCCCACTAAAAGTGCGTCACTTTAACAAACAGAGTTGTTGTGCCACACACAATGAGTCACCCTGATCGTTCCCATCAGGTGACCTAGAATCAGGAAAGGCCTATGCTAACAAAACTCGGCTGGAAGTTATTGATGTTGAGCCGTGCGCTGTGGATGCGAACCCTTGCGTTCGCAATACTCGCCGTAGCGACAGCTCTGATTGCTATAGCCCTGAAAGGGTTTATTCCCGAATCCCTCTCGGGACTGATTGGGGCAGAAGCAGTGGATAAGGTACTGTCCATTCTCGCTTCCAGCATGCTGGCGGTGACAACCTTTTCACTCAGCGTCATGGTGTCTGCCCATAGCGCGGCCGCTAACAACCTTACACCCCGGGCCACACGTTTATTGCTAGAAGACTCCACCACGCAAAATGCCCTGGCCACGTTTGTTGGCTCTTTTGTTTATTCCCTGGTAGGTATTATCGCCTTAAGCACGGGTATTTATGGGGATCAGGGCCGAGTCATTTTATTTTTGGTGACCATCGCCGTGGTTGTGTTGATAGTAGGCACCATCTTGCTGTGGATTAACCACTTGGCGCGCCTGGGTCGAGTCAGTGAAATTGCCGATAGAGTCGAGAAAGCCGCCAGCTCGGCAATAATGCGCCGAGGGGAACACCCGTGGCTGGATGGACAGCGTTTGGATAATACTGAGAACATTCCTGAAGGATGCCAGGCAATTCTTCCCGAAGCGACAGGCTATGTTCAGCACATTGACATGCAAGCTTTAAACAATTGGGCTACTGAACATGACGCCAAGCTTTACGTAACAAGCCTTCCAGGAAAGTTTGTCCACCCCCACCACCCCATCTTATTTGTAGAACTCAAAAATAAAAACGTGACTGCAGACACCCCCACTGATTCGATAGCGAAAGCCATTACGATAGGAGATACTCGCTCTTTCGATCAGGACCCTCGTTTTGGCTTACTGGTTATGGCCGAAATTGCTTCTCGGGCTTTGTCGCCCGGCATTAATGACCCAGGTACAGCCATTGAAGTATTAGGGCGAGGGGTACGCTTAATTGGTCAGTGGACTGTGACACCTGACGATGTCAGTGATATGCAGGTGCCCTACTCCCGGGTATTCGTTCCCCGAATAGAGCTTGAAGAGTTATTTATCGATTTTTTCAGTCCCATTGCCCGTGACGGCGCAGGATTAATTGAAGTTCAAATTCGACTGCAAAAATCACTTGCGGCTCTTGCCGCGATAGACGATGGCTTTAAAGAAGTGGCGTTGCAAATGGCGCAAAGATCTCTGCTAAGAGCGCAGCAAGCTTTCAACCTTGAAGCAGACGCGACCACGTTAAAACAAGTGCACGACAGACTTTTTGCTCAGCAGATGTCGCCGGATGGTTAAATGAAATAGCGCCTGCGGCAAACCTATTACGAATAAACCTCTCCCGTGCTTTCACGCACCAGAATCCGGCAGCTCATGATTGCTGCCGGCATTTGCACCGCCTTGCCCTTTAATTGCTTAATAAGCAGTTCTGCGGCTTTGCTGGCCATTTCTTCAATGGGCTGGCTTACGGTGGTTAGCGACGGGTAAATTTGGTGGGCAACCGGCGTATCGTCAAAACCCGCTACCGACAACGCGCCCGGAATACTCAAGCGCCGATGGTGCGCCTCCTTGATAACCCCGGCCGCCATATCATCGTTACTGGCGAAAATAGCGCTGGGTGGCTCGGGTAAATCCAGCAACACCTTGGCGCACTCGCGACCAGAATCAAACGAGTTATAACCTTGGGCCACCAGCTCAGGGCTGGGTTTGATTCGACTTTCTTTAAGCGCGGCAAGGTACCCCTGATAACGTTCGGCTACCGCTTTATGGTCCGGATGCCCGGCAATAAAACCTATGCGTTTATGACCCAACTCAAGCAAGCGACAGGTCATATCGTAGGCGGCTTCTTGGTCGTTGGTTTGCACGTAGGGGCAGGCGCTTTTATTTTCTGTGGGCGATAAACGCACAAAAGGCACCCCCGCGCTCACCAGGCCATCCACAAGCTCGGTCATATCCGACACTGGCGGGGTAAGAATTAAGCCATCCACTCTGCCCTGGCGCACCAAAGCCAGTACTTCATCCGCAAGCTCGGGCTCGGTGTGACGACAGGGGTGAATCAACAGATCATAACCGGCGCGGCGGCAGGTTTGCAGCGCGCCCTCTTGTACATCAATAACATAGTTCGCACTGGGGTTGTCGTACAAAAGCCCGAGCACATACGAGCGATTGGCCGCCAGCGAGCGGGCCGACTGGCTGGGGCGGTAGTCCAGCTCATTAATCGCAGCCTGAACCTTTTCGCGGGTACTGGCACGCACATTGGGCTCGTTATTGACCACCCGCGATACGGTTTTCATGGATACTCCCGCGAGTGCGGCGACATCATCAATGGTTGCCTTGGCCAAGTATCTGCTCCTGCAAAGAAAAGCGCATTCTACCCTAACGCCTGCTGTCTGCATAAAGGAAGCTGACAGCGCTGTCAGCTTCCTTTATAGTAGCGCCCATAACAAGCGGGAGTAAAACCGCAGGCCGCTACCGGAGGCCAAGCCTGACACAACCAACAAAATCACGCCCCGCCCTGGGCGTTATTCTTATAACGATGCTACTGAGGTGAACTATGGCAACTGCTCCTGCAGGCTCAAGCGCCAAAGCGGTCGACAATACCGACCACACTAACCAAAACTACACCGGCCCCCTGGTCATTATTACCATTCTGTTTTTTATGTGGGGCTTGCTCACAGCCATGAACGATGTGCTGATACCCCACTTAAAAAACGTGTACACCCTAACCTACACCCAGGCAATGATGGTGCAGTTTTGCTTTTTCTTTGCCTATGCGGTGGTCTCCCTGCCCGCCGGTGCGCTGATTCGTAAAATTGGCTACCAGAACGGCGCAGTGACCGGTTTGATTATTGCGGGCTTTGGCTGCTTTTTGTTTTACCCCGCCTCTATGAGTACCTACACATTATTCCTGATTGCATTTTTTATTCTCGCAGCAGGTATTACGGTGCTGCAGGTGGCGGCCAACCCTTATGTAACGGTGCTGGGCCCTGCGCGCACGGCATCCAGTCGCCTGAATTTGACTCAGGCGTTTAACTCGCTGGGTACCACCATCGCCCCGGCCCTGGGCGGTTTACTGATTCTCGCCGCCGCCGGTGAAGCTATTGACCCTGCCGTGATGAGTGAGGCCGATACAGCAGCGGCCAAAGCCAAAGAAGCGGCTGCCGTACAAATGCCGTATCTGGTGCTGGCGGGCTCTTTGATTGCATTGGCCGTGTTTTTTAAACTCGCCAAATTACCAAAAATAACCCACGACGACCCAGCCACAACCGCGCAACCCACGGAGAAAGGCTCAATATTTAAACAGCCTCACCTGATTCTGGGGGCGCTTGGCATTTTTATGTACGTCGGCGGTGAAGTCGCCATCGGCAGCTTTCTGGTGAACTTTTTTGGTGAAAGCAACATCGCCGGATTAAAAGAACACCAGGCAGCGGCCTATGTGAGCTTTTACTGGGGCGGCGCCATGATCGGTCGCTTTATCGGCTTTGTGGTGATGCGCTATGTACAACCGGGTAAAGTACTGGCCTTTAATTGCCTGGCGGCCATCACATTGATTTTGTGCGCGGTATTTTTCGACGGCAAGGTGGCCATGTGGTCCATTATTGCGGTGGGCCTGTGCAACTCCGTCATGTTCCCCACCATATTCAGTATGGCACTGCATAAGCTGGGCGCATTAACCAGTCAGGGCTCGGGCTTGCTGTGTGTTGCTATTGTAGGCGGTGCGATAGTGCCCTTGCTGCAGGGCGTATTGGCCGACACCATCGGCATTCAATTATCCTTTTTACTGCCTGCGGTGTGCTACGCCTACATTCTGTTTTACGGCATTAAATACGCGAACTTGTATCGCGGCGCCGCATAAAAAGTCTCGGATTAAAGAAACAACGTTTAATCCGCATTCGACAACGCAAGCCCAGCAAGCTGCCGGGCTTGCGCTGTCAGCTCACTGAGCGTGAGATCATTCTGCGTCTCGCTAAAAACCCACTGCACTTGCCAGTCTAATGTTTCACCAGCCTGCAAAGTGGCCAAATAACCTTGCTGCTCAAGCTCGATATAATTGCCCTCGGGCGAGGCGTAGACTTCAATCTCGCCTTCATTGGGCGCCATCAATTCAGCGGGCACATTGGCAAATACTTTAACCAGTAAATAATCATCGTTCTGATAGGCCAGCCAGCCCTCTTCACCGTCGGTCATTACCTTGTGGTGCTCAGGACCAACATCCTCAGAGTTAACAACATACCAACTGATTCCCTGCTGCTCTTGAAACGGTAAACCCGCAAAGTCACCCGTAAAGTATTCGGTGTCGCCCTTGGGAAAGAATACCTGCCCTTGCGCTGGCAACCGGGTAATTTCCCAGGGCGCCACCGTGACACTGCGATCACTGACATTGTGAATCTGGTAATCAATGTGCAGGGTATTTTTCAGGGGGCTTAAACGATAGCTTTTACTGAAAGCCAAACCCAATTCAGCATCACTGTCGCTGCGCAGTGTCACTCCGGTATCGGTCAGATTAACGCGGTACGGCGCAGAATCTAACGCCTCTGGCGGCGGCCAGCCCCAGTCACTCTGCGGGCTGGGCCAGAGTACACTGCCCCAGTTATTGGCGTTAGTATCGGCGCAGGTAAACAAGCGTTCACGGCCGTTAAAAACAACCGAAGCGACTCGCCCACCGGCGTGCGGAGCAAGGGTAACGGTTAAATTATCTCGCTCCAGCGTTATGGCGTTGTCGTTAATGCTGAGGTAATCGGGAGGTGAAACAGAAGCCGGAGCTTGCGCCTGCTTTTCACAGGCGCTCAAACTCAACACACTGACCATCAAAAGCGTTTTTCGCATTATTATTCTCGCTCGCGGATTCGTATTCCAGGTTACGAATACTCAGAGTTTAAGCCTTTAACATTAGTACAGCAGGGTAAAGAGTTTGCGCTGATACTCGACCGCCAGTGGGTCGCCCTTGCCTAACGCGGCAAGAATATCGGTGATTGCTTTGCGCGGCGCGCCCTCTTTAAAGTTGCGATCGCGCTTAAAAATATCCAGCAATAACTCCAGCGCGTTTTTGTGCTGCCCCTCTTCGTTCATTTGCACCGCCAGCGCATAGGCGGCGTCAAGGTTATCCGGATTAGCATCGTACTCGGCCTGCAGCTTTTCCAGCTCGGGGGAGTTAGCCGCCTGCTTCTTTAGCTCCAGCACAGCCATCGCCTGCTGGTAGCTGGCATCCTGGTCAGCCATTTTTACTTGCGACAGCACAGCCTCAGCCTCTTCAACGCGATTCATTTCGGCGTAACACAAGCCCAACAAATTGGCGATAAACGGCAGTTGATTGGAATCTTCCAGTGCCTGACGCAGCAGAGGCAAGGCATCGGCGTAGTTCGCTTCGTCGATAAACGCTTTCGCCTGGGCGACATCCGCCTCCCAGGCTTTGGGTAAGTATTTATCCAGCAATTCGCGAATTTGCGGTTCCGGCTGCTCACCGGCAAAGCCGTCTACCGGTTGACCGTCTTTGATAAACATCACGGTAGGCAGGCTTTGAATACCAAACTGCGACACCAGCATTTGCTGGTCATCAACGTTGATTTTTGCAAGGAGCAAATCATTGGGGTATTCACCAGCGATTTTTTCCAGAATTGGCGTCAGGTTCTGACACGCTGGACTGCGCGAAGACCAGAACTGAACAACGACCAAACGCTTGAAAGATTCGTCGATAACAGTTTGCTGGGCATTTTCTGCGGTTACATCAAAAATGTTCATAGCTGTGTCTCGCTTTAGAGATTCTCGCTTAAATATCGGTTAACGGTGTGATATTGACACTCTGCGCATCGCTACTGACAAAGGCGCTACCTTCGCTGATACACACACTGAGGTTCATATTTTTAGCGGCCAATGTCGCAAGCTCACTCACTTCGTCGGCGTTTAAATGGTATACGGACAACGCGGAAAACTGATTCAACTCATTCTCCACCGTGGGCCACCATTGATCCCGGCCGCGACCTGCGGTGTAAATGATTTGCAGCTCAGAGCGAGAGCGCCCTTTTTTCATTTTATCGACGCTCGGCTGGCCCACCTCAATCCATTTTTCAATCACACCCGAGGGGGCCACTTGCCACAGGTCGGGTTCATCAGCGGTGGACAAGCCTTTGCCAAACGTCAGATCATCGTGGGCGTGAAAGCACCAGGCGAGCAAGCGCACCATCATGCGTTCTTCGGTTTCCGACGGGTGACAGGCGAGCGTTAACTTGGTATCCAGATAAACCTGTCGGTCCATGTCCGACAGGTTTAACGTTACTTTATAGACACTCGCACTCAGCGCCACGGTCTTATTCCGGGCGCATGTGCGGGAAGAGCAGCACGTCGCGGATGGTAGAGGCGTTAGCGAACAGCATCACCAAACGGTCGATACCGATACCCTCACCGGCGGTGGGCGGCAGGCCGTATTCCAGCGCACGTACATAGTCGGCATCGTAATGCATAGCTTCATCATCGCCCGCGTCTTTTTCAGCCACCTGTTCGCGGAAACGTTCGGCCTGATCTTCGGCGTCGTTAAGCTCCGAAAAACCGTTAGCCACTTCGCGACCACCGACAAAAAACTCAAACCGTTCAGTCACAAACGGGTTGTCGTCTTTGCGCCGCGCCAGCGGTGATACTTCCGTCGGGTATTCGGTAATAAACGTAGGCTGATCCAACTTTTCTTCTACGGTCGCCTCGAAGATTTCAATTTGCACCTTGCCCAAACCGTAACTGTCTTTGAGCGGAATGTGCAGTTTTTCCGCCACCTTGCGCGCCGATTCCAGATCGGAAATATCCGCCGCCGCCAGCTCGGGGTTGTACTGCAAAATAGAGTCAAACACGCTGATGCGGTTAAAAGGCTTGGCGAAATCGTATTCAGTGCCCTGATAGTTGATGGTGGTGGTACCCATTACACTTTCGCACATACCACGCAGCATGCTTTCGGTGTGGTTCATCAGGTCGTGATAATCGGCGTAGGCCTGGTAAAACTCCAGCATGGTGAACTCGGGGTTGTGACGGGTCGAGACACCTTCGTTGCGGAAATTGCGGTTGATTTCATACACCCGCTCGAAGCCGCCTACCACCAAGCGTTTTAAATACAGCTCGGGGGCAATACGCAGGTACATATCGATATCCAGCGCGTTGTGATGGGTCACAAACGGGCGCGCCGTGGCGCCACCGGGAATCACCTGCAGCATGGGGGTTTCCACTTCCATAAAGCCCTGGCCGTCCAGGTAGTTGCGAATAAAGCTGATGCACTTTGAACGCAGTTTAAATGTGTCGCGCACCTCGGGGTTGACGATCAAATCTACGTAGCGTTGACGATAACGCAGCTCTTGATCCGCCAGGCCGTGGTATTTTTCAGGCAGCGGACGCAGGGATTTAGTCAGCAATTTCCACTCGGTTAAATTTACGTACAGATCGCCCTTGCCGGATTTATGCAAAGGACCTGAGCCTGCGACAATATCGCCGATGTCCCACTGGCCATCGTGCTCTTTCATGGCTTTTTGCACGTCTTTACTGGCGTAAAACTGAATGCTGCCCTCGCCGTCTTGAATCAGCATAAACGGGCCGCGCTTGGCCATGATGCGCCCGGCGACACTCACCTGATAATCCAGCGCCTCTAGCGCTTCTTTGTCCTTTTCCCCGTACTCGGCTTGCAGCTCAGCACTTACATGGGTGCGGCGAAAGTCGTTGGGAAAGGGATTGCCGCGCTCGCGAATCGCCGCGAGTTTGGTGCGGCGCTCGGCGATCAGTTTGTTCTCTTCCTGGGCGGTTTGCTTTTCGTCAGTCATGTCGAATCCTAGAGTCCGGCCTTAAGGCTCGCTTCAATAAATTGGTCCAAAGATCCATCCAATACATTTTGGCAGTTACTGGTTTGTACGCCGGTGCGCAAATCTTTAATGCGTTGGTCGTCCAACACGTAAGAGCGAATCTGACTGCCCCAGCCGATATCGGATTTGGTGTCTTCCAGTGCCTGCTTGTCGGCGTTGCGCTTTTGAATCTCAAGCTCGTACAACTTTGCGCGCAGCATTTTCCAGGCTTTATCGCGGTTGGCGTGCTGCGAACGCTCGCTCTGACATTGCACCACGGTATTGGTAGGCTCGTGGGTTAAACGCACCGCCGAGTCGGTTTTGTTAACGTGCTGACCACCGGCGCCAGAGGCGCGGTAGGTATCGGTGCGTACGTCGGAGGGGTCGATATCAATTTCGATATTGTCATCGATCTCTGGCGAGACAAACACCGAGCAAAACGACGTATGGCGACGGTTACCAGAGTCGAACGGCGACTTGCGCACTAAGCGGTGCACGCCGGTTTCGGTACGCAACCAGCCAAAGGCGTACTCGCCTTCAAAGCGAATGGTGGCACTTTTGATGCCCGCCACTTCACCGGCCGAGGCTTCTTCCAAGGTGGTTTTAAAACCCTTGGCTTCGCCCCAGCGTAAGTACATACGCAATACCATTTCGGCCCAGTCCTGCGCCTCGGTACCACCGGAGCCCGCTTGAATGTCTAGAAAAGCGCTGTTCTCGTCCATCTCGCCCGAAAACATACGGCGAAACTCCAGCTTTTGCAGCTGCTCATCAAGGCCGCTGATCTCTTCGATCACCTCATTGAGGCTGTCTTCGTCGTTCTCTTCCTTGGCCATCTCCAGTAATTCAGAAAGATCAGCAACCCCGGTATCCAGATCGTCGATGGTTTTGACCACAGCCTCGAGGGAGGCGCGCTCTTTACCCAAGGCCTGGGCGCGATCAGGGTCGTTCCAAACGTTAGGCTCGCCCAGTTCGAGTTCAACCTCGGTTAAGCGCTCTTTTTTGGTGTCGTAGTCAAAGATACCCCCTAAGCACGTCGGTGCGTGCCTGAAGGTCTTTAAGGGCTGTCAGGTGGGGATTAATTTCCATGAGAACTCGCCGAAAAATTGTCAAATAAAAGCGGCGCATTCTACCTTAGATACGCCCTCTACACTACCGTAGAGGACGCTAAATGCCGTGATTTACGGGGCAAAGAAGTTAAGTATCCAGGCCACCAGCAGCACCTGCGGTAAAACAACCGCGGGCAGTGCAAAGGCTGTTTTCCAGGATTTCATGGTGTCTTTTATCACCATGATTTCGGTGTAGTCGGTAGCCACTCCGGCCATCAGAAACAAGAAGCTGTTGCCGGGTGCTTTAGCGCGGTTCATTAAATCCGCCGCAATGGGGGTTGAACCCTCAGAGCACACCTCAATAATGGCCGCCGCCACCGTGGTTAAGAGTAAGCCGATCAGCGTTGGGCCAAACCATTCGGCGAACGCTTCGGTGGGCATTAACGCGCGAATCATAGCTGCCAGTAATACCCCAAACAGCAACCAGCGAATCACCATTCGCGACCCTTTTAACCCTTCGCGCCCGACCGCCGCCAAAGCTTTGGGTTTAAAGCTTGCCCGCGCCCATAACTCCTTCAGCTGGGGCACAATGGGTTCGACAGGCTGCTCGGCTTCGGGGGTATCCGGGTTTTCCGCCAGCTTTCGACGCCGTACAAGCGCATCAAAGATAAGCCCCGCCATCACCGCAATAACCATGGATAAAAGAATAAACGCCAATGTCCACGGCAAGCCGATTAAGGCAATCATTACCAGGGTCAGTGACAATGAGTTCCACGGGCTGGCAATCAAGAAGGCCATTACCTGCCCGAGGCTAGCGCCTTTTTGGTAAAGCTTCATGCCCACCATCAGGATTCCGTGGCTGCATAAGTCGAGAAATACACCCGCCGCTGTCGCACGCAAAATACCCGAAAATGAACCGCCTCGCCCAAGCATGGAAACCACCAGCGATTGCGGCACAAAGTTCAACAGCCCCACAAAGACAATGCCGATAACAACACCCCACCACATGGTGTTGAGAAGCTCGAACACACCGTGGGCCATATGCATCAACCACCCAGAGGCCAAGCCGCTCAGATACAAACCGTACAACAGCACACAACCAGTCAACGAGCCCCACAGCAGGTAATCCGGACGTTTCTTTGCCTGTGACTCCGACCCGCAACAACTGGAGTGCGCTGGCTTTGGTTCGGGTTTGTCAGGTTTGCTACAACAGTGATCACTCATGACTGTCCTCCTATTTGGCTCATGGCTGTCCTCCACTAGGCTCATGGCTGTCCTCCAACACTTGAAACGTCATTCGGCCATCAGAACGGGATAAATCTTGCAAAATGGCGCACTCTGACGCTTCGTCGCCACGGCACCGAGACGCCAATTGCGACAAGGTATCGCGCATCGCATGCAAGTGGCTAAGTTGCTCGTCAAGTTGCTCAATTTTCTGCTCCACGGCCCGCTTCACATCGGCGCTGTGGCGTTCAGTATTACTGTGCAACGCCAGCAACTCACGGCATTCATCCAATGAAAACCCAACCTTACGCGCACGGGCGATCAACGTCAGCTGGGCGATATTAGTCGGCGTGTAACTTCTATACCCGTTATCCATCCGACGGCTGTCTAACAGCCCCAATGACTCGTAGTGGCGGATGGCTTTCGCACTCAGCCCGGTTTCACGAGCGGCATCACCAATTTTCATAGCGGCCTCCTTCAGCGGTGTTCAGTGTTAAAGCAAACAATAAACCCTCCAGCAAGGTTAAGGTCAAGCTTAAAAAACAGCCATTTAATGGACGAGATTCGCCAGATCTGGCGTTTACATTGGCTATAAAGTCACTACCCGGGGCTGAAAATAATTCAGATCTGTATGATTTATTTCAATAAATACAATGACTTATATTATGTATTTGACATACAGGTTTAAATATTGAAAATAGCACTATAACAATGACACTCAGGTAGCAGTGGCGATGGAATATTTAGACGTATCGCACCCAGAATGGGATCGAATGTGGGAAGAGCTGGCCAGTTACCCGCTGAACGGTGGTGACCATTTATGCATTGAAGCAGGCCAATGCTGGGAATATATGGGATCAACCCAAGATCACCATCATCTGCGCCATCCGTGCCATCCCGTCAGTGGGAAAACGGAATATATCTATATTGAACGAGCTCGGTCAGCTGTGGGCTGGGCGTAAGTTTAACGGCATCCAGCCCAGCGAACACTACACCCCCATATTTTTCAGGGCATTGACGATTTGCCCTAACACCTGTGACACCTGCGGGTGATCTTCTTCAAACTCGCCTAACATCGCCTCCAAGGTATCCACCGGGCGCGGGTCTGGCGCTTCAGTGCTGCCTGCCACGTGGGTGTGGCGCTCAAGCTCGGTCATTAAACGCTGCTGTTCGGGACTGACTTCATCGTTGCCAAACAGATCGTGCAAGCGGGTAATCAGTTGATCGAGACTTTCCTGTGATTTTTCCTGCGGGTTATCTTGTGACTGGTCTTGTGACATAGTTGTCCTCACTTAAGTTATCGCCTTACGTTAAGGGTTCTAAAAATGGTATAACCCTTTGCACTATTAAAACCACATCATAACCGGAAAACCCGTGTCCGTTACGCCTGTTGAATCACAATCGGCCAGCGAGTCAACATTAAAGCGCTGGAGCCGTTATCTGTATCGCCACCAACTTACCCGCTTTTTATTGGTAGGCGGTACGGCCACAGGCCTTCAGTATGTGTTGCTGATCCTTCTGGTAGAGCTAACAACCTTGCCCAATGTGGTCTGCTCCGCAGCAGCTTTTGCGCTGTCGGCGGTCTATAACTATCTGGCCAATTATTATTTCACCTTTCAAGCCACGCAAAAACACAGTGAGTCAAGCATCAAGTTCGCCTTAGTGGTCGCTGTAGGCCTTGGGCTGAATACAGCGGTTTTTTATATCGCCGACGCGCTGCTTCCTCACTATTTATTAGCACAAATCGTTGCCACAGGCGTGACATTGGTAAGTAACTTTTTACTGCATAAATTCTGGATCTATAGAAAATGAAAAAGGAAACCTCACTCGCTATTGTTGTGCCCTGCTACAACGAAGAGGAGATGCTGCCTCAAAGCCTACCGGTGTTGCTGCAAACCCTCGATGATCTGATCGCAAAGGCCAAAATCAGTACAGACTCCCGCCTTTATCTGGTGGATGATGGCAGTCGTGACAGAACCTGGGAATTAATTAATAGCGCGTGCGAGCACTACAACGGCCGAGTTGCTGGTGTTAAGTTATCACGCAACAAAGGCCATCAAAATGCGCTGTTAGCCGGTCTTGAGAGTACGGACGAAGATATCATTGTCAGCATTGACGCCGACCTTCAGGACGACCCCAGCAATATTGAAAAAATGGTGGATGAATACCACGCGGGTAACGATGTGGTTTACGGCGTGCGCGCCGCGCGCGATACCGACACATTTTTTAAGCGCTTTACCGCCGAGGGGTACTATCACTTAATGCGCCGTATGGGGGTAGATTTAGTCTTTAATCACGCCGACTTTCGGCTGATGTCTCGCCGCGCATTAGACGCATTGCTGGAATACCGTGAAAGCCAGCTTTTTTTACGGGGTATTGTGCGTGAAGTGGGTTTTCCCTCAGCGAGCGTTGAATACGACCGACAGGAACGCGCCGCCGGAGAAACCAAATACCCGCTGCGCAAAATGCTCTCATTTGCGTGGCATGGTATTTCCAGCTTTTCCACTGCGCCGCTGCGCGCCATTACACTGCTGGGGATTATCGCCAGCGGTTTATCGCTGCTGCTGATTGTATGGGTGATGGGTACACGTCTCTTTACCGACAACGCTATTCCCGGTTGGACATCCATCTTAGTGCCCTTGTTGTTTATTGGCAGTGTGCAGCTGCTAAGCTTGGGAATTATCGGTGAGTACCTGGCAAAAATGTTTGAAGAACTTAAACAACGGCCGCGCTACCACTTGGAAAAAGTGAAGAAGCCCACGCGCACTTCATCGCAAGAAAATGATTAACGCGGGCGCAACATTTTTAAGCGTCGGGCAGGGTGCGAGCCAACAGTGCACCCGCCGCGCCCGCCGCCGATAACATCAAAATCGCCCAGCTTACTCCCAGGGCGCTGGCTATCCAGCCAGACATACCTAACAGCAACAGCACCACGCCAATAACCGTATTGCTCACCGCCACATAGTCCGTGCGCCGATTACCTTCGGCCAAATCCACCACATAGGTTTTACGCCCCACCCGCACCCCCTGATGTGCGATAGTAAGAAAAAAATACAGCACGGGCAGAACCATTGAGTACCCCAGCCAGTCGGGTTTTACACTATGCAGCGCAAACACGAATACGCCCAGTGCCGCTGTCAACCACGCGGCGACTATCATCACACCACGACTGGACGCATCGGCAAAACGCCCCCAAAACGGCGCCGAAAGTAAACTGGCTAAACCGCTCGCCAACAGAAAAAAACCGAGTAACGCACCCGAGCGCCCAACCTCTTGCTGGGCCAGCACCACGTAGTAAGGGGCCGTGAGTGCAGAACACAGCAATAAAGAACGGGTAATAACAAAACGTCGAAAGGGTTTATCGTCGCGCAGTAAACTCAACCGGCCAACCGCTTCGGTAAACGCGTTGCCTCCCCCTGAGGTTTCACCGGAAAACTCAATAACCCGTGCATAAATAACCGCCGCCAGTAACCACACCCCACCGGCGCTCAACAGCAAAATTGTGCAGCCCCAAACCGATAGCTCGCGATTGCTGACAATCAACCCCAAGGCTAGAGCAACCGTAATTAAGCCTGCGGCGCTGGCAGACCAGCCGTTGACCTGCCCTCGCCGACTTTTGGGAATGGTTTTTCCAAGCACGTCTTTGGCGGCAACCGAGCAAAGTCCGCGGGCTAAAGCGAACACCACCAGCAAGCCGATAATCGCCCAACCGGCTAACGCTCCGTCCAGGGTCCAAACAACGGCAGCCATGGCCATCATACAAACGGCCTGCAATACCGAACCGCCAACCCACACCCATTTGCGCACCGGCTGGCGTCTGATAAAGCTGGCAATAAACAGCTGCGGCAACAGCGAGCCGGACTCGCGAATGGGCACTAAAAAACCCAGCAAATACACAGGCGCTTGTAGCACCTCCAAAATCCAGGGCAAAACAATTTTGGGATTCGCCAGCGCATCGCCTAACTTGCTGAAAAAATAACTTAAGATCAGAGTAAAGAAATTGCCCGGCACTTCTTTGCAGGCGCGTTCGTCAATGGCCTTGCAAACGCGGGCATCTTCTTCATTAACGAGTTTATCGTAAAGGTTTTCGGAGAGTCTTGAGGGTTCCATAGCGCGAGTCTGATCTAAGTTTGACTCGACGATTCTATAACATTCGGGCAGAGGGTTTTATCCCACATTAAAAACTTGCGTCCGACAAATATACATCAGGGGCTCAACGGCCCCTGTTGCATGTCGCTCAACGTGTAAACAACCGGCGTCGGTGCCATACCGCACACCACAAGAGAAACAGCAATCCCCATGCGCCTATAGAGCCACCACCGCCATTTCCACCTGAAGCGCCAGGGTCAACGGGTTCTCCCGGCGGGGATGGAAGCTCTCCGTCACCGCCGCCTGCGCCCTGCGGCTTAACCACCGCACCTGGGTCAACCACGGTACGGTTGGCGCGGCCATCGGCGTCGTTGGCACCGCCGTCTTCAATGGTAAGCTGAACACACCAATGGCCTTCGATAAGCCCGGCCTGCCACTCATCGCTGCCCGGAGAAGGACAGTAGCCGGGACTGCCTGCGGCGGAGTGTAAGGCGTTATTAGCGTCTTCGGTGAAAGCGATCCATTGGGAATCCACCAGTTTGCGATAGGTGGCCTCGGCGGGAATCGCTTCGTTTAGTGCTATGGCAACCCGCACCGATGCACCCGCTTCGGGTAAGCTTTGAACCCTAAAATCAAAGATGCCACCCACCGTTTCAAACCCCTCATCGGCGGGTAAATCGTCCGCCGCCAGCTCTACCCCATAGGCAGAGGCGTGTGCTACCGAAGCGCCCAATGCGCAGCGCAAACCTGTCTCACACTGCATCAGGTAATCATCACCCGCGCCCTGACGCTGGGCGATCAAATGTTGTGGGTTGTGGCGGTCCTGATACGCGGGAATACCATTGCCATCCGGATCATCGTACCCCTCTTCTCTATCACTCATTCCGTCGCCGTCGGCATCTTCAGCACCTAACACTTTCAAGCTGTTCACCACCGCAAAAGTCAAGGTGGTTTCGCCCGCAACGCCCTGGGCATCAGTTACCTGAGCCATTAACTGGTAAATACCGGCGGTGAGACTTTCTGGGTTAAAGCTCAACACGGGCGCCTCACCTTGCAGTAAATCCATCAGGGTTTGATCACCGCTCCAACTGAGGGTGTAGTCATCGCTATTGGCATCTTCGATATCCAGCAGCAAATCCACCTGGGCACCGTTGGCGGCCACCAGCGAACGCTTGCGGCCGTCTTGATAGAGTTCAATAGACACCTCAGGCGGTAAGTTAGCCTCGGTAATGATTAACTCATGTTGTGCCCGCGCACCCACGGCAAAACCATGGACGCTGCCCGGTTCGGCATTGGCTTCGGGGGCAAGCTCAAAAATCACAGTTTCATCGGCTTCCGTTTCAGTATCCTGCAACAGGCTGACAGCTATCGTTTGCGAATAGCGGCCATCCAGCGCCTCGGTAAAGGTCACCTCGCGGGTCTCACTCAGTTGGTAGTCGCTGGCCGTAGCCGTACTCTCGGCTGACACTTGATAGGCTATGCTTACCGGGTACTCTGGGGCATCGCCGTTAAGATACACACCCACTTCGGCAATGCGACCTTCGGCCTCGCGCTGATCCATACCCAGCGATACCTGTGGCCAGATATCCAGCACCTGAGTCATCTGCACTTGGTTACCCGAAGCGTCTTCGGCAATCCAGACGATTTCGTGTCGTCCGGAGCGCAACCATTTAGGCCCGGCGTTAAAGCCCGCTACATTTACCTCGCAGCACTGGGCATCAATGGCATCGCTCACGCGCTCGCGCAAAGCCTGTTGTACGGTGGCGTCGTCGGCATCAAACGCAAGCCCCAGTAACAACGCCTGATTTACTTCAGTATAAAGTCCACTGGCGTGCAATATCGGCGCAGGGGGGACACTCAGCACAGGGGGTGTGACATCGACAAAGTCAGACGGATCATTCTGGTCGGTGCCATCAATACCCTCCTGATAATCACTGACGTTATCACCGTCGGTATCGACACCAGCGACCACGTTAATACTGAACGCTGGTAACTCTACACTGTGTTCACCATCACTCACCCGTAGAATAATGTCACGGTAGGTTCCTTCATCCGCATCGGCGGCAATACCGTTAATCACCCCAGTGGCCGGGTCGATGCTCAACCAATTAGGTGCGCCCTGTAAGGTAAACTGCAATGGGTCGTTTTCCGCATCGCTCGCTTGAGGGGCAAAACGATACAGGTTTCCGACTTGCACAGTCGCTGTGGGTGTACCACTAATAGTCGGCGCCGTATTTGATTGAGAAGGTGTCACGTTAATGTCAAAGCCAGGCAAAGTAGCCGCCTCGGCACCATCACTCACAGAGACCACAATACCCTGCACCAACCCGACATCGGATTCGTCAGGAGTACCACTCACACGTCCTGTCGTGACATTAATGCTCAACCATTCGGGGGCATTGGCAAGGCTAAAGCTTAAAGTATCGCCGCTGTCCGGGTCTGAGGCTGTGGGACTGAAGCTGTACAACCTTAGGGCTTCGGCCGTAGTTGATGCCGTTCCGGAAATTTTCGGAGCGTCGTTAACGGGGTTAACCGTAATAGTAACGCTGGCCATTGCCGACTCGCCGCCCTCATCATCGCGCACGGTATAACTGAAACTATCGCTGCCATTAAAGTTGGAGTTGGGCGTGTAGGTGACAGTGCCGTCGCCGTGGTTATCAACGCTGCCATTGCTGGCTGGACTTACCATTGTGACGCTGGTGATGTCGAGCGCACCATCGATATCGCTGTCATTATCAAGCAGCGAAATCAGCACCGCGGTGTCTTCATCGGTCACAACGGTATCATCGGTGGCGGTGGGCATATCGTTTACGCTATCAACGGTAAGGGTCACGGTGGCCTCATTGGACCACTCGCCCAGCTCGTCCATCACCCGATAGCTAAAACTGTCGCTCCCGAAGTAGTTCTCGCTCGGGGTGTAGGTGACCATGCCAGTGCTCGTGCTGACACTGACGGCACCGTTCGAAGGTACGCTTACAATCTCGACACTGGCAACATTCAGTGTGCCATCGACATCACTGTCGTTACCCAACACATTGATGTTATGCGGAGTGTCTTCCTGCAAGGCAGTGACGGTATCATCAGCGGCCACGGGGGCGTCGTTGATGCTGCTGACGGTAACGGTGACGGTCGCCTCGTTTGAAGTACCGCCAAGATCGTCGTCAACCTGATACGTAAAGGTGTCGGTACCGTTGTAGTCAGCATCAGGGGTGTAGGTAATGGCCCCGGTGGCGGCATTCACAACCGCAGTACCGTGTGCACCATCAGTGACAACCGCAACGGACATGGCATCGATGGTGCCGTCGATGTCACTGTCGTTGATCAACACATCAATCACGACCGAGTCATCTTCATCGACGTTGGCACTGTCAGCCATAGCCACGGGCACATCGTTAACGCCAATCACACTGACGGTGACGGTGGCCACATTGGAGATCAGGCCACCACTGTCTTCGATGGTATAGGTAAATGTGTCCGTGCCTTCGTACTCGGGTGCGGGGGTGTAATCGATGAGGCCATTGTTGATCACCGCCACACCATGAGTAGGCTCAGTGCCAATCGCCAGGGTCAAGGTACCGGGGGTATCGCTTGCGTCTACCTCAATATCGTTGCTCATCACATCGATGCTCACCAACGTGTCTTCGTTAGTGGCAACGGCATCGTTATTGGCAACGGGCGCATCGTTTACCGGGTTGACCGTAATAGTTACGGTGGCACTGTTCGAGGGCTGGCCCCACACGTCTTCGACGGTGTAAGTAAAGCTGTCAATGCCCTCAAAATTGGCATTCGGCGTATAAGTGATCACCCCGGTACCGGTATTAATGCTGGTGCTGCCATTGCTCGGTGCTCCACCGATCATAACGCTGGCCGCGTTTAAACTGCTGTCGCTGTCGGTATCGTTACCTAACACGGCAATATCAACCGCGGTGTCTTCATTAGTGCTGGACGTATCGTTACCGGCCACAGGCGCGCTGTTGGCGACGGTAAAATTCAGCGCAGTGGTATCGCTAATACCAGCGTAAGAGTTACCCCCAACGTCGGTAAACGCGTCGGAGCCAATTTGTAGGTAGTACTCAGTAAGCGGGTTCAAGTTTACGGGCAAGTCGACCGTAACGATACTGCCGGCCACACTGACGGCGGCGTTATCGGCGGCAATATTCGCGACGGTTAAATCGTCTGAGACCTGGCGCACGGTAATCGTATTGGCGCCGCTGGTGCCAGCCACTACCGCTTCCGAGAAAGTAAAAACCAGGTCGTCATCATGGCCAAAGTTTGTGGAGTTGTCGGCCGGTTGGCTGGCGGTTAAGGTGGGGGCCGCTGAGTCAATCACAATGTTTTTATTGGCCGCTAACGAGCCCGCCGCACCGGGCGAGGCCAAAGTTAAGGTCGCGGCGTTGCCAGCGGCATCAGTAACCGTGCCGCCGTTTAAGGCGAACGCGGTTGTGCTGGCATAGTCGAGATCGGTGGTGGTATCACCCGCTTGAACCGTATAGTTAAACGTTAAGGTATTGCTGCCAGAACCACTGCTGTAGCTCACCGAGCGATCGGTAGTGCCGGTTTCCAGCGTAAGCGTCGGTGCGCCGGTCACGCTCACGATCTCACTGAAATTCACAGCCAGACTGATCACATCGCCAACGCCATAAATACCATCAGCGGAGGTAGCGGTGACGCCCGTTACCGTTGGCGCAACCGCATCAAGGGTGTGGATGTCACCATTGGTAAAAGCCATCACAAAACCGTTGGTGCCATTACCGTTGCCATTACCATCGATAATATTGGTGTTGCTTTTTAGGTCTAAGCGCAGGGTGCCCTCGCCCGCTATATTATTAACCGTTACGGTAATCGCGCTGCCCGATGTCGCCGAGACGTTGGCGATATCCGCCGCAGTGGTGCCGGTGGTGGTCAGAGAAAAGTCATCCACACTGACGTTGCTAGCGGTTTTATCAAAGCTTACAACGTAGCTCACTGTGCTGGCATTCGCCGCCGGGCTGCCCGTTAGCGAAACACTGCTTACACTCGGAGGCGTGTTGTCGACAGAGGTAAACTGCGCGCTATCGGCGGTGCTCAAGCCTCCGGATTGGGCGCGCAAGTTAAAGGTCTCGGGGCCTGAACCATTCGGTGTGTAAGTAATTTGCATGTTGTTAAAGGTGGAAACACCGCTGCTTGGGGTGATCGATACCGTCGTGCCGCTGCCATCGGTATCACCCGTACCGCTCATGTATACACTGCCCGGGCCATTCACTTCATACAACGTAATGTCTGAGCTATAGCCAGTATCTACAATACCGAGCGAATCCACAGCCTGTACGACGGGAACCGTGGTCAAGCTAGTAGCACTGCCCGGTGACAGATTAAGTGGCGCCGGCTGCGTAAAGAACGTCAGGGCTGTCGCCACGACATCAGAGGTGACAGAGCTGGCATTGACGCTGGGTAAATCCGAACCCTCACCATCCTCATCATTCGCCGTTAAAGTAAAGCTTTGCTGATCGGCCGTCGCGTTATAAGTAAGGTTGGTAAAAGCGGCCACTCCACTGCTGGCGACAGCACTGGCATTATTTAACATTCCGGCACTGGCTTCAGTTAAGGTGATGGTTTCGGTAAAATCTTTATCGGTGTTCCCGAAAGCATCTTGTGCGCTAACCACCGGCTGCACACTCAGAGCTAAACCGGACACACTCCCCGCTGGTTGAGTGGAAAAGGCAAGCTCGGTGGCGGTCACCTCAATGGCCAAGCCCTTGCCATTACTAACCGCAGAGGTAGCACCCATTTGCGTCCCAGAGCCACCTACGGTGACATCGGTATCACCATCCACGCTAAGAATAAAAGTGTGGCCTTCCACCAGGTTAGTATTGTCATTGTAATAAGCGTTAATGGTATAAGTTTCGCTACCGCCATCGACAACTGATATCGGTAAGCTAGAAAAGGTAATGGTATCTGAGCCAGCATTGTAGGTGCCTGTTGCATTGGAGACATCAGGACCACTCAAACGCCAAGTTACTTTGCCACGTTCGAGATCAGTAGAAGTCCCCATCACATTCACTACAACTTGCGAGACAGTCATAGGAAGACCGTCACTCCCACCGCCATCGCTTAAGGTAAAGTCAAGTACACCAATCGCGGCAGCTGCGCTATTAATAGTGGTGGGCATAGCAACGGGTTCAACCAGTGCCAAAGACTCGACAAGGGAACCATCGACGTCCATAACCGAAGTATCACCAGAGAAGCTATCAAGATTCACATTGAGAAAGTCGGTGCTGGAAACCCGCACCTCATCCACGAGAATTTGACCAAAGTTAACAGACGCGGACGAACCATTCGCAACTGTCTGTGAACTGCTGACTAAAGCGCCATCCAAATAACCACCAACAGTTACCGTGTCCCCTGCCGTGTTGTTAATATACAGACTGCTAAATGCAAAGTTTTCACCATCAGTGCGCGCTATAGTAAAAACCTCGGTCGTCCCGGTATCGTATGTGCCCGACCTTAAATTAAGTGAGGGAGAGTTAATTTCGCCATACTCATTCTCCCAAGCCATGTCCCCGGCATCTCCCGCAGCGGTAAACGTATAGGTAAACGAAGCTCCGCCCAGGGTTCTGGTTATGCTGGTAGAAACCCCTGTATTATTATCAAAAGTATCCGTAAAAGTGGCTGCATAGGCCTGCGGTACTATTATCACTCCCACTAAGAGCATGCAGCCACGCAAAAACCATTGTGCTGCAGTTGATGTTGCGCTGCTTCTGGAAGGATTTTTAAACCGCATAAAGACTCCTGGCGCCTCTCTTTTTATTGCCAAATAAAATTCTGCTTTCTTACCGTCAAGCCAAGCTAGCAATGAGCGCTAACTTCACGCCCAGTGCAACTTTCGACAATACGCTGTTAACTTCGCGAAGGATAAATTCCTTCCAGTGCGATAATAAAATTGATACCTTGAAGGGGGTTGCGAATGGGTAACGGCTGGCCGCCACCGCCCGACGGGATATCTCCGGTCACAGGAGCCTCAAATGGTTTTAAGGTCACATCCGTCGAGTTTTCGCTGTAAAGCGTACCAGCCCGCCCAGCAGCCGCAATTGGCCCCATAATTTTGCTATTGCCTGGCTCGGCGGAGACATTCTCTGAGGATGTTGTAGCTGGAATAGCGACTGTAGCTTTCAGCTGTGTGGCACTAAGCTGGTGAGAGGGAAGCTCGCTTTGAGTGATTTGAACACTCTCTGTCCCGGCCAATTGACCTTGTTTGATATACTGTAATCCGTTCCCTTGCCCCATACCAACAGGTGCGCGACCACGCAAATCTGGCAATGCAAAAGAAGTTCTACCATCACCACCGTAGATGGTTCCCAATATCGAGAACAGCGCACTATGTTCCGAAATAGCTAACAATCGGCCATTGCAAAAAGCCCAACCGCGCGGCTCAAAATTACCGCCAAACATACTAATCTCACCAACAAATGGCTCCACCATAACTCTCTCCTTAATAGGTTTAATGTCCCCCCACTGCGTTCATTGCGATTTAAAATATTCAATAACAGTGAGTCAGTCAGGTTAGGCTCCCATAACCACCCTGAAAGAGACATTACAAAGAATTACAGCCACTGAAGCCAAGCCCTATTTAGGGCTTGACAAACCAAGAAGTGAGCAAGAAAGGTTAAGCCGCTTCGCGCAGTACAACCGCCGGTGGGGTATTAACCGCGTGGCGGCAGCTGAATGCGCCTATGGCGGCAACGAAGAGGGAGGTGACAACTGGCGTGGCCAGCCAATAAACAAAGTGAGGTTGTACCGGCACTTCAAATACGGCGATTTGCAAGCCGATAATCAAAGCCTCAGCCGCAATGGTGGCAATAATCCCGGCAGCAAAGCCTAAAATGGCAAACTCCGTCCAAACACCTCCGGTAATCAGGCTGCGACTGGCGCCTAAGGCACGCAGTAAACCAGCCTCTTGTTTGCGCTCATTAATACTGCCATTCACAGATGCAACCAGCACCAAGCAACCACCCAACAGCACCATCAACAACACCAACCCTACCCCGTCGCTTACCTGCGAAACAATCGTGCGTATTTGATTGATGATGCGGTCCAGTTCAATCACCACAATCGTGGGATAGCGGCTTAACAGCGTGTTGATAAAACTTTTCTGCTCAGGCGGTAAATACACGCTGGTCATATACATGGGCGAGTAGTCATCCAGCGCGCCCGGTTGGAAAATAAAATAGAAATTCGGCTGTAAAGACTCCCACTCCAGGGTTCTAAAGCTGGCCACTTCGGCTTGCGCCTGCAAACCACCAATTGAAAAAGTCAGTGTATCGCCCAGCTCAATACCGAGCCGCCCGGCCACTTCTACCTCAACCGACACACCCGCAAGGCCGGTGGCGCTCGCGGGCCACTCATCCCACCAAAGCCCGGCAACCACTTCGTTATCTGCGGCTAAGGTGTCGGACCAGGTAAGGGAAGCCTCTCGGTTTAACGTGTCTTCGGGTTTCAACTCGCCATTGATATGAGTCAGCCTGCCTCGCACCATGGGGTAAAGTTGCTCGACCCCGAGCTGGTTGCTATCCAACAACTGTTTAAAAGGTTCTACCTGCGCCGGGGCAACATTCAACACAAAGTGATTGGGTGCGTCCTCCGGGACTTTTACCTGCCACTCTTCAATCAACGAGGTACGCACAATCGTCAGCGTTAGCAACAGCATAACGGCCGTAGCAAAAACAACCACTTGTAATACGCTGGCTGAGCGACGGCGCTGAATGCTGGCAATGGCCAAACGCCAACGGCTTCCGGCCTGACTGCCGGCCTTTTTACCCAGAGACAACAAACCAAACGCCAGCAATGCGGCAAGGGCCGCCACCACCAACAAAGCCACCAGTACCGTTGCACCTAAAACCAAATCGCGGCCAAACACCACCACCAACAAAATCAAGACTGCGCAAGCCATGGCGATTTGCCACACCGCAGCGCCAGTGTTGATTGGCATGTCTTGACGTAACACTTTTATCGGGGCGACCGTTGGCAAAAACCAAAGGCTGGGCAAAGCGAAACCCACCAAGGCTACCGGACCACTTAACAGGCTTAATACGAACGTTTGTAGGCGCGCCGGAGCCATTTCAATTTGATACAGCCGATGCACCGCCACAGCGATCAACTCTTGCACGGCAAAGCCAATCAACAACCCGACAAACGCGGCTAATAACGACAAACTGACGAGCTGAGCCAAATACAAAAACCGAATGCGCGCCGCCTGCACACCGAGACTTTTGAGTAACGCCACCTGATTCACATGGCGCGACGCAAACTGCCGTGCGGCCAAGGCCACGGCAACTCCTGCCAGCAATACGCCCATTACTGCGGCCAACACCAGAAAGCGTCGGCCGGTTTTCAGTGTGCCCTGCAAACGCCTTTGGGCGTTTTCAATACCGACAATTTCTTCGTGCTCTGTTAAACGCGGTTCAAGCCAGGTAATAAAATCGGTTAAGGTTTCGGGCGAGGAGGCCAACAGCCACTGATACTCCACCCGACTGCCGGGCTGAATAACTTGGGTTTTGGCAAGGTCCGCCCAGTTCATCATAATGCGCGCGCCCATCACACTGAACGGACCACTGCCGTCGGGCTCACTGACGATCACTTTACTGGCGGTTAAGCTGTGCTCACCAATCTGCAAGCTGTCTCCCAGTGAGATATGCAGCAATGGCAACAGGCGCGAGTCCACCCACACTTCACCCACAGGCGGTATACCCGTTGCGCGCTCAACACTGGGGCCAGAGGTGGCAAAGGGCTGTTCGCTCAGATCAATGTAACCACGCAACGGATAGCGCGGCGCAACCGCTTTAATGGACGCCAGGTGCATCTCGTCACCAGCAAACACCATTGACGCAAAGTGAGCCACCTGACTGGTATCAATGTTCCGGCTATCTGCCTCGGCCTGCCATTCGGGTTGATGACGCTGGTTACTGGTAATCAGCCGGTCGGCGCCAAGCAGTGAGTTGCTTTGTTCCAGCAAAGTGGATTCCAGCCGATCGGTAAACAGCGCAATGGCACTGACCACCGTCACTGCCAGAGCCAGGGCAATGGCCAGCAGTTTTACCTCACCGCTGCGCCAATTACGCCAAAGTAATCGCAATGCCAGCATAATGCCTCCTAGAGCTCAGCGGCCGCGCCACTGATTAACAATTCTCCGGCGGCCAACTGAACCTGGCGAGCGCAGCGATTCGCCAAACGCTCTTCATGAGTGATGAGCACCAAGGTGGTACCCGCCTCGGCGTTCAACCCAAACAGTAAATCGTTAATAGTGTTACCGGTAGCGCTGTCGAGGTTACCCGTGGGTTCATCGGCAAAAAGGATTTCAGGCTCGCAGGCAAACGCCCGGGCAATGGCGACGCGCTGCTGCTCACCGCCGGATAACTGTGGCGGATAGTGATGGACGCGCGCCTCTAGCCCCACTTTGGCAAGATATTCTTTTGCCCGGGCCTCGGCATTTTTTTGCCCGCCCAGCTCCATCGGCAGCATGACGTTCTCCAGCGCGGTTAATCCAGGCAGCAGTTGAAACGATTGAAACACAAAGCCAACTCGCTCGGCCCGTACGCGGGCACGGCCCTCTTCGTCTAACTCGCCGAGGTTTTCACCGGCCAGCAATACGCGGCCCTGGCTGGGAACATCCAGCCCCGCGAGCAGTCCCAGCAAGGTTGATTTACCCGAGCCAGAAGCGCCGGTAATGGCCAGGCTTTCGCCCTTCTCTACGCGCAGATTAATATCCTGGAGGATGGTAAGATCACCACTCGCGGTGGTAACGGTTTTGCCCAACTGCTCGGCTTGAATCATATAAGCCATAAGGTCTCCCTGAACGGCGCACTTAAGATTTGTTATTGCAGGATTCTACTATGCTCGATTGGTTTAGACGTTTAATTTTGGTAAACGGATGCTTACTGCTGTTATTTTCTGCCAATAGCTGGGCCAATCATCCGCAACCCATTCTGGTGATGGGCGACAGTTTAAGCGCAGGCTACGGTATCGATTTAAACAGTGGCTGGGTGCAACTGCTGCAGGAAAAGCTTGAATCTCACAAATTCTCGCACGCCGTTATTAATGCCAGCGTCAGCGGAGAAACGACCACCGGCGGCGCCGCCAGATTGGACAAACTGCTCAAGACCCACAAGCCAAGCATTGTAATTCTTGAGCTGGGCGGTAATGACGGCTTGCGCGGCCAACCGGTGAATATTACGCGTGATAACCTGAGCGCCATGATCGATGCATCGCTAAACGCCAACGCACAGGTATTACTGCTGGGCATGCAAATCCCCCCCAACTATGGCGCGCGCTATACACAGATGTTCAGCGATATTTACCCAGAGCTTGCCCAAGAATACCAAGTGACGTTAGTGCCCTTTATGCTCGACGGTGTCGCGCTCAATCGCGAACTGATGCGCAACGACAGCATTCATCCCACCGAAGAGGCCCAGCCCATGATTCTGGACAATGTATGGCCCTACCTCGAACCGTTACTGGGTGAGGATGACGCCAGCTAAACAGGCTCCAGATAATCCAGCATTAGCTGCAGAGACTCGCGGCCGCGAAACTCATTCACATCCAGTTTGAATGCGGCGCGTATCCGCTCTATGCCTTCATCTGGCCACACAGACAAATCTACGTTAAAAGCAATGGCGTCCAACAGCTGCTGCTTTTGCGCATCTTGAGCCAACACCAGCTTTAGATGCTTATCCCCCACAATGCGCTGCTGCACCAGGTAAAACTCGCCATCAAATAGCGGCTCGGGAAAATGCTGCCCCCAGGGGCCTGCGTTTCGCAACTGGCGCGCCAGCTCTAACTCAAACTCGTTTGCGGCCAGTTCGCCGTCGCTCATAAGCACTGCCTGCAAATCATCGGGGCTAAGCTGGCGTTTTACTTCCTCATCAAACGCTTGAGCAAACGCCGGGTAATCTTCACGGGCAATGCTCATACCCGCCGCCATGGCGTGACCGCCAAATTTTTGCAAAAGGTGAGGATGGCGGGCTGCAACCGCATCCAACGCGTCGCGAATATGCAACCCGGGGATAGAGCGCGCCGACCCCTTGATGGTGTTATCGTCGGCATCGGCAAACACAATCACCGGGCGGTGAAATTTATCTTTAACCCGCGAGGCGAGAATACCAATAACACCCTGATGCCAGGTGGCGTCATACAAGCACAGCCCCCAGGGCAAGTCCTGTCCATCGTCGACACTGAGTTTATCCAACATGGCCATGGCTTCGCGCTGCATACCGCTTTCAATCGCTTTGCGATCACGATTAAAACTGTCCAGCTCGGCCGCCAGCTCGCGCGCTGATTCAACATCATCGCTAAGCAAACAGCGTATGCCGACGCTCATATCATCCAATCTGCCGGCGGCATTCAAGCGCGGGCCTATGGCAAAACCCAAATCAGTGGCCACTAAACGCTCGCGACCACGTCCGGCCACCTCAAGCAATGCCAGAATACCCGGGCGCGCCACGCCCGCGCGAATACGGCGCAAGCCCTGCTCCACAAGAATACGGTTATTTGCATCCAGCGGCACTACATCGGCGACCGTGCCTAGGGCCACCAGATCTAAAAAGTTCGCCATATTCGGCGCGGGAATTCCCGCCTCGGCAAACCACCCCATGTCGCTAAGCTGCTTTTTTAACGCATTCATGACGTAAAAAATCACCCCGACACCGGCAAGATTTTTACTGCTAAAAGAGCAGCCGGGCTGATTGGGGTTAACGATGGCATCGGCCGCAGGTAGCGCCTGGCCCGGCAAGTGGTGATCGGTAACGACAACGGCAATGCCTAAATCATTCGCGGCCTGCACCCCGTCGATACTGGAAATTCCATTATCGACCGTAACGATAATATCGGGCGCTTGTTCTGCGGCAACCGCAACGATTTCTGGCGTAAGGCCGTAGCCGTATTCGAAACGGTTAGGCACCAGAAAGTCCACATACTGCGCGCCCATAGCACGCAGTGCCAGTACCCCCAGTGCCGAACTGGTAGCACCGTCGGCATCAAAGTCGCCCACAATTAAAATACGCGCACCGGCCACCACCGCATCGGCGAGAATTTCAGCGGCCTCTGGCAAACCTTTTAATTCCGGGCGCAACAAGCGCTGTAAGGTTAATTCTAATTCCTCAGCATGCCCCACACCGCGACTGGAATAGATGCGATCCAGTAAGGGTGCAAGACCAGGCTCGGATAATAAAGATGGCGGAGCGGGACGGCGTTTAATGATTTTTTGCATGTAAAGATTATATATCGTGAAGGCACGGGCAAGGTACAACAAACAAAAAAGACGAGAGCCGCAATGCGAGTCTCGTCTTTTTTGTTTTTGCTTAAGCGGTTAACTCTGAGTTAGCACGCCAAATGGCTGCGCATAAATTCATGCACAGTTGTGGCATCGTTGGGCAGCACTTCGTAGCGCTCTTCACGGTCGAATAAATCGGCCATGTGATGCGGCAGCTTAGGATCTTCCTCTTGCCCGGCTTTTTGCACCGCTTCAGGGAATTTTGCCGGATGCGCCGTAGCCAGGCAGACCATAGGTACATCCTGATTTTTACGGGTAGCGCGAGCGGCATCAACACCGATAGCCGTGTGCGGATCGAGCAGGTATTCGGTGTTTTCAAACACCTCGCGAATAACCTCCAGCATACGATCATCATCAACCTTATGGCTGGCAAATAACGAGCGGGCCTGTGCAAGGGCTTTGTCGTCCAGATGCATGGCACCGGATTTAAAGTCTTCCATTAATTTGGCAATGGCCGCTCCGTCGCGATCGTACAGATCAAACAACATACGCTCAAAGTTACTGGACACCATAATATCCATACTGGGCGACAGAGTGTGTTGCAACTCTTGTTTACTGTGGTCGTTGTTGCTGATCGCGCGGTGCAAAATATCATTGCTGTTGGTGGCAATGACCAGCTGATCGATAGGTAAGCCCATGCGCTTGGCCAGATAACCGGCAAAAATATCACCGAAGTTACCGGTAGGCACTGAAAAAGATACAGGACGGTGCGGACCACCCAGCGCCAACGAGGCGTAAAAGTAATAGACGATTTGCGCCATGATGCGCGCCCAGTTAATCGAGTTCACCGCCACCAACTGTCGGCCTTCGGGCAGGAAGGACTGATCGGCAAAGCTGGCTTTTACCATGTTCTGGCAATCGTCGAAGTTTCCATCCAGCGCGATGTTGTGCACATTGTCTTCAAGCACTGTGGTCATCTGGCGGCGTTGTACGTTAGACACGCGGTTGTGCGGATGGAGAATAAAGATATCGATATTCTCACAGCGACGGCAGCCTTCAATGGCGGCCGAACCGGTATCGCCCGAGGTTGCCCCCATTACCACAACCTTCTGGTCACGCTTTTTCAAAATATAGTCGAGCAAATGCCCCAGAAATTGCAGCGCAAAATCTTTAAACGCCAGCGTGGGCCCTTGAAACAGCTCTAAAATCCACTCGTTGTGACCCGTTTGCACCAAAGGCGCAATGCCCTGGTGGCGAAAGCTCTGATAGGCTTTATCGATCAAACCGCGTAAATCATCGTCGGGAATTTCACCGTCAACGAAAGGCGCCATCACTTTGAACGCCAGCTCTTGATAAGACAAACCGGCCCAGCTCGCGATTTCTTCGCGGGAAAACTCGGGCAGTTTTTCGGGTACATACAAGCCGCCATCAGAGGCGAGACCTGTGAGTACTACTTCTTCAAACGACAGTGACGGCGCTTGGCCGCGGGTGCTGATGTATTTCACGTCGGTAACCTGAATTCAGTCCACTTGAGGGCAATTGCCCGTTATTTGTTTGCCTTATTTTAAAGGCTCTAAGCGAATACGGGTAATGGGCCCGGTAATTGAGCTGAGCGCTTCAATTTTGCTGATGGCGGTAGCCAAGTGTTTCTCAACCGCCCGGTTGGTCAGCAGAATCAGCGGCACAATCTCTTCGTCTTCGTCCGCTTCTTTTTGAATCAAGGCTTCAATACTGATGCCTGAATCACTAAGAATGGTCGCCACCTGAGACAGCACGCCCGGCTTATCCAGGGCCGACATACGCAAATAGTAGGCGGTCTCGACTTCATCAATCGGCAATATATTGCGATCGCTCAGGCTGCTTTGCTGAAAGCCCAAATAGGGAACCCGGTGTTCAGGATCGGCCGTCAGGGTACGCGCCACATCAACGATATCGGCAATCACCGAAGAGGCCGTCGGCTCAGCGCCTGCCCCCGCACCATAGTACATGGTCGGTCCAACCGCATCGCCCTTAACCATAATGGCGTTCATAACACCGTCAACGTTCGCCAGCTGACGGCGCTCTGGAATAAGTGTTGGGTGAACCCGCAGCTCAATGCCATCGGCAACGCGACGGGCGATCCCCAAATGCTTAATGCGATAGCCCAGCTCATCCGCGTAGGCAACATCTACCGGCTCAATTTTGCTGATACCCTCGGTAAACACCTTATCGAACTGCAGCGGAATACCAAAGCTCATAGAGGCCAGAATTACCAGCTTATGGGCGGCATCAATACCCTCCACGTCGAACGTAGGGTCTGCCTCGGCGTAGCCAAGCTCTTGCGCTTCGGTAAGAACTTCGGCGAAATCGCGGCCTTTATCGCGCATTTCGGTCAAGATAAAGTTGCCGGTGCCGTTAATAATGCCCGCCAACCACTCAATGCGATTGGCCGACAGTCCCTCACGAATGGATTTAATAATGGGAATACCACCGGCAACGGCTGCCTCAAAGGCCACTGTCACACCCTTCGCGTCGGCGGCGGCAAAAATTTCATTGCCGTGCTCGGCAATCAGCGCTTTGTTGGCGGTAACAATGTGCTTGCCATTGGCAATGGCTTCGAGAATCAGATCGCGGGCAACCGAAATACCACCAATCAGCTCAACCACGACATCAACATTAGGATTGCGCGCCACCTCGAAAATATCGCGGGTAACGTTAAGCGAGGCCATGTCGACCTGTGGATTATCCCGGCGAGCACCAATTTGCTCCACAATAATATCGCAACCGGCGCGGGCGTTAATGACGCGCTGATTGCGCGCGAGTACATTGACGGTGCCACTGCCTACGGTGCCCAGACCGCAGATACCTATTCTGACCGGTTTCAACATGAAATCCTCTTAATGGGGAGACGGAAAAACAAAAGACGGCAACCTTACTCAGAGCTAAGGTTGCTGTCAATTGATGTCGGCGTGTGTTGCCGGAAGAAGGGGGTTATTCGCCCTGTTCGATACTTTGCAGCAGCTTCTCTGGCGGCAGGTAACCGACAAATAGGCGGCCGTCGGGCAGTAAAATACTGGGGGTACCCGTAACACCTAGCTCACCGCCTTTAAGAAATTGCTGCTCAATGGGGGCATCGCAGCTGGCAGGCGCAATCTCTTCGAGATTTTTCAGCTTATCCAGAGCCTTGGCCGGCTCAGCGGCACACCAGGCGCTTTCCAGTTTCGCCGCCGATGGACTGTTTGCCCCAGCGCGTGGGTAGGCCAGATAGCGGATCTCGATACCCAAGTCATTGTAACCAGGCATTTTCTCACCACGCTCACGGTACTCGTGCATTTGACTGTGCAGGCGCCGACAGTAACCGCAATCTACATCGGTGAACACGTAGGCCACGTGCTTAGTGCCATCGCTAGGTGTAAAATTAATGGTATCGTTTTCTTCCAGACTGCTAACAAACTCTTTGCGCGAGTTAATTAAGTAGGGATCTTGTACCGGCACCAACCCCTCAGCCGTCACTTCGTAGGCATCGCCCATAATCGCGTGCTGACCGTCCGCAGTGACCATCAAGCTTGGCCCGCCAATAACTTGGACGCTGTAAAGCCCGTCTATCACTGAAGGACGAACTGGGCCTAGAGGCGCACCACCGGTGATTTTATCCAACTGAGCTTTGATTGTTTGCTCTGGGGTTTGCGAAGCCGCCGATTCGGTCTGCGCGCTATTGTCTTGAGCCAAAGCCGCGCAAGCCGTAAAGGCCAGTGCCGCCAAGCTGATACGAACTGCATTTACCATCATAAGAATTTCTCTGTTAATACGGGCATTAGCTAATCGGCTGGCAGTTTAGCACACAACTATCAGCCTCTTGGGTGATGTACTTCATGCAAGCTTTTCATGCGCGCCTGGGCCACATGAGTATAGATTTGCGTGGTGGACAAATCGCTGTGCCCCAGCAGCAGCTGCACCACCCGTAAATCGGCGCCGTGATTCAGCAGATGCGTCGCGAACGCATGGCGCAAGGTATGGGGTGACAACGGCTTTTCAATGCCTGCCAGCTTTGCCCAGTGCTTTATGCGATGCCAAAAGGTCTGGCGGGTCATCTGCGTGCCTCGGGTACTGGGGAACAATACTTCCGAGGTAAGAACACCAAGCAAAGCGCCACGTGCCTCGCGCATGTAGCGCTCCAGCCAGTACACAGCCTCTTCACCCAGTGGTACCAGACGCTCTTTACTGCCCTTACCTAACACTCGCACCACCCCCTGACGCAAATTCAACATAGGCATGGTCAAGCTCACCAATTCTGTTACTCGCAAACCGCAGGCGTATAAAAGCTCCAGCATGGCCTTATCGCGTAAGCCAACACTGTCAGTGACATCGGGCGCGCGAAGCAGCCCTTCGACATCCGCCTCGGTTAAAAGTTTAGGCAGTGCACGGGGCAATTTGGGATTATCGATATGCGCTAATGGGTCTATTTGCAATCGGCCTTCGCGGATCTGGTAGCGATAAAACCCCCGCAAACAGGAGAGCAATCTTGCCGTAGAGCGGCTGGAATAATGTCGGCTGTGACGCCAGGCAAGAAACGCCATCACCTGCTCTTGGCTGGCAGCCATGATCGCCACCCCAGAGTCGGCGTGCAGCCACGATGCAAATGCCGTTAAATCGCGGGAGTAGCTCTCGCGAGTATTTGCCGACAAGCCTTTTTCCAGCCACAGGCTGTCTAAGTACTGGTGAATGGTTTGTGTGTCTGCTTGCAACGTCATGGGCCTACTCGTCACTGATCTACGAGCTGTCTCGTACTGGCATTATGCGGACAGCAGTTTTCCTTGCAACAGGTTTTCCCAGCGCATTGTTTCCAGCATAAAAAAGCCGGGGCAGTTTCCTGCCCCGGCTTTTTCTGACTTAAGCGGTAAAACTTAAGACAGCTTTTCTTTAATACGAGCGGCTTTACCAGTCAGGTCGCGCAAGTAGTACAGCTTGGCCTGACGCACATCACCACGACGCTTAACAGCGATGCTGTCAACCTGTCGGCTGTGAGTTTGGAAAGTACGCTCAACACCAACACCGTGAGAAATTTTGCGCACGGTGAAAGCAGAGTTCAGGCCACGGTTACGCTTGGCAATTACCACGCCTTCGTAGGCCTGCAAACGCTCCCGGTTGCCTTCAGTTACTTTAACCTGAACCACAACGGTGTCACCGGGGGCAAATTCCGGAACTTCTTTTTTGAGCTGTTCGTTTTCGAGCTCTTGAATGATTTTGTTGGTCATCTCGTTTCTCCTGAGAGTCTGTAGCTTCACAGCTAGAGTTAGTCATTAAGGTCCCGACGAAAGTCCGTCAGCAGCGCTTGCTGCTCCTCGGTTAAGTCTTTGTGTTGCAATAAATCTGGCCGTCTCAGCCAGGTTCGCCCCAGCGCTTGTTGTAAGCGCCAACGCCGAATTCTTTCGTGGTCCCCGGATAACAATACCTCGGGCACCTCCGCCCCATCCAATGACTCTGGGCGGGTATAGTGTGGATGGTCCAACAGGCCGTCAGTAAAAGAGTCTTCCACCGCGGACTGAGCATCGCCAAGGGCGCCAGGCAACAGCCTGATAACCGCATCCATCAGCACCATGGCCGGCAGCTCACCACCGGATAACACATAGTCGCCAATCGACCACTCTTCATCCACCACTCGGGCAATCAGACGCTCGTCTATACCCTCGTAGCGACCGGCAATCAAAATCAGATTACCGTTTTGCGCAAGCTCACTGGCTGCCGCCTGATTAAACACCCGCCCCTGAGGCGACAGGTAAATAACTCTGGCGTCTGTCGCCCACCGTTTGGCGGTATCGACAGCGTCGGCCAGCGGCTGGACTTTCATCAGCATGCCGGGGCCACCGCCGTAGGGGCGATCATCCACGGTGCGATGCTTGTCCTGCGTGAAATCCCGGGGGTTCCAGCAGCGGATATCAACCCGCCCCTCTTTAACCGCCCGCGCAGTGATTCCACTATCGCGCACCGCCTGTATCATTTCAGGAAACAGGGTTATCACCGCAATTTTCAGTGGCTGAAAGCCATCTGTATCGGTGTTCACGCAGCCTCCGGGCCGATCAGGCGTTTTTAAAACTGCGGATCCCAGTCAACGGTGATCACACCGGCATCGAGATCCACGTTTAGCACGTACTGTTCTGGCACGTAAGGCACCAGCCGTTCGCGCTCATCAATGCTGTCAGCGGTCGCATTGACCACCAGCACATCATTAGCGCCGGTTTCCAGCAGCTTGCTCACCTTACCCAGTGGATAAGACTTGCCTTCAAACTCGCTGATAACCTGCAACCCCTGCAGCTGATACCAGTAGTACTCATCCCCTTCCAGATCGGGTAGCTGGTCGCGCTCGACCGCAATGGTAATACCGGTATATGTAGCCGCCAGATCGCGGTCATCGACATCCTTCAGGTGGGCCACAAAGCCTTTACCGTGAGGACGGGCAGCGTCTATTTCTACTGCCTTCACCCCATGAGCGGTTTTTAACCACCAGGGATGATATTCAAACAGGTTTTCAGCAGGTTCGGTAAAAGACTGAATTTTCAGCCAGCCTTTAACACCAAAAACGGCGCTAATTCGGCCAACATCAACCAGATTGGATGAACCTGCCACAACCAGGCCGTGACTTAAGCGGCTTCTTTAACCAGCTTGGCAACGCGCTCGCTCAGCTGAGCACCTTGGCCCACCCAGTAGTTGATGCGCTCTTGGTCAACACGCAGCTTCTCTTCCTGGCCACGAGCGATAGGGTTGAAAAAACCAACGCGCTCAATGAAGCGACCGTTACGCGCACTGCGGCTGTCGGTTACAGTCAGGTGGTAGAAAGGACGCTTTTTAGAACCGCCACGTGACAGACGAATAGTTACCATGAATACTTTCCTGTGGTTGTGTGATCAGGCTTAGCCTGACCGCGATTAACTGTTTTAAGCGACGAACCCAGTCCGGTCGCGAAAGGCGCCGTATTCTAAGGGAAAGATTGGGCTTTGTATAGCATTATTGCGCGAGTTTTGTGCAGGCAGGCCCGCGACGGCGCGAGCCCGCAATCACCGATAAGATTTAGACCATATCGGCAAAGCGATTGGGCATATCCAAATCAATCGGATGGGCGTAGCCAGGCAACGTTAACTTGCCGTCGGCCAGCTCGATTTGGCTCTCGTCAATCAGGCCTTCACCAAACTGATAAATGGTGCCAAAGTTGCCGCCGAGCGCCTCCTTGTCGTATTGCGCCGCCTTCAGGCGGGTGGCTTCCCGGCGTTTTTCGTAAGCGGCAAAGGCATCACCTCCATAGCGCTTGGCCAGCATCTCGTTAACCACGCGTGGCGACAGCACGCTGGCGGTGGCATTGTTGCCACCAAAGCCTTTGGAGTTCAAGAACGCGATATCAATGGGCGCATCAGGCTTAAAGTCAGCCACGGGAATGTTCAAGCGGTCCGCGTGGACATCGTCGGCCACTTTATCAATGGTTTTGATGCCGGGCACCAAACCATATTTAAAGCTCCCCAAACTGGCAATCAGCTGATCGGCACTGGCGGGTGATAATGAGTGCCCCACGTAAGACTTAATCGCCGCGACCGGCCAGTGCTCAATACCAAAATATTCGGCAATCTGATCAAAAATTTGCGATTCGGTCACCCGATTTTGCGGTGTGCTGGAGCCGTGAGCGTGCACCATTGAGCGCTTGCGAATAGCCTCATCACCCAGAATTGCACGTGCTGACGCCACCGCTTTGGCAAAGGTGATGTGGTTGCCAGGTCCAGGGGCAGAAATGGATTTTTTAAAGCCGTCGGCATTGATAAACACATCGTTTACCGCGCCGTGAATATCAGCGCCTAATTCCAGCGCCAAGGCGTCATCCATCAGCACAACATATTGCGCGGACTCAGCGATAGTAAAGCCACAGTTCTCCCCAAATGGGCGACTAGAGCGGCGCGGGTCAGTGGTCTCACTGTTATCAATTTTCTTCAGCTTTTCCTCAACACCTAAGGCTCCCATCGTGGCATAGCCATCGATAATCTCTTGAGTAATGGGCGCCTCAGCATTACCCACGACCGCCACCCGGCAGCGCCCACTGGCAATATCCTCAAGCGCCGAGCGCAGGTTATACAAGAAAGATGCACAAGCACCGGCATTCGCCGCCGTATGGCCTACACTGCCGAGAATATAGGCGTTAACAAAGTCTGCCGGCATGCTGTTTAGGCCCAACGGGCACTGCTTGGTCGTAACACGGGAGCCGCGTAAGCGGGCCTGCAACAAACCACCAAAGCCGTTTTCATCCAGCTGGCTCATAACGTTGCTGGCGTAAACCCCCACCTGATCGGGCTTTACGCTGGCGGCAATAGTGGCCCAATCAATTCCCACGGATCGCACCGCATCGGATGCTGCAATTACCGATAACTGCAGCGCGCGTGGGTGAAACCGGGCGTTATAAAGAGTCGATGGGTCGAAGCCCTGAGGCAGTTGACCAGCAGACTTAACGGGAATATCACGATAGCTGTCAAACTTCACATCCACCGCACCGCTAATCTCTACTTTAACTTTACGCCCTTCCAGCTCGGTCACCTGCCAGTTAGCTGGTACAGGCTCGGGCAACTCTCGAGAATGCAACGTAAACGTTTGAACGCCACCCTCGCCTTCAATAGTCGCGCTTTTTTGCCAAGCGGCGGCGTCAACATCAAAAAAAGCCGGATCAATTCGACGAATCAGACTGCCGTTTAAAATCTGCTGACCAAAGCGCGACTCAATATCGTCTAAGGTTAATGCATCACCGTCGACATCAGTCCACACACCGGCCTCACAACGCAGCAAACCCATCATGACACCCAGGCCTGCCAGGGTTTCCTGACGCTCAGCGGTAGGCAAAGATTCGATAACCATGCGTCGAAACGCGTGATGCCCGGAGCTACGACCAGCCGCGTTAAAACCACCAAACCCAACAATCACAGGCAAACGGGACATATTCATACTCCAGGCAAAATGACTAAAATTCTAGCAACAAAGTGTAGAGCGCGAGCCCGTGAACAGTCATGGCCATTTCGGCCACAAGCTATGGTATTCTGGCCAAACTCACTCAAGCGGAAAAATCATGCCCACCACCCGAATCAGTTTTGTCTTATCAGAAAACATGCTGGCAACCGGCACCGCCCTGCCCATGGAAATGTTGCGCACCGCCATTTTGGCGAACCGGCGTCGGGACGGAGACAAACACCAGAAAGCAGAGCTGTCGACTACCGCCGAACAAACCAGCAGCTACAACAGCACCACAGGCTTTCGCTGGCAACCGGATCACTTACTTCCAGAAACAAACGAAAACGATATTATTTATTTGCCCGCCCTGTGGCGTAACCCAAGGCCCACCTTGAGACAATCAAGCGCCCTGCTCGATTGGTTACGGGCCTGTCACGCACAGGGGACCACCTTGTGCGCCGTCAGTACAGGAGTGTGCTTTTTAGCCGAGGCGGGCCTGCTAGACGGCAAAGCCGCCACCACCCATTGGCATTACTTTGATCAGTTTGAAAGAGATTACCCAAAGGTCGAGCTGAAAAGGCAGCACTTTATCACCAAGGCGGGAAACATTTATTGTGCCGCCAGTGTGAACTCACTGGCAGACTTAACCGTGCACTTTATTCAGAAACTCTTTAGCCGCACGGTCGCCACTCATGTAGAGCGACACTTTTCCCATGAAATTCGCCGTCCCTATGAGAGCTTGGCTTTTTACGAAAACCTCGACCACCCCCACCCAGACGAACAAATTGTGCAGGTTCAATCCTGGCTTCGGGAGCGATACTCCAGCGATGTAAAAGTGTCGCAAGTCGCCAGACAATTTGATATGAGCACTCGAACTTTAAACCGTCGCTTTAAAGAAGCCACCGGCACCACCCCGCTAGACTACTTGCGTCAGGTTCGCATCAATACCGCGCAGGAGCTGTTAAAAACCAGCAACCTAAGCATTGCCGAAATAGCCAACCAAGTCGGCTATACCGATACCGCGTATTTTACCGAACGTTTTAAAGCAGAGTTAGACATTACCCCGAGCGATTACCGCTCAACGGTCAGAGCTAAGCTGTTTCACACCGATTAATCGAGGTTTTTTTGAAACACCACCACATCTTTATCGACATACTCAAGCTCGGCCTGCCACTTGGCGGCTAGCCACGAAAATGTAGCAGCAGAGAAAAAGCACACATGGGTCGGATCATTTTTATAGTGCCAACGGCTGAAAGCGTCCACATCTATAACCCGTTTCGTCATAATCACCAGCACGCCATTAGCAGCCAAACACTGCCACAGTCGCTCTAAAACCTTTGCGGGCTCATGTAAGTGCTCCACCACCTCTGTGGCAGTGATAAAGTCGTAATTGGTATTGAAAACCGATTCATCCGGCGCATAAAAAATATCGTAAACCGATACCTTAAGCCCCGCCTCTTGCAACATTGATTGCAGTACAGGCTCGGGGCCAGAGCCAAAATCCAAACCGATTGCATTCGCCCCGACACGATTAAGCACAGGCTTTGCCGCTCGCGACAAAAACCGCCTATAACCTAAATCGTCAGCACTGTTTTCATGCAAGTCGTATTCGGCTTTTTCTTTTGCGGCGGTGAGATAAAACTCGGCCGGAACAAATACCAGCTGGCACCGTGAACACTGCCGATAAGAACGCTTAGAGTCGCAAAAGTAAGGCTTATTATCAGCCGATAAACACAGCGGGCATGGTTGCGGCATGAGCACTTTTAAACACAAAAACAGATTACAACTCACACACAAGAAGTGCCGGACTAGCCGGCACTTTTGCTGTGAGTCTTAACAAGCCTGAGAAAACTAGGCGGCGTGGGTTTCTTTTTGCGTAACGGTTGCAACCGACTCACCGTTACCTATTGCGATAGTACGGGGCTTAATGGCCTCAGGTACTTCGCGCACCAAATCGATGTGCAGCAAACCATTTTCAAAGTTTGCGGTTTCAACCCGCACATGATCGGCTAACTGGAAACGGCGCTCAAAGTTACGAGCCGCAATGCCGCGATGCAGGAAGGTACGCCCTTCTTCATCGGCCGCGTTCTGACCGGTAATGGTCAGATTGTTTTGGTTGACTTCAATATTTAGCTCACTGCGGTCAAACCCCGCAACGGCCATAGTGATTCGATAATGATCTTCGCCGGTAAGCTCAATATTGTACGGCGGATAGCTCGGCTGAGACTGCTCAGTGCGCGACAGAGAGTCGAGCAAGCTGGCTACACGGTCAAAGCCAATGGAAGAACGATACAGTGGAGAAAAATCAAAATTACGCATAACAATATCCTCATCAGAGCAATATATAAAAGGTTGCCTATCTTCAAGATCAGGCGCTTTGTACCCCTCTACCGAGCCGGTACAATCCTTATTTAAGGCCTGCATTTTATATATCAAGTGCTTAAATTTATTTTTTTACACTGTCATTCAAAGCTTTTTCTAGTTCACCATAACGATAACTAAAGCCATTGGATATTGCAGCCTGAGGCTTGATATTGGAATTCCCCAAAAGGAGCTCCTCCCCGGCCTGCCCCAGCAGCAACTTAACGAAAAATGTCGGCATGGCAAAGACGCAAGGCCGCCCTAAAGCCTGAGCTAAAGCGTGCGAAAACTGTTTATTCGTGACCGGTTCAGGTGAAACGCCATTAACAGCCCCACTGACAGAGGTGTCCGTTAACAACCATATAATCATTCCCACTAAATCCTCTAGGTGAATCCAGCTCATCCACTGCTGACCACTCCCCATGGGTCCACCTAAACCAAGCTTAAAAGGCGGCTGCATTTGCGCTAGCGCTCCCCCTCCTGCATCTAAAACCACTCCCGTACGCAGCACACACAATCGACTGCCAGAGGGCACTCCATCAATCGCCGCCTGCTCCCACCTCGCGCATAAATCTGCAGCAAAGCCCTGCCCCTTCACAGCAGATTCATCCAGCGGTGTTTTGGCATCGGGCCCGTAATAACCAATTGCACTGCCACTGATTACAACATCTGGGAATGAATTCACTTTTTGGAATTGAGCCAGAAGCTCTTGGGTGAAATTGACTCGACTTTGCAGCAACAACTCCTTACGACGAGCCGTCCACCGTTTTGCCATGATGGGCGCACCGGCCAAATTAATCACACCGTAGTACTCAAAAGCGGGAATCTGTGACAGCTGGGTAAGCACCTGTACAGAATCACCCCATAAACGTTGGGCAACTTTTTTTCGTCTTGTAAACACGCTTACTTTTGCGCCACTTTCTAGCAACCTTGCGACCAAATAAGCACCAATAAAACCAGTAGCCCCGGTCACCAATATCGAACGCCCTCTTAAGCTGTTCATAGCTTTCACCCCTCCTGCTATCGCGGCCATGTGTAGTGGTCAATAGCCCACCCTTTATCGAAATACCTTATTAGGCTTACGTATAAACTATGGCATGGTTCACCGAATGGTGTTTTTCTAAAGCCCCACCAAGGCCTGAAAACCTAATATTGTTGTATCGGGTAAAACTATGGCCGCTTATCATCTGATTACCATAGCCTTCGCACTAAACAAATCGGCAGACGGAGCACCTCTTTTTATTCGCGCTCTAACGCTGGCAACACCAGAAAGTATTCAGGTGCTGCAACTCAAAGGTCACCCGTTACCAGAAGATGACGAACTGGACAGAGCACCATCAGAAAACGAGAACGAATTGAGCGCATCCGCCAGGAGAGAATTACAAGGTTTGACCCAGAAACATGCTATACCCGCCGAAAACGGTACTGTTCGTTTTGGTGAGCCAACACCAGAATTTCGTAATTTTTGCAGGAAAACAAATAGCGGCCTGTTTATTATTAGCAACCGCGAGCAACATAGCCTATCCGGATTATGGAAAACACAGGCAAGTATGTTTGTGAAAGATGCAGCACTGGATATATTCGCTGGTCGCTCAAGCAACTGATCATCAAGCCGTAATTGACAGGCATAAAAAAAGCCGGCGAACCGGCTTTTTTGGGTTAAGGCAACGCTTAGGCTAGCTTGGCGTTTTTGCGCTCAACCAAATCGTTCAAGTTGCTCAATGAGTTTAAGTGCGCGTAGATCAACTCTAACCCATCGCGCTTAAACAAATCCGCCACTTGCTCGTCGGTCAATGCTTTCAGCTTTTCACGCTTAACGGTGTAAAAACCCTTAATGCTCATATTACTGTCGGCCTTATTGCGGAATTCAATATTCGCCTGCATTGGCTCCAACAGGTCCAGCTCTTTCAGTTTGCGGCAGAAAGCTTTGGTCATCTCGGCGCGATACTGGTAGTCCTGCAAGAATTTTAAAATCTCTTTCAAGAATTCAGTTTGCTCGCCATTATCGTCGAACAAACGCTCACCTTCGCTACCATCGCGAACCAGTGCCTTGCTGTCTTCATCAATGCACAGAGTCAGGTTCTGATTGTCTTTATCGCCCGCAAACACAAAAGGATAGCGACGAATAAACGCAGGAATGTAACGGGCATCGAATGCGTCTTCAGCATTTAACATTAGGTTCTCGCCCTGCTGTACGCCTACGATCGCCAGAGGGGTGTGCTCACCTTCAGCGTTAGGAGCAGAGAAAATAACCGGATATTCGGCAGATGCGAACGGAATTTCAGTTGCCAACAGAGGAACAGAGGTCAACTCTGATGCGAAATCGTGCGAAGTGACTTTAACCGCCACAGTGCGATGCTTGTCGCTGGTTACCGGCTGGATGTTCTCGTAAATCATTAATTGCTTGGTCACGTAGATACCTCAATTGTTATTTTGCGCACGCTACTGCGCCGCTGAGTCAAAAAATAGGGGCACATAGTAGCATCTTATACAGAGGCTGCCACCTCAAGGATGGGATATAAGGCCAAGACGATAAATTACAAGAGATGCTGTGAACAGAGAGTTAAGAAAAGAAAAATGGTCGGAACGGCGGGATTCGAACCCACGACCACCACACCCCCAGTGTGGACACGGAAAACCATAAGCTATTGATTTATATAGCATTTTTAATAAATCAAAAAGCGAAATACACGAAATAGCCGAAAATTCAGCATTGATTTTAAAGGATTTTTTTCCTATTCGGAAAACGGATTGTGCCTCATAAAGCCGACGTTTTTAAGGGGCCTCGCTTTCGTCTGGCATTGCCTTTACCTTTCAATTTACCGTTTAATAGGGCCGCCTATTTTGGCGACACGGACTCAGGGGAAGCATGATGCAAACAACCAAAAAAACAGCAACCAATTTCATTTTTTCTGTCGCGGCAGCAATCGTCTTATCTGCCTGTGGCGGAGGTGGCGGGGGCGGCAGCAGCAAGCCAACCGTTTCTAGTTCATCCTCAAGCTCTTCGTCAGTTGCAGTGACAGACGATGCAGACATAAACATCACGATAGATGCCTCTGAGGTTTCTAAATATTCCACCGTCATAATTCAAGTGACAGGAGAAACGACCGCCGATGAAGAGTACACGGGAAACTCTACCAGCTTCGTACTCCCTGATATGCCGGCAGGCAACTACTCGCTAAATATTGAGCTATATGAAGAAGAGAAGCTAACTGGCGAGGGCTCATTAAATTTAAGCCATGATCACGAGGATACGGACGCCCTTGTCGTTATAACACCTGTGGATAGCGGTGCTGAAATTGCGCCACTCCCAGAAGGCAGCGGAACGTTCTCGGTGAGCCTTTTCAAAGGCGCAACCTATGAGCTCAATGAGACTGACGGAACGATAGCCGTATTAGCAAATCCGCTCCCCACCGGTTACCTGGCGGTTGACTACGACAGCGAAGGCTATGTTTATGGGGCCGACCAATACGACCAAAAGATTGATCTGATCGACATTAGAACCGGTGAGGCAAAACTACTCTTTGCCACTGAATACGAGCTGTCCAATATGGCGGTAACGCCGGACGACACCATAACCGCCATTACTGAGCCACAAGATTTTCAAACGCGCTACCTAGTGGAGCTATCGCTTGAAGGCGAAGAGCTTTCCAGAGTCGAGATTACAAGCGACTTCCAAGGCATTGATTTTGATAGCAGCGGAAGATTGCTGGGTGTAGGTGCAGGCGCACTTTATGAGATAAACAGGGATACAGGAGAATACACAGAAATATCCATGCCGGTCCGCATTCCTGGCGCCCTGGTGAACGACATAGACATAAGCCCAGCCGACGAGCTGAGAACCATAAGTCAGTCGGGTGGCGGGCTAACAATATTCAGCGTGGAGCCAGAGAATTACGGCGTTATTGATGAAATAACTCTGCAGCAGGATCATTTTTCATTTAGCCCGGTAATACACCGATAGCTATGGCCTCAAAACCTCCATTCTGGCACACATGGCCCGGCATAATCCTTGCCGGAGCCATTGTGGCCGTTTACATCGCACAAATGGATTTCTGGCGCTATCTTTAGTCCTTTGGCCACACCCGGTTAAACCGGTCTGCCTCGCGCTTCATCCGCTTTTGCAGCTTTTCCAGGCGCTCATCCATCTGCTTGGCGGTCAGCTTCTCATTGGCTTCAATTCGATCACGGCGCTTACGCTGAGCGGCCATCTGTTGCGCCACATCATTCGCCAGCGCTTTTAGCCGGATCTTTTTGCCGTGCTCTTTGTAGAAGTCAACGCGCTCTTTGCCTTTCAGGGTTTTCCATTCAGCCTCCAGGCGCTCGGCCTCTTCCTTGCGGTCATAGAAGTTTGAAATATCGTCCCAGTGGGCGACCTTACCCGACATCTGACGCTTAAACGGAATTTCACGATCCTCCAGCGGCACACCTTGGGCAGCTTTTGTTATAGCGCTTTGAGCTCGGTTAACGAAAGCGCCAGCGCCACCAGTAAAGTAGTCAAACAGGTAGTCCAGCGAATCAGGGCTTACGTCCGCCCACCCGCCTATATGAGTGCCGCCCCCGGTGGCCTTGTTCATAAACATGGCCATGTTTTTCCATATCTCAGGGGTCGATCGCTTATAAAGCGCTGCGTCTGCCTTCGGTACCGCGAAGTCCATATTTTCCCGGTAGATAGGCCCACCCCAGAAATTCTCATTGGTCCACAAATCAACGAACGGCTTGCCCACGGTCGGCGTAATGGTGCGGCCGATCATGGTGCCGGTTTCGTCCGAGGTTGCCAGAGACAGAGGCACAAACGATCCTACAGCGGCCTTGGCCACATTAACGGCGCCCTCGCCCACTCCGGTTGTACCATTTGCCACGCCTTCCATCTGGGTGCCAAACACATGGAAAATGTTGTAGCCGTAAGGCAGTGGGATTTTCCAGTATTCCCCAGGCTCGCCACCGACAACGGATTTCATCAGCACGATATTGCGCTCTTTCACCCAGTCCGGCACCTTGTCGTACCAGTTCACCCCGTCGTCGTCTTCACCCGCCATTTCGCGGTTAAGCGCTGCCAGACCGAAGGCACTGGCCGCCGCCACAAGCCCGACTTTCTGCGCAGCATTTAGCGTTTTCTTGCCGTCTATGTCTTTGAGAGTGCCTATCGCCCGGGCAAAGGTCATGGTGCCCTGGACACTGGCGTTAAAGAACATATACAGGGCGTTCATCACCTGCCCTATTTCACCCTTGCGGTTAAAGTTTACTGTCAGGTTTTTGGCAAGCTCAGTGGCCTTTTTGCGAGATACTCCGGCATCGATCGCATGTTTATAGACCGACAGGCGCACCGCATTTTCTACCGCGGCGTTGGTGTTCTCGACAAACTCACCCACGGCCTTTGCGGCTCTCAGCACATTGCCCTTGGCATTTTTCTCCGACAGGCTCAGCAGTTTTTGCAGGTCGCGCTTTTGCCCCTCAATGTCTTTAGAGTCAAACCAACCGGTTTTAGCGCCGTCTTCCCTGAATTGATCGAAAGCCTTTTGCCACTCGCCAGCCTCGCCTTTCAGCTGCTTACCGGCCAGACTCATACGAATGGCGTATCCCGCCTTGGGCGCGCTCTTAACCATTTTCGCGGCGATCTTCTTGCCTTTGGCGCGGCCGTTATGCAAGTCCTGCTCGGCCAGCACATTGACCACGGCGGTCTGAATGTCCCGCGCCGCGTTGGTCACTACGAACTCAGGGTTAAAGCTAGTATTCACCGACGACAGGAAGCGAGACAGGTTGCCCGCCCACTGGGTCAGCTTGTTCATCGGCTCCGGCCCCATGTTTTTCATGGCCTTCATTAAGCGCTCATCATTGATCTTAATGAAATGCTCTTTGCCGTCGCGCTTCACGCTGAAATACTTGGAGCGATCAATCACCGGCCCCTCACCCACGGTTTCACCCTGGGAGTTTTTATACAAGCGCGGCTCCAGCTCGGGGCTTTCGGCGGTAAATACCTCCCAGTAATCCGGGTTCGGGTATTGCTCCACCAGGTCGAGGAAGGTTAAACCCACCTCGTTTTTACGCGAGCGAATAATAGCCTCGGTGGTATCCATGATGGTGTGAAGCAGGGGCGACTCGGGCTTGGTGCGGCGCCCTAGTGCACGCAAAGACTCTTTGCCGCGAATATCAAAGCCTTTGCCGACTCGAGGAAAGCTGGTGTTACTCTCATCCGTCGCGCGGCCTTTAAGCGGCACATAATGCTTGTAGTTTTCGTTCCAGGCATTGAGTTGGTCGCCATCCACCAGATTCTTAGCCAGCAGCTCTTGCTTGCGCTTTTGCAGGGCATACACGGTTTTCGCCAGCTCTACCAGCTGCGGCAGGCGCCCGGTGTCCTTCGCCTTTTTCAGCACTTGGCGGGCCTGCTGATCGGTCATACCTGAGCCACCATCTGGCATATCAGGATTAATCTTTGCGATCTGCGCGTTACGCTCTGGTGCGTGGCGAGCCCACAGGTACATATCAAGCTCTTCCTGGGTGACACCATAGTCAGCCATTTTTTCAGCCAGCGGCTCAACATACTGCTCGCGCAACTTGCGAATATCGTTCTCAGTCTTACCGTGGAAGGCCTCTTCTGCCCGGTAGGCGTCCAGCGCCTCATCCAACGGGCCACCCTGGGCTTTTTCAATCTCGCGCTGTGTCTGCAGCAGCGGCCGCATTTTGTCGGTGATTTTGCGCAGCAGGTAATCTTTGGGGATGCCGTAGATTTTGGCCTCTTGGGGGGCCGCAAACAGTGGAGTGTCGTCGTTGACGCTGAATAGCGTTTCACCCTCTCCAGAACGAGAAACCCCGGCACTTGGCCGGGGTTCTGAATCAATACTGTAGAGTACTGCGTTGTCGGGACCGGTTAGGCGTTTACTGCCGAACTTGCCATACTTCTCCAGTATGTCGGCGACCTCTTGGCGCGTTCCGCGTGAAAAGGTATTTGTGAGTACTGCTCTTTCAAGCGTTGTGCGACCCGCTGTAAGTGGGCCTCGCGCTCTTCCGGTGTCTTGCAGTCCTCGTATTTCTGCGGCTGTGTCATCGAATTTTTCAGCATCCCAAACCTCCCCCGTTTTGGAATCTTCAAACTGGTCAGTCTTTGGATTGTAGCGCAGGTTCTGGATTTCCGGAAATTGATTTACGACCGATTGATACGAGGCGTCGATCATCTGCCGTAAATTATGAGCGTCTTTACCGTCTTTCCACTCGATGTTAGGCATATCGACATTAGAATTACCGGTTACTTGATTTTGGTGCGGCCACAAATGTTTTGTTGTGCCAAATTTCAACGCGCTGCTTATCATGTTTTCCAAGCGTCGAGTTTGGGCCACATCGGATAAGCCATCTGGATCGCCGACAAACACCAGATCATTGTTATGTGCATAGTTGGCAACGGCATTGTAAATTCGTTTGCCGTTCTGGCCTTTTTCAACGGCAGACACATCGATCCAAACACTATCGCCCTTTTGATAAATCGCCGCGCGCTTACCTTGAGGCGTAATGATTCGCCACGATTTTTCCGCGCCGTAATCGTTCTGCAAGGCCAGCTCTTCGGCTTCAACGATCTGAACACCGCCAGGGCCTTCCAGCTCGTTGAATATTTCTTCTATGCCCTTCTTGTCACTTACCGGCAGCTGGAACGCATCATCGTTTTGCGCGAGCATTGTCCAGCCGGCCAGTACCGGGTCGTCGCCGATAATCTTGCGCGTAGGACGCGGCATAGAAGACACTGAGAACGCAGGCGCCGCCTGAGCACCTTCGTACTCTCCAGCCAAGTCAAATATTGTCCCGGTCGGGCCGCTGATGCCAGAATGTCCGCCTGCCTGCCTAGATTGCTTTAACAGTTGCATAATGTCGCTGTCGGTTATTTTCGACAGAGCTATAAACCCGTTTTTACGCAACCATGAACGAATAGCTCCGATAAATTCTTTAAGCGCCCTAATTACACTCGGCTTCTGGTTTTCTGAAATGTGAGCCAATAGCTCTTCGGCTAAAATTGAGTTAGCAGTATCGCGATCAAAAATCCCTAAATTAACCGCTTTGCTTAACCCACGCTCGTACCGTGACAGATCAATATTGTGCTTTCTGGCTAGATCGCGGACGCCTTTTAGGCCACCAACACGCAGATATAAACGCCCCATTGCTTGGCGAACATCTTGCCCAAAGATTGTTTTCAGGCCATGGTGTCCGTACAGCTCATGAAATATGGTACGTTCAACGTCTTCCGCGCTTTTTAGAGCCGACCGATTCAAGTAAACCGTTCCGTCTCGGTAAGCCCCTTTAACTCGCGAGCCATCAAAGCCAAGTTTTTTCGCGCTCTTCTTGATTGCTTCGGGGAACTCGTCAAAAGAATCAACCAGCTCGATCTTAGCTGTTGAGTCCGGCAAGGATGAAGCGATTCGATCTACTGTAGATTGCGCTTCTAGCTTTTCAACGGGCTGAGAATTGCTTCCACCTGATTTAAAAAGCGCCACATTGCCGTCGCCAGTCTCTTTTGTTTCGATAGACTCAAACAGGTTGTCGAACGCCTCAGCAACTGGCGTGACCTCATTGTCTTTCAGGTAGGGATAGCGATTCAGATTGCGAACGAAATCTTCCTCAGAGGCGACATTAGCCAAAAAATCATTCTGGTAACCCTGATCCGCCAGGCGAACAATCACATAATTCTCGAACGACCGGGCGGCCCGCTCAATGATACGCGACCAGTAAGCATCGACCTTGCCCTTATCTACGTCAATCGCGCGGCCAGACATTGGCGACTCTTCAAGGGTTTTCACCAGGCTGGCAAATGATTTTTCCACCACAGGACGAACACCGTCCTTATGATTTGGATCAGGTACCCAGTTTTCAGCGGCGAACAAATCATTATCAGGGCTTGCGGCTCGCCGTCTTTCTAGCTGAGCTTTGGTCATGGTTAAACCGTAACCCTTCCCGACATCCGCCTTGCGAACCATTAAAGGCTCAGGCTTATAGGTCACATAGGAATCTTTACGGTAGGCATCCTGATCGCCGGTAAAAACTGCCTCACCACGCTTATTTGAGAAATAGTTGTCCAGCGCGTGAAACCACTCATGCGCCAACGACCCGGCACCCTTTGTCTTTGTAAGGTTAATAACCTTAGAATCTGGCTCGTAGTGGGCAGCCGCTGCTCCACCCTGCCCCCTCGACCCCATACCAATGCCAAGTCGACCCTCCAGGCTCATGGCCTTGGGCGGCAAATTCAGAACTTCGGCCAAATCCAAAAAGGCATCGTAGGCGTCATTCAGCAGGCTCTGGCGCTCTTTGGCCCCCTTGCCTTGCTTCACCCAATTACCGAACTCAACACCCCGAAAACCAAAGGTTTCCAAGAATTGTTGTGGTGTTACGTCCTCGCCTTTCCGGTAATCTACTCCGGTTCTCTCGGCGTTCACACTGCGCCGCATATCCCGACGAGTCACGTTATCGCGGTTTTTTACAGCCTCCCATGCACCCACCAACTCTTCGTAGTTTTCGAGCTGGTATTTTCGAGCCTCACTTACATTCTCAAAGGTCTTCAACTGGCGGCGTTCACGGTCTCCCTCTTTGACAATGTAAGCCTCGCCAGTGTTGCGGTTGCTGTATATTGCGAACTTCACCTTACGCTCGGCCGGCTCTTTATCCTCCAAGAAGGTGGCAACATCGGGAATAGCTGACTCAACTGTTTTGTGCCCTCTAAAAGCCTCCTTTCTGCCATCAATAAACACATCAATCCAATACCCAGGCGTCAATTCGCCATCAACCATGTACCGACCATAAACAGACTGCACGGTGTCAATACGCATCCAATGCTTTCGATCAACCCCTTTCAGCAGCTCGACTCGCTCAAGAAGCTCGCTAAGACTTCTCTTGCCAGATTCTTTAATTTTTTCTGCCACCTTCTCGTGGCCAACCTCCTCCAAAAGGTTTGCCATATCCCGAGCCTGCTTAACGCTTTCCACCCAGCGCTGCAGCTTGTAGGCTTTCCGGGGTTTGGCAGGCACAATATCGCGAATCACCTTGTACCAAGCGGCCGTTTCCTTATTCTCAATTTTGTCTATCTCGGCCTTCGGGAACAGCTTGCCTAATGTACTTTGTGCAATTTGGTCGTCGTCCATATTTTCCAGACGCTCACGCAACGGTTTCATTTCATCCTTGCGCGCGCCACCAAGCTTCTCGCCGAAATCTTCAATAGGGGCCGCCGGGGCGCTTTGCTTTTTGCGTTCGGTTGACGGTTCCTTTTGCGAAGCCAGGTAATCTTCCAGTCGTGGCAGATACTTAGCGGCATTTTCCTTCGCTTCCACCAGAGTATTGCCCTCGGCATACTTAACCCCTTTGGCCAAGTCGGATTCACTGCCATACACCCGGTACCGCTTCACGCGCTTGCCCTTTAGGGTGTACGACTCGTCCTGAATAATGCGGCCGTCTTCGCTCTTCCATTGCTTTTTGCCTGACTTGACCCAGCGGGTTTTTCCCTCGGTCGGGGCAGGCGCTTCCTGTTTCTCGCCCCCCTTTGAGGGCCTTGGCCTAGCTTTGTTTTTTGCTTCTTTTAGATTTTCAGCGGTGGCATAGTTGTTCCCAGCTCCAAAATCAGACTCGCTAGCAAACACCATGTACATTTTCTGTCGCACACCGCCGAAGGTCGTAGAATGATCGGCGATTATCTGTCCATCACTGGACTTCCAACTTTTGGGCGACCTTTTGCTCCACGTTATTTTTAGATCTGACCCATCTGAATTCTTGGCCTCAAGAAAATGGTCAGCATTCAGCGGCTTGGTGTTATCACCGTCTTTGAGCCAGGCCTTAAACTCGTCCATGCTCATGCTGGTGACCGGGCCCACTTTCCACCCTTTGGTGTAGTTGTCTTTGTAGGCTTTGGTGGCGGCCAGCTTACCGCGGTAACCAACCAACACTTTGTGCTCATCGAAAGAGCCGTCAGGGTTTACTTGATCCACAACATACACACGCTGGGATTCGGGCTCGGGGCCAACAAATACGTCCACATGCTCACCGTCAGCACCCTCAGTGCGGCGAATGTAACCGTAGTGACTGTTCATGGTCACCGACCAATCATTGCCATCTGGATCGGTACCGGATCGCTCAGAGCCTTTGGGGTTCTCTACCGATATATCGAGGCCTTGGACGTTAATGTGGCCTTTCTGATAGTTGCCTGCTTCTTTTTGAGCTTCGGTAGGATTGGTGTCGGCTTGACTTGCCGCAGCGTCAATATCGGCGAGTGCCGTCTCATCAATGCCGTACTCTTCACGCAAAGCATCATAGGCCTGGCGATTTACCGACTCAGGCGAATCAGAGTTAAGGGCGTTAAATTGCTCGAACGTTAACTCTGCCTGGGCCCGGTCTACGGCCTGATCGTACTCTTCGCCAAGGCGCTCCATAGCCGCGTTATAGCCGGGGGAGCTGCGCTTGATACCTTGCTCTTTGGCCATTTTGATAAGAGTTTTCTTACGCGAGTCGGTGAGGATTTTGGGGAGTGCAGATTGACCATTGTCTGTTTTTTGGCCTATACTTTTACCCGTTGCTGATTGCTTGGCGCTAGGTCGGCTCTCGCCGGAACCACTAAGAGGGACCGATTCGGACAAGGCATTCTGGTCACCGGGGCCGGAGGGGCGTGACTGCGCAGCGTCCCACAGCTTCTCCCCTGTCACTTTCCTGCTCTTGTAGGCAGACACTACCGAATAAAAGTCTCCGCTCTCCATTGGGCGCAGCTCAACAACAAGCAACTCATCCGGCGAGCCACCCTTAACCATCTGCAGGCGTCCGCGACGACCCTTGTAAATTGCGTCAAAGTCAGATGCCACACCGCGAACAAAGCCAGTAATATCTTTAATTTCTGGATGCTCAGCAGCTATGTGAGCTCGCCCGTAGCCTTGATGCTTAGTTTTATGAACACCCTCTTGAAGTCGTATCTTGCCAGCCTGACGGCCAACTGCTTTGGCCACGGACTCGTCAACCTCACCAAAATCCGTTGAACCGTCTGGTGCAGACACGAAAGATTCTGGGCTGCTTTCACCCCGCGTGCTGGCAAACATATCGCCACCCTGAGGCTTTTGCAGCGGATCATTACTGCCGGCCACAGTCGCAGAGCCGCCATCCAAACCAAACTCTTCACGTTCACGGTCCACCTGGACGCGCTGCTCTTGTTCGGGCAAGTTTTCCGCTTGAGCTTCACGCTCGGCAATATCCTGCTCGGTGTAGGACTCGAGTAAATTTTCTTGATCGACGGGCGTTTCTTGGGGCGCAGAAGCAACAGAGCCCGCGTCATTGGCGAGCTCTGGTTCTTGACTGGGTTTTGGTTCACCGAATAACTGGCTTAACTCTCGTTCGGATTCGGCTCGCTGCTCTGCGGTTGGCTCTCCGTCGAATCCTGGGATGTCCGGCGCAGCGTCTCCAGGTTGCGCTCCCGACGAAGTTTGCGCTGTTCTATCAGGTGATCCGCCCCGCGCATTATCAGATCCGCGTCGAACTTCTCTTCCGTCTGATTGCTCACTAAATACCCCCTCAGCTCTTAGCTTGCCCATCAACTGAGGCAATGGGTTTTTGCCGTCAGCGCTGTACTGTTGAATTAACGATTGTAGCTTATCACGAGAATAGCCACGGCTTAGAATATCCGCCACCACTTCCGAAACAGCGGCGGTGGCTGGGCCGGATTCAGGCAGTGCCAAGTCGGGATCAATCAAACTCTCGGCAATTCGTTTGGCGTCACGCGATTGTATGGCATCGGCGCGCTCCTGCAAGCGCTGCTCAATCAAACCCTGGCGGTCATGCTGAATTTCATCCAGCATAATTTGCACAGCTGCAGCCTGACGCTCTCCCAGTTTTTCGCCACGCAAAGCCTTATCAACAGCGGTTTTTAACTGCTCAGTGGTGACCAGCTTCTTGCCGCTATCATCGGTCATGGCTTTGAACCACTCAGGGTTCACCGAGGGCGTGCGGCCAGTAATGCGGTCGTGCTCATCACGCACATACCCAACGTCGCCGCCTTTCACTAGCTCTCCGGCCATTTGCTCCAGTCGTGTGCGGTGCTCTTCGCGCAGCAGACGCGGATCTTTTAAGCCCTCTGGCAGCTTTTCATAGCGAGACTGGTCAATATGCTGGTCAATTAAACGTTGCACGCCAGCGGCCATTTGGTCACGCTTAGCAGTGTTTTGCGGGAGGTCTTGAGGCGAAAATTCTACGCCATTGTTGTATTCGGCTTGTTGCGGCTCCAGCTCCAGGCTCGGGCGCTCGGGAATATCGGGTCGCTCAAAGTTAATGGTGCCCTCGGGCGCCTCGGTAGGCTCGGGTTGTGCTGCCTGTTCAGGCTCTGGCGTATAGTTCGGTACCCTCGCCAAATCGCCCATAGGTACCAGTTCACGACGACCATCAACCTCAACCTCCGCAATGTCCTGGCCACCCATTGAGCCGGCGACACGAACGAATTCCGCTTCGCGCTGACCGTCGGGCGACTGCCAGAACACAGCCTCACCCGGGGCCGCATTGGCCATGTGGTTGTAGCCTTCAATCTCGGTTTTTCCTGGGGCAATCGGTTGTGCACCTTCATCAATGGAAAGCTCCGCACCCTGCTCTTGCTCCCACCAAGGGCGCTCTTGCGTCTCCTGACCGGCAGCCTCATCAGCAGCGGCTTCAAGATCGCTAATTTCCTGCTCAATATCAAAGTCATCTTCAAGCTCGGCTTCTACGTCCTCGGCGGTAACCGTTCTACGACCTCGCGCCTCTTGAATGCCATCGACAGCACCTTTTGCGGCACCAACCGTACCACCGCCAATGCCGCCCAGAATTGCGGCCTCTGCGCCTCGGGCGAACGCATCTCGCGCGGACAACTCCACATCGGTGCCGTAGTTCTCACCCAGGTACTCCAAAATACCTTCTTGGACAAATTCGGTACCGCCCTCAATGCCAAAATCCTTTACGCCCTCAGATGCGGCACGCTTCATCACATGGCGAATGGCTTTGTCCGAGGCTTCCTTGGCCGCCTCTTCGGAAATCTCACCGCCAGAAGCCGTTAAGCGCTTAGGCAAAATACGCTCAAGCACGGCCGATGCCGCAGCAAAAGGCGCTGCCTCTCGAAGCTCAACCGCAGTTGCTCGCTCAAGCCCTTTATTTTTCGCACGCTCATCGGCAATTTCACCCGAGCGCGCCATGATGTACGGGGCTATGCCGGCGCCAGATGCAGCGGCAACCATATCCGGCGTGGATACAGCCAGCGTATCCATACCGGCCGCCCAGCCCTCGGTAAGCGCACCAAGATAATCGCCACTGGATAGGCGTGACTTAGCGCGATCTAACGTGTAGCGACCTTGGTCATAACCAAAATCGGTCGCCTTTAGGTTTTCCGCAATACCATGGTGAATATCACCCACCTCTTTGCGTTCTGATTCGCTTAGGATTTTTTGCGGACGAATACTTGGGCGTGTCGGATTGCCGCCGACAATACCGGTGGGCGATGCCTCGGCGGCTGCGCCAATGGCGTCAACAAAACCACCGGCCAGGTCACCTACTCGCTCACCCGCACCGCGCAGACTGTTGCCGACACCAGACCAAAAACCTTCCTCTCTTTCAGGCTCGACCGGCGCAGGAATAGTGCGCTTATCAAATTCAGCGCGAATGCTGTCCAGCTGATCGGCTGGCGCACGCGGTTTAATTACGCGGTCAAAGTAGGCGCTACGGGTTTGCTCTTTCTGCTCGGGCGTCAGCGCCTGAAATTCGTCTTTTCCGGCAATGTCTGACCATTGAGGCACAGGGGTACGGTTATCGCTCATAGTCGATAAAGTCCTATTTGTAGATGGGGAATGGGGAGGGTGGCCCCGAAGGGCCGGATAGCTACTGGCGGGGCTTATTGCCCAGGGACGCCAAAGCCATCAAGAAAGCTGTTTGGATCAAACTCTTGCTGAGCACCGCCTTGCGCGGCCCCTTGCTGTTGAGCGGCGCCAGACAATCCGCCCTGCTCTTCCTGGCTCATTAGGTTGCGAATGCGCTTATACGAATCAACGGCTTCTTTCTCAAGCTGCTCAGTCGATAGCTCGTTACCTTCGGCATCCATGGCGCCAGTTTCGAGCTTCGCTTTCACATAATCCTTAACGTATTTAGTCGGATCACTTACCGACATTTTTGCTTTGTTCCAGGCGTCCTCAAAGCTCAACTCTTGACCGGCGTTGGCATACTCCTGCTGGAGCAGTTTAGCCAGCCGGTAATCGGCCGGCGCAGACGGGCCAGACTGTTTTTGATCCGCGCTGTCGTACTGTTTGTAGGTGCCATCTTTCTGCTGCTGAATCCAACCAAGGTCGGGGTGCTTTTGCAGCTCACCGGCATTACCGTCTTTCGGTTTCAGCAGGCCACGACTCTCTGCCAGAAATTCGTAATACTCTGGGCGCTGAGTCATTTCACGCGCCTTACCCACGGCCATTGCCGTATTCATTAGCTGCTCTAGCTGAATGGTAGAAACTTCGTCATCATCACGACTGGAGCGACCTTTGGTGAGCGGGCGTATCTCGCCATCACCATCAACATCAAGCCCCATCTGCAGACCTTTACCGTCAGCCGTGGGCACCAGAAGGCGCGGCCGCACCTTTTTCCCGTCAACATTTCCGGCAGCAAGGCTGGGCTCAAGCACCATAAGCGCCTCGGCGACCTCTGGCGTTTGGCTCAGGTCATAAATGCCTTTCTCGTTTTTTTGCAGCTTGATACGACCATCCATAACACCCTGAAAAGTATCCACTGCCTTGCCCACTTCCGGGCTTTGCAGGTACTCAACATTGGCCAGCGGGTAGCGCTGCATTAAATCCAGCTCTTCTTTAGAAAGTTTATCTTCTGCCAAGTATTTTGACTTTGTGAGGCTCGACAAAATAAGTGCTTCCTCGGCCTCTTTGGCCGCCTGCTGTTTTCGGTCTTGGCGCCAGGCATCCATTTTCTCATCGCGGTAGTCGTTCGCCGTCTGGCGATCCTGCTGTATTTGCTCGTGACGCTCTTCGTTGCGAATCTCTTGCGCATCGCGAAGAGTGCGCCCCTGTTGCTGATTGATCAGGCTGGACATTGCCTGCGCACCACGCAAAGCGCCATCAACGCCGGTCGCCAAACTCAAACCTCTAGTGTTACCCGCCATAGTTAAATCCTAACTTGAAAGCCAGCCCAGCAAGCCACCAGCAACCGCACCAATGGCAGTGCCCCAGCCAGGCATAATTTGTGTTCCCATCATTGCGCCAGAGGCTGCGCCAGTCATAGCCCCAGAGGTCTCTTGCTGCCGCTTGGCTTCTTTCAGGTTTTCGTTGGTTTGCTCGCGCTCTTCGTCGCGCTGCTGTGCGGCAGCCAAACCCTGCATGGAGCTGCGCTTCATGTTCTGGCCAGCCTGCATTAGCGAATAAGCCATTAGTAACCCCCTACTGGATTTGTAGCCGCTTCTTTAAGGCCGCCCGCCATGCCGCCAGCCATCATCAGCATGTCACGATCTTGCATGTGCAACCGGGTTTGATTGGCGGCGTTCACTTCCGCCAATGTGGATGCGCGCTGGCTGCGCCGGCTTTGAACGTCAGCCTCATCTTGGGCCAAGCTCAACCCCATGCGGCTTTGATTTCGTTTAAGCGCATCGCGCGAGGTGTCAAAAGATTCGCGCGTGGTTTCGCGTGCACGGTCAATGGCTTCCTGGTTGTCGGCATCCCCCATAACCAAGTCACGCAACTTCGCGTCGTATGGAGCGTAGTTATCCAAATAGCTTTGCCAGTCGGCGCGGTAAATACCCGCCATTCGATGGCTAGCTTCATGATCTGGGTTCACATCAGACCCCATAAAGTAATCTTGCAGGCCAGTGTGGTTCGAAATAGATCCCGCCTGCATTGCTTTCGTTATATCGTTGCTGCTGCCAAAAATTTTATCTGCTGCGAGAATGCTAAACATAAATCCTCCTTAACCCCGCGCCCAAGAGTCAGCGCCAAATTGCGCCGCAGCACCAGCAAGCGACCCAATAGCTTGATTTCTCGCAGCCTTCGAGTTGTGCGTAGCATACGCATCATCAGCCGCCTTGCTTGCGGACTGCTGAGCAAGCCCGCTTAACCCTTGCTGCGCCTGAGTTGCCTCACCATTGCCAATAGCCACTACGTTTGCAACGCCGGTGGCATGCTCATCAGACTGCGAATTAAGAGAGCGAGCAGACGTATCAGCAGCGCTAGTGGCCTCGGCATCGGCCAAGCTGGACATAGCCATTTTGGAGCGACCGGAATTAGGATTAACACCAGAGGCGTGCAGACTATTCATAACACCCTGCTTTGCTTCTCCAAACTTAGCCATGGTGCCGCTTCTCGCAGCCCCCTCAGCGAAGCCATAGGCACCGTCAGAATCCATTTCATCTACTTTCTTACGAAACTCGGCGTTAATGGGCTCGTAGTTTTCTTCGTAATACTCGAATCGCTCTTGTGCGACTTTTGCAGCCTCTTTCTCAAAAGGCGTTTCTTCCACCTCTTGGGCATCACCCTTGTAATAAACCTTCTGCGCACCAAACCGATTAAACAGAGAAACAGGCTTAAAATGCGCCCGCTCTTCCATCGGATCAGGCGTTAAAGTGTCATCAAACATAATGGTTTTTCCCAAACGGTAATTGGTGTGCCGCGCCATTCAGAAGCACATGATTGGTAGCCTCTTCGCTGGCAAATTCGAGTGAAGCCTTTTCGTGTTGTCCAGAACTGCAGGGCCGGAGAACCAGCAACTTGAGCAAGAAATTCAAGCTCCGAAAAATACGACTCCAGACCTATACGCCCGCAGTGATTTGAAGAAATGGCCACCCATGCCAAAGCGTGAGTAGCGCAAGGCTTGAGAACAGCGATTCCGTGCTCAGACTCAAAAAAAAAGGCCCTGCGATTAAGCAGAGCCTCTTTGATTCGATCAAACATATCTGGGTCATTAACGGTATGGCTTAGACGTTCCACCTCTTCGCGCCACCGTTCAAACCGGCAAGGGGCCAGTCGTTTTAAATTCACTACCACCTCGCACCGACTGTACTAATATACAGGATTAAAATAGCCTTATCTAGCTTTGGCGTCGCGCTTAATCCGGGCTCGCTTTTGCGATACCGCTGCAAACTTTTGCCCAAGGTCTATACCCTGCTCGGCCACACGCTCCAACGCCTCCCAAATGGCTTCCTGCATTTCGCCATCCGCCTCCAGCTTTTCATACGACTCCTTGCGCGACCGCTCTTTTACGGGGTCATGCTGAGGTAATTTCGGCATAGACTACCTCGGTAATATATGGGACGGATTTGATTTCAAACGGATAACGCCCCGGCTCAAGCGAGGACCATGACACATAGCCATCATTCACAACTATCTCGCCACCAGGGTATTTAACAGTTGCCCCCGTTGGTATCCCAGTAACAACCCAATCATCTCCCGCCACTACCGGGCCTGATACAGAAAGAGACATCAACGCTTTAGGAGTTGGAACGTCATTATCGATATAAAATCCATCAAGAAAATCATCCGCGATGGACTCCACATGAATAAAGCCAAGCCCAGGCTCAAGTCTGGCAATATCCTTACTGGAGAGAGGTGGTGCACAAACCTCTAAAATCTCACCGCTGTTGTTGCTGTAAATAACTGAACCTTTCATCGGTATGAAGCCTGAATAACCATTCGGGGAACCCTGAACCTATTATTGCCTGATACTGACCGGCACTGAATGCTGTATGTGGGGTCCGTTCCAGGCGTAGGATCAAAAACCGTTAACACCTGCGAGCCCGTGCTGTTGTCACCAAAGCTCGCCCCAATAGCCCCACCAATCAAAGACGTTCCATTTCTAACCACTCGAATCTCAGCCCAAGGATAATCATCAATAGAAGTGGTTTGGGTAACAGCCCAGATCAATACCCCAGACATACCGCCTTTGGTCTCCACCACAGACGAAGTAAGCAGGCTGTACCAACTTGAGCTACCCGTGGTGTAATCCGCTGAACTTCCTCGGTAGTATGGCGCGGTTATGGCATTGCCATTAACCATGAGCGTATCAACAATATTGACGGCATCGGCCTTAATCGTCGTAGCCTCAATATCGCCGCGGGCAAAAACATTGTGGAACCAAGCCTGCCCCGCCCGATCAATCAACCACCCGGCATTCCCCCCGGTACCACCCCAGTTTTCAGAGAAAATTTCATAAGCAATTTTCGCCGAGGTAATACTGGCGTCTTCGATATTTACAGTTATCCACTGGCCTTTATTGCCCACCAGCTTATCAACGTTAACCGTACTTATAACTGCATCAGTCACAACCAAGTTAGTGATGTACGCAGCGTCCATCATTACCCGCGAATTGCCGTTACCGTCGTAGTCTGTTTCCACTACGAAAGCAAGATTTTCCGCTCCTGGTGACGTAATAGCAAAAGTGTCCACCGAGAACAAAGCCATTGAGTGATTGGGGTCATTGGGGTCAAACTCTGGCTCTGTGAACCCTAAACCAAATCCGGCAATCTCACCGTTCTGGCCGATCTTAATGGTGTACTGATTGTTGGCGTGATCAGCCTTTACCTCTATTCCTTCAATATAATTGTTCAGGGAGTTGGTAAGCTGTGAGCTGCTAATACGCTTTTCCAGTTGCTCAAGAAGCGCTGAGGGATGATCAACCACCCTGCCATAAGCCCCGTTAATCGGACACTTTGGCCCATAGTTGGGCGGAACATCGGCAGAGACGTGCCGTCCCCAGTACCAATAATCTGTACCGTAAGCTGCGCTCATATCCCCAAATTGGCTACCAAACCGACCAACGGTACCGATTAAAACAGCGTTCGCAACATTATCATCAGTGCTACGCCACACCTCAGTAATTGGCCAGCCGTGCGACGGTTCCCAACTCACATGAATCCAGTCGTAACCACCACTTACCTGAAAGTTTTGCGGACACCCTGGCTGCCCCTCACCGTCACCAACTCCAGCACCTCCAGACGGGGGTGACAATCCACCCATGCCGCCGTTAGCCGCAGGGTTAAAGCTAGCCAAGCCAGATTCAGTCAGCTCATGAAGGCGAACAAAACGCTCATCTGGCGCACCTCGCTTAAAACCAGAACCTACGTCCGCTTGTTCTTTGAAATACTCTAAAACTCTCTTTAGGTTTGGATCAATGTTTTGCGGAATGGGGGGAGACTGGCGGGGATAATTTCGCGTCTTCCGGGTCATACAATTTCACTCATAGACGTAGCCAGTTGAATGCTGTTGACCTGGGCCTGCCCACTCAAAACAAACCTAAGCTCTCTATACTTAGACAGACAAGGCAACCTAAAAGGCTTACTATCATTTACAGTGTGAGCCTTCACCGAAACGCCATCCTGGTAAACTTGGCAAGTCACTACCCCTGCTGCACCCGCGTCAATTCTGGCACAAGTAAACGGCATCATTGGCGGCAGAACGAAAGTTTTGCTCGACCATTGATAGAAAAGGTCCGCCCCCTCTCCCCACTTAACAATATCGGTACCATCTAAACCATATACATCACCCGTTTCCGGGTCGGTCCAAGTAGCGGTAAGGTTGACGCCCGGAAAAACTATGAACCCCTCATCAGGGCGAAACGTAAAAGCGCTAATACCACTCCCATCATCATAAAATCCGAGATACCTGCCTTCCTTCCATCGGTGCCCTCGGATTGATTTAGGATTAAATTTTGACTGCCAAAACTCAGGTTTTATGTGGTCTTTGGAAATTATTCGGGCCTCCATTCCACCAACCGCAACAAGACCATCCGGGGAGGCATAAACGGCAAACTCGCCCATATCAACCATGCTGTTTTTACTGTCGCAAGGTATAACTGAATCGAGCTTATTCACGCTCATGTTTAAGGGGTCACTTCCCGAGATAAGATAAGGATTTCCTTTGGTGGCAATAATAACCCCGGCCGCAGTTACCGCCGCCCCTACAACTTCGTGGTCTATCGTGTAACGGTACTCAACAGGCCAGGCGTGAGGCTGATAAGGATGACAAAAAGCAATATTGTTGTCCCACCACCCCATAAGCACTCCATTTGGAATGGAGGTTAAACCTATCATGGCAAAGTGAGGCTCAATCCAGCCATCACTAGGAAGAGGTTCGCCTAGAGCGGCGCTTGCTACCGAATCAGTCCAGCTTAATTGAGATACACCAACCTCCCCAACAAATTGATACACGCCGTTTAATTCAGCCCGATAGATCCTTTTTGTTGTGATAACGGCAGGAGTTGGACCGGGCAACGGCAGCGTGAGGCTTACAGACCCACTGTCATATCGATCAACAATGTTAGAGGGCAAGCTGGGCGGTCCCTCTTCCCCTAAATCACTAACAAAAGTAACAACATACGCCGTTGATATTACTTGCTCCCCATCTTCGGCATTTTCCGTATCTGGCCCGGTTGCACCTACATTGCCAGGCACCGGCAACCCTAGTCCTCGAGAACCGGACGGATAAGGCCCCGATCCAGATTGGATCATGTCAGCGGTTGCGTATTTTGGAGAGCCATTTCCGGTCCAATAATGTCGATAATAGGGGTCGTCAGCAATAGGGCCACGCACCATGTCTACATCAGCATTCCACCACTCAAGCCAATAGCCGTCGCCTGAGTTACCTTCCCTGTTAAACCAATATATTGTTCCAACTCCAGGGGTATTAACACTTTCTCCTAACGAAATAGATCCTGAAGCTGGACGCAACGCTTGTGAAGAAAGGTCACAGTTTCGCGCCTCGACCGCCTGATTGTTTTGCAGTTCTTTTTTATCAATGCCGTAGTTAGCTGCCTGAAAGTTCCGTATCGTAATCGACGCCACAATTTAAGCCTCGCCCCACGAAATTAGCGCAAGATCATCCAAGAAGGTTTCACTTTCCGCGTCCAGAGCTTCTACGTCACTTTCAAGACGCTGGCGCTTTCCAATAATTGCACCGTACATTCCTTCATAGACATTTACTTTCGCCAAAATCAGATCGGCCATTTCTTCCCTAGTCACCCCCCGCTCAAGTGCAGCAGCATCCAACATCGCCGTATCTGTTTCTCCGGCTTTACAAGCTCTTGCTTGCTGCTCTTGCTTATACCACCCCTTAACCTCACGCTCCGGGTAGCCTGCGTCGAGCTGAGCCAACAAATCTTCTGCCTTATTGTTTATCTCTTCGAGCTTCCATGCTTTCGCTTTTTCATTGCTGGGCATGTTAACTTCCCAGCTCTGCCGCCACTCTCCGTTAACATATTCAGGCTCACCTAATGTTGCTGTAGCTAAAGGGTGTGGCAAAGTAGGCGGGTCAGCTTCACGCACAATTGCAAAGCCATAACGCTTAAACATCGACGGAATGGGCTTAGAAAAACTCAACGGAACTGACTTGTTAGGATGGGCCATTTTAATCGCAGCTAAGATTTCAGCCTTTGTCACTAACTGTCCGTTTTCGGCGTTGCAGAAATTCACTGCTTTACCCTCCTAAATTTTATATAACCTGAATATCCATCCTCTGCAGGCCCTGTACTTGAGCGGTACCCTTTACCGCCTTTACCACGAACAGATGAGCTAGTGGTTTCGTCAGGCCTGCAATAAGAAGGAATACCTGAAACTGTGCCAACAGAATCCGGGACGCTACTGCCAGAAGGGGCAGGCCCACTCTCACTTGGGACACCTGCATCACCTCCGCTAGCTAAAGGCAGGTTAGGAGTGGGTCGAGTATTCCCACCATCTTCCCCTACATCACCTCCGGGGCCGAGGTAGAGGTTGTCAATAAACTCTTGTTTACTCATAAGGTAGTCTAGCTGCCCACTCTCGGTGTCACCTCTATCTCCGGCTCTTTGTTCCCACGTATAGGAGAACACTTGTCTTGCCCCTCCCCCTCCAGCACCTCTATAGGTGAATTCGTAAAGTCCAGGCGGTAACTCATCCAACTCCGCGTTAGAACTAATCATTAACACTTCGTCTTCAAGCAATCCTAATTGCGGAAATAATTGTGGAGCTATCATGGCCTGTATACTCCTACAACAGAAACAACAACTGTCATACTACCTGGCCACGCTTTTAACTGGAGTACATCACATTCATTATTTTCAGAGCCGAGTGCTGGCATGCTTCCCGCAGACCACTCTACTGTCCAACCAGAAGGGACAGTAAATACAGGATAAGCAGATGCTCTACTTGAATTTGCTAGTAAATTTCTCCACTCAATAAACCCTATAAATCCCGCAGAAGAGGCAGGATTAGGTAAATTTTGCAGATTGAAAACAACCTCATGCTCAAGGGCATACGATGGAGTCGTACCTTGAATCAATTGACCTTCTGTCGTGTACCCCATCCAATAATTATGAGAAGAGCAATCGAAATTAAATGTGTATCTTTTATGTGGGCCGGGAGATGTTGAAGGGGCAACATCCACCCAATTACCAGACGGGATAGAGCCGGTACCGTTACGGATACCGGTATCAACCACGGGATACGTTGACCCTCCACCGCCGACTTCTGACAAAGCCTCAGCTAACCGAGCGTTGTCTACCATTCTATTGGAGGTGCTATCTGTGGGGCCGCTCACAGCGGTTCTTGTTGCCACGCTTCCAAGCCCCAAATTTGTTCTCGCACCGCTTGCATTACTAGAGCCGGTACCACCATTCGCAACTGCAAGGTCAGTTCCAGACCAATCAGAATTACTAACGGTAGACTTTGAAGCTAGCGCCCCAAGCGTAGGCCTTCCAGAAAGGTCAGCGTAACTGCCAGATGTCGCCACGGCAGAGAGATCCCCAGGCTGTACAGCTGTGTCGGCCTTATTCCCTTGAGATGCCGTCGCAAAGCTCGATGAACTAGCCGTAGCCGCACTGCCTAACCCCAAATTAGATCGCGCATCTGCTGCGTTACTAGCGCCTGTCCCACCATTGCCGATAGCTAAATCAGTGCCCGACCAGTCAGAATTGTTGACGGACGATTTTTCGGCGAGCGAACCGAGAGAAGGCTTGCCGGATAGGTCGCTGTAGTCACCAGAAAATGCAACTTGAGACAGCTCTGATTTGTCTACGGCGTCACTCCAGGTTGACCATGACCCGCTTTGACGGAAGGCCTCATGAGTCTTGCCTGTATCCAGGTCAACGACGCGCCAGTAAGAACGTGCAGCGCCCTCTTGAGAATAAAAACCTAGACCATTAGATACGCCTGCCGGAAGGTTGCTTGGCACGCTGGCAGACACCCAATCACATATCAGGTTGGCAACTCCCGATATTGGCAAATCAAAAAGATCATAAGAGCTTGTAAGGCGAAGTGTTTTACCCCACCCCATCCAGCCGCCAGTCGTCAAAATTTTTCCGACTGTGGTGTCTATTTGGTCTGTTACTTTGTCAGTGTGCTTAACGAACTCGGAAGGCAACGGCCCTTCCGCCAATAAGTCTCCACTAGCGTTGCCAAAAACAGCGAGCGCCCCAACAGCTGATGTTGCTGGGCCGTTTACATCGCCGGAACCTGTGCCTGCTGGCCCTTGCGGCCCCTCTGGCCCTTCTGGGCCAACCAAAGACACTGGCGTGCCCCACGTTCCCGCAGTCTTTGGACCGTAAAGCTCTGAGGATTGATTATCGATATAGTAATCATCGTTATCACCGAGAGAGTCGCTAGGTGCGCCGTCGCCGTTGTGAATATTGTTGACGCTGGCTGCCGCCGCTTCTGCCGCATTTTTTGCAGCGACTGCACCGGTTTCGGCATTTTCCGCGCGATCAGCATGGCCTTCCGCCTGCGCGGTGTGATCTGCTGCAATATCAGCGCTATTTTGCGCATTAGTGGCGTAGCCTTGAGCATTGCTTTCGTGCCCAGCAGCCTCAATTGCACTTGCTGCGGCTTTTCCGGCTTCAATTTCCGCTGCTTGGTATTCAGCTCTTGCCGAATTGTAATAGCCCAGCGCTCCTGACTCATGGTTAGCGGCTGCGTCCTCACTCGCCGCCGCATTTAGCTCAGACTGTCGAGCTGAGTTGTAACTACCTTCGGCTTGACTCGCTGCTAATTGAGCATCATTTTTGGCGGCAACTGCCGTATTTTCACTTGCCGTAGCGTTGGCCTCTGAGGAAGCGGCTGCGGCTGCGGAAGCCTGCGCATCTAATTTGCTCTGTTCGGCAGATTGCTCAGAAGATGAAGCCAGCGATGCACTCAATTCGGCATTGCTGGCGCTCTCTTGAGCCTGACCCTTAAAGAATTCTGCTAAATCTTTTGCGGATTCAGAATCATCCTTCGCGCTTTCAGCGTCAGCCGCTGAGATAGCAGCTTGAGACGCACTGTTTGCAGCTGCCGCCCTATCCGCTGCAACTTGATCGGCTAGCGCCTGCGTTGGATCAATAGCAACCAAGCCAGCCGCGATAAGTTCAGCTAAGTTTGCATCTGAGTCGTAAACCCGAAAAATCTCACGGCGATGAATTGAGTAACCGTCTGGATGATAGCTCGACACCTCATAATAAGTGTCTGAATAATCTTGCCTGTTTTCCCATAATTTAAAGATGGTCTGCCCATTTTCATTTGTGTACTGCTCCACCTTATTAGGAGCAACTGCCCCATTAGGACCATTGCCAAGGCCGCGAAGCTTTATCTCCACCCGAGCATTTTCAACCAGATCACCATTCACATCATTTATCGTTACAGTGACATTGCGTGTTTGAATGGCCATTAGTAAAACTTCCTCGCCTTGCGAACAGGTTTATCGGGCGCCCCTGAAAACCCGCGTGATTTTTGTCGGCGCGCGCGCCGTGCTTCTCGCTTGAACGTTGATTCGTTGAATTGCGACTGGCCCAGGTCTGTCCATTCTTTGCCGGGTATTCTTTGCAGGCGAGCCAGAGCCCCGGCCGTAAGAGCGTCAACCCAGGCATCAAGTAACGACTGAGACACCTTGATAGCTCGTGACGGGCCGATAATGCCGGGTTCGAGCGCTGCAATAATGGATAGGTCGTAACCAATCAATGGAATGTGCGGATGAACCTCAAACGTAAAATCGCTGTACTGCCAAAAGCGATACTGGACATTTGGGTCTGAGCTTCGCTGCAGCTCGATAACATCATCACCCTTGGTGGCAATGATCTGATGGATAGTTATCGCGCGCTGATACTGCGATACAGGAACGTCATAAGTATTGGACGCCTGCACCACGCGAACAGGGCCAATATCTTCAAGCCAGAAATGAGACTCCCTGCAAAAATCAACCAGCGCGCGCTTAACGTGGTAGTCCACCAGGTCAAACGGAATGCCTTGCACAGACAAGTTGACGTTGTTAATAATCTCGTCAACGTTCGATGTAAGGCGGTGAGTTTCAACGGCCATACAGATTCACCTTAGAGCCTAAAGCCTGGATCTTTGATGGAAGTCAAGGCTTCGCCCTGCGCCTTAATCCCCATCATTGAGTTGAAGTTATTTAGGTGAGCCTGAGAGCGGCTTACATTCACCGAGCCCTCAACGTCCTGACCAAACAACCGATACAAAGCCCACTCAATAATCATGGGTTCGTATGTGTCGTTGACACTGGTTTGAGTTGATCCGGACACAGCCCCATAGGACTTAGGGACGCCGCTGTAACTAATCTGAACCTTGGTGCCGGCCGCTACAGGTGGGTTGGTGTAAAACAAAAGAGGTTCGCGCTCATCAAACATAAACTCGCGCACCTCTCCTGCCGGTGACGCAGCGCGCCAGTCCGGAGATATGCCGTCCAAGTCGCCAACACTAACGCGGCGAATTGAGCGGCCAGGACTGCCACCAGATGAAACGTTGTATTTCACAGACAATAATCGATGAGGGCTGGGGTCATTTAAAGAGCTGATGTCTTGCTCGATCCCGGCACTGCAATCAAACGTCTCGTTAACACTGAAAGCATCCGGCCGAAAATTGACAATGACGCACTCTGCCTCGTGTATTGCTTTGTGAATGTACGCCTCTGGCCAATTGTCCTGACCCGCATCACGCAGCGCAGCAACAATGGTGTTCGTAATGCCTTGTACTGACGCCACAGGTCACCCCCTTATTGCATGGAAGCCCAAACGGACTTAACTTGCCCAGGCGAAATAGATTCATCACTGGCCGCAGCGCGAATGGCACCAATGCGAGGATTGCCCTTTTCGCTGAAATGCTCGAGATTTTCCTGATCCAACGACAGAATGGCGTTTTTGATTGCAGCGGCTTGAGGATCTTCGCTTTTGTCCTGACCATCGGTATCAGTGTCGTTGTCGGCGTTATCGGCATCAATATCGGTATCTTCGTCGCCACCTTCTTCTTGCTCGTCAAGCTCGCCGCCTTCGTCGAAATCACTATCCGATGCAGGAAGAGAAAAACCTTGACCAGTAGGCGTTTTAACTGGCTGCTCAAGTTCGTCCGGGTACTGCTCTTTAAATGCTTTCTCGCTCACCCAAACGTCAGGGTGGCGCAGAAGTCGAGTACCAACACCGTGCGACACTTCTTGAATATCGCCGTAGCCAGACCACAAAGTGGCAGTGCCACAAACAGTATCTCGCTTAACCGCTTTACGTCCGATATAAGCAACATTCATGGTTTTAAATTGATTAACGTCCATAATTCATCACCTTATGGGTATAAAAAAGGCCCGCCGAAGCGAGCCAAGCTGGGGAGCTACCATGAAGGTAGAGGGTTACAGGGTGCCGTTATCCACATACTCAACCACGGCATCAATACGGCCAGTGGCAGCAGCGCCGCCGACCGTTGCAGTGATGATTACCGGTGCAGAGAATTGGATAGGCGCCACAGTGGTTTCTCGACGGCCAGCAGATGCCGAGGATGCCGAAGCCAAAAGGCCTGCGGCAGCATCGGTACCGCCCCCATTAGGGAAGCGATAGCCAAGGGTTAAGGTCGTTGATGCACCAAGGCCCGCATGAATCAAACGCGCATCCATCAAACGAGCACCTGGCGGCAGCTCAATCAAATCAACTACGGTGCCAATGGCAGCAGAAGCCAGATCCGCGCCGCTGTCGTGCACGGCCAGATTGCCGTAGGGCAAAGACATTACATCTTTCTTTAAACGATCACCGTTCATAGTGGTGTTCCTCGTATTTCAAAAAGGGTTTGGCAGGGCCGAAGCCCTACCGTTAAGAGCGACGGATTAACCGGAAACGGCGCAGTCCAACGCGATTACGCCATGGTCATTCAGACGACCATCGGAACCGCGGAACTGAGTTTTTGCCTTACCGTTGATCCAGGCGATTGAGTGCTCCTGAGCGTTGCCGTGGTCCACAGTCTCAGTGTGCATTGAGAAGTGGTAGCCGCCGCTCTCTTTGGTGCCGTGACGACCGTAAGCGGTAATCAAAGCCTGGGCGCCCAACAACAGGCCGCGCTCGATCTTCACGCCAGCGGTATCGCTGGTTTGAGTCGCGTCATTGTTGTTTTGAGACACCGCCACAGTTGAACCAGCGTTAAAGGTGATGGGGCGAGACATTTTGCGAACCAAAATGTTTTTCCACATCGCGCAATCGCCACGGAAGATTGGATGCTTGAACTCGCTACCGCGTTTGATTGCCGCAGCTTGAAGCTCACGCAAAACCTTACCGTCGTCGCTGGTGGTGAAGTCGTGCCACATGCGTGGTGAAACCAGCAGCACATAGAACGGGTCTTCCTCTGCACCAGGATCGTTCTCGTACTTAATGGGCTGCAGCGGGTACGCCATTTCGTCGGTAAGCAAACGCAGCTTGTCGACTTCCTTCATGCTGAAAATATCAGCCGAGTCAATGTCACCAAAGCTGGTTGCGTCACCGCCGATCACATGACGGTCATACGTCGGCGCGCGCAGTGGGTTTACCAGGATTTCAGCAAACTCAGGATCGCTCGCCAGCGGCACATTCCAGTCAGCACTTACATCGTCACCACGAGCACCGGCCAGATGAACCATGGTCAACTGATCGTCCAGGCGCGACCACCAAGGGCCGATCATGGTCTTAGCAATGGATTTAAGGTTCTGCTTGGTGCGCTGCTGGGTCATTTTGCCGCCCGAGCCGACAGCCTTACGACCTTGGTTAATCTTCAAAGAGAACTGGCTAGAAGTCAGACCTTCAACGCGACCAGCCAATGGACGGTCACCCATAACAGGCTTACCGCTCAATTGGTGGTACAGGTCAACGGTGATTTCGTCGCCTTTCTCTTTTGTCAGGTCAGTAGCACGAACAATCGGCGTACCGGCACTGGTTTGCTTACGCGGATCGACCTTAGACTTTTTGATGGTCTTAGGTGCGTCACCGGTCAGCAGGTTGGTCATTGAATTACGACGGATTGCCTCAGCAAACAACGCCGCGTTAAAAAGGCGGTTACCCGCGGGTGAACCAGTAGGGATTGAAGTCTGTCCCATGATTTACTCTCCTGAGCGAATAAAAAACGTCTCAGGCAAGTCGCGGTTACTGAAAGCCGCCCAGCTCTTCGATGGCTTGGCTGTATGCTTCTTCCGAGATTTTCCCGTCTACCAGCATTTCAACCAGCTCATCCTCCGACTTTTCAGACAGAGACTCAGCTAGGGATTTTTCAGTCGAGGGCGACTTGCCCATTTGGGAAAGCGACGTAGGGGGCGCGGTGTCGGCAGCGGCTACCTTTTCGGCGGCGCGTTCTGCAGCACTGCGCGTGTCGCGTTGTTTGTTTTCGGTGGGAGAGTCGCCAAAGGCGGCCTTGGTGCGCTTTGCCACTTCGGCAAAAACTTCATCAACCGTGGCGTCTTTGAACTTCGGGTCTTGTCGTACCTGGGAGTCGATAATGACGGCCATATCCCAGCGATCCGGGTCTTTGCCGTCTATCCATTGAGCAAGGTCAGGGTTATTTAGAGCGGCCTGGCGTTCCGGCGACACATTTTGTTGTGGCTGCGGAATAGACTGCTCCATACTCTGCATTTTTTTGTACATAGCCATGGTGACCTTGGCCATTTGAGCGACAGACGGGTCAATGTCGGCCAGCTCTTCCAGCTGTTGGTCAGTCAGGGTTTCGCCGTACTGAAGCGCTGATATGTCAATGCCATGCTTTTCCAGCTCTTTCGATGCGTTCTGACTTTTCGCCTCAGCGGCGTCCAGCTTTTCCTGCATCTCCTGTAGCTGTTCTTTCTGGCGGGCTATCTCGCTTTTGTAGGCTATTGCCTCTTCGCGCTTAGCCTTTAACACCTGATAAGGAATTTTCCCCTTACCGTCAGCGGTGGCTACATACTGTTCGGGTTCGTCATCCTGCTCGTTTTCATCGCCATCCTCGGCGGCCGCTTGCTCATCATCTTCGGGTTCTGGATCTTCCTTCTGCTCCTGGCCGGACGGATCGCCATTTTCGTTATCGTCCTGTTCGGTTTCGTCGTCTTCTTCACGCTCAGGTTGTTGTCGGTCGTTTAGAAACGCCTCCAAACTTTCCTGATCGTCAATATCAACGCCTGCAGCCTCCAGTTCCTCAATAGACATATTTTCCAGGTCTTCTAAGCTCATACTCTCTCACTCCAGTTGTCGCATGGATGCGTAGTGGTGCCGGTCACGACTCGGCGGGTATCGTGGAAATCGGGCACAAAAAAACCCGCACTTGGCGGGTTTCTCGTGGGCATAAAAAAGCCCGCTCAGTGGCGGGCTCTATGCAACTTGTTCGGTTGGCGTGTTACTTGGTGGTGTGCGCTTTTGCTCATACGCCACCTCGGCGGTAATCATTCCCATCAGTTCGTTGCGCTTTTTCGCAATGTCAGTGGCAATATCTTTCACCTCGGCGAAGAGCTTTTTGGTTTCAGCTTCGGCCTTCTTACGCTCAGCGGGAGTCATTATCTCCATCTGCTCGCTCTTAGCGTTGCGCTCACGCACCTCGGCCTCAGTTTTCGCGGCTTCTAATTGCTTAGATTTAAGATCCAGATCTTCAAGCATCTGCTGCACTTGCTGCTTACGCTGCATTTGCGCCTGCTCTTCCTCGGTCATGTCCTCGGGGTTTACACCCATGCCGGAAATCTGGCGAATGCGCTTGAGCACTTCATCGCGGTTGGGAATGTCAGAGAGCTCTACGATCATATCCACCAGGGCAACGGCATATTGCTCGGGCAACTGCGCGGCCATATCCATAAGCGACTTGGCCATCTGCTGGCGATAACCGGGCGTGCTCTGCACATCGGATAAAACAACGCGGGTTTTGGTGCGCGTAACGTCGTTATTGACGCGGTTAAAACCATCGTCGTCGCGGTAACGTTGGTTTAGAACAATCGTTTTCGTGCGCTGAGGCTTATTGACGTTGGTGCGCACCTCGGTTTGCGCCTTGCCAATGTCCTCGACGATCAGTGACAGCAGGCGCTCATGCACTTCTTTGCGTGCAAAGCGGTAATTGTCGTTAATCTCGGCGAGTGTTGTAGTGCCCTGCTCTACCAGCGAGTCAATAGCCACACCGGAATCAGCGCCACCCTCTTGCCCCAGGAACGCGGAATAAACACCGGCAACGTCTTGCACCAATCTCATGCTGTCCTGCATGACAGTGAATTGCTGGCTGGCCACGCCCATATCAGTCAGAATATCGAAAGGCTTAGCGCTTTTGTTGTGACGGTATGGGTTAATATTGATAACACCATCACCGGACAGCACCATTTCCTGCAGTTGTTCATCGCTAATATCATCTATCGCGTCGTCGTCTTTAACGATCAGCTTAGCGTTGAGCAACCAGGTCAACTTAGAACGGCGTTTATTAACCTCGTCCTGGGCGGGCATCATCGAGCGGATCATGCCGTAAGGAATGTTGGTGCGGTCTTCGCGGTAACCCCAGAAAGGAACATAAGGGAATTTGTTGTGCGTGTACGGGCTCGCAATATCCAACAAGCGGTGAGGCCCAACGAAGAACGCGAGGCGCATCACATCGAACTTACGGCGCTGTACCGTCGCTTTATTGTGATTCACCAGGGCAACATGCGCTTTATTATTCATATCGAACACTTCAACGCGGTCACCGTAAAAGATTACAGGCTTAGTCACCGGCACCCGGTACCATAACTCTGACACCACAGCGCGCTTGCGCTCAGGATCCCAGTAGCTCGACTCTTCAATATCGGAACTGGTGTGAAGCTGATAAGCAGACAATAAATCTTCGCTCAGCTCGCCTTCTTCGTCCTCATTGAAGTTGCTGAAACCCTCAAAACCGCAGGAGACCGACTCGATCAGGTCTTTGTGTTGCGGGAAGGCTTCTTGAATCTCGTCAACGTCAAGCCAGCGCTTACGCATCAACCAACGGCAATCGCTTAAATCATTGCGCTGCGAGTGCCAGTCCCACCAGATTTCACGACGGTGAATGTAGTGAACGTCGTACTTTGGGCCAAATGGATCGCTGTTGCGCGCCACCTCAACCCATCCAAGGCCCGCTTTAATTTCGGCAGCATAGGCATCCGCACATGCACGGTCTGTATCCGTCATGCGCGTTGCTTCGTTCAGCTTCTCGTTAAGCGCCTCGGCAACCTCAATCCCGCTATCATCATCGGCCAGCACCTGGGCGTCAGTGCGAGTGCGCGCCTCCATGCCCAATACGCCGTTAATGGTCGGCTTGATCAGGTTATGGATAATAACCGGCTGGCCACGACCTTCCATTTCCGCTATTTCATCGGGCGTAAACTGCTTATCGTCGTAGTAATCTGCCGCACGGTCAGACTCAGGCCGCCACTTCGGCTGCAGATCAATGTCGCCGACGATCTGAGTCAGGCGATCCAGGCTGATCTTTGAGCCTTTTGTGTGGTCTTCCAGATAATTCATCAGCGAGTTTTCCAGTTGCGGGAGCGGGTAACGCCGCGCCCTTGCGAACGCTTAATTGGTTTTGTGCGAGCCATGTCTATTCCGGTCATAACCAAGTACCGGGTGGCATCCATGATGTGGTCGTTCTCTTTGACGATTTTTCCTTTCTCGTCACGGCGATAGATGCGGTATTCACTCAGCCAGTTTTGAAGCGTCTTAAATACCTTGAGCTGTCCGGTAGAGAGCATTTCAAAAACTTTGTGAATGCCCGCCTCAACCGCGTTGTCTGCCTTTTCCAGCTTGAGGCCAAGCAAGGTGTACAACTCATACAGCTGCTCACCGTCCTTTTGGCTTCGGCCACGGGCAGCCGGATCAATGGCACCAGGTATCCAATCGCCTCGCGTGTGTATTGCGCTGGCGTGAACACTTGGCTCTGCTTGACCTCGGTAATGTTCGGAATAAAGGTAAGTAACGCCGGTTTCAGGGTCTGTCGCACCCCATACCGACGCTGTTTTCTTCCAGCCCACGTCCATGCCGTAGGATTTTTTGAAGTGCGCCGGGATCATGAACGGATCAACGATGATTTCCGTTTCAGGCACAGGGTAGATAGCACCCGATCCCAGGCTTGGAATGCCTTTAGAGCGCGAGTCACGCAAGTGCGGCTCACACTCAGCCAGCATCCGCGTTTTTTCATTGCTCGACAGGTGGGGCACATCGTCCCAGCCCGCCATAATCATCGCGCGCTCGCCGTTTATCTGCACACGAGCGTCAGTGTTTAACCCGCCCTCACCGAGATAGCCCTGAACAATCTCGGTTAAGCCATGCAGTGGCGTGAAGGTTTCAATCAGCAATCCGGCCGTTGTCATCAAACGAATGATGCACTCAGCACGGATGCCGGGGTTTGACTCTTCATCGAGCCAAATTAGATGCTTCTCTGTACCCTGGAAGGATTTGCGGCCCTGCTCATACGACTTAAAACCGAGGCGGCTTAGTTTGCCGCTTACATGCTCAACCAGCACATAATCGACCGCGCCATTACCGCCCTGCCGGTATTTAATATCGCGAATGTACTTGCCGGGAATCAGGCCGGTACCGGGCGCTTCCTTCGGCCCAATCATCTTGCCCTGAATAATGTCCCGCACCGTCTCATTGGTATCACCTGCAGCCCAGGCGTCAATGTGATGATCGAAGCGGTGGCCTTCCCACCAATCAGGGTAACGGCCAGTCAGATGCAGCGTGGTTTCGTAACCACCGCCGCCCTCGGTCTTACCAACCCGGTTCGCCGCCATAAAACAGCGCGTCGGGTAGGTCTTGCCAAGTTTGAAGAACTGCAGGTGCTGCTTATAAAGCTCGCGCCTTAACGGCCCTTCATCCTGAAAGTATGTTGCTAACTTATTTTGTTCTTGCCGCCGTTCCCGTTCTTTCAGCAGCTTGTAGAGTTCGAGCTTGTCAGCTCGGCTTTGCGCCGGTGCGCTCAGCGATTTCACGGTCAAGATCTTCGTCGCTTAAATCTTCGTACTCGTGCGTATGCTTGTTATCGGTCTTAATCGCTGCCAAGTCGCCGTCCATTTTGTTCAGCTCAGCAATGGCACCGATAGCGCCGCGAGAATCAAACACGTAACCAACCAGCTCTTTTTCTTCACCGTGGCCAACATACTTCGGCTCAACCTCTGTCATACAGCGCTGAGTAATGTCCCAAAGCGCACGACGTTTTTGGTCCAGCGTGCCCACAAGCTCGTCCTGAGCCTCAATTGAAGCAATTTTGACGGCCAAATCAGCGTATTGCTGTATATCCGGATTTATCCGAATTAGGTCATTGCCACACTTGTAAGGGTCTTTACCTTTTCCGCCTGACGCCTTGTAAGCTGCAGCTTGTGTTTGACCATCAGCTAAAGCTTGAGCCATCTTCAAATGAGACGGCTTTTTCATGTTTTCAGCCAGATACTCCAACTGCTGCTTTAACAGGTCGAGTGCCGATACTTCTTCACTCATCGGTAATGCACCCCTTGATTATGTCTGCCAGCCGTTTTTCGTAGTTTTTGCGTTGCTCCAGCTCGATCATGTAAGCGTCGGCAACCACTGGCAGAGTGGATTGATCTTCTAGTGTTGCGGTTTCCCAAGCTGGCACTTCCGGCCAACCGTCTACGCAAGGCGTGTGCACGGGCACTTTCACCTCGCGGTATTCGATAACGGGATTACTCCCACACCCGGACAGCGCCAGCAGCAGGCTAAGAGTTGCGGTCTTTTGCATGCCGGATCAGCTTTTGTCTTACCTGCTCGGGAGTTTCGGCAACGTCCTTCCTGATAGCTTCGATTGCCTCCAGGTGACGCGCCTCGCGAATTTCAGCGTCTTTGCGCAGCTGATCGCGCTTTTCTTCCAGTGCGGCGATAGTGTCTTCGTGAGATTCGATGGCAACGGTTAGGCTCTCTATCTGCGCCTGGGCACTTGCCGCATTGATCGACGCTACGAGAGCCTTAGATTTTTCGGCATCCAACCGAGTTTCTAATTGGCCTATCTCTATGTGCTGATACACACCCACGGACGCAAGGGCCACGACAACAGCCGCCAAAACATAGATAACACCCGCTTGAACGGCGCTACTCAGTTTCAGCATGCTTACGCGCCCCTTGCAGGCACAATTGCAATTCCGCCTCACGGCGACGAACCAGCCCCCCCAAAGGGCGACCGCCACCGTATATCCAGCGAGGCAATTCATGGCAAGCGCCGATGTAATCACCGGCATTGAGTTTTTTCAGTAGCGTAGAGCTGGCCAAGTTGCCCGCGCCCACGTTGTACACAAAGCTGATAAGCGCGGCCCGCATTTCGTCGTTAAGCGGAACCTTTACAAGCCGCATAAGCTGAGAATCGTGCTCTATTACGTCCTCATGCAGCAGCTTTTCGCATTCTACGTCGCTATAAACACGTTCGGGCGCTACTTCCGGCCCAGTATGGCCGTAGCAGCTTGTGTAAATGCCCACCGGGTCCACGTAGGTTTCGTTAACCTTGCTCTCGTGCGGCTTTATCAGAAATGACATAGCCAGCAGACCGGCAAGCGACAGGCCAGCAACACCGCCCGCTTTAGCGCTCACTTTCACACTCCGTCACGGCCGGGTACTGGCCAGTCTGAAACTCGATTATTTGGCGCTTGTGCTCAATGTCGCGCTTATTCCGTTGATGCTGGTAGTACCAGCTCACCAGAAAGCCTGCGACCGCTACAACAGCACCGATAACGCCGCACCACTCGACTACATCAAGCCCCAGCCCGGTTAAAGCCTGTGAGCGAGAAGCAACTGCACTCACACCCGACGCACTCGCACCTACGGCCACAACCTTATTGCTGGCACCAATGATTAGCTGCTCTGCGTGTTGTGATATGTGATTACTCAAACTCATTCAGACCTCATAAAAAAACCCCATTCGGAGACCGAACAGGGCTGGAATTCAGGGCCCGCTGAGCTTACACGGGCAGCATTAAAGCTCTACAGTATTGGTGGCCGAACACACCGGCTGGCCAGGCCGTCGCACCGTCTCCGGCTGTGTTTGAATTTCGGCGGCCGGATTCGAACCGGCAGCAGGTGACTAACCTACCTGCCCACGCCACCGAAAAATTGTACCGTCGGCCGCGATTGCGCAACCCTTTACGGCATTGGACAAGACCCGGCCGCCAGGGAACCTTCGTAATTGAAAGAAACAACCAGGCCTTGTCCGATACCCATAAAAAAAGGCCACCGGGGGGAAGTCCAGTGGCCTTTCGTTTTGGTAGCGGGGAAAACCCCAACTTAGTGAATTCTAGGATTAAAAATTTTGAGTTTCAACCATTATTTGTATTTTTATACAGGCTGTATCGAAATACAGAAAAAGAGGGTTTTAGCAATCTACTCAAATAATTCAGGCATACCCATGAACTTCATTAAATTAGCTTTACAAAGAGTCCCTTGCGTAGTGAAGTCATCACTATAAAAAAAGGGGTCGAACTCCACGAAGCACATAGCGAAAGCTATTGTAGAAAATGAATCAACTGCATCTTCCCTCATTTCTTCGAAAAGAACCTTTTGAAAGTTGCCCTTGAAACCCTCCCCCTCCGGAAAAGGGCCTATCCTTCGCACCTGCCAGGACGTGCTATAACGGGCTATTCTTTTAAAAGCGGCCTCTAGGCCTTCCAAGGCCTGACTGCAAGTTTCATCACCATCAGACGATCTTATTTCATCAACCCGTAAAAGAGCGTCATTTAGCTCTGCCACACTGGAGCATACCTCCGAAACATAGGATGAGCTTATTGTTAATCCGCCTCTCTTGGCATGTGGGTAGAAGCACTTGTATGCGCGCCCAAAACTATACTCCACTCCTTGGAGTTGATCACTATCTGAGCGCGAATCAAGATACTCGCGCAACTCTTTTAAGTGGGTAAAATAATTAGTAAAATTGTTTTGATCCGCCATTTGTTTAGAGCGATGATGAGTAGCCATTAACCCAAGAATCGCAGCGAAAACAGCCAATACTCCTAAAGGAACCTTCATTACATCAAGAAATATGTAATTCAGGCAGCTAGGATTCCAACAAAACTTCAAGTTAGAAACTGGCTCTAAATACCCCATAAAGGCCGACACGAACAAAGCTAGACCAGATCCACCGACCCACCATACGATAGGCAAATCAAAAAAACCCTTCCCTGGATCAAACACCACCTTATTCATACTTATCACCGTTCTCGGAGCCAGGAACTCCATAATTTTTATTATAGTTCAACCCTAGCATGCATAGAGTGGTGTGATACTTCCTCTTGAGAGGTCTTATATCAACTACCTCTGCGTGTGGATCAAAAGCAAATACAACATCAACAAACTCTAGGATATACGTTATATTCAGCACCTTTGTCACGCGATCATCTGTGTCATTAAAGAAATCCTCTAAGCATGAGTCTCCAGCATTGACCGTACCCAAAAAACTTCCAAGAAGCCTAAGCCCCATCCCTCCAGCGTGCATTTCCATGTCAGACAGTTTTATTTCTATCTTTTGGCAAATAATATCCCACTGCTTTCTGCGTTCTCTGCTTGTCATCCTTCTCGCCTCGTAAATAAGATCACAAAGCAGGTACACATCTCGAATAAAGTTATGCAGATGGACACCGGAAAGCAAAGGGGCCTGGGAATTAGATTTGGGGTAGAAATATCGATAAGCCTGATCCACATCAACACTTACCTTTTTTAAAGATTTCTGCTTTTCCTGGGCGTACTCCCGGAACTCCTTAAGGTGATCAAGGTAGTTTCTAAGCGCATTTTGCGAGCCCTGTAGCTCAATAGCTGCTGCCGATTGCACTGAGCGATGATTTACTGCAATTAATGCCAGTAGCGCAACCGTACCGGCCAAAACCCTAAGGGGGGCTTTAAGTATTTCGAAAAGGAACTTGTTAGCCCCCTCATAGCAGCCTAAAGCCAATAAATCACGACTACCATCAAGCAGGAAGGCAGACCAAATAACCGTTATTCCTACCCCTACGGAACACACTGACCGAGCTTCCGGCAAATGCCAAAATTCCAATTTTGCCTTATCCTTCATAAATCCCTCGAAACCACACAAAAAGGCCGAGTCTACTGCAGAATTTTCAGTCGTGCTAGCACGCCAAACTCCATGATTTCACGCCGCTACCCCCAACTCTTTTCGTAAACGCTCAGCCGCATCAGGATCACCCTCAGCCTGATCCAGCATTATGCCGATAACCTTGCCTATCGGCGGCAGACTGCGCTCTGGCAGCTCTTTGCAGTAGTCGTAAAACCGGTAAAACGCCCGGTGCCATGGGCTGCCCTGCTTGTACTCTCCGGCAGGCAACATTAAGGCCCGGTCAAAGTCGCTATTAGGGCGGCGGCGACGGCTACCCTGGCGATCCATTAACGCATAGTCCTGCATTGCGATACGGGCCAGCATCTGCAGACGCATATCCAGCAGCGGGTTTACCCCGGTTTCCTCCAGGTAGCGCCTAACCAGCCATTCCAGCACCCAGGAGCGTTCAAAACCATGAGCCGCCCCCGGTGGTGCATAAGCAAACATATTCCAGGCGTACAGTGCGCGGTCGCGCTCTTTGAGTCGGTCCATCGCCTTTTGGATATACCCGCACTCCACTTGCTGGACGATGCGAATATCATCACTCAGGCGCGAGCGGCTAATGCCAAATTTTTCAGCAACGTCTTTTGGATCAATCCCTTTCTCGCCAGTCAGGTAAGCAGCGTGTATCGCAACGCGCGCGGTCGTGTATCTCATATAACCCCCAATAAAAATACACTGGCTTGCTTCCCCAAACTTGCCAGAACATAAAACTCTTACGCGGCTTCTTTAACCGGTATTGGTGCCGCCACCCAAATAGGTCGGGGTTCGCCCGGAAGGTCTACGAGCGCAGCACAACACCAATCTCCAGCATCTAGGTTTTGGTACTTTTGCACCAAGGTCGTGCCATACCCACCGCCGTCTTGAGGCGGAATATCTACGTGAATAAATCCACCCGGAACCTTGCACTCAACTTTCGCCCTGACCGCCACGCTATAAACCGCCCCGGTGTAACCCACTATCGCGCGTACCGCCTCAATAACATCACCCTGCTCTACCGATAAAATCATTATTTTTTACCCCCATCTCTTAACGCCAAAAACCCGAAGAACGCAGCTGACCGCCCATCGGCGTTAGACCGCCCAGTCCAGCCCGTCAATTTTTCAAACAACGGCTTGTTGTCCGCGTCCGCCCAGTTACCGCGCTGAGGCTTATAAAGCACATAAGGCACACCGTAATGATCAAGCCAGCGCATTAGCTCCATCTGTGCGTTCTGGCACCGGCCAATACTCATAGCCACTTTCGACTCGGCCGCTTTTGTCTGTTTTTTGTTGCGGCGGTACACAAACTGATTGGCCATGACGTTTTCAATACTGAAAATCACATCGCCCTGCTCCAGCCAAACCGGCAGATGCTCGACAATGATTTCAACGGTCGTCGCCGTAGTGCACACCTTCAACTTACCATCCAGATACACGGCATAACCGTGACGTTCCGAATCGGGGTCCACGCCTATCACTACCTGCCCCATGCGCGTATAGCCTCCACAACCTCGTATGGCACCTCGTCCTGGTGCGGGTAATCTTCCAGCTGGCGCAACCACAATTCTGACTGCGGGCCAAACTGCTCTCTAAACTTCCGGCGACTGCCGTGCGTAACAAAATCATCAGCCAGCTTGCTTAACCCAAGTACGAACCAGTGCCCCACCAACACCTTGTTATGGCGAAACGTCGCACCTTCGCAATGATGGGCAGTTACCGCCGTGAATACGTCCAGGGCCGCACATTTGCCCCGCTCTTTCACCCAAGCCATGTGCCGCTTTTCGGCCGCATTGGGGCCGCGAGTGTTTTTAGTCGCCACTCTTTGCATTTTTTTGCCCACCACGAATCAGACTCAAGAGTGAAAAGCACACCGCCCACTGAAAAACATCTTTTGCGGTGTATATTGCTGCCGTCAATAAAACCAAAGCACACAGAATAAGCACTGTATCGATACACTCGACTATTTTTTTCATCACTTAACCCCCACGCACTCAATTTCAAATTCTGTATGCCGGTAGCAGCTCATATCGCCGTGCCGGTACATTTCCTCGATGCACTCCATACAGTGCTCGTTAATCGCGTCGATAGTCGCAAACGCCTCAAGCTCCCGCTCTTCGCGCTGAGTCGTGCCATTCGGGTAATCGAAAACACAGATCACTTTCACCAGCCAGCGGAACGGCTCTTTGTGAGTAATCCACTCGCCAAAATCACGGAAGACCTCTTGAGCACACAACCGTAATACCGGGTTACGGTGGTCTATCTGCCCGGCAATTTGCTCTCGCGTTTCTCGTAATGGATCAATGTCAGCCCAGCGAACGATCAAACCCTTAACCCCAGCGCGCGCCCGCTTACGCATATTCGATTTTTTCTTTTTGGTTTTCATTACTGATTTTGCTCCCGCTGCAACTTCGCGTACTCACCCTTGGATTCCAGCAAACAACCACGCTCGCCCGCGATCCACTGGAGCCAAGTTAAAAACTCAAACATTTCCCCCCGCCCCCAGCTTTTAGAACTGGTAAATCCTTTCTCAACGCGCTTTGTTAGCGGGCAGGTTTCCTCATACACCATCCAGGCATTGCCAGTGGCACCGTAGAACGTCCGCTTTAACCGCTTTTTGGTAACTTCGAGCTGGTTTTCAGTAACGTCCCTCACATCACAGCGCATCATGTACGCGGCAAACTCCCGCGCCCACACATGGAAAAGCGCGTTCTGATCCAGTGAGCGATCAGCACCAATGCGCGGAGCCGGAAAAGTAATAAACTTATGCTCGTCGTAAAGAGCACGAGCATTGGCCACAAAACAATTCCAAGTGTGCTCGCTGTTAATGCGAAACGACTGCCCCATAGCTACTCTGTACCTCTCGCCTTGCGAAACTCAGCCCCTTTCAGCGCACCAACTACCCAATCATCGCCAGTGCTTTCATACGGCTGAACGAATTTAATTTCCGATTTACCAGGGTCAGAATACGCCCACGCCTTACGCGCAAAACTCCAACCCTTAAAGCGATTCCAGCGGATAAACAGCGTCCAGGTTCCAGGCTCTACGACCGCGATACGATGCCAGCGCATGGCGCTGACGAAATTCCAGCGCCAGGGGCGAACCTTTATGAACTTGGAATACCAGCCGTGCGGGCTATCCGGGTCAAAACCCACCACGCGCTCTTCCAGATAACCACCGCGCAACGGAATACCTAAACACCAGTAATGCGGATGATCGTGAACCTCGCTGTCACCGTCGCTGCCCAAATAGCGATGAAGCAACACCTCAAGTTTTCCGAGTTTAAAAACCCGGTACCGCTCGATGTAATACTGACCGTCCAGGTCAATCGCCTTGGCGGGCATAAAACTTGTTATCCAAAGTAGAAATTTATTTATCACACTGCCTCCATTACGCTTTCGATGAACGTTTTTGCCGCTTCGGCATTGATTGCATTGCCGTAACCGCGCAGTCGTCCCACTCTGGCGGGAGCGCCATCAACCAACGGGAATGTGCCGGGTTCAACTGGCCTCCACTTTCCATCTCGGCATCCAAGCCAGTCAGCATCTCGCCAGAAGCCGTTAGTCGGGCCGGGCCTGCTATCGCTGCAAAGCCCTGTAGCCTCTGCTGGTTCTTGATCCCGTCCTCGCGCCTCATAACTACCGGACGTGGCGACCTTGTGTTGCTGCAACTTGTTGTCGGCCAGCCCGCCAAATTCGCCTGCCTCGGAAGCTGGTCGAATCTCGGTTTCCCGTTGTCGTTCCGGGGCTTTATGTCTACCCCCGAGTCTTTCCAATCCCTCGCCGCAGGAGACACCCACCCAGTACGCCCGGTCCCTGATGTGCGGGGCACCGACGCCCGCAGACGGAAACGGGACACACCCGAAGGCGTAACCCATGCTTTCCAAGTCAGCTTGTACAAGGTCGAACCAAGGTTCTGTAGCTTTGCTCGCAACTTGCTCTCCAAAGATGACTGGAGGTGTGCGCTGCGAGATGAGCCAGTCAAGTGAAGGCCATAGATGCCGCTCGTCAGCAAACCCATTTCCTTTGCCTGCCGCGCTGAAAGGTTGGCATGGGCAGCTTGCCGTCCACACCGGGCGATCATCGGGCCAGCCTGCGTTTCTAAGTGCGTAGCTCCACACCCCGATTCCGGCGAAGAAATGACATTGGGTATATCCCAAAAGCTCATTTGGTTTGACATCTTCAATGCTTCGTTCATCGACATACCCGTCAGCAATTAGTCCTGCCTTAATTAATTCGCGTAACCATGCAGCCGCGAACGGATCAATTTCGTTGTAATAAGCGGTCACGCCGCCATATCCCCTTCATCACGATTCACATACAAACGATTTCCCGACTGGCCGGTTACCGGGTCTTTCTTGCACCCGTCCTCAATCAAAAAACCGCAATCCAATAATTCACGAACACGACCGCAGCAGCAGTTGACCGTCATACCAGGTATGCCGCGCACAATCTCATTGCGCGTACACCCAGGGTGATCATCGACAAAGCGAACAATCTGCGCCCGCTTGGTACTAACCTTCCCCGACTCAACCAGCGCCAAGTAAGCGCCTTTGCTAGTGCTGCGAATCATGTTTACCTCCAGCCCCTTTTCAGGCCCCTATTTTTTTGCCCCAGGCGCGAAAGTAAATGCGCCCTCTTCGCTCGCGGTATGTCCCATGCCCGGGCACGACGATTTCACTGGTCTTACCCCGGCCAATTTTTTTCGGGCAGTGCGCATGAATCTCATGGCTTATGCCGTCGCGGTAAATCGCGTGAGCCGCCAACATGCTGTATCGCAGGTCTTCAATCAGACGGCCCAGTGGCACACACATTTTCTCTTTGGGCATTTCTATCTCCCACACGCGAGCCTCTAGCCGAACCGCTTCCTCTCGCTCGCGTATTTGACGCGCGGCATTGTCAATGCTGGCGTCTGGATCAATCTGATAACTCATTGCTTGCATTTCTCTTCCCCTTCATCAAACATTTTCAGCAGCTCAGAACAGTGTTTCCGCCCTGCTTCGTACCGTCGTTTTTTTGCCTCCTGATCCTCGATCGCTCGGCTTTGATCAAAATACCTGTGCCCTCTGGGTTTAACCGGCGGCATGCAGTAACCAAGAAACTCCCCGTAGGTTGGCGGCCACTCGGTATCACCCTGCCGCGCCGCTTCCCTCACGCGCTGCTCGACAACAGCGAACCCCCGGCGCCAATCGTCTTCACTCAAACTTTCGGTTTTTCGGCACCACAACAAAAACCGGGGCGAGTAATCACCGCGAGGGGTTCTAACGTCGCCCTCCTGGCTCGACCATCGGTGGCCAAACAGCTGGCTCATGCGCTGCCACATCGCGGTTACCAGCTTCCTCGTTTGCAAGCTGGGCAAATTCGTCTTCGCACTGCTGGTCGATTCTGTGGACAGCGCTTTGCCGTCCGCCGGTAAATGGCTGCTGATGTGTTGCATTGGGAATACTCCACGGGTTTTCTAAGTGGCCTCCAGGCCCATAAAACGTTGCCGCTTGCATGACGAACTGAGAGTTTTGTTTGCCAGTAGCGACGATGTATTTGGCATACCGAATTGTCGCCGCACGCATAGCTTCAAAAGTAAAGCCGTCACCAGTGCGAGCATTGGCCGCGTGATACGCCTTACGCTTATCGGATGATCCAGAGCGAGGCGGGAAGAGCGACCACAGCTCTTCAAACCATTCGGGATAGGTATGTTTTTTTGAGCCAGACTTAGATTTTTTTTCGCCATCCCCCGAAGGGTTTTTATTATTTCCCTTCCCTTCCTTTCCCTTCCCTTCCGCTTGTGCGTGCTTAAGTGGCGTGGAGCACGCGTCATTCACGCGTGGATCACGCGTCGAGCCCTCGTCATTACTGGTCTGATCGTCTGCTAAAGCAGGATCAGGTATAGTGCTATCTGATTCCCTGTTATTGATCACTTGATGAGCAGTAAAGCCGGGAACGACACCATATTCACGCCCGCATACACGGTACTTTTTAACGAAACCACGCGTGGTTAACGCGTCAAGCACGCGTGAAAAATCAACGGAGTCATAGGGTAAAATTGCAGCTTTTAATCTGCGAGGACGCCACTCAAAACGACCCTCACGGTCACACTGAGTCCATAGCCCCGCAAACGCTAAGCGAACAGGCAGGTCCGTCTCTTCCTCAAGGTCATACAGCCTTTCATCAAGGAAAAACTCAGGCTTTATAGTCCGAATACGAGCCATTACGACAACACCGCCTCACGCACAGGGATAACGTCATTGCGCTCTCTGTATGAGCCTATTTCGTGCGACTCAAACTTACCTGCCTCGGTAGCGTCAGTGGTGTAGCCGCAGAAATTCGCGCGGTGGTAGTAACCTTCGTGGTTGCGCACCATGTACAACTGGGGTGATGCGGGAAACAAAATGCCTTTTAGAGTGTGGGCACGCAGGAAGTCCATGCGCTTAATGGCTTCACTTAACTCCCCCTCAAGTCTTTTGCGGCGGAGACTTGAGTTGCGTTTTCTTTTCAGGTCGCCGGGGTTGTTGACATAAATAGTGTTGTGCCAGTGCCAGGACCGGCCATATTTCCCCGTATGAATTATCCAGTTGCCGTTCAGATCAAAAAAAGCAGTCCCGGTTATGGCGCGCCCTTTACGATCAAACGCATAGACCTTGCTTTTGCCGTGCTCAATGACAAAGCCATCGGCCGAAATATCGTTAACACCATGTATAGAGGCGCGGCCAAGGTCGGCACGGTAGTGCCACGAGCCTTCTATGCGATCCTGAATGGCCTGGATTGCCGTTTTACCGCGCGGCGAAACCTCCTTGGTTATAGGGCTCTTATCAACAAAGGTATAGCCTGAGAACACGCCACATAAGTAATCTCTTATTTTGCGGCGCGTGCGCTCCATCCGCAGCCGCAGTAAATACGGCATAACCCGTTCTTTGTCGCTTTCATAGCGTCCGCCGTGATCTGGGCGTGTCGGCGTGTTGACGCCTTGCCATACTTCAAACTCAATACATCGCCCGCATAAGCTTAGCTCTGCGCGCAGGTCGCCGTAACTGCAGGTGCGATAATTTCGCGCAAAGCTTAAACTGTATTTCTCGACCATTTCTTGTGGCACTTCTACCGTCCAGCCTATGCGATTTAGCTGCTGCACGATGCGCTTAAAAACTTCTCGCTTGAACGCTTTTTCCCAACCAGCACCAATTGGACTTTCTTTGGGGTCTTCACGTACGATAAATTTTGCGTCCGAAAATATTACTTTTCCGTCTCGATTAATCTGCATAGCGACACCTATTCAGGCCCCTCAACAATCAAAAAAGGGCCCCTCAAGGGGGCCAAACCTAGGAGCCTCGCCTTTAGCTAGCGAGGGAAAATAAAATGTTCTCGTCATTGGCTGCCCCTGGGCGGGCCTGAGAACGGAGGCGAGATTGGACAGATTGAAGAAGATCGGCTTTTGGCTTCACACCGGACTGCCCGAGAATGAAGCGCGATACAACCTTTGCCGCTTCGCGCATAAAGGCCGCGGGTTGCTGCCCTGCGATGCTGGACGCTTGCTCTATTTCTTCCAATTCAATTTCACTGAGATAAGTAGCTTTGCGGATATACCGCACTTTTCTTGGATCGTCGTACATGGTTGCTTCCCCTTTGGTTTACATGGTTGCTCTATCGCTATGCCGCTTGCGCCATACCGAAGTGCTCTAGGACTTCCAACAAAGAAACCTTGCCGTCACTCTCGCGGGCCAGCGCTTCGCGCAGCGGCTTACGAGGCTCTTTACGGGCTGGAAGAATATGGATTTGGAGGTAAGCAGGAGTTGTCCCACAGCGGCGCGCGTAGTCGTCCCGCTCATCCTCAGAAAGAGATTTGATGTAATCGCGTAACTTCATATTTCCACCTAATTTTCACTGTTAGGCGAAATATACCCATTTGGTAGCTTTATGGCAACCTTTTTAGTAGTTTACCTTTTAGGTAATGCGCGGATAATTCTCAAGTTGAATAAAATGCGCGGACGAAACCATTAATGGACATATCAGAGATTAGATATACAAATACTCGAGCTATTGTCTCCTCCGTGGGCAGCCTAGTTGCTTTCGGTGACGCTATAGGTAAAGCGCCTGCCTACACCAGCGCAATAGCAGGAAAAAAGCCGAGAAAGAAGATTGGCAACAAGGTAGCGCGAGAGATTGAGCAGGCGTTCAAAAAACCCCATGGCTGGCTTGACCGACTACATAGTGATGGATCACTACAGGAAGAGGCTGCAATTGCCGCCACCAGACAAGTTCCTCTCATAGCTTGGGTGGCAGCCGGGGCTTGGTGCGACTCGCCAGATAACTATGCACCAGGTGATGCAGAAGAATACCTAGACTGCCCTTTCCCGTTTAGCGACCACTCCTTTTGCCTGAAAATCGTGGGTGACTCTATGACGCCTGATTACCGCGAAGGCGAATACATACTGGTAGATCCTGCCATTGAGCCAAAGCACGGCGACGACGTAGTGGCGCGCGAGCCCGATGGCCGCCATACGTTTAAGCGTCTGCAAGACACGCCGGACGGCATGTTTCTACTGGCTTTAAATCCCGATCACCCCAACCGAAAAATACAGATACCGCCTGACACCCGTATTTGTGGCGTGGTAACCGGCAGCTGGATGAAGAGGCGATAATGATAGAGGATTACAATAAACGGACAGTGTTGCTCATCATGCGTTTTTCCAACGAAAACAGCAGCAAAAAACATAAACAGGAATACGCGCCGAAAATCCAGCGCCTTATTGAGAAGTTATCTTCCGGTGCCTGCAAAATGGCCTTTGCTTCCCCTGGTGGTGACGAATTTGGGTTCTTTCTAAGAACCAATACCCCGCTGCGTGTCATCCGCGCCAAGCTGTACGGTACCGCTCAAGATGCGGACGAAGCGCTACTGCTCAGTGGCGATAGTCTTCTCGCGCTTGAGATTGGGAGTGACTTTGACGGCCAGGGCTACAGCGCTGCCTGGACGTGGCTCCAGCATCATCACGGTAAAGATTAATGAAATCCTGGCCGAAAGCATCTTCCAGCGCCGGGCGCATAACCTCAGCATGCAGATCATAACCAAAACGCCCCAATCGCTCTCCAAACCGCGTTTTGGCGATCTTACGGATTAACCAAGCTCGTAGCCGACGACGCCAACTGAGTGCGGAACCCCCCGAAATAACACCATCCTCATTGGGGACAATAGAATATTTTGAGCTAAGCATAAATTTCTCTCGCGAGTCGTTAAATGATCACCTTCTAATAAACAAATTCACTAATCGTCAGAACCGCAACCAGCCTCCAAGTCCCGAAGCGTTAAGAAAGCTTTTCCGGGTGGTGGATTCTGACAAGCCTTAGCATCATCCAAAACAGCCCTTATTTTTTTATTGTGCGCTCGCGCAGCGCGCTCCAGCTTAACCACCCGATATATCGAAATTAGCGAAAGAGCCAACGCCGTCAGGCTTAAAATCACAGACCCCCCTGAACCCAGCACAACACCCTCCTAACTTAGCCAGCTAGCCCTTTTGCTAATAAAAAACATCGACACCAATTGCCGGTGAATCCTAACTATACCAAAAAAATACCAAATAACTACCATTTGGGTATTTACATAAATCTACCAATTGGGTATCTTTGCTCCCATAGTCAACAACACAGCAGGCACCGCCCTGCTGTTTTTGCCACTACGGGGAAGCAACAATGGACGAGAACACCTACCTGCTTAATCGTCACCTGGACGAGCAAGAGCGCCTGGAGCGTGAGTATCAAAATCGATTAATCGGCGCCGCGGCTCTAGTTGAGCAGATGGCGATTGCCTTGCTTTACGAAGGCGTGCGCACTTTTGTTGGCAGCAAGGCCGCCGACCGTGACGACATTAAAGAAGAAGTTTTACGTGAAAGGAATCTGCGCGAAGCCATGAACGAATGGCGCTATAACAGCAACCGAACCCCTATAGACGATTTGGTTTTTCGTGCAGCAAGCCGCCTTTGCGCCTTAAGTGCTGACTTCGATCTAGTTGATCTTAACCTTGATGTAACAGCCCCAAAGGTTCCGTTGAGCGCTGCAGAGATTGAAAGCTACGCGCAACCGATTGAGTGCCGCATTGACGACTACCTAAACCGTAAGCGCCCCACCGTGGCCACCGCCAAAGCGAAATATACCGTTCCGCTGAAAGTATTCGGCCGTACCGAATTGTTCACAGGATGGGGCCAAACCATTGAAGAGGCAGAAAGCAAAGCTATTGCTCTTATGGCCCGATCTAAACCAATTTCACGAGAGGACATTGCCGCATGAATATGCAAGCTAAAAATGATTCGCCTAGCCGCGACATTGTCAGCGAATCAGCAGCTGACGATTTAAACCGCTATCCAGAGCATAAGACCAGTACTACATCGTTGGTGCTAGATCCCGACGCTATGGACAAAATGATGCGCTTAGCTGAAATCATGGCCGGAGGTGTTGCCACTATCCCAGAACATCTACAGGGCAATGCGTCTGACTGCCTCGCCGTAATTATGCAGTCAATGCAATGGAAGATGAACCCTTACGCCGTTGCCCAAAAGACACACACAGTTAAAGGTGTTTTGGGTTACGAGGCTCAACTTGTCAACGCCGTTATCACATCAAACGCCCCCATTAAAGGCCGACTCAATTACGAGTGGTTTGGTGATTGGTCGAAAGTTACCGGAAAGTTTGAAATTAAAAATGGCTCGAACGGCGAATACCGTATTCCTGGCTGGAAACTGGCAGACGAGGAAGGCTTGGGCGTTCGAATCACTGGAACCCTTAGAGGTGAAGATGAACCGCGCGTGCTTGAGGTTTTGCTTGCACAAGCGCGGACACGCAACAGCACTCTATGGGCTGACGATCCACGTTTACAGCTGGCTTACCTGGGCATAAAAAAATGGTCTCGCCTACATACACCAGATGTGATTCTTGGCGTTTACACGCCCGACGAAATCAACAACTTTGATTCGTCCGAGCCTCGGGACATAACCCCCAAAAGTGAAGGTCGAGCAACCGAGCCAGAAGAATTGCCCATTTACAGCGATGAAGAGTTCAAGGCGAACCTTAGCACCTGGAAGAGCGCGATTATGGAAGGCAAGGCTAACGCTGCGTTTATCAAAAACAAGGTGTCGTCTAAGGCTCAAATGACCGACAAGCAATTTGAAAAACTGAAAAACATCGAACTTGACGCGGCCGCTTTGGCCCAGGAGGCGCAACAGTGAAAACTTTAGAAAATTTAGTTCAAGGCAGCCCCGAGTGGAAAAAAATACGCGGCGAATTCTGCGTAGCCTCTGAGGCCCCTATCATCATGGGTGCCTCACCCAATGTTTCTCGTGACGAGCTGCTGCGCCTTAAAGCGACCGGCGACGAGCAGGTGCATGACGAGTGGGTAGAAAAATTCGTTTTCGCTAAAGGCCATGAAGTTGAAGCCCTAGCACGCCCATTTGCCGAAAAAGCGATTGGTGAAGAGCTGTACCCAGTCACTGCTACCGAAGAGGTGGCAGGCTTAAAACTGCTGGCGTCCTACGACGGACTGACCATGTTTGAGGATAACCACTGGGAGTGCAAGCAGCATAACCAGGCGCTGCACGCTCTTGTATCTTCTGGCGGTGAGCTAGAGGGCAAGCATTATTGGCAACTTGAACATCAGCTTTTAGTAAACGGCAATGACTCTTGTGTGTTCGAGGTCACCGATGGCACCGAGGAAGGCGCTGCGCGACTGGTTTATAAATCCCGCCCTGAGCGCCGCGAGCAGCTAATTGAAGGCTGGAAAATCTTTATTCAGGATTTAGAAAACTACCAGCCGGTAGAAGCTACGGTACAACTCGAAGGAAAAACACCGGAAAACCTGCCCGCGCTTATCGTAGAAATTACTGGCGGCGTGAAGACCACCAACCTGCCCACATACAAAGAGCACGCTTTGGCCGTGCTGGATGCAATAAGCACGGATCTGAACACCGATCAGGACTTTGCCGATGCTGCCACGACCGTCAAGTGGTGCGAAGGCGTAGAGAAAAAGCTGGAGTTAACCAAAGAGCAGGCACTGTCGCAAACCGCCGATATTGACCAGCTAATGCGCACTATCGACGAACTGAAAGAAGCAACCCGCCAGAAGCGGTTAAACCTAAATCGTCAGGTAGAGAGCCGCAAAAAAGAGATTCGCACTGAAATAGCAACTACCGCCCGCAACGCCTGGGCCAGCTATGTGAATGAAGTTAACGCCAAGCTATCGCCCTGCCGGCTGCCTGAAATTGCGTGCGATGTTGCCGGTGCCATGAAAGGTAAGCGCACTATCGACACGCTACGCGGCGCGGCGAACGACGAAGTAATGCGGGCGAAGGTAGAAGCCAACCGCTTTGCCAACACCATCGAAGCCAACTTAAACCTGCTTGCCGATCTGGCAGAAGGCTATGACTTCCTGTTTGCCGACAAACAAGAGCTTTGCCTGAAAGATTCCGAGGCCCTGGCCGCAATCGCCAAGCAGCGCATTGCAGACCACAAGGCCGAGGAAGAGCGCAAAGCGGAAGCTGAGCGCCAGCGTATCCGCGAAGAGGAACGCCAGCGAGCAGAGAAAGAAGCGGCAGAGAAAGCCCAAGCCGAGCGAGACGAAGCCAACCGTATAGCTCTTGAGTGCGCAGAGCAAAGCGCCGTTGTTCGCCAGCCTGCGCCCGATATGCGCGACGACAACCAAGATCAGGCGGCGAGCGTTCCGCGCGATGTGAACGAGCTTATGGGCACCACACAAAAACCAGCGGCGCCCTACCGCCCCAGCGACGACGAAATCATTCACTTAATCGCTGAGCACTACAGCGTCAGCATCAACACGGCTGAGCATTGGATTAAGCAGATGCAAATCCGCGTCGCGGCATAACTCTCAATCACTGGCCAAGACAGCCAAACACTAGGGGAACCAACATGAACAAAGCCATTATTTTCGATACAGAAACCACCGGCCTGCCGGTATGGAAAGAGCCAAGTGAATCAGAGGCTCAACCTCACATTGTGCAACTGGCTGCGCACCAAGTAGACCTCGATGCGCAAAAGGTTATTCAAACCATCGACGTAATTGTTAAGCCCGAGGGCTGGGTTTCTTCACCCGAAGCACTGGAGACTCACGGCATCACCGAAGAGTATGCCGGCGACGTTGGAATCCCTGAGAAATTAGCAGTGGAAATGCTTATGGACCTGTGCGGCAACGGCCTGCATATCGCGCACAACACCACTTTTGACCGCCGAATCTTGCGTATCGCATTAAAACGCTACTTCGGTGACCGCATTGCTGACGACTTCAAAGACGCGCCCTACGAGTGCACCGGCCTGCTATCAAAACCCATTATGAAAATGGAACCCAAAGGCCGCTACGGCTACAAGATGCCGAAACTCGAAGAGGCTTATCGCTACTTCACCGATAAAGAGCTGGAAAACGCCCACACGGCCATCGCCGACGTTAACGCCTGCATGGAAATCTACTGGGCAATTAAAAAGATCGAAATGGCGACAGCTTTAGACCCAGCAGTCGGCCAATAAGAGATTACCCCTGTCGGGTAAGTAAGGTCGGGAAGCGCGTAGCAGTTAGTTCGACCTAAAAGCAAAGGCGCGCAGCCCCTTGGAAACAGGGGGCACTTTTAAAGGCTCTGGAAAACTGACAACCCCGTTATGGGCCTGAACGGGCGAGGCACCAGAGTCTTTAATAGTGATTTAAACCGCCCTTTTTAGGGGCCTAATTCCAAGGTAAGCATATGTTCAAGAACGCCAACATTTACACGCTATCGAGCCTGCCAGCTATCACCAGCGAGATACTGCAGGAAAAAGCTTTTGAGCCATGCGGGAAAATGGACACATGCCGTGCCGGCTTTTTCATTCCGAACGAGTTGGATCAGCTCGCCACGGAGATAGACCGCTTTGTTGTGTTCTGTGTGGCAACCGAGGAAAAGATTTTACCTCCATCGGTAATTCGTCAATACGTCGCCGAAAAGGTAGAAGACATTCGCACCCAGGAAAATCGCCCTGTAGGTCGTAAAGAGCGCGAAAACATAAAAGATGAGATTACCTTCAGCCTATTGCCGCAGGCGTTCACTAAACGCCGCCTGAGCATGGCCGTGCTCGATAAAACTAAGCACCTGCTAATTGTGGATGAGTCCAGCGCCGCTCGAAGTGAAGAAGTTTGCAGCTTGCTCCGCGATGCTTTGGGCAGCCTGAAAGCAGTTCCTGTTTCAACCCAAATGCCATTTTCCTCATCGGCAACTCAGTGGCTTAAAGATGGCCTGCCTACCTCTTTCGAACTTGGTAACTACTGCAAGCTGCAATCACCCAAAACAGACGCTACTCATACCTGCAGAAATGACGATGATTTGGCGGAACAAGTTAGCACGCACATCGACAACGGCTTGCTGGTAACCGCGCTTCGCCTAAAGCACGACGCCCTGACCTTCACCGTCAATGAATCGCTTGCGATCAAGAGCCTCAGATTTGACGACGAAAAAATAAACGAGGTGGCAGACCAGGTAGAGGACAACTTAAAAGCCCTGATGCTCGGAAATATAGTCCTGTCCGCAAACCAAGTCGAGTCAGCCTTAGAGGCTCTTTGTCGAGGCCTGGGCGGAGCGGTTAACCAAGAGTTGTTTGAACCGGCAGCGTAAGAGCGGGCCAACACACACCAACTGGAGATAGGAATGGAATTTTGCGACTACTGGCGAAAAAGCGGCGACAGCATAGCCAAACGACACGAAGGCGAAGACGACCGAGCCTTTGCACGCCGAATAGTAAAAGCGGCTTGGCTAAAAGCCACAACCGAAGAGCGCGGCCGGTGCGTCACCGCCGTTAAAGAATCGGTCGAAGGGTTTAGCGAGGTTCCTGACCACGTTATCGAATCGCTACAGGACAGAGAAACGGCCAGGACTGCAACTTTAACTATTGCGGAATCGTTTGCCCTGGTTTCGATTGACGCGATTAACACACCGAATCATTGAGGTGAGGGATATGCAAAACCCAGAGTTTTATCTTGTGTGGACCCCTGACGGCTGGCCGCCAAACTTCCGGCACGACACGGAGAAATCGGCAGAGATTGAAGCCAAGCGCCTGGCTAAAGCAAACCCAGGCAAGCAATTTCATGTGTTGGCACATATCGGAACGGCGCAGCGCGTAGAAGTCGATTACAAGCGCGTTGAATCGATTCCATTTTAGTAACTAACCGCCCCTATGGGCTCATTGTGGGAGATATGGCAATGAAAGACTTAACAGCTCAATTCTTGGCTGTATTCATAATTCTTCTAGTTGTGTTTGCTCTTAATTACGGCTTTGGTTCTTACAAGTGTAGCGCCAAAGGGAAATCTTTTGATGATTCCGACTACGGGCCAATTCAGGGCTGCATGGTTTTGCATAACGACCGATGGCTGCCGATTGAAAACATACGCGGCTTTGATAGTCGCGGCTAACCCACTCCGCCTCGAATAGAGGCGGCACTGGAAAGGGCTCTTGGTTTATCCATGTGTGACTTAAGGCAGCTGGCGGATTAGCAAGAGTATGCCGAAACCTACCTCAGTAGGTTTGTGATGGCCGAAGCGAAACGTGACAGGTCGAACGCCGAGACACAAGAGTCCTTTTCAGTGTGGTGTAGCTCAGATGGTAGAGCGGCTGTGCGAGTCTCAGCAGGTCTAGGCCGATGAAGGACGCCGGTTCGAGTCCGGCCACCACACGCCAAACAACAGGAGAGAGGGTATGAAAAACATCGAGCTTGGCCAGTTTTATATCGCATACGGAAAGTACCTGATGCTTGATGACCGATGCCAAAAAGCCGTTATGGACGCCATTGATTCATTTCTTTCGAGTAAAAGCCATGAATGACAAAGATTTTTTAAGGTTCCTGATTCCAGTGGCAGCAATTCTAATTGTTGGCATAGCGATTGGCGTAATTGTTTTTTAAGCCCCAACAGGGCAAGGGGGAAGAGTGAGCGATTTAGAGTACGAACAAATGTTAGAGCGAGAACGAGCGGTAGCAAACCAGGTTAACGAAATGCTTGGAAAGCCAAAAAATTTAAGTCCGCTAGAAAAGGTAACGGCCGAACGCGACCAACTGCGCACCGAGCTTGAGAAAGAGCGGGAGCGGGTGAGTCAGATCTCTACAGAAATTCACAATTTGGAGTATGCGGCATTTAACCTGTGCGAAAGTGTCGATGAAGCGGAAATTAAAAACGTAGTTGAAAGTACATGCCCCGAACGGTCTCTGCGAATTGCAATTCGCAATATCAAAAGCGTCCTATCCGCTGGCGAAGGAGCCAACCAATGACTGATAGAGAATATTTAATGACCGCGATTGCGGAGGTTACACACCCACTGGACATTATCGAGGATGCGATAGACCGCATAGCTGATGCGGTTATCTCATGGCAAGCCGCCCGCACTGCAGATCCCAATGTAATGCACGAGCCTGAGTTTACCCGCGCTGGCGGGGAGGTGGAGGCATTCGAAGTAACAAACGACATGGTTATGGCGTTCCATGATGCGCTAACAGATGGGCCAATTTCAGAAAGTGACTTCAATGAAATTAAGATCGGCCTTAATGCCGCGCTTGTGAATCACACCCACCCCACCCCAGCGGCTGGCGGGGAGGTGGAGTCAGCAAGCTGCTCTGACAAGCCTCAGGGCTGGACGCCCGAAAATGAGATTGCTTGCTCGAATTTTATTTCCAAAGTTATCAAAAATGGACTGTTCGGGTCTCTGAACAATAACCAATGGCGTCACGTTTATTCTTTTGCAACCACCCCAGCGGCTGCGGTGCTGGACGGATGGGAAACCGGCTGCGAAAACTGGCCCGTAATAGGCGGTAAATACCTAATCACAATTGCCGGTATCGTTCAGCACGAAACCTATGAGTTTGACCGAGGCGATGACGGCATGGGCGGTGGCGGCTATTTCTGGAGCCGTGACGATATTGACGATTGCCCAGAGTTTAACCCTGATGATTTATGGCTTCGCGTTGATACGCTCACCGCCGCCCCGCAACCGGTGGGGGAGAGTGAGAGCGGATTGATTAGAGCTGCAAAATATATCGAAGAAAAAGCGGAGTCATACGATCTCGAACACGGCACAACCGAGGGAGATACGGGCGCTCGCGTTTACCCCGGAAATGGCGAAGACCATTACAACAGCTTAATGGAGCTGGCCGAAGAGTTGAGAGAGTTGGACGCCCAACCACCAGAGGGGGAGCGGTAGCGATGATAATAAATACAAGCTGCAATTGCGGAGAGAAAATAACGGTAAGAACCGGTAACGATTCAAAAACTCGATGCAGAGCTGACGGCAAGCAGGTCGTCTACACCGAAGACCATGATCGAAATGGCGGGCGCGAATACAACATATTCAGATGCCGTAGATGCAGAGAAATAATTGCCAAGTCATGCAAAGAAGCTGCATATAGCCAGCGCTCAGGAGGTGGGGAGTAATGTCAGAACCAACTAAATCACCGCTAAGCTGGCCGCATTGGTTCCCGCGCACACCAGAACATAAACGTGTGCACGGACGCTTTGGCAAAAAGAACAACCAAGGCTGGGGGCGCAACAGCATAACGCTGTCACAAGCAATTGGCCGTCTGCTGGGTGAGCTGGATCGATTCACTAAACCCGGCCGCACCTACCGCTGCGATCCGGACGAGGTGATTGTCAGCACTAACCTGGCATTGCGGCTCGATGGGTTACCGCGCTCCGGACAACGCAAACCGGAAGACCCAGGCGTCGCCGTTTACTTCAATTTGGACGGCAAAGATCGTTGTATTCCATGCGATATGTATCTGCGCATCGAGGACAACATAGCGGCAATTGCGGCAACAATTGAAGCGCTGCGCACGATTGAACGCCACGGCTCGCAAATGTTTGAGGCTGCGTTTTCAGGGTTCGACGGACTGCCCTCTCCCGACCATGTTGTGGCGCGCTCTTGGCGTGACGTTTTGGACTACTACGGCAATGACAAAGCCGAAGCAAAGCGCGCTTATCAAATTGCTCGAAAAGCAGCTCACACAGACCACGGCGGCAACTCTGACTCATTCAATGAAGTTCAGACAGCGTGGGAGCAAGCGCAGAATGAATTGCGGGGCAATCAATGAAAAAGAAACTCTTACCCCTAGCCATGCTATCCACCGAAAGTCCGGGTTCAGATTGGTCTGTTGTCATGCCTGACAAGCTAGAACCACAACTGATTTACCCCTATGGCGAAAAGCTAGCCACATGCCCCGCTTGCCGAGGCTACAACTTGGAACGCCAGTGGTGCCAGCATTGCAATCAAAGCGGCGCCGTTTGGCTTAACCCGAACCAAGGCGAGCCCGTGAGCGATTTCAATATTTATCTGTCACCACAGGAGAACATTTATGTGGACAACAAAAATTAAATTTCTATTGGTCGCCGAAACTCTTTGGAGTGTTTGGATTGCTCTACCCTTATTGGGTTTGCCGCTCATGCTACTGGGCTGGATTTCCCCAGTTTTGTGGGTCGCATCAATTCTAACAGTGCCCGCGATGCTCGCGCTTTCTAAGTCGGGGTTGTCGCGTAACCCGGAAACACCGAACAAACGCATACGCCACTTGCCGAGCTGGATGGACTGGGCAGAAACGCCCGATTATGAACTGCCCGGAGACTTCGCAGAGCCGACAGTTAAAAAGCTGCACGACACCATCGCAAAGCTCAGTAAACCGCTCGCGTGGTTTATCACTAGCTGGTACTGGATTGGATTTAGAAACGTAGGCCACGGCATTACCTGGAACAGTGGACACCCTACTCCAAGCTTTCCGCAGCACTTAACGGCCGAAGAGCTGGAGCAATACGGAACAGAAGTGAAGCAAAAGCGCATCGGGTTTCTGTGGCTAATGTGGGGCTTCAAAACCGTCAACGACCGGCTTAACACACAATCGAGTATTCCTGACGATTGGTATTGGGCTGTGCCCTGGTACTCAATCAGATTTAGAAAACGCGATCTTGGAGGCGACCAATGAAATTCACCGATAACGAAAAGCGAATTTTGAGCTTAATGGAGGAAGGCAAGGAATACACCGAGCTTGCTTTAAGCACAAACCGCCGCTCCATGATGGGGCTCTTGAAAAAGAAGGCCGTCACGCGTCGCCTAGCCCAAGCGGACATTCACATTCCAAATTCCGGTTATAAGTACAGAAAGGTGATTGCATGAGCGAAGAACGAATGCTGGAAGGCGAAACAGCAAATTACGAGGCGCTGCGCGACAACGCCATCAACCTAATTCGCTCCCAGGTGCCGACCGGTAAAGGCCCGGCTCACTGCATTGAGTGCGGCGACGATATGCCAAAGGAGCGCCGTGATCACGGCTTTGTGCTGTGCGTTGATTGTAAAACCCTGGAGGAACGGCCGTGAATTTATACGATGCGTTAGGCGTTGCCAAAGACGCCACCAGCGAAGCGATTAAAAAGGCTTATCGAAAGCTCGCGCAAAAGCACCACCCAGACCGCGAGGGCGGCGACCCTGAGAAATTCCACCAGGTCGCGCTTGCTTATGAAGTGCTATCGGACCCTGAAAGCCGTGCACGTTATGACGAGACTGGCGAAACCGAACAAGTCAAAAGCGCTCTGTCCGAAGCCGAGGATTTTCTAATGACAATCTTCGCGCAAGAAATTTCTAAGGACGAGCCGGGCGATTTAATTGAGCGGATAAAAGATAAGCTACAGCGCGGCATTAACAGCGGCATTAGTGACGCAGAAGAGACTCAGAAAGAGGTTGACGAACTCAAAATGCACGAGGGTCGCATTGAGTCGGCTCACGAATACAACCTTTTCGCGATGGTTCTTGAGCAGAAAATTCGTCACCTGCAGCAGTCCGTAGAGCAGGCTATGGCTCATGTGAAAACAATGGAGACTGCCCGCGACATTCTGGACAGCTACCGAGACACCAAACCCAAGCCGCGGCCGGAGTCGACTTACAAACGCCCCTTGTTCGATTTTGATGTACTTCGGTCGGAAATGGACGGAATGCGCGGCTCAGCTTTTGGCTATAAAGGCCCTTAACCATGAAAGAGCAAGACTACTGGCCCAAACGCTTATCGTCCACGAACTACGCCAAGCGATGGGATGCAGACCTGACAGCTGAAACGGTAAATAACCGAATTAAATCAGGAAAGCTGCCAGGAGGCAGAGACGAAGGCGGAAGATACTTTGTGTGGGTGCATCAAGATTTGTCGCCCGCCTGGGATTATGAGGGGCCTATTTTCGCCCCTTCTCAAGAGCCTTCTGCTGGGGAGCAGCTGGCGGATAACATTATTGGCAATATGAGGAAGGCGGGATGAAATTAACCACCCAAGTAGAGAACCACGTTACCCCTAAAGCGCTGGCTAAGACGCTGGCGGAAGCGACACCAGAAGATTTTGCACAGTTTTGGTTTGAGTTTGCCGAGCTTACAGAAAAATCTCCCGAGACAATCCAGAGTTTCGCTAAAGCCATGGCTAGTGATTTTGGGGCAAAACGCAAAGCACCACTTAAAAAACTGGTTAGTATTATTGAGTACCACGAGATTAAGGACAGCGAGGGGTTGTATTAATGGAATCACCCATGTATATGGCGGCGAGCAATCCCGACTACAGCGACGCCGTGAAAGAAATCAACTCAATCATTGGGCTCATAAAATACAATGAGATTAACGGTGCACGCCAGCCCGGAGCCGTCCTGTATGTAGGACACAAGCAATGGCAGGCGCTTCAAACGATTGAGCCCGGCGACCGGCAAGAGATTAAAAACGAAACATTCTGCGGCTATCCGCTGGTTCGCGTGCATAAAGACAGCTGGCTAAGATTGTCCTCATAGACAGTGCATTAAATAAGGATTCAATATGGACACGCTATACATTAAAAATTTAAACGCAGCCTGCTTTATGGCAGAAGTCGCCACCCTCCAGAAAAAATACAAGGCTAAATTAACTTATACGAATGACGACGACGGAATTCATGCTGTAGTTGAAGGTCGAGACTTTTGTATAGGGCATGATCTAGGCGATTATGGGAAAACCTTCCATGTCGCTCATTTATCTTTATTGACCAGCCTTCCATTTGGCGCAATCTCTTTAGACGGAAGAATTAAAGACCCGGCAGACGAGCTTATTGAGCTGCGCAAAAAAATCATAGATGCCGCTGCAATGATGAAAAGAGTGGTTTCGGACCGCGAGCCATCCCCCGATGATCCGCACAATAGCCACAAGGAAGGTGTTGACTACGCCCGATCCGCTTGCATCGATATTATGCGGGAGCTACTGAACCACTAATGGCACCCCGTAACCGAGACAAAAAGAACACCCACCTGGAAGGCAGTAATATCAAAAAGATCGTTCGCGGTGGCACCACCTATTACTACTGGCAGTGCCCCGAGGATGCCCAGCTACCCGACGGCACCCCAATACCCAAGGGCAAACGCCTGCCTCTGGAGCACGGCAACGAGCGTGTAAGCCTGGAGGCCGCGCACGCGCTCAACCGTAAGCTGCTTAAATCAGGCACCGTGGTCGATAAGGCCATGGCCAAAGCATCACGCCCGGTTAGCCGCAATCCGCCGCTTATCGAGGTGCTGGATCAATTTGAGCAAGCCAAGCTAACAGGCAGCAACTACAGCGAGCGATCACTTAAAGAGCGCCTGATGAAAATTCGCCGGTACCGCAGAGAGTGGCCGCATACCCGCGTCGGGCAAATCGACACCCACACCATCGCCATGTTTCTGCGTCAGCTCAGCCCTGAGAGCGCGCGCCAGCATCGCGTGTTGCTGGACCAGATATTTACCTGGGCAGAAAGCGAGGGCTTTACCACGCTGCGCCCTATGGTTGTTATTGAGCGCCCACGACAGCAGCGCCGAAAGCGTGCACGCCACACCTGGGAAGGCCACAAGCGTATTTACGACGCCTCGCCTGACTGGTTAAAGCGCGCCATTAAAATCGCCCTGTACTCTCTACAGCGCCGCTCTGACCTTTGCGACATAACCACCAACAACATCGATATGAAAGAGCACACCATAGAGATACTGCAGCAGAAAAGCCGCAACTATGACAAGCCGGTATTCATCAAAATCAAAATGGGTGACGACTTCCGCCAAGCGGTGCTCGATTGCATCTGGAGCGGCATAGACTGCCCTTACCTGCTTCGCCATAACCCCGGCCGGATAACTAAGACCATGCGGGAAAGTAAGCCGCACCCGTTCTACGTGAAGCCCGACTACCTTACCCGGGCATACTCGGACGTGCGCGACGAGCTGGGCATATACGACCACCTGCCCAAGTCACAGCGCCCCGGCATACACTCACTGCGCGCCCTGGGCATCTGGCTGTACACCAAGGCCGGATACAGCGACGAATACATCATGGCCTTGGCCGGACACGCCAGCGAGCGCATGAAAACGCACTACTACGACGGCCACGAGAAACGCACGGCCAAACTGGTAAACGCAGACCTATCGCTAGATAGCGTTAATCTGGAAAACATAGACTGGGAAACCGACCTTTCCCCGAAACTTAAGAAGCTAGCCGAAGCTGGAGAATAAGATGCTCTGTTACCGTTATGACGACCATACCAATCAGGCATTGGCGCTAATGTTGTCGGACCTACATCGCCATGAGTCCTCTCTGCATTCTGCCCTGAAACAGGCGCATCTTGAGCCAAGTTGCTTTGAGCAAGCGATACTCAGCGATCCCACGAGAACCAGCCTTCTGTCCGAAATAGCCAACTGTGTTTCGCTGGCCACAAAAATCATGTTCGACCCGGTTTCCAGCGAGAACGTATTAATCCAGCATTCAGATTTCCGCCCGTGAGCTGCAAATCATTCGGAAAAAATTCGGAAAAAATAGGAAAACTTGATTAAGCTCAGTAGCCCGGCAATTCGGCTGCAGCCCCCGTGGCTACTGGCTTTAAGATGGTCGGAACGGCGGGATTCGAACCCACGACCACCACACCCCCAGTGTGGTGCGCTACCAGGCTGCGCTACGTTCCGACTTTAGGGCGTTTAACGAACTGTGCGTCAAACGAGGTGGGCATAATACCGGAATTTACTCAGATTGCAACACGCTTTTTAGCGCACCATACCTTTGTAATCAGAGGCTTAGGCTTGCTTATTTCTTCAACACGTCGAGCAGTGTTTCAAGCTCGGCAATCATCTGACTGACCAGCTGATTAAAGTGGGTGGCGTCCTGCTGGGCGGTTTCACCGCTCATTTGCTGGCGAGCACCGCCAATAGTGAAACCTTGGTCGTAGAGCAATGATCGGATTTGGCGGATGGTTAATACATCCTGACGCTGATAGTAGCGACGATTGCCGCGACGCTTAACGGGCTTAAGCTGAGGAAACTCCTGCTCCCAGTAACGAAGCACATGGGGTTTGACGGCGCACAGCTCACTGACTTCACCAATCGTGAAGTAGCGCTTGCCGGGTATAACCGGCAATTCGTCGTTATGGCTTGGTTCCAGCATAAGTCTCTACTCGGGCCTTCAGTTTTTGTCCCGGTCTGAAAGTAACTACTCGGCGTGCGCTGATGGGAATTTCTTCCCCAGTCTTTGGGTTGCGGCCAGGGCGCTGGCTTTTATCGCGCAAGTCGAAATTACCGAAACCGGACAACTTCACTTGCTCGTTACATTCCAAAGAGTGTCTGATTTCTTCGAAAAACAGCTCGACAAGCTCTTTGGCCTCACGCTTATTGAGGCCGAGCTCTTCGTACAGCTTTTCTGCTAAATCCGCTTTGGTCAGCGCACCGTTGGGCATAGGTTCCCGCCTATCTCAGTGTTGCACCGAAATTTTGGGTTACATCATCGACAACACTTTTAATGAACCCGTTAATTTCATCATCGTTAAGAGTGCGGGAAGGATGCTGAAAGGTCAAGCCCAAGGCAAGACTTTTTCTATGTGGATCAATGCCTTTGCCCATATAAAGGTCAAACACCTTTAAGTCTGTGAGATGCTCGCCAGCATTATTTTTGATGCTAGCCAGCAAACTTTCAGCCGGTAAATCCTTATCTACAAGTAACGCTAAATCCCGACGTACAGCCGGAAATTTAGACAAGGGGGTAAAGGCCGGAATACGCGCATCGAGTAATGCATCCAACTCCAGCTCGAACACGAATACGCCGTCTGGCAGATCAAGCTCACCCTGCAACACGGGATGAATCGCACCAACAACACCAATCGTTTTACCCGCCAAGCTCACGGTGGCCGTTTGGCCTGGGTGGAGCGCAGGATGAGACCCCGCTTGGAATTGCAGCTCAGAGGCCTGACCGGTGACACCTAACAGCGACTCTACGTCACCCTTTAAATCGTAAAAATCGACTTTTCGGCTATCGTCGGCCCAGTTTTCACCGGCCAATGGGCCGTAGATCAGACCGGCCAAAGTAGGCGTTTGCGCCACGCCAGATGGACCCGGCACAAATTTTTGCCCCGATTCAAACAGACGCAAGCGCTGTTGCTGACGGTTCAGGTTGTAGCGCAGCACACTGACCAAACCCGGCATCAAACTGGTGCGCATCACCGCCATATCCGCACTGATCGGATTCTGCAGGGCAACGGGATCAACCTCCGGCTCAAATTGCGCCGCAAGCTTAGGATCGATAAAGCTGTAGGTCACAACCTCTTGGAAATCGCGCGCGATCAAATGGCGGCGCAAGCTCGACAACTTAACCCGAGACTCCGTATAAGGCTTAATCGCCATGCTCTGATCCGGCACTTTGGTGGGCAGGCGGTTATAGCCGTAAATACGGGCCAACTCTTCCAACAAGTCCGCTTCAATGCTGACATCAAAACGCCAGCTCGGCGCTGTCGTCAACCAGCCAGAATCGGTCGGCGTTACCGCAAAGCCAAGGCGGGTAAGCATATCTTCCACATCGCTGTCGGCAAGCTCAATGTCCAAACCGCTCGCAATACGCTCGCGGCGCAATTCAACTTTTGCGATCTGGGGAAGATGCTCATTCACAGCTTCAGTCACAGGCCCGGCCTGACCGCCGACAATGTCCAACAACAGCGCCGTCGCTCGCTCTATGGCTTCACGCGCTAACTGATAATCCACACCGCGCTCAAAACGGTGAGAGGAATCTGTGTGCAAGCCATAGCCACGGGCGCGCCCGGCAATGGCTAGCGGATTAAAAAAGGCGCTCTCTAAAAAGATATCTTTAGTGGCCGAGGTTACCGAGCTCGCCAGACCGCCCATAATACCGGCCATAGCCAGAGGCTTGGCGTCATCCGCAATCAGTAGCGTGCCTGCGCTTAACTCCACCTCCTGCTCATCGAGCAACACCAGCTTTTCACCTTGCTGCGCCTCGCGCACCTTAATGCCGCCGTCAATTTTTTCCAGATCAAACGCGTGCATGGGCTGCCCTAACTCCAACAGCACATAATTAGTAACATCTACTACAGCGTCAATGGAGCGCACACCGCTGCGACGAAGCTTTTCTTGCAGCCACAGCGGGCTGGGTGCACTGACATCGACACCGCGAATAACCCGTCCCAAGTAACGCGAGCACGCATCACCAGCGCTCAGAGTTACCGGCAGCTCATCCTTTATGGATGCGGCTACCGGCTCGGCGGATACTGCCCTCACAGGGTGGCGGTTAATAACACCAAGCTCTCTCGCCAACCCCCGCACACTCAAGCAATCACCGCGGTTTGGGGTGATATCCACCTCAATCACGGTGTCATTCAAATTTAAATAGTCGCGCAGCTCTGTGCCTACAGGCGCATCTTCGGCCAGCTCCCACAAGCCATCGTCGTCATCACCTGCCTGCAACTCGGTTTGCGCGCACAGCATGCCAAAAGACTCGACACCGCGCAGCTTGGCTTTTTTGATTTTGAAATCGCCCGGCAGCTTGGCGCCAACGGTGGCAAAGGGTATTTTGAGTCCAGCGCGGGCATTGGGCGCGCCGCAAACCACTTGCACTTCACCGCCTTCGGGATGGCCCGCCACCTGACAAACGCGCAGTTTATCGGCGTCTGGGTGCTGCTCAATACGGACAATTTGCCCCACGTACACGCCGCTGAACTCGCCCGCTACAGGCTCGGTCGCATCTACTTCAATACCGGCCATGGTGAGTTGGTCAACTACGGTTTGAGTATCAACCTCTGGGTTAATCCACTCGCGCAACCAGGATTCGCTAACTTTCATAATTCAAATTCTCTTTGCCTGTCTGGCTCTTTTGTGTGTGGGTCGGCTTAAAATTGCTGCAAAAACTTCACATCGTTTTCAAAGAACAACCGCAAGTCGTTTACCCCGTAGCGGAGCATGGCCATGCGCTCTACACCAATACCAAACGCGAAGCCTGTATAAACCTCTGGATCGATGCCCGAGGCCTTAAACACATTGGGGTGCACCATGCCGCAACCCATAATTTCAATCCAACCCGTGTTTTTACACACCCGACACCCTTTGCCGTGGCACTGAGTACAGCCGATATCCACTTCCGCCGAAGGCTCGGTAAATGGAAAGTAGGAAGGACGAAAACGCACCGGCGCATCCGTTTCAAAAAAGGCTTTAAGAAATTGGTCCACTGTGCCTTTGAGATCAGCAAAGCTGATGTTTTTGTCCACCACCAAGCCTTCAATTTGGTGGAACATGGGCGTGTGGGTTAAATCCGAATCACAGCGGTAAACCCGACCCGGGCAGACAATGCGAATGGGCGGCTCGGAAGACTCCATCACTCGCACCTGCACAGGCGAAGTGTGGGTGCGCAATACATAGCTGCCGCCCGAGGTCTGGAAGTGCTTATCTTCCACATAAAAGGTGTCGTGCATAGCGCGGGCTGGGTGATGGGCCGGAATATTCAGCGCTTCAAAGTTGTGCTGATCATCCTCAATTTCTGGGCCTTCGGCCACTTCGTAGCCCACTTGGGCAAAAATTTCCGCGATGCGGTCAAGCGTGCGGGTAACCGGGTGCAAGCCACCCGTCTCACGCGCCCGCCCGGGCAAAGTAACGTCGATGGTCTGCTCGGCCAATTTGGCCTCAATGGCAGCGCGCTCCAGGCGATTCTTCACTTCTTCAATACGCGCCTGAACCTGCTGCTTGGCCTGATTGATTTTGGCTCCTGCGGCAGGACGCTCTTCGGCCGACAACTTACCCAGCATTTTAGCCTGGGCGCTAATCTGGCCCTTTTTACCCAGGTACTCCACCCGAACTTTATCCAGTGCGGCCAGATCATCGGCACTGTCTACCAGCTTGAGCGCCTCTTCGGTCAGCGCGGCGAGATTTTCCATCGCAGTATCCAATTGTTTTATTGCGTTAACGTTTTAAACCCAGCATGCGCTGGCAACAAATAAAAAAGGGGAGGCCTGCAACAGCCCTCCCCTTTATCGCGTACTTGCACGGGCAGCGAGCCCGTCTGCGTCATTGCGGCGATTAAGCAGCCAGAGCTGATTTTGCCTGAGCAACAACGGCAGCAAAGGCCGCTTTATCGTGTACAGCCAAATCGGCCAATACGCGACGATCCAGCGCAATGTTGGCTTTCTTCAAACCAGCAATCAGCTGGCTGTAAGTCATGCCTTCAGCACGAGACTGAGCGTTAATACGGGTAATCCACAGAGCGCGGAAGTTGCGCTTGTTGACACGACGGTCGCGGTACGCGTACTGGCCAGCCTTAATAACGGCTTGCTTAGCAACACGAAATACGCGCGAACGAGCGCCGTAATAACCTTTTGCAGCTTTTAAAACTTTCTTGTGACGACGACGCGCCTCTACACCACGTTTTACACGGGCCATAATAAACTCCTCTTAAATTCTCAAATGAACCAATTACTTGGCGCGCAGCATGCGATCTACTAACGGCTTGTCGGCGGCGTTAAGCTGCTCGGTGCCGCGCAGCTGACGCTTACGCTTGGTGGTCATTTTGGTGAGGATGTGGCTCTTGTTAGCGTGCTTGTGCTTATAACCAGAGGCCGTCTTTTTAAAGCGCTTGGCGGCGCCAGAGTGTACTTTAGCTTTTGTTGCCATGAGAAAAACTCCGCATTTGCAATGATTGATATATAAGTAACCTAGGCAGCTAAAAGCCCGGCTACTTTCTCTTTTTCGGGGCCATGACCATAATCAGTTGGCGGCCTTCCATTTTGGGCCGTTGCTCCACTGTTGCCAGTTCTTCCAGGTCGGTCTCGATGCGCTGCATCATTTCCATTCCCAGCTCCTGGTGAGCCATTTCGCGGCCGCGGTAGCGCAGTGATACCTTGGCCTTGTCCCCGTTTTCAAGGAAACGTATAAGGTTGCGTAGCTTGACCTTATAATCCCCTTCTTCCGTCCCTGGACGAAACTTCATTTCTTTAATTTGCTGCTGCTTTTGCTTTTTCTTCGCAGCGGCTTTGGTTTTCTTGATCTCGAACAGGTGTTTGCCATAGTCCATGACTTTACAAACAACCGGTGTACTATCAGGCGCTATTTCTACCAGGTCCAAATCGGCATCCTGGGCAACTTTCAAGGCCTCGTCCAGGGGTACAACCCCCACTTGTTCGCCATCTGCGCCAATCAGTCGTACTTCACTGGCTTCGATTTGGTCATTAATACGGGCTTTCTTGGATTTGCCTTTAGCGTTATCTCTTTTGATAGTATCTGTCTCCTGCTCAATTAATCTTGCGAGTCAGACGCCAAAACCCGACTGCGGTTAGCAACATCCGTTGCCAACAGGTCGGTAAAGGCCTCCAGACTCATTACTCCCAGGTCTTTGCCCTCGCGCGTACGCACGGCCACCTGGCCGGATTCCACTTCTTTGTCGCCTGCGACAAGTAAATACGGAACCCGCTGAATTGTGTGCTCGCGGATTTTAAAGCCGATCTTCTCGTTTCTCAAGTCCGAAACGGCCCTAAACCCGCTATCTGCTAGGGTTTTTTCTACTTTTTGCACATATTCGGCCTGATTATCGGTGATATTGGCGATCACCACCTGCACAGGCGCGAGCCAGGTGGGGAACGAGCCCTCATAGTTTTCGATCAAAATACCGATAAAACGCTCAAACGAACCGAGGATAGCGCGGTGCAACATGACCGGTACCTGACGAGAACCGTCTTCGGCTACATACTGCGCATCCAAACGTCCAGGCATGGAGAAATCAACCTGAATGGTGCCGCACTGCCACACCCGCCCGAGGCAGTCTTTCAGAGAAAACTCAATTTTGGGGCCGTAAAAGGCACCCTCTCCGGGCAGCAGTTTGTACTCCAGACCTTTTGCATCCAGCGCATCCGCGAGTGCTTTTTCAGCCTTATCCCAAACCGCATCGTCGCCCACGCGCTGCTCTGGGCGAGTAGATAGGCGGATAATGACTTCATTAAAACCAAAGTCGGCGTAAACCTGATACAGCAAATCGGTAAAGGCTGACACCTCATCCTGAATAGCATCTTCAGCACAGAAAATATGGGCATCGTCCTGGGTAAAGCCGCGCACCCTCATAATACCGTGCAGTGAGCCCGAGGCTTCGTTGCGGTGACAGCTGCCAAACTCCGCCAAACGCAGGGGCAAGTCACGGTAGCTGCGCAAACCCTGGTTAAATACTTGCACGTGGCAGGGGCAGTTCATGGGTTTAACGGCAAACTCGCGATCTTCGGACTTCAACATAAACATGTCGTCGCCGAATTTATCCGCGTGACCGGATTTTTGCCACAGACTTAAGTCCACCACCTGCGGGGTTTTAATCTCTTGATAGCCGTTATCGCGCTGCACTTTGCGCATGTATTCTTCAATGGAGGTGTAAACAGACCAGCCCTTGGGGTGCCAGAACACCATACCCGGCGCTTCTTCCTGCATGTGGAATAAGTCGAACTTTTTGGCCAGCTTACGATGATCGCGCTTCTCAGCCTCTTCCAAACGACGCAGATAGGCTTTTAATTCCTTTTTGTCGTTCCACGCTGTGCCGTAAATACGCTGCAACTGCTTGTTGCTCGCATCGCCGCGCCAGTAGGCACCGGAAACACGCATGAGCTTGAAATGGCGCATCACCCGCGTGTTTGGCACATGGGGGCCGCGGCACATATCGATATATTCTTCGTGGTGATACAGGCCAACCGCTTGCTCTCCCTCGGCAATCAGTCCATCAACCAGCTCGACCTTATAATCCTCACCGCGCCCAGCAAACACTTCGCGCGCCTGCTGTATCGGCGTCATTTTCTTTACGACGTCGTAGTCTTTCTTTATCAGCTCTTGAATGCGCTTCTCGACAGCCTCCAGATCTTCTGGTGTCAGCGGGCGTTCGTAATCAATGTCGTAATAAAAGCCATCATCAATAACGGGGCCGATGGCCATTTTCGCTTCGGGAAACAGCTGCTTAATCGCATGCCCTACCAAATGCGCAAACGAATGGCGGATAACCTCCACCCCTTCTTCATCACGGCCGGTAATCAAAGAGATTGAGGCATCGTGATCAATGACTTCGCAGGCATCAACCAACTGACCATCAATACGGCCACATACCGTGGCTTTGGCCAGGCCGGGGCCAATATCTTCGGCTACCTGCATCAAGGTGACAGGCTGGGAAAATTCGCGTTTGGAACCATCGGGGAGGGTAATAATAGGCATTTCAACATCCTTCCTCAGTGGTGACCCCTACCAAAGGCCACTTGCGTGCATTTCGGCGCACCGCGCCGCTAAAAGCGGGCCAGTATAGTAAAACGAAGACAGTTACACCACCCGCTTCTGTAACAAAAGCAGACCTTCCGTCTCTAACCAAATAGTTCAGGTCATTACCTCAGCCACAAGGCAACAGAAAACTTTTAATGATGCTATATTGCAGCGCCAACAACCCTGCGCAGGCCATCAATTCAGGCCTGCCGACCGTATCAGCAAAAAAGGGCGCACCTTTGGTTGCATCACCTTGCAACAATTTACCCGAGGCCGAACTCATTTCGGCTGCTATCACTGGCAACGAAAAAGCCTACCTGACCCTCATCGAAACCCATTACAGCACCATGCTCGCGGTGGCAGGTGGCATCGTTGGGCCTACACATGCTGAAGATGTTGTGCAAGAAGCGTGGATATCGGCCCACCGCGCCCTTCCCAAGTTCGAGCAGCGATCAAGCCTTAAAACATGGCTTTTGCGAATAGTCAGTAACGAGGCCCTGAGCAGGGTTAAAAAGGAATCCCGCCACATTTCTTTGCCTGAATCTGACCCCAACGGCCAACTTGACGAAAACGACTTTAAAGCCAATGGGCATTGGGCCAGCGCCCCGCCCCGCTGGCACCTCGACACGCCCGACGCGCTGTTAGAGCAAGACCAGCTGCACCGCTGTATCAATAAAACATTGAGCTTGCTGCCACCCACTCAAAAGGCTGTTTTTGTGCTTAGGGATTTAGAGAGCGAACCTTTTGAACAGGTTTGCACACTACTGGACATCAGCCACAGTAACGCCCGAGTGCTCATCCACAGAGCACGGTTAACCTTAATGCAGGTCATTAATCGCTACCAGGAGACCGGCCAATGTTGAAGTGTCGCGACCTGGCGCACCGTGCCAGCGAGTATCTGGATGGCTCAGCAGATAAAAGCCTGCGCTGGCAAATCCGGCTACACCTGGCCATGTGTCGTCATTGCCGCCGATTTGTAAAGCATCTGCAGCTCACCCGCCAGCTCACTGGCAGCGTAGGTAAATTGCCTGCCGCAAGGGATGAACAGCACCTCAAAGTGCTCGCCATAATGACCCAGAAGCCCCCAGAGGGCTGAGTTTACTGGGATAGCAGAACAAATAATGCTATGTTGCTGTCCTATAACCGTACGCGGCCTAGCCAGCCTGTCCGATCTAAGTAGTAATGCGGAGCCTTGAGTTTCTTATGCCAGATAGAATTTCCCTAGCTTTTCGCGCTGCCCAAGCGGCGTGCGTGTTGGTTTTTTCCCTGTCATCGGCCCTTAGCCTGGCGCTCACCCCCGAGCCGCTGCAGATTACCAAAGAACAGAAAGAAACCACCGCCGAGATTGTCCAGTCTCTGCATAAACACCATTACCGCGATCAGGACATTAATGACGAGCTGTCTGAGAAATTTCTCGACAATTATCTGAAAACGCTCGATCCGGGCAAAAGCTATTTCGTCCAGAAAGATATTGACGAGTTTAAAAAGCACGCCAAACAGTTTGACGATGACTTTCAAAAAGGTGAACTGCAGTTTTCATTCGACATCTATGAGCGCTATCGCACTCGGTTTATCGAAAGAACTGAAAGCGCATTGGCACTGCTGGAAGATAAAGAGTACCAATTTGATTTTGCCACCGAAGAATCATTGCTAGTGGATCGCGACAAAGCCAGCTGGCCCGCAGACGATACCGTCGCGAAAGAGCTTTGGCGCAAGCGCGTAAAAGCGGATGTTCTTAATCTTAAGCTCGCAGGCAAAACCGTGGATGAAGCGCGTGAAGTCCTGGGCAAACGCTATAAGAATCAAGCCCGCCGCATGAGCCAGCAAACCGGTGACGACGCCTTTAGCGCGGTCATCAACGCCTTTACCATGCTCTACGACCCACACACCAACTATCTGTCGCCGCGCACCCTTGAGAACTTCAACATCAACATGTCGCTGTCCCTTGAAGGTATTGGCGCCATGCTGCAAAGCGAAGACGAGTACACCAAAGTCGTACGCCTTATTCCAGCTGGCCCCGCTGACAAGCAAGGCCAACTTAAACCTGCTGACCGAATTGTCGGTGTGGGTCAGGACAAAGACGGCGAGATTGTCGATGTGGTCGGCTGGCGCCTGGACGAGGTGGTGGACTTAATTCGCGGCAAAAAAGACAGCACCGTACGACTCGAAGTTTTACCTGCTAAGGCCGCTGCGGGCAGCACCACGCATATCGTCAGTATCAAGCGCGACAAGGTCAAACTGGAAGAGCAGGCCGCACGCAAAGCCGTATTTGAGCTGAGCGATGAAACTGAGCAAAGCTATAAAATCGGCGTTATTGACATTCCGACCTTCTATATGGACTTCGAGGCTTACCGTAATCGCGACCCCAACTATAAAAGTACTACCCGTGATGTATTTAAATTGCTCGGTGAGCTGGCAGCCGAAAACGTGGACGGCATCATCGTGGACTTACGCAATAACGGCGGCGGCTCGCTGCACGAAGCGACCCAGTTAACGGATCTGTTTATCGATCAGGGTCCAGTAGTACAAATCCGCCAAACCAATCAGTTAATTTCACGCAACTACCGCTCTCACTCCAAGGCAGTGTATCGCGGGCCCATCGTAGTACTGATTAACCGCCTCAGCGCATCGGCATCAGAAATCTTTGCCGGCGCTATTCAGGATTACGGACGCGGTATCATTGTTGGCAGCCAATCTTTTGGTAAAGGGTCGGTTCAATCGCTGCAACCGCTTCAACATGGCCAGCTAAAAATTACTGAATCCAAGTTTTACCGTGTCTCGGGCGACAGCACTCAGCATCGCGGCGTACTGCCCGATATTGAGCTACCGGAGCTGATCGACCCAGAGGACGTAGGCGAAAGCAGCTACGATTACGCCCTACCCTGGGACAACATTCACGCGGTAAAACACGACCATTACTTTAATATCGCCAAGCTGTTACCCGATATCGATGCTCGCCATCAAAAGCGTATCGCCAGCGACCCTGACTTCATATTCCTGGCCCAAGAACAAGAGTTAGTGGACGCCAACTCTAACCGAGACAGCATTTCCCTGAGTGAAAAAACTCGCCTAAGCGAGAAAGAGCAACTCGAAAATCAACTGTTAAGCCTGGAGAACAGTCGCCGCAAAGCAAAAGGGCTGGAGCTTTACGAATCGTATGAAGACATCAGCGGCGAAACTTCCTCCGAAGAAGATGCGGAAGGCGATCCTGAAGCCCAGGCAAGAGACGCAGGCCCGCAAGATATAGACCCTGCAAAAGATCCATTTTTAACCGAGGCCGGTTACATTCTGTTGGACTTTATTCGCGGCACACTGAGCGAAGATGCACCCAAGGTCGCCAACTTTTAATATGGCACGGCGGCTTTGGCCGCCGTTTTATTTCACCCAGCGTAAAAACATCTCATGAAAGTCATCTCGTTTAACATCAATAGTATCCGTTCAAGACTGCATCAGCTGCAGGCCATCATTGACAAATATCAGCCGGACTTTATCGGCCTGCAAGAAACGAAGGTAGCCGATGACCAGTTTCCGGTAGCCGACGTAGAAGCCATGGGTTATCATTTGGCTTTTCACGGACAGAAAACCCATTACGGCGTAGCTCTGATGTCAAAGCACCCGTTTATCGACACCATCAAAGGCTTTAGCACAGACACAGAAGAGTCACAAAAGCGCTTTATTGGTGGCTTGTTTGATGTCCCAGAATTTGGCGAAGTTTACGTGTACAACGGCTATTTCCCTCAGGGAGAAAGCCGCGACCACCCACTGAAGTTTCCCGCCAAACAAAAGTACTACGCCGACTTAAACCAGCTGCTGGAAAAAGATCACAACGCCGATAAACCACTGATAATGATGGGGGATATGAATATTTCTCATCAGGACATCGACATTGGCATTGGCGAAGATAATCGTAAGCGCTGGCTACGCACAGGCAAGTGCAGCTTCTTACCGGAAGAGCGGGAATGGCTAAACACGCTATTAAGCTGGGGGCTGGAAGATACCTATCGAGCCATTCACCCCAGCAAAGACGACACGTTTAGCTGGTTTGATTATCGCTCGCGCGGCTTTGAGCGCGACCCAAAACGCGGCCTGCGTATCGATTTAATCCTGGCAAGCCGGGCTCTCGCCCCTAAGTGCGTGGATGCTGGTATCGATTATGAGTTACGAGGCATGGAAAAGCCTTCCGATCACTGCCCGATTTGGTCCGAATTTAAGCCGTAAAAGAAAGAACTAAAGCACCGCCGTAAGTCAGCTTATGCGGTGCCCTTACCAACCTCTTTTAAACTCACCCGAGCATGTCTTATTCTTTTTCGCCGCTCTCTGCTAAATCCAACCATCGTTGCAAACGACCTTCAAGTGCTTCGTAGCGCAAGGGTTTAGCCAGTTGATCATCAAAACCTGCGGTAAATAATTCGCTAAGCTGTCCCTCGGTCAAGGGAGGAATCATGGCAATCACTGGCACCCTTCGCCGGCTGTTGGTCGCCTTTTCATGTTCGCGAATATTTTGCACGGCCCGCACGCCTGAGTCTTCTGGTAACTCGCTATCAAGCAGCACCAAATCAAAGCGCTCTTTTTCTAAAATTGCGACCGCCTCAGGGCCAGAATTTACCAGCTGTACGTAGCAACCCAGTTTTTTAAGCATCCCCGAGGCCACCATCTGATTAACTCGATGGTCCTCCACGACCAGCACTCTTGCCACCCCAGGCCCATCACTCACGGGAACTACCGGTTCAGACGGTGATGGCACGGGCTCAACCTCGCAACTGCCACACATCAACCGCTGACACAGAGCTTCGTACAACTGCCTATACATGATGGGCTTTTCCAGGCAGCTGACCTGAGTGTATTTGGCCAAATGCTCTTGCACTTCTTCGGTATCGCGCTGAAGCACACTCATGGCAATAACCTGGCGCAACTCAGCAGTGGATTCTTCGGTGGCCAACTCTTTCGAAAGCGCCAACGCGTTAAAGCTATTCAGGCGGTTGTAAATCAGCACCAAATCAATGGGCTCGCCTTCTTCATTACAGCTTTTTAGTCGGCTTACCGCTTGTTCATAACCATACACGGTCTGCCCAAGAACGCCCCAGTTACCTAACTCGTCCACCAGGCTCAGAGCCACACGATCGGGTAAATCGACCAAAAGTAATCGTTTGCCTCGCAGTTTCTGATCAGCACCCAATGGCTTGCCATGGTGACTGATGGTTTGCAGCTGCACATTGATAACCAAACGGTTGCCACCGGAGGGTGATTTCAGCAAATGCACACTGCCCCCCATACACTCCGCCAAGCCTTTACTGATCGACAGACCAATACCCACCCGACCGGTTTGTTCAGCTTCCGACAACCGGGTTTCATCCATTTCTGCCTTGGCTTCATCTGTTCGATGGTAATGACTGTCTGCAATCACAATTTGCAGCTCACCGTCGTTGCTCTGATGGTCTCCGTAAGTTACCTCGACAAACACATTGCCTGTCACAGAAAATTTGATCGCGTGCCCTAGCAAGGTCGCCGTAACTTGGCGAAGACGAGCCGCATCTCCCTTCACCCTGGCAGGCAAATCAGCATCGAGCAAATAATTCAACTCTACCCCTTGTTGGTGAGCCTCGGACGAAAAGTCACGCACCAGCTTTGCCACCAAACGACGCAAATCAAAAACCGATTCGTCTAACTCAAGCGACTTGGTTGTGATCTTGGAAAAATCCACCACGTTATTGACCAAGTCCAATTGGCGCTCACCGGCTTTAGAAGCCATTTTAAGTAAATCACGCTGGCGATCGGACAAATCCGCCTCGTCAACCAACGAGAGCGTACCCAAAATATCATTCAACGAAGCGCGAAACTCATGACCTAGATTGATCAGAAATTCATTTTTAAGCTCAATGGCCGCGCGCGAGTTTTTCTGCTCGTGCTCCAGTCCACGGGCACGCTCATGGAGAACATGGTTTGCCTCCAAACGATCCCAATAACCGGCACCGGTAACCCGTGCCTGATGGACCAGCATCATATAAAACAACACCATGATCGCGGCGTACAAGTAACCTTCTACCGTAGCTAAAAGCATGGCGGTTACCGCAGCGGGTATCATGCCGATAAACAAATAAATTTTCAGAAAACGAATGTAGGGCGCAAAAACGTTGGCAACCGACGAATAGAACACCACGGTATACAGCCACATAATCAAGGTTTCTTCGCGCATTCCCAGCACCCAGGTGAGGCTGACGAGAATAACACTCCACCAAATCGCACCGAAAAAGGAAGCCAGAAAATACTGGGTTCGCCACCGCTTCGGAGCGCGGGCGTACAACGCTTCGAAGCGAAATAAGTAATAACTTCGCAATAACGTCACTAACAGAAGGCCGGTTACCAGCACCACGGCCAGATTAGTTTCTCGATAAAAGAAGTCGCCAAATGCCAAACTCAAAGCAAAAACGATAAAATTAAGCACCAGGCCGCGGCGACTGTATTTGGCGACTCGCGCATCGGTATCATGCATTACCTGGCGGTCTTTTTGTACTTTAGAGGTAGCGATAAACAGGTCTATCATAGTGGCGCCTCAACGGCTATTTCATCATCACTTCAACCAGAACGGTCTTGATTACAAAACCCAGCAGCCCCAAGCCTAGGGCTAAGAACAAAATAAAAGTGCCGAACCGCCCCGCTTTAGACTTTTTTGCCAAATCCCAGACAATAAATACCATAAACGCAATTAACCCGCCGATACCAAGCACCAGCGACCAACTTTCAAATTGCTCAAAAGACATTATAAAACCTGTTTGGGGGAGACACTGAGGTAATGGCGGGTATTGTAACCAAGTTACCCCTTTACCGCACCTCGCCTCAATAAATCGCAGCGCCTGGTAACAGAATGGCATACACTAGAATCACCCTCTGGTGGTTCGGGACAGAGACTGATAACAACAAGCGGTTTTACTGAAGAGGACATTGCATGAAAAACCTTATTATCTTTGCCAGCGTAGCAATGCTGTTTTGCCTCAGTGCGTGCAGCCCTGAAGGCGAACCTGACTCTGAATTGGAGCAGTCAGCCAAACAAACCTATGAAAGCGCCAAGCAGACAGCCAAGGCAGCCGCCAGTGCCGCCGCTGACAAGGCCCGCGAGCTGGGCGAAAAGGCCGATGATTTAGCCGAAGATACTGCCGACGCGGCAGGTGAAGCCTGGGAAGATACGAAAGATGCCACCGCTGACGGCGCCGAAAAAGTCAAAGAGATGAGTAAGGACGGCTGGGAAAAAACCAAAAAAACCAGCAAAGATGCCGCCGACTCCATTGATGAAGCGTTAGAGTAGTCGCGCCACCTAACGTTATGGGCGAAGGTAAGCAACTAAGGAGTAAGCGCTTTAGCAGGGAGCGCCTGAAAAGTACCTAATCCCAGCCACTGGCAGCCTGATCGTCAGTGGCTTTTGCATTTACCCAGGCAACGGAGCCACTTTGGCGAAACTCTTTTTTCCAAAAAGGCGCCGTTGTTTTTAATTTGTCGATCAAAAACCGGGCACCTTGAAACGCCTCATCGCGATGCGCTGCTGCCACGGCAACCCACACAATTTGCTCACCGACACTGATTTTCCCCACGCGATGTATTACACGAGCCGCCAGTAATGGCCAACGAGCACAGGCAGTGGCGACTAAGCTCTCAAGTGCGTTTTGCGTCATGGCCGGGTAGTGCTCAAGCTCTAAGGCCTGCACTGGGTCCTCACTGTAATCCGGCCGGACACAGCCAATGAACTGCACAACACCACCGGCTGTAGGAGCGGCGTCCAGTAACGCGTGGTACTCGTCTGCCACGTTAAAATCTTCCTGCTGAACCCGAACACACTGCATCTTCTCAGCCCCCGGTTACCGGTGGAAAGAAAGCAACCTCATCACCATCGGAAATGACGGACTGTGGCTTCACCATTTGCTGATTAATCGCCACCAGCACCTTAGTCTCGACGAATGCTGAGCGCCATAGCTCACCGCGACCCTGTAACTGCTTCATTAAGTTCTCTACCGTAAAGGATCCGGCAGCCGGATAGTCCAGGTTTAGCTCATCGCACCCTAAAGATTCGCGCAACTGGGCAAAAAATAACACCCGAATCATGTATTCTCCCGCACATAGTGGCCACGTCGACCGCCGGACTTCTCCAACAGGCATACGCCATCAATCACCATTCCCATATCCAGCGCTTTGCACATATCAATAACGGTTAATGCGGCAACACTGGCGGCGGTTAGCGCTTCCATTTCCACGCCCGTGCGCCCTGCCAATTTGCAGTAAGCCTCAATATTGACCGCATTGGCGTTTTTATCCAGCGCAAACTCCACCGCGACCTTTGATAGCGCCAGAGGATGACAAAGAGGAATAAGATCACTGCATTTTTTCGCGGCCTGGATTCCGGCAATACGCGCCGTGGCCAGTACATCCCCTTTCTTTAACCCGTTCTCTTCGATCGCTTGCAGGGTTGAGGCCGACATTGTAACCCGGGCTGCAGCCCGGGCTTCGCGGGTTGTGACTGGCTTATCGGCAATATCCACCATACTGGCAGCGCCGCTGCTGTCGCAATGTGTTAGAGTCATTTGTATCTACCTTCTTCTGCGGAGGATGCCATGCAGTTACACCTCGTTAAAGAGCGCTGGCCGGCGCAATTTCCTGAACGTATCCAGCTGTACTCCATGAACACCCCTAACGGCATAAAAGTCGCCTTAGCGCTGGAAGAAATGCACCTGCCTTACGAGCCCCATGTAATTAACATCTTAGAGGGCGAACAGCACGAAGAGGCGTTTAAAGTCATCAACCCAAACAGCAAAATTCCCGCGCTTATTGACCCCAATGGCCCGGACCACCATTCCATCAATTTGATGGAATCCTGTGCGATATTGAAATATCTGAGCGAAAAAACCGGCGACTATACGCCGCTGGATAAAGCGGGTAAAAGCGCCTGCGACCAGTGGCTGTTTTTTCAAGCAGGGCATATCGGCCCGATGTTTGGACAATTTGGCCACTTTTATAAGTACGCCAAGGATCAATGCGATCACCCTTACCCGCTGGAACGCTACCGTCAAGAAACCCGCCGCCTACTGGCCGTGTTGGACAAGCATTTAAGCCGCCACGATTATATGCTGGGCGAGAGTTACAGCATAGTTGATATGGCAATCGTGCCCTGGGTGGACTGCCTAAGCAGGTTCTATGAGGCGGACGATCTTCTCGAGCTTCACCTCTTTACCGCCGTAAATCGCTGGCAGGCACTGTGCATCCAGCGCCCGGCTTACAGACGGGCGCTGGAGGTTTGTGCGGTACAACCCGGATAGCTAAACCTAGACGTTAAAAATTGTAGACCAGGTTTATGTAAGTTGTGGTGTCCGTGCCTTCTTTATCTTCGGCAACATCAGTATCGTGATTGACGGTATAACCCACCTTCATTTGCATTCTGTCACTGATTTTGGTGCTCAAAGAGGTGTCGCTCAAATACCGAGTGTTGGCATCGGCCGCTTCAGCAGCCAATTTTTGGTTAAAGGTGGCGTTTTCGGTAATTTTCCAATTCAGCTCTCCACCAACACGCACCATAAAGCCTTCTTCGCTGACAATAATGTCATTTGCTTCGTCCTCGACCTTGTCACCCCAAAAATAACCGGGGCCGATTTCGCCATCCAGGGTCAGAGTCTCATTGTTGATAAACCGAGCACCATAACCCACCGATGCTACGGTGTAATCACGGTACGAACCAAACTCGTCGTGGGTATGGGATACAAAACCAAATAAACTGCTGAACTCATCGTCAAAAAGGTAAGAAGACTTTGCTGAACCAAAGTATTTCTCGGCCGTAGTTTCAGTGACTTTATCGCCCGACTCTTTTTCAATTTGGTCTTCTTTGTATAAAACCGACGCAACAAACTCGTTTTTCCAGTTATCCAGGTTTTGAGTAGCGTCAATGCGACCATTGACAGAGGTGGTTTCTGTATTCCCGCTGGTGCTGATGGCCCCAAGTTCGGCGGCAACTTCCCAGGTTTTCACCTCTTCAATGTCATCCTGCGCCATAGCACTACCCGCACTGGCCAATAAAACAGTGATTGCGGCGCTGGTATAAAGGGTTTTCATAGCATCTCCTATCCATCGATGGTGTTGTTGGGCGCTATTATACACGCCGCAATTGTGCATTTAAGCCGCAACCCGAGCTCAATTGAGACCAAAGTCATAAGTCTTGGCTTTGTCCTTAGACGCCGATTAGCGCTAAAATAAACAACTTTTCAGATCAAGAGGTCAGCTGCCCCTTTGCAGGACGTAAACTCTCCCCACTCGATCGACCGACGCTTCACCTGCGCCCCGATGATGGATTGGAGCGATCGCCATTGTAGGTATTTTTGGCGCTTACTCAGTCAACAGGCGGTGCTCTACAGCGAAATGGTTACCACTGGAGCCCTGATTCACGGCGATCAAGAACGCTTTTTACGCTTCCACCGTGCGGAGCAACCCTTGGCATTGCAGCTAGGAGGCTCCGATCCAAACGCCCTCGCCACCTGCGCCGATCTGGCACAAACCTGGGGTTACAATGAAGTGAACCTCAATTGTGGCTGCCCGTCGGATAGAGTGCAGAATGGGCGTATAGGTGCCTGCCTTATGGCAGAGCCGACACTGGTTCGTGACTGCATGAGCGCCATGATTGAGCGCGTCAAGATCCCTGTTACCATTAAGCACCGTATCGGTATTGACGACATGGAGGACTACGATGGGCTGCTAAATTTTATTGACATCGTAGCCCAAAGTGGCTGTAAAACCTTTATAGTCCATGCCCGCAAGGCTTGGTTGCAAGGCCTTAGCCCAAAGCAAAATCGAGACATTCCCCCATTAAACTACGAACTGGTAGCACGTATAAAACACGAGCGCCCTGACTTAGAAATTATCGTAAATGGCGGCATCACCCATTTAGAGCAAAGCCAAACACTGCTCCAGCAAGTCGATGGCGTAATGCTTGGCCGGGAAGTGTATGCCAACCCCTACCTGCTTGCCGGGGTAGATTCACTGATTTACGGTAAAGACAGCCCCATACCAAGTCGCCTGGAGGTTATGCAGGCATTTATACGCTACATGCAAACAGAGCTGGAGCATGGTACCCGACTCAATCAAATGACCCGCCATATTCTCGGGCTCTATCAGGGGTTGCCAGGAGCCAGACAATTCCGTCGAATTATCAGCGAAAATGCCCACAAAAAAGGCGCGGGTATAGAAGTGGTATCACGTGCCTTAGCGGCGGTGGAAGGTGAAAACCACGCTTTGCCCCACTCCCAATAGCGTTTACAATACCGCCTCTGAGGTTTTGGGGTAGCAGCGGGGCCATCTAGCGAGCAACGCAAAGGCCATACGGCACCCCAGCAGGGTCTGGCATCAGGCCCTAACTGCCGGGCGCAAAAAACATGCTCCATTCAGAGAGCAACCGGAACGGCCGCACGCTAGTAGTACTTTAATACACTATTTAGGAGCCAAATTGTGAGTACCAAACTCGAACAACTCAAGCAAATGACCGATGTGGTAGCGGATACCGGTGACATCGAAGCGATCAAGCTGTACAAACCACAAGACGCCACGACCAACCCGTCACTGTTGCTGAAAGCCGCTCAACTGCCTGGCTATAAGTCACTGCTGGACGCCTGCATTGCTGCAGCGGCCAAAGAGGGCGGTAGCTCTGACGAACAACTGAAATACGCCTGCGATCACCTGGCCGTTGCCATCGGCTGTGAAATCCTGAAACTGGTTCCTGGCCGTATCTCTACCGAAGTAGACGCACGCCTGAGCTTCGACACCAAAGCCAGCATCGAAAAGGCGCATCACCTGATTGACTTGTACCAGCAAAATGGCATCGACAAGTCTCGCGTATTGATCAAGCTGGCCTCTACCTGGGAAGGCATTCGCGCTGCAGAGCAGCTGGAAAAAGAAGGCATCAACTGTAACCTGACCCTGCTGTTTGGCTTCAACCAAGCCGCTGCCTGTGCTGACGCCGGGGTATTCCTGATTTCGCCTTTCGTAGGCCGTATTCTGGACTGGTACAAAAAAGCCACCGGTGAAGACTACACCTCTGAAACCGATCCGGGCGTAAAATCTGTGCGCCACATCTACAACTACTACAAGCAACACAACTACGAAACCGTGGTAATGGGTGCAAGCTTCCGCAACACCGGCGAGATTGAAGCGCTGGCAGGCTGCGACCGTTTAACCATCAGCCCACAACTGCTGAAAGAGCTGGACGAAGATACCGGTTCACTTGAGCGCGTATTGTCACCCAGCAACACCGGTGAGAGCATCGACAAGCTGATCGATACCGAGAGCTCGTTCCGCTTTGGCATGAATGACGATGCCATGGCCACCGAGAAACTTTCTGAAGGTATCCGCAATTTCGCTGTTGACCAGGTTAAGCTTGAAGACCTGCTGAAAGAGTTGGCCAGTGCTTAATCGCATCGCCCGCTTTTTTGAGAGCCGTCTGTCTAAGGCAGACGGCGACTCGGACACCTTTAGCGACACCGAAAGGCAAATGACCGCTGCAGCTCTACTAATGGAAGTGGCGGCCACAGACCGGGTGTTTGATGAAGCAGAGCTGGCCGCGTTTAAAAAAATTCTTGCCGAGGTTTACCAACTTTCGGATGCGGAAGTGAACGAGCTGCAAAATCGTGCCGAGCAACGGCAGCAAGACGCGACCTCGTTATTTCAATTTACCCAGCTGGTGAATGACCATTTTTCGCACGAGGAAAAATTTGTGCTGGTTAAGTCCATGTGGCAAATTGCCTATGCCGATGGCGACTTGGATAAATACGAAGAGAGCTTAATTCGCCGAGTGGCTGAGTTAATTTATTTATCACATACAGATTTCTTGGTTGCCCGAAACCAAGCTCGTGAGAACCCCACCGTGTAAGCCCAATTGGGCTTATTCACCGTATTACTGATCCCCTTCTAACATATTGATCAAATTGGTGAAGGTTTTTTGATTCTCCTGGTTCAACCCCATAAGAATCCGGTGGGCCTCAATAACTTTTGCTTTGACCGTTTCTTCATCGTTATTTTCTGTCGCACTCAGCGGCTGAGCAGCGGGCACTGGCCTTTGCAATTCATCGACAATGGTGAATATGTCTGCAAAACCCATGGTTTCTAAAATACGATTAATACTGGGGTTAGTCGAATAGATAACCGGACGTGAATTGACTCGCTCGCCTCCTAATATTGATATCTTAGCCATTAACCCTAGCGTGGTACTATCAATAGCTTCAGCTTCGGATAAGTCAAACAGCACACCCGCAAAGTCACTGCGAGCAAACATATCATCAATAAAATTATCGAAAGAGATGCATAATGTCAGGCGCACATCACCCAACATTTTAATCACAAAGACACCATCGTGATCGGCAACCAGAATCTGGCCAGGTCGCATGTTTAATAACCTCGGGTAATGGTCAAAATAGCGATATCATCGGGGGTATCGCTTACATCTTGAATCGCTAAAGCGTCACAGACAGAATCTAAATTCTGCGCCTTTTGCGCCATTAATGCCAGCAAATCAGCCTCTTTTTCTTGTAAAGTTTCCGCTTTTAGAATTTCCAGTACACCATCAGAGAAGCACACCAGTGAAAATTGCTCGGGCAGTTGACGCTGATGCACCTGCCAGCTTACATCTTTAAAAATTCCAACAGGCTTGCCGCTTCCTTGCAAAAACTCTGCTTTGCCATTTATAACCAATATTGGCATAGGCAGATGTCCCGCCACCACGTAGCGCATTTGCCCAGTATAGGTATCAATGACACCTACAAAAAATGTTAAATGATGATTCAGGCTGGTTTCATTAATTTCTCGATTTATGTCCGCCAGCATAGCACTGGCACCAGCCTCAAAGGACTCTTCGGTACTAAACAACCCCTCTTCTCGCACCATTCGACTGACCAAATGTTTCAACCAGATAGTCACAAAAGCAGAAGAAGCTCCGTGACCGGAAACATCCGCCAAATAGAAAGCCAGATATCGACGCCCGACATGCGCATAATCAACAAAATCGCCACTTAAATACAGCGATGGCGCTATATGGTGAGCTATCGAATAACCTTCTGGCGTTACTTGTGGTTTAGGTAACAAACGTCTTTGCACCTGCCTGCCTGCAACTTGATCTCGCTCTAAAACGCGCAGGTTCTCACGTAAGCCTTTGTTAGCACTCTCAAGCTTTTGTCGATACTTTTTATTCTGCGCCAACAAATCACGCCGCTCCAACGCCTTTTCCACTGAGTGAACCAGCACCTCCATGTCTACAATCGGCTTTATCAGATAATCGCTTGCCCCTAAACGTAAAGCAGAAACGACATCGCTCATCACTCCGGCACCAGAGATAACAATAACGGGAATATCCCGGGAGATATCATGAAGATTTTTTAAGACAGTCAGGCCATCCATCGACGGCATACGCAAATCCGTGATCACCAAATCAACGTCTTGATCAGCATAGATTTTTAATCCGGCGACGCCATCACTGGCCTCCAGAACACAGTATCCGCTGTCTTCGAGAAACGCGGCAATGCTGTGCCTTACCGGTTTATCATCATCGATTAAAAGCAGCGTACGGCTGGAATTGATCATTACTTTACCTGTGGAACCAAACAGCGGGAACCCGCTGCCGTAATGGCGCTTAACAGTACTCCCTTATAAGCGCTGGTGCAAGCCTATGGAATTGGCGTCTGTTCGCTGCTACTCTTAACATTAAGCATATAAAAACGGGGCTGCGCTATGGCAATTTCAGATCACTCTTACGATGAAAAACGTGATTTTATCCGCATGAAAATCAACGCCCCTCTTCAGGCGCAACTTACTAGCGGTGAAATAACCCATGTAGGAACCTGTACAGAGCTGAGCGGTGGCGGCCTGCAAGTTATTTTAGACTCCCCCTTGGAAGAGGGATCTGAATGGGAGGTCAATATTAACTCTGAACACGGACATAGCCCACAACTGAAGGCCAAAGTGAAAGTAATAAGAGCTGAAGCGGTGGAGGCTAATTACGCAACAGGTTTTCAAATTACAGAAATTATCGACTGAATAGTCACCAGACTACAAAGGAAAAGGGATTCCTTTATTCACCCCTCTTAAAAATCGTCAAAGTCATCCAGGTCGCTACCAAAGTCGTCTTCAACTTTGCCGTCATTGATCAAGTATTCACGTCGCTGTAAATATATATCCCGAAACAGCACATATTTATCCGCACCTATGTCTTGCTCCAAGTTCAGCAGCCGTGAACGGGTATCCATCAAGTCAAACACTTTAATTTCATAGCTCGTTTGCGTGTGACCGATGTAGGTTTTTGGATCGGTTACCCAATCGACAGGCGTGGCCGCCGCATCACGCAAGGTACGAGGCCCAAATACTGGCAGCACCAGGTAAGGGCCATCCGCAACGCCCCATTTCGCCAAGGTCTGACCAAAATCTTCACCATCGGAGCGTGGCAAGCCCATGTGATTGGCTACATCAAAAATACCCGCCACTCCTAACGTAGTATTAATTAGGAAGCGGCCGCTGTCTTTACCCGCCTGAGTAAATTTGGCCTGCAAGAGGTCATTAAAGACGTTGCGCACTTCAAGAATATTGTTAAAAACATTGTTAACACCTTGACGCAGCGGCCCAGGGGTCACCTTTACATAGCCCTTAGCTACAGGTTTGAGCACATAGGTATCCGCCGCATCATTGAAGGCGAACATGGCCCGATTAAACTCTTCCCAGGGATCTTGTGCATCAGATGCCAAAGAAAACGGGCTGAAGAGTAAAACCGCTAACATTAGATGTCGAGATATGAAGTTCAAAGAAGTCATCCTGCGGCCTAAAGAAATATTGATCTGGCTATCCCGCCAGATGAACGATTGTTCATATTTTACCGAACTCACATCGGTTAAACAATCGGCTAGCTCACACAGCTACGAATGGCAGTAAAACTCCAGCAAAAGCGTGGTGTTACCGCGCTCATCCATTTGATAGGCTTGCCTACTGACCTCTGCCACCCCTGGAGCGCAACGTTCTGCCGCCTGCTGTATCACCCCAAACCGTTGCTGCAAGAGGCTCAAAGCATCAGCGGCAGGCTGAGTACGCAGTACAAACCCTTCTGCTGTTGATCTTGACGTCGGTATAGCCGCATTTTCCTGCTTGGTAACCGATGACTTGGGCTTGGGCTCGTCCTTACCCGAGCCCAAGTTTGCCAACCATCCGTTAAGGCCTTCATCACGGTAATCACAGTCAGCAATACGGTTTACCGCATCGTTAGAATCAATCATATCTACAGCCGGTTCGCATTCACCGCCTATAGCAAAAGCAGATACGAATAAACCGTAAACCGCGATCAGCCCCAAGCCCCGGAATTTACTCAACCTCAAAACTTCAGCTCCATACCTACCCCGAGGTAATCATCGTCGCGACTGATGTCATCTTGATTACGGGTGTAGTACACAAAAGTACGCGTGCGCTTATCGAACTTGTAATCGCCACCAATACTGAAAGATTCTCGCCCTTCGACCTTAATATCCGACTCACCATACTGAGTTTTGAAGACCCACTTATCGGTAATATTCCACTGCGCCGAGGCAAAATAGCCGTTGCCTTCATTATCCTGCTGTTCGTATTTCTCCCAGGCACCACCCAGCATCACTGCGCCCAGAGTATAAGAACCAACCATACGCCAAGTTTTTTGCCCAGTTATATTCTCTTCAATGTTGCTATCCATGGCCGCTGCCAGATACAAACCGTCTTGGTTATAAGCCAGAGAAGTAGACCAGCCATCAATGCCGTCCGTCTCTTTCGTCACATAGGCTGCTTTCGCTGTGATAGGCCCCCAGGATTTTGGGCTAACATACTGAACCACGTTTTTACTGCGGTTCTCACCGGCGAAAATATTGCGGATATCGCCTTCCATATCATTGAACAAATCCACCTTTGAGGCGGAAGTTTTAAGGGGGGAGTCGTACACCCCCCCCATCAGGGTTCCGTAATTTGTCTGAATACCCAGGTAAATATTCCGCTGGGTCAAGGTCTGGCCATCTTTATCACCGTCATCGATGCTGGTTTCGTATTCAAACCGGTAGATCACCAGCACGTCTTCGGCGATGGCGTTATCACCCATCAAACCTATGCGCGATGAGTTGCTCTGCAGCTCTATTTCTCGATCACCGGCCTCGTCGGCCTGCTGCAAAGACACATTTGCCTTGCCGTATAACGTTACTGCAACCGCCGGTTGCGCCAGTACTGACAGGGCCACAAGCCCCCCAAACCATTGCCGCATAACTCGCTCCTCAGCCCTCTTAATGACGAAATGATGTCCAAATAGTGACATTTTAGTGACATATTTATGACAAAGATCGCGCATATTGCAGGGCAAATATTTCATTATTGTTACAAAGAGTCTTATTTTTAAAAATAGATAACTGCTCCACTCACCGTAAAGGATAGCCATGAGTGAGAGGATTTGCGCAGTAAACTGAGTATTTGGGGCAAAAAGCTAGCGTTTTGCCCATAAAATATCTCTGGACTGTAAATCCAACAGCAAGCTCTCGGCAAAACCGGTAAGCCCCGCCATAGTGGTATTTCCCATATCGGCAGCCCACTGATGCAGCAACTCACGAGCTGTTCCACTGCCGCCCTGGAGTAGCTTAATGAAGTGGATTGTCGCGGCGTTACTCAGCATAAATTCAACGCGATCGGCGCGATTGCGATAAACCAAAATGAAAGTGGGCTGCGCGGGAGGTATTTGAGGTTGATACTCAGGCCCCAAACGGTGAACCGGATACTGATAGCTCAGACACCATAAAAGTGGTGATACCTGAATACTCTCTGAGAGCAAATCATCGCAAGCCTCTGCCGATGGCAACTCTTGCTCGGCCACATCCAGAGCCAGCTCGACCCATTCATAGTGCGCTAACTCCTGCATAAAGGGTGGATCGCGCGGATCTGGCTCACGCTCATTTTGCAGGTATGTCAAAAACTCCTGGCTGATCTCCAGGAAATAAGGGCTGAGGCTTTGGTGACGTACAATAAAATCACGCACCATTTCATGCCAATGCTCAGCGGCTAAGATTTCCCGCAACACGGGAAAGCCCCCAGAAATAAACCCCTCAATATTGTTGTATATCAGACCGCGGTATATGTTAAGACGCCGTTCTTCGATACCTTCAGGAGCCGCACACACCGCGGGATCTCGCAAGTGATCGGCAAAACGTTTCTGTATCTCGCTCACTTGGCAAAGGCTCTGGTTGCTGCAGCAGACTCTTCACAACTCTGCTGAAACTGGCGAATTTGTCCCACTTCTGCCACCAGCTCAGATACCGGAGGCATATTAAAATCCCGCTCTAGCAATGTTGGAACCGGCCCTGCCAGCTTGTAAAAAGTCGCTAACAGTTTCCAGGCTGGCGCCTCTACGGGGGCGCCATGGGTGTCAACACGCAAATCTTCAGCTTCGTGGTAGTGCCCGGCGATATGGGCATAAGCCACCTTGTGCAGGGGTAAGCTGCGTAAAAACGCTTCGGCATCATAACCATGGTTTATGCTGTTAACGATGATGTTGTTGATATCCAACAACACACTGCAATCGGCTTCATCAACCACCGCGTTAATGAATTCGCTCTCACTCAGCTGTTGCCCCGGCGCACAATAATAAGAGGCATTTTCCAAAGCGATGCGCTGCCCCAGAATATCCTGGGCCTGACGCACTCGCGCGGCGACATAATGGACCGACGCTTCGGTAAAGGGGATGGGAAGTAAGTCGTACAGGTGGCCCTGATCGCTACAGAAGCTCAGGTGTTCGGAATAACCCCGAATGCCGTGCTCCCGCATAAAGCTTTTAACACGCCGCAGCAGTTCCACATCCAATGGGTCACGAGAACCGATGGAAAGGGATAGACCGTGACAGGCAAAAGGATAACGCTCGGTATAGCGACGAAACTGCTTACCCCAGCGCCCACCGACATTTATCCAGTTTTCAGGTGCTACCTCCATAAAATCGATAGCGCCCGGTTCTACCTCAGCCAAAGGCTGGAGTAAGCTCCGGCGCAGCCCCAGGCCTGCGCCGGATACGGCAAATTGGTGATCAGTCATTAGTGACCGCACGTCCCCTCGCCGCACTTGCCTTCTTTATCGGCTTTGGCATCGGCTTTCTCGCCGCCGCACTTACCTTCACCGCATTTGCCTTCTTTATCGGCTTTCTCGCCGCCGCACTTGCCTTCACCGCACTTACCTTCGCCCTCGGCTTTTTTCTCACCGCATCTGCCTTCTGCGTCAGCTTTTTTCTCGCCACATTTGCCTTCACCGCATTTACCCTCTGCGTGATGCTCAGCCAGCTTATAGCCACTTTGCATTGGCTCAGCCGCGAAGGGGTTTTCTGCCGCCGAAGCCACAGGGGCGGACATAGCACCGGCAATAAAAGCTGCACCAACGGTTGCCGCCAGGGGGGATTTGAAAGATTTACTCATAACACCATCTCCATTTGATTATGTAAAAAGTGGAACCGGCTCGGTAAACAAGCGGTTAAACTATAGAGGATTTGGCATCACAGTTGTTACAACTATTCCCCAGATAATCAAATCAATCACCTTTATTGACTTGATTTTACCCTGAAAGCCTAAAAAGAGAGTGAAGGCGGTCACTTAAGAACTCGCGTTAGCCTTTGGTCAGCGATATGGGGTATCCATAGAAGCACTGTTCATCAAGCAATGATCACTGCCCGATGAGTAGATTGCGTTTTATCCAGTCGCATCTTGCCAGAGTTTATTTAAGCGTTTACCAGACACGGGAAACCGTGTTTTCAGCGTCTGCGCAAACAAGGACACCCGCAACTCTTCAATCCCCCAGCGGTAGCGCTCAAGCTCTGCATTCTCGCGTAATAAGTAATCCCCGTGCTTGGTCAAATAAGCCTCTAAACGAGCCTGATGGGGCTCGATCTCGGCCATCATCAGCCTGTCTTTCTGTACATTTAACGCGGCTTTTTCCAAGCGCAGGTTTATCGCCTCCAAGTAGCGCGGGTATTCGCTGAACCATTCAAATGGCGTATTGAAAACCATTTTTGGATAGAACAAGCCGTCCAGCTGATGGCTGATATCCCCCGCCGCCAAAGCCACCGCCAGAGCATTCTTGCTCTGTTTCAGTGCCTTTTTAATACTGACCACTTTTGCCAAAGAAGCCACCAAAATGGCCTCCAGTGCTTGCGCCCGTTCCACCAATTCGGGCTTTACCTTGGCTACAGCGGCGTTGAAAGCATCATCATCGCGGGGAATGGTGCCGTCGGGCATCCCCAGCTGGCGAGCCGCCGCCATGCAAATATCGTCTACCGCAGCATCGCGCTTACCGATTTGTACCACCGTAAGGCCAAGCTCCTTGCCTTTCATCAGCTCTTTATTAAGGTATTTAACGGTGTCACGACACTCCAGCAAAATCAGCCGTGCGACACCGGCAAGAGTTTTATCGTGTGCCTGACGAGGGTCATCCAACACCTCCAGCGTCGCCGAGTCTTTTTTATCCAGCAGGGCCGGATAGGCTCTTATGGACAACCCTTTGCGCTTCAGCTCTACCGTTTCCGGCAGCGCTATATCCCAACGGGTAATCCCCTCACGGGTCATGTCATCGGCAGCATCGCGGATATTGCTCTGTACCTTTTCCCGATAGCGGTCACGTAAATCCGCTAAATCGCGGCTGGCGGCGATGGTTTTACCTCGATCATCCACGACTTTGATGTTGAAACGGTAAAAATCCTCAAGTTTGCTGATGTCCCAATCCGAGTCTTTTACTTCCACCAAGGTCTGGCGCTTTAGCTGGTGAGACAATGCTTCCGTAAGCGGCACATTCTCGGGCGACATAGAGGCCAGAGCTTTATCGACCACATCGGGTACTGGTACAAAATGTTTGCGGATGGGTTTGGGCAAGGCTTTGATCAAGTCGATACACTTGTCCCGTAGCATGCCCGGCACCAGCCAATCCAGGCGGTGTTCGGGAAGCTCGTGCAACAAGCTCACCGGTACATTCACGCTCACGCCATCGTCCTGGCTGCCGGGGCTGAAATGATACGACAACGGAAACTGAATACCCTGCCATTCCAAGGTGTCGGGAAATTGGGCCTCAGTAATATCCGTTACCGCTCGCTGCATTAAGCGCTCGCGAGGAATGTGCAACAGGTCTGGCTGAGCTTGCTCGGCTTCTTTGCGCCAGGCTTCAAAACCCGCGCGGTTAATCACCTCGGATGGAATCCGCTCGTTGTAAAACTCAAAAATTGTTTCGTCTTCGGCAAGAATATCCCGCCGCCTGGATTTCGCCTCTAACGCTTCCAGCTCGTCCACCAGCGCTTTGTTGTGGCGGTAAAACGGCGGCGGCTTTTGCCCGCGCTTAACATAGCGCCCTTCCACTAAAGCGGCCCGAATAAAAACTTCGCGGCATTCAACAGGATTAATTTGACTGTAATTGACTCGCTGTCGCTCAACTAAGGTCAGGCCATACAGGGAGACTTTTTCAAAGGCTTTTACCTGCCCTGAGCGCGGATCGTAGTGGGGCTCAAAATGGTTGCGTTTGACCAAATGCTTGGCAGCATCCAGCAGCCACTCGGGCTCCACCTTGCCCACATCCATGGCGAACAGCTGAGAGGTTTCTAGCAGCTGCGCAGCCACCAGCCACTTGGGCCGTTTCTTTTGCTGAGACGAGCCAGGGAATATTGAAAACTTACGGTTGCGCGCACCTAAATACTCGCGCCCCTCGTTGTGAAAGCCCACATTACCCAGCAAGCCTGTTACCAGTGCCTGATGCACCTGAGCGTAAGCGGCGGGTTCGCGGTTAAAGCTAAGGTTGAGTTTTTTGCAGATTAACTTTAGCTGGCGATGAATATCTCGCCACTCTCTCATGCGTAAAAAAGACAAGTATTCTTTTTTGCACAGTTTGCGCAACTGGTTCTGCGATAACTCTTGGCGCTGTTGCTCGTAATAGTTCCATAAATTAACGTAAGCAATAAAATCAGAATGATCATCCCAAAAGCGCCTATGCATTTGGTCAGCCGCCTGTTGTTTTTCTGCTGGCCGCTCACGAGGGTCTTGAATCGACAGCGCACTGACGATAACTAGCACCTCTTGCAAAGCGCCTAAGGTATCCGCTGCAAGAAGCATGCGCCCCAGTGTAGGATCTACCGACAACTGCGCCAGGCGGCGACCGTCTTTGGTTAGCTTTTGCTTTTGATCAACCGCATGCAACTCTTGCAGCAATTTAAAACCATCGTTGATCAAGCGCGAATCCGGCGCATCCACAAACGGGAATTTATGAATGTCTCCCATACACAGTTGCAGCATTTGCAAAATTACTGCACCTAAGTTGGTGCGCAGGATTTCCGCATCGGTAAACTCTGGGCGACTGAGAAAGTCCTCTTCGCTGTACAGGCGCACACAGATACCATCGCTGACCCGACCGCAACGACCTTTGCGCTGGTTAGCGCTGGCCTGGGAGATAGGTTCAATGGGCAGGCGCTGAACTTTGGTGCGCACACTGTAACGGCTGATACGCGCCACCCCGGTATCAATCACGTAGCGAATGCCTGGCACGGTAATCGAGGTTTCTGCCACGTTGGTGGCCAGCACTATTCGCCGCCCTTTATGCCCGGAGAACACCCGGGTTTGCTCGGCAAGGCTCAGGCGCGCGTAGAACGGCAGCACTTCGTAGTGTCGTAAATCGGCGTGTCGCAAACGTTTGGCGGTTTCTCGAATCTCACGCTCGCCGCTTAAAAAAACCAGAATATCGCCACCACGCCCTTTCGCTGTTTTTCGCTCGTGACGGTCAATTTCTTCTACCGCATCAATAATAGCCTGATAAGCGTCCGCGTCTTCTCTGTCGCTGTCGGCCGGTGGGCGATACCACACCTCTACCGGGTAAGTGCGACCCGATACTTCAATGACCGGTGCATCGTCAAAGTGTTTGGAGAAACGTTCTACATCAATGGTAGCGGAGGTAATAATCAGCTTTAAGTCGCGGCGCTTCGGCAACAGCTGTTTTAAATACCCCAGCAAAAAATCGATATTCAGGCTGCGTTCGTGCGCTTCATCGATAATGATGGTGTCGTAGCGATTCAAAAACGGATCTTGTTGAATTTCGGCCAACAAAATACCGTCCGTCATCACTTTGATCAGGGTATTGTCATTGGCTTGCTCCGTAAAACGCACCTGATAACCCACGGTTTCACCCAGAGGGCTTTTTAACTCTTCAGCTACACGCGCAGCGACGGTTTGCGCGGCTATACGGCGCGGTTGAGTATGGCCGATCATACCGCGCACGCCCAATCCGAGCTCAAGACAGATTTTGGGAATCTGCGTGGTTTTACCCGAGCCGGTCTCACCGGCCAATACCACCACCTGATGATCGCGAATGAGCGCGGCAATGTCATCGCGCTTGCCACAAACAGGTAAAGTTTCGGGAAATTCGATATCCCCTGGCACCTGGGCTGCACGAGCCTCGGCACGCTCTTTAGAGCCTTGCCATTCGTTTTGCCAGCGCTCGGTCATTTGATCCACCGGTTTACCGCTTTTCTCCCGCGCACGAATATCGTCCGCTTTACGGCGCAGCCGCTGGGCGTCACGCAATAAAACCTGAGAAAGGGGTTGATCTAAATTGACGGGCAGAACGGGCATATCTTCTCCGGCGTCGGCCGGGCGAAACCTGGCCAGAATAAACAGGGCGGGTATTGTACCGCGCTAGGGAGCCAAGCCAAATACCGATACAGGAAAATAGAGCCCTATAAAAAACGGCCTCAGGGCTCGCACCCTGAGGCCGTTTTGTACAAAAAATACGCGTTTTACTCTTCGAGTAGCGAGCGCAGCATCCAGGCGGTTTTCTCATGCAGCTGAATGCGCTGAGTCAGCAAATCGCCGGTGGCTTCATCGCTGGCCTTATCGACGACGGGATACAGTGCGCGAGCGGTTTTCACTACCGCCTCTTGCCCGGCCACAAGGCTGGCTATCATCTCTTTCGCGGTGGGCACGCCTTGCTCCTCTTTGATTGAGGACAATTCAGCGTACTGCTTGTAAGTACCGGGGGCTGGGTAACCCAGAGAGCGAATACGCTCAGCGATGTCATCGACGGCAACCGCCAGCTCGGTGTACTGAGTTTCAAACATCAGGTGCAATGTCTGAAACATCGGGCCAGTCACATTCCAGTGGAAGTTGTGAGTCTTTAAATACAGCGTATAGGTATCAGCCAATACCCGAGACAGGCCATCGGCCAGGGCTTTGCGATCTGCTTGTTCAATACCGATATCAATATCCATAGTTATCTCCTAATAATGCGTTCCATAAATACAGTTCTATTGTGAATTAAGCCGCCACCAATGAACAATCATGCTCGGCAATTGTGTCCATTAGTAGATTCAATGGGGTCAGACTTGTCTTTTATCAATCTTCCGACTGAAACACAATTTGACCTGCATCAAATACGATCAACTCTCCAGGTTCCATGGCCTGCCAATGTTCATTGGCCGTTAAAGGGTTGGTAGCGATGACTGTAACAACATCCTGCGGTGTGGTGTGTTCACCAAAATCGACCGTTAAATCTGCATCGCTTAATCTCGCTTCACCAAAAGGCGCTTTGCGGGTGAGCCAATGGAGCTTGGTTGAGCAATAAGCGTAAAGGTAACGCCCTTCGCTGAATAATAAATTAGCCACCCCCATTTCTCGCAAATGATCACACCAGTGTTTTAACTGACGCCAATAATTGGTTCGGTCTTGCCCAATACGCTGTGGCGACTCGAAACGATCACGAATTTTCGCCAATAACCAGCAAAAAGCCTGCTCGCTGTCGGTACTGCCGACGGGCACAAAGTCCGATAAAGGCAGGCCCGCCGCATTAGCCAGCTGGCCGTTATGAGCAAAGGTCCAGTTTTGTCCCCACAATTCACGAACAAACGGATGGGTGTTTTCAAGACTGACGGCTCCGACGTTAGCCTCGCGGATATGACTGATAGCAATAGAGCTTTTCATGGGAAAGCGACTGACAAGCTGAGCGATTTCTGAATCGACACTGGGCGCACTGTCGCGAAAGGCGCGTATGCCTTTGCCTTCGTAAAACACCACGCCCCAGCCGTCCCGGTGCGGCCCGGTACCGCCCCCGCGCTGCAGCAACCCGGTAAAACTAAAACATAAATCTGTGGGCACATTGGCCGACATTCCGAGCAGTTCACACACGCTGAAAACCTCTACTCTTTAGGGCTGCGGAAGGTGTTAGTAAGACATAAGAATAAAGTCTTTACCGTTTTTTTGGTATTGCCTGTAGGGTGCGGCTATCGCTTCGGGCACTTGCTCTGCAAAAGCCTGAACCATACCAACGCTTTGGTAAAACTCGCACAGATAAGGTTGGCAATAACAATACAGCGACTGGTGCCTGGTGAGCACTTGGGCCATAAGCAATCGACCCAGACCTTGACGGCGTTTTGAAGGCTCCACGGTGAGATTGCGCAGTAAAAACACCGATGGCGCCGGCTCCAACACGCGTGCTATAGCGACCACAGACTGGTCTTGCCAGCAGTACACATTATCGCGTTTACCGCATTTAGCCTTTTCACCCCACTGTCGATATAAGCGCGTAATAGTGGGATATTCAGGGACGCTTGGTACATACAGCGACATTACTTTTTATCGCTCTCATCGTCAAAGCTAAAGTCATCCATAGGTAACGAGCTTTCATCTAATGAATCAAGTACACTCACCGAATTGTCGTCATCCAGCGCCACCGCTTCTTTTTTCTGTTGCTCAGTAGCTTGCCCCGAGGGCTCATTGGGAGCCGCCTGCAGCTGCTGCTCAATTTCATCCAGCTCACTTTGAACATCTTTAGCGCTAAAACGACGATAAGCCCAGTATAACCCCCCGATCAGCAAGAGATTACCCAATGTAATGGCCGCAATCATTGGCCAATTTATACCGCCCTCGTCTGTTTCTTCAGCGCTATCCGGCCCACTCTCGAAGCCAGCTTCTTGCTTGTCATCCTGCGATTCAGAAACAGGTGACGACGTTTGAGACTTCGCTGCAGGTGTCTTTGCGACTGTGTCCGCCAGCCTTTCTTCATTCGCCAAGGCAGCACGTTCAGTTTCAATCTGCTGCTTTAACATCGCCAGCTCAGAATCCTCCTGAACAACTAAAGGATCACCCTCTTGCGGAAACTGTACATACTGGGATGGTAACACTTCGTTAAATTCACGGCCGTCGGTCAGTTCACCGCTGGCATTCAGCTCTATCAGCGTACGCATCGGCTTGGCTGGGGTTAATGTTAATTGCCATTGGGTATCGCTGACTTTTTTTAACGCGCGCAACTCACTCTCGCCGCTGGAGTGTTTTACATGCGCGACAACCGATGTTTTGTCCGTATTGACGAATTCGCTATCGGTTTTGACATTAAGGGTATATTTTACCTGTGAGCTTTGTACCGCTTTATCAAGCTGCACCGCAAACATTGACCCCACTTGCAGCTGGTGCTGAAACTCACGGGCAAAAGTTTTACCGTCCACTCGCAGTCGCAAACGGTATTGGCCGCGCTCATTAAATGTGGGTAACTCGTGCGTAAACACGCCCGTCGCTTTATCGGGCTGATCGGTCAAGGCTAGGTTCCAGCTCACATCGCGGGTAACGTTCATCACGACAATCTCAGCGGTTATTAAATCGAGAAAGTCCGCGTCGGTCAGGTTGTTACCTTTCTCTTGTAACGCATAAGCCAGCGTAAGAGCGTTGCCCGCCAACAGATTATTGGGCAAGGATTCAACGTACAGCTGCAGATCGCTTACCACCGTAACGCGATTTTGCGCCGACTCTTGGGCCTTCAGCTGCCAACGCCCCGCCGCAGGGTTAGTAATGGTAATTAAGTCGTAACCATCTGCGCTGTACCACTGCGTATTATCCCCGTGGCTGGATGCGCTTAAGGCTTTACCATCTGGCATCAGCAGCTGAGTTGGCTCGGCAGTAGGCGCGCGAAAAACCAGCGCCGTAAACTCGTTCACCTGGTCATCCACCAAAAACCTGTTGTTTTCCAGTGGCAAGCGTTTGGCGGGTACAGCCTGATCAAATATCTGTAAATACGCCTGCATTAACTCGTCGGCATTTTTTGCTACCAGATGGTGACCATCCGTTGTGCGAGACAACTGTTGCAGTAACTCGCTGTCGGCATCAGCCGAGAGAGCAATGGTATGTAGGCGAAAGTTTTTTTCGGCAATTTCAGGTAATAATTCGCTCAATACACGGTTGCGCTCACGGGAATTTACACCGGCATTTTTGTCGACATCAATTTTACCGTCGGTCAATAAAATCACATCGGCACTGGAGGTTTTTGCCGGAACTTCGGTCGCTCTGTGTAATACCTCACCAATATTGGTGAACAACCCGACAGAGTTGATACGTGACGTTTGTTCAAGCGCGCGGCGCTGCCAGTCCTCATCGCTACGGGAAAACGGCACCAGCATGTTCACCTGCTCACCGAACGTCCAGACACCACCGTAAGCCGATTCCGACAACAATTTAACCATCAGCTCCAGCGCAGGCTGGCGTAAATTGTCCGGGTCGGTGTTTTTCATGCTGCCGGATATATCCACCAGCAACCGAACATCGGCGTCAACCAGTGCCGCGCTTGGCGATGGTGATTGAGCGTGAGAGTGAAAGCAGAAAAAAGCCGCCCACAGCAGTACGCTTACGCGGATTAAGGAATTGGCCATGCTTTCTCCTGTGTGCTTATTGTTTTACCAGAGGTTCAATGTCCCTAAGTTATAGCAGTGGCCCCTTAAAATGCAATTTAATCCGCCGCGGGTGCTTCCTCTTTTGGCTTGCGCCAGCGGGTGGTGGCCAGAAGGTAGATGAGTGACAACACCAAGGCTACAACCCAAATTAACGCCAGGGTAACGGCCGCATCCAACCCAGCGTCTTCACCCAGAAATAGGGTGTTGAGTACAGCAATAAAAAATGCGGGGGCGTAGGCATCAGGCTTGTCAGCCAGGTTCAAGCTAAAAGGGGTAAATACGAACACAGCGTAGGTCACCAGCAAAAAATGGCGCACATAACGCAACCAGCTGCGGCAGATTCGCCACACCACCAGCCCAAATAAGAGGCCACCGGCGAGGTATACAGCCCAGGCCAACATTTGCTTATCCATGATTATTCCACCCAATAAATAATGTGTTCTTCGTAATCGTCTTCGGCAACATCCTGTTCGCGGCACACCTGCCCGGCAACGGACATACCGGAAAGTCTCGTCGAATCCGCATCGCCCGTGAGTAAGGGGTGCCAATCGGGTAAGGGTTTCGCCTCAGCCAATAAGCGGTACGCGCAAGTGTCTGGCAACCACTGAAACTCGGGCACATCCGCCGGTGTTAACACCAAACAATCTGGCACTTGCTGCTGCCTGCTCGGGTAATCGGAACATTGGCAGGTTTGGGTATCCAGCAATCGGCAGGCGATGTCGGTGTAGTACACATCACCCGTGTCTTCGTCTTCCAGCTTATGCAAACAGCATTTGCCGCAGCCATCGCACAGCATTTCCCACTCGGTGGCGGTCATCTCGTGCAGGTGTTTGCGCTGCCAGAAAACCCGCTCGGCTACCATGTTATCGGCCAGACTCTAATTTACTGTTGTGCGAGCGCACAGCGGCGGCTTCGGCGTCCATTTGTTGCAGCGGCGGCAGCTGTAGGTAGTAGCCTTTTTCATCCAGGCTTTGCAGCACTTTGCTGATATCGGCATTGGCGAGCTTGCGGTTTTCGTCCAGCACTAACACCATAGCTGGCTCGGCGCGACCGAAGCGCTGCATGAGCTCCTCTGGCACTTTGGTCGTGCCCTGGTCTTTACGGCAGTACAAGTACATTCCGCTGTCGCGGCTGCTGCGATAAATCTGGCAAATAACTTTCATAGTTTCCTCTGGCCCCGTCTTGCAATGGGCCGTGACTGACTGAGCAGCCTTTATTGAAAAGGCGACATTAAGTCGCGGCTAACGATTGGCGCGCCACTTCGAGCAGGTCTTTGCCAATGACATCATAACGCCAACCGGTCAGCCTTTCTGGCAGGCTAATATCACCGTCGGCATAGCTTCGCACCAAATGTTCATACTCTTTTTTGCGAATCAATAACTCGGGCGGCAAACCCACCGCATCGGCGCGCTCGCGCACCCAGGCCTTCATGGTTTTAATGGCTGTGCCATACTCGCGCCCCAGTGGCGGTGCCATGCGTGCTGGCAATTGGTCGTCGGGCAAATCACGGGCCTGCTGTAATACACCCAGCAACTGGTCGCCATGATCGGCAAGGGTACGTTTGGGGATGCCTTCGATCCGGCGCATAGCGTTGTAATCGTCCGGCAAGCGGCGAGCCAGCTCGAACAGCGGCTGTTCTTTTAACAAGCGATTGCGCGGTAGGTTGCTCGCCCGCGCCTCTTGTTCACGCCACAGGCAAAGACTTTGCAGCGCGGCCACACCGCGCGGTTGCAGTTTCCAGCCTAGGCCTATTTTCCTGTAAGCCTGGGTTAAATCCTGTGGCTCGGCGGCGGCGCTGACTTGGGCATCGCATTCCGCCAGAGCCCAATCGAGCCGATTCTGCTCTTTCAGGCTTTTGAGTAACTTGCCGTACACAATCAATAGATGCGCCACATCCAGCGCGGCGTATTCGGTTTGTGCTTTGCTTAGTGGCCTTGCCAGCCAATCGGAGCGTGTCTCGCCTTTGGGAATCTCTACGCCTAACAGCTCGCGCACCAACGCAGCATAGCCCAGTGAAAAACCAACCCCGGCAAACGCTGCCGCCACTTGGGTGTCAAACATGGGCTGAGGCAAGGCATCGAGTAAAACGGCAAAAACTTCTAAGTCTTCCGAGCAGGCGTGCAACACTTTGGTGACTTTTTGGTTGCGCCATAAATCGGCAAGCGGGGTAAAGTCGCTGATGGCTTTGGGGTCGATCAAATAGCAACCCTGGCCATCGCCCACCTGAATCAAGCCGGCAATAGGATAGAAGGTGTCGCTGCGCATAAACTCGGTGTCTACCGCAATGGCCGCCTGTTGGGCCCAGCGCTGACACAGAGACGCTAAGGTGTTGTTGTCGTCTACCCAAATGGGTTCGGTAGGAATGTGCATAGGCTCGCTTATAGCGCGCGGCGGCTGGAGAAGGCGTGAGCCAGAGTGCCACCGTCAATGTATTCAAGCTCGCCACCCAGAGGCACACCGTGGGCGATACGCGACACAGTCACTCCGGCGCGGCGAGCGCGCTCGCTGATGTAATAGGCCGTGGCCTCCCCTTCAACGGTGGGGTTGGTGGCGAGAATAATCTCGCTAATGGGTTCGGCATCCAGCAACGTTATTAGCTGATCAATACCAATGTCTTCAGGCCCAACGCCGTCAATCGGCGACAAATGCCCCAAGAGCACGAAGTACTTACCCTGGTAACTGCCCGCTTGCTCGATGGCCAGCACATCCGCCGGGGTTTCTACTACACACAGCAGCGTGTTATCGCGGCGCTCATTGCTGCATACGCCGCACAGCTCCTGTTCGGTGAGGGTGCGACAGCGCCGACAGCGGGCCACCCCCTCTACCGCGCGGTTCAGGCAATCGGCAAGGCGGGTTGCACCGGCGCGGTCGTGCTCCAGCAGCTGCATGGCCATGCGCTGAGCCGATTTTGGCCCCACACCCGGCAGGCAGCGCAACGCTTGCATTAGCTCATCAATTAACGGGCTGAACATAGAAGCGGCTGCCCGACTTAAAACGGCATTTTAAAACCGGGGGGCATGCCCATACCGGCGGTCATTTCAGACATTTTTTCTTTGCTGCTGGTCTCAACGCGGCGCACGGCGTCGTTCACCGCGGCGGCGAGTAAATCTTCCAGCATTTCTTTGTCTTCGCCCATCAGGCTGTCGTCGATACTGACGCTTTTAACGTCGTGACGGCCGGTCATAATCACTTTGACCATGCCCGCACCGGCCTGCCCTTCTACCTCGGCATTGGCCAGCTCTTCCTGCATTTTTTGCATGCGCTCTTGCATCTCTTGCGCTTGCTTCATGATATCGCCCATGCCTTTCATCATGGTGTTACCTCTTTAATCTGTTAGGGGTCTACCGGCTGTACCGATTCCAGGTTTAGCTCGGCGGCAAAATGTTCTACCAGTTGCTGCACTATGGGGTCAGACTTAACCGCTTCAACCGCTTCGGCCAAGCGCTCGCTGCGTTTACGGGCGGCGATCTGCGCGGGAGTTTCGGTATTCACTGCTCCCGGTTGAATCATCACCTTGACCGGCTCACCGTAATAGTCGGTTAAGGTGTCTGCCAAACGCTGCTGCTGGCCATCGCCAAATAAACTGCTGTTGTTTTCATCCAGAATAAAATGCAGTTGGTTGCCTTGCCTGCCAATTAACTCACAGTTGGCGGCAATGTTTTTGGTAACCCCACCCACATCCAAGCCGAGAAAGATTTGCGGCCAGCTGTGGGGCGCCGTCTCCTCTAGGGTGACTTTTTCGATAGGTGCCTGGGGCTTTGGCGCCGGCGCAGCTGGGGATGGCGCGGTTTGCTGAGCATGTTCAGCAGGCCCTGAAGTTTGCGCCGTTTCCGGCGGCTGCACTGGCGGCGCCGTGTCTTGCAACACCCGCTCTACTGCCGCCATCGGGCTCGGCGCCTGAGACTGTGGTTGTGGCTGTCCTTGAGTGCCGGGCACCGCTGCTTCTGGATAATCCTGCTCGGGCAGGTTATCCGGTGCTTCATCCCACGGGGGCGGCTCATCAGCAAACGGTGGCGGCTGGTGGGCAACCGGAGCTTGCTGGGGCTCCGTGTTGGGAACAGGGCTTGGCACAGGGTTAGGTGCAGCCTCATGCGGCGCCTCGGCAACCGCGGCCGCTTGCTGGCTGACCTCGGGTGCTACCGACTCAGAAGACGCTTGTGTTGATGGAGTATCAGTCGGAGCCTGACTCGCTGTCTGTGGTTCAGATGTCGCAGTAACTGGCTGCTGTTGGGTTTGTGACTGCTCGACTGGAGCCGCCGGGGCCGACGATGACGGCTCGGCTTGAGCCTGTACAGGTGGCGTTGCCAAAGTTTGTGGCACAGGCTGCGCCGTGGCACTTGGTGGACTTACCGGTTGCTGCTCTGGCGCGCCGGGCAAACGGCGAGTGGGAATATCCGTCACCCCTTGTGGCCGGAAAGCCAGCATCCGCAACAGCACCATTTCCAAGCCCGCGCGAGGTTCGGGAGCCAAAGGTAAATCGCGCCGCCCCAACAGACCCGTTTGATAGAACAGTTGCACGTCTTCCGGTGGTAATTCAGTGGCGAGCTTTAACACTTGCTCGCGGTCACCCTGACTGTTATCTACCGCCTCGGGCAGCGCCTGAGCGATAGCAATGCGGTGCAGTATAGACAGTAAATCGGCCAGCGCAGCGCCAAAGTCTGGCGCATGCTCAGCCATTTGCGCCACGGCATCCAGGACGGCTTTGCCGTCGCCCGCCACCAGAGCACGCAAAATATCGTACACCGCGCTGCGATCAATGGTGCCGAGCATAGCGCGCACTTCGGCTTCAACCACTTTGCCCGAACCAAAGGCAATGGCCTGGTCGGTCAGGCTCAGGGCATCGCGCATACTGCCATCGGCCGCGCGGCCTAATTGCCACAGAGCGCTCTCTTCAAAGGGCACCACCTCGGTTTCCAGCACATGCTGCAGGTGCCCGGTAATCAGCTCCGGCGTCATGTTCTTTAAATTAAACTGCAAACAGCGGGAAAGAATCGTCACCGGTAAACGCTGGGGGTCGGTAGTGGCGAGCAAAAACTTAACGTGCGGCGGTGGCTCTTCCAGGGTTTTTAACAGGGCGTTAAAAGAGTGAGTGGAAAGCATGTGCACCTCATCGATCAGGTACACTTTATAGCGGCCACGAGTCGGCGCGTACTGCACGTTCTCCAGCAGTTCGCGGGTGTCTTCCACCTTGGTGCGACTGGCGGCGTCCACCTCAATCAAATCCACAAAGCGGTTTTCGGCAATCTCCACACAGGCGGCGCACTGGCCGCAGGGTGTAGAGCTGACCCCCACTTCGCAGTTCAAACATTTGGCAAGAATACGGGCAATGGTGGTTTTACCCACACCTCGGGTGCCGGTAAACAGATAGGCGTGGTGCAGACGGTCGTGATCCAGCGCATTTACCAGAGCCCTTAGCACATGCTCTTGCCCCACTAAATCGCGAAACGTACGGGGGCGCCACTTGCGTGCCAGAACCTGATAGCTCATGCCTTCCTCAATGTTATTGCGGGTAAAAGCACGGATTATAGCTTTACCGGCGGCAAATAAACACGGGCAGAAAAGGATGAAAGTACAGAGGGAGAAATTGGAGATGACCCCACCAGCCACACCCCGGCACATGACTTTACCGCTACCGTTGCTCCCTTCCGGGCCTGGCGGGGTTCACGGCGAATCATTGCGAGGGGACCGGCAGGGCCACCATTACAGCAACAGACGCTGTCTGCTGAGGCCGCGCATTATCCGCAAGTTGCCCCCGCTTTGCAAGGGCGAAAAACCATGCCGTTTAAAACCCCAGTGGTAAACCGAGCGATAGCCAGAGCGCAAACATCGCGGTCCACACCAGTAAAAATGCCAGCGAGTACGGCAGCATCATTGCGATTAAGGTGCCCACACCAACCTTGGGCTGATAGCGGGCGGCGAATGCCAGCACCACCGCAAAGTAAGGCATCAAAGGGGTAATAATGTTAGTGACGCTGTCGCCGATGCGGTAGGCCATTTGCGTTTGCTCCGGCGCCACCCCCAACAGAAGCAACATGGGCACAAACACCGGCGCCAGCAGCCCCCATTTCGCCGAGGCGCTGCCCACAAATAAATTGATCAGCGCACTGATCACGATAAAGAGCAGCAGCAATAACACTACCTGCCCCTCAAAGCCCGCCAGCACATTGGCACCACTGGCCGCCAACAACTGCCCCAGGCCACTCCAGCCAAACCAGGCCACCGCCTGAGCGGCAAAAAACATCAGCACCAGATAGCCCGCCAAGGACACCATGGCCTGCTCCATACCGCGAGTGGCTTCGCCCGGGCGGTTAAACCGACCGCTGACTTTGCCGTAAACAAAACCCGCCCCTGCGGAATATAACGCAATTAACGGCACCAGTGCCTGTAAGGCAAAGCCAGTATCGGTTGCCAATACCGCCCAGGGCGAAAACGTCAAGGCGAGAATCAACACGGCAAAGCCGATGGTATAAGCGAGCACCCAACGCAACCCCTGAGCGTGAGGCATTACCGGGGCCTCAGTGGTCTCCTGCCCCCCGTCATGACTCGCCCGCGACAAATAAGGCCCGACAATACGCTCGGTTACCCACATTCCCACCAGCGCCAATACAAGGGTCGAGGCCGCGGTAAAGTAATAATTGGCCGCAACGCTCACCTCGGCTTCAGGCTCTATCAGCTGAACGGCCTCGGTGGTCAGCCCCGCCAAAATAATGTCCGCCGGCCCGAGTAAAAAATTAGCGCTGTAACCGGCGGACACACCGGCAAAGCACGCGGCAATACCGGCCAAAGGCGCGCGCCCTGCCGCCTGAAATAACAACCCGGCCAGGGGAATCAGCAACACGTAACCCACATCAAAAGCGATATTAGACAAAATACCTGCCAACACCACGGCAAAACTTAAGTAGCGCTCGCGCACCGCCATCACCACGCGCAAGAGCAAAGCCTGTAACAACCCCGAGCGCTCTGCCACACCCAGTCCCAGCATGGTCACCAACACCGCTCCAACAGGCGCAAAGCCGGTAAAGTTGCTGGCCGCATGGGTCAGCGCCCACTGAACGCCCTCGGCTGAGAGCAAACTTTTGGCAGCCAGCGTCTGGCCACCACCGGGGATGGTAACTTGCCAGCCCAAACCATCGGCAACGGCCGAGGCCAGCGCCACCAAAACCGCCAGCCAAATAAACAACACAACCGGTTCGGGCAGGCGATTACCCAGTCGCTCCAAAGCGCCCAAGCGCCGCACCCAAAAATTATTTTCATCCGCCGAGGCCATTATTTTTTATCCGTACTTGATTTCAACATTAACGCCACCACATGGGTTTGTGTAGACACGTTAAACCCAATCACACAATGCAATGGAGAACACTATGGCCACGGTTACCCTGAAAGGCAATCCTATCAACACCAACGGCGACCTGCCTGCACAAGGTCAAAACGCTCCCGCCTTTACCCTGGTAAAAGCCGACCTGAGCGAGCTAAACCTGAGTGACCTAAAAGGCCAGAAAGTGGTGCTGAATATTTTCCCAAGCGTCGACACCCCCACCTGCGCGCAGTCTGTACGCACGTTTAACGAAAAAGCCAGCAGCCTAAACAACACCACTGTGGTGTGCGTATCGCACGACCTGCCCTTTGCTCAGGCCCGTTTCTGCGGCGCCGAAGGTTTGGATAACGTCGTAACTGGCTCGGCTTTCCGCTCAGACTTCGCCGAGCAATACGGCGTTAAGCTGGTAGACGGACCACTTGCCGGTGTGACAGCCCGCGCCGTGGTCGTGATTAACGAGGACGGCCAGGTTAGCTACAGCCAGCTGGTCTCAGAGGTAGCCGACGAGCCAGATTACGATTCGGCGCTCAAAGCACTCGCTTAACCCCTTCGTCGGCGGCCACCGCCGCCGGCTTTTTTTCAGCCAACACTCTTTTTTCAGCCAACATTATATGCAGCTGAGAAGTATGCGGCTGAGAATTTTACGCTTTGCTGGTACCATAGCGGCCTTCTCAACTCCCTGGCTTCACTATGCTGTTATTCGTCGACAACCTCACCAACGTGGACTTCAGTTACCTTGACCCTACCCGCGGGATTGTAGGCGAGACTTGGCTTGCCAATATTCGCCTGCACGGCGACTTAAACGAGCAGAGCATGGTGTGCGATTTTGGCCGGGTGAAAAAAGTCGTGCGCAACTGGCTGGACACCGAGCTGGATCATCGCTTAGCGGTTCCAGCACACGCCAGCAATATCAGCGTTCAGGAAAATGGTGATCGAATCGCCCTCATCTGGACACTCACTAACGGCGAGCAGATCAGCCTTGAATGTCCGCGTCAGGCCATTGCCCTGGTTGATGCCGAAACGCTCAGCGCCGAGTCCATCGCCCGCTGGTGCGAAGCTCAGTTAGAAACCGCCTTTGCGCAAAAGCTCGACAAGCTGGAGCTGAGCTTTTCTACCGAGAGCATCGACGGCGCTTTTTACCATTACAGTCACGGCTTGAAAAAGCACGATGGCAATTGCCAGCGCATTGCGCACGGCCATCGCTCGCGTATTGATATTTGGCAGGATGGCGCAAAAGCCCCCAACCTTGAAAAGCACTGGGCCGAACTGTGGCGTGATATTTACATCGGCACCCGTGAGGACATCCACCAGGCCCTTACCATTGAGGGTGTGGACTACCTGGATTTTTCCTATCAAGCGCCGCAGGGGCAATTCACTCTGCGTATTCCCCACAGCCATTGCTACCTCATAGACACCGACACCACCGTTGAATGCTTGGCCGAACATATTGCCGCCGAAACGGCGCGCCTGCACCCTAACAGCCAATTGCGCATTCGCGCTTACGAAGGCATTAACAAAGGCGCCGAAGCCTACCGTTAACCACAGCCCACTACGCCCATGCCTAATAAACCTCAGGCCAAACCCGCTCCGGCGCTCATACTGCGCCTGCCCTGGCTGATTCTTGCCTGGTTGTGTGTGTTACTGGGAATGATTGGTGTGTTTTTCCCTGTCATGCCGACGGTGCCGTTTTTACTGGTAGCCGCCTGGGCCGCATCCAAAGGCTCACCCAAACTGCACAACTGGCTTTACAGTCACCCGCGATTTGGCCCCCTGCTGAGCGCCTGGCACGAGCGCAAAGCTGTACCGCGCTACGCCAAACGACTGACGCCACTGCTGCTGATAATGAGCCTGGTGATAATGGGAGTGGCAGGCATCCCGCCCTGGGTGATGGCAAGCTGCGCAGCTATTTTTATCGCCGTGACAGCGTATCTTTGGAGTCGGCCCGATGCTTGACCGGGCGCTTAGCTTTTTACGCGTTATTCGTAAAAGCTGTCTTCGCCCTCGGGGCGGGTTTTAAAGCGCTGCTGCGCCCAAAAGTATTGCTCGGGCGCTTTGGCAATCTCCCCTTCCATAAACGCGGCAATACGCTGGGTATCAGCAACCTCATCGCCACTGGGAAAATCTTCGAACGGCGGGTGAATCACCAAATCGTAACCAGAACCATCATCGCGACGAAATTGGGTGAAGGGAATCACCCGGGCTTTGCCCAGTTGGACGATTTTGCTGGTGGCGGTAATCATGGCCGTAGGCACGCCAAAAAAGTCCACAAACACACTGTTTTTAGGGCCCAGATCGCGGTCGGGTGCATACCACACGGCGCGGCCACGGCGTAGGTGGGCGATCATGGTTCGCACACTGTCGCGCGGAATGGCAATTCCGCTTTTGCAGTAAGACTCGCGTCCCTTGCGCTGCAAATAATCGTAAACCGCGTTGCTATGGGGGCGATACAAACCGTCAAACTCGGTGTTGCAGCCCAAAAAGGCACTGCCGATATCCAGCGTGCTGAAATGGGTGGTAAGCAGCAACACGCCCACACCGTCTTTTTCCGCTTGCTCTAAATGTTCTTTACCCGTAATTCGATGCAATTTACGCAAGCGCCACTGGGGCCAGAACCAGCCGATGCCCGTTTCAAACATGGCCGCCGACATAGACTCGGCATTTTTTTTCAACATCACTTCTCGCTCCTGCTCACTGAGGTCGGGAAAGCAATGTTGTAAATTAATACGGCCGTAATTGATGCGCTTTTTATTCAAATACAGTAGTGGCGCCGCTTTTTTGGCCAGCCACATTTGCCAGCGATAAGGCAATTGCGCCAGCAAAAACCACACGCCCGCCCCCAGCCAAAATAACCAGTAGCGCGGGTGCAATAATGCAGCGGAGAAGTGTGTTCGATTCATGCGGTCTTAACCTGTTTCTACCAATTTTTTATTTGGCGGACTGCTGCTCTAAACGCTCCAGCAACTCGTCTTTATCCTGCCAAATGCCGTTTACCCAGTTTTGAAAATGAGCACGGAATTTGCTGTCGCCATAATCTCCGGTCAAGCTGGCATCAATGGATCGCTCTTGAATCACCACTTGTATAGTGTCCACGCCTCCACCCAAGTATTGCCAAAAACTGGGGCGCCCACCGGGGTAATAAATGGTGACATCCAACAACGTGTTAATCCGCCCTTCCATCGCCGCCAGAGTAAAGGCAAGCCCCCCTGCTTTGGGAATCAGCAAATGCTTGTACGGTGACTGTTGCGCCGCGTGTTTTTCCGGAGTAAAGCGCGTGCCTTCAAGGTAGCTGATGATCGTCACGGGTTTGTTGCTGTAGCGTTCGCACTGTGTGCGGGTGGTCGCTAAATCTTTACCGGCAAGTCTGGGGTCACGGGCAACTTGCTCTTTACTGTGACGACGCATAAACGGAAAATCCAGCGCCCAAAACGCCATACCCAACACAGGAATCCATGCCAGAGATTGCTTTAAAAAAAACTTAAAGTAAGGCACACGGCGATTCAGCACCCGCAAAATTACCAGAATATCCACCCAGCTTTGATGGTTTACCACCAGCATAAACCACTGCCGGCGGGCAAACTCCAGCGGGCCATCCACATGAATTTTTGTGGGCAACAAAAGGCGCTGATGAAAGTTGTTACAGCTGATCCACGCGCTGGCGGTTTTATCCAGCCAGCGCGTAAGCATTGGTCGCCAGCGGCTGCGATACAACAGCAGCTTTACCAGCGACAGTGTTATCAGGGGCACGCCGATAACGAGCGTTACCAAGATAAATAAGCACTGACTCAGCAGCGCTCGCAAATGCCCCACTAACCTCACAACCAAGCCCGATTAGAAGTTATGTTCTACCAGCGGCGTGGTGTCGGCTTCGTAATCCACACCCTCAAAGCCAAAACCAAACAGCTTTAAGAAATCGCTGTTATAGGTTTTGTAATCGGTCATTTGCATTAGGTTTTCTTCGGTTACCTCTGGCCAAATAGCTTCTACTTCAGCCTGAGTTGCCGGGTCCAGCTCTTTGTCGTCAACGCGGAAGCGATCGGCATCGTCCAGGCGCGGGCTGTCGGTGTACAAACACTCAGCAAACAGGCGCTGCAGCTGCTCGATACAGCCTTCGTGAGTGCCCTTCTCCTTCATCACTTTAAACAAAATAGACATGTACAAAGGCATGACCGGAATGGCAGAGCTGGCCTGAGTAACCAAAGCTTTCAAGACCGCCACATTGGCGCGTACTTTTTTATCGGCCAGGCGTTCGGCGATGGCTCCGGCGGCGCGGTCTAAGTCTTCTTTGGCTTTACCGATGGTAGCGTGGCCGTAAATGGGCCAGGTTAGCTTGTCACCTAAATAGGTGTAGGCCACGGTCTTTGCGCCCTCGGCCAGCACATCGGCCTCGGCCAGTGCGTCCAGCCACATTTCCCAATCTTCACCACCCATCACTTTTACAGTGTTATCAATTTCCTCCTGGGTGGCCGGCTCGACGGTCACATCGGATATTTTCAGGGTATCGGTATTGAGGTTTTTGGCGGTATAGCCTTTGCCGATTGGCTTAAGCACCGAGTTATAGGTTTCACCGGTGTTGGGGTCGGTACGGCGGGGCGAAGCCAGCGAGTAGACCACCAAATCAATTTTGCCCAAATCTTCTTTGATGGCAGCAATGGCCTCGGCTTTGATTTCATTGCTGAACGCGTCGCCATTAATGGTGCGGGCGTACAGGCCTTCTTTTTCAGCGGCGGCGTGGAATGCAGCGGTGTTGTAGTAACCGGCCGAGGCGGTTTTTTTCTCGGTGGGGGGCTTTTCAAAGCACAAGCCCAGGGTTTTGGCGCCACTGCCAAAGGCGGCAGTAATACGCGAGGCCAGTCCGTAACCGGTAGAGCAGCCAATCACCAGTACATTTTTAGGGCCACCTTCAATGCTGCCCTGCGCACGGGTGTAATCGATTTGTTCTTGCACATGAGCCGCACAGCCCTGTGGGTGGGCGTTAATACAGATAAAACCGCGAACTTTTGGCTTGATGATCATATTCTTCATCCTGTTGGTCTGGAATTCTCCGCAGGCTGTTGCAGCGCAGGTTGCGGGCCGTAAAAGGGGGCTATTATAGTGCTCCAAGCGCCGATTAACAGTACCGCCCCAATCCGCGCACTTTTTGATCAGCAAGGAGGTTGTATGATCTACCCAATGGCCGCTATGGTTTTACTCACCTTCGCCGTCGCCTTTGCCATGCTGGGCGCGAGAATCAGCGCCGTAAAAAACCGGCAGGTACCGTTAAGCTACTTTAAAACCTATAACCTGCCCGCCGACCAGCTGCCCGAGCGCATGGTGCTAGCACAACGCTGTTACCACAATTTGCTCGAAATACCGCCGCTGTTTTACGCGGCCTGCCTGGCGGCGATGGCCATTAACGCCACAGGCACTACCATGATTGCCCTGGCCTGGCTGTACGTGATTTCGAGAATATTGCAGGCCATCGTTCACTTAAGCGGCAATAAGGTGTTATGGCGCATGCGCGCTTTTTTGCTTAGTAATCTATTTTTGCTGGCGATGTGGGGACTGCTGGTATTTGCGTATACCGCTGTTTAAAACGCCTCCCCGACACCAAAGTAGAACTCTGAGCCGTTTTTCCCTACGGCCCAGTCGGCGGATAAACTCACCTGGTGTTTACGGGACAACATAAAGCGCGCCCCCACCCCAGCGGCGGGCAAATAATTGCTGAAAAATTCTTTCGGAGAGTCGGCCACTTCACCCACTCCGGCAAAACCCGTTAACACCCATTTGTCGCTTGCCCGCCAACGGTATTCACCTTGTAACGCGTACATATCGCTGTCGCGGTAGCGGCCGGTATCGTAACCGCGCAAATCGGTTTTGCCACCAAACGAGCTGAGTAAAAAGAAAGGTGCGTCGCCACTGGCGCTGCGGTACATAGCCCGCAAGGCCAACACATCACCAGTTCGCGCGGGCAGGTACACATTGCCGTCTAACTTAAAAATATCGGTAGTAAAATCTGACCCCAGCCAATCGCGGTACAAGTAGACGCTGGCCTCGCCCAAGATACCCTCGCGAGGGAAATTTACATCATCACGGCTGTCGTACTTAAGCGGCAGCTCTAACGCCCCCAAGTCAAGGCTGATCGTCGGGTCCGGCAAATCAAAAGCAGTGGTCTGCTGGCCGCGCAAACTGACCTCAGAGGTACCACCTATCACGCCAACGCCAGCGTATACGCTGTCAAACCACTCCCACATAGCCATGCTGTACAGGATTTGCCCGGTTTGACTGACATTCAAATACTTGCCACTTTCACCGGCGCTATTACCGATACCCCAAAAGCGATAGTTGAACGTTAAATCCCCCAGCAGCATCACCAGACGCAAACGGTCGTTCAACAAATGAAAACTGCCACCCACACCCACAGCATGGCTCTCATTCTCTGAAGCCATAGCCATTACTCCCACCAGAGAGTTTGGGTTAGAAATATTCTTTTGGGGTAAAAAGTAGCCCGCCCCTAAGGTAAGGGTCCACCCCAGCTCTGACGAGCGGCCGGGCACAGGTGCCAAGATCAAGTCATCTGGCCAACGGGAAAAGACAGAGGCAGCCGGATTTCCGCTGAGCTTGGCTGTTTCTATGTTATCAACCGCCTGATCTGCCGGCAGAGGAACCTCCCTGATTGGTTCGGCGTGCGAAACAAGGCTTACACACAGAAACGCAATCAGCGGGTATATTTGCCAACATTTTACAGACATTAAAAACAATCCAAGCCTGATGAAACACACCTTAAACGGGCGCAATTAAAGCCCTCACCGGTAATTTTCTCATTGAAGGGAGCTGCAATTTATAGGCATTTTATTCATTCCATCGCGTAAGAGTATTTGTGCCATAACAGAGCCAGAGCTTCAACGAAAACCTCTTGCACACTAACAGAATACGGCTAACGAACATTATCCTTCGCCAGCCCATAACGTGCAGTCATTATAGCGATTTCAACTTTCACACCGGCTGAATACTCGTTAAAGCAACCTGAATTTTAAAAATGGCAGCATCAGAATTTCGCCGCCCTTGCCAGGGGGGGAGCCCCCCTCTAATTAGGTTAGTCAGGCAACCTCAAAAGCTTCGTACACTTAAAGCCAAAGTCATCACTCGCCAAAAACCTATGCTTTCGACTAAAAAAAACCTCTGCATCGCCACTGCTGCATTTTGCTCCCTAACGGCGGCCCCTATATGGGCTCAGAGTGGCGGCTCGGTAATTGTTGGCAGCCTCAGCACCAACGCCACCACTCTGCCCGCCACCTCCACTATCAGCTTTGTACTTTTAACGGTGCTGATATTAACGGTTGCGTTTAAACAATTTAAGTCCAGAAAAAGCATGGGCATGTTGATAATGCTGTTTCTGCTGGGTGCAGGCATAAAGTTCCAACCCAGCCTGCAAGCCACCGTCCTTGATTTTTTCGTATCCAGCGACAGCCCCGCCTGCACTGACGGCACCGAGACCATCCACTACGATAACGAGCTTCAAGCCAGGTTAACCAATCAGTGTCTTTCTACGATTCAGATAAAAAGCTACTCTTTGCCCTGCCCCGAAGATGTATGGGAGGGAAGCGCTATCGCCGGTACGTTACTGGCCGCCAATGAAACCATTGAGCTACTCAGCTGCAGCGATTTCCCCCCTCAATTCACTTTAGGGGCCCCCATCACTGTGGCTGAAGACTCCGGGCCACAAACTCTTTACGCCTGGATTAGTGACATCTCGCCCGGCCACGCTTCAGAGGCTGATGAAACAGTCAGTTTATCGATCACCTCAATCGACAACCCTACGCTATTTTCCTCGCAGCCTGCCATTGATGACAATGGCTCACTTTTCTTTACTGGGGCAGACAACGCCTGGGGCACCGCCAACCTGACCATTACTGCGGTCGATTCTAGCGGTAACTCGAGCAGCCAGAGCTTTGAGCTAAGTATCACCCCGGTAAACGATGCACCCTATTTTGGTTTAAGTACTTATAGTATTTCAGTGCTGGAAGATGACGGGCAAGATTTGGGGACGCAGAAAACCGGTGCTGACTTTGACTCGGCACCCGGCGGGGCAAACTTCACCCAAGTGTCCATACCAAATGTGGTGAGCTTTTACAGTACTGGCGACGGCGATGCCGATCAAACACCCTACTTTAATGTGACGGTTATCAACGGCACCCGGGCTGACGCTAACCGTAATCTAAACATTAGCGCGTCGGATATTTTCTACAACGGTGATATTGGTATTAGCGCCAGTGGCGCGCTGGAATTCAAACTCAACCCTCACCACTGGGGCGAACTGGAACTTGCCATCACCTTAAGTGACAGTGCGGGACTTACCACCGCAGCGCAAAATCTAAGCCTGTCGATTTCTCCGGTGTGGGATAACGAACCTACCGGCGAAAACTTAGAGATCGTCGGCAATGAAAATTCGGCCTGTGTGCCAATCAGCTTAGTGGGGCAGTCCTACCGAGGATTGAGCCAACCGGTCTTTATAATGACTAATTTCACTCTGGATGGGGGCAAAAGTGGCACCCTTTCACAGGATGGCAACCCGGTTTCCCTTCCGTTTACCACCACCAACCCCGACTTCTGCTTTACGCCCGGCGTCAGCCAATACAGTGACTTCAACTTTACCTTCGGAACCTTTGACGCCTTTGCCACCTTTACTTATCGGCTATGGTCTGGGCTAGGCGATGTCGATACTGGGCAGAGCCCTAGCGTCAATGGGCAAGCCGACGTATTCAATGAATTGTCGCCGGAATACCCCTCCACCATCATTATTCATCCGGTTTTTTAGTGATTCATTTCAGTGATGCACATCCACGGCCACTGACGGCACGTACTCTTTACTGGCTCTTGTAAGTTGGAGCCAGTAAAATACGCCGTTTCATTCTTCCAGCAGTCCCAGTGGCCTATGATCCCCCGTATACGCGAAACCTCACCGGTTCAGACAGTTTATTTAACGTTTATCGAAACCCTTAAAAATCAAGGATTTGCCGGCGATCTCAACCCCGATTACGCCAACCGCACGGTGTTATCCACGGATAATTCGATTTATCAGGTGCTGCCCCAAGGGGTGGTTTACCCGCGCCATATCGACGACTTGGTGCTGATTGCCCAGCTGTCCCAGCGTGAAGAGTTCCGTCAGGTGGTGCTCAGCCCACGCGGCGGGGGCACCGGCACCAACGGCCAGTCCCTCACCGACGGTTTGGTGGTGGATATCTCGCGGTATATGAATCAAATTCTGGAAATCAATCCCGAACAGCGCTGGGTTCGCGTACAAACCGGGGTGGTTAAAGATCAATTAAATGCCGCTCTGAAGCCTTACGGTTTATTCTTTGCGCCTGAACTATCCACCAGTAACCGAGCAACCATCGGCGGAATGATCAACACCGACGCCTCGGGCCAGGGCTCGTGCCTTTACGGTAAAACTCGAGACCATGTACTCACCCTTAAAACCGTTCTTCTGGATGGCAGCATTTGCGATTCTGAACCCGTTGACGAGAGCGATTTAGCCAAGCTGCGTGAACAACCCGGACGCATCGGTGAAGTGTACCGAGCGCTAGATGATATTGAGCGTGGCCACCGCGATCTAATCGCCACCAAGTTCCCAAAGTTAAACCGCTGTCTTACGGGTTACGACCTGGCCCATGTGCGCACCGATAAAAACGAGTTTAATTTAAACAGTGTTTTGTGCGGCAGCGAAGGCACCTTAGGTTTCATTGCCGAAGCCAAGCTGAATGTGCTGCCTATTCCTAAAGTAGCTGCGCTTGTTAACGTGAACTACCGCGACTTTAACGCCGCGTTACGCGATGCTACAGAGCTAATGAAAGCCGGCCCCACATCCATTGAGACGGTAGACTCCAAAGTATTAAACCTGGCTATGAACGATATTGTCTGGCACAGCGTTAGTGAGTTTTTTCCGCCAGTACCCGGACAGGAAATTAAAGGTATTAACCTCGTAGAATACACTGCCGACTCGCAGCAAGCGCTTGAAGCAGGCATTCAACGGCTCACCGATTCCCTTGATGCTATGAGCCAAGCCGACAAGGACAACACAGGACGCATCGGCTACACCATCGCCATGGGGCACGACTCGGTTAATAAGATATGGGGCATGCGAAAAAAAGCCGTCGGGCTTCTTGGTAATGCTAAGGGTGAGGCTCGCCCTATTCCATTTGTAGAAGATACCGCGGTGCCACCGGAAAACCTGGCCGATTTTATTTTTGAGTTTCGCGAGCTACTGGATAGCCACAACTTACAGTACGGCATGTTCGGCCATGTGGACGCCGGGGTTTTGCACGTACGTCCGGCCATTGACATGAAAGACCCCGAGCAAGAAAAGCTGATTCGCACAATCTCGGATAAAGTCGTAGCACTCACGCAAAAGTATCACGGCCTGTTGTGGGGCGAGCACGGCAAAGGCGTGCGCTCGGAATACGCGCCGCAGTTTTTTGGCGAGCTGTACCCACAAATTCAAGCACTAAAAGCAGCTTTTGACCCCCATAATCAGCTGAACCCGGGCAAAATCGCCACGCCCGACAATAACAGCGAATTAATGAGCATCGACAAGGTAGGTACACGCGGTCAACAAGATCGTAAAATTCCCGTTCAAGTCTGGGAGGGTTACAGCGAAGGCATGCACTGTAACGGCAATGGCCTGTGTTACAACTGGAACCCCAACGACGCAATGTGCCCCTCCTGGAAAGCGACCCGCGAACGTATTCACTCACCCAAAGGTCGCTCGTCGTTAATGCGAGAATGGCTAAAGCAACTCAGTGAGCGACAAGTTAATGCCGTCGAAGAGACGCAGAAAATCCGCAAGCGCAGTTTTCTCCTCAGCCTGCCCAGTCGCGCCTTACATAGTGTTCAAAAAAAGCGCGGTGAGTACGACTTTTCTCACGAAGTGAATACGGCTATGCAAGGTTGTCTGGCTTGCAAATCGTGCGTGGGCCAGTGCCCTATTAAAGTCGATGTGCCAGAGTTTCGTGCCAAGTTTTTAGAGTTGTACTACAGCCGCTATTTACGCCCTTTAAAAGACTACTTTATTGGCTCGCTGGAATACCTGATGCCCACCTTGGCCCGAGTTCCCTGGCTCTATAACGGCCTCATGAAACCGGCGTTTATGCAAAAAGTGCTGGCCAAAACCACAGGCATGGTCGACAGCCCACTGCTAACCGGTGTCAGTCTCGATACTGCCCTACAAAAAGCCGGCGCACGATACGCAACAACCGAAAACATTGCGGCACTAAACCATGAGCAAAAAGCCAAAACGGTTATCTTGGTACAGGATGCCTTTACCAGCTACTTTGAAACTCAACTGGTACTAGACACCATCAAGTTACTGCAGATATTAGGCTTTAACCCCATGCTCGCGCCATTCAAACCCAATGGCAAACCACTGCATGTGCACGGCTTTTTAAAAAACTTCGCCAAGGCAGCCAATAATAACGCGAGCATGCTGAACGCTCTGGCTGACACCGACATTCCTCTTGTGGGTATTGAGCCGTCTATGACGCTCGCCTACCGCAGCGAATACACAAAACTGCTTGGTGATAAATCGCCCAAGGTGGCTCTCATTCAAGAATGGCTGGCCTCCCAAGACGTAACAAACTCGACCGCTCTGTTTGGCAAAAGTCATTATCAACTGCTTGCCCATTGCACGGAAAAAACAAATGCCGCCGCGTCAATCAAAGATTGGCAAACGCTGTTTGCCGCCCTCGGACAAACGCTCAACGTTATCGACACCGGCTGCTGTGGCATGGCGGGTACCTACGGGCATGAACGCAACAATGTCGAAACCTCAAAGAAAATATTTTCCTTGAGCTGGGAATCCGTCGTAACCGACCCCGACAACATCGACAAACTCACCGCCACAGGCTACTCCTGCCGCAGTCAGGTTAAACGCCTATTGAATCAACGCCTGCCCCACCCACTGCAGGTGTTACTGGCAGCCTACCAAGGCTAAGCCTATACCAGCCCCTATGGACGCCTCTAACCGTGCATAGGGGCTGGGGGCTGCTTCTCTCCCGTAAGCCCCCACAACCAAACGTTATAACCTATGCCTTCCCATCGACCATAAATTCGCCACTAATTCATGTATAATCCCGGCCTATTTTCACATTCGGTAAAGAGATAGATTCATGGGCTTTAATTGCGGTATTGTCGGACTTCCCAACGTGGGTAAATCCACCCTGTTTAACGCGCTGACCAAAGCGGGCATTGGCGCCGAAAACTTCCCCTTTTGCACCATTGAGCCTAACGCTGGTGTAGTTGCCGTACCCGACCCCCGTCAGGACAAAATTGCCGCTATCGTAAAACCCGAGAAGGTCATTGCCACCACCATGGAGTTTGTGGACATCGCGGGCTTGGTGGCTGGCGCCTCCAAGGGCGAAGGCCTGGGCAACAAGTTCCTCGCCAATATTCGCGAAACCGATGCCATTGCCCACGTGGTGCGCTGCTTTGAAGACGAAAACGTGATTCATGTTGACGGCACCATTAACCCCGCTTCGGACATTGACGTGATCAATACCGAACTGGCACTGGCTGATCTGGAAACCGTGGAAAAAGCCATTCAGCGCTTTGCCAAAGCCGCCAAAGGCCAGGACAAACACGCCATTGCCATGAAAGCACTGCTGGAGAAAATTCAGCCGCACCTGGACGAAGCCAAACCGCTGCGCTCGTTTGATTTAACCGACGACGAAAGAAAGCAGTTGCGTGAGCTGAGCCTGATGACCCTCAAGCCCACCATGTACATTGCCAACGTCGCTGAAGACGGTTTTGAGGACAACCCACACCTGGATAAAGTGCGCGCTATCGCCGCCGCAGAAAACGCCGTGGTGGTCCCTATCTGCAACAAAATTGAAGCGGAAATCAGCGAGTTGGACGACGAAGAGAAAACCGAATTTCTCGAAGCCCTCGGTATGGACGAGCCGGGCCTCAACCGCGTAATTCGCGGCGGTTACGATTTATTAGGTTTACACACCTACTTTACCGCCGGCGTCAAAGAAGTGCGCGCCTGGACCATCCCCGTAGGCGCCACCGCCCCCCAAGCGGCCGGTAAAATTCACACCGACTTCGAAAAAGGCTTTATCCGTGCCGAAGTGGTCAGCTACGAAGACTTTATTGAACTCGGCGGCGAGCAAGGCGCCAAAGACGCCGGCAAATGGCGCCTGGAAGGCAAAGACTACATCGTCAAAGACGGCGACATCGTCCACTTCCGGTTCAACGTTTAAGCAAAACAGGGCGCGAAGACAAAAAATTCAAAATCACCCTTGACTTTAACCCCTCATGTGGTGAAAATACGCGCCCTCAAGACATGTGGCTAGGTAGCTCAGCTGGTTAGAGCACAGCACTCATAATGCTGGGGTCGGCGGTTCAAGTCCGCCCCTAGCTACCATTTTCTAAGTGGTAGTAAGCCCACTTCTTTGGACCATGAGTTCTTAATCGTTGCGTTAAATCAACGGTTGGAGGGCTCTATGGCCAAAGTCTATTCTTTAGTTTCCACCAAAGGTGGAGTCGGTAAAACTTCTATCTCAGTGAACCTAGCTGCAATCTTTGCAGATTTAGGGCAACGCACACTTCTTATTGATACTGACTTCGCTCAAAACTTGAGCAAGTATTTCAATATCCCCTTCCCGGCCGACTCAGGCCTGACTCAATTAATTACGACGACAGACCCCGAGGGCTGTATCAGCCACACCGGATTTCCAAATCTGGATATCATTGTCAACGATGACTCCAAGGGCGACAAAGGCGGTCCGATCCTGCCCTTCCTTCGCGAGTCCAGCAGTCATGTCCTGTATTTCCACATGGCACTCCAGAAGCTGGCGACCGAGTACGATTACATCATTGTTGATACCCAGGGCGCCATAGGCCTGCTTCAGGAGGCCGTAATTTTGGCCTCGGATGAGGTAATCAGCCCTGTTGTACCCAATTATTTGGACTCGACCGAGTTTGTGACCGGCACAGTCAATATGCTGCGTTCCCTGCTCCCGGCGCCAGGTATGAAAACCACCATTGCTGGCCGCCCCCTCCCTACCTGCAACGCATTGATCAACCGCATGGGGCGAACCAACGACTCACGCGAGATGGCTGAATGGCTTAGCAGGGAGTTCGATGAAGTTGGCGATGGCATGGTCCGGGTGCTTAAAACCATTGTTCCCGATATTGCCGCCTACAACAAAGCTGCCGGACGTTCTGAGCCGGCACATCGCTTTGAACCTAAGCGCCGGGGAAAGACCCCAAGCGCGCAGGAGACCATGTTGGAGCTCGCTTACGAGCTACAGCCTAAATTGACTGGCCGTAAGCCCCACGACGTCTTATCGGCAGCGGAGGCCTAGTCATGATTTATCGAGCGGTAGTTGAAACCAGTAGTTGCGAGCCTTCTGACATTTTCATCCAAAGCGGTTATGTCTTCTTTGTAGCCAATAACAAGGACCAAGCACGCGAACGCCTGACCGCAGCATGCACACTCTGGTGTGGCGGGCGTGAATATGACGCTTACAACCTGAACTCTGAACACGAGCTGATGCGCGACAGTATTGAGCCTGTTTTTGAGGATTCCCACCTGATAGAGGCTGGCTGTCGAGGCCAGAAGATTACCTTTACCTACCCAGGACGTATTGACGATGAGCACCTGGGGATCTTTTTGCCGCCGGATCAGCAGCAGAGGCTGGAGGCGGCTTTTAAGAAAGCTAAAGCCTACGACCGAGACTGGATAGAAAACACTGAGAATGGAGAGGGTTAAATCATGGCCTCTAAGAACAAACCTGTAGATTTGTCTGAGCGGCTGAAACGACAGTCACGCACTGTCGAAGCGATACGTAAAGACCCCGCAATTCCAACGGAAATCACGGTCACTTTGGATGAACTGGTACCCAGTGAATTCAATCCGCGTCAGTCGGTAAACCCAAAGTTCGATGACATTAAGGCGTCCATCAAGGCCAGAGGCCTCGATCATCGTTTTAATGTCACTCGTAAAAGTGTTGATGATCCGTATCAAATTGCCGACGGCGGTAATACACGTCTTCAAGCTCTGCAGGAGCTTTGGGAAGAGACCGGCGACGAAAAGTTTTTTCGGCACCAGGTCACTTTTAAGCCGTGGGTCGACGATGAAGAGTCGTTAGCCGGACACTTGGTAGAGAACGATTTGCGCGGGGATATGAAGCTCATCGAGCGCGCCTTAGCCGCTAAGCGTTGGATTGCTTTGATCGAAGACAAAGAAGGTAAGGTATCCATGCGTAAGGCTGCCGACCGGATGAAAGCTAAAGGTTGGGGTATCGACTCAAGCAATCTATCTGTTCTTTTATACGCAGTTGACTCACTTCATGAGCATGTTCCGGACCTATTGTGGGCAGGTGCTGGCGTACCAACCGTTAAGAAAATCCGTTCTTATGAAAATGCTTTTAAAGCCTACTGGGATTCACTGATTGAAAACGGTGAAGAGCCTAAAGAGGATTTGGATTCTCTTTGGCAGAACACGCTGAAAGAGTTTGATGACGTCTCTTTTGATTTTGATGGTTTCTTTCAGTTAATGAGCATCAAATTTTCAGACGCTGTGGACGAGCCTTTCAGTGCTGTCAGTTCGGAGATTTTCAGCATCATGAAAGGCGGCAAGCCTTCAGGTGTTAAATCGCCTCAGCCTAATCATCCAAATGCTCAGCTAGAGTCCTCGAGCTCACCAGCTCCAGCTGCACCTGAGGCCAGCAATTCGGCACCGTCACAGCGCCCCATCCAAGAGCCTAGCAGCGCGCCTGGAGCCTCGACGCAACAAGTTGCGACACCAAGCAAGAATGAAGCGCCAGCTGTAACAGCAGCCAGAGCAACGCCAGGCTCTACACAAGATGACACTCCCGCCGGGAGCGATCAACTTTCAATTGCGGGGCGGGAAGGAAATTTCCAGCCGAAGACGCTGGACGATCTTCTACAAGAATCGTATCTCGCCAGCTGTATGGTCGCTGAGGTGCACGACATCGATCACCTCTTAATGCCTACCTACGGTGAATACGACACCGCACCTGGTATCGGGTGGCATATCGCGGCTGATTTGTTTGGTGGTTTCGAGACGATGTTGTCCGAGCTAAGGCCTATTCAGAAATTGTGGGCTTACGGGCTCATGATTCCGTTCATCGGTATTGCGCATGATTGTGCCGAGAAAGGTCAGGACGACGTGGTTGAAGCAATCAATGCCATGCTGCCCTTTCCGTTTATGCGGCTATTCGAGATTGTGGGCGTCCAGCAAGCCTATATACACACCAACATGCTAAGAACCTTGCCGGATTACGAGGGCGCATCCGCCCAGCATAAAAAGAGCCAGCAGGGGTTACTCGCTTTTGACAAAGCGTTAGCAGCCATTAGGCAACATTGTGCCGACGACTACACGAGCCTGTTTTTAGAATCGAAGTAAACAACGATGCGCACGATCACGCAAGGAGGTATCGCTGTGGGGCGAGACAACAAAACCATCAATTCGAAACAGTTGGCTTCTCTGAACAGGGAGGCACTGTATACCGCGGCTACGGCTGCTCAAACCTCCAACTTCGCCCTCTTGAAAAAGATGGGCGTTGAGGAGACCTGCTACGACTTATTGCGATCTGTCACGCTACGAGCGTTGGATCGTATGACCGACTTTCCGGCACCCCTCGTAGATGTATCATTTAACGGGAAGGCGCTCAGTAATTTCCTGAATCACCAGGAGATAGAGCACTCCGAAGAGACCGATACTGACCGAGCGATTCGACTGGGGATAAGACAACCCATGCTGAACGCGCTGACGGGTATCAGTCGAAGAGACTATGACCAGCGCAAGCAAGCTCTGGGTCTGCCGCCACAGGAGCGCGGACGAATCGAGTCACTGACAGAATCTGAAGAGCTGGATGCTCTTCGCCAATGGGAACAGTTGAAAAACTCCAACCTGTCTGAATTACGCAAGTTGTGCTCTCTTTCAGAGTCGACAGGCATAGGAATCGACAGATTGTGGAACACGATCATGGAGGGCATTTGATGTCCGACCTGTCTCCTATCATCAAGCAGATTTCATTTGCCGAGCAAAGTTTGCTTCAACAGCGACGCATGGACAGCGGTGGCGCCAACCCCACCGGCAGCTCCGGTACCAGCATGGGCGTCATCTTTACCGGTAACTTTCATCATAGTGTGCCCAATCACTTAATCTTTGATGGTCAGCTGAGGCCGGCGGATAAACTCCTATGGCAGGTTCTGAGGGCGTTTATATCAAACCCACAGATGCCAGGCTATGTACCCTCTCGTGAGGAGTTGAGTGCAGCCATGGTGTGTTCAGCACCTACCGTAGCGAACTCTCGGGCAACATTGCGTATCAATCGATGGATGACCTTCTGCCGTACTGTTCGCGATGAGCTTCAGCGGTTTGTTGGCGATGTGTATTTGCTTCATGAGGAACCGTTGAGTTTGGCAGACACACTGGAGCTGGATTCTGGGTATGTACAGTTCCTAGAAGCTCAGGTAAGTGGTGCTAGTGCGGGTAAAGCCAATCGCAACCTGGCCAGCCAGGTTCTCGCTCAAATTAGTGCGCTGGAGTCGACCCCAAGAAGCCCCACTCAATTGGAGTCCATGGAAGACAGATTGAGAGAAGCCGTTTTTGGGAAAAGCACTTTGATCACAACGAGTGAAGCGTACGATAGCCATGTTAAAAATTTTAACACGGCTCTGGCTGACGCTGAGGGTGAGAATACCGGTGAGAAAATCGCTTTAAACGAAGTAATGCGGGCTTCAGAGGAGCCTTTGGAAAGCCATGATAAGAATTTTAACGCGGATCAAAATAGCCATGTTAAAAATCTTAACACGGCTCTTGATCAAAATTTGGCCGAGAAAGAAAATTCTTTACACGGCTCCGAAAAAAATATTTTTTATCCCCGTAGTATTGGTAGTAGTAGTATTAATATTAATAAATATATTACTACGCGCGCGCGTAAGGGAATTCACCCCTCCACTGAACCAGCACGGCGGCACGACGCTGACCTGGATATACCCTTGGCCGAGTGCCTGACCGCCTCTCATCTCGGCTGGCTGGTCGCTGATACCACCCAACCCATGCTGTTCCTCTGGGAAGTCTATCGAACCAACATCCCGGTGATTGGCCGTGTACTGCTGGGTCTTGGTGAGGACGCTCGACGTGACGTGATGTGCCAACTCTTCGGCCGTATGATCTTCAACGTCAAGCATCCCGGTACTGAACCCATCCGCAACATCGTTAGCTTCACGAAAGCCTTGGTAGACCGTCGTCGGGACAACGTCATGATGCTGGATGAGTGGGGACAGATGGTGAAGGAAGCCATTGAGGATAGTGAGCCGCATTTCTTGATTGGCCATGGTGGTGCGATATGAGGATGCACATCCAAAGTGCGGTAACTTACCGCACTCCGAAGCTGAGACCGATGCACATCCAAAGTGCGGTAACTTACCGCACTCCGAAGCTGAGACCGATGCCTGCGACAAGTGTTGCACCCTACAACACCCCGAAGCTGATCCCGGTGACTGCCGAAAGTGGGGTAAGTTACCCCATTCTGAATCTGAGTCCGGTGAGCATCCAAAGTGCTGAAACTTACATCACTCCGAAAGTTCGATTGGAGGTGGCCAATGGCTAGAGTCGAATTTGTTTGGTATGGCGGCGTAGGCGAAGGTCACATTCCCATTCCAGGGCTGACGACTGAAATCTACGGCGGTGAAAACCAACCTCCTGTTAAGGTGGTCGTCGTAAAAGTGACCAGCCTAGATCGCAGGCACTATCGCTACTTGTTTTCAACCAACGACTCACGCATGAAAGCACGCGAAGAACGATGCAATCATTCCCTGAGGCCCGACGGCCAACATGGTCCTGATGTGTGCGTGAAGTGCAATATACGAATTCCTGAAAAATCCAAAGAAACTGGAAGCTGATGATTCCACGTGAAACACATAATCCACTTGGGGCAAGTGGATTAGAAAAACCCATACGGTTGGAGATTGAGAATGGAACAATTTAACCCGAGAACACTGCGAGACATCGCCGTAGACTTATCGTCCATGGCATCGACCGCTGATGGCGAATACATCGAAGGATACATTCGCGGTGGCGCAATATCGCTGATGCTGTTAGCCACGAGTCTGGAACAGGGTCAACTGGAGATATCCGAAATTGAAGGTCACTTTGTAGAAATGATCAGTGACCGAGAAATGCAAAAGAAAATGCGCGGGTCTCGTTGGTGAGACTGGTACAAGTTTACAACCTTAGGGGGATCAATCATGGAACATGAGACAAACGAAACGATTCTGGACTTGGAAGAGAAAGCGGAGCTGCGTGCTGAGGCTAAACGGAATCTGAACCGGTCGCACCCAGACGGTGCCGACAGCATTGTCAAACCTGCGTCAGTTCAGGGGCGACCTGGAAGGCTTGAGACTGGCGGTGGCAAGATCACATTAGAAACACGGCAAGCACACGCCCTGTTCTATGGGCGTCGTGGTGATAAAGACAAGAACATCTATCCAATCGTTGGCCTGGTACGGTTCGCCAAGAATGTGGCGGAGATATGGCACGCCAGTGAGAATGATGATCCCTATGCGGATCAGGCTTTGTTGGAGATTGAAACAAAGTTTGAGGATGCGACTGCCTTTATCCGGGCGCAGATGAAACACATCGAGGAGATGCTGGAGACTGAACTTCAAGGTATCGACATGCCGGACACCCATAGCGTCGATCCGGCCACGATGGATATTCAGTTCTATTCGCCCTGGGCCTACCGTTCCGCTATCTTGCTGACACAGTTTGACCGAGTGGTGTTATCTGCCATGACCGCGAAGAAGATGGGTCTCATGTTTGAGGATGATTGGACTGCCAGCATCGTGAAGTGTTCATCATTGATTCGATCAGTGTTTGAAGCGAGTCGTCTTTGGGTGAATACATCAGTTAAGCGTGATGATTTGGCCGCGAACAACAAAGTGGCTCAACGTGCGGCGAAAGTATACGAGTCACACAAGCCGACTATGCCCTCATTGTCTGAGGATGTTCGTAAAGGTGAGCGTCGAGCAAAATTAGCGCCGCGAATCAAGACCGGTGAGTCTGCGGACGACCGACAAGAATCACTATCGGATATCTGACAGAGAGGAATATCGGTCATATGGCGGTCATTACTTTAAAAGGCCTTTTAATGGATAAGGGCGGTCACTCCGTTGACCGCTGGAAAGATCAGATTGTCCGGCAGCTACAGGCAGCCGATCAGACGGCTCGCAATGCTGTGCAGGACTGGCATCGTTTCTACGGCCCTGAGTGTGAGTATGTCACTCTGTGTTACAGCCCAAGGGCTGGTAGTCATGTGAAGCGTTTCGATGTGCCAGAGGTGCGCATAGGTGATCTACGATGGAGGGTGTTAGCCAAGGGACAGGAATTTGGTTTCAATCTTCACTCGTTTGTTCGGTTAACCTCTGGTGTCCGTGAGCGTGTTGATAATCGCGCAAAGGTCGCCGCGATGATGAGCTGCATTCAAGACGAGTCACCAAGATTTGCTGAAAGTATGTATTCCTACGATGCAGTAGGCATGAGACTGCGTGTCGAAATAGATTCGTATCTAGCGATATTCAAATCTTTGGTCGCCGCACAAGTCTGGAAAGACAATATTGCTGGTGAAGTTAGCCCCTATTCGAGTGGTAAAGAAATTCTCGTTCGATCATCTGTCGATGGCTTTGAAATCTGAATCGTTTAGAAATGTATTTGTACGAAGTGAGATCAATTTAATAGTTGTCTGCCCCTACACTAGGGTTATACTAAAACCACTTGCCTACAGTCCGACCGACTAAGCGAGTGCGCAATTATTCACGGGGGCTTGCCCCCGTTTCTTTTTCCTTTCTAATTTGCACACCTCTTGTTCAGTTTAAAGCTCTAACCCGTTCACAATTTTAAGTATCCTCAATCCTCCAAAAATTTATATTGAGAGGATGTCCCATGGCGCTCAGCATTTTTGCCCACGAGGGTAATGTCGGATCATTTGAGTACAAAACCGTTCCGGTTAAAGGCGAAGAAAAATCCGTTTTGAACGTCTCATTTCGTGCCGACATGAAAGCGCGTGATGAATCGGGAGAATGGAGCAAAGACAACGGCTTCTGGGTGGATGTGGAGTTCTGGGGAAAACGCTCGAAGGCTGTGGCTGAACTGTTGAAAGTAGGTGCTCGTATCGTCGTGATCGGCGAGCAGAGAATGGAGTCCTTTCAATCCAATGACCCAGCGACGCCAGGTCAAGAAATCTATCGTTTAAAAGTCCGCGCTGACTCAATCTCGTTCGCGCCCATGGGCATTGAATCCATTCAATACAAGCCCAAAGCCGGGCCAGCGAATCAAGGCTATCCAGCTGAGGAACAATCACAAGGCTAATTTTCCATGCACTACATCGCGGGGGCAGGCGATGGAGAAGATTATTTTCCTGCAGAGACTGCGGGTACTTGAACGTGAGCTATTGAAGTTGCAGCAGTGTTCTCTGGATCAAAGCGTGAAGATCATTGACCCAGATGAAAAGCTGTTCAATCGAATTGGGGTTGTGAGATCCCTAAAGCTAACGAACACATGTATCTACCTGAACATAGAAATTGGAAAAAACATCGGGTTGTACAGGTTGGAGCAACTGGGCGCGATGAACACGCCCCTACATTAAACCGGCGATGATTATGAGATATTTATTACTGATAGCACTGACATTTTCCGTAACGGCCAGCTGGGCGGGTCAAGACCCGATAGCAATCAAGACCGACCGATATACACTGGCTGTGATGGAGCCGACTCAAAGCTCGGTTAACCCACTCTACACGGCCGTGGCCGCCGCCTTTGCGACTGATGTTATTACGATCGGTGAGGCAGTCGATGAGGTTCTTGACGGTACGGGCTATCGCGTTCGGCGCAATGCCGATCAAACGCATCGGGGTATCTATCTCGATTCAATCCTACTAAACCAGCCACTGCCTGCAGCGCATCGTGAGCTAGGTCCTCTCCCTTTGATTGAAATTCTCCAAGTGGTCGCGGGAAGCTCCTGGACAGTGAAAGGTTCTGACTTATCCCGCACAGTCACGTTCACCCTGAATGATGCCGTTGCACCTTCAAGTGCCTTGCTGGACATTCTGGTCGATGAGGTGGACGGACTGGCCTATACCCGGAAAGCGCCAACAGAAGTGATGGGATCGACGGGAATGGCTGCCGGACAGTTCGAGCCGAATACCGCGATTGGTGGCTCGACTACGAGCATGCAATCCAATGTGGCCATCCACAGCAATACTGGGGAGCCTTCCCAACATTCTGTATCACCCCGCTCGGTAACAGCAGAAGTCCCCACGGGAAAATTCATAGAGACGTCTACGGGGGCCTCACATGAGCTGCCTGCTACAGCTGTCAAATCCACACCCCGACTAACCCTGGTCGAGGGCGAGAGTCTGGTTTCGGCGATCATGAAACTCCAGTCCAAGTTTGACTTGGATGGTGTGGTCTACAGTGTTCGAGATAAATCCTTTGATATCAACCGGCTGAATATTGGAGACGATATCGAAGTATCAGAGGATCTGATGAGCACCGAATCGATAGCGCTCAATGATGTGTTGAGTGGTTTCATCGTATCAGGCCAAGATGATCGATCACTGATCATTACCGACAACTCAGCACTGAATGCATTCAACACCGTGGTATTTGATGTGAAGCCCGGTAGCGTGCAGAGCAATGCTAAGCGGCTGCTATCTGAATTTGGCTGGGAGATGCCTTTCAAGGATGGCTGGCAGGCCCAGGACTACCCCATTACGTCCTCCTTCCCAATCGCAATCTCACGCGATGATCCCCGTCAGGCCTTCAGTGAGCTTTTAACTGAGTATCCCATTCAGGCGCGACTTAACCCGAGTACGACCACGGCGTATTTCGTACATCGCAATCCGATTCAATAGGGGCAGACATGCAATTCAGACAATACATTCAGCGAACTTTGGTGATGCTTGCCGCCTGCAGCGTTTCGGGCTGTGGCGTGATGGGATCATTCAATGACAGTAAACAAGGCCTGGAGTCGGCCGAAGACAAGATTTCCGCAGCCGCTACCGATACCAGCCAGGATGCGGCGATCTATGTACAGCGTCCGGCCGCCAATCTAACGCCAATCAAAGAGCCCGAAGGTCCAGCTTGGGTAACCCAGCCCTTAGCGTATGACGTTGATGTGGCAGGTTTACCGATTGACCAGGTATTGGATCTAGTTTTAACCGAAACCGGCATCGTGGCTCAACTCGATTACAGCGTCGATCCATCCTTCCGGTTGTCTATGACCCATCGTGGCAGTGTACGTGGTGCCCTGGACAAGATTGCTTCGCTGTCCAACTACTCCTATGAGGCCAGCGACACCTCTTTACATTGGAGTGCCTACGAAACCGAGACATTCACCTTACCAATCCCTGGCGGCAACTACAGCTACATGGTGGGGAAAAAAAAGCCCCGCGACGATAACGCCAATAACGGTGGATCGAGTGAAATGACGCCGATTGATTCGTCGGCTTTTGATGTTGACCGCGATCAATTCAGCAACACTCAAGCAGAAGGGTTAAATCCATTCACTGATGCTAAGACTACGGTCGAAAGCATTGTAGGCGATTACGGTGTGGTGATTCCCTCCGAGTCATCGTCGACCATTTTAGTAAAAACCACACCTGATTTAATGCGCACCGTTCGCTCCTATATGGAACCGTTAATTCAAGAGCTTTCCACTCAGGTTGTACTAGAAATTAAAGTCCTACAGGTGACCACGGAAAACAATGCCGAGGTTGGTTTGGATTGGACGGCCGTGAAAAACACCGCCAGCAGTCAGCTTAACTTTTTTGGCGAATCCCCCTTTGGTGTTTTCACCAATGATGCGCCGATTGCCTTTTCCGGTAGCCGTCAAACCGGATCCAGCTCTATTGATGTTCTGGTAAAAGCGCTTGAGCAGCAAGGTCAAGTGTCGTTTGTGACCGAACAGCGAGTCATGACACGCAGCGGTAGTGTTGCCGAAGTCGAGCTTGCCGATATCGAGGGTTATCTGGCCGCGTCTCGCACTACGAATACGACAGATGTTGGTAGTACGACAGAACTTATACCAGGAATTCTCCAGGGTGGTTACACACTCTATTCGATGGCCAAAGTCTTTGATGAAAACCGAGTGTCGGTTGTACTAAGTAACAGTGGGTCCGAGCTGCAGCCCACCGAGACCATCGGTACTGAAACTGACTTCATCCAACTGCCTCGAATGAAACGTAATCGTTTCAACATCCAGCAAGTAGTAAGCGATGGCACCACAGTGGTAGCGGCCGCTGTGCGCCGTGAAGAAAACATGAGCAAGCAGGATTCCCCTATACGTACTGGCTGGGCTTCCACATCAGCCGGAGCCAGACACCGGGTGACCGATATCTACTTGCTGGTGACGCCCCGAATCATTCGGAATATCTGAGGTCGTCATGGGAATCATCATCGGTAATACCCGTTATGTGGTTGGCGCTCAACGTGAGCGTATTCCAGCCGCTCAACAGCCCTCCAAGATTCAGAGCAAGGTACAGCAGTTTAAGCAAGTTTATGAAAGTACCTATCCCTATGCGTCCATGTATGAGCGTCAGGGCTATTGGAACCTGGTATTCAGCACCGAACAAGGTGTAGCACTGGGTGATCTGGTCAGAAGCAATATCGACGACAATAACTTTGTGTGGATTAACCAGGTAGACGATGGCTCACACCTGGTGGTCGTTGGTCATGGATCGGATGTTGACGAAAAACACGTAAAGCGAGGTGAATCCGACAAGCTCTTCTGGAACAGCATTGTTAGGGATCTGGATCAGTACAAGGTATATCTATACGGAGAGTTGCCTGAGGATCTTAAGGGTTTTACGCAGTTTGACATCGATGAACGCTCGAATGCGGTTATCAGCGAATCCCCACTGATCAATAAACTGTCGTCATTCTCCGGCGCAACGTTAATGCCGCTGGAAGAGGCCCTAAAGAAACATACGAGTGCCGGGAACAAGCCCCTGCTTGTGGCAGGCCTGATAGCCATCGTTGCTATTGGTAGTGTGTTGTTCGTTACGCTGGGTGGTAACGAAAAAGAGCAGGAGGTGGTTGATAACTTTGCTGACTACCGACAACAGTTTCAAACTCCCTCTGCGACCGCCGTCTTAAATGACGTTTGGTCCATTACTGAGGGCATCCAGTTTATCGCAGGCTGGAACTTGCGCAGTTGTTCTTTGAGTGGAAGCCATCTCAGTTGTGAATTCTCTCCCACACTTTCCGCTTATATCAGTGATCTCGAAAATCGGTTAACTCAGATCGGCAGAGACTTTACCGTTGATCTGGCGAAGGAGAACGCGGTAGCTAATATCGCGCTTCAATTGGAAGACAATTCAAGGCCTTACCTGATCACGCCCGTCTCTGAGTCGGAGCGAGAAGTTCGATTTAACCTGTTCTCGAGCAAGGTGGTGGACAGTGTCGACTTTGACACCGCCGTTCCAGGCAATCACTGGAGTTCACGCCATGTCCTAGTCAAGAAATCCGGCGCGGGCTCTCACACCTTACTGCAGCTGGCTAAGGCCACTCGTCATCTGCCTGTGTTTATCGATTCACTGACAGTGGATCGCGCCGGCGTTGCATACAACATTGAAGCAAATTTAAAAATCGTGGGTGCTAATTAAATTATGAAAACTTCAGAGAAGGTCCTTATTGGCATATTGGTGGTGGCTGGTGCGGCCATCGGTTACTCAGAGCTCTCTGGCGACTCGGACAACGTGGCTGACAAAGAAGTCGTCAAAGTGCCCGATCCGGTCTTGGTGCCCGTCCAAGAGTACAAAGACCAATCCGTAGACCCGGTTATCCGACTTCCGAGCAATGCTGAAACGTTGATAACCAAAGAACATCAGCTGCTGGTTGCCGGTTACGACGCCAAGATCGCTGAGCATAAAAAAAACGCAGACATAGCGGAAGTCGATGTCGATAAGGCCAAGGCTGAGCTGGCGAATCGCCGTAAAGAGGGCGAAAGCCTATCTAGTCATAACACAATGTACAACCCACAACAGCCCACAACAATTGATACAGCGGCAAGCAAATCTGAGCACGTGCCTTCACAGGTGGCCATCAATACTTTTCTCCCCGATGGCCGGGCGATCACCTCGATCAATGGTGTCTCGACCGTTGTCTCTGAAGGTCAGACCTATGCTGGCATTACGATCAAAAACATTGATCGTTCTGGCCAACGGTTGACCTACACCGACGGCGGAGTGGACAAGTCCATCGCCTATTCCAAGTTGGTCGGACGTTCCCACCCGACAGTAAAGCCTATGAAGTCGAATACTAAGTAACCATCGAGAGCGCCTTATGACATCAGATATGCAGAGCATTGCGGATATGTGTGGCACCAGCCCAGTTCTGGACATGCGAGACATCGCCGGCACACCGGTCCAGGACGAACGCTTACGTTCCTATTTGGCTGACATGCAATCTTGTGTGCTCCTGGATACCGATGAGCTATTGACAGCAGACATAACCCACAAAGGCTTACAGACGGCCAGGAGAGCCAAGGATTTTTTAAAGACCTCCCACGGTCTGGACGTCACTATTCGTCCCGCGGAGCAACAAATCGTCTCGATGTTGCGATCGAATAATGCCGTACCTCAAGGCGCCGCCGAAGAACCTACTCAAAGTGAGTTAAACAACGTTGAGCGTTCCGCTATCCAGCGACTCCTGGATATTCTGGTTCAGTCGGCCTACCAGGCCGGATCTTCCGATGTGCACATTGAGACCGATGAGATCCTGGGACGCTCGATCGTCAAGTTCAGGGTGCTGGGAAAGCTGGTAGAGCAGACGGGTACCAGCTTTCGCCTAACCGCAGAACAGGGCCGCAAATTAGGGGCTCTGATTGTGAACTTCGAGTCCTACCGCACCGGGGGTACGTCACCAAAGCCCTTTGACGTCAACATTCCGGTGGACGCCAGTGTCACGGTAGAGATCAGCGTGGGTGGCCGCCTGCGTAAAGTGAAGATCCGTTACGCCCACCAGCCCATGGATGATCCCAAGGGTATCAGCATAGTTCTACGGTTACTGTCGGCCGATGGCGAAGGTAAGAACCCAACATTCGTGGAGCTAGGCTACAGCTCGGGCCAGGTGGCGCTGCAGGAGAAAGCCTTTGCCTTCCCTCACGGCATTGTGCTTTACGTTGGCCCTACCGGTTCGGGCAAGTCAACAGCGCTGTCGGCCGGGGTGACCATCCTTGCTAAGGACGGTACCCGGAAGATCATCACCTACGAGGATCCGGTAGAGAACCGAATCCCCGGTGTTTGCCAAACACAGGTCAATGAAAAGCGCCCTGAGACCTCCTGGGCAAGCTATTCAAAATCGACGATGCGTCAAGACCCGGATGTCATTGTCTACGGTGAGATCCGTGATCATGAAGTACAGTCCAGCGCGTTTCAGCAGGCGAATACCGGCCACTTGGTGTTATCTACACTCCACGCCAACAGCGCCGTAGTGGCCATTGAGCGAATGGTGGACCTTGGCGCCCAGCCGAGTCGGCTTGCCTCCCCAGGGTTAATTCGGGCCATCATCGCCCAGCGTCTGGTACCCGAGCTCTGTCCTGCGTGCAGTCAATGCTTGGAGAATGTCGTGGATAACCCCAGGGCTACGGATAATCATCGCCGTGTCTGGGATCACTTTAAGAAAGTGGCAGCCGAGAACAATCCAGGAGCTCTGAAACGTATCCGAACCAAAGCGGTTGGTGAGAATAATTGCCAGCATTGTGATGGCCATGGGATTAGCGGTCGCGTCCCGATTGCCGAAATCATTTTCCTGGACAAACTAGGCCGCGGATACATCCGCAATGGCGATCTGAATGGCTGGTTGGATTACCTGAAGTCAACCGGCTGGAAGTCTATGGAAGACAATGCCGCCGATAAGATCCTCTCGGGGCGACTGTGTCCCATCATCGTTGAGAAGTCACTGGAATCACCTTACGGGATCAATGCGGACAGCTTTGATTACGCGCAGTTTGATCGAGATATTGAGTCACGAAGAATCGCTGAAATTGAGTCACGTCAGGCAGCGATTACCAACAAGCCGTTGGAGGTCGTTGAACATGGATAATTACTTTACTGAGTTCGGAAACCTGAACTCATTAAGCGACTCGTTCAACGATTCATTACAAGGTTTAAAGCGGTCTTTTCGGTTTAGCCGTGCGAAACAGGCTGATTTTCTTCGCGCATTTGCTGGTCCCATGTCAGTGGGGAAGCAACCGATTGAAATCTGTGAGCACATACTCAAACACGGCTCGACCGTTCAGAAGGAGGTCGCCACATTGATTCTCGCGTCGCTCGAAGAAGGTGGTGGTATTGCATCGGCTATGGAGGGGTGGATTGACCCGGTTTCATTGTCTGCACTTAAGGCGACTGAAGAAGCGGGTTCAGATGTGTTTGTACGCGCCTTAGAGCGCATTGCTGAGTCACTGGAAGTGTCATCACAGGGACGAGCTAAAATCATCAAGCTTGCCATCTATCCCGCGATTATCTTGATTGCGACGATCGCTATTATGATTTACCCCGTTGGGCCTGTGATTGAAAGTCTTAAGTTGATGATTCACGGTAAATCGGATCCAACACTCGACAGCATGACCTCTCTCATCAAGTTTTATGTTCATTGGTTGTGGTTGGTGGCACTGATCGGAATCGGGCTAATCATTGGATACCGCTGGTATATGGCGAACAGTATCTCCAGCTTCAGACGCAGAATCGATCAAATAGCAATTTTTTCTGGGTACCGGCTTTCGATTGCGAGCAAGTTTATTTCTACCTTCGCGCTCCTCAAAGAGTTCGGTATGCCTGCCTCGCGAATTTTTAACATCCTGAAAGATTCTGGAAATAACTATCAAAGGTATCACGCCACTCTATCTCAATTTAATTTGGGTGAAGGTGCCATAAGCGAAGTGGACGCAATGGATACTGGTTTGTTGGATGACTCGCAAATTGCGACGCTGCATCTTTACGCCAGTGCCGATGACGACCAGCTGATCGCTGCAATGAACAAGGCCGCAGATGTAGTCGGAAAATCCATATCGAAACGTTCCACCTACGCTGCTTATCTTGTAGCTCTTCTCATTGGGGGATGGGCTTTTTATAACGTCATCATGATCGTATCCGTACTCGTAGGGTTTAACCCTAAAGACCATATGCAAATTGGAGTCTAACCATGAACAAACCATTCTTACCCAAACGCCAGGCGGGCATAACTGCAGTAGAAATAATTGTCGGCTTGGCCGTACTAGCGCTAGTCCTTCTCTACGCGGTTCCCAAAGTGAACAGCATGTACGAAAGCAAGCAAGAAGAATCGCTCATCAGCGATATATCCATGCTTGTTGCCGGTGCCAAAAAGATGCGCGGAATCCGCAGCAGCTACTCCGGTGTTAGCTGTAACACCATCGTTTCTCAGAAGTACGCCAGCATGCCGTTTACCAGTTGTACCGGCGCCAACCCTCAGGGCGGTGACTACACCGTCAGTGCCAGTGGGTCGACAGTCACTATCACAGCAACAGGATTAGAGGCTAATTTCTGTTCGCGTGTCGAAAACGCGATCGCACCATCCTCAACGACTGCAGCGTGTTCCGGTGGAACACTGACGACGACGTTCAGAGGATAATCGTGAATCCACGTCAGCAAGGTTTTACCTTACTTGAGATAGTGACCGTTCTCGCGGTTCTATCTCTTGTGGCTATTGGAGGGATCAGGGCGGCTGAAAGCTATTATCGCGATGCCAACTATAGACTACTTGAAAGAAATGCCGTGCTTGTCATGAGCGCTCTCAACGGGTACTACGACATGCATTGCAGTAGTGCATCGTTCAGTCCGACACCGTCGATCAGTCATTTGGTCGGTCTTGGTCTGCTTGATCAATCATCTTTCGCTGATAATCCATTCGGGTCTGATCTTACCGTTGAAATTGACCAAACGTTGATGGTTAAAGCCCGTGTTTCCGGAGTGTCCGCATCCAGACTTTACGCTACTGTGGGTGGAACGCGATATAGCGGCAGCGAAGTGATTTGGGAGTCTGCGCCGACGGTTCTAACCGCCCAAGAAAATGTCTACAACATGCAGCTTAAACACATGTACGAACCAGGAGTGTGCCAATGATTAAGGTTTTCAGGTCTAAAGGCTTTACCATGATTGAGCTGACCGCTGCGTTGGCAGTCCTTGGTTTGATTGCGTTGTTCGCGATTCCGAAAGTCGAAGAAGAATGGGCTGAGCGCATTGTGAATAATGCGGCTAGTCAGGTGCATGACGTGCTGACCGCCGCCAGGCGTCATCGTCTGGACACTCAAGCCTGGCCAAACAATGTTGGCGCTTTAGTATCTGGTGGATATCTAAGCTCCAGCATGGCGGCGGCTCCACTGGGTGGCAGCTATACCTTCAACCATGTTGGAGATGATTTTGAAGTTCAGTTCAGTGCGGCGCAAAGCGTCTATGCGAACAGATTATTAGCAAGACTTCCCTACGCGCGTCGAATTGGTGTAGCCAATGTGGCCACTGTGATTCCGATTCCAGGGCACGAAGTTTCCTATGCAGCACTTGATGATAAGTACTACCACCGTGACGGCTCACGGGAGCTAACTGGAACCTTTGCTGGTGGTGACCAGGATGCCGTGAATTTGCGCAATATTGAAATGACGATGCTCACAGACAGGGATGACATTACCAAGGTGCTTGATCCTTCTGACCTATCCATAATCCACAACATGGAGGCGAACAGAGTAGATGCCAACAATGTGGTAGCGGATCACACAGAAACCGGAGCACTTAACCTTTTGCAAGTGGCTCGTGAAGGAAGTTTTTGTAATGCGAACTCAGGAAATATCGCAATTAATGAGGCTGGCCGTAAATCGCTACTGGTTTGCTATATGGGCGCCTGGGTAGAGAAAGAGGAAAGCAGGTTGGTCGCGATTAACCCTACAATACTTGTTCAGCGCCGAGGGTATCAATCTGGAAGCCTAAATAGTAACTATGGCGGTGATTACCTTAGGGACGCTCGGGTTGCATTAGTGTCAGCACGCTGTGAACTCGCCGGTTCACACGGCTCGACATTTACCATTCATGCAGCGGGCAGTTTACTGCTCTCTGTAAAACACGCTGGTGATAGTGGCCATTCAGATAGTGCGTTTGGGATGACACTTGCCAATGTTACCAATGGTCGAATTCGACTGACTTCAAACACCTCACACGATCACCCATGTGAAGATGGTTTTATTGTCCATGTGGTTGGGTATTCGACTTAGATTGTGTACGCTTCTGCGCGGGGAGGACTCGATTTAAAAGAAATTATTCGATAAATCGTATGAGACTGTATATCAGATTGACAGATATTTTGCAACCCCCAAACTATAGGAAAGTCATACAAGAAAGGATGTATTCGATGAAAATTTCAAAAGCTCTTCTAGCAATTTCTGCAATCACCCTGGCTGGATGTGGATCCGGCTCTGGCTCCTCTGGAGGGGATACTGGTGGATCTACTGGCGACCAGAGAGGCAATATTGAGGATCGCCCAATTAGTATTAGTGAAAGTGATAGAGACATGACCATAATTGAGATTGTTGGTGACTCTATCATGGAGCAAACGATACCTGCCTATCGTGGATTTCCTATGGAATTCACCCTTAACGGTTTAGTGGATGAACGTTTTGAGCTAACCGATATTGAAGGTTGCGGTGGTGTTCGCTCGATGAATCCCGGCGCTCCTTTAGTAAGCCAATATGAAACCGTTCATAACGTACCCGGCGATTGCACGGTTACTGCTACATATTCTCTCGCTAGTGAGACACCGCATCTCATATCTGTCGACCTGGAAGGCTATGGAACAACAATTTCCCCTATGGACCTATCTGTTCCTAGTGGTGAGAGTGCGTATTTATTTGTAAGTCGCGAACCAGGCTATGATTTGAATATTACTGGCTGTAACGGCTTGCTTAATGAAGACACCTATGTCATTGAGTCGGCGACTGAGAATTGCAAGATCACGGCAGAATCCACGCCCACCAGCGCTGAGCAGGTCATCATTACTACTTCAGCAACGGCTGGCGCTCGTATAGAGCCATCGACCGCTACAGTAAACAGCGGCGATCAAGTGATTTTCGATATCGAGTCAGGCTATGGTTTCACAACAAAGGTTACGGGCTGCGATGGCACCGTTTCTGAGGGATCATATAAGTTTACGGCGACAGGTGATTGTACGATTGACGTTGTATCTCTGCCTGACAGCGATAATCCAATTCTGACGATTGAAACTTCAAATAACGAACCAGTTTTTCTTCAGATCGTAGATGAGAATGGCAGGGAAAATCCTGTTTTCACCACGATCCCTCATGTCGTTCTTAGGGAGTCTATTGAGTCAATGAACATCCAGCTTGAAAAGCCATCAGGATCAATATTGTATTCAGCCGATGGCTGCCATAGAGATCCCTATCATAATGATATAATTCATGACGGTATCATCTATTTATACGACGAGCTCCCACTGGTTCAAAATGATTGTACGCTTACCTTCGAAACTCGCGTTTCGGACTATATGCCAGTCGGCACCGCGTCATTATCCAAGTTTTTCACTGACACAATGGAAAACGAAGAAATTTCAAAAATTGCATTTGTCGGCTCCGCCTCACAGTTCGCTATCGATGAACCAAGCATGTCGGTGGTTGAGCTTAACGGTCACTACCTTTGTGAGTATCGACGCGATGGGAACCTGGTTACTGTTTACCATAACCAAACGTACACAAAATGGAACACCCCAAGCAGCGAGCTCTCTGAGTTGTGCTGGTCATCCATAGACCTTCAGTGACGCCCCCTTGTTATATGGCCACAGCCCAACGCATATTGGGCTGTGCTATTCCAAGTAATGAAGGCCAAGCCGCGACGGAAATGCCGTCGCCGTGCCTGTACTTGTTAGGCTAGTCTTACAAATGTTCCTTAAGCCAGCCCCATGCTTTTTCAGGCAACCAACCACTGTACTCATTTGTAACTTTAATAACGAGGACAGTATCGTTATTGTCAATATGCGGCTTTATTCTCTGGAATAGCTCAGTCGCCGTCTCGCTTGTTGATATTAACCATGTTGAGTCTAAATAATGCCAATAACCCGGGGACTTTTTTAATTCTTCGTACAGTGCAGTGTAATCTTGCCCCGGCTTATTTAGATCATATGAAACACAGTGGACGCTCATACTTTTTCTCCTTAGTTTATTAGCCTACCGCCGCCAGCACTCGCGGTTTTGAAATGGAGGCGTAGCCGCAATGTAAAAACCGTCGCTGCGACTGGCATTGTTAGCCTTTCTTGTAGGCATTGCGTATTTCTCGTGGGACAATGGTGTATTTCGACACTTCATCAATTATTTCAGGGTATAGAAAAAATGGCGAATTCTCAGCCATGACGGAGCTTTTCATATAGACTCTTTTCCGGTTTGATGTTGAGTAGTAAAGATTGCACCAGACCAGATCAGGCCTAGCTCTTGAACCTTTTTTATCCAATGTTTTCTCAAGAAACCCACCAGGGATGAGAGTATTTTTTTGTTCGGCTTATCGATGGCCTTTATTTGTTCGTATTTATCTTGAGATATGCAAACAAATTGATTTCCGGAATATTCATAAAGTCCAGCATTACAGAAACGGCGTAATTCCCACACTGCTCGATCCAACATCGCGAGCTCGCAATCTTTAATAAACCAAGATACCTCTAGGTATCGAAATCTTGCTCCAAACTCTTCAAGCCTTTTTATGAATTTCTTAGTTTGCTCTGTCAGGGCAATATCTAGTTTTTTAGAGATAAGGTCTAAGCTTCTTTCCATCTCATGCTTTATAGGGTTCCTGGGCTTCGGAACACGGACATGAATCGCTATGCATTTTGCGTATTTTTCAAGAGCATGGAGCGCCGACCAGTGAAACTGTGGGAACAGGTCGGCGCGGTAAGCCATACGCGCATGGATGTAGTCTCTGTCAGCGGTGTCTCGAAAAGCTCTGAGAGCAAAACTGTTCACCTTTTGCATCATGCTGTGAGACATACTTTCCCTCTATATTGGCTAACGCCGCATTCAGCGGCTTGTCCGCTGCAATGCTTTGTTAGCGAGGCCAGGTGTAAGAAAAATACTACATATAAAAGCTATAGCTGACCTGAGGTTTCTCATTCGCCTCAACATACTTCATGATCTCCCCAACTTTCCGCGAGCATTCCAGTGTGATCGGATACCGTCCGTCAAATTGCGTGTTGTTCCAGTTCATCTTGGTCAGCCCGAGTACTTCTTCACATAAATCCTCCAACGAAGAGTCGTGTTCAAAAGCTCTAATTTCCAGTGGAGACGGAACATACATCCCCGGATAGGTCTTGTAAAAATTGACCGCACCTTTTGTATAGAGAATGGCCTTGCTTTCCGACAGTGATAGCAATGTTCCCCTCACAGGGGGATACTGTTCGTAGCTGTAGAGACGGACTTTGGACTCCATAATGGTTACGAAGTCTTTCATTCGTATACCCTTGCTTTCTATTGACCTCGTAAAACCCCGTATTTCTTCTTCCCGGAAGTTGCTGGACTTGTGAATCACAATCCGTGCAGGCATTTGCATCAAAGCGTGGTCATACTCATTTAAAGCGTTAATTAACAACTTGAACGCTTGCTCTTCATTCATGTACGGTCGGCGGTCTCTTTTATCCAATTGAACAGGAGACCCCCTGAGAATTACGCCATGTCCAAACTCATCAAAGACCTGCGCCAAACTGGTTGATACGGTCTCATTGTCACGACTTTTATAAAATCCAATTCCGACATAGCAAGTCTTAGGCTTATGTGTTTCCTCCACCAATCGCCACGGGATTGTCTTGTTCCCCTTGTAGTAAAGAGCTGTACAAAAATTCCACGCTCTCGTCGCATCATCCTGTTGTCCCTTATTACCGGTATCAATGGACAATGACTTCTCTAAAACAAGCTGTAGCGGCTTACCCAAATGCATAGTCTTCGCTTTCAGTAGTCGGCGGAAGTTATGCTCTAATGAGTTCTTGGATTTGTCATCGTTCGAGTCGCCTGCATTGTTTTCTGGATCTTCATCCTTTCCCTTCTCCTTGGTCAGCGCATCGAACATATCATTTGGGATAACGCAAATAATGACATCCACAGGCCGATGCTCGGCAAGAAACCGGATTTGATCGAAGTAAAGGTCAACACATACCTTGACTCGCTCTTCCCTGGATTGAATTTTTAGCGTTTTGTTTAACTCTGACTTCTGGATTGTTCTGGTTAGAGTCGGTCCATACAGGAATTTTGCATAGAAACCGTGATGCTGTGTGAATCCCCCAAACCCTCTGAACAGATTGGAATATTTTGACTCCTTCCCCTCTATTCCTTCTTGGCATTTTGCTATCCAGAGATCTAACAGATCGACACCTTCCCCGCGTCCAACGATTCCCAGTCTCAACTCGCTTTGCCGGAATTCATCGTTTTTGTCATATACGCCAAGTGTTTCAATACCTGCCTTTGGGCAGATGTGAGTTCCATTGGAAAACTCTAGCTTCGGCTCTTCAAGGATCTTAATTTGCATTGGCTTCCTCCTCTTCCAACACTTCTTCCAGCTCGTCGTTTTCTTCGAGTGATATGTTGGATAAACATTGGAATTCGACCAACTCGCCAAATGTGATCATATCGTAATCGTTACGACTATTAGCAAGGAAATACCCGATGAATCTAACTTGATCCCTGACGGAATTGTTATGTTCAAGACGCTTTTGTTTTGAGAGAAGATCATCATGGAACCGATTGCGTTTGTACAGATTCCATGTGTAGTACCAGCTAGGGGTAACAGTGGCATACCACTGTGAGTCAACATCAATAAATGATATGTCAAACGCCAAGTGCTTGAAGAACGCTACTTTTGCAGGGTCTTTCGTCTGGCATTTCTTCTCAAAAACCCTTCTTCGTGAGAGCTTTTTACCAACCCATTTTTCCCTTCTCTGATCAGAATCTTTTTCATCAGGCAAAAAGTAAAATTGATTTTGTTGCTTGCTCCAATTGACATTGAACGCATGAAGCTGATCCCGGAGTGTATCCTTCATCAGATACTTGAATAGATTCTGATACTCAACGAGTTCATGTTGTGATATATCTTCCGTCGTGAGCTCTTCGATACTTCCAATGTCTACTATGGATCTGAAAGCCGACTCACGCTCCATGTCATAGAACGTGAAAATGCGATTCTCAAATATCGCCCAGCCATGACAATCTAACCCAGCGAGCTGTAAAGCCAGTTTCACCAATAGATGCTTGTTAGGGCGTCTCCCGTTGTAGTTTAAATCGCGCTTGGCCGCTGCAATTGTGCTCTCTTCGTTGATGCACAATTCGGCCACATACAATTCCTTTGGAGGTGTAACCTCAATGAGATTTGAAACTAAGATATACGGAGCATTCTTGGGCGCGTTTAACTCTTTGACCGATGCTTCCACATCTCCTAGTATTGCGCGAAACTCCTGCAACATTCTCTCTTGTGCTGGCAATCGTAACCCGGTTATTTGAGCCAAAATATCGCCAGCATCAATGATGTGCTCCTTTGCATCAAAGCGTATTTCATCACAAATGACGTTATCAATCGCATCCTGAGAGTAGCTTTTCTGCTTAGAACGCAGCGTGAATATATAGAGCTCGTCAAAGGCATTCTTGTAATTGCGTTTTTTAAACTGCTCCAAGGTCGATTTGACCTTCTCAATGTCTGTGGACGAGGTTACTTGGAAGGAAACCCTGTCCTGCTCATCTCCCAAATCAATGCCGGGAAAGTTCTTGTGTTTTCTATTCAGATTTACAAGATTCGGGCACTGGTAAACCTCCTTCAGGATAGGTATCCAGGCGTCTTCAGAAATCAGGTTAACATCAAGCCTTCCCTGCTTTGTTGCGAGATCAACTTCAGTTATCAGTCTGCTGACAACTTCTCGTAATTGGTTTTCAATATCAACCTGCTTCAAAAAGACTATTCCTGTTCGATGTATTTCTATTTGCTAACGCTGCCAGCAGGGGCTGGAGCACGCAGTGCGGAAGTCCCTCTGACTGGCCTTGTTAAAGCTTTGCCCATCTTTACCAATTAATATATTCAATATTTTCTGGCTCCGGCAACACAGCATTTAATATTTTTCTAGATATACTATTTCCATTAGGCTCTACGAACATACTGACATTATCATGGGATATTTCAACAATACTTTCTTTGTCATCACTGCAAATCTCATCCCACCACTTTGGTGAAAGGAAATAATTTTCAAAGTTACTGAATATGTATTGCACTAAGTAAGTTGATATATCTTCTTTTGATTTAGACATAAGCGACTTTACCAAGGCTGTGCAGGTAATATGGCAATGCTGCAACCATGAGAGAACAATGTAACTCTTATTTCCATCATAAAATGATGTAAATGATAGTAAGTCAGGAATTACCTCAAGATCTGATAAATCTTGAAGTTTAATGTTATCAAAGCTGAAATCTGGATTTACTGATCCGCTTACCTGAACAGGAAATGGACTGGCATACTCGATAACAACAGCCCTTATATCGCTATAGTCATTATCCTCAAGACCTTTATCAAACCTCTCTTTATGATAGATGTTATCTCTTAGTCCCGCTTCTGCTCCGACATTTGTAAAAAATGCTTGTTCCTGTATTTCGGCCTGTCTATATGCAGGCTTTCCTTTATCCATGCCTGCATATACTTCATACATATTTACTAAGGCCGATTTCGTGTAATACTCTCTAGCAAAAGAGCGAAAAGCCAACTTAAAGCACTGTTCCTCTGTTTTTGTGAATGCCTCTTTTTCTAAGCAAGAAAACAGTTGATCATCGTGTTTTTGGCAGAAGCCAGTAAATGTAGAAGCATTGTTGATACCTATTTTTTCAGGCCGAATCTTTCCATTATGTTTCTGAAGGCTTTCAAAGCCTAACTTGCCCCCTAGAACATGGCCATCTACAGCTATAGCTTTTAGGCTAGAGCTTTTGGGTACCGTATGGGCTTTAACGATCTTTTTGGCACACTCTTTATGAAGGTTTTTTGGCGCCGAGCATACCCTGCTAGAAAATTTATCCCGCATTGATCTGGCTGCTTCCCATGGCTCTACGGGCTTTTCGCTCTCTCTATCCCTGTGACATTTCTTGTATTTTTTTCCTGATCCACACCAACAGGGGTCGTTTCGTCCAATTTTGCCTTTCCCCATTTATTACTCCATTCTGATTTGGTGCTTTAACAGTGTATTAGACGGAATTTCGATTACACAACACAGAAATTCACCTCTTTTTCCCGTTTATTTTCAAAAAATCATATCAAGCTCAATAGGTTAGCGCATCCTTTTCGAGCTTTTGTCATTGTGAAAAGGAAGCCATTGGGGTTAACTAGACCTCAACGAGGTCTTCTATGCACTCACTAGGCTATAAAATGTACTTATATTTCAATGGGTTAGAGTGAAGACCATGGGATAACAAAGACTAATGAGTTTGTTACTCATAGGACCCAACCCTTGAATTTATCGACAGAGCCACTATGGCTGTCTACACAAACAGTAAAGTGTTGAGATGTTTGTGAAACCTGCTCCTTCGCCGAGGGGGGGGGGGCGCGACGAGCCGGGCTTCAAATTGGCCACTATTCGATTTGAAGGTGGGGTTTACAAGCGTCTAAACTTTGCTAGAATCAAAATTGCATAGTGGCTACTGCTACCAGTGGTACCTTTGTTAGAGCTTTCGTGACGCGGCAGCAAGCTCAGGGTTCATCCCGGCGTTCATATCTAGCCTTCGGGCCTAATCAGTTGTACCAACCCAATGGGGAGCATCTTCCCGTTGGGGACAGGTGTCTCCCCTTTTTTGTTCCTAAAATCAGGAGAGATATCATGTCTTACAACCCATCAAACGATCAACGTTACTTCAATCTTCACCTGGAAGGCTTTGCCAACCTGTACGATGCACGGATGGTTACCCCCAAGCAGGGGCAGTCATTTGAGGCGTTCCTGCAGGTCCGCGCCACCTTCCTACAAGGAAAGGCTGAAGACGCTCAGCCGGTATTTGTCGACCTGAAGGTCACTGGCAAAACCGCTAAAAAGATCATTGAGAAGTTCCAATCCGAAATCGCTGACCGTGACAAGAAGGTCAATGCCGTCCTTAAAGCCGGCGATCTTCGATTCACAGCCAGTTCTCCCGGCCAAGGCCAGGAGGTTCGGGTGTTCACCAGTGCTCGTCTACTGTCCATCAAATATTTGAAGGTGGACGGCCAACAAGTGAACCTGGAGCAATTCAATGATGCTGGTGCTCAAGCAACCGCTGGCGGTTCTTATCAGCCACAACAGCAGCAAGCCAATCCGGCCGCGGCAAATGCCAACTTACCGGATTCTGTGACGCTGGATCCAGAGGCACCTGATTTCAAGCAGCGTAAAGCTGAATTGAAAGCAGCAGGCTACTCTTGGAACCGCGATCAGGGCGCTTGGGTCGCTCCTCAGAGCCGTCAAGCTCCGGAGAACCAAGCTGCTCCTGCACAGGGCGATGTAGTAAGGCTGGATAAAAATCAGCCTGATTTTGCTGCTCGTAAAGCTGAACTGAAGAGCCAGGGCTACCGCTGGGATCGTGATCAACAAGCGTGGGTTCGTCCCGCGGCTTGAAAGTCCATTCCCATCCAAGTGGCCAAAGGCACCTGGCTGGCAGCATCGCTGTCAGTCCGGGTTGCCTGGATCTTCTACAGTGCTCTGACGCGCTGATTTGCCCCTCTGGGCGATTTAGCGCTCATGTGGAATTCCGCTTAGCGGGTTCCCTAGAAGGCTTTCTGAGCCTTTTAGGGAGCCCGTTGGGCGTAACGAAGCATAGGAGCACAGTATGAGCACAGCAACAGCATCCATTGGTAACTCTCAGTCCACCGTTTACCCCAACTACCAACGAGCCGTTGGGGAATGCATTACCCAGTACGCCTCTGGCGGCTTAGCGCGGTTTGTCGTGCGTTCAGTCAGGGGTATCCAGGTATTCAGTGAGTTCGATATGACGGTCCGGTCATCCGAGGTCATCGCTACGCTATTCGATATTGAATCAGGTAGCGCGATCCACGCTCCCAAGGAGGCGGCATAGCCGGCGGTGCCGGCATGCCCCTTATTCCACCAGGTTCCGCTGGTGAGCTGATTTTGGTAACATGCTGCGCCTTCGGGCAAGAGTCGCTGTATTACTCAAGACGTGTGATCACCACGGTTTCAGTAATCCAGTTCTCCCGTCCCACTACGGATTTAGTGGACCTTAGCCGCTTATGCGGTTTGATTCAGTCGTACCGGTGAAATACTGAACAAGGCTCTGTTCTGCCCCACAGCCAGGCCTTTCCGGTTGACAGTCAGCAGGTACCCTCCAACCGTCCTGACTGACTGGTTAAACTCGACGATGTGAGAATCGTCCCTTCCAATGTCAACCGAGGTCACACCCGTGGCCTCGGCCTAAAATCGCTTCTGGCAAGGCCTTTGTGATGAGCATACCGGGCAACACCTGGTGTTTTTATCACAGAGGCCATGCCAGTTTGCCAGGTCAACGTACCGCGACACGTACAGGCGCGGGCCATAGCACAATATTGTGCGCTGATATCCAAAGGGTCCGTCATCAGGCGGACCACTTAAGGACCTTGAGTCAGGGTTTTTACGTGGTCTGATTGTGCTGCCGGCGAGCCTAAACGCCGACCCTTTTAGCTGTTCGTGGATCTGAGCAGGCACTGCCTGTGATAGCAGCAATACGATCCTTTTTTCAAACTGTCCGCCCACTGGGGAATACTCCCCATGGGGTGTTCCCTGTCTTAACCAGGAGCATTCCCATGGCAACTTCCCCACGTTTCAACATTGGCTTCTTTCGAGTCGCCGAATCTCACATTGACGGTGAGTATCACATAAAGGTTTCTGACACCCGCACAGGTGGCACGTCGACCTTTGGTGAGCTTTCACTACTGGAGTATGACGAGCTCTTATCGGGGCTTGAGTCTGACCCATCAGTTTACTGTTTGGCCAATCTCACTGATCAATTTCAGGAGGTGGCCAATGGTTAATTTGTTGGATCTTCGATACCTCATTGACTGCAAGAAGAAAGTCAAAGAACTGGCACAAGATCCAGAGTATGCACAGCAAATCCTGGACTGGCTCAACGCCAATCCAGAGATGCGCGATGAGCTCTCTGAGGTCTATGTGACAGCCATCAAGACCGTAGAGGTTCAGACGAAGCCTTAGGGCTTCTCTGACCTCCACATCCCGTTAGGAGTGTTTATGTCTAAGGAACGTATCAGCCTGGCGTCCCGTCACCGCCACGCGATGACAGTGGCTTCCAGGCCAAAAGATCGTGAAACCCACACTCGCAACATGTGGTACCGGACCTACCGGTGCTGGAGAGTGGTCTTTCAGGCGGGCATTATGCCCCCATCGTCGGATGAGCAGTACTATGCCGGGGATAAGATTGGATTTTCTGCGGCTAGAGTATTGGAAACCAGGGCGTAGTCAGAGTGCGGTGTGGAGCTATTCGTTCGCACCGCCGCCCTTTTTAAGGTTGATGTCGATGAGATGCCGTAGCAGCGCTTCGGCGGCCGAATCACCGGAGAATTGTTGTTTGCTGATCTCCACGCTCTGTTGATATTGGTCGTGGCTCAAGAACCGCTTACGATCGAGGCCGGCCAAGTCTTTTAAAGCCTTCTGCTCTCGTTTGTCGAGATATACAGTGCCATCTGGTTTTACTTCGGTGGTTGCGACAGTAAGCATCATTTTGGCCCGGTTTCATGCGTGAAATTTAAGTCTAGCAGAATCAGGTAGCAACTCAATATGAGGCTGTAGCCTCAGGCTTGTAGAGTACTTCAGGCGATTCTATACTGACCCTACCGATAGAATGGAGGTCACCAATGAGCATTGATCAGGACAGTTTGAGTATTCCAAACGATCATCTCGGAAACGTCATCCAAGGGATGATTGATCGAGGCAGCCTTAAACCTGAGCAAGTAAGGACGTGGACGTTTGTGGAGCTGTACCAAGCGGACCCGGCCGACTTAACACCCCTGGAGCGTCAAACCCAGGTTGAGTATAAAAATTCAGCCGTGTGGGCTGAGCTTAGAACCAAACATGGATTGCAGTAATGGACTTTGATTCTGTGCCTCACAGTGAAGCGTTTCTGGCCAGTGTTAACTTAGACCTGGCTCTGCGGGGAAAGTCGAGAGAAACGCCCATCCACTGGACTTTTTTAGGGCTGTGCAAGGCACCGCCGGCAGAGCTCACGCCAACCGAGCGCCGGCTACAGCTACAGTATTTGAATTCACCAGATTTTAAGGATCTGCGCGAAAAATATAATATTCCTCGCGCGTTAGTTCCTGGTGGCAACTACCCTTAGTTGCACCTTGAAATGCGGTTGTGATGCCTGAAATACCGCACCCTTAGACGGGGCATCTTCCTTTCAAATAGATTTTCAATCACCCGCTCGGGATATGTCATCCTGAGGATGGTGTGTTCCGAACAAACGGAGATACACCATGATTCTGCAATTCAAAACGAAAGTTCTTCAAAATGGGGATTTTTCTCGCCCTGACTGGCACAGTCACCATGTGCTGAAAGGCAACAATTTCGCGAATGACTTGCAATTCAAGATGGCAATGCGAAAGCTTAATGATTGGCGTGTGCCTAAAGCCATGAATATTTCTAAGCTGCCTGCCAACGTCAAAGTAATTTCAAAAAACAGTTTAATGGCCACAGTTCAAATAGTCGTTAACTCTTAGGTCATCAATTCTCGCACTTAGCTCACCCTTGAGGGACATTCCCTCAGGGGAGGTCCCTCCAAATTTCGGAGGTTACCATGAGCAACCAAACTGACATTCAAGACGTAGTCACCAACAAAATCATTGAGCTGATTGAAGGTGGTGAACTTCCACCCTGGCGTCGACCATGGGATATTTCACAAGATGGCATGATGCCCTATAACGTCTCTACCAAGGCGAACTATAACGGCATTAACATTCTGATTCTTTGGTATGAAGCACTGGATCGAGGTTTTTCCAGTAATGGCTGGGTCACCTACAAACAGGCGCAAGCCTTAGGCGGCCAGGTTAAAAAAGGAGAAAAATCGGTTCGATGTATTTTCTTTAAACCCATCGAGATTGAGTCCGAAGATGGCGACGAGGAATCAAAAATAATCCCTTGTCGTCGTACCTTTTCGGTATTCAACCTTGAACAGGTAGACGGGCTTGATCATTTACTTCCAGGTAAGGCGGACGGTTACTCAGAAGTTGTCGAAGAGGCGACACTGTGTATCGAGCAACTTCAGCGGTATTGTTCGAATGAATCGATCGACGTGAGTCAGCAAGGAAATGTCGCAGCCTACTCACCGAGCAAAGACCTCATTCGATTGCCGACGGGGTTTCACTCTGCTGGTGATCATGCAGCGACCTTTGCACATGAGTGCATTCACTCAACAGGTCATCGTTCTCGGCTGGATCGCTTCGATAAGACAACGTTCAACTTTTCCATGGAGGATGAGAGCTATGCGTATGAAGAGCTAATCGCAGAGCTGGGCGCAGCGTTCTTGTGCGCACAGTTCAACATTCAGGGACAGCATACTCAACACGCCTGCTACCTGAAGCATTGGCTCGGCAAGCTCAAAGAAGATAAGACCTTTTTGTTTAAGGCCTCTGCGGCTGCAAACAAAGCCTTCCAACTCATTCTGCAATCTGCCAACTCAAAGCGCGTTGCAGCATAAACTCACCACTTCCTCTGCAGGGAATCCCCCTGCAGAGGTGGATTCCCTCAGGGGTCATTTCCTGGAGGAATCATGTCGTTTAATACCTCGAACTTCGTTCGTTTGTTCAAGACCATTGCACCACACCAGCACCGATACGAAGTCTTCCGCGACTTTGTGATCCTATCCGCATGCACGCTACAAAATGCGGTTCGTTTCGATCAGGCCATTGAGGATGAGTATCTGCAGGTGGCGGGCAAGTACCAAAAATCTGACCTTGAGGCTATCTCACATCTCTTTGCTGAGGTGGTCATGGGGCTGGAAAAGCAAGTCGGTGACTACCTGGGGGCAACCTACATGTCGCTTGAACTGGGCTCTGATCACATCGGGCAGTTTTTCACGCCCTACGAGGTTAGCCGGATGATGGCCAAGGTAACGGCCGGTGATGATATCGCTCTTCCTGAAGGACAAGATTTCATTACCGTCTCTGAGCCGGCCGCTGGCGCTGGAGGTATGGCCATCGCCTTTAGTGAGGCATTCATGGAGGCCGGATTCAACCCGCAAACCCAGCTTTGGGCCTCTTGTTGGGATATTGACCCAGTGGCGGCCAGGATGTGTTTCATCCAGCTGTCGCTATTGCATATTCCAGCGGAGGTGGTTGTCGGCAACACGCTTAGCGGGAAGGTGTACCAGGTAATGCATACACCAGCCCACCATTTAGGTTTTTGGGATCTGAAGCTTCGCGGCCGCAAAAATACGGCAGCCAATTCGGTTGGAACGCAGGACGCAACTTTGCGCACTGCCGTCTAACTTTTACGCCCCTCGATGAGGGGCACACCCTAAGTGCATCACCAGGTGTATTTAGGATGTGAATCACGGTGGCAACTGCCTTTAGTTGCACCTTGATAGCGGTTCGTTTGCCTGAAAAACCGCACGGGAAACCGAGGCATATCTTGGGCGTTACGCCTACAACCCAACTGGGGGACATTCCCCCAGAGGGGGGAAGTCTCCCTATCTTAGGAGGCTTTATGCAATCCAACGCAGCTGAAGTACAACCGGTAACGGCCGAGGCCGTGCCCACTGAGGAACGAGTCGACACCTTACCGTCGTTCTTTCCATCGTGTTATCTGGAGTTCGAGCTGATGGTGTTTGATGTGGCTCGCACTATTTCGAAGACCTACCAGGGAGTCTCCGGGTACTGGCAGTTCTATCGCTTATCCAACGGGGGCTTTTACATGGCCCCTCATTGCGATGGTGAATTCGAGGTAACCATACCCTTCGGTAATGGCTTCCGGGGATCACTCAGTGCTGATGCTTTTGGCGTGGCCGTGACTCTGTATGCGTACTGTTTCATTGCTGAGAAGTTCCAGGATGCAGATCTGGCGGATCATTATGCTCGGTTATATGACTACATGTCCGATCACAAAGAAGCCGGCAGCATCTGGCAAGCCATTGACTGATTTCATCATCGTTTTATTCAAATCCTGAGCCCTCATCGAGGGCTCTATCTTTTACATTTAGGAGTACTTATATGTCTTACGATCGTTACAAGAAAATTGATAAGCGTCGCGTGATCGACTCACCCAAAAAAGCCATTGCGTATGTTAAGGCTCACTCGATAAAGACAAGAGAGCGTATGCTGTTCTGTCTATACCTGGATGACAACCTGCAGCCATGCTTTTTTGATGCTTATCCTGATGAGATGCAGATGGAAACTGCTACGGCTCAGCGCGATATTTTGCGCAAGGCAATTCAGCTGGGTATCGAGAAAGTGGTGATCGTCACCATGCTTGATTTGGAAAACAGCCAGGTGGGTGATCCGCTCCAGGATCAGTACGAGCTGGTAGAGGCATTGAATGTCGCCGGCATCGAGGCCTTGGATCATGTCATCATGAGCCCAGTGGGCTTTATGGAGGCTACTCGGTCAGTTCTCACCAGCGTAAAACGCAGCTGGCGGAAGGTTCGGCGTCTTCCGGCCCCGGTTGCAGCTTAGCCAAAACCACTGGCCGTCCATTAGGACGGCCATTCAATTAACAGTAGGCTTTAAGTATCTATAAATACATACCGACTTCTTTGCGGTATAAATTTTGAGATTCTACCCAGGAAAGGTTCTTTTCAGAAATTAGACGACAAATATCCAATTGCCTTGCGTGTTCATCCAACTTTTGTCGATTTTTCTCGGACCCTCGATAGACTCCATCGCCATACTCTAGTAACCGGAAAATATTGAGAATTTCATTTCGATGGATCTTTGACGTACCCGTGGTCAGAGGTACTAACATATTTTCATCTTGGCGTAGGTGAATACGATTGGATAATCCTTTGAGGTACAAAGGAACTAATAAGTTATTAACGGCAATGCTTGCGTGCTGTTCTGAGTTAGTAGTCCAAAACCCGTGGATGCTCAACACTCCATTAGCCAAGATTAAATCACAACCCAGCTCACCTTTGACACATTGATTACCATCAAGTCTTTCGTATATGTGAACGCTGCCAATACCGTCGCTATCCAATTTTCCTACGAGCTCAGAAATAGAAGATTCGGTGCTTCCGTCTTGGGCTAAAAGAGCATTGTTGTTTTCCAGTAAAAACCTATTAAGACAATCAGTGAAAAAACGTGATGGCACACGTCCAGCTAGCTTACATAACGTTATAAGACTGAAAGATGGAATACCGTCTAAGGTGGAGTATTCGCCAAAAAAGAAATCGTTACCTTTAGTCATAAGCATCATCCTCTGTCGTAAGAAATAAAAATTATTAACATATCGCTCTTGGAATTTGAGACCAAGAGGTCATGTATCGTGGCGATGCGTAAGACTGCCTCATCGCCCATTTTTTCTTTAAGCCCTCGGCGGCCGAGAAAGCGGTTCCGCTTCCAAACCGCTTATTCACGGCATCCAGTGTCGCCATGATTTTGGTCGATCGGAGTGGCTGCGTTACCTGAAATAAGTCTCCCTGACCATATGCCGGATCGATGAGGTCGACCAGCCCAACACCTGATTTAAGGGTTTGATACCCCTCTTTGTAAAGAGATTGAATTGCTTGCTTGGCGGCACGTGTTATCAGGCGTGTGTTGTCGGTCGGGTAAGGCAATTTCACCGTCACAGACTTGGAGTAGCGCTTTTCCGCAAAGGGCGAGGTTTGCAGGAACACCAAGATCTCACGCATCAGGTGTTTTTGCTTTCGGAGCTTTTCGCAGGCACGCCTAGCATAGAGTGATGTCACCTGCAGGATGGGCTCTATCGAACTCGCCTTCTCGCCAAAGGATCGCGTACAGTAGATTTCGCGTTTAGCCGGCGGCGCATCCTCCAGGGGGAGACAGGAAATTCCGTTCAGCTCCTCGATCGTGCGCTCCAGGCAGACGCTGAAGTGCTGACGATCATGTTGGTCAAACCCCTGCCGACCGCCACCCCAGATATCATCCACTCTGGCTTGTTTTCGAGAAAGAAATACTAGTGGATCGATTCTGGCAAGTGTCTGTGGACTCGTATTGTTCACCTTTGTGTTGGCGCGGTCGGGTTAGTGGAAGCATCCGCAGGGCATGCTTGCGCACTGCCGTGCTTTCTGTTGGTCTGCGTGTCGACACAGCCACTGCCTTCCTGCTCAATTTCAAGTGTTGAGTGGCTGACGTCAAATTGGTCATGAAGCACGCGCTTTAAATTGGTCTTCACCCGTTCAAGATCGGGCAGATTAGCCTTCTTTACGACAACATGTGCTTCCAGTGCGATTGTGTGTTCAGCCAGTTCCCAGACATGTACATGATGGACACCCACAACATCGTCCAATTGTTCCATGGCGCTGATCACCTCATCAATGGAGACTCCGTTTGGTGTGCCTTCCATCAGTAAGTGAATGGTTTTCGGTAGCATACTGAAACCTTGCCACAGCACGTACCCAGCGATCATCAACGTCAGCACAGTGTCCGTCCAGTACCAGCCGTACAGGAGTATCAAGGTCCCCGCTATAACAACACCGACGGACGCCATCGCATCCGACACATTGTGCAAGAACGCGGCCTTTATGTTCATGCTGCTTTTTGACATCGTGTAGGTGAGTATGGCCGTGGCAAGATCTACAATTAGAGCGATACCTGCCACCACAACTATAGTCCAGCCTTCGACGGGCTGCGGAACAAATAGTCGTCCTATCGCCTCGTAGACAAGATACAAACCCACGATTACCAGAGTGACCAGATTGATCAAGGCAGCTATGGTTTCACTGCGTTGATAGCCGAAGGTTTTGAACGCATCGGGTGGTTTTCGACCAATTTTTCGTGCTATGAGCGCGATCGCCAACGACGCGGCATCGCTCAGATTATGGAGCGCATCAGCGATGAGCGACAAACTACCTGAAAGTATTCCGCCAACAACTTGTGCGAGCGTGAGTAATGCATTAACACCAATGGCCGCGACCAAACGTTTGTCGCCCATATCACTGGCACTATGGTTATGTTCATGTCCCACGGGATGACCCCTCTCAGAGTAAACAATTTGTGAAGAGCAGCAGGGGTGCTAATTAGCACCCCTGCTACTCAACGTTTAGACGACGTTGGTGTCTTCGATACCATCTTGAATGCGAATTGCGCGCCTGATATCGCTCACAAAGATACGGCCGTCCCCTCTAAGTCCAGTATGGGCTTCGGTTTTCAGCAGCTCCACTACGGCATCGGCAAGGTGGGCCTGACACACGATCTCCACCTTCACGTGCTCGGAGAACTCCGACGCACCCGCAATCGGGTGCGTGGCGCTGCTTTGCGCCTTGCTGCGACCGAAACCCCGGACTTCGGAGACGCTCATCCCGGTAATGCCATCCAGGCGATGCAGCGCCAGAGTGACCGATTCCAGTTTACGCGTTTTGATGTAAGCTTTTATCTCTTGCATGGTGTCACCTCAAGACGTTGAGTTGTCGCCGTTGGAGCGATCGGCGAACCAAGGGTAGAGAGCTGGCAGAATCACCAACGTGAGAATGGTGGCGGTAAACAGCCCGCCGATAACCACAGCCGCTAAGGGACGCTGAACTTCGCTGCCCGTCCCTGTGGCAAACAGCAATGGCGCGAGCCCCAGGCCGGTAGTGACGGCCGTCATAACGACCGGGCGCAAGCGCGCCATTGCGCCCTGGACACAGGCCTTTGCCATGGGCACGCCATCACGCACCAACTCGTTTAAGTAACTGACCAGTACCAGACCGTTTTCAAGCGCTATGCCGAATAGGGCGATAAAGCCTACAGAGGCCGGCACTGACAAACTCAACCCCGCCAACCACAGTGACACAATACCCCCGACCAGAGCTAGGGGAATGTTGAGCATGATCAGCAGAGCATTACGCAAAGAACCGAAGTTTGCGTATAGCATCAGAAACACCAGCGCCAAGGTAATCGGAACTACCACCATCAGGCGTTTGTTGGCCTGCTGCTGAAGTTCAAATTGGCCGCCCCATTTCAGGAAGTAGCCCGGTGGAAGCTCCACCTGCTCGGTAATCGTCTGGTCCGCCTCGGCCACATAGGAGCCGATATCACGGTCGCGGACGTTGGCCTGAATGGTGATAAATCTCTGATTATTTTCCCGGGTAACCTGTCGTGGACCAACCACTTCTTCCACGCTGGCGAGTTCACTGAGAGGAATCTGCTGCCCCAGTTCATTGCGAACCTTTAGGTCCCGAATAACCTCGGTTTTATCTCTTGACGACTCTGCCAGCCGCACATAGATATCGAAGCGACGAATACCTTCGAATACCTGACCGGCGCTCTCGCCACCTACACCAACCCTGATGGTTTCCTGCACGTCCGACACATTCAAGTTATAGCGGGCTATAGCCTTCCGGTCCAACTGAACTTGGACTTGAGGCGTACCACCCACTTGGTCTTTCTGGACATCTTCTCCACCAGAGACTCGGCGCATGACCTCGGCAATCTCCGTGGCTTTACGATCCAGAACCTCCAGATCATCGCCAAATAGCTTAGCGGCCAGCTCGGCTTTCGTGCCTGTTAGCAGTTCATCAACAGCGGCTGCAATCGGCTGTGTAAAGTTGAACTTGGTGCCAGGAAAATCTTCGAACTCGGCACTCATTGCAGAGTATAGGCCGTCCAGTGTCTTCGCCGTCTTCCATTGCTCCTTGGGTTTAAGTCCGACAAAGATTTCCGCACTATTGACTGGGTCAGCATGTGCCCCGACTTCACCGCGACCGATGCGGGTTACTACCTGAGTTACTTCGGGAAAGCGCTCCAATAGTTGACGTTCAAACAGCGTCATCGATTGCTTGGCTTTATCAAGCGAGATAGAGGGCGCCATAGTAGCTCGGATCAATAGGTCTCCTTCGTTGAATCGCGGTACAAACTCCGAGCCGAGGCGTGGACCGATAACGCCCCCGATTGTCAGAACCACCACTGCAATGGTCACACCAATCCAGCGGTTGCGAATAACGCCCTGAACGAGTGGTCGGTAACCCCGGGCGATCAAGCCAATAAGGCCACCGGGCTCATCCGAAGTCTGAGTTGATTTTGGGCGGCGCATGATTAGCGAAGCAATCACCGGTGCCACTACCAATGCAAAGATCAACGAGCCCATCATGGCTAGAGATACCGTGTATGCCAGTGGCCGGAAAGTGGCACCTTCAACACCCTGCAAGCTGAACAACGGCAAGAACACCACTATGATGATACTTATGGCAAAGAGTATTGGTCTTGCTACCGCCTGGCTGGCCCTCGCCACAATGTGCATGCGTGACTCATCCGAGGACGATTCACGCAAAAGTCGGTCGATGTTCTCTACCACGACTACAGCGCCGTCTACCATCATGCCAATGGCAATAGCTAGGCCGCCCAGAGACATCAGGTTTGCGGAAATCCCAAACCATTTCATGGCAATCAATGCCAAGCACACCGAAAACGGAATGGATAGGGCTACCACCAGACTGGGGCGCCACCCACCCATAAAGACGAGTAATATGATTGCGACTAAGACAATACCCTGGAGTAACGCATTGGTCACAGTAGAGACGGCAGCCTCGACCAATTGCGCCTGGTCATAATAGGGACTGACTTGAATACCTTCCGGCAAATTAGCATTGATGGTTGTCAGCTCTTCCTTCACGGCACTGATCACGTTAGAGGTGTTGGCACCAATTAGCTTGAGCACCATACCTACCACGGCTTCGCCTTTACCATCCTTAGTGGTCAACCCTCGACGAATTTCACCGCCAATAGTTAGCTCGCCGAGTTGGTGCAGGTAGACCGGCACTCCATCAACACTTTTGACCACAATGTTACGCAAGTCATCCAGGTTTTCTGCGAGGCCGACAGAGCGAACGATGTATTGCTCGTCATTCTGGATGATAAACTGGGCTCCCGCATTGGCATTGTTCGCCTCGATCCGACGTTTGACCTGTGGCAAGGAGATGTCATAGCGCAACAGCGCCTTGGGATCAATGCGCACCTGAAACTGCTTGACGTTGCCGCCAATGGACAGTACTTCGGTGACGCCTTTGACCGTCTGCAGGTTGAACTTGACGATCCAGTCCTGAATCTCTCGCATATCGGTGCGGCTGTACTCGCCACTGGTGTCCTCCAGAACATAAAACAGAATCTGTCCCAGGCCGGTGGTGATCGGCCCCATAACCGGTTCACCAAATCCATCCGGAATGGCCTCTCTGGCCTGTTGCAATCGTTCGCTAACCAATTGTCGGGCGAAATAAATGTCGGTTCCATCTTCGAAATAGATGTTTACCACCGATAGACCAAAATTGGATACTGACCTGACGTGGTCTAGCTTCGGTAAACCATTCATGGAGCTTTCAAGAGGGTAGGTCACATATTTTTCTACTTCCTCCGGCGCGAGACCTTCAGTCTCAACAAATACCTGCACCAATGAGGGGGAAATGTCCGGGTAAGCGTCTACCGGTAAACTACGATAAGCGGCATAACCGCCAATCACACAAGCCAGTGCAATCACTACCACCAGCAGCCGGTTTTGCAACGCCGCTCTAATTATCGCCTGCATAAAAACCTCCGAGTACTAGTGGTTGTGGCCCGATTCGAATTCGCTCTTGAGCAAATCCGCTTTCAGCGTGAAGCCACCTTTCGCGACGTACTGTTCACCTGGGGAGACGCCCGACCGGATAACCACCTGATCTCGATCTCTTGCCCCTAGGACGACAGGCCTGGGGCGCCAACTGTCACCCTCTTTTACAAACACTACCTGACGGCCCTGATACTTGATTACCGCCGTCTGAGGCACCACCACTTCGGCTTCCGTCTCGGTCAGAGTCACCTCCGCCTCAATGAACATGCCGGGTCTCCATTGGCCTGCGGCATTATCTAGATAAATTCGAGCCAGGCCGCTCCTCAGCTGTTCGCTGACAATGGGATCGAGATAGTCGATCTGGGTGTTGACAGGCTCGGGGCCGAACGTCGTGGAAATGCGCACCGGTTGGCCCTTTTTTACGAGCCCAATCTGTCGTGGATAGAGTGCAATATCGACCCAGAGCGTCGAAAGGTCCGCGACTACGAACGCTGCGTCACTAGGCTGGATATGTTCACCTAGCGTTACGGAACGATCAATGACAGTGCCGCGAATTAGGGACTTGAGCGAGAAACGTTGTAGGGTCTGAGAGCTTTCACCAATGGCCAGCGTATCTCCTGCGGCGACAGAATCGCCGATTCGGGCGCTAACATCGACAATCTGCGCAGAGTAGCGAGGGGTGATCTGAGCCACCGCCTCTTTATTCAGGCGGACCTCACCCGGTAAAGACACGGTTTGACTCACTCTTCCGGGACTCGCGATACTCACTTCTGCGCCAAGCGCCCTTAGCGTTTGGGGATCTATCGAGGCGCCTTGCTCTTCATGTCCTCCATGTTCATCATGCTCCTCGTGGGCTTCCTCGCCAGCTTCATCATGGGCTCCCTCGTCCTCTCCGTGGTCTTGGTGATCATCATGACCTTCTTCGTGGTCCTCATGCTCACTATGATCGTCGTTATGGGTTTTCTCTTTTTGCGTCTGCTCATGCTCGTGATCGCTGTGTTCGGCTTCTTGAGCCTGTACTCTGATGCTGACTCCAGACAAAGGCAGCGCCATACTCATCACAAAAATCCAGAAAAATGCTAACGACTTCATGATTCACCTGTTTGTTCTTTAATGTAACGGGGTTGGGGTTCATAGGGTTCGGTGGCCCCATCGATTGAATTGGGAGTCAGACTCCATTGCCCGGTTAGGCCCGTGCCAGTGAGCTGTTCGAGAGTCACCAGTGTCTGGTGAAAATTTACAGCTGCTTTAAGTGCATCACTCTCTACCGCCAGACGTTCCCGTCCCGCATCGACTAGCTCAAGGTAACTATACAAACCCTCTTGGTAGCCTCTGCGAATACTCTCAAAAGCGGCGCGAGCAGAAGGTAAAGCTTCGCCCCGCAAGCGAATTGCGGTGCTGCGAAATACCTCCAGCTCCTGATAAAGCCGTTGAATTCGAGCCATAAGATGTACCCGTGTGGTTTTCTCTTCCAGTGCCAGTTGCTCGTATTCTGCACGTCGAGCCCGGACCTCTCCCTGGTTACGGTCATTGACTCCAATAGGCATGGACAGGCTCAGAGTAAAAGCGTGATCGTCGGTTTCTTGCATTTGCTTGACGCCCACACCGATTCGAAGGTCTTGCCGACCCCGAGTTTGTGCCAACTGCAATTCCGCCTCGCGTAGGCGTTTTTCGGTGATATAGCGAGATAGTTGCGGCGCATTTTCTAGCTGGCGACGGATCTGATTAAAATCAGGCAGCTCCACAAGTTGGTACAAATCGGCGTGAACCTGCTCAAAATTCGGTTCGCTCTCGCCCCATTGAGCAGCCAACGCCACCCGCGCAGACGCCAGTTGTTGATGGGCAGAGTCTACGGCGAGCTCCGCACGTGTGACCAAAATGGCCGAGCGTTGAAGAGAAGCGTCACTGGCTGTTCCCGCTTGCGTACGCTTACGGATAGTCTCCCTGCTTTCTTTTGCTAATTCTAGCGACAGTGAAGCCAGTTGGATCTGTTCTTGGGCTTCGGCTATCCCGAGAAAGCGGCGTACGGTTTCCGCGAGCACTTGCCAGCGGACTTGCTGGTATTCGCTGTCCACCAGATCGGTACGGTAGCGGGCGACCTCCTCGCGCTGTCCGCGCTTACCGCCCAATTCGATCAGTTGGCTCAGCACCAGCGAGGCTTCGGCCGAGTCCGTACCGGCAAAGCGGCCGCTGCCGCCGATGTTTTCCACTTCAACGGCCAGTTCCGGGTTGGGGATCAAACCTGCCTGGAGCTCCCGGGCCTCTGCGGCGCGCCGACGGTAGGAAAACTGCGCCAGCTCGGGATGGCGCTCCAATGTGTAGGCCAATGCTTCGTTTAATGAAAGAGGCATCGGCTCCGCCACAGCGGGCGTGGCAGTCATGACCAATAGCAAAGCCCAGACCGCTAGTATCCCTCTCCTCTGAGAAGAGAGAGTTAATAAAGAAATAAACATGCATTACCTGCCTGAATTTTCAGTGATAGAAATGTGCCGTTCTGCATAGGGCAAGGTGCCGAGCAAAAACCGACAGAGGATCTCTAGTGCATGAAATTAGGCAATGGGGGGGGGCACATCAGGTGCCAAAAAGTGCTGTGGAGGTAAAGGCAGGTCTTCAGCTCGCCAACGAGGTGCGGAGGGTAAATCGGGCCCATATCCACTGGTTTCAACAAAAAACAGATGGGAATGGGCATGGCAGCTATGGCTGTGAACGCAGCTCCCCCCTGGAGGGTGAGAGTGATTGCCGCGATCGGTGCCGAGTTTACCCTCAGCATTGGCCAAATATTCCAACGCGGACTCATCTCCTGTTACTCGCTCATGCCAGTCCGCTGCGAATACGAGGTTCGCGACAGCTAGCAGCATTAAAAACAGGATCAGAGAGCGTTTTTTCATACGGTTGAGTTTACTAGCAAGCGTTCAGGAAATACAACTCCTTTCCCTTTTACGTAGCCGCGCTTTTGGCTGTCACGGTCAGTTAGCCGCCTTCAGCAGGCCGTAGTCGATGGTTTTCTTGTAGAGCGGAGAGGCATTCGAAGTCGAGGTCATCTTTCTGTGTCGTGTGGAGTAGAGCCATACATCACCTTGAAGGTCATGGGATTTGAGATCAGGGAGAGACTCACTCGGTTAGCGGTTTGCAGCAACCTCTTCATGACTTGCTTGGCCTGGAAAGATCTGTACCTGTACAGATTTTGGCGTCGGCTTGAGCAAACAACGTTCCAGCATCAGATAAACCACTATTATTCTCTGTCAGATTTACCCCATACCAAGCCTCGGACACGACCTAAATAATACGTATTACAGTACGAAATAGACAGGAGGAAAACCCGATGGCCCGTGGCGGTATTAACAAAGCATTGGTGGCGAAGGCCCGTGAGATTGTTCTAGCCAGGGGAGAAAATCCCTCCACTGACGCTGTACATATTGAACTCGGTAACATCGGCTCCAAATAGACCATTTATCGCCACTTCAAAGAACTGGAGGAAGAAGCGTCCACCCGGATGGGGGATGAGACACTGTTAAGCCCGCCCATCAAGGAGCTCGTTGCACGCCTGATATCACATTTACAAGAAGAGGCCCAGCGCATTATTGATGAGGACAAAAGCCACTATGAGAACCAGCTCAATGAACTCTCTGACCACTCCGCGCAAGACAACACAGGAACTCGAATCGAAGCCTAGCCCCTCGAAAAGGCCAATAAGCGATTGCAGGGCTGAGCAAGGTTATACTCTAGGACCAATGCGATGGTGGCTGCACCCGCACTGGTCGCCAGACCCGCCTAATCAGGCATTTAGCATGTTCAATGCGAAAATTGAGACCGTACTGAGCAGCCGGGCCTTCAGGGGGGCGGTACGGCACCGTAGGGGTGCAGTGTTGGCTGCTGGTTTTGTGGAGTGGGAAACCCGATCGGATGGCAAGCAGCCGTATTACATCACCACCGACGACGTCCTGAAACTCGCCGCTATCTGGGATTGCTGGCAAGACCAGGTATGGTCGTGCTCGATCATCACCCAGCCGGCCTCCGATGATTTCAAGCACATTCATCACAGGATGCCGCTGGGCTTAGATGACGATCAGCTCCATCAATGGCTTAACCCTGAGGCGGACGCTAAGCAGCTCCTTAGCGGTCTGAAAGGTGCCTCACAGCCTTTACGGACTTGTGAGGTCGATCGAGAGATTAATAATGCTAGGAACAAGATCTGGCCCGATAGGGCTGCTACTAATAAATTATGAGCTAATTAAGTGTATCGTGTGATTTTGATAATCTGTTCCCCACCAATGACGCTTAAACGCCATTGATGAGGTAAAAAGATATACAGAATTTAAAGTTTACCTTCAAAGTTTGGAATCGGCCGATCTCGCGCCTGTAATTCAGTTGTTGCTTTACCATTTTTTGAGATGTCGTCAAGAAGCCACTCCATTTCTTTAATTTCTTTGCGTTGGGCTTTTATAATTCCATCAGCCAGCTCTCGCACACGAACATCTGTAATTTCAGAACGCTCACTTGTTAATATGGCAATGGAATGATGTGGGATCATTGATCGCATGTACGAGGAGTCTTGTACTGTCGTTTGAGAGCGGAGAAGAAATAAGGCAGCTATAAATACCACAACGCTACCTAAGTAAATTCCAGCATTGACTCTCTGCTTTTTATACATGGACAGCATGAAGCTAAGCATGATTACCGTCATCGCCGCCCCCATCATTAGGGCCATGTATGTTCTTGTTTCACTGTAAAACACATGGTTAACTTCGTAGGTGCTTAGGTACTTTAAACAAAACATAACCACGACTGAAGTGGCAATCATCAGTCCAAATCTAACGTAATTCGACATGGCATCCTCCAAGGTTGAAATGATTGGCTTGTGTTGTTGAGTTACTACTTGAGTAACATCCAAGTCCCCATTGCGATCATCATTAAATTTTCTGTTAATGATATGAATCCTAATGGAACGTTACTGTTGCCGCCCACGCAGGCACACTTTAACTCTCGCTTGTCGATATAAACGGCTTTAAATACAGAAATCGCGCCAATAGTACCGATAAATAATGCAGGTGGTGCAAAAAGCCAAGGGGCTGTTCCGCTCAGCATTCCTATACCTGAAAAAGCCTCAAAAACCGCATAGATATAGGCATAAGGAACAAACCTCATCGCCAATAAATCGTAGGTGATAAACTGTAGGGAGAAAGCGCTTAGATCACGAAGCTTTTGGATAGCCAGGGCGCACATGCTCAAAGCTATGAAAGTCTCAACAATAAAAATAACTTCGAAGCTCTGGAGTTGACGCCAAGCCAGGGCAGAAGCCATCAAAAATGTCATGGCGAAAATGGCTACGACCGGTTTATATGTTGTCTCTTCGGCGGATTCTACCGTCTTGCCAAAAAACTCTTTGAGATCATCATAGCCGCCAATTCGCTCTCCATCAATAAATGTTTGCGGTGTTGTCTTGACATTATTCTCCCTTTTAAAGGACTCTGTTTCTTCCCTTGAAGTAAGAAGATGATCCTCAATTTCATAGCCCTTCCGCTTAAGTAGGTCGCGTGATTTCAGACCGAAAGGGCATATATGCTCATCTGTATGCATTCTGTAGAGAGTAGCGATCTTGCTCAAAATTGCCTCCTAGCTATTTGAATTTGACAGTCAATTAAGCAAAACAAATGCCGAATATACTCGTTGAAATGATAAGGTGGCGAGAGTAAATCCCGAAAACCTCATGGCGGTCTTGTAAAAAATACAATTAGTTAGATAAATAAGGCTTTCTAAAGTAATTTACTTCGGGTGCGCTAATGTGATGTTCCGTGTGTATCGTTTACATCTCCTCTTGCCGTCAATATTTGATATTCTGATTTAGATAAGCTCGGAAGTTTCTGCAGGAACGCCACCATATTCCAAATGCGTTCTTCATTGTGTGTTGGTCCCCACGCAGGCATGCCGGACGCTTTAATGCCATGTTTTATAATCCAAAACTGTCGTCGAATAGCCTCATTACTGGTCGGCTCTGCGATTTGGCTATGGATACTCCCGTCAGCTGAGCTGCTCAGGTTTCGAGGTGAGGGATACAGGCCAATGGTAAAATCACTATCTGTTCTACCCGGCTTCAAGTGACATCCTGTGCACATGTCATTGTAATCGGCTCCACCAGCCAATAGCCGGTCAGCGGATTCCAGGTCTGTTGGGATTTTAATTCCCTTTGCAGCGCGGGCGATGGATTTTTCACGCAGCGTTTCTAATAACCAATAGGTAATTGGGTGGTGCTGGGTATCGGCTCCAATCGGATAAAGTCCTGAATAAATAAACAGCCCTCCCGCCAGGAAGGCTGCAATCACAATGATTAATAAACTTTTAAAGAACGCTGAGATCGATAGCATGGCACCCTCTCAATTAATGTTTATGTTCTGCGTGCTCGTCCTTGTTTTGATTATCGTCGTGCGCATGATCTGAATCGGACTCGTTGTTTTCATTATCATGGTGCATATCTTTCTTGCACTTTTTCATCATGGCTTTCATGACCGGGTCGTCCATATCCATTTTGCTGTGATCCATATTTTTCATTTCGGAACAATCCGGGTTTTCAGCATCTTTCTTGTGCTCCTTGGGATCATGGGCTTGAGCAGCCAAGGTCGTTGTAAGAAGAGTTGACAGTAATATCGATGTAGTCATATTCATAATATAGTTTCTCCAAAAAAGTGGATGACAGGTAAAGCAAAAATTAGATCTCTTTGTTTTATTCAGGTCTGTCGATGTGCGCATAAACGCTTGTGCTTCCATCTTCTTTCATCAGAAGGACATCGTATTCATGAAATTGACCGTTTACTTCCATTCCGGGGCTGCCTAATGGCATTCCCGGAACAGTCAAACCAATGGTGTTTTCTGGTTTTTCTTTTAAAAATCTTTTTACGACAGTTGCAGGAATGTGCCCCTCAAACACATAGCCTTCTATAATGCCTGTATGACAGGATTGATTAGCCGGCATAATTTTATGTTTATATTTTATAGGGTTTAAATTTTCTTGATCATAAACTGTTGTTGAAAATCCTGCATTTTTCATATGATCAACCCAAAGGCCACAACATCCGCAAGTTGGTGTTTTGTAAACAGTCAGAGCAATCGGAGATGCCAAGTCTTCTTCAGTTGATGGCATCGACTGTGAAGCGTCATCCGCAGAGTGTTCAGTGCATGCGGCAAACATAAGACTCGTTATAAATAGCAAAATTTTACGCATAACTTATACGCCTTTTTAATGCAAAAGTATTTCAATGCATGATTTCTTTGGCTGATTCAAAACCAAAACTTCAGGCCAGCCACTAATTGCGAGCTGGATTTATCTTCTCCGGCCGCTAGCAGGTAATCGGCTGTGTCATCAAAAGCTCTCGACCACTCCACGCCGATATAAGGCGCAAATTGACGGCTAAATTCGTAACGGAGGCGCAAACCTGCCGACAAATTTGTTAAACCTGATCCAAGTCCGTTTTCAGGGTCATCTTTGCCAAGTAGATTTATCTCTATTCTGGGCTGCAGTATCAGTCGTTGAGTGAACAAGAGTTCGTATTCAGCTTCGGCAGACAAGGCTGATCGCCCGTCGTCACCGAGATATGCGGTGACATCAAGTTCAAACCAATAAGGAGCGAGCCCTTGAAAACCCAGCGCGAGCCATTGACGATTTTCACCTTCGTCATAGGTATCAACCCGTGCGCCTAGCTGAGCATCAAAATACGCATTAAAGGCACGGCTCCAAAAGACATCGGTGGAACTCTCCTCAAGAGCACCATCAACACTGTCTCCTTCTGTTTTCACAACGAAGCGGTTGTAGGTGGTTCCATACCACGCTTGCAAATCGAAAACAGTACTTTCGGATTTTTCCTGGTACTCCAGGCGATCACCGATGATTGCCCAAAAGCGATGTTCATCGGCCAGCCTTAATTGTCTGGGCCCAGGTAACGCATAAGGCCCCTCAGTCAATGTGAAACCATCTGAATAGGCATGTGGATCACGTGCATTATCAGGAGCTTTGCCACCTTGCGCTTGACCCATCTCGTGCGCTCCCGAATCATGGTTGCTGTGATCCATTTCTGCATAAGCCCCGCTCGCTAGCACCGAAGCCAAAACTAGAGAAATATGGGTTAGCCTGGTGAAATAGTTCATACTCATGACACCACCACTTCACGGAACATGCCCGCATCCATATGGAATAAAAGGTGACAGTGCCAAGCCCAGCGCCCTAGATCGTGAGGTGTAGTGAGAAAGCTGATGCGCTGAGCAGGCTGCACAGGAATCGTGTGGCGTCTGACGCGTAGCTCGCCCTGTTCAGTCTCCAACTCGCTCCACATCCCATGTAAATGCATAGGATGAGTCATCATAGTGTCGTTTTGTAATATGATTCGAACACGTTGTCCGTGCTTAAGGGATACTGGCGTACTTTGGCCGAACTCGAGCCCATCAAAGGACCAGGTGTAGCGCTCCATGTTTCCGGTGAGGTGCAGCTCAAGCTCCTTCTCGGGTATACGAGAGTCATCGAAGACGCCGTCGGTGGATGTTAAGTCAGCCAGGGTGAGCACCTTGTGCCCGTGAGGGCGCAGGCCTTTCTCTACAAGGTTGCGTAACCCCACCCCCGGATCGTCGAGATTAGTGCGTGGTGTATCCACCCGCGCATCAACAGAAGGACCATATTCAGTTCGCGCATGATTGACGCTGGTAGACGGTTTTGCTAACGGATCATTGTCACGGTCTTGCATGCCGTGCATGCTATGATCCATGGCCATACCGCCGTGCATGTTTGAGTGGTCCATCTTATCCATTGCCATATTGCTATGATCCATTCCGGCCATAGGCATATCGTGCCTCACTCCTTCATGGCTCATTGCACCCATCATGTCTTGCATCGCTAACCATTCAACGGGGTCCAGTGCGGGTACGGGTGCTGACAAACCTTGTTGCGCAGCCAGGGTGCCCCTAGCATAACCAGTACGATCCATACTCTGCGCGAAAATCGTGTAGCACTCTTCATCGGGGCTTACTAATACATCGTAAGTCTCACCAGGGCCAAAGCGAAATTCGTCAATTGAGACTGGCTCAACGTCTTGACCATCGGCTTGTATTACTGTCAGTTTTAATCCGGGAATGCGAACATCGTAGAATGAGTTGCTGGCAGCATTAATAAACCTCAAGCGTAGGCGCTCTCCTTTTTTAAATATGCCTGTCCAATTGCCCGAGGGAGTCGTGCCATTCATGAGGTATGTGAGAGTAGCTGCAGATAAATCCGCCAAGTCTGTGGGATTCATTCGCATTTGGTTCCACATCTGGCGCTTGCTTAGTGCCGCCTTCAACCCCTTATCTGACACATCTCGAGTGAAATCAATAAAAGTTGGTTGGTTAAAATTGTAGACGTCCCCTTGGACTTTGAGCTTACTGAACACATGCATCGGATCTTCATCGGTCCAGTCAGAGAGCTGAACTACAAGGTCCCGATCAGTTTTGTGTCTTTCCCCCGAGCGAGGTTCGATGATGAGCGCGCCGTACATACCAGTCATTTCTTGAAAGCCGGAATGGCTGTGATACCAATAGGTTCCGCTTTGACGAAGCTTAAAGCGATAAACAAACGTCTCCCCTGGAGAAATGCCCTTGAAGCTGATGCCAGGAACACCGTCCATTTCGAACGGTAATAAAATACCGTGCCAGTGGATTGAAGTCGGGACACTTAGCCGATTTGTAACTCTTATCGTAACCTCATCACCTTCACGAAAACGCAGAGTCGGGGCGGGAATCGACCCGTTAATGGTCGTAGCCATGCGGGTTACACCAGTAAAATTCACCGGAGTTTGGCCTATTTCCAGGTGAATATTGGTACCAGTGAGTTCGGGAGCCGCACCTGAGGTCGAGTTTGTCGTTTCTCGCGCCAAAAGGGCGGAAGGTGTCATTGCCAGTACACCGCCAACAGCGATGCCTTGAACAAAGCGTCGGCGACTCATTGGGCTGGGAATAGAGCTAGAGAAGCGATTCATGTCGTTTCCAAAAATATATAATCCAAAATTTCGATTTTAGAGGGTGACTGGAAGGTTACAATCCGAAGACTGTCAGGGACATGACCTGAAGATGACAAAGTTGTAATCTTTGTGTCATTTCTCTGGCGGGTTAGTGGGACTAATGTTCCACTAAGACGAAATTGCATACAAGAGGGCCAGAGCGTGCGGCTTTTAGTGGTTGAAGACGAAGTGAAAACTGGTGACTATTTGCAGCAAGGCCTGAGCGAGGCCGGGTTTATGGTGACACTGGCACGAAACGGCCTTGATGGCCACCATCTAGCGATGACAGAAGATTTTGATCTTTTGATTCTCGATGTGATGCTGCCCGATGTAGGAGGATGGCGCATTATCGAGTCGATTCGAGAGTCGGGAAGCAAAACACCGGTACTGTTTCTCACCGCGCGCGACAGCGTTGAAGATCGAGTGAAAGGGCTGGAGCTAGGTGCCGATGATTACCTGGTCAAACCGTTTGCGTTTGCCGAGTTGTTAGCTCGGGTTCGAACCCTGTTGCGAAGAAGTTCAGCGCCTATACTTGCTGATGAAATGAAAGTGGCGGACTTGAGATTGGATCTTATAAAACGTCGAGCTCTTCGTGGAGACCGAAAAATAAGTCTCAGTCATAAAGAGTTTTGCTTGCTGGAATTGCTTGTTCGGCGTCAGGGAGAGGTTCTTCCACGTTCATTGATCGCATCCCAAGTATGGGACATGAATTTTGACTCCGATACCAATGTCATTGATGTCGCTATTCGTCGCTTGAGAAGAAAGATTGATGAAGGTTTTGAGCCAAAATTAATTCATACCGTTCGTGGCATGGGTTACAAACTCGATGTGGAGAATGAGTAGGTGACTATTGGTTTCAAATTGGCGCGACCTTTTTCACTGAATAATAGGGTGATGCTGTTTGTTGCGCTTGCGATCAGTCTAAACCTTATTACGATCGGCCACCTCGTTCAAGAGTCGGTTGAACAACATTTTGCCGAACAAGATGCTGACGAGCTGGTTGTTATAAGTCGTGCTGTTGAAAAGGCACTAGAAAAAGCTGTTCTTTCTGGTCGATACGCCGTTGACACGTTACCACATGCCGTGTCGGGTCACCACGGTGTGTATTATCAGGTTTGGGATGAATCGTATGCACTGGTTTATCGTTCAGATGAAGCCGTATTTCCCTCCAGAGCTGCTTTCAATAATCCGGTTAAGGTTATCAAGGCAAACAATCTCGTCAGTTGGAATATCGATGAAAAAATATATCGGGGAGCAATGACAGAGGTAAATATTGACGGACAGGATTACCTCATCGCTGCGGCCATTAATATGGACTTCCATATGTATTTTCTCGAGCACTTTAGCCGAAACTTATGGTTGATAATGTCAATGGCTGGTGTGATTACATTGCTTGCAGCCTGGTATGGAGTTCACCAAGGACATGCTCCTCTACGATCTTTAAGTGAATCCATTCGTTCCGTGCAGGCCAATCAGCTGGATATTCGATTAAACGAAAGCACTGTTCCAAAAGAGTTGCAGCCGTTGGTTGAGTCCTTTAACCAAATGATTAGTCACCTCGAGGACAGCTTTACTCGCTTGTCTCACTTTTCAGCTGATATCGCTCATGAGCTGCGCACACCACTTACGAACTTGACGACACAAACTCAAGTCGCTTTGGGCAAAGCAAGAACGTTAGAGGAGTATCGCGAGTTACTCTACTCAAACCTGGAAGAGCATGAAAGGTTAACCAAAATGGTTAATGATATGCTTTGGTTGGCGCAAAGCGAGAATGGCTTGCTTAAACCTAATTTGGAGAAGTTGGATTTAAGACAGGAAGTCGAGGTCATCTTCGAGTTTTTCGAGGCATTATCAGAAGAGAAAAATATTAAGCTCGCGGCGAGAGGTGACCATGTTCACGTAAAAGCCGACCGTTCAATGCTGCGCCGAGCGATATCTAACCTTTTATCTAATGCTCTGCGTTATACACCGGAAAATGGGACAATCAATGTGATCGTTGAACGGCTAGGCCAAAAAGCTCATTTGATCATTGAGAACTCAGGGCAGAGTATTGCTGCTGAACATCTACCAAAACTTTTTGACCGATTTTATCGGGTTGATCCCTCAAGGCAACATCAAGGAGAAGGGTCAGGGTTGGGCTTAGCCATCGTTAAGACGATTATAGAGAGCCATGGAGGTGTGATAAATGTCTCTTCGGAGAATGAAACAACGCGCTTTATGATATCAATGCCTAAAGATGAATTGTAAACTTCCAATAAGCTAGGGCATTTACCGTTGGCGCGGAACACAGGTCGTGCATCACCAATTCCTCTTTAGGTCTAGAATGGTCAAAACTCGCCACCCGTCCGATACGAAAATTTAGACGAACGATTTTTTTGGAATAATTCTGCTGGCCTCAACTATGCTGCGAGTCAACGCAACTGTATTCGTCGTACTTATACTTTCGATTCCCGCCGCACTCGCGCAGAATATTCATGGCCGAGTTGTGTCCGTGACAGACGGCGACACGATAAAAGTGCTTTCCGAAAACAATACTCAAACCAAAATACGATTGGACGGTATCGATGCCCCTGAAAAAAGCCAACCATTTGGCGGGGCTTCTAAGAAGGCTCTGACCAAGAAGATTGCCGGCCGGGATGTGTTGGTGTTATCGAAAGAGAAAGACCGGTACGGTCGCACTATCGGTGTGGTCATGCTCGCTGGCAGAAATATAAACCGTGAAATGGTCGCTGAGGGTTACGCTTGGGCGTATCTAAAATATCTCACAGACCAACGTCTAATCGAGCTAGAGAGTGAAGCGAAAGCCTCAATGCGTGGCCTGTGGGCCCTTCAGTCTGATCAGGTCCAGGCGCCATGGGAATGGCGGGCAGATAGGCGCTCAGGGCAAGCCAGATCGAATACCAACAACGCGCCAATAGATGGCCGTTGTGGGCAGAAGCGGACCTGTAGCGAGATGGCGTCATGTAGTGAGGCTAAGTTTTACTTGGCTAAGTGCGGTTTGCCCATCGATGGCGACGGGGATGGAGTACCTTGCGAGTCAATTTGCCGCTGACAGTGGATGAAATATCCGGTCAGTGGTTTTTAATGTAAGCCCGAAACCGCTTTAGATCTTCGGCCGTTGGATTTCTTATTGCCTCGGCTATTGCCTCTGCAGCGCTTTGGCTTGAGGTATGTTTGTCGCCGTTGTGTTTCTTCGCAGGGAGGGGCTTAGGTTGGTTTGGCATGGTCTACAGCTCTAGATTGATTGTGTGATCAATATAATAAGATCCAGATTGCGCGCGATGGCAATACCGGAATCTCTCCACATTAAACCGGTGCTTTTGTGCTGGGCTGGTACCGGAATTTCTCCATAATAGCGTCCTCAGTATGCGTGACCATCGACCTGGAGGCTAGAGAATACGTGCACTTTAGCATGTTAATTCTAGGACAACCCGGACTACCGGAATTTCTCCACATTAGAATTGAAGTAGCTATTTTCTCTTGGTGCCGGAATTTCTCCACAATTACTTATCTGACTGTATTGTCTGAAGTTTTTAGCCATGCTTCGAGTATTTCATCTGTTCCAGAAGTAAAGTGATGCCATGAATCTAGCTCTGTAATCAGCTTTGTATCAATAATTTTGTTAAGTACACCAAGGCTGTTGAGCTCCTTTAGTACTCCAAGGCAGGGCTTTGTCGGCTCTGAATGACATGCCCATGTCTTTCCATGAGTTACACGCATGGCTAGAATCTCAAAGGGCGTCGGTATGCACCCATAATTCTGTATCATTTCGCTTTCATCCGTATAGGCGAATGGGCAAGACGTCACGCTGCAGCTCGCCCTGCAGTGTTTAGCCCTATCACTCATTATTTATCCTCCCATCACATTTCGGAAATCCACTACAACCCCAAAAGTCATAGCCGGACTTGCCGCCTTTCTTCCGGCGAACCAGCTCCTTCCCGCATTTCGGGCAAGGTGTTTCAGACACTTCCCGTTCTTTAGGTTTGCCTGGCTTACCATTCTTGTCTGGCAGAGTCACTTTGCACTCAGGGTAGCCAGAGCAACCCCACCAGGCTTTCTTGCTGGATTTACCCGGGCGGCGAGTCAGCTGCTCCCCGCACTCCGGGCACGGGTGATTCATTCCGGCCGGCACCTCGACTTTGACCGTATCCATATTGGTGAGCTCGGCGGTCAATCGATTATCCAGAGTCGCGATCACACCCTTGTAGCCGGCGCGACCTTCCGCGACCTCGTCCAGCTGGGCCTCAATGGACTTTGTGAAATCCAGCTCGATAAAACTGAAACGACTGGCGACCAGGCAGTCGACCACCAGGTACCCAGTATCGGTCGGTACAAGGTACTTGCCGGCCGAGTCATAAGTGACATATCCGCGGGACATGATGTTCTCCATGATCGCGGCGTAGGTCGATGGTCGGCCAATACCTTGCTTCTCCAGCTCTTTGATCAGCTGTGCCTCGGTGAAGCGCGAAGGTGGCTTGGTACGCTTATCCAGGACTTTGCCCTCAGCAATGTTGACCAGCTGGCCCTCCTGCAGCTTGGGTACCGGATTGGCCGCTTCCTCAGGGTCTTGTTTAGACGCCGGCGCATCGTCGGCATAGACCGTCTTCCAGCCCGGATTGAGCTCGGTACGGCCTTTGGTCACACATTCGACGGGCTTACCCTGCAGCTGCTCGCCGGCACGGAGTTTGACCGTGCGCACCGCGTATTTGGCTGCCTGCAGCTGCGAGGCCAAGGTACGCTGCCAGATCAGCTTATACAGCTGTTGCTGATCCGAGGTCTCGCCAGCTTCGACCAGGTCAATGTGAGTCGGCCGGACGGCTTCGTGCGCCTCCTGGGCGTCACCTTTGGCTTTCCAAGTGCGTTGACGATCGACGACGGGCAACCCATTCGCTCGGCCGTAATCCTGGATCTGTGCGAACGCCTCCTCTGATAAATTGGGTGTGTCAGTTCGCATGTAGGTGATGTGGCCTTGTTCGTAGAGCTTCTGAGCGGCGGCCATTGTGGCCTTCGGCTTCATCTTGAGGCGGCTGGAGGCCGCTTGCTGCAGCGTAGAGGTGATGAACGGTGCTGGAGGTGCCTTGGACTCCTGAGTCTCCTCACAAGCGATTACAGACGCCTCCGTGACATTTGCCACCCATTCGGCCAGGGAGCGGTCAAGCAGGTATTCCTGCCCCTCCAGGAGGAACGGCTTGGCGTCCCAGTCAGCAAACCAGCCACCGAGATTCCACCGTGCACCATAGTGATCTGTGGTGACAAAGGCTTGAATGGCTCGTTCACGATCAGCAACGATGCGCACGGCCGGTGACTGCACTCTGCCTGCGGAGAGGCCTCGCTGTTTGGTCACATCTCCGAGCTTGGGTGATACCCGGTAACCCACGAGCCTATCCAGGACGCGACGGCCCTCCTGGGCAGCTACACGACGGTAATTGATCTTTCCAGGCTTACTGATCGCTGCTTTGATGGCTTTTGCCGTAATCTCTGAGAAGACAATCCGCTTGGGCTCCTTGAGTTTGAGAGCCTGCTGCAGATGCCAGGCAATGGCCTCCCCTTCCCTATCCATATCCGTTGCCAGATACACCTCATCGGCGCGCTGTACGGCCTTTCTGAGTTTGGCCAGAACATCTTTACCCCTGGTCGTGGGCACGTACTTTGGCCGGTATTCTGGTGCTTCTACGCCCATTTCCTTCTCGGGAAGGTCCCGAACATGACCAACACTGGCCTGGACTTCCCAGCCTGAACCAAGAATCTGACTGATCTTTTTGACTTTACCGGGTGACTCGACGATAACGAGATTCATTGGTGCTTCCTCGCATAGGTAAAATTGATTTTTGTACGGCAATCTGCCGTATGATATAGTGTGGCAAATCGTGGAGGTTTCTTATGGCAACAAAGACAGAACGAATAGAGGCCCGCTTCCCCGCCGAACTTAAGGTTTTGGCGGAGCGAGCTGCATTGGCCAGCGGCTATAGCCTGACGGACTACCTTGCTAACCTGGTCCGCAACGACGCTATTGAACGCCTGAAGTCCCAAAGTGAAATCCAGCTGACGAACGAGCGGTTTGATCGTTTTGTTCAAGCATGTGAAGACGCTAAAGCGCCGAGCAAGAAAATCATCGAAGCTGCTGAAAAGCTGGACAGAGAGGGATTTTAATTGCCTCTTGCCAAGGATTTTGTCCCGGCCAGTAAGGCATTGCACGACCTCAAGGGGTTCGACTGCGGCAAACCGGATATGAACACCTTCCTGTCCCGCTTCTCTGAAAAGCATGGAAAGCTTGGATTGAGCCGCACTTATGTGTTGCCAGAAGTGGCCGCTTCTGGAAAATCCCCCATAGCGGCCTATTTCACCCTGGCTACCAACAGTGTTGTTAGAGAGAAAATCCCGATTAAACAGAGTCTGCCGCAATATCCGATCCCCGTGGTGTTAATGGCTCGATTGGCTGTTGATGACCGCTATAAAGGGTGCGGACTCGGCAGCAAAACGCTTGTTTACGCGCTACGCAAAGCCGTGGCGCTGAGCAAAGCCGGGTTGCCAGCGTACGGATTAATCTTGGATGTCCTGGACGAAGACGCTTTAGGCTTCTATCAGCACTTTGGTCTCTTCGAGTCATTTACCGACGATCCCATGCGACTGTTTGTTCCAATGAAAACTCTGGAGCAAATATAAGCAGGTCAACTTAGTGTAAATTACGTAACTCATTGATTTTACTTGCGACCTTTTCTTTCAAACGCCAATTTCACTGAGACTGCAACAGCAGTGGTTGAACACGGATTGACCACCGGCTAAACTGTTAGGGCAATCAGGAGGATTTACCCATGCAAGCCACAGACACTGCCACAGATCGAGATTTCGCACGGAAAGCCGCGACCGCTGTTCGCTGGGCGGGTAAAGCGCTGTGGTTCGTATTTGGCTCATTGGTTCGGGTTTTGTATCTAGCCATAACTTCTCTACTCGCTATTGGCTCCGCTCTGCCAAGTGCGAAAGAGGAAACTTCCGATTACCATTCTAGCGACCCTGGTCCGGCACCATTTGAGCCTGGACACAACCCTCAGCGTTGGAACGATTATTATCAATGAACTAACTGGTCGGTTTTTACTTTTGGTCAGATTATTCACTAGTTAGTTTTTCGTTAGTTTTCCTCCAATCGACTTTCCAACACCCACTCCAGCATTTGCGATAACTTTGGCATCAGCAGGCGCCCGCGAAGCAGCATTACCGGCATTATTCGCTCCAACACCAGCTAAAGATGAACTAGCATCTCCAGCTTTAGCGCCCACCGCTCCCATCAGCGATGTAAATATTATTGGGAGTAAGATGTGCATCCATCGCGTAATAAAATTAAGCGCTGATACCGCCATATCCATTTTTCCACCGTTTGAAGAAACAAGAATCCAGCGACTTAAATCACCACCGACTACGCCACTCCAGGCAGACAATAAGTAGTTATCAATCCAGGCAGCCACTGCGAATAAGAAGGCCCAGAAATACACTGAAAATTTAATCAGCATCAGTGTCACAACAGCCCCGACACTGTAACCACTGGCAGTCAATAAAATTGGAATTAAGAAAGTAATGACCATTAGTAAAATGGCTCGCAGCATCGGCGCGGCTGTTTGAGTCATAAGCGCTTTGCTGCGATCGCCGAGAGAGGATGCATCGGCAACAACGGCTACGCCACGCTGGGCAGCGTCTGAGGCTACATCGCCCCATGATTCATCGCGAGGGTAGCGATTCGATTGCTGCATACGCACTGTATCGTGATCACTCATAAGGATGGTCTGAAGCAACATGTCGTCATAGGTAGGTCGTGGGGTTACACCATTGTCAATCTGCGACTGAACGTATTCAGGCCAGAACTCGGCAAGATCTGAATGCTCGACTTTGAAATGCCTCACCAGACGATCGCGAAGCCCGTTATAGGGGCTTTCCCACCATTCATCACAGAACGGGAAACCCTTACCGTCAGACAAGATTGCATTAGTGGCTTTAGCTTCGTCTCTTGAGGCGACATAGGGAAAACTGGATAAGCCTTCTTCCGCCCTAAAATGACGATAGTACGGCTGACCCGCTAGGAAAATCTGACTGCCAGCCCATTTCACATCGTCTGGCGTTGTCGTACCCATACCATGGGTCGCTAATCCTGGCTTCTCTCGTAGGTAGCGATTGAAACTGGGGCGCCAGCAATCTCGCATAAACATACCGAACTCATCGGCAAGGTCAGGATTTTCAATGCGGGATGTGGTTGCGGCCGTAGAGATTCTTCGAATATCGGTCTGGCAAGGAAGAGCGGACTTCGCGCTCAAGGACAGCGATGATGCTACATAATCCCATACGTACCACAGTACCGGTATTTTGATTGTATCGCCGCCTAAATCGAGTTCTTGCACCTGGTCATAGGTGGTGCCTGTGTTACCGTAATCGTTCTGTTCCACGTCTGGTGTCGATCCCCCTTCACCGGGTGAACAGGTGGTGTCCATGGCTCTCACATTGCTGACAGAAAGATTGATCATTGGGTTGACGCAAAGCAATAAAACAAAAAATGCCACATAGAGTTGCATTTCTGTTCTATTGAAAAACGATACACCGATATCGTCTTTGTCTCGGTTGTTTCTCGCATCGATGATATTGCCACCGATGATGAAGGCAAATGGGATCAGGATGATCCCGGTGCCCATCATTAACGTGAACAAACCATTATTGATATGCCAACCCATGACGGTGGTGTAGAGCTCAAAAGCGTCATTGACGATCATGCCAAGCTCCCCAGTGAACCAATTATGTTAAACGGAAAAAGCAGCTCATAGACAACGAGCACACGCAGTAATGGCCATCGCCACCGCATGGCATAGTCAAAGACTTGGTGATGATCTTCTCTTTCTACAAATGACTTTGCGAGCCAAAGGCTTATTCTCGGCCAACTAATAATCAGCAGGGTATAGGCAAGCCACCGAGATACTGTAAGCCACCAAAAAGATGCCTCAGCGAAGGTGCCCAATGATTGAGCGCGCTCTGGTGATTGGATCATCCAGAAACCGAGAGCGACGAGAATCCCCAAGATGGCTACAGTAGAAGCCGAATAAACCAGACGTTTTTTCCAGCGACCAGTGGATGCAGACATTAGTTTCTTACCCCACCGCTGAACGGCTGAATGTCAGGCGAGTTGGGAAAGCCTACAGCTGCTCCGGCATCGCCCGATTGCATGCGAATTGAACGTCGCTCCATAAGAACCTGAGCTGTTTTGGCAAAGACCTGTTGCTTAACATTTTTCTCATAAAGAATGCCGTCGATTTCAGCCTGAAGGCGCGAGAGAACCTTATCGGCTTCTTTTTGGTATTCGGCATTGGCAGCGACATTTGGCTCCTGCCGGCCAGCCTTGATCAGATCCATAGCCACCAGTGCTTTTTCCACGGTTCTAGCCAGGGCCAATTCAGTGGCCAGGCGTGCCCCTAATATGGATCGCTCGGCTGTATTTTCCTCTTCGCGTAATGCTCGAATCAGATCCTCAGTAACCATAATACCCATGCCAGGTGCACTGATCTCATCGAGCTCATCTTTTGTGGGCTGGCTGGACATGCCTACCAGTGTGCCTAGCTCGGGAGCAATCTCTTCACGTTCCTCTTTGATCTTTGTTCGGAGGCCTTGACCAATTTGCGTTTTAAGCTTAGGAGAGCAGCTTTTGCAGACTTTGACTTCTTTCTCACCCACAACGCTGGTCACCCAATCGACCGCATCATCACGGTGGGACCATAACTTTTCGATTCGTGGGTCGGTCGAGCCTGGGTTTAAGTGGTTGTAACCCGCTCCAACCACATCACCGACGGTACGAATAGGCTCTTGCCAGCGTCCACCGAGCTGAATACCGTCTGGCCCTTGGATCCCTTCATTGCCGGCCGTGCGCTCAACTTCTTTTTCGGCGGCGCCGGCATCCGGTTGTGAGGACTGCTCATTCCAGCTGTCGCGAGTACCGATAGAGACCCAACCGTCGACCGGGTTTTCGCCATTTGAGACATCGTTGACCATCGCCTCACAGGATTTAACACTCAGATTGTATTCTTCCTTCGCGTCGACCAGGCCTTTCGTGATCAGATCGTAAATACCTGGATTGGCTTCCTGCAATCGCGAAATCCCCCAACTTGCGACCAGTGTTGGAATGCTGGAGATCACATCATCCACGTAGCCATACAAGCTCCGTTCGGCATCTCGCAGTGTGTTTTTGATAGATGCTTCAGGATCAAAACCGGCACATACGTTGCCCGTGCTCCACCTCATGCCGACACCCAGACTCAGGTGATACCGTTGGTCATAGGCAAACAGATAAGGCTCACCACCACCGATGTTGTAGTACAGAGCAGAATTATCGATCGGCCGTATCTCAACATTGGCGAGATCGATATCCGCCGCTACACCAGGTAGAACGTTAACGCCTGCCATTGTAAGAATCAGTGCGGAAAGTAATTTATTGGTTTTCATCTGTACCTCCTGGAGCGTAGTGCCACGGGTTTATACCCTCTAGTTCCTGGCTTAAGGTCTGAACTAGGTATTTACTGGGCTTGGTTTCACCAGCGAGCGCCTTATACAGCGTGTTTCTATGCACCCCACATCGCTTGGTAAGCTCGCTAAGCCGGTCTCGGCGGGCATGACAGATCAGCGTCAGTGTGTGCTGCAAAGGCACACCGTGGCGCATACCGAGCCTTAGGTACGCTTCAATGGCCGCCTTATTCATTGCATAAGCCCCTCGGGGTCGGTATAAAAGCGGAGGTGGCCCCCTTCCTGGTATTGCACCAGCGGGTTGCCAGGAAGGTACGGATCACTGCTGGTACCCTTCTCAACACATTCTGAATAGGAGGACTGTGTTGAGCGGCCGCGCCCCAGCGCGGTCGTTAAAGTACTGGGACCGTTAAACCGCACTTGATCGGTGCGGATCCATAGCCTGCCGGGAGCTATCCCGGTGACCGTACCCCTGGGGGCCACCTCCAAACCGGTTTGTAACTCGACGGATGCACTGATCACATCATGCTCCCACTACCCGAGCTACCAAAATCGGCCCCATCGGTTTCCATTAGATCGTCAAAGTCTTCATCGTCAAACGAACTGGCTTCACCTTCGGTGAGGTCAATACTGAAGATCAATACCGCCCCCTCGCGTGAACAGCATGAATACGGACGCCACAATAGCCAGGCGTACTGCTCATCAGTGTCGTATTTAAAGTTTGACCAACCTGACCTGGTACCGAAAATTTCACCCTTGGTCTGGTACTTGGGTACCAGCATTTGCCACTTATGAGTGGTCATATCGTTTTCTATAATTTCTTCTGCCGGCCAGCACTTATCGCCACAGTCGGTTTCTGGCTCCAGCCGCACTCGCGTGTTGTCATTGGGGTTGGTGACAATGTAGCCCGCCCGCTGAGCCGACAATGCGGCCGCTTTGGGATCCTCCGGGTGGATAGACCAACCGCATCGAGGGTATACGTTGCCAAATTTAACCGTGGTGGTACCCATATCATGAGCACCGGTGTAGCTCTTGGGGTTGAACATATCGGGGATGTTCATATGCCAGCCGATGTAATCGGCCGTCCAGATGTAGTACGGTTTGTAAGTAGTAATTCCTGATTTACAGAACATGCCGTCGAACGCATCATGCATTTGCTCAAAGATGGCCACTCCAGGATTGCCCCACACCTCGGTTTTTTTGAATCGGAGGTGATCGACGTGCTTACTCTGTGTTGTGGCAAATCCCGCTGCGAACCCAAACATTTCATTGGATGAGTCAACGACAGATTGCATTTCCTCGAACGGTGTTTCTTCGTTGCTGTAGCTAGTTACTACAAAATCTGGGACAAAATTTTTAAAACGTATTGAGTAATCAAAATCGCAACCCCAAGGGGTGCACGTCATCCAAATACAGACTCCAACGGGCTTCCAGTCTATACAATCGAAACAGTCTACGGAGGCTTGTAAAAGCATTTCCGTATCAATGGAGTCAGCGCGAGATGCATTCACCGACAGCATAATCAATGTTGCAACCAAGTACTTACACATGGCCAGCACCCCTTACGTTCGCCTCTTCTAAAAGTGAATCGGTCATTGCTTCCCCCGGTAAATCAAAAGCGCTTTACGGACGTTTGTCGTGCCATAGACGACCTGCCGACCGTCCAGGACAATCGCCGGTACCTTTTTAATTCGATATCGCATGGCTTGGCCAAAGCCTCGATAAGATTCACGAGCGGCGGCCAGGTGAGCTTTACCCTCGGCACTGGCGAGCCAGTCGCTGACTTTTTCACGCACCACACGTTCAGTGCCCGTGATGGAGGGTTTCTGGCGCTTAATCAGCTTCGGCTTATCGAGGTTCCAGAGCGTAATGTCGGCGCCTGGTACACGGCTTTGAGGCTCGGAGTGCATAGTGCTACGGTAGAAAACTTCGACAGAGACATTCTTTTGCGCAATCGCACTGCAGCTGGTCAGAGTAAGAACAGCCATTATCGCGACTCTGCTGATCGTTACGCCCATTGAGGTACCTCGTTACGCACCAGGTGTGCGGGTAAATTGGGAAGGACCTTTTCAAGGTTGTGGAACGGGATAACAACACCTACTTTATGAACACGAACAGAAAGAGTTCCATGTTTAGTGGCGTTGAGGTGTCGACCGTGGAAATTCCCTTTTTCAACCGGGCATCGAGTATGTAACCCTAAGGATAAAAACTCGTGTTGTGCATCGAGCCAACGGTTGGGCATATACATCTTGAATACGGCAGGAGACTCTAAAAATAATCCGCCCTTATCGAGATGAACAGGACTATCATGTGCGCCGATCACAACGGTGTCGTTGGCGACCGCACCTTGAAGCCAGCTGATGAATGTTTCGTCTATTGTTTGCCCCACAGCAAACCTCCTTATTTTGCTTCAATGCTCGGAATGTCCCATTTTGCTCGATAGGTACCCGGCACCTCTTGAGCATTGCCTGTTGCCTTTCGAAGCGGCCTCTTTATTCCATCTTCGACAAGATAAAAAATATCGCCTCGACAAATATTGCTCGGATGACACGGACGCATGCCAAGTTCGGTTTCTTTGAATGCAACGGTAATTGCCATTAATCTGCCCCAAAAATACGTAGCTTTATCGATGCTCTAATACGGATTGCCTTCTGGCTTCACGAAGCTTGTCAGCTAGCTTGAACGCCGCTTCCACCTCAGTGCAGCCAAACTCATCCATGACAAGCCGGCGCTCTCGCTTCTCTTCTTTTTCAGTGCCAGCGAGCAGCAGGCACGGCGCGGGCGGCACATTGCGAAATAGACCTTTCATGGTGTCGCCAAGAACAACACCCTCCGTGTACTTTTTCTGAACTTTTTTAGTGTTGAGCAGCATGTCGCGCTCATCGGATGTGAAGGTTTTGAATTTCTCGATTTCCTTGAGCTCTTTGGCATTCACAAAAAGCACTAACCACCACTCAAACATGGATAGAATCTTTTCCGCTTCGTCGGGAAAATCTTCCATGTTCTGGGTGGCCATCCAGAGCCAAACGCCGGCGCGCCGACCCAAGAGCTTTGCCAGGGTTACCAGGTATTTTGCTAGTAAGCGTTCGGTCGTGATTACATGGGCCTCATCGGTCAGAGCGATGGTGTCGCGACCGTCGTCTTTGGTGCGTTTTGCCCTGGCGATGATTTGATTCATAATGGAGATGTAAGCGACGGAGAGCTTGTCTTTGGTGTCATTGCCGCTGGCGAGGATGCCGAGATCAATACGGATATAGTCAGCGTCAGGAAGCTCATCACCTTTACGGTTAAACAGCTCACCCGCGAACCCATCGGTGAAAAGCTTCATGGAGTCGACCATCTCCTCGATGCGACCGCGCTTTTCCTGCCGATTCTCTTTGGTGGCATCCAGAGCCCGAATAACGTCCTCAGTCAATAGATACTCGCGGCCGGATTTCCGACACTCGACGGCCGCAGCCAATATGGCCTCCTTCAGGAGGGCACCATCTTGCCGGCTGAACTTACGCTCTTCGGATTCAATACAGCCGGTGACCATGATCTGAGCGATGATGAGCAATTCACCAAGAAGGTCACGCTCGACCTTTTCGGTAGGCTCCTCTTCAATGTCGTCGGCGTCTTCCTCCAAGTCCGCGTCTACCGCTATCAGGTCTTCGGCCTTGATGATGCTGCCATTGGCATCCACCAATTCCAGCGCGGCCTGGAAAGGCGCCAGCGAGGGTGCAACACCCGGAGAAAGTGTGATGTCGACGGTGCTTAAACCTTGCTGTTTGAACAGCTCTGCGAGTAAACCAAAACTATTACCCGCTTCCATGACCACAAACCGTGGCCGGTAGATGGCCATAATGATCATCTGCAGATAGACCAGGGAGGCGGACTTACCTGCACCGGTGGGCCCATACAAAAACAAGTGCGCGTTTCGGGCACGATCGTTCAAGTTAAGCGGATCCACCATAAAGGGTTCTCCACCGCGGTTTGAGAACAGCAGGCAAGGATTACCTGTACCTGTTTCACGGCCATAGAACGGCAGGATGTTTGCCAGGTGCTGGGCGTACATAAAACGGTTGCGCCGCTTGATGTGATCCAAGCGGTGGTCATAACCCATCGGTATGAACCGCAGGTAAGAATCCAAGCGGTAGACATCGTCATCACCGGCGATGAGCTCCAGACTGTTGTTACCCAACCAGCTGGTGACTTCATCCATTTGATGTTCCAGTTCGATATCGTCATCCGCGCGTAGCGCAATGGCGATCGACACCGGGAGAATGAGATTGCCTGACTGCAGCTGCTCGCGGCCGTGCTCGATCGCACGCCTTGCGGCCGCCGCTTCCTCGGTTTGCGCCTTTGAGCGCTTTTCCATGATATCCAGATGCTTTTTGATCGCGCTGCGTGTTGGCATCACGAATGTGATAATCACAATTGAAGAGCTGGGAAGTTGGTCCAGTACACAGATGGTGCTGTCACTGACTTGGCGCTCCGCGCTCAGCACACCAATTTCAGGACGATGCGATAATCGCTCTACCTGAAGGACGGTGTGTGGGAGTCCGTCGAAGTACCAATTACCGGTTTTCTTATCCGATCTGGCATCGGGCGATACCACATCATCAGCCAGCGAGTAATCGAACGGTGTGGCCAGTTCATCCTCGCCCACATCATCCGAGGAGGCATACCGGTTGGATTCCAATAATGCCTCAGTATCACCACCGGTTTGTTGAGGTGCAGGTCGGAACCAACGGAAGAGCCAGTTCCGAATCGTCTCCCCTTTGAGGCGAGTCGATTTGATACCGGCGACCTGCAGGTTCATCGATAATTTCTTGAGGGTGGTGTTCAGCTCCTGGAGCGGATTCATATTGCGGCGCAATTTGATGCCGCGGCTTAAACGCCGATAAACCACCATATACACCCGGCGATAGTTCCCGCCCCAAGGCAGCTCATTGCCACTGGAGGAATCAATGAACAGGCCTTCAGGCGCTCTCATGTCCTCAACGTGGGGCCGAAAGACGTTATCCACGAACCAATCGGTATAGGGGTGGACGTCACCCACTTGTTTCGCCTGGCGACTATGAGCGTAGTCGCGCACCCGATCTGGCAAGTGTTTGAATTCCGCTTTATCCGGGAACGCAAATACCTGGCAGATCCAAGGGCTGCGATCGGTACCGGGGAAGCTCTGTGTCAGGACACGCTGGATCGCATCGCGCTGGGAGATCATGTAATCCATGGAGCGCGCTTCGGTGCTGATCGGCTTAATCTCAATAACACCGGCAACGCTGTAACCATCCTCCAGCAGCACAGCATTGTCATCACCGACAATACCCAGCCACGGCAACAAATCACTAATGCTCGCTTTGTCGCGGTAGCCGCCCTCAAGGTCGGCATCGGTGGCCGTTTTCTTACCGAATGGGGAGCCATCCAGGAACAGCTGCTTAAGGATATCGTAGGCGCTGGCACTCATGGGGCACCTCCGCCAAGGTTGTGGTTGGCAGTGGGCGCCTCTCCGGGCATACCGTAAATATCCCGTGGCCACAGCTTGAAGGGTACGGTATAGCCAGGCACGGGCAGCCCGTCAGTCCCGACAGTGCGAGGACGCACGTACAGATACAGCGTTGGATTAGGAAGTGCCGGAAACAGGTTGTCAGTTTCATTCTGAACCTGACGGGTGTACGCGGTGTAGTCCGGGTCAGGCTCTACCAGATCGCGACCACCCACGACTCGCGGCAGTGATTGAGCAGAGCCACCACCGACTTTCTGGTCATAGACTTCGCGCATATCCAGCCCGTCGTCTTCCGGCTCTGGAATGGTCGAACAGGCTGACAGCACAGCCATTAACCCACTAATTAAAGCTGTTCGGAGAATCCAGGGATTCATAGCTCACCCTCCGAGCGTTTTTGTTGTGATTGATGTGCAGATCGCGAGCAACGTGAATGGCCACCTCTTGACCAGGTGCTACATAGATGGCGTCAAAGGTGTCCTGAAAACGCTCCTCAAAAATATCGATGGTTTTATCCAGACCGGATGCGGCCAAACCCCACTCGCCGTATTCGCCGCGATCACCGGTGACACTGGAGATGACGGTGCCGCCATCCACACCGGTGGTGCGCAATGAGTCAGCGCGATACTTGGAGTAGCCTTGGGCAGCACCCAGTATTGTCATGAGGGACGCCTGCTTATAAGCGTCGGTGATGCGCTTGCCGGCGATGCAGGGTACGCCCTGACGGTCGGAGATATAGCCGATGTTCTTACCGCTCTGGCCTTCACCAAAGCTGGCTCCGAGAGCGTCGGCACTTACCGTCTTATCGGGCGGCATGTGATTGATCGTGCCGTCGTCAAACACATAGGTAGCCCCGGTCAGCTCGACCGATACACACGACAGCGACCAGTCACCACGGGCAACGCCATCGAAAATCACACCATCAAGGCCGGGGATCTGATGGCCGTTTGCGGCCATGTTGTCCGAGCCCACAATGAGCTTCACCGGGAACGGGTCTTGGACCTGCCCACCGATGGGCACACGGCCGATCAAGGCGGTCATGGACGTGGCGTCAAACAAGGTCGCTCTGGCCGGAATCGTGTACACGGGCTCACCGCTGCTCATGGGATTACTGAGCTGGGGAAGTGAACTGTCACTGTCGGTGGGGGCCAGTGATTGCGAAGGCCTTGGGGCTTCGGAACCCGTGCTTAACGGTTTTAAGCGACGGTAAGAAGGTCGACCTTCTACCGAGGTGGTTTGCTCGTAAGTTGGCGAGGTATTGCCGAAGGCAAAACTTTCGCCATTGATCTTGTAATCGACCGGATCCTCAGAACCACTCGCGAAACCTGGAGTGTTGAACCCAAAGTTTTTAAGCACGGCACCTTGGTTGTCCATAGAGAAGTTGCCGACCTTCAGGCTGTTGACCTTCTGCTCCAGCTGGGACAACTGATCGGAAAGGGCTGAATTAATCTCTTCACCCTTATCCGTGGACATATCCGTTACCGTCTTCTTGAGTGTCGCGATTTGATCATCACGCTGCTTAAGCTCCCGGCGAAGATCCCCGTATTGCGCCTGTACAGTACGCAGCGTCTCTTCGGTTGTATCGCCAGAAGCTGTATCAGTAATGGTCGGCGTCGCCGGCGCATCCGGTGCCCTGGATCCCGCCGGCACCGATGGTGAGCTTGTTTGGGTGTTGATCGCGACCACGATAACAACCACCAGCAGGATAGCCGCGATCATCCAGGGCATGCGGTTGGTGCGAACTTTATTGGCCATAAGACAGACCTCCTACTGCCTGAGGCAGCGGGTTATCGCTGATCAGGTAGACCGTGGTGCGATCCTCCAGGGTGCCCTTAGGGCCAAGCCAGTTGTGCTGAAAGGCGATGGAGTCAAATTCGCCGCGTACCAGGCGAGGATCCAGGGAGACCTTTAACGGGGATCGATTAATCACCTCTACGGCAGTTAAGTAATGACTCCATCCACGCCAGGCAGCGACCGGGCGATAGTAAAAAGATTCACCATTGCGGCTACGGATAAGATCGGCCACTTGCTGCGCAGGCACCGGAACCTGTTTGATTGCACGGTTATGAGGTGCCAGTCGCACCGGACCGTACAGCGATTGCGCGGCGTAGCGTGTGAGCTCGATCTGAAACGGATTTTCGAGCCCGGCCGGCTCGCTGTCGGTTTGTGTGGACTTGGCCACTAAGGACGGATTCTCAATCACGTAGTCTGCCGCCGGCGCGTCTTCAGCGGCCTCCATATCGATGAGATACACACGCTCCTGATTCTCGCTCTGCACAATCAGACGTCCAGGAGTCGCTGTCTCCAGCGCTTTAAAGTAGGCGACAGAAGGATTGGCCTGAGTCGCCTCCAGGTTTTTGAGAAGTTCAGAGGGTATGTCGATACTCACAGGCTCTGGAAATAAGACACGGATCTCTTCACCAACCGGGAGCGTGATAGTCACCGGGTGACCGGAATACACCAAGCGAGTGTCAGACCAAGTAACCACCGACAAGCACAGAAGTGCGAAGGTCAACAAGATACGGGTCACAACTCACCTCCCACACCAATGCGCGCCGGGTCATTGAAAAATCCACCGATGGCAACGCCAAATTCGTTGCACGAGCGTGAGTCGCGGTAGGCGTACAAGGGATAGCGCATCACGACATTTTTCACTTCCTCCCCGACAACGCGCTCGACCAAGGCAAGATCCAGCCAGACGTACCAGGTGCCGTTACCCAAGGCTTTAACGTGTTCCTTGGTATAAAACGTTGCAGGAGAAATACTGCGCGTGCGCGATAGCTCACCATTGGTGCGACGCTTTTTCACATCGTCTTTCAACCATTTGTACATGTCGGCCGATACATAACATTTCATTTCATCGACGTTGCTGTCGTAGTCGGCCAGGCCACTCTCAAGCCACTCGTTAATCTGCTTCCAGATATAGAGGGTGTACATGTACACGTTGGCTTGCTCGGGCATGTTAGGGCGCAACACCGCGCCCTCTGATAGGTCTGGCGGAACGTGCATACGAAAGTCCTGCTGAACATTGGCAAGACGATAATGCGCGTGCGTTAACAGCAGCCCGAGAAACACCAACCCAATGGCCAGATACCAATTTAATCGCTCACGCGCGGTCAGCGCGTTTCGGATACGGCTCATAAGCTTCGCCCCCGCTGAAACCTTTCGGTTTTGTTGAATATTCGATCCCCAATACCCCACTCACTGAGCATCAACTGAAGGACCTCTTTGTAATAGTTGTCGCCACGCTCTTCTTTGTTGGTCATTAACTTACGAAGCACAAAAACCGATAATGCTATGGTGCCTCCCATAAGAATCACCGCTCCCGCAAGAATGGCTAAACTGGATGACACACCGAAAAGCACGATAAAGACGATCACTGCCGTGAGCAGTGAAATTGCGCCACAGGCCACAGCGACTACGGAAATCTCACTGCCGGTGCAGCCCATAAACACCACGGGTTCATCGGTGAGATCATCAGCCAACTGAATTTCTGAGTGCTCCACGGTATCCCCTTAGCTGAAGAACTGGTTGGTAATCCAGATGGCAATAGCCAACGCCACAAGAAAGAACATGACACCGCCCGCAATCGATTTACCGGCCGATACCCATTTGGTGTCGCCGTCTTTGGCATCGCGAATATCTTTGAGGGCTTCGAGGAGAACTTTCACACCCAGATAAGCAACCGCAATCCAGATCACAACGGCGGCCACGTATTTAAAAATGTTGAGCAGCACATCGAGGGGGTTACCACTGTCAGTATTAACGCCATCCATTTCCAAGCCAGGCAAAGAAGGCGCATCAGCAAAGGACAAGGACGGCAATAGCAACGTAAACGCGACCATGACTCCTAATCGCATCCACTGTTTGAATGATTGATAATTCAGAAATGTGTTTTGCATGTTGATACCCTCATGAAATTGCTGGCGTTATGAGCCAGATAAAAAAGAAAAACAGCACAAAAAATCGGATAAGAAGGTTCAGAACATCGCCTTCTTCCATCTCGCCTTTTTGACGACGTTGCCAGCCCGCCACCAAAGCCATCCAAATCAGAAGCGCCAACAAGCCACCAAAAATGATGGCAAACGTCATGTAGGCGTACAGTGGCTCTAAGCCCGAGATGGCTTGAAATTTATCCAGCATGGCGCCTACTCAACAAACACACCGATGATCTGATCTTGCTCGATAGCCGCCTCGGAACCTTCCCGCGGAAGATAATCACTGTCGAGATTCTTCACCTTGCGTGGTGAACGAGAAGGTGCCCGTAGGTGGCGCTCCAATGCATCGCGAATCTCGGCAAGATCCGTATTCAGCGCCTGATAATTGAGAGGAAACCGAGTGTCGATCGCGCTGACCGAGTTGGCTTTTGAAACAAGACCTTGGGCATCTTTCAGATACACCAGCACTTTCTCCAGGGCTAAGCGTTCCTGATCAGTCACATGATCGACGCCCGCACTCGTTGCGCCGGATATCAATAGCAACAGCGTCAGAACCAGGTATTTCATTGTGTTAGGACTCCCTGATGAACAAAGAAAGGGTAATGTTGAACGCCCCAGAGCTCGGTAAAGCTGGAGCCTGGTGCGGCGATAAGAGTCAGTGGCTTGAGAATGGAACGCAGCTGCTGCAGTTGTGCGGCGGATTCCACATTAACGACAAAGCCCTTGGCGGAGGCCTCCACCAGTTTTTGTTTGTGGGCACTGACCCATTGAACCGAGTAGTTGTCGTACCCCATCACAAAGAACGAGGGATGCAGCTTTGCCGTTTCATGAGGTAATGGCAGATCACCACCACGAATCCTGCCCGGACTCATACTGGGTGTATGAACCGGAAAATGATCATTTAGGTATGCATCTCGGCGTGGAGGTGTCAGTTTGATTTCAGGTGTTTTCAGGAATGGATTACCACCGAAATCCGCAATGGTTTCGGGGGATTGACCTAAGGTCTCCTGACAGAGCAGCGCAATCAGTAGAGTGGCGATACGTTTCATTTGACACCCCCTGCGATGAGAGGCTGCCATTTAGAGAGAACCTGAGCACGATACGACGCTGCAAGTCGGGGATTATTGGGTGCATGGTAGCGACCGGCGGCGGTCACCCAGTCGCCCGAGCGTTCGTATTCAGAACGCAGTAAGGCTGCCGCATACTGAATGTTGGCGTAGGGGTTTATGATGAGGTATGGATCATTGATCATATGGGCATGGGCACACCAGTGGATCTGACACAGCCCGATGTCCACGTTGCAACGATTCTGGGACAGAAACTCGGACAGTGCTTTGGCCGCCTGCTGAGCGTCCGCGAAGTAGGCGCCACGGCCACCGAGGTTGAGTGTCCACGGCCAAGGGTGGTAGGCGCCTGACTGACTGTAGCCACTCTCCTGGAGACAGATGGCATACAAGAGTTCCGCTGGGACATTAGCGTGCTTCGCCGCAACCAAGTACGGTTCTGGGACAGTCTTCTCTGCCGCCAAGGCCTGGCAGCTGAGCATGATCGAAATAATCAGGATGATCGATTTCAAAACTCGACCTCCATAAGCTCGCCGTCCATGCGAGGGTCGCGAACATAAATCTGAGGCAGATCGCCGCTGTTGGGCGACATGGCTTGAAAGAGGCCACGGTCAATATTGAGTGTGATCTTACCGGCATCATTCACGAGCTCCGGCGGAATCGCATGGGTGGCTGCCCATTGAATGATGTCCTCACGCTCAATCTTGCCGATAAAGTAAATATCGAGACTGGCTTTATTCTGAATGACCGATTCCAGCGTCTTCTGGCATACCTGGATACAGTTTTCATCGGTAAACATCACGAGCTTTGAATTGGCCGTAATGTTCGAAATCGACGCCGATTCAACATCAATCATCGCGATCTGTTGACCGAAATACTCTTCTTTGGCGGACTTATATGCGAGGTGCCAGGCACGCTCATTCATCAATCGCTGCCAGTCCTGCCTGGCGGCGATTTTGGCGTATCGAGTCCGCTCTAACTCAGATTGAGCATTTAGGCCGAGGGCTGACACCGGGCTGATATTGGGTGTCCAGGTGCCGCGTGGCCCCTGCATGATGTCCTGGTAGGTTGCCCACTCGAACTCCGTTAACCCCCAGCGCAGCCAGGGCTTTACAGCCTGAGTGCGGCCGGTGAGGCTGTCGGTACGCTGGGTATCGTTGATCTCGGTCTGCGCTGCCTGACAGAGGCAGGCCGTTCCCAAAAGCACCAATATCGCGAAAACACGGATGATCATATGGACACCGTTAACCGCGTGATTTGGTCTTTGTAGGTGAACTGGACTCGACGACCGGTGAGATCGACACCGGTCAGTTTCCAATCCATCCACCGGCCATTGAGCCCCATATCCCGGCGATGGCCGTCGTGTGAGACTGACACCTGCACTAAGGTGCCCATTTGCTTGATGGCCACAACCGAGAAAGGTAGCTCTGGATTTTTGATCGGAGTCGACGCCTTGTGCTCTTCTTTAAAATCGAGAAAGGAGCGGCGTAGATGGTTGATATCCGAAGCGTTGTCGTTATCAGCTTCACGCATGTCGGACAGCTGCGCCTTAATCTCCATCAGGGTGCCTTGCATCAGCTCGACAGAGCTTTTAACCGACTCAATCTCACTCTCAAGCTTTTGCTGTACCGCGCTGTTGGTTTCCAACACAACGGACTCGGAATACAGATCTTCAGAGGACTCCACCTGTAACAGCGAAGACGTAATATCGGGGTCGACGTTGTCGGCCGTTTTACGTTGAATGTCGATGGGCGGTTCGGGTAGTGATATTTTCTCTACAGGCGGTGTTGACTGATCCTCGACGACTTCTTGTTTGGCTTCTGGAAGGAAAACCACAAAGCCTACGAATGCCACTAGCACCAATATCAATATTGATGCCAAGCCGAGTTTGAACCACGATGGCATTGAAGAGCGGTTATCAGCGATAGGCTCTCGGGGTTCATCCGAATGCTCTATGTTTGGCAAACTTGAGTCAGTAGTCGATTGCATACGATCCCCTAAATAAACTTCTTGAACGTTGACGCGGTGTAATACACGAACGTGAAGAAAAGCAGCTGTGGCACGATGAAAAAGAGCGCTGGATTGATTGAGAAAGGAAGCGTCAGGTACAAGCCAGAGCTCAACCCGATGGCCGGTTTTATCCAATCTTTTACTCGGTGATACACAAAGGATGATTCCACACCACCACAGGCTTTTCGGATGTCGCGAGCGACCAATCCATCAACGAGGCCTAAGAGGCCCCAAAGGATGAAGGCCGGTAGTGCGAGCAACACCACAGCCAGACGAATAACCAGCGTGTAGGTGATATCAATGGCACTGCTGATCCCTATGGCAAGCCATCCCATGTACTGAGAGAGAAGATTCAGCGCTTTGGGCAAACCAATAAAACTGTACGCTTCGTTCACCCACGTAATGGCCTTGTCAGCCAATTGCACTGGGTGAAGTTTTAGAAGTGCGTTCTGATCGATGTGCGAGAGATAGCCGATCTCTTCGGTGAGCATGTGTCTCGCGTGGGTCTTATCCCACCAACCGGCCAGCATGCCAATCCACTCGATGACGATGGAGATAAACACCGCAAACAGAAACCAAGAGACCAGAGAGGCAACTTGTGAGATGGTGCTACCGAGTATGGTTTCTCGGCCGGTATCTTGTCTGTCTATGCGCTGAGTGCGTGTCATGCGACCTCCGCCCACCGTGCTGGCATTTTGTGCCAGCCTTCGGAGTTCTTCGCGGCGTACTGCTTGCGCATCTCATTGGTGACAAATGAGAGATCCGAGGGCAACGATTTTTCATCGTTGAGAATGGGAAGGCGAATCTTGTAAAGACGACTGCCCACCAGGGCAAAGGCTTGGCCTTTGGGTAAGCGTGTTACATCACCAGGGTGCAACAACGGTACTCGTTGAGTACCAATGTGCTGCTGTGTGGATGAAACAAAGTCCACCTCTTCAGAGGCTGGACTGTCGGTCGCGCCACTACGGAGGCCAAGTGTATGCACATCCACATCAGGCAATTGCTCGGTCAGCAGTTCAGCCGTGGCGAGCTCTTTCACGCGCAGCATAATGATAGAGCCCAAGTTACCAATTACCTGAGCGGCTTTAGCGGTATCGCCAAACCGAACGATAATATCGCTCATGGTTTGGGTATACGCGGTCAACTGGAACCCGGCGCCGCCGGCCTTGTTGGCCATCGGCACAAACTCTTTACCCACGAGCTCGTTGAATTCATCCAGGTGAAGACAAACCTTGCGCTTCTTGCCATTGCGGCCTTCGACTTTCAGCAAGCCTTGATCTGATCCAAATTTGTAAATAGAGCCCGCAGTAGAAGTCAAATCAGCAAACATGGAACTGCCCACAGCGCTTGCGACTTCCGCGTCGCTTAGCGCATCGAGGCCGATATACACAATGCCGCCTTGGCGAATGATCGACTTCCAGTCGATGATTGGTCGCTTGTCTTCCAGGTCGAGATAATCGGGCGACAGCAGCTGGCCCGTTTTACCAGCACAGAGTTTTTCCAATAGCGGGAAAAGAGACGCGACCAATTTGTCGTAGAAAGATTTCTCATACTCAAAGGTCTTGATCAGGGCGTGGGCGACTTCATCGTATAGGCCGTATTCTTTGTAGACGACCACAGCTGCCCATGCCTTACGATCTCGCGCTGACATACTGCGATCAGGCTTTCGATCTGACTCTTCGACTTTTTCAATGTCCTTTTTCCATTTTGGGAACTCGGCTTCATTTTTCTTAAAGACTGCTTGCAGGTATTCATACAGAAGCGGGTCAATATCAGCGCCGTATTGTAAATAGAACTCATAGGAGAGGCGTTTACCGAGTTCGGTACCGGCGCGGCTGATCACATTCACATAGCGCCAAGCAAATTCACGGAAGGCTGCGCTATTACCTTCACCCGGTAACTGGCTAGCAATTCGACTGGCTGGTTCAGTAATACGCCCAAAGGAGCCTACCGGGTTATAGCGACAAGAAACGTCCGGGTAGCCAAGGTGGAACATATAGAACTGGTGTTCACGTCCGGCTTTGACCGATTCGGCCCACATGCGAATCAGCAATTCGGCATCGCCTTTCGGGTCAAAGACAATCACGACATCGTCGTTGTGTATGTCCTGAGTGACCAGCACTTCGCATAGTCGTGTCTTACCTACGCGAGTGGTACCCACGACAAATTTATGCGCAACGCGCTCACTTTGAGGCTCGGTGATATCGTATTCACCTTCCCACAGACCAACACCGTGCGTGGTGGTATCACCACCTAAATCTAAATTGACGGGCGACCAAGGATTAACCCAGTGGGTACTGCCCAGCAAATTGCCAAGACCCGTAGTTAATGGCGAACGCTTAAAGGCGGATTCGATTTGACGTGCGCGTTTGTATCCCGGTGAGGAATAGCGTTTAACGATGTGACGATTTTCGGGTTGCTTACAATCGTGGTGGCGCTGGGTATGAATGGCTTCCCACTCAAAACCTTTTCCCAGAAATAAGTCTTTTTTGCTGCACGGAATCTCGGTGCTGCTGATCTCCCACCACGGCAATACCGTCAATCCATGCTGATACTTCATAAGCTGAACGGCGGAAGCGGTTCGAGTACAAAAACGATACCCACAGAAAGCGGCCAGCGAATACGCCACAGACGGCACGGTTAATAACATGCCGGGGCTCATCACCGCGAGGCCTGCACCACAGGCATAGGCGAGACTCGAAGAAAGCTCTACCGGTGGTCGCATTAGCGATTCTATGGGGTGTTGGTTACTCATACGGCTGAGAATACTGACCGTGACGGATTTCGCATCAATCAAACTGCACAAGGGCTGTACAAATTGATTGCTGAAATAAGGAAAGGAAAACGCTAAAAAGCGGGCTATGCCCGAATGGTTAATGGCGTCTATCAAAAAAGGCGCCCCGGTCATCCACTAAAGTCCGTGGATGACCGGGGCGGCCAAAGGGGCATAAGGGGGCAATGGATCAATAAGGGAAAATGGCCCTGCGGGGCTAAGGGTAACCGCAAACGATAAAGGGTTCGTTATGACACAGTCTCACTGGGAGCATTCAGTCACGGAAGCACTCTCAAAACTGGGGAAGCCAAAATGGCTTCAGCCTTTGCAGCAGCTCTGCGAGGCATTCGAGGGCGTGAGCCTCGATGGTGAAAACATCGGCTCTGAAATAGAGCTGGTACTGTGGGATCTGGTATCTCTAAACAATAAATCCGACAGCCTCCCGTTGGAACGCTTATTTCAGCGTCGGTTGTCCGAGCTCGAATGCTGGACACACCGAGCGTTTAATCCTTCTGGCAATCCTCAGTTTTGGAACCCGCTACAGGAAAGCTTTAAAGCATTTAAATCAGGTCAGGGTTCCATCCGAGAGTACACCGCCGCCAATGCCCACCCAGCGCAAGATATGATACGCAAGTGGGCTGAAGCACACTGCGTATGATTAAACGCCTATTGGGTAAGGTATTCACGCCCGATCCCGCCCAGCCTCAAGTCGAACTTCGAGCGTCACAGCTCGATATGACCGCATTACCCATACTCACTGCGCGCGAGCTTCTGGAGTACGTCGGCTATGACGCAACGCTGAGCGGTATGTATCGCCTGGTCGGATTAAGCGAAGAGCATTTCGATACCCTCTATCGACAGCCAACTTACGCTTTTGCGCTTTGCAGTCAACTTGCACCAGCCTCAGAGAATAACCATCACTCAGGTCCTGGAGGCCTGTTACAGCATACGCTCGAAGTGATCGAGAACGCGCTGCATATCCGCCGCAGCTATCAGCTACCGCTCGGCGGCTCTCCCGAAGAGATCGCCGCCCAGGAGCACATCTGGACCTATGGTCTCTTTATCGCCTGCCTCCTTCACGATATTGGAAAGCTGTTTCGGCGAATCCAGTTGGTACCGACCTACTCGGGAGGTCGGACTGGATTCTGGACACCTCAGGATGGTTGCCTGATTGATACTGACGCCGTGTCCTACGCGATAGCGTTCAATGATGTGGCTTACAAGAGCCACCAGCGACTCAGTCTTACCATGTTTGGCACTTTGATCCCCAAGCCTGCCAGGGCTTGGTTGACACAACACCCCGAGATATTGGATCAGGTTATTAACTATCTGTGGGGGGAGGAGTATGAAAGCCAGGTGATCGCCGATATCGCCATCCAGGCCGATAGGCGCAGCACCGCGAAGAATCTGGATATCAAAAAGCCGGCATCCCGGCTACCGGGTGCCGGTGATTCGCTGGCCGATCGTATGATCAAGAGGCTGCGACAGCTCATTGATCAGCGTGAGATCAAGTACAACCAGGATGGTGGGATGGCCTGGGTGACCGGTGAGTACACGTACTTTGTGTGCCGGCCGCTGGCCATGAAGCTGATCAGCAGCTTTGAGGACACCGGCACATCGGGGATGCCTCAGGATCCTGTGAGAATTTATAACGTGCTGCAGGAGCATGGGTTTGCCATTGAGAATGACGACGGCGGAGCCGTCTTCAAGATATCCATCGAGCATGCCCAAGGACGCTTTAGCCATACGTTTACCTGCCTCAAATTCAAAACGAGACTGCTTTGGCGCGCCGTGAGGCTGCCGCAGCCGTTTGAGGGAACCATCCGTGAGCTCGGCGCCGATAAGGCGCCTCAAAATGAAACTGCACCAGCTCCAAGCCGGACGCGGTCAGCGCCGGCTAAATCTGCTGAGTCTGCACCAGTACAACACGATGCTGAGCGTCATGCGTCGGCAGACGCTGCGCCCGCCAGTGAAGCTGCTCGCCCCCCTGAGACTGTCGAGGATGATACGGATCCGTTTGCGGATCCGTTACCGAGTGAGACTGCACCAGATTCCCAACCCGCCCTGGAAGAGGATCAAGTCGACGCCTTCGAGGGCGAGCCCGTATCGGCGAAAACACCTGTGAAGTCTGATAGAGCTGACACTGACACAGGTTCCTATGAGGCTGCCGAGGACTTAGGCCCTGCAACAGATATCAAGAGTCTGGATTGGACCGACGATGTGGGTACGGCTTTTTTGGATTGGGTAAAACAAGGGATTCACCGTAAGACGTTGTCTGTGAATAACGCCAAAGCAGGCCTGCATTTTGTGGAGGAAGGCGTTTTTTTGGTATCCCCCCGGATATTCCAGCATTTTGTCAAGGAGGCCCGTCTGGGGAACGGTAGCGAGTACACCAAGCTGCAGAAGCGATTCGCACGGCTCAAGGTCAACTTGAAAACCAAATTAACTCACCAGAACGTCCATCGTTACACCGTAGATACAGGCAACAAACAAGCTCGCCTTAATGGCTGGCTGTTGCCTTATTCAGCGCTGTTTGGTGAAGGACAAGAGCTACCTAAGACCAATAAATTTGTGAGGCCAGCAGAGGATGTATGACCGAACCCCAATATTCCTACAAATTTTTACTAAGGGCTGGCGCATAAATATGCACATTACAGTTATATTACAGTATTCCGTTTATAGTTACATGGAATATAAGGAGTTAGTAATATGCGAGTAACGGAAGCGGCTGAATTATATATAGCGTTAAACATATACCAGCCAGATACAGCTGAAACTTTAAACAGAGTTGCAAGACTTTTTGAAGAGCGCTCTGGAGTAAAATCAATCGAGGAGATAGATTTTACCAGTATTATGAAGTTTCGAGCGGAGACCCTAAAAGTTGCTAAGCCGGTGACATATAACGGGTATCTCAGATATCTAAAACTTCTGAGTAAGTGGCTGTTTGAAGAAGCATATCTGCAAAGGGATTGGTTCTCTAAAGTAAAGGGTGCCCCCCTACCTCAGGCTCCACCTAAAACACTCGACAATGATGCTTTTCTGAAAACCATTGAATACTTGAAATTTGATGACTCTGCCCCCCAGCCTGCTTGGTTCTGGCTAATCGTGATCAGATTTTTATACTTTACAGGCATTCGAAGAAGACAGTTAGTTTCAATAGAAATCGGCGATTTAAATCTCGAAAAAAGAATCCTGACCTGCAGCTATAGAGGGTCAAAAACTTATCGAGAATGGGATATTCCGATTGCCGATGAAATAATTCCAGACATTGAGTACTTACTAAGAAGATCGCAAGAATATCTTGGAAGAGAGCTATGGAAAGATGATCGACTTTTTAATGTTTGTCTTTTTTATAACCGATACAAACCCGATCCGACGAATCCAAGAGCAATGAGACGAGAACACATTACTGGTTTTATGCGTAGATTATCCTCCAGGACAGGTGTGAGAATTGGCGCTCACAGAATACGACATACAACAGCAACAGCTTTGTGCAATCCAGATAATGAAGACCAAGAACCCGATATTTTCACCATACAACGCTTGATGGGACACAGCCAACTTTCAACGACGCGTAATTACGTTCGGACAAAGGTTGGAAGAATGAGATCGCAAGTAAACAAATTAAGTTTGCCAAAATGATTATAATTTGGCCAAATAGAGCAAAATACTTGACATGGTGAATATTTAGCGATATTACTTACTGTCAATTGAGAAAGGCAGAACCATATCTGCCATGTATTTTGCGCATTCAAGCAACGATTATTTACTCATAATGCTGGGGTCGGCGGTTCAAGTCCGCCCCTAGCTACCACATTTTTAAAGGGTTGGTGGGTTAATATCCACTAACCCTTTATTATTGAATAGCATAAAAATACTAACTCTCAGACATTGAACTCCGGCCCTCCCCTAAAATTCGCATAAAAAAGCAATCAGCACGGCAATAGACTCTCTTATGCGAAGAAAGAGAAAAGCCAGTCATAGCCTCGGCACAAAGACAAAATATATTAGAGCAGCAAGTACGTCCGAAAAACGTATCACCCAGCACACATAGAATCCGATAAAAAATTAATGACCCCCAATGAACAGCCCGATGAACAAAAGATGCAGCAAAGGAAAAAATTGTATTTCATAAAAACTGGAAGATTGACGACACAGAGAACAACCTCCAGATAAAGCGAATGAATACACGCACTAACTAGTCGACATGCTGCACGCAAATTGAATCAAACAAATCTAAAAAATCAGTTGGAATAAATATTGGGTGATCGGACATTACCTTTAGAATTATATCGCTCTTTAGATCATTTTCATTTCTAAATCGTCTTAACGGAGGAAATGCATCCTTTACCAATTTTTCTAAGTCGTGGCCGTTCTTTCTAAGAACCCAACTCTTCAATGATAGCTGTAGACCACCAACATAAGTAACATCCAGCTCGCCAATATCTTCAACTTCAGAAGCCGACTCACTAAGCTTACAAAGCACATAAGCCACCAAGCTTTGGCAATCATCTTGAGTCAAACTGGAAAGTCTTACATAAGTTAATCGAGAGTCTAGACCGGCATCTTCAGGACGGAGAAAAGACTCCCGTATAAGATAAACCCCAAGAAGCAAAGGGTCTAAAATTAAATTCTCCAAGCTATAACGCTTACCAACTGCAGCAACTTTAACGTACTCATCACCGGAGTTCTTATTATCCCAGTCAATAACACCATAGATCTTGGAATTTCCGTATCTCCTAAGAACACTGACAACATCCTTAACTTGCTCGCAACTTCCTGATCCGCCAGAGCCTGACGAAATAAAATTCAAAGATATATCACTGTCCAGCCGGGATTTTAAAAGTTCATATATAGCGCTATAGTTTTTTGCATCATACTTACTCTCAACGAACACTTGCACCCTATTATCATAATCGACACTCAAAGCCGGGACACCTGCTGTCAACATTTTAATACATCGATCTTTTGTTTCCTTGAATATTCTTCCGTCTCGTGAAGTCATAACATAAAGATAATCTAAATTAGACATAGCAACAGTTGACGGTGAGTGAGTAGTCATTATCACGACAATTTTACGTCGTTTTACAAAAACGTTTTCTATTACATCCAAGAGCTTTCCTGCCATGGAAGGATGCAGATGACAATCAGGCTCATCAAGAAGTAAGACATCCGGAGAAATTCGATCATAATGGGAGCTATAGAGGGCCAAAGCCAAAGACATCAAGACTTTCTCCCCAGAAGACAAGTCTGAAAAACTAATCTCCACACCATTTTCCTGATTAATCAACTTTGCACTAAATGTGCTCTTCAGGGTCCTGCCCCTCAGGAGTTGTCAGCAAGTAACCTAACTTCGCAGAGGCCAGTATTTCATTAGCAAGTATCCATGGTGGCTCGCCATGCTTAGCTATAAACTCATCATCTTGTAAACCTCCCCTAATTAGTTACACGCATAATTAGAGTTTTCCAGCCGCTCATGTTTGGCCAGATACTCCCAGGGAGTCAGATCCCCCAGCGAGTCATGTGGCCGCTCTTCGTTGTATTCCCTAATCCAGCTTTCGGTTAGTTCCCTTACCTCGTTTAGGGTGCGGAACACATACATATTCAAGATTTCGTCCCGGTAAGTGCGGTTGAACCGTTCCACGTAGGAGTTCTGCGTCGGCTTGCCAGGCTTTATAAACTCCAGCTCGATGCCGTGCTCCTCTGCCCATTCAGCCAGAGCGCTCGATATAAACTCCGGACCATTATCCATTCGCAGCTTATTGGGATAGCCTCGCCAAGCGACTGCTCGCTCCAGTACTCGAATAACCCGTGGTGCTGGGAGGTTCAGATCAATCTCGATTGCCAGCGCTTCCCGGTTGAAGTCGTCAACCAGGTTAAAGGTTCGGAACCGGCGGCCGCAGAACAGGCTGTCACTCATAAAATCCATCGACCAACAGTGGTTTACTTGCGCTGGCACCGATAGCGGCTCTGGATTACGACTGGGCAACCGCTTCTTGCCTCTGCGGCGCTTGTTCAGATTCAGCTCGCAATACAGGCGGTGGACGCGCTTGTGATTCCAGCCGTGCCCCCAGCGCCGCAGGATCTTAAACAACTTGTCGAAACCGTAGGCTGGATAGCGTTCCACTGCCTCTTGGAGTTTGGCGATCACCTCATCATCCCGATTGGGATTGGACTGATACCGATACACTGAATCACTGATGCCAACAGCGCGGCAGGCCATACGGAGGCTGGCACCATGCTCTTGTTGGGCATAATCGACCAGCTCGCGCCTGATCGCTGGCTTTACAGCTTTTTTTCGACGATATCTTTGAGGATCTTATGCTCCAGACTGAGGTCGGCGAACATCGCCTTCAGACGGCGATTCTCCTCCTCCAGTTCCTTGAGCCGCTTGATATCGGACGCTTCCATGCCGCCATACTTGGATTTCCAGTTGTAATAGGTGGCGTCGGATACCCCATATTCCCGGCACACCTCTTTGACCAGTCTGCCGCCTTCTACTTCCTTCAGAATCCTAACGATCTGCGTTTCCGTGTAGCGTGATTTTTTCATTTTGGTTCTCCGTGTTGACGTAGTGTACGCCGGAGAACTCTAAAAGAAAGTGTCGCTATTCTAGGGGAGGTTTACATTAGGCCCTAACTTCCCCCTCATACTATTGCTGGATAAGCCCCAAACCAACACCAAATGAATGTCGCCTGGATCGCGGCTCGCTATAAGTTCTGTCGATATATGAAGATGACTAGAAAAAACTGGTATTTTCTTCTCTTAAATGGAATCTTCTATCGCTATCAAAAGCTCGTATAAGAGGGTGGAATCGACAACCTGATCAGCAAAAGTCTCGAACCCCCAATCCGAGAAGCCGAGTGAATGACACAACAGAGAAGGCCGTGACACAGCCAGCTCACGGACAGCATCGAAACAGCAATGAGCTACGTAAGGTCGGCATATTCGTATCTGGTAGCAGAACCCGCATTGGGTACGGTATAACCTGAAAATCTTTAAAAAGCGATTGGGGTCCTTGAATCCACCGCTCACCTAAAAAACATAAATAGCGAAGTTTTAGAAAAATGCTCTTACTAAAAGGCTCTTTCGAGCCTTAAAATTTTTAGTAACCGCAAACCGAAGTACCGCACATGCAAATGCTGTTGTTTGAGCGACTGTTTTTGCAATCGGTGGCCCTATTACCAAAGATAGTTTTGCACTGATACGTTGTATCACATTGATCAAACATTTCCGGCTCGTCTGTAATAGGATCAGCTGGAGAAGAAGGCGGTACGTTGGAATCGCAAGCTAAGGAACCACACATACAAACACTCTTATTTGTACCGCTATTCTTGCAATCAGTAGCTTGATTACCAAAAACATTCTTGCATTGCGCTGTAGTATCACATTGATCAAATATATCTGGCTCACCTGTATTAGGTGGAGGCGTTGGCGTGGCTGGTTTACTAACGGCATAAAATTTACCGCACGAAGGCATTGGCCAGCTTGTAGAAACTGGCTCACCGTAACCGTTGTAGATATAAACTACGTCCTTATCTGAAAACTCATCTTTATTCTCCCTGTAATCATACGCACTATTATTAATTATAATATTTCTTGGGCCTGGCGGCGTATGGCCATACCTAGCCCCACCCGTAGCAAAAACTCCCCAAGAATGCCATGAAGGTCGAATAATTGTGTTGTTTTCTACTAAGTTATGTCCATCGTCCTTATTGTGAAAATTAATATCAACTTCTACTCTGTTTTCTACGATTACGTTGTACTTTGCGCCTTGCTGAATTGAAAAATGACGAATTAAACGTACAGTCGAGCCAACAATCAAATTATTATCACCGCGCAAATCGAAGTAGCCTTCGCCACCTCCTCCTTTATTGTATGCACTATCTATCAAAGAATTTCTGAATGTATTATTGTTTCCATATATCTCTACCGGGTCAGAGCCACTATTAATAATGTCAACATTATCTACCCAGTTATTATCACCATTAATACGAATTAGGGTGGCATCGTAATTCGGCTTGTCATTCTGAAAACACTGACGGCAATAGTTACCATCCACATATCCTCCTCGATAATTTCGATGCTCTTCTGGAGGACTGGAAAGTGCTTCATAGACTAACCGCACATTTTCTAGACCAGCTTTACTTACATTACTCCCAAATAACACAGATGTACCACGCTGCTTTTTAACGCTAATTTTTACCCCAGATTTACTTTCACCCCGAACAACTACACCATCACGCATGTTCAAGGTTTCATAAAGGGTGTAAACACCGTTGCGCAGTAAAATTACTCCTTCACCACCGTTGTTTATGGCAGCTTGAATATTTTCACCTGGATTCAACACTGCTTGAATGTCCGCAATTTTTTTCACCCCCCCTTTCACGCCTGCTTCAGCCCATATAGACATTTCTGGGTAATTAGAATGATAGCAACCTTCATTGCCAGAAAAACCTGGACTACCAAAATCGCTGACAGGTGCATTTTCTAGTGCGAAAGCAAAATTTACCCCCACCGCTAAAATCAATGCGATTGTTGAATTTTTTAAAATCATGCCGTTAACCTTAAAAAGTTAGTGTTTATCCGCAAAATTTACAAAGCTCTATTCCAAAATAAAAATTGGACCGGATTTTTCATAAGCATCCACCCTAACAGACAACTATTGACTTCCGATGGCCATAACAATATACAATTTTATAGATATGACCTTTATAATAATAATGCCTGCATCACATAATTGACCCCTATTTACACTTTCCAAAAAACTAAACACGAAAAACAAGCGCTAAACTAACCACACAACCGCAACTGATTTAGATTTCTACTAATCTTCCACCGCCGCAATGGCATGTCAGCATCAACTCTTTGCGTGTCTAGCTGCTCTTTAAAGGTCACCTATAAGTATGCGTACAAATTCAGTCTTTTACCTCAACTGTTTCGATTAAACTGAATAAATTAGTAAAACTTTGAGTCCGGATTGACTATTGGCTAAATGGAAAAATCCAACTATTTTTCTCATTAAATTTTTAGCTATAGTTTTTTATAAACACTAACACTTTAAGACACACAATTATTTGCAAAATTTAATAAGTCAGAATTCTTATTTTTGAAATATAATATTGCTTGGTTATTATCTATCTTATGCAATTACTACATAAGGTCGACACCAAACTATAGGAAATTCAAAATGAAAAATAATAGTCTATTTGTTGTTTTATTATCTCTATTTTCTGCATTTTCATTTGCAACTGATGAAAATATCAGCGTAAAAGAAAACCTAGAGGGCTTAAAAATTCCAGAAGAATATAAAAACTGGAGGGTTATTTCCGCTTCCCATAGAACAGATAATAAAAGTATGAGAATTATTTTAGGAAATGATATTGCAATTGAAGCAGCACGCTCAAATCAAACCAACCCTTGGCCTGATGGTGCAATTTTAGGAAAGTTAGTTTGGAAACAAACAACCGAAAAAAACTGGCCTACGGCAATAACTCCAGATGAATTTATCCATGCCGAATTTATGTATAAAGATTCCAAAAAATTCAAATCTAATGGAACTGGCTGGGGATGGGCTCGTTGGTTAGGAAAAGAGCAAAAACCATACGGAGATGAAAATGATCTAAATCAATCATGTATAGCTTGCCATACTCCCGTTAAAGAAAACGACTGGGTGTACACCACCCCTGTACAATTACCATAAGAACCGTAAATAAACACTATATATCTATTTTGGTGTTTATAAGAATCTGGTTATTACTGTAAGACTGGAAACTGCACCAATCACTGCGTAACTGGCCATCATTAACCTCATACTATTACTGGAAGCTTAAAAAAACAGCTACTACAAGTACATGGTATGCGCCAACAATTTTTCCATGCATATCAAGCAAAAAAGGCGACCTTATAGGTCGCCGTCAACAGTCACGAAACTAGCCACTTTTTCTGTCGAAATTAATAATTTCCGCCTTCCAGTAAATCAAAGGTCTCGTGGAAGCGAGGCATAGATTTCTCTCGCCACTCGAAGCCTTCCTTTTGAATGTGGAACCAGCGCGGCTGCTCGTGGGTCCAGCTCCAGGTATTGGCTTCATCCACCAGATCGTGCAGCAATTGAGGCTTTTTACCGCTTAAATCTTTACGTTCTGCCGGATCGGCGACTACATCGTAGAGTGCCCAAGGGCCTTTACCTACACGTACCGCTTTCCAATTGTCACGAATAGCGGCTGTATCGCTGTGGTCTCCCCGGTGGCGCATGGCAAAAAAGGTTTCGCCTTTGCGTGCACTTGCACCCGTTTTCAATGCTGGCCAGAGGTTTTTGCCGTCTAACTCTATACCCTCAGGTAATGGCGCCTCGGCCAAAGCCGCAAACGTTGGGAAAAAATCTAACGCGTTAACCGGGTGAGTGTAGTTACCTTCGGGTTTAATTTGCGCAGGCCAGTGGGCCAACATAGGCACACGGAAACCACCCTCGTAAGCGCTGCCTTTACCTGCCTGCAAGGGATCGTTATTAGCGCCTTGAGATACTTTTCCGCCGTTATCGCTTAAAAATAATACCAAGGTGTTGTCGTATTGATCGGTCTCTTTCAACGCGGCCATAACCCGACCCACCCCACGGTCCATGGCGTACACCATACCCGCATAGATTTTGCGTTTCTTGTCCTTAATGTGAGGGAACTTTTCCATATCCTCAGGTTTGGCTTGCAAGGGTGTATGCGGAGCATTGTAGGCTAAATAGAGGAACCAAGGCTGGTCTTTCTTGGCGCCTGCGGTGACAAAATTCACCGCCTCGCGGGACAGCGCATCGGTAATATACTCGGTTTCCCGAACTTGTTTACCGTTGTGCTCAAGCGGTTTGATGTAATCTGGGATATCGGTGCGCCCGGCTGCGACTAATGCATCGTAGCGGGGGTTAAATTCTTCCGGAAGGTAATTATGCCCTCCTGGGAGAAAGCCGTAAAACTCGTCAAAACCACGATTATTGGGGTGGTATTTTTCAGTTTCGCCCAAATGCCACTTACCCACAACACCGGTAAAATAACCACTATCTTGCAGCACCTCACTGACAAAGGTCTCGGAAGTGGGAATACCAAGGCCACCGGACATAGACGTGTCGGGTAGGTTAAACTGCGAACCAAATTTATGCGGGTAACGTCCCGTCATTAAACCCGCCCGGCTCGGACCACAAAAAGCGTGTGCTACATAGGCTTGGGAAAAGGTCATACCTTGATGAGCCAATTGATCCAACGACGGTGTTGTAATGTCCGTGGAGCCGTTAAAGCCAACATCCGCATAACCCAAATCATCGGCCAGTATCAATAAAATATTGGGGCGCTCTTGCGCGGCAATACTACTGGCACTGATCATACACAAAGCCCCGGCGAGCAACTTTAGCCCCTGCTTTATTATCGCTAACTTCATAAAATATTCTCTTACTTATTTGGGTAAATCTTACTGATAATTTTTCATGTGACGATGATACTTACCAAGTAATGGATCCTCGATACGAACCAACTCCTGCTCCAGAAGTTCAATCATCGCACTGCGCACTTTTTGGTACTCGGAGTTATCAATTTGGTTTTCTATCTCTACCGGATCTTTCTGTAAATCGTAAAGCTCGTCGCGCGTTTCGCCCGGGTTCCAGACGAACTTATATTCCGGTGTACGGATCGCGCGTATACCAAACCAACCACCGTTGTACCATTCATACGCGTAAAGCGCCTTATCCACTTGGCCCTCTTCGGCTTTATCACCATGTTTAATCAAAGGCACCAAAGAACGACCATCAACATCTCCATCGGCGGGCAAACGCATCCAATCGCCCAATGTGGGAGCAATATCCAGCATGGAAACTTGACGATTAATTGTCTTTGGCTCTTCTCCCGGAACACGAACAAAAAGCGGCATTCTCATCAACTCGTCGTAAGCGTAAGGTCCCTTATCATATAGACCATGCTCACCCAGCATGCTGCCTTGGTCGCCCGCAAATACGATATAAAGATCTTCGTACAAGCCTTCCTCTTTAGCGGTTTCTATCAATTGGCCCACAGCATCATCCAACATAGCAACAGCACCATAGTAAAAGGTTCGCATCTTGCGCCAATCCGTGTCGGTCAGATGCTCAACGTCGTGCCAAGGCCAGTAGGGCTCGTCTTGCGACATCGGCTTATTGACTCGATCGCGCAAATGGTTTTTTGGCAACTCCACGGTTTCAGGGTCAAACATACTGGCGTAGGGTTCTGGCACTCTGTAGGGAGGATGAGGTTGATGAAAACTTACCACACCAAAGAATGGCTGTTTCTTGTCAGCTGCCTGACGCATCATTTTTTGACCATGCTCAACAATGCGCGCCGTCTCAGTGTCTTTAAAAGTGCCGGGTAACGTCTGATAGTACATGTGTTTTTCGCCATTGGCGTCGCGTTTACCTTGGTTGTACTGTTTGACTTTATTGGCAATTTCTCGCGGCGCCCAACCCCTCTCGAAACGCTCGTGGTGCAAATCATCGGCGTCATACACATAATCCGCGCCCCGTAAACCTGTACCTTCAGCGCCCAAGTGCCATTTACCGGCGTAACCAACGAAATATCCCTCATCGGCAGCACGCTTAATAAGTCCGCCCTGTTCTGGCGGTAACTCTTCATAGCGTGAGTGAAACAAATAAATATTATCTTCTAAACCGTTTTTATGTCCCCAACGACCGGTGAAAAGCGCGGCTCGAGATGGCGAGCACAACCCGGTGCTGGTCATGGCCTGGTTAAACTGAATACCCTGGTTTGCCAGGGCGTCAATATTTGGCGTGCTAACCGGTCCATCGCGGTAAGAAAATGTGTCAAAGCGCATATCATCAAATAAAAGCATTAACACATTGGGTTTTGATTGCGTGGGTTCATTTTCAGGCTTAGCTTGCAAAGACGAACTGGCCAGTACCATGGCCCCTAAAATATAAGCGATGTATTTTTTTAACATGGTCTACCTCTAACACCCGCCAATCGGATCACGTTATAACTGATAAGATCAGTATGTGAACACGCCAGTTAAGCGTGTTTCAGTATAAAAATTCAATCTACCAATATCAAAAAGCTAAGAGCCGATATGTCCTATCCACACCGATCTTAATGAAGCTAGAAACCAACAGCATTTATGGGGTTACAAAAAAGAGCCGCTCCGAAGAGCGGCTTATGAACGACAGTAAGCTGTAATTATTCTTCAATGACCAATGAGTACTCATCGAAGGTAACACTGTCACCGGCCTCTAAACCGTACACGGCAAACTGAGACATGACAGCCGCTTGCGCAGCTCCATCGGCATCCCAGCTGGTCGGCACAGTGAAAGTTCGCTCACCTGATTGCAGTGTAAACTCTACGTATTGCCACTCCGAGGTATGCACTAGCTCGGCTTCAAATACCGCAGCAAGCGGTGCATTACGACGCTCGAGACCGGCATAACTCTGATGACCAGTAAATTGCCAAGGGTGAATATACTGACGCAAAGTCACCGGACCTTCGGCATTGGTATCAAGCTTAACCCAAACATTAGTTGAAAACTCTACGCCGTGAGACTCCGGTACTCGGCCCAGGGAGGCTCCAAAGAAGTTGTTAGGCCCAGTGCTCCACATTTGATACCACATACCATTGGGCACAGTTTGTGGATCAGCGTCTACTGTGTTGACCGTCATTTGTACGCCGTTACCCACAAGGCCTTCGGATGAAGTCGTAATACTGGAGTCACCCAACGCATTCCAGAAAGCACCACCGCTAAACGCATCACTTTCCATTTGGTAATCGAATGCCCAGGGTGTGGCACCGTCGTAGGTATTAATCGGCTCACACGCATGGTTTGGCACCACGCTGACATCAACTGATGCATTACTTACATCGCTTACCTCAACACCGCCTGTTTCACCACTTTTTAGTGCCGCAGTTATTTTGGTAGTTGTACCGGCAAAATTATTGTCGGCACCGCCATCAAGCATGGCAATTTCACCAAAGCCCATTGAGCTTGTACCTAGAATAGGCATCTGCCCGCTGTTGGATGAACTCCAGTTATAGGCATATTCACCCGATAGATCACCCGCAACCATGTTGGGCTCTACCCGGACCGCAGACATCGTACAGGACGGAACGGACTTTTCCCCCGGCTGATCTTCGTTCAGGCTTAAAAAGAACGATTCAATTACGTTGATAGAAACCGTTTTTTGTAAGCTAGGATCAGCTTGGCTTGTAACCGTCATTGTTGTTTCACCAACTGAAATACCTTCAACCATACCGTTTTCGTCGACAGTCGCAATGCTGGTATCTTCAATTTGGTAGTTAAGGGCCGTGCTGCATGCATAATATGGAACCGTTTCTACCCCAGAATCTACCTCTAGCCCCTTGGGTACATCTAACGATTCAGGAACACTTAAATCGGAAACCAAATCGTCTTCCGCCGTTACGGTTAGCTTGATGGTGCGCTTTGTACGGCCCGCTCCGTTGTCCAGGGCGTAATCAATGTTGTAAACATGTTGCGCGGGAAAATCTAAATAGCCATCCCCCTGACGAACAATATCACTCGCTTCAATTGCCCCTTCATATATTGTAGGAATAAAATCTGAGTTGTCGCACGAACGCAGCGCCTCATCAAACATAGAAGGCGTGATAACCAAGGTATTACCCTCAACGTCAAAAGGCGTAATCATGTCATCGCCAATTTGCGGGACGGGGAGTGAAGCGGGAAATATTTCAATCTCACCAGCTTCGGCCAACTCCACTGGATCCTGCCCATTCGCCCAGTTGTCACGGGGGTAGCGTATCTCAGCCCCATTAAACAACCAGTCTACTGGGTAAACACCCTGCGAGTCAGGGGTGAGGACTTCTCCGTTTACTGTAGCCCCTTGAGTCAAGTCCACAACAACGGTACCTTCTTGACGGTCGGTAATGTTGACTTCTATAACCTCTGAATCAAACACCACCGGTGCATCGGCACCGTAACCCAAATCAAAGCCTTCGTCTGAACCGCCGCACGCAGTTAATGCCGCACTGACCGCGATAGAAATACCGCACATTTTAAACATCTTATTCATTGTACCTTCTCCAATTTTTTATCGTTTCGGCAGGCCGCAACCTGCCGAACAGGCGTTATTAGTGGATTAGAAACTCATGCGCAGAGCCAAACGGAAAGACCGGCCGATGCGATACTGCGCATCGGTGCGACCATCGTAAACACCAGAATCATCCATCGGGTTACCTTCATCCCATACTTCGGCGCCTTCAAAATCACCCAGCTGGCGGTTTCTTGCCGTGTAAAACTGCCGGGTTATTTCATCAGTAATGTTTAAGGCATGGAATGTCAGGCTGAACGTATCATTGATGTTGTAGGTGCTACTGAAATCCAAATTTTCAGTGGGGTCCTGCCATACGGCACCACCAAACGTGCCACCATCAACTAACTGGATACCGGTGTATTGATGTGCCAAACGAAGCTCCCAATCGCCGTACTCCCAGAATACGGTAGTATTTGCGGTATGCTTAGGCGTATTGGCCGCAGGTAATGGATCGCTGAAGTAATCAGTACCATCAACGCGAACGGGGTCGCGCTCTGATTCTTGATAGGTGTAATTCATACTCAAGCCTAAACCAGACCATGCGTCAGGCAATGAGTCAAACATTTGCGTATAGCCCAACTCTACGCCGGTAATGGTCTGGCCATCACCATTTTGAACTTGCGAAATAATGGCGGTATGACAATCAATAAAGACCGGCTCAAGCGACTGGGGCCCATGTGCACGATGCGGCATACAAGTGGTGCCACTCTCATCAAGTACATCTCCAGGCTTAATCGATTCATCGTAAGGAAGAAGAATGCTCAGATCATCCAAGTCGTAATCGGATCGAACATCCTGATAGTAATAACGAGTGTCAACATCCTCTTCAAAGTTATCCATATCTTTATGGAACAAGGCAACAGATAACATATCGCCTTCACCAAAATACCATTCGTAAGATAAGTCTAAGTTCTTAGATTCAAGTGGCTTCAACGATGTGTTACCTGAAGAGCCGTTCGCAAAACTATCCCACTGGTTTTCATTGATTTGCAAACGTGGCGCCAAAGAATCAAACCTTGGACGCGCCATGGTTTTCGATGTCGCGAAGCGCAGAATCATATCTTCCGTCAACATGTAATTCAGATTTAAACTGGGCAACCACGCTTCAAATGAACCACTACCGGCAGTTTCTGCGTTGCGGAAGTTGGCGACAGGTGTGTTACCGGCAGGCCCCGTAAAAGCTGTTGCATAATCAACATAAGGCTGCAGGCCGCCACGGAAAGCACGTGTGCGTAAACGATCCTTATAACCGGTTAAGCGCAACTCACCATCAACCATCTCATAGATCTGCGAAGGTATTGCACTGTTTTCGACGAAAACAGGGTTATTCGGATCAGAGTAATCAACACGCAATACACGGTTCACATCATAATCGGGCGCCCCTGTGCTATCCACAAAACGCCAATCAGGTGATGGAACACCCGTTTCTGGAGCTTGAACAACCGCACCTTCAACGGGGATGGTGTTATCGTTGTCGTAATCGTAGGCGTGAGTAATTCGCCAATCCCAACAATCACGTAAGTCGCCAATATTTTCCCAAGGGGATGCGGGACCCGCTAGGCTTTGCGATGGCACATCACACGCGGGTAGGTTTTCATTCGCCAATTGACGCTCAACAATCAGATCGTACCAATCAACCGCGTGAGGGCCGCGATACCACTGGATTGATCCATAGGCAGAAGCCTCTGTTTCATCTTTGACATAACGCACACCCACATTACCGGTCAGACGGCCTTCCATAAATTCGAAGTTACCTTTTAAGTAGGCTGCCTGCGTATCAGTTTCAATAACACGTGATTGCGATGGGTCGGAGCGCATGCTCACGGTATCCGGATCGGCCCCGGTAAAAGCAGCAACGGCTTTATAGGGGTCAATTTGCGGCCAACCGTAGAAGAAGTCGTTACTACGATTTTCAACCAAGTCTTCGGCAAAATTATCCACTGGGAAAGCACCCGGCTCGAGCATATCGACAACATGAATACTGTCCATACCCGAGCCACCATAACTGATATCCGGATTGCTCTCATCAACCAGGGTCGCAGAGTTCTGTCCTATTTGGCGGTCGGTAAATACATCTTTTTCACGATTGGCGATTTTTACACCGAACTCAACGTCGGTTATATGGAAAGCGTCTACATGCCAGTCGAAGTCCAGGTTTAGCGTGGCGTTGGTATCTGACTGCTCGCGGAAGGTTTGCGACAAATAACCCAAATGATTTGCGTACAAATCATGCGGCACAAAGCGAGAATGAATGTTATTCCAAGTACCGTATACAGGATCGTAGTTGGCTTGCCGTTCACCGGAAAGGACGGAGCAGTCGCCGGTAGTGCAATCATACCCAACAAAGTCATACCAATCTTCTGACAAGTTGTTTTCGATATTATTGGTGGTGCCCCATGTTGCCGTACCCGCACCAATCCAGTCGTCTGTGTCATCGGTGGTTTTAGACCAGCCCGCTTGAACTTGCATGTCTAAATTGTCGCCAAGTTGTTGGTCCCAGCGTAATGAAACAACACTCGACTCAATCTCATTAACCCCTCGGGTACGCGCTAATAGACCGGTTCGGTCGGTTGCTCTCATACTGGCAATCGTCCGATTTTCTAGATCGATTCCGATCATGTCGGTGGTGTCTGAACCATACCCAGAGTAAGCAGTGGATGGTGCCCAATTAAAGCGAATAGTGTTGTAATCTACATCGGTCTCTGTATTGGTATACGACACGTCCAACTGTATATCTGAGGTATCGGTTGGCTGGATCTGAATACCCATGTTCGAGGTCCAACGAGTTCTTTCGTTTTGACTCATCGAGTAGTTGGTCATGTCACGAGCCAGAACGTAAAGATCTTGAACTCCCACTTGCGTTTCGGGATCATAACCCGGTAGCTTATCCAGCGTGTTGTAGTCTGGGTTTAATGAGTTCGCCACACGAATAGGCTGCCCAGTGGCTACATCAAAAGCTCGTGGACCTGCTGGATCGACATCTGTACTCGCATCAACAATCCGAATCGAATCTTGCTGCCAGTCTGTTTGGACAGAGTCTTGACGGTATTTATAGTTATCCCACGACGTGGTAAAAACAAAACCCACGGTATCGTCAAAAAATTTATCGGCAAACGTGCCATTCAAGGCGTAGTCATCTTCGCCGGAGAAATCATTGTAGCGCTGCTGAACCTGAACGTTACGACGCGGCGCATTCAAATCCAGAGGCTGGAGCGTCCGCAGGATTACGTTAGCACCCAACGATCCCTCATTCTGGTCGGCCGAGGAAGTTTTTACCACGTCAATGGACGCCAGGATATCCGATGAAAATGCACTTAAATCAACGCTTTGATCTGCTACAGCGATACCATTCCCGTTAGGATCTAACCCCCCTGTAGAACCACTGGTAAGCTCCACTCCGTTCATGGAGACTTGGTTCATGTAAGACGCCGCACCACGTACCGAAATTCGCGACCCCTCACCGCCTTCATCGGTAACCGTTACGCCGGTTACGCGAGACAAAGCGTCGGCAATATTCTGGTCGGTAGACTTACCCACGTCTTCCGCGTAAATAGAATCAGATACTTGGTCCGAGTTGCGCTTGGCATCCACCGCCCGTTCGATACTTTGGCGAAAACCGGTAACGACAACTTCTTCGAGCTGAATCAGCTCATCGTCAGCTTCAGCCTCCGAGCCAACCTCTTGAGACAAACCATGCGCGGATGTCATGGCGCCGAGAACCGCCAATGACAGAGCACTTAATTTAAAATTATTTTTCATACTTCCTCTCCAGGGCTTACTTATAATTTTTGACACTTGGGTGAGTTATAGATGGATTACGCCCATCAATGCGTACAGCATTTGAATACATGCACAGAGACTTTAGGTTTTATCTATTTATTAATTACTATATAAACATATGATGTTTAAACTTACAACATCAAAAAAAACTTTTATTGGCTATAAAAAAGTAACTTATAGTTCACTTTCAGAATAAAAATAACCAAAACCTCTAGCCTTCTTACCTGTAACACCAACAACTGCACATAAATCGCACAAAACACAAAATGCATTCATCATATGTTTGCATTTTAACCATCAAGATATTAGCTTTCTTTGCACTGATTTATCTACATCAAGTGTTAGGTCAGTTTTTCTATATAGCTCCCTGTGAGCAGAACCATAACGATAATTAGGAGAGAATATGCCCATTCCATCAAAACTCAGAACCACGGCTTGGCTTCTACTTGCCGCCTCATCTGTCGCCCACAGCCAGGGAATTCGCCCTGATGGCGCCCATGACGGTGAACTTCGCTGGCAAGAGCTTGGCAACCGCACAGATACCTTTGACGGCTCAAGCCTGGATACCTCCAAATGGATCAACAACCCCAATGATTTGGTAATCGGTGCATGGACCTTTGACGAGGACAATGCCTGGCTCGCCGATGGCAAGCTCAACATAGCTGCCACACAAGAGACCCATACTCGCAGCTTTGCCGATGCCTGCTGGGACGGCGTAGCCGGAGGCAATCCTCGCACGGTGCAACGCGAGCTGTACTATAAAAGTGGTGCGGTTAAATCCACCAATGACGGGGTTTACGGTTATTACGAAGCCTCGATTAAAGGGGTTAAGGTCTTTCCGGGGTTAAGCCCCGCCTTCTGGCTCTATAGCGACGGCCACCCTTACAACGACGCCGGCACCCCAGGCTCTGTTGATTACAGCGAGATTGATATTGTTGAGCTACAACAGGCAGACTGGCACGGCCCGGGGCCCAATGATGCAGACCCAATTAACGTCAGTGATCACAACCTTCACGCTCGTATTTTTGATGAAAATGGTAACCGAATCTGGTTGCGCCCTAAACCCAACCCAGAGACTCAGCTGCTGCAGTTTGAAGCAGATCACGACCCCTCGGATGGCTTCCACACTTATGCGGTAGAGAACCGACCGGACCGTATTTTCTGGTATGTGGACGGCGAGCTGATCGGCTCTAAGCCCAATACTTACTGGCACCGCCCAATGCATGTTATTTTCTCAATGGGCCTACGTCGTCAGTTTATTTATTACAACGCTAACTGCCAGCGCGCGGACCCTAACCCCAACACCGTCACCTCTCAAGGCTTTCCGGAAGATGCCACTATGCAAGTGGATTACGTCAAAACTTGGGAGGTTCTGCCCTCAGTTTGGCTTGAAAACCGCGACAGCTACGAGAACGACACTTTTAGCAATCAACAGCCGCTGAATGTCGAGGTGAACTATCACGGTGGGTCTAACCATCACGTAGTCGCCGGGAATTACAACGGCCTCACCGTAAATCTGGTGGAGAAAAACACAAATGGTTTTGTTCGCATCGCTGCTTCGGGCAACGACAGTTCGGTTACCTCACCAGACAAACACCATGGCGGTAAAGTGACCGTCTCTTTGGATTTGAGTCAGGTAACCCCATCGGCTGATCTTCCCGCAGGCCACTTCTATGCTCTGGCACCGGTATTTACCTCATCCGCAGGTCACGACGTCTTTAACCAGACGCCAATTGAGCCTGTGACGATTACTGGCAATACACCGACCGACCCTGACCCACAACCAGATCCGGACCCACAGCCAGACCCACAACCAGGCAATAGCGCCCTACAAAACGGCAGTTTTGAGTCTGGCAATCTGAACGGTTGGTCTGTATTAAATGGGCAACCGCGAGTCAACAGTGATGGCCGCCAGGGCAACCGCGCTTTAACCTTTAACGGCGCGACGCGTGTTGAGCAAACCATCGCGGTGCAGCCCAACACTCAGTACGAGCTAAGCGCCTGGGGTAAAGTGGCCGCACCCGGCAACAACTTTGTGCTGGGGGTTAAGGATATTAGCGCTGGCCAGTCGAGCGTACAGTACAAGAACACCGGTTATCAGCAAAAGTCTTTACGCTTTACCACCGGTGCCAACGATACTTCGGCCACGGTCTACATCTATAACGGCCAGGAATCTCACGGCGCCACGGTGGACGGAGTAAGCTTAACCGGAGGGTCGCAAGGCTCGAACGACGTTCATGTTACCGGGATTCAGGTTACGCCCGAAAACCTCAGCCTTAGCACCGGCGACACACAGCGTTTAACCGCTACTGTTCAACCGGCCTCGGCAACCAATAAAGGTATTACCTGGATGTCGGAGGAGCCGGCTATCGCCAGTGTGAACGCACAAGGCGTAGTGACGGCGCACACCAATGGCGGGCCGGTAACCATTACGGCGATTTCGGATGACGGCCTTTTTACTGACTCATCTCGGGTTACCGTAAGCTCGAATAATAATTCGGGCGGTCAGTGCTCCGGGTCTTGGGTTGCCGTTACTGGTGTAGCTTTTGAGCAGGATCAGTTGAGTCTGCCACGTAACCGGACCCATCAGTTAAATGCTAATGTAATGCCCAGTTGTGCCAGTAATCCGAATGTGTCTTACACCAGTTCTGATGCCAGTGTCGTCTCGGTGCTAGGAGACGGAAGCATTCAAACTCGACGCCGTGGTACGGCAACCATTACTGTGCGTACGAAAAACGGTGGCTATACCGACACCCTTACCATACGCGTTAATTAATCACGCGCGTTCAATCACAGCCTCCTGTTTTAAGGGGGCTGCCTTCTGACTTTCAGCGAGATCTACCAGTGAAAGAGGTAAAGCTATGCACAAAAGTGCGTTGATACTCCTCTTTTAAATTTAAGGTATAAAAATAAGTAACGGAGACTCCACAATGAGACTAACTATCGCGTTAACACTGTTGGCCTGCGCTACCAGTAGTGCTCTGGCCGCCCCCGAGCGCCCCACTATCGATCGAAACATCCATATGGCCGAAGGTCATGTGACCAACGGTGATAATCGCCACTGGCTTAACCCTTATGTGCCACCTTTAACCACCAGTAAAGACGGTCGCATTGGATTAACTCACCGGCCTTATCGAGGCGTGTTTTTTCGTTTAATCAAGCCAGAAAATATCGACGTACCTTTTCTGGATTCCGCCCCTGGCATGCAGATTATGAGTCAGCAGGAATACCTCGATGAAATGCGCCCGGACGGTGACATTCCCAACCGCAACACCAACGGCCATATGACCTTATGCGACCCTTCGGGTGACATGAGCGACAATCCACTGGCAGCACCTAACCGGCCTCGCGCTAACCCCTATGCTTGCGGCGTTAACGGGCGAGACGACTGTTATGATTTAACGGTCATTTCTCAACTCGAAAATCGCCACATTGGCGGGACCGAGGTGCACGTGCGCGTCAGCAACCCCAAGACGCCCAACGCCCGCATTGAAGCCATTACCGTAGGCGAAACCATTGAGAGTGATGTCAGCTTTTCGCAAGGCTCTTTCTTCGAACCCAGCATTACAGGTGACGGCCACCTGATGGTATCGCGCAGTGACAACGCTAATATTTCCTGGCGCCACCCCGACGGGGGCAACCGCTCTACCCGCTCGGATATTGTGTATTACGTGAATGACAACCCCGATAATTTTGCCGCCTGTGATGTGCGACAATTTACCGATCGTTATCCCATAGGCCACGCCCCCTACGATGACACTATTAACGAGCGCTATGGTTTTGCCATGCACCCGTTTGAAACCTTAGATAATCGTGGCGAGCGGCTAGTGCTTCCCGACGGATTCGGATTTGGCACTTACCCCTGGATAGATAAAAATGGTGCCAATATCACCTTCACCTCTATCGGTGGCCGACTCTCAAGATCGGGCTACCCTTTACGCTGTCCACCCGAAGTGCAAGCCAATTACGGTGGTTGTTCCGGCGGTGCCGAAAACTCACCACTCAATGGCCGCACTCTACTAGGACTGTGGACCCGAGGGAAAATGGTTCTGTTAGACAATATGATCAACCATATGGATCATATGGAAAACGTACAAGAGACTTCACACCGCGACGTCCTCTTGTATGAACCCAGCAATACCGACGATGGTTACAAACGCGTGGGCGATACTCGCAGCCGTGACATTTATACAATGCCCAATGGCAATGTCCCCAACAGTAGCTTCTTCGACTCGAACGAACATCGCTTTAACTATTTGGAACATATGCGCCCCGTTAGTCCGGCCGATGTCACTTGGCTGATGAGCACCGGACGTTCCACCGATGAAGTCGTGTTTGATGATTACTTGAACGCCAACGGTTTTATTGTTTCGCATATGGTTCAGGCCCTGCGTATCAACACTCAGTACAATGTTAAAACAGTGTTAGAAGGCCACGTTCAGAACTCAGCTACATCTCCTATTTGGAACAAACCCAATTCCGGCGAGATAACCGGTGATGGCCGGGTGGAAATCGTTGCCAACGGTGGATTCACCGGAAAAGGCTACTGGTTAGACGGAAGCAACATCGGTCTGGAATACGACATACCCGCTCAGTCACACGATGTGTTGGGCTCACCTTGGTATTACAGCGTGTTTATCGACAGCCGTAACAACCAAGGTGAACGAGTACTACTTAGCTTTCCAGACGGTTCAGAAATTCGCTTACGCGGTAATAACCAAATAGTGTTTGCCGACGATGTGGGATCGGAAGTCTACTCACTGAGCACCGCAACGACTATTCCTGAGCGCGGATGGACTCATTTGGGTTTTCAACTGAGCGATAGAAACCGTCGCATAGACACCTACGTGAACGGCTATAAAGTCGATACCTATATCGGCTCAGACGCTTTGTTTGTGTTGAATCCCGGAACCCTAACACTGGGAGAAACTGGCGCTGGTAATAGTTTTCGAGGCTGGGTAGATGACTTTAAGATTTTTGCTGAACACATCAACCCTGAGGTTGCCTGCAACCATGCCAAAGGTTCCTTGGCCGGCCTCACGGGGGCAGCACCTTCGCACTGGCAAAACATGGCCAATGCTCACCCGGATGCAAGCCACAGCGAGTTGTCAGCATTATTGGCAAGCCATGGCAAACAGACCTACAGTCGATATGTCTGCTACCACGATTACAGCGACGATTACGCCGCACATATGCAAAACATTCCTCAAGGTTTAAACCATGTACGTGAGGACATCAATTTCCCCGAAGGACCTCTTTTACAGGATCGTCCGCGTCCAGAATCACGTCAAAATGCATTTTGTTTAAGCTGCCACACAGCGGATGGACAAGGCGGATTGGATTTGGATGCCCTAGCCTTACGTGCTGGAGTCAATGCACCTTTCGACGAACGACGTCAGCCCTTGCAGCCTGACCCATACGTGTACGGAAATATACCTGCTAATTGGCTAGGCGCTGGATTGCCAAGCGCAGGGTATGTATCAGACCGCAATAATGCTCTGAATATCGATACCTACTTACTGGGGTTATCTGGTGGTAGCAATAACAACCAGACATCAAGCCAAAGTTCCAGCCAGGCATCAAGCCAGAGTTCTAGTCAAGCATCAAGTCAAAGCTCAAGCCAGAGTTCTAACCAAGCATCGAGTCAAAGCTCCAGTCAGGCATCAAGCCAGGGCTCTAGCTCAACACCTGACAACAGTATCTGTGGTCCTAACCAACCCAACTGGGTGCACGCGGAATCGGTCGTATTGGACCAAAGCGGGACTATTCAATTGCAAGTGGGTGAGCCCCTGATGCTAAACGCAACGGTTTATCCGACTTGTGCCAGTCAACCTAACGTTAACTTCCAGTCCAACAACTGGCAGGTCGTTCGCCCCCATAACTCGGGATCAATGACCGCACAAAATCCAGGCCAGGCAACGATAACCGTTGTGTCCAAGGCCGACTCTTCGATAACTGCCAGTGTCACTATTATAGTAACGCCCTAAATTTATTAGACAAAAAATAAGCCAAGCGTCGAAGATATCGATGCTTGGTTTTTTATTCAATTCCCTAAAGCTATCGCGACGATAGCGTACAAAGAGCTTTCTCTAGCGACTAAAGCGCGAAGGAATCAAGCGAAAAATATACTCAACCAAGAAGCCAGAAAAAGACTTATTTTCATTTATGTATGGCATTGCCACAACTCAAAACGACAGCATAATTCCAACAATTGACTGTTGCCTGTAGAGTATGAGCTGAGGGTAGCTCAACGCGGCTGCAAAGTGTTTAGTGAACGAGTGTCATTCTATATTGATATATTTTCTCTTTCGATAAATCTTCTCGAATTCACTAAAACTGAAAGAAAGTCCTAGTTACCAGAAAATCGTATCTGCAAATACGATTAATGTAATAATTGGTCATAATGATAGTTTAACAAGGTAATACCAGTGGACAATTCATTAAAAGGTTATTCGGATATATCTGAAAGAATAAGTATTTTAAAGGCTTTCGGTATCATCGGGGGAGCAACAACCCTAGCAATGTCCCTTTTCTCCATATATGAAAAAAATTTATATCTATCTTTATGCCTCTTAATGTCATCGTTATGTTTTTTCTCTCCGTTATATCTATTAAAAAAAAATAAAATCGAAATATCCGGGTTTCTGATTCTCTATACATTATATTCATTAATGCTTTATCTGGTGGCTACCGGAGGAAATGAAGGTTCCGGCCCAGCATGGGTATTCATTGTCCCTTTAGTTACGTATTTCATTCGAGGCCTACGAAAAGGTATATTGGATCTCGTTATCTTTGGTTTTTTAGTGTTGATTAGTTACTACATGGGAAATCTCTTTGAGATTTATCAATATGATTCTCCTAAGCTGTTATCTAGAATGCTTATATCATTCGTAATCGTATCAATACTCGGAGGTTTCTATGAATCTTTCCGGCATAAATACAATCATAAATTAATATCATTGTTACAAGAAAACGCTGATTTAGCATCTAGAGACCATCTCACAGGTTTACCCAATCGTAGGTATATTGTTGAGAAAATATCAAGTAACAATAACGACGTAAAAGCAATCGCTCTTATAGATATAGATGACTTTAAACTTATAAATGATACATTCGGACATCAAGTAGGAGATGAAGCTCTAATACATTTTTCTGAAGTTTTCGTTAAAACAAGTCGAACCAGTGATTTAGTTTCAAGATGGGGCGGAGAAGAATTTCTTTGCATTCTTAACAATACTAACTGCTCGGGCGCCGAAAAATTTCTCTCGAAACTTCAACTTGAACTCTCTAAGTCCAAATTCAATAAAAATGGTACGGAAATACCTTTTACTTTTAGCGCGGGGGTTGTGGAATTGACAACAGAAACGGACTTTGACAAAGCGATTATTGAAGCTGATAAAAAATTATACAAGGCAAAAAGTACAGGTAAAAACTGTATTATTTCCTAGATCGAGAAGACTATAACATCGAGTTTTTTCACTAGATCCAAAAAGATACAGGGCGATTGAGCTGAGTCACCGCCTCCCCTCTAGAAAATTGATGTCGATGATGGATATAAATCATAAAATTCCATATAGCTCACCACATGAGCTAATACCGGTAGAACTAAAATCTACCATTCAACCTTTGTTATTTAATTAAAGGCTACGCTTTTTTCAGTAGTTCGGCCGCTGGATATCGCGCAACTGCGGATCTGGGATCAGCTCGGGCGGAATATCCAACACTTTATCGTCAGCACCCGCGGCAAAGTTACTTAAATTGTATTGATTGTCTGTGTTCCAATCCATTTCAATGCGCCCATCACCCAAAACGATATTACCCAGTTTTTCTCTAAACCACTGGGCTAATGGTAGATACTCTTGTGTGTACGCAAGGTTGTTTCGCTCAAAGGGATCACGCCTTAAGTCGTACAGAGCCATTTCTGCCTTCACTGGATGCACCTCGAGCGCCCAGCGTATGTCATCGTTCAAAAGCGGCGTTTTCGCCGGTGTGCGACGGTCTCGGGTGCGCATAGAAAACGCAAAATCTTCACTGCGTAAATAGGCTCTGTGTCCGTTCACGAGATTCATTTCGCCAAGAATGTAATCACGCGAGAGCTCCGGGTCACTGCTAACACGCGCCAAGTCATAACCATCAAGATGACCAAAGCGGCTATCCGTTAAATCTTCACCGGCTGCCGACAAAAAAGTAGGAGCAAAGTCGACATACTCCACCATCTCATCGACCACCTTGCCCGGAGGGTATGTGTCTTTATCTGACGAAACCACGATGACGGCGCCGTTCAAAGACTGTTTCCAAGAGCTAAACTTGGCCATAATGCCCTGCTCTCCCAGATGCCAGCCGTGGTCACCGACGGTGAAAACAATCAGGTAATCGCGCCCCTGCTCTTTCGAATAGTTTTTGAATGACTCCACCGCCTGACCAATCAGGTGATCACCAAACGCAGTAAATGCATAATAATCCCTTATGGCTTGTTGCTTTTCGGCGTCGGTCATCCCATGAGTTTTCGACTCGTTATAAATTTGCATTTGCTGAGGTACAAAAGTGGCCATCTCCTCGGTGTTAAATTCAGGTAGCTTATAGTGTTTATCTGAAAATTGATTGCGAAAGGATTTGGGGGGCAATACAGGAGTATGCGGTAGATGAAAACCTAAATTGACGAATAACGGCTTGTTGCTGTCGGCCCCTTGTAGCTGTTTACCAAAGCTTGAGATGTAACTCTTGTCGCTGTTTTCAAGGTAACTCTCAAACTCCTTAACAATGTATGCATCGACAGTTTTATCCGCCGGTTGCGGATTAACGCCCCCTAAAATCAACCCTTTATTGATACGGGTATAAGCACGGAGTATATCGAATTCATCCTCAACTTTTTTCTTAACGGAGCGTTCTTCATCATTCAATGGGCGATCGGCCCTGGAAAGCGTGTAAGTTAAGCGTTCACCGTTTGAATAGTGTACCGTCTCGGTCGCGTCTTGGCGTAATAACAGAGCATCACGCAGGCCATAAGCACTGCCTGAGTAATACAGGCCACCTAAACCATTACCATTTAAATCGCGATGGAAATCGATATCAAACTCGAATATCTTCCCCTCCCCACCCAGGCGCTCAGAGATCCCCAGATGTTGCTTGCCGATAATCGCTGTGGAGTAGCCTGCATCAGCCAATAGCTGTGATACGGCCGGCCTGACAAAGTCCGCTTGCTGATGTGTTTGCTCCCAGGCATATTTACCGTTTCGAAAAGGATAGCGGCCCGTGTGCATTGAGGTACGTGACGGGCCGCATGCTGGAGACTGGTTATACGCTCGGGTAAACAGTACCCCTTCCCTGGCCAGCTGATCAATATTGGGGGACTGTACATATCCCAGCTCGCTATGGTCCTTACCCGTGGTAGCCCGATTATAGGCTTGTATTGAATCAGGCCTGTGGTCATCGGTAATGATCCACAAAATGTTGGGCTTTTGCTCGCTTCCAAACGTCTCTACCGACGCTAAAAGCAAGCAGCTTACTAAAAACGTATACGAGACTTTACGCATTGAACTGCCATATTTTGTTTATTATTTACTTTAACGTTGTTTCTGGTGTTAGCGGGCTATTGGCACCTATAGTCTCCCCTGCCCTTTCGATAATCATCAGAATGTTCGTTCGTTGTTCTAAAAGGTTGTGCTCTTTGAACTACGATCTGTTGATTGTATACAATCAACAGATCAAATTAAAGACCAACAACACCGGCCTATTATTGGTAATTCATAATAATTTTTCTCTCAGGAAATAGAGGTTTAGAAATTGGATACTTCATTAATTTACGGTCTAATTGGCGGTGCAATTTCTGTCGTGATTTGCACATGTATCTCCCAAAAGGTCAGGAACTCAAAATGTAAAGGACAGCTTCGATATGGGACGTTCCTGATTGTCGTAGCCTGGTGTTGTTTCGCCTTTGTCGGATTCGCTATCGGAGGGTTTTTATTTGATGAGAGTGTAAGAAAAGACCCTGTCGCTCTTCTTTCGATAATTGGCTTATTCTTTGGTTTTGGAATGGCCGCAATATATTGTTTCGGGGAATATTTTAAGGTACGTGGGAAGTTCGATGATATAGGAATCGATTTTTCTACTCCATGAAGAGGAAGAAAGGTAGAACTATGGTAGAACATTACTGAATGTAAGCTTTAACGCTTCGGCCAACTGGTATGTTTTGCGCTTTAAGTCGGGGAAGGTGATCCGATTATCTACCTTATTAAGTGGGCACGGAGATGTCCTAGAACTCTTGCAAGCTAAGGGCTACGTTAACTGAACCGTTGTTATCGATAATGAAGGCAAAAAATCGTTCCATGCTTGCTAAACACCTCGACCTGTCAACACTGCGCACATAGGATGGAGGCCTTTCCGCTGCAGCTGTTTGAATGTAGGTCTCCTTCTCGCACAACTGAACGTGGTGTCGAAATAAACATTGGATAAACACCTTCCAGCAGAGCGTTACTTACTTTGCTCTTCTAATTGTATTTGGCCTGATGAAGCGAGAATTTTGACGTGAGAAATAAATTTAAAGTCTAAGTTTTTCTCTATCGGCCATTTTCGCTCAATAGCTATATCTTTGAAGGTTTCAATACACATCTGAAAATCTACCACCCTAACTCCTGAGTTTAAGACTTTAATCACGGTAGCGCGTGATGGAACCCACGTAGATAAACCCACGTGCTCACTTTTAAGCGCGTGTTCGGTAGTTAAAATATAATCCATTAAATTACTTATCTGTGCAGAACTCACATTCGGTAGTTCTTGTTGAATAGATTCAATTAATTCTGTGGTCATAATTTGTACTATTTGTATTTAATCAATTTATTTAATACTACCGTTCTTTATCTATTTAGTATTGGTTATTACTAGGTATTTACAGGTCTCTATAGGGGGAGGCTCAAAATCTATCATAACATGCTGATTTATAAGTGAAAAACTCAATGATAGAAATGTTTACCTGTCTTTCATATTCAAATTGACTTCCCTGCTCCCTTTTTTGTTACTTCTGACTTTGACAGGTAATCCTCACAAAATGTAAGTTTCTCTTCACTTATGTCAGTTTTCCTTCATTAGCTGTCAGTTCACCTTCCTGGGTGTCAGTTTTCCTTCTTTGGCGAAGTTCAGGCACGTAGTTTCTGGCTTAAAAGCGTATAGATATAGAACAAAAGCGCAGCTAAATTTTCACGTTTTATGAGGTCAAAGCCGCAAGATGTGAATGCGCTAATTTAAGGCCGAGAAAGCTGAAAACTTCAAAAGAAGAAATTCTGACATTAGCGAAGAAAAAATACCGAGATAGCTAGAACAGGAAGGAATCCTGACAATCGCTTCTTATTGAGATTGTAGGTCTAGCTCTTTTTGACTGGGGGCGGCTTGGGGAGCAATGTGCGGTGGGGAGCTGATGAGTATTAAACATTGCTCTGTATCTGTATTGAAGTTGGCTTGTGGGTAGACTTCTTTGACCATACCCAGCGCTTTTATAGCCTCAACTTTAAATTGGCGTACGGTTTTAATACCTGTGCCTAATTGTTCGTGCAGTTGTTTCCAGGAAATTCTCACTACTGGTTGTCTGCCCTGCTCCATTTTCCAGTATCTAAATGTCAACCAGCAGTATAAATCGAATGCCAGGGGAGATCGTAGTCCACACAAGGTGCGCAATGCTCTAATGTCCAAAGGGGTTGCGTGGCTCAACAAAGCATCCGCAAAGGCTTCTGAAACATGTATTTCGGCCCCTTGCAGCTCACCATCGTCTTTCCTGTCCCACCACATATTGGAATCATCAGCGATGGAAACATTCTTTAAAAGGATACCTTCCTGATCTTCATTTTTGTACTTCATCGAAATGGTAAAGCTGGTCGCCAACAACGAAATTAACGAGGCACGCCATTTTCGTTCGGTGCCCTTACTCCCGGTAGACCAAGGGCGACCCATGGTGTCCTCCACAAAGGAGCGAAGCGACGGACCTAAATCGATCACACGCTTCTTCTTTTTAACAATTTCCGAACAAACATGAACGAAGATAAGTCGAGGATAAATGCCAGATGGCAAGCCAATATCATTCGGGGCTGACATAGTGACGGTTAAATCACCATTGTGACGCTCGTAATGTTGTTGGCCTTTTATAGCTCTATAGGGGAAGCCTGTTTGCACAATAGCCGATAGAGAGTAGCGGATTGGATCACTGTCTTCCATGCTACCAATTAACGCCTTGGTTACCGTTTCCACCTGCTCTTCCGGTAATAGCGCCATTTGTTGAGGTGAGATGGTAGAGGCTTGATGATAGGTGAGTTTATGATTGGATATGTACTCCACCAGATCATAGGTATCCAGCTCACCTAAATCTTCAACCGCCCCACTGTTTAATCGAAGTTCTTTACTTGGGTCTAATAGCGAAAAGGTTTTTTCTGTAATTAAGCCAAACTCTTTGAAGCAATACAGCTGGAAGCTAGTGCAATTAAATAGCTGACGCTGAGAGTTCACCTCGTTTTCCGAAGCTCCCTGCCCTCTCATCACACTTTCAACTTGTTTCCAGGTGATTTTCACAAAAACGGCCTTTGCAATAACAATTTATGAAGATAGAATCAAATTATTCTTCATTTATTAAAAAACGTCAAATAAACAACGGAGCGTGAAAATGACCAATGTTTCCGAACAGCTTAATTATGTAGAAAATAACCTACGTAAGCTGAATGAGTCTATCACCGTCGGCCAAGGCATGATGCGGCAAATCGCTCAGCTGGTCAAAGAGAGCCAGGGCGATAAACACGATATTGCGACCTTAAAAGAACACTTGGTAGACGATAGAGTACAAAAACGTCGGTACGGCTCGACTGTTGCTGCAGAAATGGCAGGTATTTCACACCCTCGGTTATACGCTGCCGAGAAAGATGGTCGTCTTCCTCCTCCAGATTATCGACAGGACACAAAAACCAAAGTCCGAGCCGGCTATACCATCAACCAAATTAACCATATGCGCGATGTATTTAAGACATCGCCGCGAAAACCAGACGGCGCAGCAGCTGCTGTAATTGGTATTTTGAACTTAAAGGGCGGCAGCCAGAAAACCACCAGCTGCCATTTGTTTTCTCAGTATTTGGCTATCCAGGGGTATAAAGTTTTGCTGGTGGACAGTGACCCTCAGGGTAGTTTGAGTTTTTTCTACGGTAAGCGCCCGGATGATAATGTGCAGTATGAGCACACCATTGCACCTTTTATGCTGGAAGATGACGAGGCGTTAGTGGAAGCGGGCTGGGAGCCCGGCGCGTCTGAATCGTTGAGTTATGCTATCCAGAAAACCTACTGGAGTAACATCGATATTATTCCAGCGTGTTTACAGAATCTGAGTATTGATCAATTGATGCCCGAAGTTCTGGCTCGCACTAACATTGGCTATACCGACCGTTTCATGAAATTGCGACATGGCCTAATAGAGGTAGGGCAAGATTACGATTTCATTATTATTGATGGCACCCCGTCTCTGAATTTATCAACGCTTAATGTGATTTCAGCCTGCGACATGGTGTTTGTGCCAGCACCGGCCAGCATGCCAGATTTTGCCTCGACCTTGCAGTTTACCGATCTAGTTGCACAGACCCTTGAGGGCCATCTTGAGCGAGGAGAAGCACCCAATATTCCCGATATCCGCTATTTCATTACTAAATATTCTGGTAGCTCTTACGCCCAATTTATGAGTGACATTATCCGCAAAGTGTTCAATGTAGAGCGCGGGGATGTCCTAACCAATGAAGTGCATTCGTCAGATGAGGTGGGTAAGGCAACCAACCGGACTTACTCTGTCTATGAGCAAAATTCGAAAGACTCTGATAACCCCAAGCGTCTGAAAAAAACCGTTGAAATGTTCGATGACATATTTAGCGAAATGCATGATGCAATTTGGGACACGGTATGGGGGTTACAGCCACGCTCTGATCACATGGTGCAATTGGACGAGCTGTTCCAAAAAACCACAAAGATAAAAGAAAACGTTACCCAGGTAGCCGCAACGGCAAAAGAGGAGGGCACTCATGACAAATAAATCCAAGTCAAAGTATGGTGACACTGACGAACTTTTGAATGCGGCGCGTAGCGACCAACCCTCGGCCTCTGAGCCGAAGGCTCGCACCCGCAGACCTTTGCCCGCCGTTCAGGCTATGAGTGGTGAACGAAAAGGGCCTGCTCGGTTTACTGATGAATTAAAAGAACAAATTGAAACCCTGAAGCAGCAACTGACCGATGCCCAGGCGAAGGGTGGGGCAGGGGTGGTATTAACCATGCCGGTATCAGGGCAAAAAGTGGAATTTGTTCAACACTCTGTAGACCCTGAGCTTATTGATGTATCCCCTGAGAACGAGCGTTTACAAGAGTTTTTAGACCCCATCTCACTGGGGGACATTCTTCCCTCTATTGAGTCCGATGGTCAGCAAAAACCCGGCACGCTGCGTCCAAAACCAGGTGGGCGGTTTGAGCTAATTGAGGGCTCTCGCAGGTTAGCCAGTGTAAAACTGGTCAAAAAGCCATTCCTTGCTTTGGTTGGTGATGTGCCGGATGCTGATGTCAGAGCGCTTTCTGTCATAGAAAACAAACACAAAGACGTATCAGCGTACGAAAAAGCCCAGGCTTATCAGCGACAACTGAATGCGGGGGAGTTTAAAAATTGGTCGCAGCTTGGTATCGCAAAAGGCATTAGCACCTCTCACATCAGTCGATATAAAGCGTGTGTAGAGCTCGATGAAATATTTGTGCGCATTTTACGTTCGCCATCTGACATGCCCTTGTCTTATGGGGAAACAGTACAAAAACTGATGCGTCGTGATGCAGGCAGCGTTCTTAACGAAGCCAAGATGTTGTTGAAAGAGCGTAAACAAGCTAAGGATGTAGAATCAGTGTTGGACGCTGAGGAAGTCCTGAAACGACTAAAGAGCTCGGTAAGAGGAAAGCAGGTAAAGCCTACTCAAAAGCAACCCGTACGTTACGTGTCGCAATCAGGGAAAGTCGCGGTTAAGCATAGCCTTACCTCTTCGGGTTCCACGAAGCTTGAGTTGATAGGCGTCAAAGACGAGCAAATAGAAGACTTAGTAAATCATATTGTTAAAAGCCTTAAAGTTGAAAGAAAATAATCAATACCTGCCTGCTTAGCAGGCAGGTTCTTTCTCATAAAAATTCCCGCCCCGGGAATCTTCCTTCAAAAGCCTATAACCCCTTGAATCGCTGAATATTTTTTCCTGACAGGTAGGAAATTTTTTCCAAGAATGCGGCGGTAGTGAAGCATTTAATAGTCTAGACACCCTAAATTCCCGTGGCGGGAATTTAGGGTGTTTTTATTTTAAGTTGTTGAAATTTAAGAGTTATTTGTTGTGTGGGGAGGGAAAAACTTTCCCTTTTCAAGTCTCAAGGGAAACTCCCAGGCGCTCAAGTACGCCGTCGAATACATCTAGGCCGTGACAAGTAATGTTTAGCTGGGCAATGCCGGCAGACCAGCTTACCGAAACGGGGGTGCCTAACTGTGAAGAAATTTGCTCTGCAACTTTGGTCAATTCGCCATTATCGGCATCGTTGGTGGGCGCTGGGTTATCGGGCTCAGAAATGATCTCACCATTTACCAGCCTTTCCACGTCGCGGACCGTCAGGCTCTTAAGCTGCCCTTGGTCGAGCAGCTTTACTTGTTGTTTTTTTGGCAGTCGGGCTAATACCTTGGCCTTACCCAAACTGATTTGGTGGTTGTCCAGGTGTGATATGAGCTCAGGAGCGCAATTCAAAAGACGGATTAGATGAGAAAGAGCGCTATAACTCATGCCTATTTGCTTGGCGTAGGTTCGATATGTTGTGCCGTGGTTTTCCTTCGCTTCAACGGCCGCTCTAGCGGTATTTAATACCGACCCTGAGTGTCTGGGATTTAGCAGCCTGATTTCGGTTTGGATAAGCTCTAAAGCTGCCTCATCGTCTAAAGCGCGAACTTCGGCAGCTAAGGATTCCACTCCTGCCAATGGGGCGGCTAACCAGTACTTTTCACCCGTTAACAGCTCCCATTTATCATCTCCTAACGGTCGCACAATCAAGGGCGGGGCAGCCGATGGCCCGTGTCGCCGCAATACATCTACAATCTCGCTGTTAGGCGGCTCAATGCTCCCAAGCGACGTGCGCATGGGATGAAGGCGAATTGTTTCAATAAATATTTGCATAATGGGCTTTTAACCGGTTGTTCTAGCCTGATTAAGGGGCTGCGTGGCCTTTTGTGATTCGGTATGAGAGGCGCCTGCCGACATTAGTTGCCACATGGCAACATTCTAGCAAGTATGGTTGGCTTCATCCATCAATAGTTGCCATGTGGCAACTATCTAGTCGTTGTTAGGGTTAATTTAAATTTCGAGCTTTGCAAAATTACACCATATGGCATCAAAACAAGGCTACAACGAGGATATTACGGAAACCAAGCTCAATTAATTCTATTTAGTGGAGTTCTATTGCGTGGAGTTTTTGCCCTAAATAGTATCTGATTGGATGATCAATTGGGCAAAACGGCCTTTTATTTTCACTGCGCCTACATTACGAGGTCCTTTGGGAGCAAGATCGGGCCTGATCGTGACTTTTACGGATTTGTAATTAAAGCTGAGGCTTTTTATACATATCCAGTAAACAAGCTGCAAGGCCGCATCAATCAGGCCTGCTGGCTCTGGGCCGGCTGAATGCCATCAGCACTCTGTTGCCAGACGCTCGCCAATTTCTTTACAGCTATGTGCGTAAAGAGGCGGTAATGTCCTCGCAAATTGGGGCACTAAATCGTCCCTCAGCGACCTGATGCTCTACGAAATGGAAGGGCTGCCCGGTGTACCCATGGACGATGTGCAAGAGGTCTCCTGCTACGTTAACGCCCTTGCCTTGGGGGTAGAGCGTATTCGTGAGGGGCACCCCATTACTTTTCGCCTGCTCACCGAGCTGCACAAGGCGCTAATGACCTCGGGCCGGGGTATCAGCAAAGGCCCAGGGGAGTTTCGTAAAAACCAAGTCTGGATAGGCGGCCACCGCGCCGATGAGGCCACTTTTGTACCGGCACCTGCCAATGAGCTAGCCAATTGCTGGGCCGAGTTGGAGCGTTTTTAAACGATTTGCCTGAGCCTACCGACGCGCTCATCAAAGCCGCCCTGGCCCATGTGCAGTTTGAAACCATTCACCCGTTTATGGACGGGAACGGCCGGGTAGGGCGCTTGCTGATTCCACTTATTCTGGTAGCGGCCAATATCCTCAGCGAGCCCTTACTTTACCTGTCGGTGTTCTTTAAAAAGCACCGGCAGGTGTACTACGAGCGTTTGCAGCAAGTGCGCCTTACCGGCGATTGGGAGGCGTGGCTATTGTTTTTCGTTGATGCGGTGGCTGATACCGCGACTCAGGCGGTAGATACAGCGCAACGGCTGAATGCATTGCGCCAACAGCTCGCCGGGCTAGGCCGTATGGCCGCCTCTGCGCAACAAGTGCTGAATGTGCTGTTTGAATACCCCATTGCCAATATCAACACACTGGTAAAACACGGCAATATAACCGCCGCCACTGCGGGCAAGGTGATGGATTTGCTATCGCAGCCGCAACACGGCCTAGTGCGTGAACTTACCGGCCAAAAGCGTAACCGCGTCTTTGCCTACAGCGCTTATATCGATATTTTGAATCAGGATTAGCCTAACAATATGACCAACAACGACATCGTCCAAAAACTCTGGAACCTGTATGACGTACTGCGCGACGACGGTATTAACTACTCCGATTACGTCACCGAGCTGGTACTGCTGCTATTTATAAGAATGGTGCACGAAAACACCAATACGGGCGTGCAGGAAAGTCACTCACTGTCCGAAGGTTACGGCTTACGGATATCGGGCATTAACTTACTCAATGGCTAAAAACGCATATTGCTTAGCTTAAGTACCGGAAAAGACGCCGAAGGCAAGCTGGCGCATCACCAGCCTGCGTGATCCAGGTTATTTGGAGCAAGTAATTATAACGCTCAACTAAAACGACTGGTTTAGCGCGCAAACAGACGGCCAGGGAATTTATACGAAGGGTTGCTGAAAAAGAACCGAGCGTGAAAGGCTTAAACCAAAAAAGAGATGGCCGAAAAAATCTTCAGGTAAAGATACACTCGAAAGTGTAACGATTCTCTCCAATCTGCTTAGCCTTGCAAACAGTTTAACTTTAAGCCAAGAAATAAATCAGCTGTATAGGTAGGGCAGGTGGGTAAGCGCAGGCATCATTCGGTAGTGAACCTTGAGAGTAACGCGGCGATGCTTGCGCGGTAATTAGGATTTTTATAGCCTCTGTGATCGGTGTTTAATCGAATATTTTATTTTGGCGCTACCAGGTTAATCTCATCAATGGTGGCGTTATAGTTTTTGCCATCGCTGGCGGTAAAGGAAACCCGCAGCTGATAAAAATGCCCGTCGGGTAATTCAGCCGTGGGGGTTAGGCCTTGGGTGCTAAAGCTATTGCTTGCTTGGCCCGATTGTTGATGCAAGGCATCGGCGTCTACTTTGACCACGTCTTTTACTGGAATCCAGCGGGATTTAAAGTGGCGCAGCCAAAAACGCAGGCCGCCTTCGTCTGCGGCAATCACCTGATTACCCGAACCGGCATCATAGCTTGCTTGTAGCTCGATTGGCTGCCCGATGACTATGGGCTGACTGGCCCAGCGGTCACGGTTACTAATGGTAATGTGGCCCTCGCGGTAATCCTCTACCTGTAAAGTAAACTGGTCGGTTACATGGCTGGATTGCTCGCTTTTGGCGGTGATCTCGGTACGGCCGGGTTGGTGAGCTTGTAAGATACCTTCTTGGTTAATGCTCGCGACCTGCGGGTTGCTGCTTGCCCACTGAAGGCTCTGGTTATCCGCGTGGAGTGGGGTGACTTTGGTCTGTAAACGGCGTTTTAGCCCGGTGTAGATTGGCGTGGTTTTGTCGGCTATCGCGATGGCTTCTACGGCCACTGGGTACCAATCGACCAGGGTAATATCCACCGAATCATTCTGGTCGCTCGCTAAGCTTTGAGCGGTAATGGTGGCCCGCTCGCCCGCTTTGCCCACAGCGTTGATCACACCTTGCGAGTTGACGCTTACCTGGGTTGGATTATCGGACTGCCACTGTAGGCGAGTATCGGCATGCTCGGGTGAAAAGGTTGGTGTTAGGGGGTAAGTGGTTTGGGTTCGTACCTGTAGTGATTCGGGGCCTATATTAATAGCCTTGGGTGGAAGCTGATCGGTGGAGAGGCGCGTGTTGATTTTGGGGCGGGTAAACTCGGCGGTTTCGCCGTTGCGCCAGGTGATGGTTACCTTCTCTATGGTGCTCTGCGATCCCAGCCCAAAATGCACGATATTCAGCAAGCTTTGCGAGAAGATTTCTCCCGCAGAGCCTATCCGTTGGCGATAGCTGTGGTTGGTTGTGTGCAAGGTAACGTAGGCACCCATGGGGTCAATATTCTGTTTGGGGGAGTAGCCTACCTCTACCAAACTGTAGTGGCCGGTTTTTGTTTGGCTGTTGTGGTACAGATACCATTGGCCACCTTCATTGCCGAGCAAAAGGTCAAGCGAACCATCCAGATTAAAGTCAAATGCCTGGCCCATGTCACCATTGCCGGGGCCGCCTACATCATTGGCACCGTGCATGGTTACGGTGTCGAAGCTACCCTTGCCGGTATTTAACAATAGGTAGTCAGAGGTTTTGCCATAGACTTTTCCCCAGCGGCTAACGAAAAGATCCTGGTGACTATCGTTGTTGAAATCGCCACGGGTTACACCCAAAGAGTTATTGCCCGGAGGGATGTTCCACTGCGACGAGACATCGACAAAATGATCGCCATCGTTGCGCAGTAAAATATCGGCTTCATTTCGGTTTTGCGGTTCAAAGTCGGTCGTCACATCGGTTACGCCGGTGAGGGTAAACTTAAACCCCCAAAAATCGTCGCCATTGCGGACTAAGGCCGCTTTCCATTGGCCCTTGCCCACATAGCCAAAATACATGCCGTTTTCTGAAATATCGTCGGGCCAGCCTTCGGCCTCGTTTGGGTTTAGTGTCCAGCCTTGGCCTTTTTGCAATACGGTAGATTGTTTGTCGCGCCCCAGGAACATGGGGTAGTCTTTGCCACGCTGTAGGCCTTGGGCTAAAAAGTAGTAATCAGAAAGCTCTACGGGCCCCTGTGCGGAGAATGAAAACGTATCTACGCCTTTATAGCCACGCGGTTTTATAGCAAACTTTTTCTGCAAAGGGTCAAAGTCCACCGAAGGTGATTCACCTCTGCCACCTTCAAATGCCTTGCCGCGTGCCAGATATAAATCCAGGTCTCCGTCGTTATCAATGTCGATATCGGTTACTGCCATAATGCCGGTTAACTCGGCTATTGCCGCCGGTGCCTTTGCAGTGACATCGCGAAAGGAAAAATCACCATTGCCCTGCCATAGGCTTAACGGGCCGTAGATTACAAAATCATCAATACCGTCATTATTAAAATCGGTTAACAATACACGGGATTGATGCACATTTTGAATACCGGGCACTGATCTGTGTTTAAAGCGGCCACCGCCGGTATTTTCATAAAAAAAGTGTTGGGGTTTGTCCCCATACAAGCTGGTTTCGTTGAACAGCAGTAAATCCAAATCGCCGTCCAAGTCCATGTCGGACCAGCGGGCGCCGCGCCCGCGGCCGCCTTTATTTATTCCTACATCGCCAGTGTATAGCACCAAGGTGCCGTTGTTATTTCGATAAAAGTTCGCCTTAGAGGGATTAATACCATTGCCACCGCCCTGGGTAACCACTATGTCTAAGTCGCCGTCGTTGTCGTAATCGCCCGGTGAGGTGCCGTGTAAATCGTGCATAAACCAGCGGGCTAAATTCGCATCATGCTTGCTGACAGTACCGTCGCCGTTGTTCCAGTAAAGTTTACTGCTGGCGTCATTGTGATTATTAACAATGAAATCGTAATCGCCATCTCGGTCGATATCGGCGATGGTGGGGCCGCCGTACTTGAGCGAATTTACCTGATCCATGCCGGAGCGCTCGGTAATATCTTCAAAGCGTGGAATATTGAGTGAATCGACCGGTTCAAGTGTTAAGTGGTTAACGGTTAAGTCAGCGTTATTGACCGTTAGCGTTATTGGCGCTGCTCCTAAGGCTTCAAATTGAACCAAAACGTTCAGGGTTTGTTTACCGCTGGTTGGTATATCCAGGCTTTCTACCAACGGTGAGTCTTTGGAGGAAATGCTGATACTGGCGTAATTAGCCGGATTCTCTAGCTGTAAAGTCAGGCGTTGAGTCGTACTGTCGTTTATATCGCGGGTGAGGGTATAAGGCGTTGAAAGCGATACCGTAAAAGGCTGGGGCGAAGTTAGATGATGGCACGCATTTAGTAAGCAAATAAAGAAAACAAGTGAGCTCGCTTTCTGCCAGACGGCGATAGGTAAAGAGAACAGAGTCATATCGTTATCGCTAGTGTAAAATCGAGAGAAACATTATTGTATATTGTATACAACACTAATTGACTTATTCTGACGCTGCAAGGGGTTTATGGTGTTTTAACGATTGTGCCAGCTAGCGCTGATATGAGCTGGTGCTGAGCGCGATTAAAAAGCTGGGGTATTAGAAAGGTGTATGGCTGATGTATTGGCTTTAAGGGTAGAGCAAAGGGAGGCTGGTTCCCACACCTTAGAAAGTGTGGGAACCAGAGAGTATTTAAGGCGGTGGTGTTGCGGCCTGCGAGAAATTCCCATCAAGCCCGAACGATGCCCTAGTTGGATTCTAAGAGCGCGAGTATTTCATCGGTTTTGGCTTGCAATAAGGTTTGGTCTGCACGGCTTTCCAGATTTAAGCGCACCACTGGCTCGGTATTTGACATACGTAAATTAAAACGCCAATCCGCAAAAATCATACTAACGCCATCGGTCTCATCCACCTCTAGCGCCTCAGCCTGACAGTGCGCCCGAACTTTAGCAATAGCCGCTTTGGCGTCGGCCACCTGAAGGTTGGTTTCGCCCGGCGAGGGGTAGCGCGCTATGCACTCTTTCATCATTGAGCTTAAAGTAGCATTTTTACGACACATTAACTCGGTCACCAGTAACCAAGGAATCATGCCGCTATCGCAGTAAAAGAAATCCCGAAAATAGTGGTGGGCGCTCATTTCGCCGCCATAAATGGCGTTTTCTTTTCGCATCAGCTCTTTAATAAAAGCGTGTCCGGTTCTTGATTGCACGGCCTTGCCACCACACTCTTCGGCGATAGAAATGGTGTTCCAGGTTAATCGCGGGTCGTGCACCACTTTACCGCCGGGCTCTTTGGTTAAAAAAGCCTCGGCCAATAAGCCCACCAAGTAGTAGCCCTCAATAAACTCGCCGGTTTCATCAAAAAAGAAACAGCGGTCAAAGTCGCAGTCCCAGGCAATACCTAAGTGAGCATCATGCGCTAAAACCGCATCGCGGGTCGGTCCCCGATTTTCGGTTAACATTGGGTTAGGAATGCCGTTGGGGAAGGTTGGGTCTGGCTCGTGGTGAATTTTAATAAATTCAAAAGGCAGGTGAGGTTCCAGCGCGTCTATTACATGGCCTGCTGTGCCATTTCCGGCGTTAACGACAATTTTGAATGGTTTTAATTGTTGGGTATCAACGTAACCGAGCAAATGCTACACATAGGCATCCAGTGTGCTTTGTTTGATTAACTTCCCGCGCGCGGACGGGTCGACTGGGGCAACGCGTCCTTCTTCGGCCAGTCGTTTAATGTCTAATAAGCCAGTATCGCCGCTGATGGGCTTAGAGTTTTCGCGGATAGGCTTTAAGCCGTTGTAGTCGATGGGGTTATGGCTGGCTGTTACTTCGATGCCGCCACTGGCTTTAAGGTGGCTTGTGGCAAAGTACATCTCTTCAGTGCCCACCATGCCAATATCAATAACGTCAACGCTTCATCGCGCAGACCATTCCCTACCGCCGTTTTTAATGCATCGCTGGTTTCGCGTACATCGCCCCCACCACTACACTTTGCGGTTGCAGGAATTGACCATAGGCGCGACCAATACGGTAGGCGATGTCTTCGTTAAGCTTTTCGCCGAGTTTTCCTCTAATATCGTAAGCTTTAAAGCTGGTTAGATTTCTTGAGCTCAATTATTTTCTCTATATAGGGGTTGTCGACCATTCTTGCGGGGCATTGATCGTGAACTTATGAGTGGTTAGGTGTGTAGAACCGTAAAATAGACAACTAATTTATAAAAGTCTTTGATGAGGTTGAAAGGTTTCGTAGTAACTAAGTATAAGTGATGGTAGTGATGGTCTGCATCGTTCTATTTTGTGAAAAAAGAGAGAATAGCTTGCTATTAACCCGGTGGTTGTATATACCAAATTAATAGGCGGTACAGGGAGGCCTCGCCATGAGTCGCAGATTCACGCAAGCTCTAAAAATTCAGGCTTTTCGCACAAAGCCGCCTGAGTTTTAGGGCGGAAAATAAATAGATCAGGACGATCTATTTATCCACCAGGTTAATAGAAGGATCTTATAGCTGAGTACCAGCTTTTACTCGATCATAACGGAGAGGGGCTGTAAATCTGCGCATAAGTTTGAATAATACGATATAAGTTTGAAAAAAATGCAATTTTGGTGCATTTTTCTTCGGCTTTGAGTAATGGGGTAGCCCTTGGAGTTGTCGTACAGAGGGGAGAAATATGCCGATGAATATCTTACCGTGAGGATGTTCAAAACTCTGTGTCAGCCAACTAACCTCATAGGCTAATGTGTTTTTCTAGACGCTCCGGGAAGTGAGTTGTCAGCTGTGACAGCCTAGCTGTTCAAGCGGGACAAATAACAGTTGGCTGTTTCGCTCCGCTCACAATTATAGCCAACTATAATTTGCCTCTTGACAGGGCGTTATGCATTTACAGAACTCGGAGGATAAATAATGAAGCTTGAAGGTTCATGTCATTGTGGTAGCGTGCACTTCAGCGTTTCGTCCAAACATCCCTATCCATTCAATAATTGTTATTGTTCGATCTGCCGAAAAACTGCAGGCGGTGGCGGTTATGCTATTAATCTGGGTGGAGACTTTGATTCACTAAAAGTTGAGGGAGAGAAATTCATCAGTGTTTACAAAGCGATTATCAAAAACTCCGTAACCGGAGACAGCCAGGAGAGTCCCGGCCAAAGGAATTTTTGTAGCAAGTGCGGAAGCGCTCTCTGGCAATGGGATCCGAGGTGGCCAGAACTTGTGCACCCATTTGCTTCTGCAATTGATACCGATCTTCCCTTTCCGCCAGAGCGCACGCATATGATGTTAGGATCAAAGGCTAAATGGGTTGAAATCCATCCCGGTCCAAACGACAAATTGTTCGAAGAGTATCCGCAAGAGTCTCTTGCCGAATGGCATTTACGAATAGGAAATGAGGGCCGAAATGCATAGCAAGCGTATGCAGCCGGACAAAATTCTCGCAATGCGTGCATTTGGCCGTTGATGCGAGACGTTATATGTTTCGACGCTTAAGCCTTCCAATACCCGGAAAAATAAGCTTGTTTTCTCATGTAGCCAGGCTTTCTTTTTATCTGAGTTTTTATCGCTTTTGTTTGGTTCGCTTCCCCAGCCACAAATATCGCAGGGTTGCCGTCTCTCCACGACAAGTTTTCAAGACCTTCAAGCAAAACATTTTTATTCCTGTTATCGTTGATAAGCCATTGCACGTCTATACCGTGAGGCGCTTCAACAGTTAACTTGTCTTTTACTGTGGGAACTTGAAAATATGCGGCATCAACAGCTGTTTTGGGCAGCTTCTCCAGAATGGCAGCGGCTGCTGGCAGGGCTGTAACATCTGCCATAATTAAATGCCAAGCTTTGGTTTGGTTTTCCCTGGTTGTGGGAATATGGCTTTAAAATGTGCACTTTCTTGGTCGGCTGGAAAGTCTTTTAAATCATCGCCGTGTAAGACAATGCGCCTCATATGTGGCCCCATATCCTCGACGTAGGCAACTCGTGTCATTCTCATTGTAATCAAAGTTATAACCTCTCAGTTTCAGTTGGCTAGAAACCTATCAAGCTTTGGCTTGAGGGTGATTGACGTTAGTAATGCCATGAATAACCCAAAAGGCAGCGCTGCAATAAAAGCGTGTATCCATGCACTTGCAAAGGTTGTTATGTCTGCAAACCCTAGTAAATTTGCCGTCGTACTCGCGGCTAGAATAGACTCCATAAATAGTGCCATTAATAATCCGGTAATGACTTGACGGAAAATCTTATGGCCGTTAGGCATCATTTGCTGAATAAGTTTTTCGATAAGTGTCATAAACAGCAAGCCAGCTGGCGCCATAACCAATACTGCAATAGCAAATGAAGAAAGCCAGTCAGTCCAAAAACCTTCCCTAACCCCACCATTCACGTAAGTCATGATGCCTGTTAATGTGCCACCCACAAGACTCGTCATGCCGGCTATAACGAGAATTTTCTGATACAGAGGGCGCTTAGGTGGCGCAATTTCCGCATGAACGGCTGACATATGCTTTCCTCTAAATGTTGAATTTGCTCAAGATATAGTTGACAATAGCAACTATATAAAAATTGGTTGCTATTGACAACTATGTCTGAGGTTTTGATTATGTTTAATGCGGTTACGGCCGAAGCGGTTTTTCACTTAACCCACGCCATCAAACAACAGCTTGGCAACCAGCTAGAGGATCAAAGGTTCGGTATTGCAGCTATGCACGTAAGGGTTTTAAAGGTTATTGCAAAGTCAAATGCTTGTACTGCCATTGATATTGCCGGCATGTTTAAGCGTGACAAGGCGCAGATTACTCGATTGGTTAATCAGTTGATTGATCTAGACCTGGTTCAAAAGGAGCCTAACCCTAATGATAAGCGCAGCCAGCTTTTGACACTGACTTCGGCCGGCAGGGCGTTACAAGAAAGATTGCGTGACCTTTCGAATGATATGGAAGAGCAAATGACGCAGGGTATTGAAGCAGCAGATTTGGATACTTTTATGAAGGTTGCTCAGAAAATAACAAGGAACTTAACCAGTCAGTAAAATAATTTTTTGTCTCATAAAAAGCGCATGTTGTCGGACTGCTTTTCCGCAGCGCTTCAAACCAGCCGCAAATGCAGTCGGTCAATATGAGGGCGCCCAGCCTCAAGAGCATGATGGAGGCTTAGGCGATTGTAAACGGCAGCCACCTTTGTAATAGACAACTTCGAGAGACGTCTAAAAGCTTATAACAAAGCTTTTAAGTCTTGCTCTGGGTCGGAAAGCACGTCTTTTCTGACTTGGGTTTTGGCTCCAATCAGTTTTGTACCGACGACGTATGCTTTGGCGTTATTAACGGCGTCGACGGCCAATAATTGGTCGCCTTTGAAGTACCATGTTGAAAACTTATGTTGATCGTCTGTACTTTCATCGCGTTTTAGGATTTCATCGTAGCCATCTGATAGCCCAACCATTTGTAGCTTAACGTCATACTGGTCGGACCAGAACCATGGTAGCGCGTCGTATTCGGGGTTTTTGTCGGTTAATGCCTGGGCGGTGGTTTTCGCTTGGTCCACCGCGTTTTGTACCGATTCTAAACGCAACCAACGGTCGTAGTGTTTATTGTAGTGAAAAGTGCAATCGCCAATGGCGTAAATATTACTGTGGCTGGTTTTACACTGTTCGTTAACACTGATGCCGTTATCGATTTTTAGTCCTGCCTCTTCGGCTAACTCTTGGTTAACTCGAATACCTACGCCCATCACAATCACATCGGCCGGGTAGACAGTTCCATCTGAGCACAGGACTTCCTGGCCGTTGGTGTTTTGGCGCAACTCTACTACGTTTTTACCAGTGCGAATGTTTACACCGTGATCAGTGTGCAGCTTTTGAAAAAACTCGGACATAATCGGCGCCGTGACACGTGCAAGAATACGCTCTTCGCGCTCTAGTACGGTGACCTCACCGCCCAGTTTTCTAAGCGATGCCGCCGTTTCCAGGCCGATATAGCCTCCGCCAATAATGACCACGCGCTTTGCGCTACATTGGGAAAAAGCGCTGCGAATGTTGTTTACGTCGTCGGCGGTACGCATGGGGTAGAGATGTTTAACGTCATCGATACCTTTAATAGGGGGAATAATGGGGCGCGCGCCCACGGCCAGTACTAATTTGTCGTAGTGTTTGCTGCTGCCGTCCGCAAGGTTAACCAGCTGATGCACGTGATCGATGGCGGCAACCTCTTGCCCCAGGTGCAGCTCTATGTGGTTATCCTGGTAGGCTTTGGGGGCTTTGAGTAGGATTTTCTCCAATCCATCGTCGGTGGTTAAGTGCGCTTTGGAAAGTGGTGGACGATGGTAGGGCGGGTTTGGATCTTTATCAATTAAATGAATTTCGCCCTCCCAGCCCTCTTTGCGCAGGGCAAAGGCCAGGTTAACGCCGCCGTGACTGGCGCCGATAATAATGCAAACTTTATTGGCGGTTAATGGTGTGCTCATGACGGCGTTAAACCTCTTAGATTAATGGGCTACGTGCAAAACGATGCCGTCCAGATCATCGGATACTTCCAGCTGGCAGCACAAGCGGCTACGCTCGTTGGCTTCATCATCCAGTTCCAGCATGTCTTTCTCAATCTCACCGGCCTCGCCGACCTGGGCTACAGACTCGGGAGCGACGTGAACATGGCATGTGGCGCAGGAGCAAACACCACCGCAATCGCCGTCGATGCCTTTTACGCCGTTTTGTACGGCTAGCTCCATAACCGAGCCAGAATCCGCTTCGCAGACAATGGTATCGTCGTCTTTGGTGATAAATGTAATTTTAGCCATTAGGGTGTACCTCAAATGTCACGGTTGATTGTATTTTAGAAATTAGGCGGAATGAAAAGCCAGGTACAGTTTGTGGTAGCCGACTTTGCGATCAAATTCGCCCCATTGTTCAATATTCTCTTCTGCGTTTAAAAAGTCGATGTGGTCCACCTTTTCGCACAGCTCATCAATAAGTACCTGCATTATGGTGCGGGCATGGGTGGCCCCCAGGCAGTTATGGGTGGCAAAACCGAAGGCGACGTGGGGGTTTATTTTACGATCCAAAACAATTTCGTTTGGTTTTTCGAATACGGTCTCATCTCGGTTAGCCGAGGCCCAACAAAGAGAGATACGGCTGTCGGCCTTAATGGCGTGTTCGCACACCTGGGCGTCTTCGGTAGCTACGCGCCCCATATGGGTAAGCGGTGAGAAGTAGCGAATTAATTCTTCAATGGCGCGGGTGCGAATCTCTGGTTCGTCGCGCAAACGTTTGAGTGACTCTGGGTGATCAGCGAGATAAGCGAGGGTATTGGTAACCATGTTAATGACGGTGTCGCGGCCACCGGCAAAGGTCAGGATAATAATACCTTTAATTTGTTCGCGGGTGAGTTTTTGGCCCTCAACCTCAGCGGCCAATAGAGTAGAGAATAAATCTTCACTTGGCTTGGTTTCGGCTTCATCGATTTTTTGATCGATGTAGTCATACAGTTGTTGAGCTTTACCGGCATCCAACGGATCGTCTTCGCTACGGAAAACATGGGTTCCCCAGCTAATAAAGGTATCGGCTTCTGACTCTGGAGTGTTCATTAAAATGGTCAGTGCGCGCGATTGTAGCAGGAGGGAAAAACCATGAATGGCTTCGATGCTATTTTGTTGTATTACCTCAGTAATCAACGATGAAATCTGTGCGCGAAGTTTGTCGCGATAGTCGTCTTGCAGGGGGCGTTTAAACCAAGGGTCCAACAGTTCGCGAAAGGCACCATGTTTGGGTGGGTCTACCTCAAAAGGTATCTGACGAGTGTCGCGGATGTTGACCTCAGATGGTACAACAATACGGCCCGGTGTTGCTTCGGAGGAGTATGTTTTCCAGTTGTGGGCACATTTACGGACGTCTTTAAGTCGCAGAACCATTTGTACCGGATCGTTCTGGTCGTCTATTTCGCTTACCCCTTGCTCTACACGTGCTTGTTGAAAAGGATCTGGATGATCTGATGGCTTCACGGGTGGCCCTCCACTTATTGATTCGCCTAGAGTAGGCTTAATGTCATATTGGTGACATCGTATGGCAGAATATCCGTATTAAATAGGAGTCATGCGGCTAAAAATATCAGATATATGCTGTTTTACCCCTGGAGACGGTGCTCGTTGTATATGCGGATGAAATCCGGTGCTATATCCAGATGTAGAGCAGCGCGAATAAATATATCCGGGCAGAGCGATGGGTCGTTTTCGGCTATTCGTTTGATGTCCGCGCATGAGAGTCCTAGCTGTAGGGCCAGTTTTTGCGCTCCTTTTTCGGGTTGTTCGATGAGTCTATATTTGACGGTGGCGGCAACGGTTTGTAGTAGGTCGAATTCCATGGTGTAGCCTTATTATTATTAGGTAGTAAACAGGCAGCCCTAGGGCTGCCTTTTGAGTTTAGAATATAGTTAATGCTTGCTCTGAATCATACACTTCAAGTACAGCAGAGCTGACAAATCCGCCAGTATCGCTAAAGTTGAGCGTAAGTTCATTATTTATATCAAGCAGCTCCAATGGTACTGGAATCTCCAGGGTACCAAAAAAAGTCTGTCGCCCTTTGCCGCCAAGAAACTGATCATCACCGCGGATATCGTCTGGCACTGTAAGCGTTTGACCGTTCAAGCTGACAGTGGGTGAAAGTGATAGTCCGTGCTCTCTGCCAACACTAATGCGCAAAGTTAATTTGCCCTGATCTGGCGCCGCAATATCACTAAAGCTGAAATTAATATTCTCACCGGCTGTAATGGCCTTTTTATAGCTGTCTGCGTACTCGAACCGTTTAGTAACCTGATAGTGATCTACAATGTTTTGAACGGTAAAGCTGATCACCATGCTGGCTTCAGGACCAATGACCAGGGTGTCGGAAAAGTCAGTCGCACTGGTAGTTTCTACATCGGGCGCGCGTTGATTTTCAGTTTTACCATCATCACCAAGATGTAAATGTTTGACTGAAATGCTTCCAGGTTGAAGATTGTCGGGCAAACTTACGCTAAAGGCCTGCTCTACAAAATCCAAGTTTGTCAGCACCAAATAGTGGGTATCACCCTCGGCGTAGGCGTCCACTAATAAGTCCTGGTCGGTACTGCTGGTGTAGAGTCGCTCCCCTTTCACGTCTTTCCATAACTCGAAAAAGTCGATCAGTTCAGAGTAGACCCACTCTTCACCGCTGTCACCTTCGGCTTCTTTTTTCTGGCGCATTAAGCGTGAAGGGTAGGGGATGTCGGCTGCTTTTCGACCCCATTCAGCCTTAACGGTATAAAAAGGTATAGCCATTTCGATTTGATCGGCCCGTGCCATAAACTGCATCATCATTGCATTAGCAGATTTAATGATGAGCCAATCACGGTAAGGTACCCAAGGGCCATTATCCAGCGCGTGAGTTTGCGCACTGTATTCTGAGATCATCAGAGGTTTTATTTCGCCTTCGGTTATCATGCTGTACTGGTTAAGCATGTCGAAGGTGGCTTCTAAATTAGACCCTTTACGGTAACGCTGCATTAAACTGCCGCCTGTTCCGCCAGGAAAAATTGGAAAGTCATATAAATGAAGCGAAATAAAATCCATATTCTCCCCTGCAATGTCCATAAACAGCTTGTCGCGCTCTTCCCAGCGTTGAAAATTGTCTTTCTCAAAGTCGGGGAATGCTGCCGTATAGCCACCTAGTAGCACATCGGGGTTTTCGGCCCTTATTGCATCAGCCACCGTGTTATGAAACTCAAAGATTGTTTCGGGCTCAATGGGATTATCTGCCACCGTGGTGAGCTCGTACAAAGGCTCGTTCATTACCTCTACATATTTGGGCTTTGGTTGGCCAGGTTGACCCGCACTTTGGCGGAAGAAGTGCTTTAGAAATTGCCCCATATAGTGCCCGGTAGCTGTGCCCAAAGGCTCAAGCTCGGTATTTGTCTGAGACAATGCCCAGCCTTGGCCGGTGAGTTTTCCGTCGGGCCAGTAGGGGTGTTGTTGTGCGGCAACGACCATTTGCTGGTTGCGATGCTCTTGCTCGCGTTGCAGTTGGCCGCGCTCATCGGTTCTCACATCATACCAGCCTGTGGCATTACCGCCGGCTTCTTGCAATGCCACTTCGCTGGCATATCCGGGGCGAGTCGGGTCCTCTGGGGCCTGTGACAGTTGCCATGCCATGCCGCCAGTATCGCGGCCGAAGTACACATCGTAGGTTTCGGCAAACTCGGCCATTAAGGCTGTACCGCCCACGCTCTCATCGTTTGTCCCAAGCCACCAGTCATTTTCGGCATGAGAAGCGTGCAAGGTTATAAATTTGGGTCGCTCGAAAGTGGTCGAATCACCGATATGTAGCCGACTATTGGGGTCGACAAACACCTGGGTGTGGCTAACACTTGATGAGCTGGAGCTGGAGCTGGAGCTGGAGCTGGAGCTGGAGCTG
>NZ_KB898707.1:0-182381 GCF_000377745.1 Gilvimarinus chinensis DSM 19667 | reverse complement strand
GAGCTGGAGCTGGAGCTGGAGCTGGAGCTGGAGCTGGAGCTGCTACCCGTGTCATTTGAATCGGATGAACCTCCACCGCAGGCGGATAACGCCAGACTGCCGGCTAAAGCAGCTGTCAGATAGACCTTTTTATGGATTTGAATAGTCATTAGTACCTCTGAAAATACGGCGCTGAACGCCATGAGTTTATTGTTAGCTTTGGTTTAGGCCCCGAGGGGGGTGTTGAACGAGATCTTTATTGTTTTTTGCTTCGCTAAGTCGTTGACATGAAAACGATTACTTTACGATTCACTAAAGTGTATAGTATATTGTATACAATCGCCAGTTGGCGAAAGTAAGCAATATGTGTCAGCGGTGCCTAGCGCTGACACATCATTGATAATAATTAGGCTTTGGTAATTTCTATGACCTCCTATCAGTTTGCTGCTGTTCGTTACGCCGCTATTGTGGCTTTCGGCGGATTCATCTTTGGCCTGGACGCCGCATTAATTTCTGGCGTTGTACGTGATGTAACAGAGGTCTTTGATCTTTCGGCGTTTCAAGTTGGGCTCGTTGTGGGGTCTCCGGGTTACGGAGTGCTGTTTGCGTTGCTTATGGCGGGTTATTTTGCCGATAAGCTGGGGCGGAAAAAAACACTGCAAATTATTGCTTCTTTATATGTGATATCAGCCGTTACCTCCGCCATTGCGCCAACCTACGAAACATTGGTGGCGGCACGTTTTCTGGGAGGGTTAGCGTTTACCTCGCTCTCTCTTGCCTCTATGTATATTGGTGAAATTGCTCCGCCAAAGGCACGCGGCAAGTTGGTGGCAATGAACCAAATGGCCATTGTTGTTGGATTGTCCGCTGCCTATCTATCCGTTTTTGGTGTGCACTGGTTATCGGAACAAGAGACCGGTTGGGTCAGTAGCCTGAAAATAGATAGCGAAACCTGGCGCTGGATGTTGGGTGTGGAAATAGTGCCGGCATTGTTGTGGGTGCTGTTGTTGTTCAGTATTCCGGAGAGCCCCCGTTGGTTGGTGTTGCGCGGACGCAATGAAGAGGCGAAACAGGTGTTGGCAAAGCTATTGCCGCCTGAGCAGTGTGAGGAAGAGCTGCAGGCTATTTGCGATAGTTCACATCATGGTCATCAGGATCGCACGGTATGGCATCAGCTCCAGGATTTGTTTTCCCCCGCTATACGTAAAGCATTGATCATCGCCGTTGTCATTGCGTTCTTTCAGCAGACTGTTGGTATTAATGCGGTTATGTTTTACGCCCCCATTATTTTTGAGCAAGTGGGGCTGGGTACCAATGCGGCGCTGTTTAACGGTGTTTACATTGGCTTGATCAGTGTTGTGGCCACGGCATTAGCATTGGCACTGATTGACAGACTGGGGCGTCGAATTCTGATCATTGTCGGTTTGGTGGTGGCGGGTGTCAGTTTGCTATCTTGCGCCTGGGCTTTCAGTAACGCGACTTATACATTATCTGCCGAAGCCTTGGCGAGCTTGGCTGAATATTTAGATGTGTCTGGGTTACAGGGGCTACTAGGTGTGACCTTTGACAGTGACTTGAGTTTTAAAGCGGCTTTGGCTGAGCATTTAGGGCCTAAGCTCGCACGGGATAATGAAGCGGTGCTTTTCCAATATGCTGCGACTATGAATTCAACGGTCATCTTATTAGGTGTATTGGCCTTTATAGCGGCATTTCAATTCTCGATTGGTCCAGTCATGTGGGTGCTCTTTTCTGAATTATTTCCCATTCACGTACGCAGTATTGCAATTCCGGCTATGGCCCTGGTGGCCAGTATTGTCAGTGCAATGGTGCAGCAACTCTTTCCTATTCAGCTTGAGGTTATGGGTTCGTCAGGTGTGTTTCTGTCCTATGGCGTAAGTGCGGTGTTGGCGCTGGTCTTGCTGGCTTGGTTGATGCCTGAAACCAAAGGTAAAACGATTGAAGAAATCGAGACAATGTTAGCTTCCAGTAAAGAGCAAATTGTTGACAATAAACAATAGGGGATTTACTCTTAGCGAATGAAAGAAGTTTTGGGTGAAGAAATGACAAATAAAGCTACGGCTGCCAAACAACGCTCGTCTGAAGCGGCGCAATCCATCGCCGAAGTGAAGGTCGAGTATTATCGGGTGCCATTAAAAGAAGTACTCGCGGATGCAAAGCACGGCACACATACACACTTTGAGTTAGTGCTATGTCGAGTGATCTGCGAGGATGGCACAGAAGGCGTCGGTTACACCTATACAGGTGGCACAGGCGGTCGTGCTATCTACTCTCTGTTGGCCGATGAGTTGGCACCAATGTTAAAAGGCCTTGATTCGGCAAAGATACAAGCCATCTGGGAAAAAATTCAGTGGCATTTACATTATGTTGGCAGGGGCGGTTTGGTGAGCTTTGCTCAGTCTGCGGTCGATATCGCCTTGTGGGATATCCGTTGTAAGCGATTGGGTCAGCCATTGTGGAAAGTTGCCGGAGGCCTGAGCAATAAAACCCGTTGCTACGCCGGTGGTATTGATCTTAACTTTACCCAAGAAAAATTATTGGCCAATATTCAGTCGTATCTTGATCGCGGATTCAAATCTGTAAAAATCAAAGTGGGTAAAGATGATTATCGCGAAGATGTAGAACGTGTACGCGCGGTTCGCGACCTGATCGGACCCGATATATCTTTTATGGTCGATGCGAATTATTCGATGACTGTCGAAGGTGCGATCAGATTTTCCAATGCGATTGCTGATCAGGATATCACCTGGTTTGAAGAACCTACGATTCCGGATGATTACCAGGGTTATGCGCGCATTGCTGACGCTACCTCTATTGCATTGGCTATGGGTGAAAATTTACACACGGTTCACGAATTTACCTATGCCATTAACCAAGCCAAGCTGGGTTTTGTTCAGCCTGACGCATCGAATATTGGTGGCATTACAGGTTGGCTGGCGGTAGCCACATTGGCTCAAGCGTATAACTTGCCAGTTTGCAGCCATGGTATGCATGAGCTGCACGTTTCCTTAATGGCCTCCCAACCCAATGCTGGTCAGCTTGAGGTTCACTCTTTTCCGATTGACGAGTACACCAAATATCCTTTAGTTATCGACGAAAACGGCTTGGCTGTTGCGCCTGACGTTCCAGGTACCGGTGTTGTTTTTGATGACTCGTTACTTAATCCATATTTAATTCATTCTGCAAATTGAGGTTTCGTATGCAAGCGGCACGATACACAGGCAACAAAACTTTCGATGTTATCGAAGGCTCGAAAGTAGCACCCAATGCCGGTGAAGTTTGTATCAAAGTTGGTTTCGCCGGTATTTGCGGTACTGACATGCATATCTATCACGGCGTTATGGATAAGCGTGTTTCTATTCCTCAGACCATTGGCCATGAAATGTCCGGTACTGTTGCTGAGGTCGGGGAAGGCGTAACGGATTATAAACCAGGCGATAAAGTAGTGGTTCGCCCGTTGGATTACTGCGGTGAATGTCCTGCATGTGAGGCAGGGCACTCTCATGTATGCCATAACCTAAACTTTATGGGTGTAGATACCACAGGTGCCTTCCAAAGTTACTGGACGGTTAAATCTCGCACGCTGCATAAGCTGCCCGAAAACGTTAGCTTAAAGCAAGGCGCGCTCGTCGAGCCTTTATCCGTGGCCTGTCACGATGTATCCCGCGCCGGCCTTAAAGCAGGTGAAAAAGCAGTGGTGTTGGGCGGTGGCCCTATTGGCCAGTTAATTGCCGCGGTAGCCAAAGGTATTGGCGCCGAGGTTATGGTGTCAGAGGTTAACGCCGATCGCTTAGCCTTCTCTGAAAAGCTAGGTTTTGAAACCGTTGACCCAACCAAACAAGATATTGGTGAGGTGGTTAAAGAGTGGACCAACGGCAAAGGCGCCGATGTGGTTTTTGAGGTAACTGGCGTGCAGCCTGCGGTTGACACCATGACCGAAATCGCTGCAGTTCGCGGCCGCATCTGCATGGTTGCCATTCACTCTGAGAAGCCTCAGGTTAACTTGTTCCAGTTTTTCTGGAAAGAGCTGGAACTCGTTGGCGCTCGTGTTTATGAAGCAAAAGATTTTGACCAGGCCATTGACCTAATCTCTAGCGGAAAAATCACTATCGACAACTTTATCAGTGCGGTCTCGCCTCTGGATAAAATTGGCGATGCCTTTGCCGGTATCGATTTAAACCCAGCGGGCATGAAAACACTGATTGATTGTGGAGCGGAATAATGAACGACTATTTTGATTTAAGCGGTAAAGTCGCTCTGGTTACGGGCTGTAAGCGCGGTATTGGTCGCGCTATGGCCGTTGCTTTGGCCGAAGCGGGCGCCGATGTGATCGGCGTATCTGCCTCGCTGGAATTACAAGGCTCCGAGGTTGCCAAAGAAGTAGAGAAAGTAGGCCGTAAGTTCTCGGCTTACCAGTGCGATTTTTCTAACCGTGACAACCTGAAAAGTTTTATTGAGCAGGTGAAAGCCGATCACCCCCAAATTGATATTTTGGTTAATAACGCCGGTACCATTAAGCGTGCGCCCGCTGCCGAGCACGGCGACGATATCTGGGATGAGGTGATTGAAGTTAACCTGAATTCACAGTTTATTCTGAGCCGTGAAATCGGCAAAACCATGGCAGAGCGCGGTAGTGGTAAAATTATCTTTACCGCCTCACTGCTGACCTTCCAGGGTGGTATCACGGTGCCGGGTTATGCTGCGAGTAAAGGCGCTATCGGCCAGTTAGCTAAAGCCTTAGCAAATGAGTGGGCACCTAAAGGCGTAAACGTAAACGCTATTGCTCCCGGTTATATTGCTACCGACAACACCCAGGCGCTGCGTGACGATAAAGATCGTTCCAAAGCTATTTTGGAGCGTATTCCGCAAGGTCGTTGGGGAACCCCGGACGACTTTAAAGGCCCCACGGTATTCTTGGCCTCGAAAGCGTCTGATTACATGAACGGCAGCGTCGTACTTGTAGACGGCGGCTGGATGGGGCGGTAAACGTTATGATTAAAAATAATCTTAACTTTGTGGGCGGCCAGTATGTGCCGTCCAGCTCTGACGAAACCCTTGACGTGCTTAACCCCACCACGGGTGAGCTGGTGGGGACTATTCCGGCAGGCACCACCGAAGACGCTCAAACAGCGTTAGAGAGCGCTAGCGCCGCGCAAAAACTGTGGGCTAAGCGCACCGCGCGAGAGCGTGCCGGTTTAATGCGCAACTTCGCTCAGGCGATTCGTAATAAAAAACCTCAGCTAGCAGAGTTGTTGGTTACTGAGCAGGGTAAATTGTTGGCGGTCGCCGAAGCCGAAGTTGAAGCCACGGCTACTTTTATCGAATACGCCTGTGATAACGCCTTAACTATCGAGGGCGATATCCTGCCTTCCGATAATCCTGGCGAAAAAATTTATATCCATAAAGTACCACGTGGTGTTGTAGTTGCTATTACCGCTTGGAATTTTCCATTGGCGCTGGCCGGTCGTAAAATTGGTCCGGCGTTGGTTACCGGTAACGCGATTGTGGTTAAACCCACTCAGGAGACACCACTGGCAACATTAGCGTTGGGGGAAATTGCCAATGAAGTAGGTCTTCCTGCCGGTATTTTAAATATCGTTAATGGCGTAGGGCGAGTGGTCGGACAGCGTTTGTGCGAAAGCCCCATTACTCGTCTTATTACTATGACAGGGAGTACGCCTGCGGGGCAGACAATCTATCGTACTAGTGCTGATCATTTAACTCCGGTGATGCTCGAGTTGGGCGGTAAAGCGCCTTTCATAGTTATGGAAGATGCCAATCTTGATTCTGCTGTCGACGCGGCCTTTACCACACGTTTTGCAAATTGCGGTCAAGTTTGTACCTGTGCCGAACGTTTGTATGTACACGAATCTGTGTATGACGAATTTGTCGCTAAATTGCTACCACTGGTAGAAGGTATCAAGGTGGGTAATCCGATGGATCCGGAAACCACTATGGGTCCAAAGGTTAACGCCCGGGAAATTGAAAATATCGATGCTCTGGTTAAAAAGGGGATCGAGCAGGGTGCGAAGCTACTGACTGGTGGCGGTGTGGCAGTTGTTCCCGAGTATCCTAATGGTCATTGGTATCAGCCCACTGTGTTAGGTGATGTTGCACAGGACAACATATTAGTGCACGAAGAGACCTTTGGTCCGATTTTGCCTATTGTTAAGATTAAATCTATCGACGAAGCCATCAGTTATTCTAACGACAGTGAGTACGGTCTCTCTACGTACCTGTTTACCGAGAATATGCGCTATATCCATCAGTACATTGATGAGGTGGAAAGTGGAGAAGTATATGTAAACCGGGGTATCGGCGAGCAGCACCAGGGGTTTCATAACGGTTGGAAGCTCAGCGGCGCCGGTGGTGAAGACGGTAAATACGGTCTCGAGCAATACTTGGAAAAGAAAACTGTGTATTTGCAAGAGTAGATACTTACCGATGCTTCTGTAGTTAGATCAAAAGTTAAGCCAAAGGACTGCACGGTTCTTTGGCTTTTTTATAGAGAAACAAAATTATAAGAGTGGAATATGAACCTGTTAAACGCATTCAAACCGTCACTTTTGCTTATCGCCATTTCAGCACTCTCGGCTTGTAACAGCTCTAGCGACGAGAGCAGTAAAGCTGAGAATGTAAATTCCGAATCAAACTCTTTGCCTACGTTATACGACTTTGAAAATCCGCTGGATGGCAGTTTTCAGCCCGCTGCCATAGAAGCAACGCGAGTCGATAATAACGGCGGCCATGCTCTCAAAGTTGATTTTAAGTCGGAGAAAAACGGCTATGCGGGGTTTACTTTCAAACCCGATCAGCCTTGGGATTGGAGTGAGTTTGAAAGCTTCAGCTTGAGCATGGATATGGCGAATGATGGCGATCAATCCACCCAAGTATATTTAAATATAAAAGATGGGAAAGGTAATGTGGCAACCCGTAGTGTGGTAGTGCCCCGAGGTGGCTTTAAAACCTATTACGCGAAGTTAGCCGGCCACGATATTGAAGCGGCTGGTGACGACGATGCCACTGAGCTTAATTTCTCTTCTGGTTTGCGCTCAAATCCGCCTACCTGGAGCGGTGAAGATACCCACTTTATCTGGATGTGGGGCGTTAAGAGTTTGGATGTGTCCCAGATTACCGAGATCTCGTTAAGTGTGCAGGGCGCGGTTAGCAACAAAACTATTAGTATCGACAATGTTCGGCTAACGCCTAACCCTGAAATGGACGAAGAGTTTTTGGTGGGTATCGTCGACGAGTTTGGCCAAAACGCCAAGTACGACTACGCTGATAAAATTGATAGCCTGGAAGAACTGCATCAAGTGCGCGACGCCGAGTTGGCCGAATTAGACGGCCAAGCCATGGCCGATCGTTCTAAATTTAGCGGCTGGAAGAACGGTCCAAAGCTTGAAGCTACCGGTTACTTTCGCACCGAAAAGGTTGATGGTAAATGGGCGTTGGTAGACCCAGAGGGCTACCTCTACTTTGCCACCGGCTTAGATATTATTCGCCTTTCTAACTCTACGACCATGACCGGTTATGATTATGATCAAGATAAGATCGATCAGCGAGATGAAAATGATCTGACTCCAGAAGACTCCATCGGTATGCTTAAAGTCAGCGATGAAGCCAAGAAAACCCGTTTTGTGGCCTCCAAAACTCGTGCCGATATGTTTACTTGGCTGCCCGAAATGGACGACGAGCTCGCAAACCATTACAGCTACCGTCGTGCGGCTCACTCCGGTCCACTTGAGCACGGTGAAACCTTTAGCTTTTATCAGGCCAACCTCGAGCGCAAATACGGCGAAGATACACCCAATAGCTTTTTAGATAAGTGGGAAGATGTAACTCTAAAGCGTATGCTCAACTGGGGCTTTACTTCTTTAGGTAACTGGACCGATCCGCGCTTTTACAGTAACGAACAGATTCCATTTTTTGCCAATGGTTGGATCATTGGTGATTTTAAAAAGGTCTCTAGTGGGAACGACTTCTGGGGCCCGCTGCCCGATGTGTTCGACCCTAAGTTTGCCGAGCGTGCTAACGTAACTGCTAAGCAAGTGGCCGCCGAGGTGCAAAATACTCCTTGGTGTGTGGGTGTGTTTATCGACAATGAAATGAGCTTTGGCCGCCCGGAATCGGACCAGCTGCGCTATGGCATTGTCATTAACACCTTGGGCCGCGACGCATCAAGCGTGCCCACCAAAGCGCAGTTTAGCCAGCTGATGAAAGCAAAATATGAAAGCATTGAGGCTTTTAACCAAGCGTGGAATCTACAGCTTGCCGACTGGGCAGAGTTTGACAATGGCTTTACGCCTGGCGAGATTACCGAAGCCCAACGTGTGGATTACGGCGATATGCTGGAGCATTACGCTACTCAGTATTACCGCGTGGTACACGATGCGGTGCAAGAGCATTTGCCCAACCACCTTTATCTCGGTTCACGTCTGCCCGATTGGGGTATGCCCATTGAGGTGGTACGCGCTGCAGCTAAGTACGCGGATGTGGTTAGCTACAATGTTTACAAAGAAGGACTGAACAAAAAGAAATGGGAATTTTTGGCCGAGATCGACAAGCCCAGCATTATTGGTGAGTTCCACATGGGCGCAATGGATCGCGGCTTGTATCACCCGGGCTTGATTCACGCCGAAGATCAGGATGACCGGGCGCAAATGTACTTGCGTTACATGGATACCGTCATCGAGAATCCATACTTTGTCGGGGCGCATTGGTTTCAGTATATGGATTCACCGCTTACGGGCCGGGCCCACGACGGTGAGAACTACAATGTCGGTTTCGTCGACGTGACAGATACTCCCTATCCAGAAATGGTAGAGGCAGCGAAAGAGCTTGGCCGCGATCTTTACGACGAACGCTACGGAGACGAATAAATGCAACGCCGACAATTTATCAAGTTGACGGCGTCAGCCGGGCTAGGTGCGAGCATCGCACCTAGCCTTGCTGCTCTCGCCGCTGCCGAACGACCCTCAGCGGTGGCTATGCCCACTGATTTCTTAACCATCGAAAATAATCATCAAACGTGGCTTGGTCGCGACTTTTGGGCTAACCGCTTGCAGGACTGGCAGGCGAATAACGGCCGCATCGAGTGTGTGCAAAGCGATGAGAGTTACGAGGTTCGCACGGTATCGCTGTTAACCCGCGAGCTAACCGACGCCCACAAACCGGCTCGTATTCGCGTAACGGTAGGTGCCTTACACCCGGGTAAAGCGGGCTTTTGTGGCCTGTTGCTGGGCGTGGGTGCCGGTCAGCTGGATTACCGTGCCAGTGCCTTGGCGCAGCGCTTTTCTGGTGTAGGCGGCGGCTTTATGGCCACGCTTAACAGCCAGGGCGAGCTGGGATTTCAGGATTTTTCCGAGGCTAAGAACACTCTGGTGTTTGAGTCGCTGACCCGCCCCGGGGCGTCACCGATTGGTGAGCTAGGGGATCGGGCTGTGGTGCTTGACTGTCATATTGACCCAGTTGCTGACGACCGTTTTGATATACGTCTGATTGCGTTGGATGCAAAGACCGAACGCGAAATAGGTTTTGCCGTGCGCACTGACGTGGCACCTGACGAGTTAATGGGCGGGATTATGCTGGTGTCATCGACACCGGCCAAACAGCCGGGTACGGGCTGGTGGTTTAAAGACATTGCCACTGCCGGAGATAAAATTCTCGCCGAGCCTAGTCGTGCTGAAGGCCCGGTGTTGGGTTGTTTGTATAGCCTAAACCAGCGCGTTATGAAATTAACCGCGCAGTTTTTTCCGCTCAATACTGATGCGCACCCCAACGCCCAGCTGCAACTTAAAAGTGCCTCGGGCGAGTGGCAAACACGGGCTGTTGCGGCGATTGAAGATGGATTTGTGGCGCGTTTTCGGGCCGATGATTGGGATGCTTCGCAGGCCGTGGACTATCGGATTGTCATCCCGGATGCTACACAGTACCCAGCGTTTACCGGGCAGTTTAGACAAGATAAAGCCAGCCCCGACGAACTAAAAGTGGGGTTGTACTCTTGTATTATTCCGACGGCCAAATCACTTGATGAAGGTCATTATAAAAAGCTGATTCCCGAAGAGCGCGAATTGGGCCGCTACACCCCGGACAATATTTTCTTTCCTCACAATGAGCTGGTTAGCAATAGTGCGACGCACGACCCCGATCTATGCTTGTTTGTTGGCGATCAGTACTACGAGACCTACCCGACGCGCTACGGCCGTGATACGCCCCAAGCAAAGTTAGATACCTTATACCGTTGGTATTTGTGGCTATGGACGTTTCGCGATATGGCCCGTAGTCGCCCCTCTATCGTGTTGGTGGACGATCACGATGTGCTGCAGGGTAACCTGTGGGGGCAGGCCGGTGTATCCGGTGGCCCCAAAGAAGAAGACGGTGGCTTTAAATGGGATTTAGATTTAGTGCGAATGGTGTATCGGGTGCAGTGCAGCCATAACCCTGACGCCTATGACCCTACCCCCATTAACGGTTGTATCCCTGTGTACTATGGCTCGTTTGTCTACGGAGGGGTGAACTTTGCGTTTGTCGAAGATCGCAAATTTAAAACCGCGCCCGATTACGATCCCGACCCCGAAACCACCAGGGGTGTGCTTTTGGGTGCACGTCAGGAACAGTTTTTAGAGAACTGGGCTAACTCGCGCCCAGGTATGCCCAAGGCGATTATTACCGCATCTATGTGGGGCTCACCGCAAACGGACGAGAAAGGCGAGCCATTGCTGGATTATGACGCCAATGGTTATCCACCCGACGGCCGCCGGCGCGCTATCGCTTTGGCGAAAAAAGCGCAGGCGGTAGTGCTATCGGGCGATCAGCACTTGGGCATGCTGGCCGAGCAGTGTCTCGACTCGTTTGACGACGGGGTGTTGTTCTTTTCCGGGCCTGCCTCGGCAGCTTTTTGGCAGCGTTGGTTTGAGCCGGCTAAAGCGCTCGACAATCAGCGCAATAATGATCCGAATACCGGTAATTTTGTCGATACCTTTGGCAATAAAATGCGAGTTCTGGCGGTTGCCAATCCTAAAATTAGCCACGCTGACTTTCAGGACGATAACACTACCTGGGGCAAATTTTTGGCAGACCGGCAATTAAAAAGTGAAGGATATGGCTTGGTGCGATTTAGGCCCGGCAAAGGCGAAGTTACATTTGAATGCTGGCCCTGGGATGCGGACCCGTCACGCGATCCACAATTTTCCGGCTGGCCGTACCGATACAAGTATTAAGGGTTCGACAGCCTGCTAATGTTTGTGAAAGGGGCTTCGGCCCCTTTTTTGTGTCCGCCGTTTGTCGCTTTACTCTTCCATGTGCCCTTAAATTGTGAGCTGCTTGGCTTTTTTGGCTGTTTTTTAGCCACCAAGCTTTACATAAATTATCGTTGACAGTAGATTGTATACAAAATAAACAGAAGCAGTACATTTCTTACTGTCAGTGAAATTTTCAAACACGGGCGATAGAGCGCAGGACGCGTAGGAGCGCGCTTGTGCCAGATGTCCTCTCCCTAGGCTGCCATTTCCGTGCAGCCGCTCCGCTTACAAATACCGCCATTGGACTGGGCAGGTTTGTCGGCACACCTAGATAATAAAACAATTGGAGGTTATTTCTGTGAGAGTCAAACGTTTTTCCCGATTAGCACTGGCCTGCGCAGTTTCGTCTGTGGTGGCTGGCGCAATGGCGTCGCATGCGCTTGCGCAAACGGTGCAGATTCAAGCCGAAAACTTTACCGCCCTTGGTGGTAGTTATGCCGATGGTCAGCCTCAAGCCGTAAGTACTTACACGGTTAATGGGGTACAGGCTATTAACTACGTTAACCGTGGCGATTATGTCGAGTACGAAGTGAATATTGCCAATGCCGGTATTTACACCGTGCAGTATTTAATTGGTACCGCAGTGCCCAGCGGCGCCGAGGTGGAGTTGTCGGTTAAAAGCGGCAACACCTGGCAAAGCCAGGGCACAACCACGGTACCCACCGGTGGCTGGGATAACTTTCAGCCATTGGACGGTACTCACGAAGTCACACTGCCGGCCGGCAATGTCAGCATTCGATTAACCGGCAGCGGCGCCAACGATTGGCAGTGGAACCTGGATGAGTTTTCGCTGACCTTAACCCAATCTGAAACTGAGCCTGAAGCTCCCTCGGACATCAGCCAGGAGGCGGAAGACTATCACGCGGTAAGTGGCACCTTTGCCGACGGCCAGGCAACACCGGTTAGTACCTATTCGGTGAATGGCAGCACCGCGTTAAATTATATTAACCGCGGCGATGCGATCGAGTATCAAATCTCAGTGTCGCGTGCTGGTATTTATGACTTGACCTACTTTATTGGTACCGCTATTACCTCGGGTGCACAGGTTGAGTTTCAGGTTAAGCAAAACGGTAATTGGGTTTCCCAGGGCGCTGAAAGTGTCACCGCTAACGGTTGGGACAACTTCCAGGCACAGGTTGCGGGGCATACCGTTCAGTTACCTGCCGGTGTAGTTGAGGTGCGTTTGCTGGCCTCGGGCAGCAATGATTGGCAGTGGAACATTGATAAATTCGATTTGGCTTTTGTCAGTGACAGTGGTGCTAGCTCTAGCAGCTCTAGCTCGTCGGTCAGCAGCTCCAGCAGTTCTGTAAGTAGCTCGAGCAGTTCTGTAAGCAGCTCCAGCTCTGTGAGTAGCGCCAGTAGCTCCAGTTCATCGGTTAGCTCTGGAAGCTCGAGCTCGCAAGTGCCTGGTGGCGTCGTTACCGTATCGGGTGATTTTTCCCTTGAGGCTGAAAGTTTTAACTCGGTGGGGGGCGAGGTAGAAATTTACAGCGTTAACGGCGGCCATGCGGTTAACTATTTTAACACCGGTGACTACCTCGAGTTTGATATTGATAACGCTCAGGGCGGTTTGTACGAAGCGGTTTACCGTGTGGGCACCGGCAATGCCAGTGGCACTGCGGTGGGCCTAATGCTGACCGATCACCAAGGGAATTTGGTACTTAAAAATACCACTGATGTCGTTAGTCAGGGGGGCTGGGATACCTTTTATGACTTAACCTCCAGCACGCGTTTTAATATATACCCCGGTATTAGCAAAATTCGTATTACCGGCGCCGGTAGCCAAGATTTTCAGTTTAATATCGACAATATTGTCTTTAAATATTTGGGACCGGTCGATAATAGCTTGGATGGTGACAGCGACGGTGTTGCCGATATCAATGATACTTGCCCCAGTACACCGAGTGGTGAAACGGCTAACGGCGAAGGGTGTTCTCCCTCGCAGCTGGATACCGATGTTGACGGTATTAATGATGCAGAAGATCAATGCCCCAATAGTGCAATAGACGCTTTTGTAAACTCCGTCGGTTGTGCTACCAGCGGCGGCGATGACGATGATTTTGATGGTGTTTTTAACTGGGACGACCAGTGCCCCAACACCTTCCGCATGAATGTAGGCCCCGATGGCTGTCTTGCCTCGGGCCGCGATAGCGATGGCGACGGTGTGGTTAACAGTGTTGATGTTTGTCCTGCTACCCCAGGCAGTGAGTTTGCCAACGGGCAGGGTTGTTCATCCTCGCAAGTGAGCACGGTGGAGTCGGTAGACGTTCACGTGAATGCTAATATTGAGCATATTGTAAATGGTGTTTCGGATTTTGGCCGCGACCGTCATATGACGGTTCATAGCACCGTATTTGAGCAGGATTGGGAAGGTCATGCCGATAAGCTGAATTACCTTTTGAACGAACTCGATGTATATATGGGGCGTGACAACGGCTCGGCTACCTGGAAGTTTCAGGATACCCAGGAAGATCCCAACCGCCCCAACATGGCCGACTTGGAGTGGATGGAAGGTCGCGGCGCGGAGCTACGTCAAGCCTATGAAGACAATCCGTTCTATTCGCGTTTTCCAGAATCCAAAACACAGATGATCGCTGGTACAAACCCACATCCTGTATACCCCACCTTGAGCTGGTACGACAATGGTAAGACATGGGCTGGTTGGCAGCCGATGAATATCGAGACATCTGCCGAGTGGGTGGGTAAATACCTGGAAAGCTATTTTGCCAATAGCGGCAATGGCAACGTGGGTGAGCCTACGCCAACCTACTGGGAGGTGATTAACGAGCCGGATATGAAAATGAAAACCGGTGCATTTATGGTGACCAACCAGGAGCAAATTTGGGAATATCACAATCTGGTGGCGCAAGAAATTCGCTCGCGCTTGGGTAGCGAGGCGCCGCTGATAGGGGGCATGACCTGGGGGCAGCACGATTTCTATCGTCGCGATGGTATCTCACGCTATGCCGATGATTCTTACGATCAGTGGATCGTAGCGGATGACCCGGCAGTAGAGGCTGAGTCGGAAGCGTTTTTCCAAAGCCGTATGGCGACTACCGTGGATGATACACGCGCGCTGGATTGGTATCAGTGGGACGTGATGTGGAAAGGCTTTATGGACGCCGCCGGCGACAACATGGACTTTTACGCTGTACACATTTACGACTGGCCCTCGGTTAACGAAGGCGGCAAAGGTACTTTGCGTCGTGGCGGCCATGTGCAGGGCATGCTGGATATGATGGAGTGGTATGACGTGCACGAAAACGGCATGAACAACCGCAAGCCTATCGTGTTATCCGAATACGGCGCTGTGCAAGGGGGCTGGGATAACCTGCCGCACAAACCGCGATACGAATCTGAAGTGCTGAAATCCTTTAATGGCATGTTAATGCAGTTTTTGGAGCGCCCAGATTACGTTATTAAATCTATGCCCTTTACGCCAGCCAAGCCGTTATGGGGCTATGTTGGTGCGCAAGATGGTTACACCACCTTGGGCGTTTGTGGTTACAAAGAGGTGCCTGATTGCAACGTACGTTATCACTACGCTATGTTGATCGAAGAGAACCTCAACCAAGGCGATTGGACCTGGTCGGACTACATTCGTTTTTACGAGCTGTGGGACGACGTTGATGGCACCCGTGTGGATACCCGATCATCCGATGCGGATGTACAAATCGAATCTTACGTAGATGGTGATGAAGTCTTCGTTATTCTGAACAACCTGGAAGACGAGTCCACTACCGTAAATCTTAACTTACACGGGCTGTCGCTTGGTAATGTGTCCAAGGTTGAAATGCGTGATATGCACTTTGATGCCAATCACAAAACTCAGCTGGATCGTCGCTTTATGGACGAGGCTCCAAGCACGGTAACGCTCGCACCAGACGGCACCATCGTCTTGCGCTACACCATGAATAACAATGTAGCGGTTAACGAGCAAGTGCAAGAGAAGAAGTACTTTGGCAACAGTGTCAGCGGTGGTAGTGAGCCGCATCGTGTGTCAATTGCTGGTGGTGACATTCCGGTATCGATTAACAATGTGCAGGTGCCTTCTGGCCCGGCCGAGGCTATGCTGCGCCTGACCGTTGCTATGTACATGAGCGAAGACGATGTGCCAAACGGCAACCTCACCATTAATACACTGACCATCAATGGGGTAGAGGTGGATACGCCGATTGACTGGCGCGGACCGGCTGATTACCAAGCTGATCGTTACTTCGCCACACTAGAGATCCCGGTGCCGGTCGAAGTGCTGCAAAGTAACAATGACATCAAAGTAGACTTCCGTCATAACGGTGAATTAACGGTAGCTAACCTTGTTGTTTGGGATTTTACCACCAGTCCAGGTCGATAAGCGTAATTGGCCTGATCTTGTGCACGGAGCAATGCTCCGTGCTTTTTTTGCTGGTTTGAGAAGAGGGGAAGTTTTAGGAAATACGAGAGACAAAAAAGCGGCCGATTGGCCGCTTTTTATTTTATATTAGCTAAAAGACATTTCTTCGCTTTGGCTAAGCTTTTGGCTTTTAGCGCATCCGCGATTGCCTTGTGCTCTGCTACGCAATCTTTAGGAGACGAAAGGCGCTTATAATTCATGCGCATGCGCAACACAATCGGGTACCAAAGATTAACTAACTCTTGGCCGCCGCCCTTGAATACTAAAAAACGGTGAAAGTCTATATCGGCTTTAGTCACTTCGGTAAAGTCTTCTTTTGAGAAGGCTTCTTGAATACGCTCCAGAATTCCATCGAGGTAATCAAAATCTTCTTCCGTGAGCGTATTTTTGATATTGGAGAGGGCATGAATTTCAATTTTTCGACGGATATCAATCATCAACTCCTGCATATTAGAGTTGAGGGTGCTGTTGACTGACACACCGCAGTTGCTTTTAGAGACCAATAAACCTTCTTTGGTTAGTTGCAACAATACTTCTCGGATAGGACCACGCGAGACACCGAAGCGTTCAGACAGCGATTGCTCGCTTAAGCGTTCGTTTGGTTCTAAGCTGCCAGAGATGATGTCAGACCGTAGCTGATCGGCGATTTGATCTTTAACGGAGATAATTTTATTGCCGAACATAATTGTTGGTTTCTCTAATACATAAAATTCAATTGACAGTGTAAGAGTAGGCGTTTAGTTGTAGATTGTCAATTGTTTACACTGTTTTGGTAATACCAGTTGGTCTGGGCCTTAAGTGTCATATTGTCATTGAAAATGGTTAATGCAGCAAGCGTAAGCTTAAAAGAGGGGGGGGGAGGAGAAATGATATCCTTAACATGGCGGGTCTAGCTAACCCGCCAATAGGTTTACGACTTTTGCTGAAGGTGATGGAAAAAGCGAAAAGTGGCAGCTACTTGTCGATTCCAATAACTCCATTCGTGACCACCTGCAGGCGTTTCGCTTAGGTATTTTACCTTTTGTTCGTCCAACTTCTGCATAAACTCAATATTACTGGAATACAGTAAATCCTCGGTGCCGCAGTCCAGCCTAAGGGGGGGGAAGTCCGCCTGGTTTTTGCTAATCCAATACATCAGGTTGGTTTCCTGAGGGTTTTCGCACTGATAAATGGATAAGTCTTCTTTGATAAAGTGCTTGAAATCCTCCAGTTTGGTTATAGAGGAATGCGCTGATATTCCTTTCACTTGTGAGGCGTATTTAGCACCCAAGCGAAGGGCTCCATACCCCCCCATGGAGAGTCCTGATAGAAAAACGGGGGAATTTTCGCTGACGCAATCTACGGTTCTGATCACCGCTTCCAATACGTCTTGCATGATCCAAGCTTCAAAATTGCGGCCTTCCTTCAAGGGTAAATAACCGCTTCCTGCGTAGTAGCTACCGTCTTCGGGCATGACCAATAGCATCTCATCAATAGCATTGTTTTGTCGCAACGAGTCATAGACGGTGTGAGCTCCACCTAAGTTCGTCCACACCCAATGGTTTCCGTAGACTCCGTGTAATAAGACAACAATTGGTAAGTCTTTACGTCTACTGGCGGTGTTATAGCAACTGATATTACCGCGGCCTTTTAAGGCCGAAGAGTGCACAGTAATGTATTTAAGACCGGCTGGTAGGTAACCGTCGGCGTTAGAGGCTTCTATCTGCTGGATGCTCACGGTTTATTCCTTACAGTTCTGGGTCGATGATGATCACGCCTTTTGCAAGCTTGCCGGCGAGCATATCGGCAAAACCTTCGGCGACTGTTTCTAACGTATAGGTTTTAGTAATCAGCTCATCCAGTTTGATCTTCCCTGAACCATAAAGGTCGTAAAGTCTGGGGAAGTCACGGCTGGGGTTGCACTGACCGTATAACGGGTTGATGTAAATCTTGTCCCACTCAAACAGCTCGCAGTCAAAATCGATGCGTTGTTCGATACCGCTGGCCTGTACAGCGGTGCCAGCACTGCGAATCAGTTTGAGAGGTGCAGAGCCAAGGGCTGGAACAGCCGTGCATTCAAAAGCGTAGTCTGCTCCTCGATCATTGTTTAACATCCTGACGTCCTTAGCGACTTGATCAAAGTCCTTATCGTTCGTTTTCGCCAGTATGGTATGAGTTGCGCCAAATTCCTTTGCTTGTTCAAGCCGAGCTTCGCTGATATCAATAGCGATCACTTTAGCCGCTCCCGATAGCGCCGCCCCTTGGATGACATTCAAACCGACACCACCGCAACCGATAACACAAGCGGTTGAGCCGGCTTGCACTTTGGCTGCGTTGACGGCTGAGCCCCAGCCGGTCATCACTCCGCAAGCGAGAATTGCCCCCACACCAAAAGGGACATGATCGTCGAGTTTAGTGACCGCTTCTTCGCGCACAACGGTGTATTCAGCCATGGTCCCTAAATGAAAAGAGCGCTCTATGGGGCTTCCATCAAGCTGGCTGGCTTCCCCGTGGGCGTGGCCACATAAGGTGTTAGAGCAAACAGGTGAGTGGTTTTCACAAATATGAGGGTTGCCTTCAAGACATTGGAAGCAATGGCCACAGGGAATAGCCCAGTTAAGAAGAACTCGGTCGCCGATTTGAAAGCTTTTAACCTCGCAGCCTATGGCATCTACTACACCAGCCCCTTCATGGCCCATGACAAAGGTTTTATCCCAGTTTTGTACCGAGTCCCAGTCTGTGTGGCAAATCCCGGCGGCTTTTAGCTTGATGCGTACCTCACGCGGACCGGGTTTGCCCACGGTAATAGTGCGCAGTTCAAACTGGCCGCGGCCATTGGAAACAAGTGCTTTTGACTGTGGCATGGCTCTCCCCAAATTATCAGAAATTTGAGGTATTTGACCATTGTGACAAGGGGTTTACTATAAGATATAGTCCAAAAATATCAGATATATGATGTCTGAATAAGTGAGTCATTTACCTTCGGCTGCTGGTAAAGAATAAATGAAAAAGAGCAACATATATTGCGAACCGTTCTGTATTCGCCAAGGGCAAAACTTTGAGATTCATCATGTGGTGTACAACCACGGCGACCCTTATTCGTGTTTTATGCACTTTCACGAAGTACATGAGCTGATTGTCTTTGAAGAAATTGAGGGCAGTTTTTTCTTTAACCAGGGGCAATCGCAGCTGCATGACTTTGATTTGGTGTTTACACCCGCGCTAGAGACTCATGATTTTGAGCTTACAGAGAGACCGAAAAGTTGGTACATCGTCCAATTTTTACCTTCAGTGCTCGAAGATAGTCACCTGGCGGGCGCCGCTGATTTTTTTCGTTACGGAATGCATCTTAGGCTTACCGATCAAGCGCGAGCACAGATTGCACAAATTACAGCTTGGTTGTTAGATGCTTATCAGCGTGATCCATTCAGTGAAAAGTCTCAGTTATTATTGGGTTTATTGTTAAGTTGTGTGGTGGAAGGGGCCGAACCCGTACAATCCCCCCACACCCAGCCGCTACAGCGTGCTGCGGGCTTTGAACGATTAACTCCCGTCATTAATTTATTTCGTCACAAGCGCTATGTAGAACTATCGTTGAACGAGGCGGCTGAACTTTGCCATTTGTCACCGTCGTATTTCTCACGATTGTTCAAAAGCGTTTTTAGATACAGTTACAGTGAGTACAGCATCCGCCACAGACTCTACAGTGCCGCCCGATTGCTAGCCCAAAGCGAGCAGAATATTACCGATATTGCCTATGAGCTGGGATTTTCCAGTCCGTCACACTTTATCTCACTTTTTAAAAAACAGTTCGGGGTGACGCCTAAAAAATACCACGATCAAATAGTAGTTAAGGCCTGATAAACGCTCTTTAATAAGGTTGTGCTTGGGGGCGAAGCGTAAAGCAATGCGGATTGCATAAAACATCATATGTTTATATAATTATGTTTTGGTCCGCTCAAAATGCTAATAATCTCAGTGGAGAGATCAATGTCAAAAAAACTGCTAGTAATGGCTTTGGCCGGCGTGCTTCCCCTTGCCTTGGCCGCTTGCTCCAATGATGAACCGGCCTCCGTGTCACCCGCCACTAATGTGGCAACCTTGGAGCAAATGAGTTCTAGCTCTATAAACAGCCCTTACGTAAAAGAAGCTGAACAGAAAATCAGCACCTTGCAAGCGAAGATGCAAGACGCTAAATCACAAAATATAGACATCACCCGTGAAGAGACCGTAGTCTGGTTCGCCAAAGAGTTCCTCAAATTTGCCGATTGGGATGAGGCGAACCGCGACGCCGTCGCCTACGCTTTTGCACAGTACGCTCCCTATGCTGATCGTAGCGAGAAACTGGCTGACGAGATTCCGGATTTTCAGCGCAAGAAGGTCATTGACATACTCGATGACGCCTTAGTCGAGCTGGATCAAGTCATAACAGGGCAGATCAAGCGCCGTCCGGTTCCCAAGGTCGACTGGCAGAATATTACCGTTGCCGATAATAAGCTGTTGAGCAATGGTAAGCCCATTTTCCTGTACGATTATTTCTCGAAATCGGTAGGGCGTCCGCTCACCGATACGGCCGTTTACAACGATCATCTCGGTGCCATTTATCACGGTGGCGAGAATTTGTATCCAGTAGACCATGACCGCGCCATCAACTCCTTTTTGTTGAATGAGGATGGCAGCTTCGACGAAGAACTTTTGCGTGAAGTCACGGAAATAGACAACAGCAACGTTGGGTTTTTGATCTATTGGAATATGGGTATTCCCGAGTGGGTAGAGGCGCGCGAGCCGGAGGTTCGCAAAGGTCGTTCGCTGTTCACTGGCTACGATATTGATAACCCCTTGGTGCGCGAAGTCTGGGGTACTATTGCCAAAGAAACCGGTAAATTAACGCAGGGGAAAAGGGTGACTCAGCTGGGGTATATCCTGGCTAATGAGCCACACTGGTATTCCGAGGCAGGCCACTGGAGTCAGAACTTTCAGGAAATGAACGACATTTCTTCCTACACTCTGGCTCATTTCCGTGAATGGCTGAAAGAGAAATATGCTGGCAATATTGCCCCCTTAAATACTAACTGGAAAACAGAATTTGCCTCGTTTGATGAGGTATCCATTGGTATACCCATCGACCCTGAAACTCGTGGTACGCCGGTTTGGTACGACTGGAGCCGTTTTAACATGGATCGCTCGATCGATTGGTTTACCTTTTTGCAAGGGCAGCTAAAAGAAGGAAATCCTGAGGCCGATACGCACATCAAAATCATGCCCAATATGTACAGCGAGAATAACCGCTCCCACGGCATTGATGTAGAAGCGCTGACCGAGTTGACCACCATGATTGGTGATGATGCCAAGGCCCGTGAGTCTCGTCTGCTCAATCACAAAAAGCCAGAAAAATGGGAAGCTCACTACTCCATGTTCTGGGAAGAAATGAGTATGTCATACGACTTTATGGAGTCGGTGTCGCCGGAAAAAATTCACGTTAACTCTGAATCGCATTTTTTATCGGCCTCTTGGTGGCGCGACCTGGACACCAGTATTGATTATGTCAACGCCATTTACTGGCTGGCTACTTTGCAGGGTATGGATGCCAATATGGCCTGGTTTTGGGCGCGTGATCCAGATGGTTCGTTTGAGGATCGCCTAGAAGGCGAGCTCGACTTTTTCGATCCGGCATTGGCTGGCTCGTTCGCAGGTTCAGTTAACCAGCAGCCACACGTTGCGAATGCTTTTACTCAGGTTATGTACGACTTGAATAGCTTCGCGGAGGAGATTATTCAGTTGCGCGAGCAGCGTCGTCCCCTACGTCTGTTCCACTCTGAAACTTCAGCGATTAATAAATCTTTCCATATGTCAGAGCAGTTTAGTATTTACGAAAAACTGTTTTTTGATGGCTTCCCTGTAGGCTTTGCTACGCAGAATATTATTCAGAAACAAGATAATGATTTGTGGGATACGGTGTTGGTGTACAAAACCGAATTTGTCACCCGTGCGGAGCTTGCGGCTTTACAGCAATACCTGGATAACGGCGGCACTGTGATCGTCGATAGCCCAGAAAGCTTAAGCAAAGATGAATATGGTCAGCCGCACTCTGTTGCGCTGACAGGGCCCAAAGACCGATTAATTCAGCTTTCTGGCGACGAAAGTTTGGAGAAAATACGTGAGCTGGCGCTAGAGACAGTAAAAGAGTCCCTGCCTAAAATTACACTTCGGGAAAACAATGGTACCGAGTATAAAGGTGTTCGCTGGCAAGCCATCGCTCAACAAGGTGGCGGCTATCTGGTCAGCGCGATTAACCTGGGTAAAAACGACGCAACCCTTACCCTTAACCTTGAGGGCGGCGGTGAACTGAGCGTTGTCGATATGCTCACTCAGCAGCCGGTGGCCTCCAAGCCTGTATTAGCACCTAAAGGTGTTGCCTTGTGGCAGGTGAGGGCTGGCCAGTAAGTAGCAGTTATAACGCGGTTGTCGCAAAGCAGATGCAGCAGCTGGACGTTCAGGTTGTGGATGCCGCATGCCAATGGCTGGAGGTCGGAGAGCCCTTGTGGTTGGCAACTGTGCTGTCTACCTACGGTTCATCGCCACGAGAGCCCGGATCCATGCTGGTGGCTCGTGGTAATGGCGAATACGTCGGCTCTCTGTCAGGTGGGTGTGTTGAGGAGGATTTTCTCGCGCGAATACGCGCGGGAGAATTCAGTCAAAAAGTTAGCCAGCTGATGTATGGTTCCGCGGCTACCGAAACTGCTGTTCGGCTACCTTGCGGAGGCACTTTAAGCCTGATGCTGGAGAGGTTTGATTCCACCTCTCGAGCACGGCGGCATTTCCGTTTGCTGCGCAGCGCTCTCGCTGGGCAAACCATCATACGACGTACCGTAAACCTCGATTCCGGTGAGGTTGAGCTAGAAGAGGACATCTGTTTAGGTAAAAGGGTAGAGTATCAGAACAGACGGGTTTTTATTCGCATAGGAGCGGCCACAAAGCTCGTTATTGCCGGTGCCTCCAGCGTGTCGGAAGTCTGCGCCAGTTTTGCCAAAACCTTGGGGTTTGAAGTGGTCGTTTGCGACCCCTGCGAAGAGCGGTTAAACCAGTTTTCGTTTGCCGGCTGTACCGTTAAACAACAACTCCCATCTCTATATATAGCGACGCCTGGGGCGTGTCATCGCGCGAGTGCGATAGTGGCTCTGACTCACGATCCCCGTATCGACGATTTGGCGATAGTTGAGGCCGTAGAGACCGATGCTTTTTATATTGGTGTTATGGGGTCAAGAAAAACATCCGAGGCTCGAGCCGAGCGTTTGCAGCGCATTGCCCATTTAACCCATGATCAAATAGGGCGTATCCATATGCCCATTGGTTTGGCACTTGGCAGCAAAACACCTGCTGAGATTGCCCTTGCGGTTATGGCTGATATCGTGCGGGTAAGGAAGGGAAGGGAGCGAGATGAGCTCTGAATTCTCTGTTGTAGGCCTGGTATTGGCGGCGGGGTTTTCTCGTCGCTTTGGTGCTTTGGATAAGCGTGCTTTAAGGGCACCTTCAGGTGCAACTTTGCTGGCCGAGAGCTATAAAGCCGTGACGCAAATTTGCCCGCGCTCGTGGGTGGTGTTACGTGAAGAAGATGATGCCAGGGAGTTGGGATTAAGTGAGAGCGCGAAGATCATTCGCACCAAGTGTGCCGCGTCAGGGTTGGGTGCGAGTATGGCGGATGGCTTTAAAGCTTTATTGGCCACTGAATATGTCGATAGTGCGGCAGTGTTTTTAGGTGATATGCCTTTTATCCAAAAAGCATCTTGCGCGCCTGTGCTGGAGGTTGCGGGCAAAGATAAGATTGTGCGCCCAATGTTTGAAAGGCAGCCCGGCCACCCCGTGGTATTTGGGCGACGTTTCTGGCCGGAATTAGCTTTGCTCAATGGTGCTGAGACGGGTTCGACAATCTTGCAGCGCAATGCCCGGTGGGTGAAGCATGTGCCCGTAGAAGCCAAAGATGTTTGTCTAGATATCGACCGGCTAGAGGATATATCGAGGTTTAATATTCTGTCGTAGCAAAGACATTATTAATTTGACAGGTTGATGCTGTGCTCGTATATTTAAACATCATATGTATATATAAATAAAATAAAAGCCAAAGTAAAAATTTTGTCCTTATCGCCGAGAAAATGGAAAGGCTCCGTTGGTCAGTAATGTTGCGAACACGGTTAAGTACCCCAACGGTTACATAATAAAAACAACAACGAGGAAATAAATTAAATGGGACAGCGCCAATTATTACACCGAGACCAGCTTAGCTCGTTTTCCAGCGCTAAAGCGCTCATGCCTCAGAATGGTTCTGTTTTTCGATCAGAAAATCAATGCTTTTCCACGCAAACACTTAAAGTCCAGTGGAATAAGCAAACGATTAAGTCGTTGGTCTACCGTCCCGTTTGTTGCGGAATATGTTGCGAATCGGCTGGTGTGATGAGTCGGTTAATGCAAGGCTCGGATATTGGTTATTTTTCGGTTTTGTATCATCAGTTACTGCAATATTTGCACTTTCAAGAACCCATGGAAGTGCCTCTGGCAAGTTTACAAAGGCCTACTTTGGCAGAGAGTGACTGCTTATGCATTCTGCGTCCTTGGCAGGTACTGCAAGACATTATCTGTAAACGTTTAGTGGCCGAACCCGGATTTTCCAGGCAAGTGCGGGAGTTAGCTCAACCATGATCAAGTTTGAGGTGAATGGCAAAGAGCACAGCTACAGTGGCGATGCTTCAATGCCGCTATTGTGGTTTCTGCGTGATATCGCTGATTTAAAAGGCACCAAGTTTGGGTGTGGAAAAGGTCTGTGTGGTGCTTGCACTGTGCATTTGAATGGGCAAGCTGTACGTTCCTGCACCCTACCGGTACAAGCGATCGAAGGTCAAAGCATTACGACCGTAGAAGGTTTAAGTGATGATGCCAGCCATCCGGTGCAGCGAGCTTGGCAAGAGTTGAATGTCGCCCAATGCGGGTACTGTCAGTGCGGTCAAATGATGTCGGCAGCGGCTCTTTTGCAAAACAATCAGGCCCCTAGTGATGACGACATTAATAACGCCATGAGCGGTAATATTTGTCGTTGTGGTACCTATCCGCGAATTAAAACCGCCATCAAGCTTGCCGCCGATTTGGCCGTAGAAGTTAAATAAAGGAGGCGCTCGTGTCACAGGTAAAATGCATTAGCCGTAGGCGTTGGTTGGCGGGCGTGGCAAAAACATCCTTGTTGCTGGGGGCCAGTCTGCCCTCGGTGGGGTATGTGCCCAGGGTGTTGGGTGCCGAGGACGATAAAGAGTCACCTGAGCAAGTATTTACCCCCAGCGTCTATTTAGAAATAAACGTTGATAATCGGGTACGGATTATTTGTCATCGCAGTGAAATGGGGCAGGGAATCCGAACCTCATTGGCGATGGTGGTGGCCGATGAGTTAAATGCCGACTGGTCGCAGGTAAAGGTTGTGCAGGCGCTGGGCGATAAAAAGTACGGTAGCCAGAACACGGATGGTTCCAATTCCATTCGAGGTTTTTACACAGCACTGCGCGAGGCGGGTGCTACCGCCCGCCACATGTTGGAACACGCGGCGGCACAATTGTGGAAGTTTGAACCGGCCAGTTGCCGTGCCCGGGAGGGTAGGGTTTGGGCCGGCGATCGCTCTATTAGCTTTGGTGAACTGGCGCAACTGGCGGCGACGCAAAAGGTACCAGGCAAAGAACAGCTAGAGTTGAAGACTCCGAACAAATTTCGTTTTATTGGCAATGCCAATATGGGCAATCTAGATGCAACTGCAATGCTAACTGGGCGTGCGGTGTATGGCATTGATACGGTTCTGCCCGAAATGGCTGTGGCGGTGATTGAGCGACCACCGGTACTCGGCGCTCAGCCGGTTAAATATGATCGTGAAGCAGCTCTGAAAATACCGGGTGTTATCGATGTTATTGAAATGCCGCCGTTAAAACACCCCGTCAGGTTTCAACCCCTGGGCGGCGTTGCGGTAGTGGCCGCTAACACTTGGGCTGCAATGCAAGGGCGCAGTAAGCTCAATGTGCAGTGGTCTGCTTCAGACAACGATCATTTCGATTCTGCCGAGTACGCCAAAAGTCTTAAACTCGATGTCGATAAAGCTCATCGAACCCATCGGCAAAAGGGTGAGGCGTCGCAATTAATCGAAAACTCGGATTCAACCTTTACCCGTGGTTACTATGTGCCTGCGTTAGCGCATGCTCCGATGGAGCCGCCCTCAGCCAGCGCAGATTGGCGAGCCGATGTTGTAGAGGTGTGGGCAGCAACCCAGAATCCGCAAGCGGCGCAAAAAGCGGTAGCGGATCAATTTGGTATTAATGAGGCTCAGGTAAAAGTACATGTCACCTTTTTAGGTGGTGGATTTGGCCGTAAAAGTAAACAGGATTTTGTGGTCGAAGCGGCCTATCTCAGTAAAGCCCTAAAGCGACCCGTTAAAGTTATCTGGTCGCGCGAAGATGATTTGCTGTTCGATTACTATCAGGCTCCCACATACCAAGAAATAACGACCGCTTTGAGTGGGACGGAAATCACCGCCTGGCGACACCGCGAGGCTGGTCCAGGTATTCAATCGATTTTTAAACCGGATTTCAGCGGAATTCAATTTGAATCCAATATGGGTATGCGTGATATGCCCTTTGCAGTGGAGAATGTGCTCTGCACCAGTGGTCCGGGTAAGGCTCATGTGCGGTACGGCTGGTTGAGATCGGTGGCGAATATTGGTCATGCTTTTTCAATTGGCTCGTATGTGGATGAGTTGGCTCACCACTTGGGGCGCGACCCCTACCACTATTGGTTGGAGCTGTTGGGGCCTGATCGTCAAATAGACTTTACCGAGCAGGGTACGGAATACTTTAATTATGGTGAAAACCTCAAAGACTATCCGTTTGATGTGGGGCGCATAAAAGGTACTTTACGTCGGGCCGCCGACTTATCCGATTGGGGCCAAAAGCTGCCAAAGGGACAGGGGCTTGGCATAAGTGTGCACCGCAGCTTCTGTAGCAATGTAGCCTGTGTAGCCATGGCTGAGAAAAACGGCGAGCGAGCACGAATTAAAAAAATCTGGATGGTGATGGATGCGGGTACGGTAGTGAATCCAGACCGGGTAAAAGCTCAGCTTGAAGGGGCGGCCATCTTTGGCTTAAGTCTCGCTTATTACGGCGAAATCACTCATGAAAAGGGTGCTGCGAAACAAAATAACTTTGATGGTTATCGGCTGTTGCGAATGGACGAAACACCAGAGATCGTGACTGAGCTTATTGATATAGGCGATCCTTTCCCTGGGGGAGTGGGTGAGCCGGGCGTGCCACCTGTGGCACCAGCTGTTTGTAATGCGTTTTTTGCGGCTACGGGCAGAAGGTGGCGTGAGCTGCCGTTACGACGGCAAGAAATAATTTAAGATAGGTAGCCTGATTTTCTTACTCATGGGGCCCTGCACCCAAGCAGGCTTTACATAAATTATGTCTATATCTGCGGTTAGTGCTAACATGGGATGTTTCGGTTTGAATACATTGGGCCCATAAAGGGGATGTACACAAGTGAGTGAGCTGGTTTATTACGATTTAAAAGGCGCGGCCTCCATGACTCCGAGCCTGCCTGTACAGGTGGCGCGGGAGTTGGGGCGCCGTATCGTGGCGGGGCATTTTGAGCCCGGCAGCTTGATCGATGACGAAAATGCCCTGGCAGAGCGTTATCAGGTGAGTCGAGTGGTGGTGCGTGATGCCGTTAAGATTTTGGTCAGTAAAGGCATGTTGGATGTTCGCCGTGGCATAGGCACCAAGGTGAAGCCGCGTACCCAATGGGTCATGCTGGACGATGACGTACTGGCTTGGCACCTTACCAGCTCGCCCACACCAGATTTTCTCAAGCAGTTGATGGATGTTCGTTTGGCGTTTGAGCCCAAAGCGGCTCGCTGGGCGGCCGAGCGGGGTAGTAAAGAAGATATAGACGCCATTCGCGAAGCCATAGTGCGTATGGATCTAGAGGTAGGGTCCGTTGAGGGGTTTATAATTGCTGATGCCAAGTTTCACCGAGCTATACTGAAAGCGGCTCACAACGAATTCGTCTCGGCAATGGAAGGTGTGATTTATTCGGCCATTCTGGTGAGCGTGCGGTTAACCAATCAGGATGTAGCGGGCAATAAGGCATCGGTGCCCTATCACCGGAAGGTTTTTGAGGCAATTGCAAAGAAAGATGGTGATAAGGCAGAACGTTTAACCGTAAAACTGTTGAGTGATGCGTGCGAGCGATTAGATAAAGAGCTGGGTGGCTTTAAATAGACTTTCACGCCAGCATCATCAATGAAGCCCTGCATTGTCAGGGCTTTTTTGTAAGCAAAAGTTAACATATTGACTCTATAAACATCATATGTTTATATGGGCGAATAATACAAAAATGTACGTTGGGTTATAACAATGCATAGCTACGATAATAAAGTTACCAAATTTTCTCTTATTGCGGCGTTCGGGGGCTTTGTTTTCGGTCTTGATGCCGCCAATATCAGCGGCGCTGTACGTTTTGTGAGTGCGCAATTTCAATTGGATGCCTTAGAGCAAGGCTTGGTAGTTAGTTGCGCCCTGTTGGGCGTAATTGTGGCGCTGTTTTTTACTGGCTCGTTGGTGGAGCGTTTTGGTCGGAAATCGGTTCTACTTGGGATCGCATTTGCCTATACATTGTCTTCATTAATTTCGTCGCTCGCGATGAATTACCCCATGTTGGTTGCGGGGCGCTTTATTGGTGGGGTTGCATTTGCCTCTTTAACGGTATCGGCTATGTATATCGGCGAGATGGCACCACCGAAAACCCGCGGGCGTTTTGTTTCAATTAATCAACTTTTGATTACACTCGGCAGCTTAGTTGCCTTTGTGGTGAATTATTTTCTCGTGAAGTCTATGGCCGGGATTGAATGGTTGAACGAGAGTAACATTTGGCGTTTTATGCTCGGAGCCGAGCTAATTGTTAATGTTGTGTGGATTGCTTTATTAGTAACCATCCCAGAAAGCCCCCGTTGGTTAGCGAAAAAGCGTCGCGATGACGATGCCCGCAAAGTGTTGTTAATGACCTTACCTGCCGAGCAAGTCGATAACACAATGTTAGAGATACAGCACAGTATTCATCAGGAAGGTGATGTACCCGTACTAAAACAGCTGCGCCAGCTTTTTAGTGGGCCGATGCGTTTTGTTTTGCTGGTTGCCGTTGCTTATGCAGTGGTGCAAGGCGGTAGCGGTATGAATGCTGTGCTTTTCTATGCTCCAACCGTGTTTGAGCAGATAGGGGCTACGGTAGAAAGCAGCTTTATGCAAACGATACTTCTCGGTGCCGTCGCAGTTATTTTTACCTTGGTTGCTATTTTCAGTGTGGAAAAGTTTGGTCGCAGAAACCTGACGTTGGTCGGCTTAACCATAATAGTGTTGGCGCACTGCTCCATTTGGTATGGCTTTAACAACGCGAGCTACAGTATTGATGAGCAAAGCCTTACTGTAATCGCTGAGCAAGGCGTTGAAGTAGAGTCTCTCGGATCTCTAATCGGTACCACTTACGCTAATGACGTGGAATTAAAAGCCGTGCTGGCAGAGAGATTCGATAAATCCGAACTCCCGTTAATCAGTGGCGCAGTAATCAATGCCAGTATTGATATTGACGCGACATTTGTACTGCTCGGATTATTCGCATTTTTGGCCGCATTCAATATGAGTATTGGCCCTATTATGTGGGTCGTTTTCTCTGAGATATTCTCCAATGACGTCCGCAGTGTCGCTTTGCCTTTTGCGGCATTGGTGCAAACCTTAGCAAGTTTCTCAATACAGCAAATATTTCCCTGGCAGCTTGAGGTGATGGGGGCTGCGAGTACATTCCTGAACTACGCCTTTGTCGCGCTGGCGGGGCTAGTTGTTATGGGTATTTTCCTCCCGGAAACGAAAGGAAAATCCATTGAAGAAATTGAGCAAGACCTTGTAAAAGCGTCTTAACCAGAACTGAGAGTAGAGTTATGAGCAAAAATCATATAAAAAGTGCGGCCATTGTTGGCAACAGCGAAAGCCCCTTCGTTAAACTGCGAAGCATAAACATGGGTGACTGTCAGTGGACAGAAGGTTTTTGGGCAGACAAATTTAAATTGTGTGAGGAGGTTATGGCACCTCATATGGGAACCTTGTTGAAAGGCGAGGTGGGCCATGCTTATAACAACTTTAAAGTCGCTGCGGGTTTGATGGAAGGCGAAGCTAAGGGAATGTTGTGGCACGATGGCGACTTCTATAAGTGGATGGAAGCGTGTATATATATTTATGCGCACAATAAAGATGAGTCCATTCTGAAAGAGCTTGACGAGATTATCGAGGTTATCGCTAAGGCTCAAGAAGATGACGGCTACCTGCACACGCATGTACAAATCAATAACAGTGGTCGCTGGAGAGTTGTCACCGATCATGAGCTTTATAATTTTGGGCATCTTATTCAGGGCGGTTTAATTCATTATCGTATTACCGGAAAAACCAACTGGTTTGATCTGGCGGTAAAAGCGGCCGATTATCTATATGACGTGTTTGAGCCGCGCGAAGAGCGTTTGGCGCGTTTTGGTTTTAACCCTTCACAAATTATGTCCCTCGTAGAGTTGTACCGCACGACTCGCAATAAAAAATATGTAGAGCTTGCGGATATTTTCGTCACCATGCGTGGTTCAGTGCCTATGGATTTGCACGAAACGGTTCCCTATTGGTTTACCGGTGACCAGTGTCAGATGAAAACGCCACTGCGCGAAGAGGTCGAAGCCGTAGGTCATGCCGTTACCGGTATGTACTTGTGGTCAGGTGCCGCCGATGTTTATGCCGAGACGGGCGATAAGGATATTATTGATGCTTTGGATCGTATCTGGGATTCAGCCATTAATCATAAAATGTATTTAACCGGTGCGCTCGGCCAGGTTCATCACGGTGCCTATGATGATCAGAACATGATTCATGAAGGTTTCGTGGATGATTACCTGATGCCAAACTCCACGGCCTATAACGAAACCTGTGCAAATATTTCCAACGCCATGTTTAACTGGCGAATGATGTCTATTAAGGGCGAGGCGAAGTACGGCGATATTATGGAGACCGTTCTTTACAACTCTGCGCTTGTGGGAATCAGTAATGATGGCAAGCACTATTTCTACGCAAACCCTCTGCGTTTTAACCATGGTCAGCGCGAATACAGCGATCACGCTGATTGTACAGAGTCAGCGGATCGCGAGCCTTATATCGAGTGCTTCTGTTGTCCCCCTAACTTAGTACGCACCATTGCTAAGGTGAGTGGATGGGCTTACTGTTTAAGTGAAAACGGTGTTGCGGTAAACCTGTACGGTAGCAATAAACTGCATACCCAGTTAAATGACGGGTCGGATATTAAACTGACGCAAAAAACCGAATACCCGTGGGATGGTTCTGTCAGTATTATCATTGAGGAATGTAAAGCAGAAGAATTTGATTTGATGCTGAGAATTCCGGGGTGGAGCGATGAGGCCGAAGTGAAATTGAATGGTGAGGTCGTTAGCTCTGATGTTAAAACGGGAGAGTTTTTTGTTATTAACCGTGCATTTAAGGCTGGTGATGAGATTAATCTAACTTTACCGATGAATGTCGATCTTATCGAGGGGCATCCACGCATTGAGGAAGTGCGTAACCAGGTTGCTCTGCGCCGTGGCCCTGTGGTTTACGCGGTTGAATCACCAGACTTACCCGAAGGGACTAAGATTCTGGATGTATATCTTGACGAGAAACAAGAGTTAAAGCCGCTGCATAAACCTGAATTTTTAGGTGGCCTCACGGTTATCGAGGCGAACTTGAAACTTAGAACCGACGATGCTGGCGGTATGTATCGAAAATTAAAATCAGCGAAATTTATAAATCATAAGTCGCAATTTGTGCCCTATTTTTCATGGAGTAACCGAGGCACGGCAGAAATGTCGGTGTTTGTGCCTCTGTTGAGAGGTTGAGTTGGGTTGCATGTGAGCTTTGGCCCTCCGGATTTCCGGTAGGGCCTTTTTTCAAACAGCTTAAAACTTGGATATAACCATGAAAATTCTAATTTCTGTCCTATTATTCATTTCTTTGTTTAGCTCTTTCGCTAATGCGGCCGTTCAACAGCAAGATAAGCCCAATATACTTCTGTTATTTACCGATGACGCTGGTTATGGCGACTTTGGATTTCATGGTAGCAAGGAGATTCGCACACCGAATCTGGATGCACTCGCCGCAGAAGGGGTGATTTTTTCCGCAGGCTATGTGAGCGATGCTACCTGCGGTCCATCTCGTGCTGGCTTAATGACTGGTAAGTACCAACAGCGTTTCGGCTACGAAGAAATTAACGTTCCCGGCTTTATGAGTCCCAATTCTGCGCTCAAAGGGGAGGACATGGGGCTGCCGGTGGATCAGGTAACCATGGCCGATTACTTGAAAAAGCGAGGATACCGCAATGGTATGTTCGGCAAGTGGCACCTGGGTGCTGCCGACCGTTATCATCCATTAAAGCGCGGATTTGATGAGTTTTATGGCTTTCGAGGGGGAGATCGTAGTTATTTTGCTTATGCCGAGGGCGAAATTGATCCAAACAGCCCGATCTTGGCTGATAAGCGTATGGAGCGCGGGTTCGGTCATTATGAAGAGCCTGAAAAATACCTGACAGACAAGATCGCCGATGAGGTGATTGAATTTATTCGCCAGGCTAACTCCGATGACAAGCCTTTTTTTGCATTCGTTTCATTTAATGCTCCTCATACCCCTATGGAGGCTACTAAGGAAGACTTAGCACAATTTCCAAATTTAGAGGGGAAGCGTAAAACCTATGCGGCAATGATGTTGGCTATGGATCGAGCCTCTGGAGCAATTTTGGATGAGCTTGAAACGCTGAATATCGAAGACAATACTTTGGTGGTATTTACGAATGATAACGGTGGACCCAGTGATAAAAATGCCTCGGTAAACGACCCGTTATCAGGAACCAAGTCCAATCATTTGGAAGGTGGTGTTCGTGTGCCGTACGTTATGCGTTGGCCGGAGAGATTGGAAGCTGGTACAACCTACGAAAAGCCCGTTATTACCCTTGATCTTCTGCCAACTTTTTATGCGGCCGCTGGTGGTAATACAGAGGATCTGGACGATGTGGATGGTAAAAATTTGATCCCTTACGTCACCTCTGAAAAAGACGGTCGTCCGCATGAAATGATGTACTGGAAGAAAGACGCAAGGGCGGCGATTCGAAAGGGTGATTGGAAGCTTATTCGTCATAGAGACCGTCCGGCAGAATTGTTTTATCTGCCCGAGGATATTGCAGAGCATGACGATCAAGCATTGCAAGAGCGAGACCGGTTGAAAGAAATGTTCAAAGATTTGTATCACTGGGAGCTTACCTTGGAGCGTCCTCTGTGGTTACTGCAACAAAAATACGAAGCCTACGATATTCAGCGCATGGATGACTATCGTTGAGTATCTAACAGCACACCTATAATCTGCGGAAGCAAGACGTTCAAAATCTTGCTTCTCATAGTCACCGAATTCTCGGCTGGCTTAATGTAATTACTTCGACCATCTCTATAGATAAAGATATGTACGTTTAGTGCATATTGTCATTCTTAACTGAATGCACTAAAACATCATACCTTTATAAAGATAATGTAGGTGATGTGTAAAACTCAAAATAGGACTTCCGCTTTGTTTAAAACCCATTATGTGAGTAGCTAAACCTGAGCTCGGCTTTCTATAGTGAAGTTGAAGCTACTCATATAATTCTTTGAAGAAGTACACAATTAGAAAATATTCGGAGATGCTATGTACTCAAGAAATAGACTTGCCAGCGCAATTATTGCGGTCACATCCGCATGTTCCTTTAATCAAACTCTTGCCCAGGGTGATGAGCCGCTTTTAGAGGAGGTTGTGGTCACAGGTATTCGCAAAAGCTTAGAGGAGGCGTCGGACCTCAAAAGAGAAAGTTCGGTAATTCAGGATAGTATCGTAGCGGAAGACATAGGAAAGTTTCCCGATCAAAACGTTGCGGAATCCTTACAGCGTATATCGGGTGTGAGCATTTCTAGAACTAATGGGGAAGGCTCCAAAGTTACGGTAAGAGGGTTTGGTCCGTCGTTTAACCTTGTGACGCTTAACGGTAGAACATTGGCCACTACAGAGAATGGCCGAGAGTTTGATTTTCAGGTGCTCGCATCGGAGTTGATTTCTGGTGCTGATGTTGTGAAAAGTCCTATGGCAAAAACACCGGAAGGCAGTATAGGTGCTTATATTGATGTGAAAACAGCTAGGCCTCTTGATACACCTGGATTGCAAATGGCGGGCTCAATCAATGCCAAATACAATGATTTGAGCGAAGAAACCAGCCCTGAATTCTCTGGTGTTTTCAGCAACACCTTTGCGGATGATACCCTGGGTGTTTTATTTGGTTTTTCCCGCCAAGAGGGTGATAACAGAATAGATGCAGCATCGACTAGCCGCTGGGCAACATTGAATGCCAGTGACTCAGATGTGGTCCTTGGCGATATAGTTGACACGAACGGTGAGGTCGTAACCCCTGACACGCTTTGGTATCCGGGGCGCTTTGAATTTACGCTGGATGAAGAAGAAAGAGAGCGTACAGGTGTCAATGTCGGAATTCAGTGGGGACCGGATGATAGCTGGGAAAACACACTGGATTATCTGTATACGGATTTTTCTCGCGTTGCTACTAGCCAAGGTATGCAAGTTGGCCTTCAGTTTCCCGGTTGGACCGACGTAGTGGCCTCCGAACATGGTACGGCAGTCGCGGCCACCAAATATGGTGTTCAGCCACATGATGGTTTATTCCAAGTGAGGGGTGAGCAATCTGAGACTCAGGCAGTCGGCTTTAATAGTACAAAAAACTGGGACAGGCTTGAGTTGAGCATTGACGCTTCTTATTCAACTGCGAAGGCGGATCCTCGTCAAGACACGCTCGTCCCGAACTATGTGAATAATAATCGTGATCCCGAGCAGTTTCCTCAGGGGCTTGATCCTGAGAATGATTACTTTACCTATGACACTACCGGGGGAGCTGTTTTAGACCTCAATTCCACTATTGATTATGCTGATCCCGCCAGTGTGCGGGCGCACTGGAATCATATTTCACATCAAGAACTGGAAGACGAGATTACCGAGCTGAAAATTGATGGCGAATACGCTTTTGACACAGAGTTTGGAGATACCTTTGGTATTGACTCTGTTAGTTTTGGCGCCTCGATGTCTGATAGGGAAAAGGTGAAAAATGTCTATGAGACACTTCATGAGGATAACTGTGGCATCGGTGAAGGAAGGATGGAGATCTGTGGTCAATTTCGTGATATGGACGACTCCGTTTTCTCGGTTAATAACAACAGTGATTATTTAGGCGATGTAGAAGGGGACTTTCCACGCGATTTCATTGTGATCAACGATGTGGGTCAATATCACCAGGCTATATCTGACATGACCGGCGTTTCAGACTGGCCAAATGAAGTGTTTAATGAGACCCGTTCGAGCACGACCTCAGAAGAGAGCATTGCATCATACATTCAAGTAAATATGTCCGGTCTGATTTTCGGAAACCCATGGCGAGGTAATGTTGGCCTTCGTTATATCGATACCGACACAGAATCTACAGGCTACGGTAAAGAGCGTATAGCCATCGAACCTAGAATCGATACCAGTAACCAAGCGATATTGGACGTTTACTACACAGACCCCGGTCAAATCAGTCGGTCCAATAACTACGATGACATTCTCCCAAGTCTTAATTTATCTTACGAGCTGACTGAAGAGCTTATGATGCGGTTTTCGGCATCAAAAGCAATCGCCCGGCCGGCCATTGAGGATATTGGCGTCAACAAAAACTATGTTGATGTTCAAGCTGTCAATTTCAGTACTTCAGGAGGGAACCCTTACCTAAACCCTTACGAAGCCAACCAGTTAGACTTTTCATTAGAATATTATCATTCTTCGGGAAGCACATACTCGATGAATGTATTCCACAAAGATATCGAGACATTCATTTCTACTACGACATACCGTGATGACACCCCCGATATCTACGTAGAGGGTGAATATGTCGATAGCAGTTACTCTTTGCCAGGATTTGGCACAATTGTTGAGACAATCACTCAAAAAGATAATCGGGACGGTGGCGAAATAACCGGTGTCGAATTAGCAGCTCTGCATTATTTTGATTATCTTCCTGGACTTTTCAGTGGTTTGGGGATTCAGGCAAATTATACCTATGCTCATTCGAAGGATGAAAATGCGCTAGCGGTGAATTTGGAAGGCGTAGCTGAGCCAAGAGCTGGCTTAGAAGGCTTCGCTGAAGATACCTACAATGTGATTGCGTTTTACGATATGAACGGCTATCAGGCTCGTCTTGCTTATAATTGGCGTGACGATTTCTTGCAGTATAGAACTGGACAAAGATCTGGCGGCCTACCAGAACACGTCGAAGCGTATGGACAGCTAGATGCAAGCTTCTCTTATGATGTAAACGACTATTTAACTTTGACGGCTGAGGCGATAAATCTTACCGATGAGAGAACGCTAGAATATGTAGATGTTAAAGAGAGGCTCTCGTTAATGCAGTATACAGGAACGCGTTATAAAGTAGGTGTGAGAATGAACTTTTAATACGATAGCAATATTATACGACCGGAGAAATCCGGTCGTTTTTTTATAAAGTGCCAGTGCTGTTGTCTGTTGAAATAATACTGGCACAAGTTGCCAATATTCTTAATAGTTTATTTTGAGGTATAAATGGCAGAATATAATAACGTCAAAAGTATTATAATTGTCGGGGGTGGGACGGCGGGGTGGATGTCCGCAGCGATATTGGCCAGATCGACAGAACATCTTCCTTGCACCATTACTCTGGTAGAGTCACCCAATATTCCTACCGTCGGGGTAGGGGAATCGACTATTCCTTCATTTTTAGACCTATTGGATTATTTAAAAATATCCAAAAAGGATTTTATCGCTTATACAAATTCAACTTTTAAACTGGGCATAAAATTTATAGATTGGCTGAAAATAGGTGATCAGTATTGGCACCCATTTGGCTCAATAGGAGCAAAAATTGATGGAGTTTCTTTTTATCATCATTGGCTTAAGTCAAAATTCAACTGTGAATCTAGTGAGTTTTCCGACTTCTCACCGTCTGTCGCTTTAGCTGAGTATGGTCACTTTCTAGCCCCATCAAAATCCTCGAAAAGTATTTTATCTGAAGCTGCTTATGCTTTACACCTTGATTCTGAAAAAACGGCTCAATACTTAAATAAATACTGTATAGAGAAAGGGGTTAAACACGTTCTGGCCGATGTAAACAGAGCAACCTTAGACGAGCAGGGGATGATTGATAGATTGATCCTTGATTCAGGGGAAAATCTGGTTGCAGATCTCTATATTGATTGTACAGGGCATGCCGGGCTGTTGATCGATAAGACTTTGAAAGTCGAGTACATCGACTGGATGCGTTATCTTCCTGTCGATAAGGCAATAGTCGTTCACACAGATCATAACGGTCCTCTTTCGCCTTATACCAAAGCAAAAGCGTTGGAGTATGGTTGGTGCTGGAATATTCCTCTGAGAAACCGTTTGGGTAATGGATACGTTTATTCCAGTAAGTTCTGTGATGACAATAAGGCTTTGGAATCTTTATGTAAAAACATAACAGGTAAAGTAATAACCGAACCCAGAACGCTAAGATTTAAGACAGGCAAGCGTAAACATTTTTGGTACAAGAATTGTGTTTCTGTGGGGTTATCCAGCGGTTTTCTGGAGCCACTGGAATCAACCGGTATTTATTTGGCGATGAAGTCAATGCTAAACCTTGTGGAAAACTTTCCCAGCTCTACTTATGAACAGAGTCTTATTGATGAGTACAATCGATTGATGCATATTGAGTTTGATTGTATTCGAGACTTTATCGTCGCTCATTATTGCCTTACTAAAAGGGATGATTCTGATTTCTGGAGGTCTTGGAAAGAGAGGGAAATACCCGATAGCTTGAGAACGAAGTTAGATGTTTTTTCCGCTAATGGTCAAATTTTTAAGAATCCGATGGATCTATTCTCTGAAGAAAGTTGGTGGGCTGTACTAGAGGGAATGGGTTTACGCCCCAGACAATACCTACCCAACGTTGATTCTTCAGACTATATGAGGGTTAGAGACTCTATGCAAAGGGGAGTTATGGCACTAAGAAATGCAGCGAAAATGGCCCCTACGCACGCTCAATTTATCGACAAGCTGCTGAAATAGAAGGTATATGACGCCTAAATATTAAAAATTTTTACAAGTATAGGGGCCATTTGGCACATCCCTGTGCCTGCCAAAAGTTAAAGATTGAACGTTCCCGGTAGTTGATCAAGATAATTTTGCAGTTCCGCTCGCATCTCCGTAAGAGTTTTTTGATGCTCTGGTTTGTTAGCGAGATTCGTTTCTTCCATAGGATCTTCTTTCAAGTTATACAACTGATCCGGCTCGAAGATTCCGGGCTTTGATCGATAAACGGCATTTTCAGCACCGCCGCCGCCGGGTACCATCTCCAGCAACCCGAATGGTAAAGACGCATCATCGTTAACCGCTTTCGCTCCAAAGGAGCGCCTGAATGAATTGTATTCGTCAAGCATTGCTTGCCTTTCTTTGAGTGACAACTCATGTGCATAGTTTGGGTATCGCAATGCGATGTACTTGTAGTCGCCTTTTATCACTGCCCTCATATAGCCCAGCTCAAAGTACATCGATTGGGCCTCTTCACGAGGGGTGCCATTTAGCGCTCCATAGAAACTGCTTCCGTCGCTCACCTCTTCGATGTCTCGTGCTCCCGCCATCTCCAGTATCGTTTCGAGAAAATCCGTATTCGATACAGAAAAATCGCAGACACTTCCGCAGGAAAAGCCATCTTTTTGCCAAACAAAAGCCTGGCTGCGAATACCACCCTGATAAAGTGTTCCTTTTTGATTCTGGCCATGGTCGTTAAAAAAGAAAAGGATTGTATTGTCAATCTCACCCGTGGCTTCAAGCGTTTCCAGCAATACACCTATCGCATCGTCTAACCAGATCAGGTTTTCATGATTTTCACCCGCTCTACCAGCCGCTTTAGCACGGGGGGTTAGTGTATCGCGCCCCGGCATGAGATCAGGAGCCTCGTCCAGAATACCCTTTGGTGTTATACGAGGGTCAGCCAGCCAGGAGTTTTCAGCATTTGTGGGACCGTGGGGAATGGTTGTCGCGAAATATAGAAAGAAAGGGCGTTCATCACGTGATCTTAAAAACCGAACACCGCCCTCGGTGATCCAGTCCATGTTTTGAGATGCCAGCGCATCGATGCCCAGCCATCTAGGATTATCATGATAAAGGTTATCGGCAAATTCAAAGCCTGCACGACGAATGTCGTCTTGCAATGCTTCGTGTCGGTATTCCAACTCAGCCTTGATCGCAGGGCTGGTTGGATCCGCATAAAGGTCTGGAGATTTATCCTGATGGATTTGTTCCAAACTTTCAATAACGTGATTTTTTCCGACAAACCCAGTGCGATAACCCATCTTCTGAAGGTGATTACCCACAGTGTTTTCAACCCCGGGGGTAATAAAAGAATTCCATTGAATAACGGTCTGGTTTTCGTTTCTGGCGGTAAAGTCCGTAAATTGTTTATTTTGAGCCCGACTGGCGTAATTTCCTGTCAGTACATTGTAACGACTCGGTGTACAAACGGGTGAGGCCACAAAGGTGTTGCTTAAAAAAGAGCCTTCCTGAGCGATTCGATCTATATTGGGGGTAACATTTCGTCCACTGCCTGTTTCATCCTGCCCCTCAGGCAAGACGTTGAACATGTGTGGGTACATATCGTCGGTGATAATAAAGACTATGTTTGGCGGAGCCGAGGGCAAGCTTGTTGTAGGTTTTAGAGGAGAAGACGCCTGGTCCTCAGAACAGCCTAATACGAACAGTGGAATTATCAATGGTAGTAGTTTTTTGAACTTCATTTTATTCTTCTTTCATGGTTAAGTTTTTTGTATTGAGCTTCCAAAGTTTCTGGCAACGGCGATGATGCACGAGAATGCATCATCGCGATTATATTTTCCTTTTAGCTGACATATATTGTCTAAGAGAAAAGTAACTTTAATTCAATCGTTGTTTTGAGATTTCACATCGATTGGACATTATTTTCCACCATGACCTTTGCCACCTTCATTCTGTGTGTGGCGTCTAAGGTCGCTGTCGGTTGAATGGCGAATCCAGTGATCGGGAAACTCTGAAGCGCTGGAACCTTCAGCATTGCGAAATACCGCACCGGGACCGAAGCGTTCTGAATATTCGACATTCGGTCGCTGTCCATCATCTCGCTGCAAAAGGTCGAAAAGCTTGGCCCGCAGCTCAACTTTAACCTCATCATATTTCGGATTATTAATCAGGTTTTTGGTTTCTTTAGGGTCTGCTTGAAGATCATAGAGTTCTTCAGTATCCCAAACCCCGTGATATTGAATCAGCTTAAACCGATCTGTGCGTACCGCGAACGTTGTGGGCGTATGAGGGTAATTGTACTCCCAGTAATATGAATAGAGGAACGCGTCACGCCAAGTCTTTGCATTACTACCTGAAAGAAGTTGCGGCATGAAGCTTCTGCCATCTTGTTTGGGCATTTCCTCTTCAACCTGAGCAAGAGAAAGAATAGTTGGTGCGATATCAATACCAACAACGGCGTCTGAAACAGTCTTCCCCTTGGCAACCTCTCCACCAAAAGCAATGAGAGGTACACGCATTGATTCTTCGTAAGCATTACGCTTATCAATCAGTCCATGCTCACCGAACATAAAACCATTGTCGCCCATAAGGAATACAATTGTGTTATCAAGCATATTTCGTTTCTCGAGCTCCGAGATTATATCTCCTAATCCGTCATCGACTGCTGATAGCGTTTGATTGTAACGACGACGATATTCCAGTACGTCGAGATCTGAATGGTATGGAAAATCTACCCCATGCCAGGAGTTGCGTTGGTCCTTAACCCAACGGGGTTTTCCTTCATAGTTTTCGGGAGTATCTGCCATGGTCTGCGGTGCGACCATTTCAACGTCAGCGTATTGGTCTTTGTGTCGATCGGCAGGAATGAAATCCGCATGAACCGCTTTGTGACTAAGATAAAGAAAGAAGGGCTTGCTTGCCTCACGCTCAGAAATCCAATCTACTGCATACCGGTTCAGTGAATCGGTGATATAGCCCGGTTGTGGTACGTGTTCACCATCGATGTTGAGAACATGGCCCTCAGGTAAATAATGCCCCTGTCCACGAAAGCTGATCCAATGATCGAACCCAGGTTGGGGCTCATCCGAATGTGCGCCCATGTGCCATTTGCCTATAAAAGCAGTATTGTAGCCAGCAGTTTGCAACAATTGGGGAAAGAAGGTTGGATTACCTTGAAACTTAACATTGTTATCAACGATTCCATGGTCATGCATATATTGACCCGTCATAATTGACGCTCGACTTGGCGAACAGAGCGCCGTCGACACAAAGGCATTTTTGAAGTGGACCCCTTCAGCGGCTATTCGATCCATATTAGGGGTGTTCAGAGTGGGATCTAAGAATCCCATTGCATCGTAACGTTGGTCATCAGTCAGTACGAAAATGATATTTGGTGGCGGTTGTTTCAAGCTTGACTCTGCTTGTGAGGCCAGGGGCTCTTGCCCTACGGCAGAATCTAGCACAGCGCACAGCGGAAATAGCAAAAGCAGGAATTTTACAAATTTCATCTTATTTTATTCCTTATGATAAGTAATTTACGTTAATTAACACCAATAAAAAGCGTCAAATTTAATGCGTTCTAGCTCTACTAGATTAGCCGAACAAGAACTAGGACGTCATGTATCGACTTAGAAATGGCGAATCTAAACAAAAGGCCAGGTTAAAGTGCTTATAAAAATCTGAAGGCAGCCTTAGCCCAAACGTTTCTTTATCGGGTAATAAACAAACGACTGTTCATTCCCGTGTTTTATGATTATTCATCGTATGTGGATATATCATGACGTCTGACTTCAATTCGAGCGTTATTTTACGAAATCTACAAGTATGAAAGATGTAGGGAAAACCCGATTTTATTATGATCCTGTTGTAAGCTATCTTAAATATTAAGAATTTATGAGTCACTGAAAACCTAAAATATATATTTATAATAACTCCGAATTGGGTTTTTCACGATTTTTAGGTCTGTTGTATGATTGGCTCTGGGTTTGAAAAAAGAGGTAGGAACTAGAATGATAAAAATCTTACTCATTGATGATCATGCTGTCGTAAGGAATGGTATAAAGTTAATATTGGAAGATAAATTCAGACCGGTAACATTTGGTGAGGCTTCCAACAGCGAACAAGCTTATGAGCTATTACGCACTGACGATTGGCATTTGGTACTGCTTGACATTAGATTGCCAGGAACAAACGGTGTGGAAGTTCTGAATAAGATTAAGCACGCGCAACCGAAGCTTTCGGTGCTCATCCTCAGTAATTACCCTGAATCACAATATGCTGTTCGCCTTCTTAAATCTGGTGCTTCCGGTTATCTTTCAAAAGACGCAGAAGAATCAGAAATTGTCCAAGCTGTGAAGCTTGCTTTGGGGGGGCATAAGTATATCAGCGATACTGTAAGTAAGTTGTTGGCCAATCAACTGAAGAGAGAAAATGTTGACCCAGAAAGTCTACACGAAAAGCTTTCAAATCGGGAGTATCAAGTATTTCTAGAGATTGCTTCAGGAACAAGAATTACTGATATAGCAGAAAAGATGAATGTGAGTGCAAAAACAGTAACAACACACAGAGCGAGAATTCTTGAGAAAATGGATTTCTCGACCAATGCAGACATCATTTTATACGCCAATAAAAATTTACCTATGGATAATCAATAAATTGAAAATAAAAAAGTATTATTCCATGTTTACTCATGCGATAAAAGAAAATAGAAATATCGACATTATATTTTATCACGTCACTGTATTTATATTTTTTATCGTTAATTCTATACCTGCGTATTCTTCGGAGAATAGTCCGTCACGGATCATAGACCACCTGCTAAGCCAAGAAGAAAGAAAATGGCTTATTGATCACCCTGTTATCGTACATGGTGTTTCCGCCAATGATATTCCTTTCGAATATGTGGACGATAATGGACAACATCGAGGCCTAACATCAGAATATGTACAAATATTATCTGATCATTTGGGTGTCGAATTTAAACGGGTTAAGGTTAGAAATTATGAAGAGCTTATCAGAAAAATGCGTTCTGGAGAGATTCAAACTGCAAGCTATTTAGGGCCATCTGCACAAGACATTCATTATTCTAAGCCCATGATTAAAGTGCCCATTGTACTTTTTGGACGACAGGAATCTTCATCTATTAGCGGTTTAAGCGAGATTGTCAACGAATCTCTTGCGGTGGAAAACCCCTCAAGAGCGAGTGAAATCTTAAAGCGGGATTTTCCCTTGCTTTCGTTTAAATCTACTGATTCGACTCTTGGGGGAATGAAGCTTGTTCAGTCCGGTAAAGCCGATTTATTTATGCATAACGTTTTCTCCGTTGAGTATTTTCAAAGAAGACAGGATTTAACCCCGTTAAAAATAGTTTCTTTAACGCCATACGAATTTGATATTCGATTTTCAGCTAACACAAGTGCGGCCCCATTAATTCCTATAGTCGAAAAAGTTTTCGATGATTTAAGCAAGCGTGAACGAAGATTAATTTTTGATAAATGGGTTAATGTTGAGGCCGAGAGGAAAGTTTACCTAAGAGAAATATTAATTTATGGATCAATTTTTCTGTCGATGATTTTAGTGGTTGTTTTATTAATCTTATATTGGAATAGAAAGCTACAGCATCAAGTAATACTAAGAACTCACGAAATTGAAATGTCGAAATTTGAAATTCGAAATCTGGCACGTCACATGGAGCACGTACGTGAAGAGGAAAAAGCGAAACTTTCACGAGAAATACACGATGATTTAGGTCATACGTTAACAGCATTAACAATGGGAATCAGGCATTTAGCTCATCTTTTAGGTGGTACAGAATTCGATCGGAATTCTGAAAAATTACATATGCAATTGTCAGAGCTTAAAGGCCTTGTTAAAGAAGCTTCTGAAACCTCACGTCGAATAATGTCCGATTTAAGGCCCAGTATATTAGAGGATTTTGGTCTTATTGCTGCGCTCGAATGGCTTGCTCATGAATTTCAATCACATCTTAACATCGAATGTGGATTTAAGAGTTGTTTAAATGATTATGAATTCTCGAAAGAGGCATGTATTGCGTTGTTTAGAATTACGCAAGAAGCATTGACTAATGTCGCTAAGCATTCAGGTGCAACATTTGTCACTATCACACTATCAGAAGATGAACACCTGCTTCGGTTAAATATAAAAGATAACGGGGTTGGATTGCAGCCTGACTGGAATGTTAAATCAGGTTCTTACGGTATTAAAGGAATCAAAGAAAGAGCTATTGCTTTTGATGGGTCAGTCGAAGTAGATAATAACCCTTCTTTAGGAATGTACCTAGAAGTTAGTTTTCCGTTAAATAGAATTCATTTTAAAAACCAATGTTGCTAATTCTCTATGCAGGGTAATGGACCCCTTGGTTTGTGGATGACATTTTATTCCATTCTGTACAGGCTTGGCTATTTTGATGATAGAGAATTTTGTACTCGAAAGAAGGGATAGCCCCAATTGGTTTTACTGTTGATTGAGGCTTAGTAAGAAACTCTTGCAAATAGAGGGGTGAGGGCTGGGATCCCTCACCTTTTCATTAATTAGTTGGAGCGGGTGTGAGCATCCTCGTCTATTTGGATATGCTGGATAGTATTCGATTTTTTGGGCTGCACAAGTTTACCCGCTTCTGCTGCTTTGTCTCGAAAGGTATAAAACCGATACCCCACTTCCTGTATGCTGTTAACTAATTCTGGAAACGGCTTGTCTGCAAGATCTACTATACCTACATTATAATTCTCTCCATCGCCTCGACCCGTTGGTGGTTGCTCCGCATATTGGAACCAGTGCGTACCGACGATAAACGGGTTTAATAACGCGCTATCAAGGTAGTGTGTGTACAGCTCTGCACGATGGGATTGGCTCTGCGCTTCGACGACACCAAGATGAAGGGCGCCTCTGTCGAGAGCGCCAAAATGGAACTCGCCGATTAAAATAGGTTTGTCTACACCCTCAGGTAAGCCAACATTACTCACGTCATACTGGTATTTATTCATACTGATAACGTCAGAATATTTAGCCGCAGTACGGATGACTGTGTCGCTATTAGCCCATGCTAAACGACAGCCAAGATATAATGCGTTCGGCGCTACGGCTTTCAGCTCGTCTCGAACCGTTGAGAAATACGTATCAACAATTTTACTGTAAAAAGCGCTGAGATCGTTCCAGGCTTTGGTTTGGTTGGGCGATTTTTTTGATTCTAATAATTCGTCCCACGAAGCGTGCTGGGTGCCCCATGCTTTATTTAGCTTATCAATACTGCTGTACTTGTTTTTTAAGTCTTTAACGAATTCTATTTTTGCAGGTTGATCAGCTGGGCTTTCTAAGGTCGCAACTGCAAGTGATCCTTCCGCTCCCCACGATAACTCATTCTCGATAAAGAACCCTAATAGCCATGGGTCGTCAACAGTGTGTTCACGATTAGAGAGTGCGAGCTTAAGTTGCTTTTTGAAACTTGGATCAAAAACATCGTGGAATTTTCCCCAGTAGCCCTTTGATGCTTCAATTTTTTTGGTCCCTGTTACCCATACGGTTTCGGTATAAGGGGTAACTCCATCTGTGGTCAGTTGTTTATCAGAGGCAACGCCAAGGGTGTTCATACCCCAGCTTCTAAGCCTTGCGTGAGTGACTCGGTCAAATTCATCTCTCCAGTTGTCTCCGTATTTTTGATAAAGATTGGAGGCGGTGAAGTTATAGGTTTCTCGCTCGGCAATGGTGCTGTAGTACCCGTGCGAAGCTCTCCCAGCCGTGCCGTAAAAAGCTCCATATGGGGAATCTTTTTCTGGTAGCCACTCAAAATACGATTCTCGGTCAGTAATGCCGGTGATGGCAGTGCCCGCATTGACAACCCCTACACCATGAGACCAGAACAGCTTTCCTGACGGATCAACAAACCACCAGGCTCCCTTGTATTTCTGAACTCTGAAATAGCCGCTTGCTTCCAGTTGGGGGCCAGTCTCCCATCCGCCATACTTATTAAAATACTTAGGTCCGGGGTGTGCGGAAAGCTCTCGTTGCTCGTCCTGAGCTTGTTGGCGAAGGTCATCTACTGAAAGTGTTTTTCCTGGCCAGTGAGCATGCTTGTATTGACCAAACCTGTCTATAAAGGGTAAGAAACCTTCAGGGGTAACCCAGCGAACAGGGTTGGTGGCCCGAATATTGTCAATCAGTAGAGTGTGTTCGTTAGCAGGATAATTAATAGTAACCTTAACTTGATCTATTGCGCTTAGATCGGATTTGGCTTCTCCTGGCGCGGCACGCATGGCTAATAAATCTAACGCTTCAGTGAAGCGCCATGGTGTTGTGACGATATCGTCCGAAACCGTTTTAGTTTCTCCTGGTGCCAGGTCAAAACGAATTTCCATCTGCCACGCTTGCATCCCGTCTTCGGGATCGCCAACTTTAAAGATTATTCGAGCCGGATCTTCTCCGGCGTTAGTGATATCCATTTTTACATGATAATAAGGGTTTAAATCCCAGCTGCCGCTGGTTTTTTTGATTGTGACACCTGGCGCACCCGCTTGAATACCAGTTTTCAGTTGCAGCACTTTTGACCCATTGTGATCAATCAAATTAACCTTGGCATCATTTGTTTCCAAAGTATTAGAAGTTATCTCTCCTTCGAAATCGAAGAGCATAACGCTATCGGCTACGGTTTGATTATTCTTGCTGGTGTCAGCTGAGACAAAAGTAGCCAGGGCCAGCCCGGCAATGCCGCCCAATATCATTTGCAAAGAGTTATGTATATTCATTGATTTACCTGCTATTGACGTTAATCATTTATTTTGAAGTTTTGTCATTATTATTAGAGAGACAATAGTATTTATGCGTTCTGATAAATAGCGCCCTGCTATCCTATAGTGCTAGAAATATGACCATGATGGTTTGCTTGGCTTAAAGGGTAATTATTATTAACTGTTGACGCTCATGGGTTGGTGCGAGTAACTCTATTACCATAAAATTGGATTTAACTGAGTATCGAAAAAGCCACCGTTGTGTTTTTCTTTTAGCAAAGCAATCCCGCTTGCAATTGCTTGTGCCCCTTCAGCTACACTGGTGGGAGCTTCATTTCCTCCCATGTCGGTCTGTACCCAACCGGGGCTTATGGCGGCTACTATAATCTCACGTTCAGAAAGTTTTACTGCCAAGCGTCGGGTGAGCATGTTCAGCGCCGCTTTGCTCATGGCGTACTCTTCAAACGGGCCGGTGGGATTAATGTTTTCTGCTAACGAGGCCAGCCCCGAGCTTAGTTGTATTATTTTAGCGCCGGTGGCGAGTTGATCGTTGAGTGCCTGAATCAGCAAGGCAGGCCCAGCAGCATTGATGGTGTAGCTATTGAGAAAGTCCCGCCGGCTCCAGCCTCCGTACTCCACATGGTTGGTGGTGCCAGCATTGTTAATCAGAAGACTAATGGTTTTGCCATTAAGCGTATCCGCAAACTCGCTAATAGAGTGATCGCAGGCAAGGTCGAGCGGTACCAGCGTTAGTGTTGAGTACTCGTTATTTAAACAGGCAAGCTCGTCACTTATCGAGCCCGGTCGGTGGCTGGCAATGACGTTATGGTTCGTGTGCAAATATTGACGCGTTAAACCGAGCCCAATGCCGCGGCTGGCGCCTGTAATAATGACATGGCTCATGGCGTGGCTCCTGTTTTATTAAACACTTGCTCGATGTTGTCCAGGCTAACACCAAGTACTTGTCGGGCAATGGTATCCAGTGATTTCCGCGGGCCTTGCAAGTGTACCGTGGTTTGCGTGTGGTGCAGCGATTCGCCGGGGGCGAGCTCACGAGTGTGGGATGACGATTCCAGCTCATAAAAAGGGCCAAAGGGCCCAAAGCCGTCCACTACGCCATCGTTGAATACATTGATAACATCCCCTCCATATGGATCGGGCTCGGGCGTCCATACCGAGTTAACGTACACACCTTGCTTGGGGGTAAAGCTAAAGTGCACTAAGGTGAGCAGCTCCCGGTCTGCATCCCAGGCGCCCATAACTGGCCGGGTGTTTTGCGGCGGGATGCCAATTTTGTTCATATATTTGCCGTCGGCGTTATAAAACCCGTGCTGGCCGATAATTTTACTGTGGCTGGGCAGGTTGGGTGAGAAGTACTCCACCATTTCATCCAGCCGGCCTTTTAGGGGCATAACCACGGTGTTGTTGTCGCCGGGCTCCAGTGCCGTTAAATGCCATAAGCTAAGCAGTCCCGTGGCTTTTTGCCAGGCAGTATCAGCGCTATTGGTAAGCTCCGAGCGAACGTTAAAGCTCACCCATTGCACTTTGTTGGGTAGCTCGACCTGAAACAAATCGTTGATGTGTTGCTTGTCAGGCAACTCGATTGTGCGGGTTACCTCTATATCAAACCTGGTGTTGCTGTAGTTGGTTAAACTAAAGGAGCGCTTAAAGACCGCTTGGGTATCGCTGTGAGATACCAATGGGTAGGGTTGTATTGTCATCGCCGGCGGATAGCTGATGTTATCGCTGATTTGCTCAACACCTGGCTTAAACAACAGTGAGTATTTACCGGTTTCGGGCCCAAAGCTCAAACGGTCGGCGCCGCCCATAGGGCGATTGGGTGTTAGATTGCCTTCACGTAAATAATCGCGATTAATCCAGCCTATGCTTTGGCCCGTCTCACCCGAGAGGCTGGTGACCATAACGCGACCCTGTAATTCTCCCATAACCGCAATTCGTTGCTCTTGGCGCTTTAACACCAACGGTGAGAAATGCTTGCCCATGAGCTTGAGGTCGCTGTCAAAGGTTTGGCCAAAGGCCGTGCTGGCAGACATGACGATAGCTCCCGTAAGTGCCGCTAGGTAGCGGAACTTGTTCATCGTTATAAGCCCATGCGCTGGTTGATGTGCTCAGCTGTGTTAATCAGCGCTTGGGTAATGGTTTTCTGATCGTGGCGTTGCCCCAGGGTGGTGGTCAGTGATGACACGGCGACAGCGGCCATTAACCCTGAGGCTGCCGTGCCGACAAAGGCTGCACAATCGGTAACGCCGCTGGTGATTTCACTGGCGGCGCAGTGATGACCTTCTTCGCGTATTTGAACAAGCTGTTGCTGAGCTTGTTCCTGCTCAGTGGGGCTTAAACCGTTGAAGCGGCTGTCGGATCGTAGAAGTCGCTCTTGTTCTTCATGTTCGAAGTTAGCTAAAAGAACCCGTCCTGATGTGGTAGTAAACAGCGGAAATAATGTCCCTTCAGAGATAGACAATGATACTGGGTCGGGGCTTTTGACTTGACAGACGACCATAAGTTGCCCGTTGTAAGGGACGCTTAGGTGACATGCCTGACCGATTTTTTCGGCTAGTTCTTGCAGTGGAAGCCGTGCTGCATTGACTAGCTGCTCTATAGGTGAGTGTGTGTGCGATAAGGAATAAAGTTTAAGCGATAAGCGATACTTGCCCGAGTTCTCATCGCGGTTTAGGTAGCCTCTTGCCTGTAAATTAACCAAAATTCGGTATATCTCGTTGGGGCTGCGATCGAGCCCCGCTGCGATCTCAGCCTGAGAGCGGGCGGCAGACTCCGAGGATAAATACTCGATAATGTCCAAACCTTTATCTAACGCGGGTGCCGAATACTTCTTAGTCTTATCTATTTGAGCGGTATTCATAGTTCTCCATTGAAGTCTCTTGGCACTTTGTAGGTCTGGTCGGCCATTTCTATCGTGCATATTTGCAGATCTAATCGTAATGATGTGCCAATATAATGCATAAAGTCTATTGTCGACAATAGAATGTTGATTTATAGTGGAACTATAGATTTATATATAAACGTTCCTCTGGGGTCTTTATGAGTTCATCAATCACGGAATTGAAAGGTATTACTTGGAATCACACGCGTGGCTTTGTGCCTATGACGGCCACCGCCCAGCGCTTTGAAGAGCTAAATCCGGGCGTGCGGATCAGCTGGGATAAACGTTCTTTGCAGGCGTTTGCCGACGAACCTATCGATCAGCTGGCTAAACGTTACGACTTATTGGTGATTGATCACCCCTGGTCAGGCTTTGCCGCGCGTACCGGGGTGACTGTGGCCCTGGATGATTGGCTGCCAGCTGATTTTATGGCCGATCAAAAGGCCAACAGTGTGGGGCATTCTCATGAGAGCTACAGCTTTGACGGTAAGCAGTGGGCACTGGCCATCGATGCCGCCACACCTGTTGCCTCGGCCCGTATGGATCTGCTCGCCGAGTTAGGGGAAAAAGTACCGGACACTTGGGATGAGCTATTGGCGCTGGCCAAGCGCGGTAAAGTCTTAGTGCCGTCAATTCCGCAAGACACCTTAATGAACTTTTACATGCTGTGCTCGACGATGGGCGAAGACCCTTGCGTGCGTGAAGATGAGGTGGTCAGCGAAGAAATGGGTGTGAAAGCGCTGCAAATGCTGCGCGAACTATCGGTATTACTGCCCCGGAATTGCTTTGATTGGAACCCCATTCAAACCTACGAGGCGATGACTTGTACGGATAATTTCGCTTACTGTCCCTTCGCCTATGGCTACTCTAATTATGCCAAGCCCGGCTATGCCAAAGGCTTGCTTAAGTTTGGCGATATGGTGACCTTGCCCGGTACTGATCGCTGCCGCACCACTTTAGGGGGAACAGGGTTGGCTATTTCGGGCAGCTCGCCCAATAAAGAAATCGCTGCGCGCTACGCTCAATTTGTTGCCAATGAAACCATGCAGTCGGGTCAGTTTGTGGAGTTTGGCGGTCAGCCCGGTCACCGCAAAGCCTGGCTTGCGGACTACCCCAATAGCACCACCGACAATTATTTTAAAGACACCTTGCCGGCGTTGGATCGCGCCTTCTTGCGTCCGCGCTATCACGGTCATATGTTCTTCCAGGACAACTCGGGCGCTCCGATTCGCGAGTACCTGATGAACGGTGGAGACGAGAGGCAGTTGTTAACGAAGTTGAATGATCTTTACGTCCAGTCAAAGAGCCAGAATCCATGAGTTTACCTTTAGCCGGTTTAACCGTGCTTGAATTCAGCCAGTACTTGGCAGGCCCCTATGCGGGCCTGCGCTTGGCTGATCTTGGGGCGCGAGTTATTAAAATCGAGCGCCCCGGTAAGGGCGATGCTTGCCGTCAGCTGGCCACTAAAAATTTGTGGGCCGATGGCGACAGTGTGTTGTTTCATACCATTAATCGCAATAAAGAGAGCTTTGCGGCCAATCTTAAAGACCCAGCCGATGTCGCCACGGTAAAAAAGCTGATCGCTCAGGCGGACGTGATTACCCATAACTTTCGCCCCGGTATTATGCAGCGTTTAGGGCTGGACTATGAATCGGTAAAAGCCGTAAACCCTGCGCTGATTTATGGCGAGGTGAGTGGCTATGGTGATACCGGCCCCTGGAAAGACAAACCCGGCCAGGATTTACTGGCGCAATCCGTGTCGGGCCTAACTTGGGTTACCGGTAATGGTGATCAGCCGCCCACGCCATTTGGTATCGCCGTGGCCGACATGCTCTGTGGGACTCATTTGGCCCAGGGCTTACTGGCGGCGCTGGTGCGCAAAAAGCGCTTTGGGGTAGGGGCCAAAGTCAATGTCAGTTTACTGGAATCTATTTTGGATTTTCAGTTTGAAGGTTTAACCGCTTATTTAAACTCCGATAATGAATTACCCGAGCGCAGCCAAATTGCAAACGCTCACCCTTATGTAGGTGCACCCTATGGTATCTACGCTACGGCTAATGGCCACATTGCGATATCTATGGGGAGTCTTGAAACACTATGCAAGGCTATTGACCTGCAAGGGCTAGAGGAATTTTACGGCGTTGACGCGCAATTTTTTGAGCGCGATAACATAAAATCCGCACTACAGAAGCACTTAAAGAACCGCACCAGCGGTGAATGGTTGCAAATGTTAGAGCAGGGTAGCTATTGGTGTTCCGAAGTCCTTGATTATGAAGCGCTAACGCAACACGAGGCTTATCAATTATTGGGCATGGAGCAGACCTTAGAGCGCAATGGTGCCAGCTTAACAACAACGCGTTGCCCCATTCGCTACAACGGCGAGCGCATTTACAGTGATAAAGCCGCGCCCAAAGTGGGCGCCGATAATGAGCGGATACAACAGGAGTTTGCATTGTGATTAAACCCCTGCAGGATATTACCGTACTGGATTTTACCCAGTTTTTGTCGGGCCCCTCGGCCAGCTTGCGCTTGAGCGATTTGGGCGCACGGGTGATAAAAGTTGAGCACAAAGTAAAGGGCGACCTTTGCCGTAATATTTACGCTTCGCACTTAAATATTGCAGGCCAGTCGGGTTTTTACCAAGGTATTAACCGCGCCAAAGAAAGCCTGGCGCTTGACCTAAAAGACTCGGGCGATTTTGCCCAGGTAAAAGCCATACTGCCCCACGCCGATATCGTGTTACACAATTTTCGCCCAGGTGTAATGGAGCGCCTGGGTCTGGGTGTGGCCGATATCAAAGCCATCAACCCGAATGCAATTTACGGCGAGATTACCGGCTATGGTCATGACGGCCCTTGGCGCGATCGCCCAGGACAGGACTTACTGCTGCAAGCACTGTCGGGGTTGGCCGGGTTAAGCGGCGATGAAAACTCAGGCCCGGTGCCCATGGGGCTCGCTATTGTCGATAACCTCGCCGGTGCTCAATTGGTTCAAGGCGTATTAGCTGCGCTCTACGCCGGCGAAGGCGCTCTGGTGCAAGTGAGTATGTTAGAGGCGGCACTGGATTTTCAGTTTGAACCGCTTACGCTTTATTACCACGATGGTGAGCCGGTCGATCGCGGCCGCGAGAATGCCGCTCACGCGTTAGTCGGTGCACCCTATGGGTTGTATAAAACCCAAGACGGCTACCTGGCGCTGGCCATGGGCTCGATACCGTTTCTAGGCGAGTTATTAAATTGCCAACCGCTGCTGGCGTTTACCGATGCCGGGCGCTGGTATGCCGAACGCGACGCCATTAAGACGATTCTAGCCGAGCACTTACAAAACCAGAGTACCGCCCACTGGTTGAGTATCTTAGAGCCCGCCGATATTTGGTGCGCCGAGGTGTTTAACTGGCAGCAGCTCGTGGCCCACGAAGGTTTTACTGTGCTGGACATGGTGCAAGAGGTGGAGTCTCCCGGTGGGCGCTACTTAACCACTCGCTGTCCTATTCGCCTTGACGATCAGTTACTGACCCAGTCGGAGGGCGGCCCGACACTTGGGCAACACAATAGCGCCCTGCGGGCTGAATTTACCGGCGCCAAACCATAACGGATAGACCATGATTGAGCTTAATAAAAATGGCCGTGTGTTAGAGCTAACCTTTAACCGCCCTCCGGCCAATGCTTACACGTTGGAGTTTATGCAAACCTTGGCGCAAAAGCTGGACGCGATTGACGCTGAGCAAGAGGCGAGCGTGGTGCTGCTAACCAGTGCCAGCGATAAGTTTTTTTGCGCCGGCGCCGACATTAAAGCATTTGCGAAAAACACCACCGAGCAAAACCATCAGTTAGTGGCCCGGGCGCGCGCCAACACCGCGCAAATGGAGGCCAGCGATAAATTGTTTATCGCCTGTATTGGTGGTCACGTATTGGGTGGTGGGCTGGAGCTGGCAATGGCCTGCGACTTACGCTTTGCAGCTCACGGTGGTTATCTGTGGGGGCTGCCCGAAATCAAACTGGGGCTTATTCCCGGCAATGGCGGCAGCCAGCGCTTGGCGCGCTTAGTGGGTATGAGCAAAGCATTAGAGTTGTTGGCCACCGGCGATAGCTTCTCAACTCAAGAAGCGTTCGAGTTTGGCTTGGTGAGCCGCTTAATGGATGCCGACGAGCTACTACCGCAAGCGCGTGAGTACGCACAGCGCGTGGCCAAAGGCCCGGCGCTGGCGCTGGCGGCCACCAAACACGCGGTGCGCGGCGGCGTGCAAATGAGCTTAGAAGACGGTCTGGCCCTCGAGAAAAAGCTGTGCGATACCTTGTACGACACCGAGGATGCCGCCGAAGGGTTTAATGCTTTTATTGAGAAACGCGACGCAATATTCACCGGCCGCTAATTGGCGCCTAACCGATGTGAGGACATAATAATGGCAACAACGCTGACACATTACCCCTGTTATATTCACGGCCAATGGACAGACGCCAGCAATGGTGCAAAGTTTGAGGTAGTCAACCCCGCTAACGAGCAGCCGTGGGCCACCGTACCCGACTGCACCGATGCCGATGCCGAAAAAGCCCTGCAAAGTGCGCGCGAAGCGCAGCCCGCCTGGCAAGCCTTGCCGCCTATTCAACGGGCGCAATATTTGTTTAAGTTGGTGGATGCGCTTAAAGAAAAACGCGATCATTTTGCCAAGCTTTTGGTGATCGAGCAGGGCAAAACCTTGCCCGAGGCCTACGGCGAGTTTGACGATACCCTCAACTATATTACCTATGCCGCCGAGGCAGCGCGACGTATCGAAGGCAATATATTTCCGTCAGACAACCCGAACGAACAATTGTGGATTCAAAAGGTTCCCTACGGCGTCACCCTCGGGCTGTGCGCTTATAACTTTCCCCTGGCACTAATTGGGCGCAAAGTCGGCCCGGCGCTGGTAACCGGCAATACCATGGTCCTTAAAGCCCATGAGGCCACCCCGGTTACCGCCTCGGAGTTTTGCAAAGTGGTGGATGAAGTAGGATTTCCGCCCGGGGTCATTAACCTGGTGAGTGGGGCCGGTATCGGTGTTAGCTCGTATCTGGTGTCCAACCCAATAACCCGTTTGGTGTCGCTCACCGGCAGTACCCGTGCCGGGCAGGCGATTTATAAATCTTCGGCCGATAATGTATCTGGCTTAGTGTTGGAGCTGGGCGGCAAAGCCACCTTTATAGTTCTGGAAGATGCCGATTTAGATCGCGCCGTCGAGGCCGCTGTTATCTCGCGCTACGCCAATTGTGGACAGGTGTGTATCTGTGCCGAACTGGTGCTGGTGCAAGAGAGTATTGCCGAAGAATTTACCCGCCGCGTGGTCGAGCGTGTTAAAGAGCTCACTTACGGCGATCCGGCCACAGACGTCAATATGGGCCCCAGTGTGACAGGCGAGAGTATTAACCGTGTTGAAGCAATGGTTAATGACAGTGTCGCCATGGGTGCGAAAGTAGAAATCGGCGGAAAGCGCCCCGCGGGCAAGGCCTTTGAGAAAGGGTTTTGGTTTGAGCCTACGGTGCTGAGCAATGTCAGCCCCGATATGCCATTGGCGGCTGAAGAAATTTTTGGCCCGGTACTGCCGATTATCTCCGTCAAAGATTACCAAGAGGCATTGCAGATCAGTAACTCCCGAGAAGAAGGGCTCTCGGCGTACATTTTCAGTAAAGACATCCCCACCGTTATGCACGCTATTAACCATATGGAAGTAGGCACCGTGTTTGTGAATCGTCAAATTGTCGGTTACATCCAGGGTTACCATTCGGGCCATAAGCGCAGCGGCACCGGCGGTGAAGACGGCGTTTACGGTATCGAAAACTACCTGCAAAAACGCGCCGTTTATTTTAACTACGATTAACTGAGGTCATTATGTCACGCATTAACCTGGATTTAAGCGGCTTTCGCTGGCAGATGGAGCGCATGCGCCCGGGCCAGGGCGAAATAGAAGGGCTGCACTTATTGCCTGCTGAGTACCAGGGTACTCACTTTAGCTGGAACTTTGCCAATGTGCCGGGCGATGTCTATACCGATTTGCACCGCGCCAACGAAATTGCCGACCCTTACTTTGGCCGCAACATGCACCGCGCCAAATGGGTCGCCGAGTATGAGTGGTGGTACAGCCGTCGCTTTGCCGTACCTGACGACATGCAAGGCAAAAAAATTCGCCTGATTTTTGAAGGTGTGGATTACAGTTGCAGCGTGTGGTTAAACGGCCACTTTTTAGGCCGTCACGAAGGCATGTTCTCGGAGTTTGAGTTTGATATTACCGACGCCGTTAGTTTTGCCGACTGGCGCGACGGCTCCAACATGCTGATGATTAAACTGGATCCGCCGCCGAAAAACTACCGCAACTGCGGCGGCAAAAAAGTTAACTTTTCGGGCGATTATTTCTCGGGTCTGGTGCCGTTTGGTATTTGGCGACCGGTACGGATCGAGGCCACCGAGCAAGTGCGTATCGATAACCTGCGTACCGATGTCACTGTTCAGGGTGACAACCAAGCGCAAGTAGAGCTGAGCGCGCAGATTATTAACCACACTGATGCCGACCAAACCGTTGAGCTTGTGGGCACTTTAGCGGGTAAAAACTGCGACGGCGCGGCGCAGAACTTTAGCCAAAGCGTTACCGTATCCCCCGGCGAAAACAGTGTAAGCACAACTCTTAAAGTGGATGACGCTAAGCTCTGGTGGCCCTGGGATATGGGCGAACAGAATTTGTATCAGCTGGATGTAGCGTTGCAGCAAAACGATCAAGAGCTGGATGCCACCTCTGAGGTAATCGGTTTGCGGGAAGTCACCATGGACTTTAACCCAGGCTACACCCGTGATGACAACGAGTACCCCTGGACCTTTTTTATTAATGGCAAACGGCACTTTTTGCGTTCGGCCTGCTGGGGCGGTCAGCCGTCGTTTTTGTATGGTCGCAACACGCTTAAAAAGTACGAAGATCGCGTAGCTATGGTGCGCGAGGCCAACATTAATAATTTGCGTATTTTTGGCTGGCATCCACCGGAAATTCCCGATTTTTATCGCCTGTGCGATGAACTGGGTATTACCGTATGGACGAACTTTACTCTGGCCACACAAGCTTACCCAAGCGATAAAGAATTTGTCGATGGTGTGTTGCACGAGTGTATTGAAACGGTTAAACAACGCCGCAACCACGCCTCCAATATCTTTTGGATGGGGGGCGAAGAAGTGTTCTTCTCCGGTGCACACGAGGAGAGTGGCAATAAGCAATTGATGGAGGTCATTGGCGACGCGGTGGCTGAGCATACCAACATCCCCTATGGTTTGGCCTCGCCGTTAAGCTCCCCCTCTGCCCAGAACATGGGCTTTAAACCCCACGAGAGCATACACGCGAACGAACATTACTACCAAGGCGGCGCCGAGTTTATGGAGGAGTACTATCCTTCGCTTGACTGCGCCATTATACCGGAGCTAACGGCGGCCTCGGCGCCTAATATTGAAAGTCTGAAAAAGTTTATCCCCTCCGATGAACTATGGCCCATGGGTCCCAGCTGGGCATACCACTGGGCGGACATCGATATTCTCAAAAACCTCAATTTTGAAGTTTTTGACGACTACAAAATGGATTCGCTGGAAGAATTTGTCGAGGCGACACAAATTGCTCAGGGCACGGTCATTCAGTTCGCGCTGGAAACCTACCGCCGTCGTAAACCCAAAATGAGCGGTGTCGCCCTGTGCCACTTTATGACTCATGTGCCCGATATTAAGTGGGGCATTATTGATTACTACGGTGAGAAGAAGCGTTCATTCGAATGGCTAAAACGCACTTATCAGCCGCTGTTGCCTAGCTTGCAGTTTGATAAGCGCCGCTGGAATGCAGGTAGCGAGTTTAATGCGGGCTTGTGGGTAGTGAACGATTACCAGCACAGCTTTGACGAGGTAACACTCAACTGGCGGGTGCTCTATCAGGGTAAGGAAACCGGTGTTGCTGGTAGCCAGGCGGTGAATGTTGCCACCGATAGTGCCGCTCACTATGTGGATATCGCCTGGCAGTTGCCTGCTTATGCCGAAGGCACCTTTGAGGTAGAGATATCTATTAGTGATGCATCGGGTGAAACCCTCGCCGATAACCACTACACCTTGCTGGTGGGTGATCAGGCGGCGGCCAAGGCGCAAAGCCTTAAATTTTTGGCGGAAGCTACCGAGCGGTTAGAAAAATGTGGCCACAGTGTGTATCGCTATTGGCCTGAAATGTGGGAAATGGAATAAATCCATCGGCCTGTCACCTATGTGGCAGGCCGCCCATTCATAAAAACTAAAGGTGTCCGATGTCTTTTCACGTAATAATGTCTAAGGTGCAAAACTGCAGTATCCTCACTCGCTCGGGTGAGCCCGAAACCGTAGAGATTGGTGTTGTCGGTTGGACGTTGCAAACAATGAACGATAGTGGTGTCAGCCTACTGGTGCTACGAGCCGAGCCCGAGGCGGACTACTTTGCTATGCACACGTCAGATGAGGCTTGGCTGGCGTATGTGATAAAGGGTTGCGCTACCTTAATCGCCGGTAGTGAACCTGATGATATTACCGATGGGATTGATTGCTACGCCGGTGATTTTATCACCTTCGATGCCAGTACCCCCCATGCCTGGCAAACAGATGGCCATTCTTTTGAAGTGGTACTGGCCAAATTGGCGGCATAAGCCGCCACCTCGTGCAGATAAATAAATCACACCGTTTGGCTTTATATCGTGTATAACTTTTGATATATTGCATACAATAAACAATAATACGAATGGTTTTTGCACACTTGCGCTTCTGGTTGGTACGTTACTGGCCACAGACAGTTGTGCAGCCGACCTCTTACGGGAGTTACCATGTTGCGCAACCGCTATACCTCGTTATTCAATGCCTGTCTATTGTTGCTGCTACCGCTAACGGTGGTTGCCGCCGAACAACCCAATATCTTGGTGATACTCGCTGACGATTTAGGCTACGGTGATTTAGGCTATACCGGCTCTAAGGAAATCCGTACCCCAACCATTGACGAATTGGCGGCAGGTGGCGTCGTTCTGACTAACGGCTACGTCACCCATAATTACTGTGGGCCATCGCGGGCAGGGTTACTAACCGGACGTTATCAAGCGCGTTTTGGTATGGAAAACAACATCGCCTATTCGCCATTTGACCCTCATGCGGGTATACCCGAATCAGAGCAAACCTTTGCCAAACGTTTACAAGAAGTGGGTTATACCACGGGAATCATCGGTAAATGGCATTTGGGAGCCGCCCCCAATCACCATCCTAATAATCGCGGGTTTGACTACTTTTTTGGATTTTTATCCGGTGGGCACAGCTATTTTCCACAAGATGAAACGGTAATGGCTCCACTGTTTGTCGAGAGTGGTCAGCCAGATTATATGGTGAATGAAGGCGGTTACCTGCCTTTGGTTCGAAATGAAAAAGGCGCCGAACACACAGAGTATTTAACCACTCAAATGAGTCGCGATGCCGCACGGTTTGTACGTGAGACCGACGACCCGTTTATGCTGTACCTGTCATATAACGCGCCTCATGCTCCGCTGCAAGCGCCGCAAGAGTTAATCGATCAATATCAGCATATCGAAGATTCAGAACGTCGCGTCTACGCGGCAATGGTCGACTCTATGGACAGCGGTATTGGTATGGTTCTGGACGCTCTGAAAGATTCGGGTAAATACGAGAATACACTAATCTTCTTTTTGTCGGACAATGGTGGTGTTTACCCTGAAAGTTGGATGCCTAATGCGGATTGGGCAAATAATTCTCCATATCGGCGCGGTAAGGTAAGCCTTTTAGAAGGGGGTGTACACGTACCTTTTGTGGTGCATTGGGCGGGTAAACTGCCAGCCGGAGAATCTTTTGATGGTTTAGTCTCGGCGCTGGATATTGCCGCGACTTCTGTGGCGCTAGCCGGGGCCGATGCTACCGATGGGAAACTGGAAGGCGTGAATTTGGTTCCTTTCTTAACCGGTGAAAAGGAAGGTAGCCCTCACCCTGCTTTGTTTTGGCGCATGGAAGAGGCAGACCATTTGTGGGCCGTACGAACTGAAGACTATAAATACATGAATCAGCCTTTGCCAGGTGTAGGCAAAAGCTTTTTTGATATGAAAAACGACCCCACGGAACAGAATAATCTGTACGGTAATATGCCCGAGCAGCAAAAGGAACTTGCCGATCTTTGGAATCAATGGAACAGTCAAAATATCAACAATATTCAATTGCAAGCATACCCTTACCAGCAGCGCCGAAAAGCGTTTTACGATGAGCTTTATGAGGAGCGATTAAAAGCCTCAAAAAACCGAGAGACTTATAAAGCCGAGTAGTAGGCGTTAATGCCAATGCCCGCTTTGTCTGCAAGCGATCGACAAGGCGGGCTTGGATCGTTGAAAATAGTTACGCGACGGCGGTCGCGTGGACTCATGATATCAATATTTCCTTAGATATCTTCCTCGTATCAAATCATTCCTCGCTGCCCCACTTATACAAGTATAGATTTTTAGATTAAAGAAAAATAAATGTGTCATATAGGTGGCTTGAAAACACCTAAAGATATATCAGGTATTCAAAAATCTAATGCTAGGGGAACATAATGAATATAAAAATGATGTTGACTTTCGTGCTGATGAGTATTCCGGTTGCATCAAACGCATCCGAAATTAAAAATAGCATTGATCTATCGAAATATCAGCTGAGCTGGTCGGATGACTTCAACTACACCGATGACCAGTTAACGGAAAATTGGATCAGCCAAAATGGTCCCACGGAGAATGAATGGGTGCTCAGCAGTCGTTGGCGAGAAAACGCGGTTATCGAAGATGGAGTTTTACTTCTAAAAGCGAGAAAAGAATCCCGAGGTGGGCAGGATTGGACCACTGGCAATATATGGAGCAAAAAAGAATTTGGTTACGGATACTATGAGGCCAAAATGAAATACGCCGGTGCTTACGGCACCAACAACTCATTTTGGTTGTGGCCCAAGCAAGGCACGCCAGAAGGCGAAAAAGCCTGCGAAATTGATATCAACGAAGGGCATTACCCCAATATTATAAACACCAATGTACACAATTGGACGGATAAGTACACCTTGCCAGACGGGCGTATCTCCCACTCAGATAACCAATTGCACCATACCCTGCATGGTGATCCTGAGCATCATGTAACACTTGAAGAAGCGGTCTCTACGCAGAAAATTCGCCTGCGATCGAATAACCCTGCTTCAATTCATATCGCCGAATTTCGGGTTCTGAACGACAGCGGCGAGAATGCGGCGACGGCGGCGAACATCACCACCAATGGCGTATTCTCGAAGCTTCCCTCAAAAGAAAAGTTCGCCATCGATGGCAAAGCGGATACCCGTTGGGTCTCACAAAAACACGGTGAAAAATGGCTGGAGTTGCATTGGGATAAACCGCAGCAGGTATCGGCCATAGAGTTTAGCAACGGTTGGCTGCAAGAGTTTGGCGCTTCAGAGGGCAAGTACCGTAACCTGATTAGTGACTATGTCATTGAGTACTACGATGGTGATGATTGGGTGCAGGTCGCGCAATACGATGCAGCCCATGTAGCCGACTACTCCGCACAATGGCATACCTACGGGCTTGAGTGGGATGAAGACTACTTTCGCTTTTACCTAGATGGCGAGTTGTATCACCAGATGCGTAACGACGTTTGCTTTAGCGATACCACTATCTTATTTAGCCTGGCTATTTTAAAGGCCGATATCGCAGGTCCTGTCACGGACGCCATTGACGGAACCAGTATGAAAGTGGATTGGGTTCGCTATTACACCAAGCAGTAATAAAACGATGTGGTAGCGGACCATTACCCCCTAGCTGATCATAACAATAGAAAGCCGCGTGTATGAATGTAATCGATAGTGTCGTTATTTTGGTCTTCACTTTGCTGGTATTGGCTTGTGGTCTGAGCTTTTCGCGCTCTGGTAAAAGCATGAACAGCTTTTACGCCGCCGGTGGCGCTTTGCCCTGGTGGATGAGTGGTTTATCTCTGTTTATGAGTTTTTTCTCATCCGGCACCTTTGTGACCTGGGGCTCTATTGCCTATAGCCAGGGTTTTGTTGCCATGACGATTCAGTGGACCATGGCGATAGCTGGCATCCTGGTGGGTTTGTTTATAGCACCGCGTTGGAATCGTACTAAAGCGCTAACGGCCTCCGAGTATATTCGCGACCGTTTGGGCGCGCGGGTACAAAAAACCTACACCTACATTTTGTTACTGATAGGCAGTTTTTCTACCGGTGCGTTTTTATATCCCGTTGCTAAGATTGTTGAGGTGAGTACCGGTATCCCCCTGGCGGTGAGCATTGCCATTTTGGGGCTGATGATTCTGGCTTATACCGCCGTGGGCGGGTTGTGGGCGGTGATTGTCACCGATATTTTGCAGTTTGTGGTGTTAACCGCGGCGGTGATCATTGTGGTGCCGCTGGCGCTTGACCGGGTCGGGGGTGTTAGTGGTTTTTTCGCCCAGGCTCCGTCGGAGTTATTCGCTCCAGTTAGTGGTGATTATACCTGGACGTTTATTGTGGTTTTTGGGCTCTACAACCTGTTTTTTATTGCCGGCAACTGGCCTTACGTGCAGCGCTATACCTCGGTGGCTACACCGGCTGATGCTAAAAAAGTAGGGTTGTTGTTTGGCGGCTTGTATTTCATTAGCCCGATTGTCTGGATGTTACCGCCTATGGTGTATCGGGTTCTCAACCCGGATTTGGCCGGTTTGGCTGATGAGGGAGCTTACCTTCTGATCAGTAAAGAAATACTTCCGGTAGGCATGCTGGGCTTAATGCTCGGGGCAATGATCTTTGCAACATCCAGCTCGGTTAACACGGCTATTAACTTGTTCTCCGGAGTTATTGCCAATGATATTTATAAAAATCTCAAACCCGACGCCAGTGATCGGTCGCTGGTGAGGGTAGGGCGCTTAGCCACGGTAGCCTTGGGTTTAGTGACCATTGCGGTGGCATTATTTATTCCCAAAATGGGAGGTATCGTTTCCTTTGTATTTACTGTAGCCGCCATGACCGGTGGCGCGCTGTTTCTGCCACCGGTGTGGGCGTTATTTTCAAAGTACCAGACCGGGACGATGTTATTGCGTGTTTCGCTGTTTACCTTGGCGATCAATGCCTTTTTCAAATTTGTGGTTCCCGCAGTTTGGGGCGTTAGCCTTAACCGTGAACAAGAAACCCTGTTGGGTATTGGTTTACCGGTGTTGCTGCTTGCGATTGGCGAGTTAATGGCTCGACATCGCGGCCTTGAGGCGCTTCAATACCGAAAGTACAAGGTGCTGGAGCAGGCCAAACATGAGGCCGCCGCCAGTGTGTCTCCGTCCCAGTATCAGGCTGACAATCGGCACGGCTTGCGAGTGATCGCCGTCGGTGTCTTTACCATTGGCCTAATTATGCTGGTGCTATCGGTGATAGCCGAGGCTAGCGCAAGTTTAGTGGCTGCCATAGCGGGCTTAATTATGGCGCTGGGCGCGGCCATGTATTTTCGACAGCGACAAAACAAAAATGGTTGGAGTAAGTGATGAGCGATACCCATCAAGATACTGAGTATGGGGCTTTCCCTTGGGATATTCCGGCAACTCGGCCCGATCGACCCTTAAGTAAAGCGATGGAGCGGTTGTACAGCAACTATATAACACCGCGCCCGGAAGACAACCCCTTATTCACCAGCTTTAAATATACGCGTATCAGCGGGTTTGATTATGGTGCAGAAGATGGCCGTGTCTCGCGGCGCGATCCATCCAAAATAATCTGCGAGAACGGAAAATATTATATTTGGTACACCAAGCGCGATACTGTCTCTGCACCGCGCGGGGCACAAGCTTGCACCGAGACCATCCCGTCCACGGACTGGGACTTAAGTGATATTTGGTACGCCACTTCAGAGGACGGTTTTCATTGGCAGGAGAAAGGCCTAGCGGTAGGTCGCCCCGACAAACCTAAGTTGGGATGGCGCTCGGTGTGTACGCCCGATATTCTGGTCTGGAAGGGCAGGTACTATTTGTACTATCAGGCGTTTGAAGAGCCCAGTGGTTTAAAGGGAGACCACTGCCCGGTAAGCGTATCGGTAGCCGACTCGCCCGATGGCCCCTGGACACCTTGTGGCGACGCGATTATTCCCAATGGTGCGCCGGGTGAGTGGGATCAATTTTCCATTCACGGACCTTATCCTATAGTCATCGATAACAAAATTTATATTTATTACAAGGCCGCATTTGGTGATCGGCCGGACTACTTGGTTGGCAATGGAGTGGCGATTGCCGACGACCCTTTGGGTCCTTTTGTGAAACACCCTTTTAATCCGGTGTTAAATTCCTGTCATGAAACCACGGTGTTTCGTTTTGGCAAAGGCGTTGCCGCTTTTGCGATACGCAATGGTATCGAAAGCAACACCATTCAGTACTCACCCGACGGTATCAATTTCGATATTGCAGCGGTCACCGCACTTATGCCGGTAGGCGCTGGCCCGTATATACCTGATGTTTTCCACAGCGAAGGTGAAGGGCAGGGTTTTACCTGGGGTTTATCGCATTTTTGCGATCACGATAAACCCGACACTAAATTCAGTTTTCTAGGGCGGTTTGACTGTGATTTACGCAACCAGATGCCGCGCTCGAATATTGCCAACAATACTGAAATTAAATGGCATCCGGATGTTTGCTTTTCTCAAAGCTTACCTGAAGAGATAAAAAAAGCACGAGCTCAACAAGCAAGACAGCATGCGCTTGCTAACCACACAAGAGATAAACAATGATTCGTGAGCAATTCAGTGAGCAAGCGCGCGCCAATAAACGCACCGATTTGAGCGCCGATGTAGTCGTTGCCGGGGGCGGTTTGGCCGGAGTGTGCGCTGCCATCAGTGCCGCGCGCGCTGGTGCTCGCGTGATTTTAGTGCAAGATCGCCCCGTGCTGGGCGGCAATGCCTCCAGTGAGGTGCGGTTGTGGGCGCTGGGTGCAACCTCCCATATGGGCAACAATAATCGTTACTCACGCGAGGGCGGGTTGATCGACGAAATCATGCTGGAAAATACCTACCGAAACCCTATGGGTAATCCGCTGATTTTTGACGCCGTACTACTGGACAAAGTCGTGGCCGAGCGCAACATTACCTTGCTACTCAATACCGCGGTGTATCAGGTCAACAAAAGTGGATCGCGGCGTATTGAATCCTGCGATGGTTTTTGCAGCCAGAACAGTGTTCATTACCGGTTAACGGCACCGGTGTTTATCGACGCCACAGGCGACGGTCTGCTGGCGTTTAACGCCGGGGCGAGTTTTCGTATCGGCGCCGAAGCACGCGACGAATTTGGTGAGGGTATGGCCCCTTCCGAGGCCAACCGCGAGCTTTTGGGACACTCACTATTTTTTTACAGCAAGCGGATGAATCATCCGGTTCGCTATCAGGCGCCGGACTTTGCCTATAGCCACGAAGAAATAGGCGCTTTACCGCGCAGTAAAAATATTCAAAGCGGCGACTCGGGCTGCAAATTTTGGTGGCTGGAGTACGGCGGCATCAAAGACACCGTTTATGAGACAGAAGACATTAAATGGGAGCTTTGGAAAATCGTCTACGGCATTTGGGACTATATTAAAAACAGTGGCCGCTATGACGATGTCGACAACTTAACCCTCGAGTGGGTGGGTACCATACCCGGTAAACGCGAAAGCCGCCGTTTTGAAGGCGAGTATATGTTGAGACAGCAAGATATTGTCGAACAGCGCGAGTTTGACGACGCTATATCCTTTGGTGGCTGGGCTATTGATCTTCACCCGGCCGAGGGAGTTTACAGCGATAAGCCGCCTTGCTCGCAGTACCACGCTAAAGGTATTTATCAAATTCCGTATCGCAGCTTTTTAAGCCGCGATATCGACAACCTTTTACTAGCCGGGCGTATCATCAGCGCTAGCCATATTGCCTTTGGTTCAACTCGGGTGATGATTACCTGTGCCCACGGTGGACAGGCCATGGGACAGGCTGCCGCCATGAGTGTGGGAAACCAGTGTGACCCTAAAGCGTTGCTGGCGTCGCCCACCATGACGCAATTGCAACAACGCTTGAATCTTACCGGTCACGGTCTGCCCGGAATAGCGCTTAATAAAGAGGAATGCCTAAGTCGTCGTGCTGATGTCAGTGCCAGCAGCACCTATGAGGGGTTAACTTTGGGGGCGGCGACCGGCTGGACGCCGCTTAGTCAGTCACTGGCACAAATGCTGCCATTGAGCGAGCGCGAATTTCCGGTAGCGCGATTACGGGTTAAAGCCGAAACCGCCACCGAGCTAACCGTGCAAATGCGCGTTAGTGAAAAAGCGCAAAACTATACACCGGAAACCACGTTAGCAAGCCAAACCTTGTCATTAGCGACGGGCGAGCAAGAGATCACGCTCGATTTTAACGCTGCTGCCTCGACCCAGCAGTATGGTTTTATCTGTTTTATGGCGAATGACAAAGTCCAATTGGCCACCACGGAGCAACGTTTAAGCGGTATCGCCACGGTGATGCATAAAGAGCATAAAGCGGTTTCTAACACTGGCAAGCAAGAGGCACCCGCCGGTAGCGGTATCGACGAATTTGAAATCTGGACGCCCGAGCGTCGCCCAGACGGTAAAAATCTGGCATTGCACTTTGCCCAACCGCTAGAGTTATATCACTCTGAGAATCTCAGCAACGGCTTTACCCGGCCTTGGCTGGGCACCAATGCCTGGTTCGCCTCGCCTGATGATGTGAAACCTCAGGTGCATTGGCGCTGGCATGATCCGGTAAGTATTCAAGCCGTGCGACTGTTTTTTGATTGCGATTACGACCACGCATTAGAAACGGTTTTAATGGAGCACCCAGAAAATATTATGCCTTTCTGTGTACGTCAGTATCGGTTGTTGGACGATCAAGGCCGGTTGATTTATCAGTGCTCGGATAATCATCAAAGCGTTAACCTTGTGCGTTTTGATCAGCCAGTGACTACCCGCACCTTAACGCTGGAGCTTGAGCACCCCTCAGCCGAGGTGCCGGCGGGGTTGTTTGAAGTCTATATTCACAGCGCCCCGTCATCACAGGCCAAATAATGAAGCTTGCCACGGAGCATAATGCCAACGATGCCCAGCGGCTTTGCCGCTGGGTGGCACGTGCCCGTGGCGGTGACATCAAGGCGTTTGAATATTTGGTTAGCCAGCAGCAAAGCCGGGTGCGCAGTTATTTGGCTAAGCGCACAGATTACAGCGCCGATGTGGATGATTTAGCCCAGGAAAGCTTTGTACTGGCTTGGCAAAAGTTGGCCACTTTGCACGATGACGCCGCGTTTAGTGGTTGGGTGTTGTCTATTGCGCAAAACCTTTTGCGCAATCACCACCGCAAACAGGCCAGGTTGGCACCCACCGAGCCAGATTTACTGGCGCAACTTCTGGATGAACAACAGCAACAGCACCCGGACGAGCAAGAGGCCGAGTTAAGTTTGTTGCGGCAATGCCTGCTTAAACTGGATCACCCAGCGCAAAAAACACTCAGGCTTTATTACCGCGAAGGTTATAGCTTGCAGGAGTTGCGCGAGGCTATGGGCGTGGCGCACTCAACGCTCACGATGCGACTCAACCGCTACCGCAAAAAACTGCGTGACTGTATTAACCGAGGCTACTGAAACCATGATAAGCCCGACCGATTCTCAACTGATTGAGCGTTACCTAGCCGGCGATAAAAACGCCCGGCAAGCGCTTATTGAGCGGGTGCAAAACGATCCCGAGTTTAAAACACAACTCGCGCAGCAGCGGGACATGCATCGCTTACTGGCTTATGCCAACCAGGCAAGCTCTGGCGATGCCTTTACTGCGGCAGTATTACAAAGCGTACAGGCCGAGCCTGCGAGCGCTTCTCGCCGCCGTTACTGTTGGTGGGCAACCGCTTGCGCTAGCTTGTTAGTCTGTGTGGTAGCGGTTTTTTATGCCTTAACTACATCCGTCAGTGTGGGCAGTATCAGCAAATTGGCGGGTACCGGGATGGATTACACGCCGGGCCAAAGTATTTCGGCAGGCGAGTTTTATCTGGACGCAGGCTACGCCGAAATAACTCTGATTAACGGCGTGGTACTGCTGTTGGAATCACCGGCGCGGCTGATGTTTGAAAACGCTGATCGCCTAGTACTGAGGCAAGGCGTCTTGGTTGCCAAAGTGCCGCCCGAGGCGACCGGCTTTGCGGTGGACACTCCGAGTGCCAATATTATCGATTTAGGTACCGAATTTGGTGTGGCGGTGGACGACACAGGTGCCTCTCAGGTGCATGTGCTTGAGGGCGAAGTCAAAGTAAAAACGCCGGGCTCGCAAGAGTATGAAAACCTCTATCAAGACGATGCCCGAAGCTTTGATGCAAATCAGCAAATGGCGGTTATCCAAAGTCAGCCCAATCGTTTTATGCGCACGTTACCGGGGCGGCGCTATCAGCAACCACAGTATTTGCACTGGTCTTTTGATGATGCAGGCCTTGATCAAAGCGCGACGTTTAACTGCGCCGGCCCAGGAATAGGACAACAATGCTTTATCGCTCAAGCGCAAACCTTGCAAGGCGACAACGCACCACCTGCGTTAATTGAAGGCGCCTTTGGTGAGGCGGTATGGTTTAACGGAGCCGATCAATGGTTGGATACCGAGTTTCCGGGCATTGGGGGCAATAAACCGCGCACGGTAGCTTTTTGGGTGAAAGTGCCCCAAGACTTTGCCCCCCATCAGGGGTTTGGCATTCTCAGTTGGGGCTTGGCCGATAAGCTATCTGCCTGGCAAATTTCAATAAACCCGTTGAATGTCAGTGGGCCGCTGGGGCGTATACGGGTTGGCACCAACGAGGCGGAAATCGTCGGCACCACCGATTTGCGCGACAACCAATGGCACCACGTGGCCATTGTGTTGTTTGGTGGCGATAGAGCCGACTTGTCGACCCATGTATTGATATATATCGATGGTGAGCTAGAGCGCAGTTATGGCAAATCTATCGCGCGCGTTTCTACCGAGCTAAACCATCCGCAATCCAAACCCTTGATGATGGGGCGCAACCTCGCCTTTAACGACCCAAACAACAGCCATAAAACCAATCGTTTTTTTCGCGGCGGCGTCGATGAGGTTTACCTTTTTGATACTGCCTTAACCCAGCAGGACATTAATAAGCTGATGCGTACAAATTCCCTGACGCATTGAATGGTCATAAAAAATTTACAAAAGGTATTACACGATAACATTATGAAACTTACAAGAAGAGCTAGTGTAACTACTTGGGCGAATCTATTTGTAGCATCGTTGCTAATCACCGCCTGCAGTCATCTCAGCGAAGATTCACCCAAACAAAAAGGGCTGATGGATTTTTCCGAGAAAGCTGATATCAAACAAATATCACCTTTGGCAGCATCGGTAAGCTACGCTGAGCTTGACGGGGGCGCGGTTCAAATTGACTTGTATTCCGCTACCAATCATATTTCAGGTTTCACTATTCAGCCGGATAAACCCTGGGATTTTAGCGACTTTAAGACACTTGCGTTAACGCTGGATATCGCCAACCCAACGGACGAATCGGTGAGTATGTACGTGAGCACCAGTGACAAAAGTGGCGATTTTCAAATGCGCAGCTTTGTGGTGCCGGCGATATCGAGCCAGCGCTATGCTATTGATATCGACGTGCCCGAGCTTGCCACTGAGACGGGTATTCGTTCCAACCCCGAGAGCTGGGATAATCCCTATCAGCCGCTGATTTGGCGCGGCGGGAAAAAACAATTGGATACCTCGGCGATTACCGGCATTCGGTTTGATGTGCGCGGCGCACTGCGCGATAAAACACTTATTGTCGATAACATAACAGTAGTAGAGCCCCGTGAATTTAAAGATGATTACCTAAAAGGCCTGGTAGACTCCTTTGGCCAAAATGCCAAAATGGACTTTGCGCAAAAAATTGATTCAGTGGATCAGCTACGTCGCGTCTCGGACGCCGAACAGCAACAGCTACAAAGCGGTCTGCTGGCCGACCGCTCGCGTTATCACGGCTGGCGCGACGGGCCTAAGTTAGAGGCCACCGGTTTTTATCGCACGGAAAAGTATCAAGGGAAATGGAGTCTGGTGGACCCAGAGGGTTATTTGTTTTTCTCAAATGGTATCGCCAATGTGCGCATGGCCAATACCTCGACCATGACGGGTTACGATTTTGACCACAAGCTTATCCCCGAACGCAGCAGTAATGACTTTACCCCGGAAGATTCTTTGGGGTTAAACCGGGTTCCCGATCAGGCTTTAGCGAGCCGTCACGTTAGCTCGGAACTGCGCACCGATATGTTTACCTGGTTGCCCGATTACCAAGAGCCGCTCGGGAAACACTTTGGCTACCGGCGTGAGGTGCATTCGGGGGCAATGGAGCGCGGTGAAACCTACAGTTTTTATCGTGCCAATCTGGCCCGTAAATACCGCACCCACGATACTGCCACGCTGATGCAGAAATGGCGCGATACCACTGTTAAACGCATGGAAAATTGGGGCTTCACCTCGTTTGGCAACTGGGTGGACCCCGCGTTTTACGATATGAAAAACTATCCTTACTTTGCCAACGGCTGGATTATTGGCGATTTTAAAACCGTCTCCAGCGGTAACGATTACTGGGGTGCATTGCCTGACCCGTTTGATCCGGTATTCGCAGAGCGGGCCTACGCCACGGTGCAAAAGATTAGCGAGGAGGTCGCCAACAGTCCTTGGTGTGTGGGTGTGTTTATCGATAACGAAAAAAGCTGGGGCATTATGGGATCGGTCGAGTCTCAGTATGGCGTTGTTTTGAATACGTTGACGCGTAAGGCAAGTGACAGCCCTACCAAAGCGGCTTTTGTCGCTTACCTTAAACAGCATTATGGCGATATTGAGGCGATCAACAACGCCTGGAACATTCAAGCGGCGAGTTGGCAAACCCTGGAAGAGGGCATTGAACTTAACCACTATACCGATGCGGCGATTACTGACATGGCCGCAATGCTCGAGCTTTATACCGCCGAATACTTCCGCATTGTCGATGCGGCCATGGACGAGTTAATGCCCAATCATTTGTATTTGGGGGCGCGCTTTGCCGATTGGGCCATGACCCCCGAGGTGCGACAAGCCGCCGCGCCCTATGTTGATGTAATGAGCTACAACTATTACCGCGAAGCCGTAAGCGATGTGTTTTGGGACTTTTTAGCCGAGCTGGATATACCCAGTATTATTGGCGAGTTTCACAACGGCGCGCTGGATTCAGGCTTGTTAAACCCGGGTTTAATCCATGCCGAATCTCAGCGCGACCGCGGCGTTAAATACCAGGAGTATGTTAATAGCGTGATCGACAACCCTTACTTTGTGGGCGTGCACTGGTTTCAGTATATCGACTCGCCTTTAACTGGCCGTGCCTACGATGGTGAAAATTATAATGTAGGTTTTGTCAGTGTTACGGACATCCCTTACAAGCCTTTAGTTGATGCCGCCCGCGCAGTGAATCAATCGCTCTATACACGTCGTTACGACTAGTAAGCTGTGCCCAGCGCATCGGTTTGCTGGCACAAGGTTATAAACGCTTGATGCAAAGGGTGGTTGGCGCGCTCCGGCGCCGCCACCCAGCTAAAACGGCGACTTAAATTAAGCGGCGTATTAAGCGCAACCAGTTCCCCGCTGGCCAGTTCTCTTGCAATGGATAAATGTGACAAACAACCAAGCCCTAAACCCGCAAGTACGCATTGTTTAATCGCCTCCTGTCGGTTAAGAGCCTGAGCAATATCAATGTTTATGCCCAATCTCTGTAACTCGGCGTCCAAAATTGAGCGCGTGCCCGAGCCTGTCTCGCGCACAATCCAGCGCTCGCGCAACAGTGCATTAAACGTAACCTTGGGCTTTTGTGCCAAGGGGTGTGTAGCCGGGCAAAATATCACCAGTTGGTCGGTTTTCCAGGGCGTAATGGTTAGCTCTGGGTGTGTGGCTGGCCCTTCGATCATCCCCAGCAGCGCCCGGCCTTTGGCCACACTGTCGAGCACGTTTTCGCTGTTTTCGATGCTGAGTTTTACCTGCACCTCGGGGTAGGTGCTTTGCATTCGGCCGATTAGGCTGGGCGCTAAATAGCTGGCAATGGTGACGCTGGCCGCTAAGGTCATATGGCCCGCCACCGCTTGGCTGTCGCGCCGGGTGATATCACGACTGAGCTCCAGTATCTGCCGTATGCGCGGCAGTAATGCCTCACCCTCTGGGCTAAGAGTTAGCGTGCGGCCTTGGCGTTGAAACAGCCGATACTCGAGCTGGCCCTCCATTTCTTTAATCGCCTGGCTGGCGGCACTTTGGCTAATGGCCTGTTCCTCAGCGGCGAGACTTAGCTTGGCGAGTCGCGCCGTGGCTTCAAAAATGGCCATTTGTCGCAGGGTTATATTCATAAGTAAAATCGAAGTATCAATTAATTAATATCCAATATACTTAAATAATTCCGTTGCGTACACTGCCTGCCAATCGGAGGTGATGTATGTGGTTGATTTTATTTGTATTGGCGTGCCTGGCGTTACTGATTGCGCAGCTACCGGCGTTTGCAACGGTGGGGTTGGGCGCGTTGCCGGTGGCGATTCTACTGGGGATGCTACTCGGTAATACCACCCGTATTGCCGAGCGAGCTACAAGCCAACCCACGTTGAGGTTTTGTCAGCAAAAGCTGTTGCGCCTTGGTGTTGTCTTATTGGGCTTTAGTCTGAGCCTGCAACAGTTGCTAGAAGCCGGATGGCAGGTATTGGCGCTGGATTTGATGGTGGTTGTCAGCGTGTTGTGTGTGGGTGTTTATTTGGGTGTGCGTTGGTTAAAAATGTCAGCACCTCTGGCGCTGCTAACCAGTGTGGGCAGTGCCGTCTGTGGTGCCTCGGCCATTATGGCGGTTGAGCCGGTGGTTAAAGCTCGCGAGCGAGACATCAGTCTGGCGGTGGCCACCGTAGTCACTTTTGGCTCGCTGGCAATGTTCAGTTACCCACTGCTGTTTCAATATATCGAGGTGGACAGTGTTGATTATGGCATCTACATTGGCGCTACGGTGCATGAGGTAGCCCAAGCAGTGGCGGCTGGTCAGTCTATCGACCCCCAGGCATTGCAGGGCGCACTGGTGGCCAAACTCGCCCGGGTTATGCTGCTGGCCCCTGTGGTGTTTGTGTTGGGACTTTACTGGCAGCGTCAGCAGGGCCATGCGCCAAGCGGGCAACGCGCACTGACCATCCCCTGGTTTGTGCTGGGCTTTATCGCCGCGGCCTGCGCCCGCAGTGTCTTGTCAATTCCCGAGAGTCTATTGCTAGGGCTTGGCTATCTCTCACAAGCGGCTCTTGCTTTGGCTATGGTGGCGCTGGGGTTAAAAACGCGTTGGGCGCTGTTGGTAAATGGTGGCGGTAAGCCTTTTTTGCTGGCGGGGGTGTTGTGGGTGCTGTTACTCGGTGGCGGTTTTTTTCTGGTGCCTTGGGTGTTGGCTTGGTAACAAGTGCACCTGTGATTATCTGGATATAAAGCGTGAGAATTTACGTGTTTATAATATCGGTAGAAAAATATTTGTGGGTCTCTTGCTCGTTTCTGTGTCGTCGCGATGTGGTTAGTAAACCTCACCGCGACGCTCAATAGTTTAGTAAGGGAATGAATTGTTCCCCACTTTTTAATCACATCATTTTAGTTAATTAAAACTAAACTGCTGGTTAGTATTGCCGTTGCATTGCCATTGACGAATATCGGCGCCATTGGCAGTAGAGGCATCGGCAACGTCCAAACACTTATTGCTATGACGCGCGCGCAGCTCTACATAACCGTTGCCTAGATCCACAGGTTTAAAGTGCAGGTTTTGGCCGTTGAAGCAGTCCCACTGAATTACTACCGCACCATTAGCGCTAGAGCTACCACCCACACCGACACACTTATTGTGTTTGGTGCGCAACTCGTACCAGCCGCTGTCTACGGGGACGAACGTGAACTGCTGGTTATCGTTATTATTCCCACAGGCCCATTGCTGGATGTTGGCGCCATTGGCGGATGAGCCCGAGGCTAAGTCAATGCACTTGCCGCTTTGGCGCCCTTTGATGCTGGAGGCGCTTGCAGGTACATCGGTATTAGCACCGTTATTGCCGCCATCGACTGGCTTGTAAACACGGATCCAGTCAACCCAATAGATACTTTTATTGGTGTCGGCTAACTCGGTGTCGGTTGGAGAGATGCCGTTATCTGAGCGCCAATCTTGATCTTCAGTGTTTATGATCAGATGCATAGGTTTGCTTAAACCAGTGCCATTGGTGAAGCCGTTGGGGTCGATAATGTTGGGGCCGGATACACTTCGAACTAATTGGCCATCAATGTAGTAATCGAGATTCCACGGGTCTTTCCAATGTACGCCTATCCGATGAAAGTCATCGCTCCACACCGTACCTTGTCCATCGGTATACCAGCTTCCTGCATCTGTTGGTTGATAATCTTGAAATGGGTCGCGAACAAAAACGTGGTGACTTAAATGGATTCGTTCCGCGAACCATGACTCACTAGGACGATCACTGCCGTAGGCTTCAAGAATATCAATCTCTTGGGTGGAGTCGGCGCTTAATAACCAAACGTCCGAAGCGAGCACAAGCTTGCTGATCTTTGCTCGGGTTTCTACGTACAGTGGGTAGGTAAAAGTATCGTGCGAAGTGATAGAGCCCGCTCGCACCTTATCGGTGCCTGGTTTGCGGGTGGCGGCAATACCTAAGTTGCCACCGGTGACGTAGGCATGACCGTCGGTCCACTCGGTAAGCCCAGGGCCAGTCCATGGGTTAATAAAGCCCTCATGCCAACGACTGGTAAATTCGTTATGGTAATTGTTGAGCGATGATGTGTAGTTAAAGTCATCGGAAATTGTTTGAAGCTCCCATACTTTACCGTTTCCGGCATTGGCGGGTACTGGGGTGTTATCCCAGTCGGCGGCAAGGGCGTGGGTACAGCTTAGGCCGAGAACGGCCGTCAGTAGTGCTCTCATAATTGTGCCTCTATCTGGTTATTATTTATTTAATATGCGTAAAACGCTGTTTGATAGTAGGAAGGAAATAGCTACAAGAATATAATAAATAGAGGGAAAAGTATGAGGTTTATGCTCTTGGATAAAAACTATGAAAAACTTCAACAGAAAAAAGCTTCCTGATGTATCAGGAAGCTTAAAGAAAAAATTTTATAAAAATTCGTCAAAGAAGCTCACATGATTTTTTAAATTATTGAAGCCAAAAATCCATGTATCTTCAACTGTATCGGAAAAATCCATGCCGCCAGCTTGAATAGAGGGGTTCTTCCAGCCGGGGTGATGTTCAATACTGTAATCCGCAACACGCTTTGCTTCGGCCCAGATTGCTCCTACGCGAGAATGGTTCAAGACTCTGTTCCATTGACTCGTGTCTTTACTGTTAAAACCTGGCGTGCCGTTATTTTGAGAGTTGCCATCGCTGATCTTTTGGTAATCGGTGTTGTTGCGCACGTAAGTCAAGTCGGCGGGAGTGGTTTTATCCTGGTTCCATTCGCTGTGCTGAATAACATGAATACGGGCGTTGGTGTTAATGCCGCCCATATTTTGTTTTACTCGGCGCACTAAGTCGGCGCTGAAGTCTGATTGCCCTGCCTCTTGAATCCAAATGTCGCCGCCGTTGTTGAGTACACCGGACACTTTTTGATACACGGTGTTTAGCGCGCCGGCGTAATTGCTGTGGGCATCGGACCAGCGGTTGGCACCAAAAGCAATGTTAAACAGGTGGTCGGCCTCAATAAAAGTGCCGCCCTGTGTACCGTAGGCACCGGCTACTGCGTGGTAGTTAACCGCGCTAAAGCGCGAGTCGCTTAAAATGGTGGCGACCGCGGCTACCGTGTGGATATCATCCGGGTCTGGACGGCTGTCAAAGTTAGCCAGCAGCAGATCCTGCGCAGGATCAAAGCGGCCGATCATGGGTGTCGGCGTAGTGTCAGAGTCTTGCGCCAATTCAATCCAGTTAATGTTGAAATTACCCGCCTGAATTTGCAATCGTAATGTGTGTGCCCCGGCACTTAAGTTGCCCAGCGCAATCTTTTGGGTTTGCCAGCTCTGCCAGCCTCCGGTGGCGCCAACGTTGGCGGCATTGCCGCGGGCTTGGCCGTCTATTTCAAGCGTGTACAAACCACCCCCGGGCTGCGATGCGACCCTCACCTTGGCGCTGTAATTACCAGCTTGTTGTACATTAATATCAAACTCTAGCCACTCGTTGGCGGCTGTCCATCCAACATTATATTGACCGCCGTTATCAGCGGTTGATTGAATGTCTACGCCATCATTTCGATATTCCCCGCCTAGGTTTTGTTCAGTGGTATCAGAGTAGCGGTGATAGTCTTGCGCTTGAATAAAGCCGGGTACCGGGATGGTATTTTCGGGATCAGGGTCAGTAGGCTGGGTTTCGCTGCAGGGAGAGCTGCCGCACATGCATACGCTAAAAAGTGAGCGGCTATTGGCACAGTCAGTGGCTTGTTCACCAAACGTGGTTTTACACTGAGCCGTATAATTGCATTGATCTTCGGCGAGTGCAGAGGCGCAGAAACCACTGCTTAGTGCAGTAACTGCAACGGCCCTGGTCAGAAAATTGATAATAGTCATAAGTGGCTCCGTTAGAAATTTACATATTGAAATATAAACTGCGAGTGCCTTTCCTTGGGTAGGCCGCGCAATAGTAAATTTAACGGATGACATCAACTGTCTAATTGTTCACAATCGCAAACATCTGATGAAAGGTTGTCGTGCTAATATGCAATCAGGCGGAAAAATCGACAACTATTAGATCACAATGGCGGATAACCACACCTTAGTGTTGATGTCTTTCAATAAGATGTGGCTCGTAACCCCCTATGAGATTAACAATCCTAACGTTGTGGGTGTCGATACGAATCCATGCGCTCAATAGCATCGCCTTCATATTGCCGTTTAAGTTGCCAGCGTGGTCGCTTCAAAGTTAATTCCCAGGCAAAAAGTTTTTTGTAAAGTTCTCGTACTTTTTTTGGATTATGCTCTGCTAGGTTGTTTTGTTCACTAATGTCTTTATCCAGACGGTAAAGTTCAGCGGGGCGATCGGGGAAACGCAATAGCTTCCAATCGCCGTCGCGAATAGCCGCTCGGTTTTCTTTTTTCCAATACAGTGTTTGATGAGGGCGCGCGTTATTCTTATGCGTAATATAAGGTATTAAATTAACGCCATCGATTTCATTAAGCGTTTCGCTGTCACCACCGGCTACGGTATAAAAGGTGGGTAGTAAATCCAGCATACTGATCGGGTGCGAGTAGCGGCTACCTGCATTGATATTGTCCGGCCACCGTGCGATAAAAGGAACGCGTATGCCGCCCTCCAAATGGTTGGCTTTGGTTCCGGCCAGCGGAGAATTATCTGAAGCATTATCGTCACTTGGTCCGCCATTGTCATTACTGTAAATGACCAATGTGGACTCGTTTAATCCTTCATTTTCCAGAGTGGCAAGTACACGACCAATTGCGCGATCCATGGCAAGGTTCATGGCGGCGAGAGTACGGCGTTTATCCTTTAGGTTGGGAAATTGAGCAAGATCTTCCTCGCGCGCCTCCATGGGTGAATGTACGGCATTGAACGACAAAAATAGAAAGAAAGGCGAGCCTTGCTCGCGTTTAATAAACTCGATGGCATCGTTTGCCAAAGCGTCCGTTAAATACAGCGGAGATTCCGCGAAATTGCCAAACCCTCGTTCCAGATAATCTTCGGGCCGGTGGTTGGGATTGCTTTCGGAAAACGCATAATAACTGCGAGCGCCGCCGCGAAAGCCGTAAAAATAGTCAAAACCACGTTTGGTGGGGTGGTAACGATCAGCGTTTCCCTGATGCCATTTCCCGATTATTCCGGTTGTGTACCCCTGTTCTTGCAAATAGTTACCCAGTGTTTTTTCTTCTACCGGCAGACCCATTTCATCGCCCATAAGGCCCCCTTCAGACATATAGCCCGGGACATTATTCTCCTCAAAACCAAACTTTTGCTGGTAGCGACCGGTTAATATGCCAGCGCGAGAGGGGCCGCAAGTAGCTGCGGTTACGTAAGCCTGGTCAAACACCATACCCTCTTGCGCCAATTGATCGATATTGGGGGTTCGCATGACGTTACTGCCTTGATAGCCAAAATCGGCGTAGCCAGCATCGTCCGATAAAATAAATAGAATATTGGGTTTAGTTTGAGCGGCGACAGCCGCTTGGGCGAGGACAAACAATACGAAAAAACAAAATAAACGCATACGACTTCTCGTTGGGTGGCTTTGACCTGCACTTAGTGGTGCAGGTGGTTAAGGTATTCCCGATTGCTGGGAAGTTGTTGGGTTAACAGGCGGCTGGCTTCGATATTTTGCCGTAGCAGCGCATCGGCTAATTGTTGTTTGTGTGCCTCGGGAGAAAACGGCATTTCGGTATTAAAACCCATTCCGTACAAGACATATTGGTAACTTAAGGCCTGAAATATTTCACCGGTTCTATCAAAATCGTGTGGCCAAGGGGGTGTGTGTTGCCACAGATTCAGTAGGTCGGTGAGGGAATCTGGGATTGAGGAGAGGGTTCGGTTGTCGCGCCAAAAAGCATCATTAGTACGAGCGCTAAGCAGATAGTGCAGTTTCAAAAAGTCCACTAAACGCGACCAGCGATATAGAAATCGCTCATTGAATATGTGCTCTAGGGATGAAAGTTGCGTGTTAGTTTGCGGCAATTTGTTGGCAATAAATTGTGCCGACAACTCCACGAGCAACAGGGCGGAGGCCTCTAACGGCTCGACAAAGCCCGCCGCAAGCCCCACTGCAACACAGTTTTTGTGCCAAAATTTTTCACGGTGGCCCGGTGTAAACGCGATAGATTTTACGTCGATGTGAGCGGCTGACTGATTGGTATAGCTCGCCAGAGTTTGCAGAGCCTGTTCGTCGCTTTGGTAATCGCTAGAATATACATAACCAACACCACGTCGGCTTTGTAGGCCAATATCCCAAATCCAACCGGCCTGTTGCGCCGTGGCTAAGGTGCATGAGGCAATGGGTGCATTGGGTTCGGGGTAGGGTAGGCGTGTCGCCAGTGCCCGATCGCAAAATAACACTGAGTGTAACGGTTTAAAGGGCACACCCAACGCTTGCCCGAGTAGGGTGGCTTTCATTCCGCTGCAGTCGATGTATAAATCTGCTTTTAGACGTTCGCCGGTGTTGGTTTGTAACGCCGCTATGGCACCGTCATTATCCAGTGTGGCACCGGTGACTTCACAAAAATGATGCTTAACATGCAATTTTTGCGTGCAGTGTTTTTGCAATAGTTGAGTAAATTTACCAGCGTCTAAATGAAAACCGTAGTTGAGCACCGATTGTTGCTCGGTGTGCTGCAGTGCTTTGGGGGCTAAGTGCGCCTTGCAGACAGCCTCTTGTGGGCTGTAACAGCGCGAAAAGCTCGCGGTATCTTGATGCTGGAAAAGCCAGTGTTCAGCCATATTAAGCTGGTGCTGGTAACCCTCGGGAACCGAGAACGGGTGGTAGTAACTGTGAGGGTGTTGGTCAAAACGCCAGTTAACAAATTTAGAGCCCTGTTTAAACGATGCATCGCATTTGCGTAAAAACACCGACTCGCTGATACCTAAGGTTTGTAACGTTTGGCGCATGGTAGGCCAAGTGCCTTCACCCACACCAATGGGGGGGATTTGCTCCGATTCGTAGAGCGTAATACGCAAGCTGTCGTCGCGTAAACGAGGCTGGTGCGCACTGGCAATAATGCCCGCGGTTAGCCATCCGGCGGTACCACCGCCGAGAATAGCGATTTGGGTGATGGCCTTAGTCATTAGGCACCTTTTTATTATTGTATACAATAAACTATTGCCGAGGTAAGCCATAATGTCAAGTTGCAAAGATGAAAAGCTGAAAATAAAAAAGCCCGCACTAGGCGGGCTAAGGACTTGCTCTGGAGAATTAGGGTAGTTCGATTAAACGCACATTATCGATACGGAAGTTCATTCCTCCACTCCAAACGTTAACTCCTAACCGAAGTTCAAGATCACGCGATTCCCAATCGTTCACACCGCTGTATAGGTCGGGATCGAAGATCATGGCCATGTGGTTCATGTTTTCACGGACTTCGAAAACGCCCTTAAAAGGAGCTCCTTGCACCGTTTCACCGGTTATCGGGTCGATAATAGATGCACGTATTTTTTTATTGCCAGCCTCGGGAAGGCCATCCGCCACCAAATCGTAAGTAAGCAGGTAACGGCTGCCATTTTTGATCGTACCTGCTGCGAGTGGAAGTGTGCTTGAACGGTCTTGAAGTTCACCTGTGTTTAAGCTCGCACTACCTGAAATCGGACCGTCAGTGGAGATACTGCCGCCTTCCTGAAGGGTCCAGTCGCCAGCGCCGTTCTCGAACGTAGCGTTGTCTTGGCTAATCAGATTGTTGCCTGGATCAGTTGAGTACTTGTACAGCATAAAAGCGTCGTACTCCGCAGCGCCGACTGCAGCAGGTGCGGTGACCGTGATCTTGGTATTTGCCGCGCCCTCGAAACGAGTAGCAAACGTACGCGGGTTGGCTCCGTGGGCAAACCAAGCCTGCGGGTTTAGCACTTTGCCGGTTTCTTCACCAACGTCGCCGGTAACCCACATAGGGTAAGCACCCCAAGAGTTTCCGTGGGCGCCACGGGCCTCAATGATATAGCCGGCACCTTCTTCCAGAGCATTGCCCGGTAAGGCGGGGCTAAGCTCGTCACCGGCTAGCATAGAGGCAAAAGCGCTACCATCCACATTGAGTCCAAGCGCTGAAGCGGTCGCAGCGCTGACGCCGTCCGTTGCGTTCCATCCGTCTAAGCCGCTTTCAAAGCTGCCATTGTTCAGTATTTGTTTGACGGCTTCGCCAGTCACTGAAATTTCCACGGTGTTGGTAACGGTATGATCCGGATCGCCATCGCTCAAATCGTAAGAATAGGTAAAGGTTTTGGTTTCACCTGTTTCCACAAACGTACCAAAATCGATACCATCGATGGCTAACATCGTGCCCTCGGAGCGGTTAAAGTGCAGCGCCGGGCCGCCGTCAACCGGTGCAATTGAGCTCCAGTCGATTTCAATTGCATCGCCGTTGGGCTCGAGCACGGCACCTGGGCTGGCAAGGTCAACCATCTTCAACGCACTGTTGGTGCTGACGGAAGTCATAACCGGGCCTAAAACCGCGGGTGGCGCCGCTTGTTCCGTAGTTTTAGCTACTACAAAAGTCGCCGTGCGGGGCAGGCTGTGATTATGGTCATGAACGTTGTAGTTATTGTCTCGGAAGACAGCGACTTCTCCCGGGCCAAGCTCTGCCAGAATAGCCGGTGTGTCCAAGGTTAGCGTTGCGTTGTCAGCGTCTAGAGTGTACAGCGCGGAAGTTAAATCGCCAGAGGCGACAAAATCCGACACCCACAAAGGCTCGTCGTCTGGGTCGTTCACGCCCTCCACTAAGTCGATTTCAGTGGTGGGGTTTTTATCATCAATTAACACAAACAGATCGTCGAACTCCGGTGCAAAATCTTCACCGTTAACTGTTACGGTCATTTTACGCTGTACGGTCGCTTCTCCATCGGTAATGTCGTAAGAGAAAGTAACTGTTCTGGACTCGCCGTTATCGAGTTCCAGCGCAAGATCGGTTGGGCGAATACCAATTCGGGCTTCGTTTACCTCAAAACCTGTTAAATCTTCGGTATCAGCGGTCAGGTTTTTAACATACAGAATATCGGCATCTGGGTCGTATGAACCTTCAGTTAAATATTGAGTGAAGTACGCGTCTTTTTCGTGAAAGTTCAGAACGATATCATTGCCAGCGACAGGGGCGGTGTTTGGCCCTTTATCGGCATTGCGGTTGTAATCATCACTGCCACAACCGGTAACCGAGGCGAGAATAGCACTGACGAGTAATGTTTTTTTATTCATGAGTTTCATAGTTTACACCGTATTTTTTTAAGATTTCGGTGCAGGCTGTACCTGCACCTTTCTCTAGTGTCTTAGTTATTGTTAGAAGACCATGCGCAGACCTAAGCGGAAGGTAGTGCCCACTTTGTATGCGCTTACGGTACGGTCGGTTGGTGCGTCGCCGTCCAAGGGGTTACCTTCTTCCATTGCGACGTAGCTAATGCTGCCGTCCTCGGCGACTTGCTGTTCAACTTGCAGTTCGCGGTTCGTGTAGTAGGTGCGATACAGGGCGTCGGTCAAGTTAATGGCCTGGAAGGTCAGGTCCATATTGTCGTTAATGGCGTAGGTGGCCGATAGATCAACTGTATCGCGACCTTCATTCCACAAAGAGCCCTGGAACCAAGTGCGGCCACGCTGGCCGGTGCTCCAGTCGTTACCGACCAGCGAGTCGGACGAGCCGCGATAGCTTACGCGAACCTGGTGACCATCTTGCTCCCAGAACGCGGTTAAGTTGTAGGTGTGCTCGGGAGTCTCGGCAACTGGATAGGTTGGCAGCAGACGATCAGGGTCGATACTGGAGAAATCAGCATCGTATTCACTGTCTTGATAGGTGTAGTTTGCCTGTATCCCTAAACCGCTTAAGAGGTAGCCGGGCAAAAAGTCGTAGGTTTGCGTATAACCCAGCTCCAGCCCGCGAATCTCGGCACCTTTACCATTAACCAACTTGTTAATGTTGAACTGGTTACAAAGTTCTTCATAGTTGTCTGAGTAAGCTAGCGGGCCGCCAAAACCAGATTGTGTGGTAAAGCGAATCGGCATACAGCCCTCTAAGCCGCTGTTTGGCTGAGATGAGTCCGCCAGCATGATAAGGTCATCAGCACTAAACGTGCCCTCTACATCACGCACGTCAGTGATGTAGGTTTGCGCCGACTCTGTATCCGTAAAGTTGCTCATGTCTTTATAGAACAGAGCTGCGCTGATCATGGAAGTGTCGTTGAAATACCATTCGAGCGACAGATCCAAATTGTTGGATTCCATCGGATCTAACTTGGTGTTGTACATATTAACCGTACCGGGGTTTGATGGCAGAGTGCCCCAGTAGGTCGCCCAAAGCTCGTTAATGCGGAAGCCGGGGCGCAGTTCATCGATGGCGGGGCGTGTCATGGTTTTTGACAGCGCCATACGGCCGATCAGGTCTTCGCTAAAGAGATAGTTCAAGTTCAGGCTTGGTAGAACGTTTTCGTAACTGTGGCTATTTTCGGTGGCAAAGGAGCCAATGGATTTATCTTGCTGATTAAGCACAGTGTACTGATCGATACTGCCATTATCGATAGTGCCGTCCCATTCGATGTTGGGAGTTGTTAGCGAGGAGTCCCAACCGTTGTTGCGGCTGGTGCTTACGTCTGCATAACGCCATAAGTTGTTCCAGGTGGGGCGGTACGGATATTCGTCCTGGTTAAACCCAGGCTCTTGTGAGTCGATGGCCCATTGCGCGTACACTGGATCGTGACAAGGATCTTGCACGCCGTCGCCATTGGGGTCAAACATCGGCATAGGTGTCCAGGTGCTTGGGTCTGGTCCTGCTGAAGTATCCCATCCAGTGCCGTCGATACGAGAGAATTTGTTTTCGTAGGCGGGAATTTGATTAAAACGTTCAGCAGGATCGTTAGTCCAGTTAGAAGGTGTGGGACACTCGGGTAATGAAGTATCGCGAAGTTGCATCAAAGTTAAAGAAGAGAACTCTGATTCATCAGCGTTGTCCGGGAAGTCGTGATATACCGCACCCGAAGCACCAACGGCTTCAACTTCGGTCTCGACGTAACGCACCCCGATATCACCTGTTAGACGATCATCGAAATACGAAAAATTGAACTTCAGGTAGAGGGCTGAGGTATCCAGTGTGGTTTCGCGCGTGTTACTTGGGTCTACGTTGCGCGATAGTTCAGGATCGCCCACCACGGTGTTATAGGCCGCTTCAACGTCGATGGGCGCCCAGTTTAAACTTGGTAAGCCCAGGGTGCTTAGAAAGTCATCGTACGCCAAAGAGTCACTTCGTTGAAAATCGATCGCACGGATGTCCGACAAAGCACCGCCTGGAATTGATACCGGGTTGCCAGCCGAATCAAAAATTATTTCCGATGTGGTGTTAGAGTTGTAGGTGTAGTTTTGTTGATCGACGAGTTTTTCACGCTGGCTTATTTTGCCTCCAAACTCGATGGTGGTAATACCAGCAAAATCTAAATCGTAATCGAAGTCCAGTTGCACATTGCTGATGGTGTCTTCTACGGTTACGTCGGCTTCTGAAATACTGCCTAAATGGAAACTGTTTAAGTCATTTGGGTTGAAGCCGGTGTAAGCGGTATTATCGTCAGAGCCTGGCAAAGGTAAGCCAGTTTCTGGGTCGGTGAAGTCTAAAAGGTTGTCACCCAGGTCGACGTAGCTGCTACCAAATACTGGGGTGCAAACATCGCCATGACATTGATAGCCTACTGGTTCAATTTCTTGACCTGCTTCAAACAGAATGTTGGAAGGTACTTGTTTCCAGTTTTGCATGTTGGTGTAGCGGCTTGGTAGGCTCTCAGATGTACTGCTGGAGTAACCGGCCATGGCCGACATGCGAAACTTGTCGGTAATTTCTTGTTCAAAGCGAAGGGTGGCGCTAGCATTTTCTTGCTCATTGCCACCTTCGGAGCGGGTTATGTCGCCAATGCTATAGCGGTTAACTTGTTCGACTAAGGTAAGAGTATTGGTATCTACGGTCCACCAATCTTCTTGAGGGTCGGTAAAACTAGCGACCTGATCGGGGTAGTTTTGGCTCCAATTTTGATTTTCGATCAAGTTTGGGTCAGTACCCATGCGCAGCGAAAAACCGTCATAGTTTTGTTCGGTTGTTTGGTTGGCATAGGTCGCGTCAAAGCTAAGCTCGGTACGGTGGGTGGGAGCCCATTGTAAGCCTACGGTACCACCGTAGCGTTCACTGGAATTATCAAAGAGCTCATAGTTTATGCCGCTTGGAGTAAGCGCACGGATTCCAGAGATGATATTGCCATCTTGGTCACGTGCAATATTTATATCTTGTTCTTCCCATTTTCCTGTTCGATACTGATCTTTTCGATAATCGTTGGTTTCTGTATAAGCGGTTAAGGCAACACCAAAAGTGTCATCAAGAAACTTTTTAGAGCCCGCCAATTGCAGTTTGTAGTTATCTTTTTCACTAAAGTCGTTGTAGCGCCCCTGAATCGTCGCGGTGAACTCGTCATCGGCTTTGTCAAGCGGACGCACGGTGACCAGGTTCACGGTCGCCCCCAGCGAGCCTTCGTCTTGGTCTGCGCTAGGTGTTTTAATCACCTCCAGTTTAGAAAGAATATCCGATGAATAAGCGCTTAGATCGACCGCCTGGCTAAAGTCAGTGGAGGTCAGTTGTTGGCCGTTCAGAGTAATGTTGTTTTGGTTCGCACCAGCACCACGGACGGTAATGGTCGAGCCTTCACCATCTCGGCTTACCACGGAAACACCGGTAACGCGACCCAGAGCATCGGCAATGTTTTGGTCGGTGTTTTTACCCATATCCTCAGAGTTAATGGTATCCATTATCTGCTGAGCATCGCGTTTATTGTCGATGGACTTTTGCAGCGCGCCGCGGATACCACGAACCACGACTTCTTCAAGTACCAGTTCATCGGCAGCAGGGTCTGAATCTGTTTGAGCGTAGGCGCCTATCCCGTGGCTGGCCAGTATGGCAGCCGAAAGCGCGGTCAATTTGAAGCGTTGGGTGATGTTAGACATCTCTGACCTCTCTGATTGTTCATTATTTTTATGCTTTAACCGCCAAAACTATGACGAAGATTAGCAAGTAGGGCGCGGTTTATCGGTATTAGCCCGCATTCTTTGTGTCCCAATGTAGATAATCGAAGATAATACAATCATTGTCAATAGAAGATTGTATACAAAATGGGTGTGGGATAAAGTATTAGAAATGGCGGACGCAAATCGACCAAAGTTCGGATTCGGGGTGAGGGTTATTATGTCACTCTCTTCAACCGACTTTGCGCTCAAGAATCATAAGCTTTAATAATTAAATTTTGGCTGTTAATAGCTATACGTAAAAGTATAACTATGTGGAGAATTGATAATGATAAAAAAAAATACCCTTGGGGGCTTAGTAGACCATCTTGTACCGATTCGCTGTTTAATCTTATGTTGCGGCTTGCAACTTTCACCGATAACACTTGGCGACGGTCAACGCTTGGACAAGGTGGTTCAGTTAAGCCGTGAGGATGTGCATAGATCGGCTTTAGACGTGAGTCGGCAAACACCAGTAGAGCTCGAGCATTCACTGAGCATAGACCTTTGGGCTGATAATGAGTTATTAGGTGATCCTGTCGCCCTGAGCATGGACTGGCAGGGTAATGCATGGGTAGCAGTAACTAACCGCAGCAATAATTCTGAATTTGATATTCGTGGCTGGCCCCAGTGGCACGCCGATACATTGTCGTTTACTTCGGTGGCCGAGCGCGCTGAATTTTTAAAACAATTCTTTGCTGAGTCCAACAATTTGGGGCCGGACGATGTCCCCGATCGCAATAGCGATGGGAAGCATGATTGGCGCGACTTGGCGGTCATCAAAGAAGAAGTGTTAAAAGTATCTGACACCGATGGAGACGGGTACGCCGATCGGGCTCAAACCGTGTTAGAGGACTTTTCATCGCTGGTGAGTGATGTGCTGGGGGGCGTTTACTACGATAACTCCACCGACTCGGTCTATTTAACCGTCGCCCCCAACGCCTGGCGCGCTAGTGACAGCACCGGCGATGGCTATCTGGATCAGAAAATGTCCCTGGCCGAGGGTTTTGGCGTACACATCGGCTTTAGTGGTCATAATATGTCTGGGGTCACTAAAGGCCCTGATGGGCGTATCTACTATGGCGTAGGCGACATCGGTGCCGACATTACCGATTTGGAAGGCAAGCGTCACAAGCACCTGCACGAGGGAGTGATTGTGCGCAGTGAGCCCGATGGCAGCAACTTTGAGGTTTTTGCCACAGGCCTGCGTAATACCCATGAATTTACCTTCGACAAATACGGAAATTTAATTAGCTCTGATAACGACGGCGATCATGCCGGTGAGTTTGAGCGGTTGGTGTATTTGATAGATGGGTCGGATACCGGCTGGCGCACCCACTGGCAATTTGGCAAATACACTGACCCCACCAATAACAGCTACAAAGTCTGGACCGATGAGGGCTACCACAAAAGCCGATTTGCCGAACAGTCGGCACTGATATTACCGCCGATTAAACCGTTCTACGGCGGCCCTACCGGCATGGTTTATAACCCAGGCACAGCGCTAAATGAGACGTGGCAAGATTACTTTTTTCTGGTTCAGTTTACCGGCTCGCCCGGCAACTCGGGTATTAACGCTTTTACCTTAGAGCCCGACGGCGCCGGCTTTAAGCTCGGCGAAGATAAAACCTTTTTGCGCGGCATCCAGGCGACAGGCCTGGATGTAGGCCCGGACGGTGCGCTCTATGCGGCCGACTGGGTCGATGGCTGGAAAGTTAATAATACCGGTCGTATCTGGAAACTGGATGCCGATACACCGCACTCATTGCGAGCGCAAACCCAGCAGCTATTGCAACAATCGTTTAACGAGCTGACCGCTACACAGTTAACGGCCTATTTATCCCACCCCGATCAGCGCGTGCGCAGTAAAGCGCAGTTTGAGTTAGCGGAGCGCGGTGACCAGCAAAGCCTGATGGCGGCCTTGACGGATGAGTCGCAACTGGGGCGTATTCACGCCATTTGGGGGTTGGGCCAGTTGGCGCGGCACGACCCACAGCTTGCCGAACCGTTAGTGCCCTTGCTGCAAGACACCGATGACGAGATCCGGGTGCAGGCCGCCAAGGTGCTGGGTGATACGCCTTATCCAAACGCAGAATCCGCGTTGCGTCATAATCTGACCCACCCTAACGCGCGAGTGCGGATGTTTGCCGCCCAGGCGCTGGGGCGCATTGGTGCGACCTCATCCTTCGCGGCGATTGTGGCGATGCTGCAGGACAACAACGACAGTGATGTCTACCTGCGCCAGGCAGGTGCCATTGCCTTGGCGCGTTTAGGGCAAGAGCAAGCCTTGGGTGAGTTAGCCGAGCACCCCTCGGTAGCGGTACGTGTGGCCGCGGTTATTGCGTTAAACCGGCTGGCGAGCCCGCAGCTTGCTAAATTTTTACAGGACGATAACCAGTATGTAGTAACCAACGCTGCCCGAGCTATTAACGACGCTACGTTTGTCGAAGAAGCGCTACCGGCGCTGGCTCAGTTGTTGCCCGCTCCACACTTTAGCAACGAGCCTTTACTGCGCCGTGCGATTAACGCCAACGCGTTTATAGCCGATGCGCAAAGTGCGCAGCGGTTGGTGGCCTTTGCATCGAACAAACAATATTCGGCGGTGGTACGCGCCGAGGCGCTCAATGCCTTAAGCGTGTGGCAAAAGCCGTCTGTTTACGACCGGGTGAGTGGTATTTACCGGGGTGAGCGACCTGCCGAGGCCACTATCGCGGTGGCGGCGCTTGAGCCTCAATACGCCAGTTTGCTTAAGGCTCCCGAGCCAGAGTTGCGCGAGGCGGCCGCCAATGCCGTGGGCCGTTTGGGTATCCGTGAGGCAGGGGCTACCTTGGCCGCTTTGGTGCAAGAAGACAGCGCGGCCGGGGTGCGCCGCGCGGCGCTGGAGAACTTGCACCGGTTGGATTTTAGCGACCTCAAAGCGGCGGTGTTTTTAGCGCTAGAAGACAGCGCCGAGAGTGTACGCCGCGCCGCGCTGGGTTTGATACCCGAGCTGGATATTGCCGTCGCCGACAAAGTGCAAATGTACCAGCTGTTGTTGCAAAAAGGCGGCTTTGGCGAGCAGCAAGAAACTTACACCTCGCTGGCAAAAATTAATGCTCCCGAAGCTGATGCTTTAATTGCACGGCAACTGCAAGCGTTGTTGGACGATCGTATTGCCCCCGAGGTACAGCTGGAGTTGGTGCAGGCGGCAGGCACTAAACAAAGCGCCAAGGTGCAAACATTGTTGCAGGCGTATCAGCAAACTAAACCCGCCGGTGATATGACCGCCCAGTATATCGAGACACTAAAGGGCGGGGATGCCCATATGGGCAAACTGTTTTTCTTTTACAACACCACGGCCCAGTGTATTCGTTGTCATGTGATGGGCGATTTTGGTTCACCAGTGGGGCCCGAGCTTACCGATATTGGTAGCCGCCTAACACGCCGTCAGTTAATCGAGGCGATGGTGGCCCCGGGCGCGCGGGTAGCCCCGGGGTTTGGTCGCACCAGCGTAACGCTCACCAGTGGAAAGGTGATAGAGGGACGTTTTATCGCCGAGAGTGATGCCAGTATCACGGTAGTGACCGACGCCGATGATGAAAAGGTCATCCCCCGCGAGGCCATTGTTTCGCAGAGCTTCTCAGGCTCCGGCATGCCGCCAATGGGGCTAATGCTCGAGAAAGAGAATGTCAGGGATATCGTTGAGTTTTTAGCAAACCAAAAAGGACAAAAAAATACTGTCGGACATTAATTGATATTGAGGTGAAACATGAAAACAATAAAACACATGATGACTATCGTCGCGATAGCCTGTTTAGCGTTAAACGCCAATGCCGAAGAACCGCTGAATCATAATATTTTTTATATTGATCAGGGTGAGGCTGTCAAACCCTGGGAGCTAAGCCTGCAGTTTGGACAGGTGTTATTGGAGAACAAAGCCGGTGCCACGGTAAAAAATAGTTTAGTAGCAGAGCCCGCTAAACGCGATAAAAACGGTGATGCTGTGCGTTTTACCTGGAACAAAAAGAAAGTGCTGACCGACTGGGGTGGTCAGAACGAAGCGGTGTCCACCGTTACCTTAATTAACACCTCTGGTTCCATCGACTTGGCCGAGGTTAAAGACCAGGCGGCCCTGGTGGTCGACCTTAAGGTGCTCGAACGGCCCAATGATCATGTGACTATGTCGCTTGAGAGCAACTGGGATTGGGAGACCCGGGCCTCTATTCCACTAAAAAGCGTATTGCGCAAGTTGCCAAAAAAAGAGTGGGTGAGCCTACCTCTGCCTTTACAATGCTTTAAAGGGGGGGATATTGACTTCACCAAGCTCACCTCTATGATGTTGTTGCATACTGACGGGAACTTAGAACTGGAAATATCTGGCGCTCGACTGGCGGCTTTTCCGCCCGAGAAGGTGACCTGCAACTAACAAAATAATAAGGATAAACGATGTGCAAATCGCTGCTTTCGGCCGTACTGCTGAGTGCGATGGAAAGCCTTTCTGTATCGGCCGAACCGGTCGATATTACTCATGATCAAAACCTGTGGATGAATGTATCGTCGTTTGGCGAGGCCCACTGGCTGGGTAGCGAGATACATCTTCTCTCAAGCGATAATTGGTTTTTGCTTACCAAAAAGCGCTACCGGGACTTTACTCTGGAACTTGAGGTGTTGGTTCCCGAGGTGGAGGGTGAGTTTATTAACTCGGGTATTATTTTTCGCGCGCAAACCGAGTATTCAGCCGATATTGATAGTCAGTTTGCCTACGGTTACCAGGCCGAGGTAGATCCTTCCGATCGCCGCTGGAGCGGCGGTTTATACGAGCAGGCGACCCCGCGGCAGTGGTTGTTTCCCGCGCACCCAGAGCGCTCGGCGCCAGGCGAGCACCTAAAAGAAAACTATTCGCCCGAGTGGACAGAAGAGAAAGCCGCCGCGTTTAAAGCAGGTCAATGGAACCATTACAAAATTAGCGCCCGTGGGCCCGACATAAAAATCTGGGTGAACGACGTGTTAACCACCCACGTTAAGGATACACACCTAAGCGAAGGCTTTATCGGCATTCAGCATCACGGCAGTCAGGGCTTTGCGCAAACTGGCGATACCGCCTATACCGTTAAATTCCGCAATATTTCCATCGAAGAGCACTAGCATGAAACTGCTAAGACGTATTGTGCCCGCCTTAAGCGTGGTTTTACTGGGCGCAATGACGGTCGTGGCCGAAGAGTCGGATACAGGCTTTAAAGGGGATCGCGACGGTCATGAAATGCGCGATGTTATCCCTAAACACGAAATTCCCGAAGCGCCGGTACTGAGCGTAGAGAAGGCGCTAAAAAGCTTTAACCTACAGCCGGGGTTTGTGGTGGAGCCCGTGGCTTCAGAGCCCAATGTGTTTAACCCGGTTGCCATGAGTTTTGATGCCAAAGGCCGGATGTGGGTGGCCGAGATGACCACCTATATGCCCGATGTACGCGGTAACGGGGAGATGAAGCCCGAGGGTAATATCGCTGTGCTCGAAGACACCGATGGCGATGGTGTTGTCGATAAGCGTCGTATTTTCCTTAGCGATATTATTTTGCCGCGCACGATTTCACTGGTGGAAGGAGGTATTTTTTACGCGGACCATACATCCCTGTACTTTACCGAGGTGCTGGAAAAAGACGGTGTTCTAACCCCGGGTATTCGTGAGGTGGTGGACCCGACGTACGCTGAGGGCGGCAATGTTGAGCACAAACCCAATACCATGCTCTACGGTATCGACAATTGGTATTACAACGCAAAAAGCAACAAAAAATATCAGACACTGCCGCTTAGGGCTGAGCTGCCAGAAGGTGGCGAAGAGATTTATCGCAATCAGTACTGGAAGTTGGTGCGCGCCGAAACGGATTATCGCGGCCAGTGGGGCTTAAGCATGGATGATTATGGGCGTCTGTATCACAACGGCAATAGTTCGCCTATTCATGGTGAGTATCTACGACCGGGTTCGCTGCGAAAAAACCCGGGTTATTGGCCCGAAATGCCGGCCCATTCTATTGGTGATATTTACGTTTATCCGGGCCGTATGAACCCCGGCATTAACCGCGGTTATATGGAGGGCATGCTGGTGGCCGAGGGGCCTGACCGCGGCAAGCTTGTAGGCTTCACCGCCGCCAGTGGCAGCCTGGTGTACCGTGGCAGTAATTTCCCGCAAAAGTTTTACGGTATGGGGTTAACCCCGGAGCCCGCCGCCAATTTAATCAGTGCACGTTTTATTAACGAAGGGAAAGGGGAGCTTACGGGCAAGCCCGTTTACCCCGAGCAAGAGTTGTTTACCTCGACGGATGAGCGTTTTCGGCCCGTTAATTTGTACAATGCGCCCGACGGCACGGTGTACATACTGGATATGTACCACGGCATCTTGCAGCACAAAGAGTTTTTAACCAGTTATCTTGCGGCGCAAATTGATGACCGCGAACTGGACAAAAACAATAACACCATAGGGCGTATTTACCGTTTGCGCTGGCAGGCCAATGACGCGGCTAAAGTGCCCAACCTAGCGGCGGCTAACAACGGCGATTTAGTTGCCTTACTGGCACACCCTAACGCCTGGCAGCGAGATACCGCGCGTCGGTTATTGGTAGAGCGCAATGCTAGGTCCAGTGCGACATTGATTCGCAAACAGCTTGAACAATTACAAGATCCTGTGGGCATTGTGAATAGTCTTTGGACCCTATACGGTTTGGACGAAATCGATCTTGCCACGGTTAAAGCTTTTATAAATAGTGAAAACGACCATGTGGCCATGGCGGCCGCTGCGGTCGGGGAATCCTTGCCCCAAAAAGATCACAAAACATATCACACGCTGTTGCTCAATCTCGCGCAGTCGGGTTATCCGCGCGCATTGCAGGCGGCTATATCGGTATCGGCCATTAAAGGTGGTACCGATGTGTCAAAGCAGGTGTTAGACACCTATCTTGAGAAACCCTACACCCGCAAGGCGGTTATCAGTGGCTTGGGCGACGATGCCGACGCTTTTATAGCCAGCCTTGATGGCGACTACCCAGATGCAGAGGTAATGTATGCACTCAATAATCTGGGCAGAAAACGTCAGGATGCTACCAACCGCGAGCAACTCTCCGCGGCGGGTAAAGCGCTCTATGACCAGGGCAAAAAACTGTACAATGGTCGCACCGCCTGCGCCGGTTGCCATGGTGAGCACGGTAATGGGGTGCCGGGGCTGGGGCCAACCTTTTGGAACAGCCAGTGGGTAAGCAATAAAGAGACCTTGGCTAAAGTCTTGTTACACGGCTTAAGCGGCCCAATTTGGGTGGATGTGCACTACTGGAATACCCAAGCGGTGATGCCGGGCTTTGCCGCTCGGGCGGATATTAGTGATAAGGGCTTGGCCGCTATTGCTACTTACATTCGCAACAGTTGGGGCAATACGTTGGATTCTGGCAGTGCCTATACCGAAGCTGAGGTTGCTAAGGTACGCGCTAAAACCGAAGGGCGAGCTACGCCCTACAAAGCAGCAGATTTTAACGCGCCATAATACGGTTAAAAGGAAATACGCTTACACGGCAACACGATTAAAAAGACCCCGCCCGTGGGCGGGGTAAAGTGAGCCCAAGCGGTTACTGACCGTAGCGTTTGGGGTAGAGGTTGTAGTTAATTTCCTTGGCGGCTTTGATCATCTCGGGGTAGGGGATGTCGGTTACCGTGACAAAACCAATATTGGCGTTTTCACCGTCAAAAGCGCGGCCGGTAACAGGCTCATCCACATACTGAAACCAGTGCGCTCCTACCATGTAATCTTTCTCGAGTACGCTCTCCATATAAGCTTTATACATTCGCGCACGGTCTTTTTGGCTGGCGGCGCTAACAATACCCGGGTGGTAGTTGTCTGAATCCGTGGTCGCGCCTATATGAAATTCGCCGATAACTACGGGCAGATCAATCTTTTCTAAGAAGCTCCACTGGTGAGTTTGCATGCCTTCTTCGTAAATATTAAAGCTGAGTACGTCGGTGTATTTCACCGAGGCTTTAATGATCTCATCGGGCATACCCCAGTTGGCCATACGCGCGCCCATGTACAGGTGATTGGGAAGGTACTCTTTAAGGGTGCCGTGTACCACCTCAAAGTACTGCTCGCCCAGCGCCTCTAGCAGCATTGATAAGTCGGCCACTTGCGCCTCAGAGTGTTCCTCGGTGCTGGCGTTTTGCGCAAACTCGTTCCAGTTGCTAAAGTCGGTATTCCAGGCACGGTTTAACGCTTTAATGCTGGAGTATTGTGCTTTTAAGCGTTCGGTAAAGGCTTGTTTGGCGGGGCTTTGAGCGGCGTCTTTGCTCAGGGCGTCGAGAATCACCCCGTAGCGCTCTGCAACGCTGCCTTCACGCTCTCCCCAGCTTTTTTCGTTATCGATAAAAATACCCACACACCAGGGCGATGCCTGTACATCTTGGGCAATAACTTCAATGGTGGCACGGGCGCGCTCGGCAAATACCGGGTCAAAAAAGTCGGGCATCAGGCCCCAGTGGTTGGTGTGGCCCGACAGCGTTTGATAGTCGCCAATAATCCAGCCGTTGGCAAAGTAGGGTACTTGTTGGTTGGGGTAAAACGCCGGGTCCACCCAGTTGCCAAACGAGGTAAAGCCCCAGCTGTTCATACGATCTAGGGTTACCTCTTCCCATTTTTTCACGTAGGATTCGGGCGCGGTTTCGCCATAGCGACGCTCCAGGTTGGCACGGTAAAAGCTGTAAGTTTCACCGTGGGGCACCGGCCCTTTATGGGTCGAGCGGCGGTAACTGTAGTGATCGGCCAGAGGGTCGTCGTAAGCGGGTAGCCATTCAAACATATCGTGGCGAGTCTCGTTAATCACATAGCGGCTTTCGCGCACTTCGTCCGACACTTTCACAATACCCATGGAATCTTCCGGGGTCACCTCATCGGCGTGTACCACGCGTACCGAAGGGTCTTTAAAGTCTACCCCGGTTAGGGTGGTGAGGTTAGACATGCGCACGTTGGCCGGACCATGCGAGAAAAACAAATAGCCTTCCGGATCTACCATCCACCACTTGCCATCGACTTTTTCGGTGCGAAAGTAGCCGGTCGCTTCAAGCTTGGGGCCATCTTTGTAGCCGCCAAAACGCGAGCGATCTTTGGGGCCCGGTTGCTCGGCTAGCTGTTTGAGTTCGCGCTCGGCGATGGCTTTAAGTTCAGTCTCGGACTCGACTTTAAGGGGCGAGTTCTTTTTGGCCGCCTGACCGAAGCGATCTACCAGGTGGGTAGTCCAATCAGCGCCTGCATCCGGGTTGGGGCGCAGCACAATATCCCCGATCTCAAGCGTACGATCCTGCAACACGCCAATGGCGTAAACTGAGATTTTAGTGATCTGGCTCATGTCCAAGGTTTGGTGCCAAGAACGCCACACCATTTTCATCTCGTCGGTGGGCCAGGGCATAGGGTTGGCCCACATGCCTTTATCGGTGGCGGCTTTCTCGCCCGCCAGCGGGAAAAACACTTTGCCTTGATAACCTTTGGGGATGCTCAGCTCGCGCGACTGGCTGCTGCCGTTGGCGTCGAACAGCTCGACGTAAAAGTGGGTTGATACCGGTGAGAGGTTTTGTACCTCAAAGGCCAGGTTGTAATTATCGAGGTTTGATAAATCCCATGGGGTGTTCGGCTCTATATTAAATGCTGGAGTGTGCACCGAGGCGGGAAAACGTATATTCAGTGTTGTACCCGACGTTGGCTTCAGCTGCGCTTGATTTGCGGTGAGCCACCCTTGCTGTTGAGCGCGGGTAATGTCCACCAGGATGGTCGGAAGTTCCTGCGGCGCAAGCTGCCCGCTCGTGCGCTGGGTGGAGTCGTCAGTGTTGGCGTTGTGGCTAGTACAGGCGCTGCCGAGCGCTGCGCTTATGGCAACGGCCAACGCTAAAGGCTTTAAGGTCATTTTTATTTCCTTTATGAGCGGTAAATTGATAGTTGCTGGTGTTTATATTAGATAAAATTGACACAATGTAAATTGTCTACAAAGTGCGGTGTGCGATAGTCAAACACAAATTAACAAGACTTAACAGTCTGTCGATGAGTTATCCTCGGGCTGTTTATGGGAGATTTCGGTGAAAGCATCTTCAACCCCGGTAACCATCGTCGGTGGTGGGCCCAAAAAGGTTTTATATACTCTGCAAACCATTAAACGCATCGGTTTGCTGGATTCCGCCAAAGCGTTAAAAAGCCACAACGCCTGCAAAGCTTGCGGCCTGGGGATGGGCGGTCAGCGCGGCGGAATGGTGAATGAGAAAGACGAGTTCCCCTCGGTATGTAACAAAAGTATTCAGGCGCAATCCACCGATATTCAGCCGCCTATTCCCGCCGAACTGTTCGATCACACGCTCGACGAGTTTAACGAGCTTACCGACCGTGAGCTGGAAACCATGGGGCGGCTTAACACCCCAATTTATAAACCGGCGGGCAGTGCTAAATACCAGCCATTAAGCTGGGACGAAGCGCTGACGTTAGCGGCCGGGCGCTTTAGTGCGGCGCCGGCCGAGCAGAGCTTTTTTTACGCCTCGGGGCGCTCGTCGAACGAGGCGGGGTTTTTACTGCAGTTAATGGCACGCTTGTATGGCAGTAATAACGTTACTAACTGTTCTTACTACTGCCATCAGGCCACCGGGGTGGGGCTGCAAAGCACCTTGGGCACAGGCACGGCCACCGTGGCTCTCGAGGATTTGGCACTAGCCGACATGGTGTTTGTGATTGGCGCCAACCCCGCCTCTAATCACCCGCGTTTTGTGCACCAGCTAAAAGGGGTGCGCGATCGCGGCGGCAAAGTCATGGTCATTAACCCCGCCAAAGAGCCGGGTTTGGTGAAATTTGCCGTGCCCAAAAGCCCTAAATCTATGCTCGTGGGTGGCACTTGGATTGCCTCACGTTTTTTACAGCCTAAAATTGGCTCCGATTTGGCGCTGTTAACGGCCATGGCGAAAATGCTAGTGGAGCAAAACGCGCACAATGCCGAGTTTGTGCAAAACCATACTCAGGATTTTGTCGCCTACCGCGATTACCTGGCGGCATTAGATTTAACCGAGCTGCTCGCGCAATGTGGTTTAACCGAACAAGCCGTGGGCGAGTTGGTGGACGATTACGCTAGTGCTGACAATGTTATTTTTGCCTGGGGTATGGGCATTACTCACCATCTAAATGGTGCCGATAATGTCGAGGCCATTGCGAACCTTGCCATGCTGCGCGGCATGGTGGGCAAGCCAGGCGCTGGGCTGTTGCCATTGCGTGGGCACAGTAACGTGCAGGGTATTGGCACCATTGGCGTTAAGCCGGTGCTGGCCGACGATGTGCTGCACGCTATAGAAACGCATATGGGCGTTAGCCTGCCAAAACAAAAGGGTATGGATACCCTGGCCTGTTTACGCGCGGCCGAAGCCAGGAAAATGAGCAACGCCCTGATGATGGGGGGCAATTTATTTGCCGCCACGCCCGATACCGAATTTGCCCGCCGCGCGCTGGATGCTGTGGGTTTTAAACTTTACCTAACCACCACCTTAAATCGCGGCCATTTTAACGGTATGGAAAACAGCGAAGCGTTAATTTTGCCGGTGTGCGCCCGGGATGAAGAGCCAGACAGCACTACGCAAGAATCCATGTTTAACTATGTGCGCTTAAGCGATGGCGGCATTACCCGGCTGGATAACGTGCGCTCTGAGGTGAGTATACTGGCACAGCTGGGCGCACGGTTATTGCCCGATTCCCCCTTGGATTTTGCGGCTTTTGAGCAACACGACAAAGTGCGCAAAGCCATTGCCGCTACCATTCCAGGCATGGAGCCCCTGGCCGATATCGGCGCAAGCAAACAAGAGTTTGTGGTGGGTAACCGCTTGGTGCACAAGCCGGTGTTTAACACTCAAAGCCAGCGCGGGCATTTTAAAACGCACACTTTGGCTCAAGCTACTAATGACGATTATCCGTTTTTATTGGCCAGTATTCGCAGTGAAGGGCAGTTTAACTCGATTATTTACGAAGAGTCCGACAGCTATCGCGGTACCAGCCATCGCTGGTGTGTATTGATGTCCGAGCTGGATTGCCAGCGTTTGCAATTGCAAAAAGGCAGCCGGGTTACGCTAAAGTCGCCTCAGGGTGAAATGCAAAATGTGGAAGTGGTGCCGTTTGATTTACCCGCCGGCAGTGTCATGGCTTACTACCCCGAGGCCAATGTACTGATAGGTACGGATCACGACCCGCGCAGTAAAACACCCGCGTTTAAATCAGTACCCGTGGCTATTGTCCCGGTTCGGTAACCGCGACATAAAAAGATTTTTTAAGCGTTTGCGGCGAGCTAAGACGGAGGGGTGAGGGTGCGACTGGTAAAGTCGCACCGGGTTAACAATGTTTATTGCGGTGTAAATATAAAACGGTCGGCGTTCCACTCCCAGGTGTTGGCAGTGTTACCGGAGCTGGCTACTCGTAGAGTATGAGTACCTGCGGGCAAGGCAACAGCGCCGCTCGAGCTCACCTCGGTAAAGGTGTTCCAGCCGCCGGTTGTGGGTACGTCTAAGCTGACCAGGGCGTTGCCGTTTAGCGTTAGCGTCATGGCTGAACCGGTCTCGGGGGTGGCGGCAAAAGCACTTACGTTATAGTTGCCCGCGGTCGGTACCGACAGACTGTACTCCGCGTAATCGCCACGCTGGTTGTAGTTGGTGGCTGAAATACCATTTTGAGTATAGGTTTGGAAGCCGCCGTAGGGTCCGCCAGTGTTGTTAAAGCTTTCGGCTTCCAGGCTGATCGCTTCGGTGGGTGTAGGCGTGGTTGTTTGGTTGCCGCTTGAGCTTTCGCCCACTTTAACCATGCGAATCGTGTCGCCGTTCCATTGCCACTGCGAGCTGCCTGCGCTTTGTACACGCAGAGTGTGAGTGCCGGCACCGATGTTGATCGTGTTGGCAAGGCTAAACGTTTGGTAGCTCTCCCAACCGCCGGTTTGCGAGATAGCAACTCTACCGACAAACACACCATCGATACTGATGTCGGCGCCGAGGCCTGAGCTCACAGTGGAAGCAGTGTCCAGCTCCAGACGATACTCACCGGCCTCGGGTAGATTGATGCTGTACTCGGCCCAATCGCCTACGGTGTTGTAGTTGATGTTGCCGTTACCCGATGGGTTAAAACCAGTAAAACTATCACCGGCAACAGCGTTGCCTACTTTGCCAGTGGCAAAAAAGTTATCAAAGTCGACACTGCTGGTAATGTCGTTACCGCCGCCATTATTTCCACCATTGGCGTCTGGTACCGGTTTGTAAACGCGAATCCAATCAACATAAAACTGGTTTTTGCTGCTATCGGCCAGTTCAGCATTGGTGGCAACAATACCATTGTCAGAGCGCCAGTCCTGATCTTCCGCATCAACAATAATTTGCATGGGCTTACTTAAACCAGTGCCGTTGGTGTAACCGTAAGGATCAATCATATCCACACCGGATACCGTGCGCACAAGCTCGCCATCAATGTAGTACTCCAGGTGCCACGGGTCGCGCCAGTAAACCCCTACGCGGCTGTACTGATCGCGCCACAGTCGACCATCGGCGTACCAGGCGCCCATGTCTTTGGGCTGATAATCCTGAAACGGATCGCGAATAAAAACGTGATGAGCCAAGTGCATGCGCTCGGCAAACCAGGTTTGATCAGGGCGGCTGCTACCGTAAGCCTCAACAATGTCGATCTCTTCGGTGGAGTCGCTGCTAAGCATCCACACGGCATTGGCCAGCACCTGATCCATAATTTTACTGCTGGTTTCGATATAAACCGGATACTGAATACTGTCATGGGTGTGCACAGCGCCCGTGTACACCTGGTTGGTGCCGGGTTTGCGGGTGGCTTGGATGACTAGCTTGCCGTTTTCCACCCTGGAGTTGGGATTGTGGTAGTCAGTTAACCCAGGGCCTTGCCAGGCGTTAATAAAGCCTTCGGACCAGCGGTCGTAAAACGCTGCGCTTTTTCCATTGGCGGGAGCGGAATAATTAAAGTCGTCCGATACGTTACTTTGTAGTTGCCAAGTGTTGCCGCTGCCGGCATCGGCGGGAACCGGTAAGCCATCCCAATCGGCGGCAAACGTAGATGCACTGGTAAGCAGTGCTGCGAATGTGCAGGTGAGTTTATTCATCTGTGCCTCTCTAACGTTATTATGATCTTGGAGCGGAGGATGCATCCTAATATGTATACTATATATTGTATACAAAACATCATGAAAATGTGATTTTGGTCATTTTTACGACTGTTCGAGTAAGCATTAAAGATGTGTCGAAAAAATAATTTTTCTACTTTACTTTATATATGTCCTATAATTGTACTTATTTGACACATATAAGTAAAAATGGCACTATGCGGTCAATAATTAACCACATGTGAGAAGCCGTTGAATGAGCGAATTTCCTTCGGAGCGCCGCGACAAAAACGCCGCTCGGGTCGCCGCGGGTAAAAAGAACGTGAAGCAGCGCTCTGACCACCGGGTCAATGGTACGCTGGACGCCCAAGCGATTATTCCGCGAAAAACGCCCCATCAATTAAAAATTGCGAGCTACCGAGATCGTTTGCTGAAGAGCTTGCAGCCAGTATTGTCGTGGGAGCTGTTTGAACGTTTTGATCGGCGCTCAATGGACATGCTGGACACGGTTCCCAATAACACGGAAATCGCCCGCTACAGCGATCTGTGTCAGTACGTCGAGTACTGTGTGCGGATGGGTTATCCGCCGCTGCCGTTCGAGGATTATGCCGTGGATGCCTACCTTTCGCATATGATGGCTGAGGGTCGTAAGCGCTCGGCCATTGATCGTCGAGTGTCCAGTCTTGTCGCGTGGGCTAATGCCATGGAGATGGATGATCCGCGCGCCTCGTTTAAAGTGAGAAATCGACTCGGCCGTATTCGCAAAATGGTGAAAAATAAACGGCGCCAGGCCGAAGGCCTGCGGGTGGCTCACCTGGAACAAGCACTCTCGTTGTTCGACCCCGCTATTGCGCGCGATTGCCAAGACATCGCCCTACTCTTCGTCGGCTTTGAAACTTTATGCCGTCAGTCTGAGCTGGTGCGCTTTGATTGGGAGGACCTGCGCATCGATTCGGATGGCTCCAGCTTACTGGAACTCGATTGGCACAAAACCGATCAGGACGGTGATGGCTCGTATCTGTACCTCTCTCGCAACACCACGGATTTGCTCCTGGGTTGGCAGCGTCGCAGTGGGCAGAGTTCTGGGGCAATTTTTCGAGGCATTTATTCCAGCGGCAAAATGGGCAATCGCCTGTCGGAGCGCGGTGTGTCGCGCTGTTTTAAACGTACGGCCGGTCGGTTAGGGTTGGAGCCTTCGGTGTTCTCCGGGCACTCAAACCGCGTGGGCGCGGCGCAGGAGATGGTCGAAGGGAATGTGGATTCGGCAAAGATTATGCTGTCCGGACGCTGGAAATCCATGGCGATGCTGACTCAATACGCCAAGCGTATTCAGGCGAAACGCGGTGGAATGGCGGAACTTACTAAAAAGCTGGCGTGGGACCAACCGAGAGAGCCTGTGCCTCAGATTCCGTGGGACTCAGATAGATAAAATATTCTAATTATGGATTGTCTACTTGACGGGGAGACTTAATCTTATTTTTATTAGAATTTTCTATTAATAACCGCTGTGGATTACTGGGGAGATTACACAGTGTTCAGTTTGGTTGCTTTATTTCAATCTCTTCTGGGTAAATCTACTTGCTCATAAACACCTCTTTTTGTCCTGCTTTATTTTACTGTGAGCTATCTAGTAAACTAGTGTAGGCTCACCCTACCAATCCTGTAATTCTACTATTTCTACTCTCTGAAAGCCTCGTCAAGTTCAGGTTTTACTTTCCAATAACTAATATCGTCTCCGCCTCCACGTTCATCAGTTTGATTTTTACCTTTTGAATATAAATTAAAAGGCATATCAGCCTTTGGAGGCTCCAAATAAATAAATCTATTTCCCCACGCGTCGGAATCAATCAGATACCTGACATACCTTTTCTCGTAACCAACTAACTCTCCGCTCCCTTGCTCCGAACTTGGGTACCGACCATAATCTCTACTATAAAGAGCTAGCGCCTTTCCCAGGTCATAAAGCCTTACTTTAGTTTCCTCTTTGATATGACTATACTCTCTAGAATCATAGGTTGCAGTAAACAAAATCATAGAAATCAGGATTCATCCTAAACCTAAAAGCGACCCTCTTAGAACTTTAACTCTATCCATCACACTCACAAATCTCTGACTTATAACTACGATACATTTCAGTTATATCGGCTCTATTCTCACTCGGATTACCCCGAATATTCGTAGGCACATCCATTTTAATAGAGCTTCCGAACTCCCACCTCTGCCTATTCCAAATGCTCGCATCATTCTGCGGTGTAGCACCCCGGGAAATTCAGTCTGTAAGCTCCATTAACCGATACGGTTGCATGTCAAAAGTCGGCCCTGCATCACTTCGGAAATCGCTGTTTTTCCCTGCGATGGTAGCAATTAAATGTAACCCTTCAATAATTGAACTGTACGTCTGGCTTACAGAAACAGGAAAGTCAAAAATGGTGATAATCGGTGCCGCCATGTGCAAGCTTATTCATTTGAGCTATGGAGTCTTAAAGAGCGGAATGCCATTTGACGACAACAAAGGTGCGAAAGGGCTTGCCATTTAAAACGGTATTTGCCCCAAGAATTCCGAAATATTAAACGAGTAAGTACCAAACCAACTACCCGCTTAAAAGCCGAGCGATCCAGTCGACTCAACCATAAAAACGATTTACCACAGCATCAGTGATAAAAAACGCTACACCAAAGAGCAAAATAAATATATAGGGAGCAGTTATTTTTCGAATAGGACGGCACTTTTCACCCCGAAGTTGATGGTATATATAACGACCGCCGAACAAAGCTATCGCACAAATGGAATATACCCAAAGATATACAATATAATGAATAACTTTTTTATGGGAAAAGGCCTCAATAAAGCTATTACCTTCATTCCATATCAATAAATCCTTCGCCATAGTGGAAATTACCAACAAAATAAAAATTAGAAAAGCCCAAATATAATTTCTCAAAATTAAATTTCCCAGCATATTATTTGGCAATTTATTGATTCTCCAGCTGCATAAGCTGTGCTTACCCATCCCACACCCGGCATTGCTCTAAGCAACCATTTCCTCGCTAACGATTTAGCTTCCAGCTTGAAGGAATTAACAGTCTTTTCTGCTATATTGTTAATTACATCACCAGTTGCTTTTGCACCTATAAACAAGAGAACGCATTTCGCTTGGCATTTTAATTTGCAACTGGCAGCTGTATATGTCTCTTTTATTCTCCAGGCAAGTTCAGTTGCTACTGATATTCCGATGCTATCGAAAATCGTATTGCTCTGAGTTTGTAACTGATCTCCAGTGTTGTAACTGGCCGCCTGAGCGTTTACGCCTAGCTCTGTGCTGGTTCGGCTGGTGCGATTACCGTTGGCATCGTAGGCATGCGTACTCAGCAAAGTATTATCTACATCGAGTACCAAAAGTCTTGGCTTTACATCATTAACTATTGAGCTGCTCTCTTGCTTCGAAAATGAAGACGGTATGTAGATAGGTTTTAGGTCCACTTGTTCGCTAGCCAGGACTTGAAGTTTCTCATTAAGGGGCTCCAAAGTTATGGCCGCAGTGGCTAAAACGTCATCCTCGTCCAGTTCGAAGCCAATACGCAGGCAGTCACGCTCCAAGTCCAGCGAACCAAAAAAAGGGAAACGAAACTGGTTTCTTACATCATTATCGCTCAGTAAAGTGCGGCCTTCGGAATACTCGCTCGATACTCGAGGGCAGAGATTGGTGACCACTAAGCCTTTGGTAGTGAATTCTATGGTTCCCACAAGGCCGCATTCTATGTAGACCAAGTACTGCTTGATGGTCTGGGTATCAACTTTGTGGATAAAGTGCTTATCGGCGCAAGGAGAAGTAAGAATTTTAGGCGCCAGAAGGGGAGGATTATTTAGGTACTTCTCTGCTCTGAAACTATCCTGAACATGAAGCTGAGGGAAGGATTGATCTCGGCGGACACATGTGATCTCAAGACTAGCAACGTGGATATAAGTCAACAGGTCACCGATATCACCATCAAAGCGCCCATTTTCGATTGCGGATAAAGTGCTACACTCCAACCCGGTCTTCTCAGCGAGATCCGAAAGCGTTAAGCTTTTCTCTTTTCGGTACTGCTTGAGAGCCACCCCTATTCGAAAAAGCCCCAAATCCATGAGCCTACCTCGTTAGTCATCACGTCCACTTTCGATATTGAAAAAGAGGCGCTGATTTGTCAAAGGTTTAGTCAAGAATTTTTGATCTGACACCGTTTTTTTAAATTTCATGAAAAAACTCTTGCGATTATATTTTATCACGACGACCATACTATAATGGTCGTCCGGTGGATTGATTCTGAATCAGGATTAATAATCCTCTTAGGAAACCGACGCCATATAATTACCACCCCCACTAAAAGTAGCCTTCTCTGGAATAACAGGTCCAGAGAGCTACTTTGTCAAAAGTTTAATTCATACCTGATCATAAATAGGCGAGATTGAATGATAAGAGATAAAATAATAATGGACGCAGAAAAAGTTTTGAACCGTTGGGGGATTGGACCTTCAGAGAAGAATTTGATTCTGGGACTGTCGAGTTATGAGGCGACTCATGAAACACAACTTCATTATATGAAGTGCGAATATATCATCGCGATAGACGATACGCTAAAACGCCTTTTCGAGAACCCTAAGAATGTCGATGGGTTTATGACGATGAAAAATTACAACCAACCTTTTTGTGGCGCACGCCCCATTGACTTACTTCTAAGCGGAGATATCAAGGAGATAGAAAAGGCTTGGGAAGCCATTAACGCCGTATCCAGGATGAGCTTTTAGTGAAAACGCTCTAGGAATGGAGTTAATAGGAATGGAACGGACACACTCTACAAGTACTGTCCGATACTTATCGTCTTGGGCTGATCTTTGCCGCTCGCGTTATAGGGTCGCGATGGGAAGCGGCAATACTGTCTAAACCATCAAGTAGGTTCATGATATCGAGTGCAGCAAGGTAAGAGCCTATGCTTGATTTAGGGTCGCCTTTCTCTACGGCGACCAAAGTTGTTTTACTCATCTGAAATCGCTCCGCAGCTTCTTTTTGACTCCAACCGCGGGCTTTACGGGCGATTGCAATGTTCTCTCCGAGTATCTCTAGAGAGTTTCGGGCCTCTTCGCTGAGTGAGGCTAAGTATTTTTTTTCGGCCATGGTATTTGTACCTTTACTGCAATCCAGCTCACTATCAAATTTGTTCAAGCGCTTCTCGGGCTTCTTTAACCCTCGTACCAATTAGCCTATGGAGCTGGCGGATATCAGCGGCAGGAACGCCGCAAGATTGGTAGTGTTCCTCCCAGGTGGCCATAATCTCAATAAACCCAGCTATTCGTTTAAGCGCGTCCTGCTGAGTAAGCCCGAAAGCCTGAGCACAGCTTAGTATGTTGGCTACCGAGGGCTCGTATCCGTCGGTTCCAATGGTCATAGCTTGAGGTTTCGCGATTGAAGAAAGTATGGGCACAACATCGAAAAGTGGCGCCAGGCTCCAATGGCCATGATCTAGATCGTAGACAAAACCGTGATTGCGGGGGTGGTCATCGGAATTGCCCAGCAAAACATTGGCAACAATGCGATCAAACAGTTCGCCGCAATCTTGGGTGGGGTTTTGACAATGACTACGGATTTTTCGGCTGAGGGCGATATAGCCCCGATCGTCGTTATGACCATCGGCGTACTTTTTGTGACGCTCTTTGTTGAAAAGAGCGTGGGCGGATAAGTAATGACGCACTACTTTACCAGCGTCGACATCGAATCGGCGAATAAGATACGCAGTGCGGTCGGCACCGATTTTCTGGATTCTAACCTCGGGGACGTTTAGACCCGCTTTGGCCAGTAAAGTCATCGTGGCGAATTCCACCCGAGGTAAATCCTGTAGCAGGTCGCCTTGCTTAGAGAATTTTACGATGTACTCTTTCTCACCATCGGCTACGACTGCTTTGGGCCTGGCGCCGCCCATGGAAGAGCCATGCTCAATCAGTTTAAATTCATCTGGACTTAGCTCATCGGCCTTTTCAATTGACTCAGCCGCAACCGCGAGCCTTTCCAGCAGGGCAATATCTTGTGCTGGGGGCGGAGGTTTGGGGCGGGTGCGAGACAAAGAGAAGCGCAATGCACCCACACCAGTACCGCTGGTACGTAGTAACCGTTCTATCTCATTGCGCGGTTGGCTTTCATGCCGCTGCAACATAACCCGGTTACCCCAGTCATCGGGTCCCGCATCGGAAAAGACCGGAAACACTCCATTCGTGTTATCGCAATACTGTTTCTCAGGCACTAAAGGCAAGTTTTCTGGGTCAAGCGCGTAGCGATCAACGCGTGCCAGCCACGAGGCACTATATTTAAAACTGCCCCCGGCGCGCATCATTTCTAACTCCCCAGCAAGGCTTGTTTTGCCAAGAGGGTCTACGGCGAATACGTAACACCGCGAGTAGGGTTTTCTCTGCATATAAAGCTCAGGCGCCATCGAATTTACAGAACATTATACCAGCTATTTTATTGATTTAAAGGACAATATATTAGTCTTTATTTATATTAATAGAGTGAGCTTGGGACGCCTAAACACCGTAAGTTATATCGCCACCCCCAAGGCAACTAATGGTGACCTAAGAAGCTACGATCCTCTCAACGAGCAGAATTATTCGCTGGAACCCAAACTTTAGACCAACATGCAAAAGGTGGCAATAACATAAAACCCTACACTCTGTTTAACCATTTACCGAATCTCATTTAAAAAGTTAAACAGAACTGATATTGCCATCTAAAAACAATGTTGCATGTTGGTCTAATGGATGTATTATCGAGAGTAAATGCTTCTAGGAGTCATAAATTGAAAGACAAACCGTTTGAACTTATTGCTCCGTCATCCTCGCAAAGCGATATATCTGATCATTTTCGTAAACTTGACGAGGGACTTACACAGTTGGCCCAAGTGCTCAGAAGCATCGAATCAAGCTGTGCTTTTGTGACAAAGCTTCCCGATGCTATAAAAGGCCAGGAAGATAGCCCAGTAAGTAGGATTACGGGTGAAACAGTTCATGCCCACGACGCCATTGAAGAGGCCATCCGAAGCTTCCAGGACCTCTATATCAAGAAAGGTCTATCCCAAAAAATCGCCAGAAGACGTGTGGGAGTGATTTGGATCCAACCGCACAACACCCCTAACGATCAGCTTCAGAAGCTTCTCAATTGCGTAGATAACATTAACCAGCACAAAGTCTCTCTACGGCAAAAAATAACCGCCCTACCCTCCCGGCAAGCTCGCTTCAAAGCGCTTCGCGAGGTTCGCAGCAGCATAATGACAGTCCATCTATACCGAACAATTAAGTGTTTTATGAGCGAAGATATTCGCAACCTGGGGTTCAGTTGGGAAAGAAAGCAGCTTCTGAGCAAACTGGACTTGAAGGGCAAACAACAACTGATAGAGCGAATTGAAGCGGAGGCTTTAAACCGTGACGAGATAGCGGGACTCCCGCTAAAGCAACTCATAGAAAGTATTGGCCCCGTACCACCGGAACAATTAAGACTTAGGCGGGATGTGCGGGTACAACCTGTGGCCAACCTGATGCGTAACACCACGCAAACAGTTACTGCCGTAATGCCTATTATTATCTTGCAAAATCAACCACTTACCAGTACGCCTATTAAAGACTTTGATGCGCGTGTGCGACGAAAAAAACGATCTGACCGTGTGGAAACAGAAATATTGGGCACTTTTAACGGATCTCAGATAGAGAGACGTTACTATTAACCGGATGGATAAACAAATCGTCCTGATCTACTTATCTTTCGCCCTGGAAACCAAGCGGCTTTGTGCGAAAACCCTGGATTTTTAGGGCGCAGGCTCTGCCCCACAATGGTGTACCCCCATTACTTGCAGTAACTCAGACCTAGACTGACAGGCACTGGATGAAAATCGGATAAATGTCAGATCAAGGCCGAGCGACTACACACCATACCGGCTCATTAACTTGCGGTAGGCGGCAATCTCGTAATTGGCATAATGGTAAATATGTATAGCAGGTCCCCGCTGCCAGCGTTCAAACACCCAGTCAATAGACGCTTTAAACGCGGCTTTTACTGGTCGGAAGAGTGAGCCCAAAAATCTTTAAAACAACGCTTACCCGACTCGTTAAAGCAGGTTTTGCCCCCAGTATTCCAGTCCGCCATCAACCAGTGGATGCCCTTCAGTATCAAAGATACACATCCATGGTTGACACGACTCCTTTTCCACCCGCAAATCACCCACAATTACCTCTACTTATCCGAGAGCTGCAGGGACAAGTCCCACGAGGCTTTGCAACGCTCAGCCGCTCACGCCCAAATGAAAACTCGATTAAGTCACAAAAAACGAGCAAATAGCACGCTTTACCGAAAATGCCTAATCTAAGTGTTCGATAAAACACGCTGAAAGTGGCAACTAATCGATTTACACGACGTCGTCACTCATTGAAAAAAATTAAATAAATATCCCATACCACAGCCAATAATTATTGGCCGGGTGGGTGAGTAGACCATTCATTAGTGAACCACTATACAAAACCATCAGAACAAATTGACACGCATCCGTTGGCGTACTAGCCTTGCTTTGGTCTTACCAGTAGGCCACCTTACTATATTTGAATTCGCACCAACTTATGGCGCACTTTTAATCAAATAACATAAAAAACACTTACCAATTACCCTCCATGGAGGCACTAATGAAGAATCAACACCATAAAAATATGACTTCGTTACAACTTCTCATCGCTGCTACCGCATTAGTTAGTACAACCAGCTTTGCAGCCACCCTTCCAGTTTATAACTCAGTAGAGCTCCAAAATGCGCTAAAAAGCGCAAGCCCTGGCGATGAAATTGTGGTTCACGCGGGCTCATATACGGGCAACAGAAGTACAAGCGGTGAAGGCCGAGCTCATTTTTTCAGTGACAAAAGCGGGACTGCCAATTCCCCGATTGTTTTACGAAGTGCTTCAACCTCCAGCAAACAGGTTCTGAAAGGAGATAACGTTGATACGGGGTATGTTCTTTTGCTCGAAGGGGATTACTGGGAAGTTAAAGACCTGAAATTTACCGGGGCACAAAAAGGGATCATGCTCGAAGGGGCGAATCACAACTTAATCGATAATGTAGAAGTTTATAACGTAGGCCAGGAAGCCGTGCACTTTCGCGATAGCAGCTCTTACAACAAGCTGACCAATTGCTATATTCACGACACAGGCAAGCGCGAGGGTAAAGAAGGCACCGGTGAAGGGGTGTATGTCGGCACTAATAACGGTCATCAAGAATCCCCACCCGACAATAGCGATTACAACACCATCGGCGGCTGCACTATCGGTCCCTGGGTTACTGCCGAGGCTTTTGATGTTAAAGCGGGCACTACCGGGACAGTCATTGAGTACAACCATGTAGATGCCCGGGGTATCGTAGGCACATCGGCCTCCCCCCAAGCAGATAGCTTTATCGACCTAAAAGGTAATGAGGCTCTGGTGCGCAATAACGTTATGGACTACAAAGGCGACGATAATATTACTCATGCTGTGTACAGCTATCGTGAGCACAAACGTTCAAACATCTACGATAACGAGTTTAACCTGCCTTATTCGGCTGGTACCTTCCGAGCGCAAGAGCCTACCATGCACATTTCGAACAATACTCGTTTGGATGGCGGGACAACTTTGGTGTGGAAAGATTATCAAACCAGAAATATCGATTACTCTCTAGACCAATCAATTGAGCAGCCAAACAACGGTCCTTACCCCTGCTTCGACGAATTAAATGGCTCATGTGGCGGCAGCCCCACAAGCTCAAGCAGTAGTTCATCCAGCTCCCAGGCATCGTCTTCCAGCTTGAGCAGCTCTAGCAGCAGCTCAAACAATTCCAGTAGCTCCAGTAGCAATTCGAGTAGCGCGAACAATTGTGAGCAAATGGCAATGGACACAAGAACCGAAATTGAGCTGGGCGTTGCCAGCTGTGTTACCTTCCCTGAAAACCTGCAAAACAGGACTCTGCAGGTATGGGATAGCGACGCAAACAGTCAATGCAATTTCCGTGGCAACATTCAAGACCAATCGGGCTCGGGACAACTTGAGGTTACTGGAAACTACGCTTCGTCCGATAGTTTCTCCGGTAATACCCTATTTATAACACCCAACAATGGATGTCAGTTTCTCAAGGTTAGAGTCTATTAATCCGGTGAATACATCTTCGAAATCCGTATAACCTCAACGAGCATAAAGGCCTGCCAGGCCTTTATGCTCCTACCGCCCCTGATTCACGGCTCTGGCCCCACCGAATCCGCATTCAATCGCCAGCAAACATTGCTTGCACCAAGTTTATGGCTTTTTGCGCGACTTTCTCGCCCATAAAACGTCCTCGCAGATCATCCACCGGCGGGTGAATACCACCCCAGATTCTTGACAAGCTGCATTGATCGGACGCGTCCCGGTATGTTGCCCACTGCAAGGTAACGTCGGTGCTGGGCCCGCGCTCAAAGACAAGAAATTCGTTCTTCGGTGCTTCAAACTCGCCCATACCACCCGGGAAGTACTCACTTCCGGTTATCGCGGTTAAGACCTCCGCCGCCGCACGGGAAAAGGTAGAGTGACCCGACACATAGCCGGCAAAGGGCGGGGTGACAAATGTTGGCCGCTGGTAAGGCCACCAGTTTTCCGCCAAAATCCACCCAACCCCCGCAATATCGGTTTGCGGCGATTCAATATAGTCTGGGCCACGCCAGCTATAGAGCTTAATTTTACCAATGTTCTCTGGCTGGTTTTGCGCAAGCGGATCCCCCTCCCTAACCAGCTCGATAAAACCTGGGTAGAGTGGCAGCCCCTCGGGGTGATAAGACGCCGCAGCAGGATCACTGGATTGTCCCAGATCCGCCATGGCCCGTATGGCTGAAACGGGCCGGGTAAAATCATACCAGCCCTTGTTACTCCAGGCCGCCACCGCCGAGTCGTGCATCGCCGCCCCGAGGCTAAAGTAAGCTTTGATATCCCACTCTAGTGGCCCGACAGATTCAGCGCCCCAGAGACGACGCTCAAAATCGGGGTGGTCAGTCACATGGTTGAGAATGACAAACCAATGCCCTGGTGGTGTTTCCGATTCCGGGCCATCTGCCCAAAATTCTGCCAATACTCGCGCATAATCGCCCAGAGGCACTTCCTGCTTTGGATAAGATTGCCCGGTAATAGGGTTTACAGCGTGGCCTTTGCCAGGGTCACCACCGGCAAACAACGAGTAGAACTGATCGTATTCGCTAAAATCGCGGGGAAATTCGTCTATATCCAGGTTACCCAGGGCGCCGGGCGAAATATCAATAACGGGCGTCTTTGCCGGGTCCAGGTGCGCACCCCAGATAGCCACCAAGGCGAAGGTGCGTTGATAGATCTCCCGGTAGTGACTATTGGGATAGGGAGGCTCGCCCGGGTCGAGATAGACGGTGTATGTGTGGCCACCGCGCTGATGGCTCTGCCGATCCGACTCAGTCAGCGCAAACGGCAAGACATTGCCCCACTCTGCCCCAATAAACTTAGGGACTGAAGACACCTGATTGCCAGACTGATCAATAGAGGTTTCCAGCTCAATCGCTTGCCACCGCCCCCTGTCATTCACATCCGGATTGCCTGGCTCGGCGGGCGCGATGGGCGGATTAACCGGCTGATAGTAACGGCTTTGATAGCCGTTTTCCTCATTGGAGCCGTCCTGCAAGCCGTAACGAATGTAGCAATCTGCGATGTAATTGCCCAGCTCCGCGGCACCGCTTTGTGCACTGGGTGTGGCCAGTTCAGGATTAAGCCCCAATGTCTCCATCAATCTGTTGGATTGCAATAGCGTATAGGCAACACTCGGCGACTGCGAAAATCGATGCGTAATCAAACGATAGGCCGCGTAGCTTATGGTCGTTTCACGAGCCTTCTCGCTATAAACCGTGAAGCCATCGCGATCGAATGGACAGGAAAAACCATTCAATGTTTTCCCCAGCAAGTAGGAGCTCTCCGTATCTGAATATACCGTCCAGGCGTCATACATCACCGCAGACAAATGAAAAAGGTTACGCGCATGAGAAGTCGGACGCGCGTAATCATTGCGGATAGCCTCCAACAAAACCTCGTTCCAGCGCCGAGCTAGCGAGGGTGATTTTTCATCGCTAAGGGGTTCACGAGTAGCGGGTGGCGGCGGGGGCGCATCAACGGTTTCGCTTGTCTCGCCACTGCCGCCACAAGCGGTTACCAAAGCCCCAAGGGCCGCTATTAATAGAATGTTTTTTTTTTATTTGCATGGTTAACCTCAAAACTTACGGTCTGGGTGGTCAATGGTGATGTGCATACCGGAAAAGGGGCCGTGCAACACGCTGATACGCCCATCTCGCCATCGGACTTCTATCGTTTCGGCAGAATCGCCCTGTGGTAATCCCACATATTGGATAGCGGGATTGTTTGAGACAAAGTTACTGTTGGCCGTAACCTCCCGCATTTGCGTCATTCGTGAAGACACCACAAGAATTTTGCTGCCTATGGCGGCGGTGTTTGGATAGGCACCGCGCAATTGAATACGCAAATGGCGACTGCTACTTGCCCCCGCATCGGCGTGAGTGTTTTGATAAAATTTAAATGGTATCAAGCCCTCATCGAAAATACCGTTGGCGGTCACAATATCCACATCGCCGTCATTGTCCGAATCGAAGCACACCACGCCACGCCCTTGCGTACGATCAGTAATTCCCAAGGCAAGGGATTTTTCGAGATAGTGGGGGAACGCAGATTCAGCATCCGTCTGCGCCATATAGAGCCGCGAACGATCGTCTGCATAGCTGGAGCCGAACAACCCCGCCTGCCAACCATTAACATGAAAGATATCCAGCCAACCGTTATTGTCGAAGTCAGCAAAGCACGCGCCCCACCCCCAGCCTCCATCGACAATGTTTTTGTCTTTGCTTACATCCGTAAACATCTGGGCATAGCTTTGGGCCGATTGATGGTTATTCTGGTACAGGCGATTGCCCTGCCCTGCGGCTGTGGCAATACCGCTGACAAACCAATCCAGGTCACCATCGTTGTCCAGATCGCCAGTGGCGCCCCCCATACCATTGTCCACATCAATCACATCAGAAAGGTACTTTTCAAACACACCATCGCAGCGGTTTAAAAACACCTGAGAGGTGGTAAAGTCGCCAATTACCAGCAAGTCCGGGCAGCGGTCGTTATTGATATCGCTAAAAGCACCTGAAAAGCTGTAATCCACCCCCGCTCCTAGTACCGCCGTATTATTAGGCTGCTGGATCATATGCTGTGCCAACCCAGCCTCAGCGGTAACATTCTCAAAGCGCTCGCCACTCAAGTTGCGCCACAAATGTTCCTTGGGCACCGACTCCGGGGTTCCCCAGTGGCCTAAAAAGAGATCCAGCCAGCCGTCGCCATCGTAATCGCCAAATGAAGCCGAAATCGTATTGGGAGAAACCAGCTCCGCCAAGCCGTACTCCTGGGTTTTATCAATAAAACGCCACTGCCCTAGGTTATTTTTCTGCTGTACGAGTAGATAACTCCGGTCACCGTCGATGCCCCCCACAAACAAGTCCAACCGACCATCACCATTAACGTCAGCGAAAGCCGGGCCACAACCTTTGTGGTCCTGAATATCGACGCCCCATTCAGCCGCCACCTCACGATAACGGTTGTTACCTTCATTTAAGTAGAGGCCGGGCCGATCGATATCGCCCTTAATAAAGAACAAATCCACCAGACCATCGCCATCTATATCACCGGAGGCTACACCGCCACAGTACTTCATAATATCGCTGACGCCTTTGGAGGTTTTGTAGCCTGCCAGAAATTCAATACCGGTTTCGTCAGTGCGATCCACAAAAAGTTTGGTAGGCGCCGGATCGGGAACATCCGAGGGTCCGCCGGGAGAGACCGGTGATGCCCCATTACTTGTCCCTCCACCACAAGCTGCCAAGCAACAGGTCAAACCACACAGATAAAGTCGTCGCAAGATCATAAAACTCGCCTCATATTATTATTGTGGGAATAACCCTATCCCATATAGCTACCCTGCCTGTTCAGGCTAGCCTGCTAACCCTAAAAAAGCGTTCGTATTTCCTGCTGATTAGCCAGAACGGGTTCGAATAAATGCCAGCAGGCCGAACTTTGCGGATATAGGGGCGTTCGACCCGAAAAGTGCTTTCCCCGTACGACACAGCAGCCTACCCGCCCTATAGTCCCGGCAGGCCTGTTTTATGGGCCATTCACTCAGCGATACGCTGCTCACAAATAACGAAGTGACGAGATAACGGAGTCACCTATGAAAAAGCTAATGAATCTCGCTTTGCCGATCATGTGTATCGGCGCCTCATTCGCCAACGCCGATGCCATCGAGAACCGTATTGATGTCTTGCTCGAGACTATGACCATAGACCAAAAGGTGGGACAACTCGCACTCCGCGACTTTGGCACCTATAGCGCAGAACAGCTACCTGAACTCAAAGCACAAATTCGCCGGGGTGAAGTCGGCGGCTTTTTGAACGTCAGTTTTTCTTCTGTCGACGATAATGCTTTTGCCGAACTGCAAAAAATCGCCGTGGAAGAAAGCCCACAAGGCATACCATTGATTTTTGGCCAAGATGTCATACACGGCTACGAAACCATCTTCCCTATCCCTTTGGGCCAGGCAGCCAGCTGGAACCCGGAGCTGGTTAAAAAGGGTGCACGCATCGCCGCCAAGGAAGCCACAACAGACGGTATTCGCTGGACTTTTGCCCCGATGATTGACATATCCCATGACCCTCGCTGGGGGCGGATAGCGGAGACTCTGGGTGAAGACCCGTATCTGGCTTCTGTACTCGGGGTCGCCATGACCATGGGCTTTCAAACAGATGACCCCACGCGCCCAGACGCTATGGCAGCCTCGGCCAAACACTTTATTGGCTATGGAGCAGCTGAGGCCGGTCGCGATTACAACGCCGCCTATATACCAGAGGCGAGACTGCGCGACATTTTCTTGCCGCCCTTTAAAGCGGCCGTTGACGCGGGCCTTATGACTATTATGAGCTCTTACAATACCTTGAACGATATCCCCGCCACCGCTAATAAGCATGCGCTGAAAACGATACTACGGGATGAGTGGGGCTTTGACGGCTTCGTAGTCAGTGACTGGAATGCCGTTATGGAAATGCTGCCCCATGGCTTTGCCCGAGACGCCAAACATGCTGCCGAGTTGAGCGCCAACGCGGGTATCGACTTTGAAATGTATACCGATACTTATCAGAAGTTTTTGCCCGAATTAATCGAGGAGGGAAAATTCACAGAGGCCAAGTTGGACCAGGCAGTGCGTCATATGCTCCGAATCAAAATGCGACTCGGGCTCTGGGATAACCCTTACCCTAGAGGCAATCGCGATACTGTCATTTTAAGCGATGAACACAGACAAGCCGCCCGCGAAGCGGCGCGTGAAAGCTTTGTGTTGCTCAAAAACGACAATTCTGTGTTGCCGCTGAACAAAGAGGCCAAGATCGCTCTTGTTGGACCTCTGGCGAATGTGCCCCACGAACAGCTGGGCACCTGGATTTACAATGGCGACAAAAAAGACTCCGTGTCTCTGGTGCCCGCTCTAGAGCAGTATCTGGGCGGAAATGAGTCCTTTACCTTTGTTAAAGGGCTGGAATATAGCCGCGACACATCGACCCAGAACTTTAATAAAGCCGTAGAAGCCGCACAACAAGCCGACGTAATCGTATATGTAGGTGGCGAAGAGTCTATTTTATCCGGCGAGGGTCACAGCCGCGCTGATATAGCATTACCTGGCGCGCAGCAGGAGCTGGTAAAAGCCTTAAGCGAAACAGGCAAGCCGCTGGTGACGGTAATTATGGCTGGCCGGCCCATCGAGCTGGGCCCGGTACTCGATCAGTCTGATGCGATTATGATGGCTTGGCATCCCGGCACCATGGCGGGGCCGGCTTTAGTCGATGTCCTCTACGGTGATTATTCGCCGGTGGGCCGTCTGCCCATTACCTGGCCTAAAGGTGAAGGGCAAATCCCCATCTATTACAATCGTATGGCCACCGGGCGCCCGGCAACCGAGGACAATTACACACTCATTGGCGACATTGAACAGGGGGTATTTCAACATGCACCTGGCAACTCCTCTAATCATCTCGATTACGGCCACGAACCGGAATTTCCATTTGGTTTTGGTCTGACCTATAGCGATGTCGATTACTCCAACCTTGTTATTCCTAGTTCTCGCGTCGCTCTGGGCGAGACGATTCGGGCAAGCGCCACGGTCAAAAACACGGGTAAGGTACAGACGACAGAGGTTGTGCAGCTTTATATCCGGGATTTGGTGGGAACCAGAACTCGCCCCATTCGGGAGCTGAAGGGCTTTCAGCGTGTAACTCTGGCACCAGGGGAATCACAGGCCATTCATTTTGAGCTGCCTACCGAGGCTCTCGCATTCCATAATCAGAACATGGAGAAAGTCACAGAACCCGGTGATTTCGAACTATGGATTGCTAAAGATGCCGCCTCGGGATTAAAAGGCCGTTTTACCGTATACGAATAACCGGCGGTAGAGAGACCATTTTTTGGTAATTATTACCCCGGCAATTGTGATTGTCGGGGTAATAGCGACTCAAAATTCGTCGGCGGCGAGCACGAAACCTGTAAAACCAAAATAGTTCGAAAATCCCGCCGAGGTTGCAGGACGACGATTAGGATTGCTCAAGACGAATATCATAATTACCTGGTTATTCGAGATCACTGCAAATATTATTCTATCAGGTAAGCATTCAATCGACCGACGCGGTCCTGATTCACCTCAGCTTCAATCTCCTCTTCGACAAGCTCATCCGCGCCTAGTACCCAGGATCACTTCAAGAAAACGATCAGGGTATTTGCGCGTAATATGGAATCTATACCATCTGGAAACTTTTCCTTTGTAAACCACAATGGGTAGTCACGGTTTCCTAGAGGACTACTGAAAAACCAATGCATGCTATTTATGAAAGGGCTGCGAAAGGCTTAAAAAAAGGGCTAATTGCCTAAAAGACAAAAGCCCAAGCCTGACACTACGTAGCGGGATAGTAAAACTTAGCCCTATCCCGAGGAGAGCATTGTCAATTTAGTTCACTAGTTCAATACGCCACTGTTGACGTTTTGACTGTGTAGCACTCGCCGTACGAATATCGGCGCCGTTGTTTGCACTGTCTTCTGCCACCTCAAGAGCATCTCCCGACATCGTCAAAATGGTAAAGTAACCACCCGGCTGCTCATCAATAAACCAACGCTGATTACTGATGTTCTGACAAGTCCATTGATGAACATTGTCGCTGCCCGCATCGGCATCCAGACACGAACCGCTATTGATGCTGATTAATTCGTAGCTACCATCGCCCACCGGTTCCGCCATCCACTGCTGGTTTAGGCCACCGGAATAATCCCATTGCTGAACATTCGCCCCATCGCTGGAAGATACGCCGGCTACATCCAAGACTTTGCCGCTAGACTCATTGGTAATGATATAGGTGCCGGCCTGAAGACCTTCTGTTGGTGGTGCGGAGACCTGCTCGGAAAAATCCACCCAGTTGAGATTGAAACCACCGTTTACGAAGTTAAACTTTACTTCGTGAGTGCCCGCATCCAAGGTCACCGGCACCGATAACGACTGCCAATTCTGCCAACCTCCCGTGGCCGGAATGTCGTAGCCGCCGATGTTGTTACCATTTACCTCGATATTCATACGACCGCCACCATTCTGACTGGCCACCCTGGCGGTAACAAGGAAGTCGGTACGCTCGGCCACACTAAGCCGATATTCTGCCCAATCACCTGCGTCAATCCAGCCAATGTTAGTACCGCCACCAGTATCACTTGTGGTTTCTGTTAGAACACCGAGCATATCGCAATAGTTTTCTGCTTCTACTTTAGCGGGCAAGCCCTGCACAGCGTTCTCGCAAGGGTCCACAGGGTCGGGCATCGAGGCGCCAGACTCAAAGGAAACCCAATTTAAGTTAAAGCCTCCGGTAATAAAATCCAGCCTCAGGCGATGAGAGCCCGCATCCAGTGAAACTTCGCGTGCTACTGTCTGGTAGGTTTGCCAACCTCCCGTTACCGGCGTGCTGACAGTGGCGATTGGTGCACCGCCGACTTTAACCTCTATTTGACCGGAGGTAGCTTCGCCCGCAACGCGTAGTTTCAGTGTGTAGGTACCGTCACTCGGCACAATAATGTTGTATTCGCCCCAGTCACCGGGGCTGATAAAACCCACATTTTGTCCGCCATCGACGTCTCCTGTGGTTTCGGTTCTAAGTCCCGAGCTATCGCAAAACGACTCGGCTTCGACTCTTGCGGGGATAGAGTTCTGTTCGGCCTCGGAACAATCCGGCTGGACCATTTGCTCAGAGGGCGCAATCGCATCATAAAACCCCTGATGCCAGGTATGACTGGAATGGCCATTGCGAACATTATTCTGAGCAAAGTCAATCATCTCATCGTAAAGGTGCGTCGGAGGAGTTCCGCCATTGTTGATGAAGGCTTTAACTTGGTTGTAAGCGTTATTTGGAGGTATCGTCCACAGGGTTTTGTCGTGGGACATCTTTTTAAAAGACCAGGGAAAGTAGCCCGAAAGCTCCTGTTTTGCCCAGTCAGTGATCGCGGCCAGATTGCCCGGATCAGTTTCACCGTACTCACCAATAATAAGCGGGATATTCAAATTATTGGTAATATCTTCACGTCCGCGGGTCGTTGAGACCGGCCCATAGTGATGAATTTGATAAACCAGTTTTTGATCCCACTGCTCACTAACGCCAGTTTCGGCCTGGACCTGTGGATCACTCCAATCAATCTTGGTCAGATCAGATCCCCACCAGGAGCCTTCGGCCACAATAATATGGTTATTGTCCACCTCGCGAATGGCATCACGCATGGTAATTAGCGAACCCAGCAATTCAAATTCACGCCCGGGCTGGGGCACCGGTTCGTTAATTAAATCATATCCCCATATTACCGGTTCATTTTTGTAGCGATCGGCAATGTGGCGCCATACAGCGCTGGCAACAGCCACATTATTCCCATCCCAGAATTTCACAGTAGCGCGAGGCTGACTAGCATTGGAGTCCACGTTATCGGCATGGTCTCCAGGGTTTTGATACCCCGGCGCTGCATGCATATCGAGCAATACATACATGTCGTGATTCCGACAAGCCTCTATGATCTGATCAAAGTATTGGAAGCCCTTGTTGCTTAAGCTACCGTTTTCCCAAAACATATTATAGTGGAAGGGCACACGAACAGAATTGAAGCCGAGTGCTTTGAGATCCGCAATTGCTTTGTCGTCAACATAATTCAAGCGCCATTGATGTTCAAACTCTTCGGCCTTATCCATACCACCGAAGGCCTGTGAAAGAGAGTTCAAGAACTGTGAATGGGTTCGATAGTTGAAATCACCCATCATCAGATAGCCTTCCCACAACAACCAATTACCCAGGTTGATACCACTTAGATAAAGATCATTACCATCCTCATCAACAATCTTTGTCCCTTCGGTGGAAACATATTGGGCATGACTTTCGGCGCCCATAAAGAGTCCACTTAGCAAAGCGGCCAGAAAAGTCCACTTCCTAGCTTTGATTCGAAGGTTAGGTACAACTTGACGAATATTCGTTTTAGATTTCATATCTAGCCTCATTTTTCATTATTTATATACCGAAGCGAAAGTAAGCCATGGATACTGAAAACATCATTGATCCGCTATTGTGCAGTTTTTACTGCGCTTAACCTGTCAATTTTGCTTCTCAGACCAATACTTATGACACGGAGATCACCACGCCGCCCTAGCGGCGACGTGGTTTACTCGTTAGGGATTTTTTATTTCAAACCAGTTCAAGTTCCACTGGTTGTCAATTGAGCGTAAACGCAGGGTTGAACGACCTTCGGGCAAGTCTACATCGAAGCTCAAGGTCTGGTACGACTGCCACCCCCCAGTGTTAGGAACAGTCACCGTGGTTAACACCTGATCGCCCACAAGTACTTCGTACTGAACATCACCCACCTGGCTTGCCAAGCGGAAGTCCATTACGTAGGGACCTGCGGCGGTGACGTTGATGTCGTAATCCACCCAATAGCCACTCTCGAAGCTACCGATATTAAAGCCGCCACCTTCATCACCCGCAGTTTCCGTTTGCACTCCGGGGTGCGCGGCCGAATAACTTTCAGCTTCAATTTTGGTCGGTACGGTGTAGAAGGTTTCCCCACTGGCCATAATGTCACTGGCGTAGCCTTCATCCGTATCATTGTAAGCGGCTACATAGTAGTAATAAGTGGTGTCGGCGCTTACGGTATCGTCGTTGTAGCGGTTTGCTTCAACCGACGCGATTTCTTCGAACCCGGAGCGAGGCGCCAAAGAGCGATACACCTTGTACCCTACGACTTCGCCATCGGCACTATCCCAGCTAAGCGCAACATTGGTGTCGCTGACATCCAGTGTGAGATTGCTGGCTTTACCTGGAATATTAGTGAAAATTGTCGCCGGCTGGTCCGAGGTCATCGACTCTCTGACCCAGTGATTCACCACATAGTCCATTTCATCAATCGCAAAGAAGCTGAAATAATCTTCGATTTCCTCAATAGACGATGAGTTGACGTCAACACTGGGGATAGCACGCCCGGTCACATCCACCCACTCTTGAGGCATATCGGGCACCAGATAAATCTCGGCCCAGGTATCGCTGCTGCCCAGATCGGTGAATTTTCCAGACAAGGTGTAGGACTCGCCACCTTCCACTTCAACGGCCTGATAAATGAGTGCATGACTGCCCGCCGGGGAGGTCACCCGCAGGGCTTCACCAGTATCGCTGCCGGCAAATTCACCGGGTGCGTATCCAAAATCGTAATCGCGCGGATCACCCCACAGGGAAACTTCCGTCCAGCTAGATTCGGAGCCAGAACCAAATTCACCATTAACAACAATATTGGTGCCGTCTGAGTCTCTACTGAGTTGAACACTGTCGTAAACCACATCCACACCATTAAAACCACCGGTTTTAATGACTAGATACATGGTTTTCGTTCCTTCGCCTTCGTATGGCGTTGTGCTGCTGGCGGGTACATCACATGCGTTAGCAAAGGTGGACTCCCATCCGGCGCAGCCCCAAGTTTGCGCCTTGGTAATCAACTGATCGCCGTTGTTGGTTACATAGCCCCAGGTACCATTGCCCAAACCACCGGCCGCGGTCGCGACTTTATAGGACCAGGCCGTGCCGGCCCAATTCAAATCGTTATAGGTATCAAAGGTGGCGCGGGTAATTTCACCGCCCATTTCGCCCAAGCCGTTCCAGGGCTGCATTTCACCCACCAACATAGGGGTATAGACTTTGCGGGCCCGGTTTGCCCAGTCGCACACACCGGAGTCGCCGTTTTCGCCACAGGTTAACCAGTCGCGGTGTACGTTGTAACCTATCTCACCCCAACCAAACAGGCCCGGGTAAAAGTGTGGCTCAAAAGCGACGTTTTCCATGCCGTAATCCAGCGGGTCACCGTAGGCGGAAATACCGTCGGCGTTATGAGCCGCCAGAATGACAACATGCTCTTCATCGTGGACGCGCACTTCGTTATACAGCTCAACAAGAAAATCACGCAAGGTTGCCGAGTCTGTCCCCCAGGGCTCATTTAACAAGCCGTAACCGGCCACGGCCGACTCACCCTTGTAGCGCTTGGCAATCTCACCCCATAACCACTTGGTACGCTCTTGGTAAGATTCGTTACTCCACAGTTCGTTTTGCCCCTCACAGCCTGTATGCTGCTCGACGCCCTGGCCACCTACCGCGCCATGCAGATCCAGCACTACATAGATTTCGCGTTTTTTAGCTTCAGCAATCGCCCAATCCAAATACTCCCAGGCATCGTCTTTCAACGTCATTGGAGCATCGTCATTCTCGATTAAGCTGTAGGGAAACGGAATGCGCACAACGTTGAACCCGGCCTCAGCAATGACATCCCAATCCGCTTCGGTAAACCAGCTGTCGCGATGAAGCTTGATTAAACGATCTTTCTCCGCCTCGCCGAACCGCTCGGTTAATTTGTCCTCTAGCGAGCACTGATCCGGAATGTTCTCACCCAAGGGGTCATCCCCATTGTCGAACATCCAAAGCTCCATGCTGAGCCAGTTACCAATATTGATACCGCGCAAAGAGACTTTTTGCTCCGACTCATTCACCCACATTGTGCCATCGGCTTTCAGTGCAGTGTAATTCTCGCTGCCCGCTTCAGGCGATTCCACTGCAGGAGGGACAGGTGTTACCGTTACCGGCCCCGAGCTACTGCCACCACAGGCACTCAGCCCCAGCACAGCGGTTAGCACAACCGTGCTCAAGGCCATTGGGCTGGCATAGAAGTTTCGTTCTTTAGTTGCGCCATAGATTGAAGTTTTCATTATCTTATACCTTCTATCATTCACATCTTTATCGTTTGATCTGTTGCCACGCATACGGCGTGGCAACAGCGGCGATGTTATTAATTAAAAGTTTGCATTCACTCTTACGCCATAGGTGCGCGGCGGCGCATAGCGTCCGGGGAAACCGGCAGCAGTGTTGTTATCCACAGAGGCGCTGGATTTGGTCATCTCGTCAGTGGCGTTATTGACAAAGAAATCCACCGACCACTGCTCGCCTGGATCAAGCGTTACCCCGAAATTCACTTTGGTGTAGGCATCCTGTCCCGCCGGGTTACCCCAGTAAAAGCCAGTTTGTTCTTCATCATCAATAATGTTATTGATCGGTGCACCATTTTCGTTCTGATCGCGGAAGAACACATCGTCCACATAACGCACATTAATGCGCGGGGTAATCAAACCGATGCCGGTTTCAAAGTCCCAGCGCAGCGTCGTATTGAGGTTGAACTCGGGGGACTGAGGTAACTTATTGCCTGCCAAATCATAGAAACCGGTAGGCTCACCATCAGGACCAATAATAGGAGTCAAGTTAGTGCCGAAACCTGCACCATCGACCACATAATCGGTGTACTCGGCATTCAGATAACCACCGCCGATATCCAATTGACCACCGCTGCCTATCATCCAGGTCAGTTCCGCTTCAACCCCTGAGATCTCAGCGCCGGCCACGTTTGAGTTAACAATCTGGTTCAGGTCTTCATCGAAGCCAGAGCGAATCAGATCGTCATACTCCATAAAGAAAGCGGCGGTGTTCAAACGGAAAGTGCCAGTCTGGTATTTGTAACCCACCTCATAGCTGGTGCTGTTCTCAGGGTTGGTCGATTGCCCCCCATCCTGAATCACGCCGGCTCGATAACCAGTACTCACGCTGGCGTACACCATGGAGTCCTGCCACTCGTAACTGGCCCGGGCCAAGTACGTCAGCTGATCATCCTCACTCTCAACATCGTTACGCAAGGTGGCGGCACACTGCCCACGGGTGCGCTCACGCCCCGTGTAATCGTCCAAACCGTCGGCACCCTCTTCCCCTGTAACGTTGTTGAGAAAGTCCTCAAAAACAGAAAGATTCTCGCCGCCCAGCGTGGGACGAATAAATTCGTTCTCGCAATCCTGAATATTGCGACCGCCCCGGTCATACTTTAGATCGTCGGTATAGCGAAGACCGCCGGTCAGTGACAATCGATCGGTAAGATGCCAGGTCGCCTGAGCATAGGCGGCAGCCGATTCGGTACCGCGCGCGGGCTGGATAAAGGTGTTACCCCCTTGTAACCAACTGCCCTGACCATCGAAGTCAAAGCGAATGGCCGTCTCTTCTTCAAAGTAATAGGCACCCACTACCCAGTCGAGGACCTCACCAGCGGTATTTTGCAACTTGATTTCGTGGCTTGCGGCGGTGGAATCTTGGTATTCGGTGCGTCCCTCCTGGAAGCGCGAAGTAATACCCCCATCCTGGTCCACAACCTGTTCGCGGTGTAGGTCGCTAAAACCGGCAATATATTGAAGGTTTAGGTTGTCACTGATATCAAAGTTCACCGTAGAGCGCCAGACATCGCTTTGCAGCTCTAATGACACGGGGGAGTCAATGAACGAGTCAAAGTTGTCCTGCTCGACCAGCACCGGGTTCAATAGGATGCCGTTATTGCCATTATCGGTAAAAGTCTCGTAAGAGAGGGTCCAGGACAGACTATCCGTGGCATCCCACAAGCCGGTAATACGCGCCGAGCGCACATCGGTATTGTTCAGGTTCAATCCCACATTGGCAGTACGCCCCGTCGACAGGCCCGAAAAGTTATGCTCGGTGCCGCGCGGATCTTCACTGATGGCATTGACCCAGCCGTCATCTTGGTCGGAATAACCGGCCACTCGGAAGGACAAATTGTCCAGCACTGGTAAGGTGACAGCGCCCGAAACCTGTTGACGATTGAAGCTGCCGTAAGTTGTCTGAAAATTCCCTTCAAACTCCTGCCCAGGCTTCACAGTCTGCAGCAACAAAGCGCCACCTGTGTTGTTGCGACCAAACAAGGTCCCTTGCGGGCCCCGCAGTACCTGGACGTTCTCCAGATCGTACATAAGGGCCAAAGCGCCCTGAGCGCGTGCGGCATATACACCATCCACATACACACCCACGCCTTGGTCACCAGTTTCAGTGGGGTTATTGGTACCGACGCCACGGATGAAAATCTTGATATCCGACTGCTCTTCTTGGCCGGTAACCATCAGGTTAGGGACAAAACCGTTCATATCAGTGACATCTAGTATGTCATTCTCAACCAGAGCTTTCTGCGTTAACGCGGTGACGGCAATAGGCGTACTTTGCAAATCGGCAGGGCGACGCTCAGCGGTTACTACCACCTCTTCCAGCATCCCCATTTGAGCTGACTGCGCCGCGTCATCTTGGGCATAACTTTGAGCGGCATGACCTGCCGCGGCAATCATGCCAACAGCCAAGGCTAAAGGATTCTTAAAATACATAGCTTTTTATTCCTCTCGATTCTGGTGATTATTCTTATTTGGCTTCCCTTTGGCTCAACTGCTGGTTGCTACCAACACCAGAGCGACCAAGAAGCGCTTGTTTCTCGACCAGCCATTACCGTAATTAACGGTGAGCGACTCGATACGAATGACCGGTTAGACATTAAATTAAATCCAATCCGACAAGACGTCGTTCGGGTAATGTAAATAATGAGTTCGGATAGAGAACTTACTGGTCCGGAGGGTATTAGTATGGGTTTACACCGAGTTCGGATTAACCTGAACCCCTTGCCATGACTGGTTTTGGTAGGTTAAAGTCTGAGTCTTTCCAATTCCAAAACAATAGCGCAGCCTGACGTTAATTTATTATTCTTGACGCTTAATCTAGCCCCCTGCCGATGCCAGCCCCTTAGGGGTTAACGCTTCGTGGGCATAATAATCAGAAATCAATGGCCCATGGATACAGTGCTTTTCAACTTTCACGACTTAGTGTTAATTTTAACGGCATTCGAGTGTTTACTGTTTGCTCTCCTGCTAAGCGTCACCAATCAAAAGAGAGTTCTTAGCACTGCATTTTTTGTCGGTTTTTTAATCTGCCATATTTTTATCCCCATACATGAACTTACTTTTTGGGGCAAACAATTCAGAATATGGCTGTTGGACATATCACCCAACCTATTCTTTTTGGGCAGTTACGCCTATTTTTTAGACGGGCCTCTTCTGTACCTTTTTGTCAGATCGTTACTGTACAAAGACTTTAAGCTGCGGCGCGTACACCTGCTTCACGCCCTGCCGGTCGCACTTTATTTCTTTCACATGCTGATATCGTTTTACCTGCAAAGTTACGAGCGCCGTGAGATGCTGGTTGAAACACAGCATATTGCGTACTCAGCGCCCTATTTGTACTTTGATGCTGCCGGACGTTTCCTTCGCGTTATTTACGCACTGCTGTGCCTCAAGCTGGTTTTCACTTACGGAGAACAGCTTAAAAACGTGTTTGCCAATCTGAATAAGCGCGATCTCGCCTGGCTAAAAGTTATGCTAGTGAGCTTTTTGGGGCTTTTTTCCTGGGACGCGGTCTTACTAACACTCAAGCTATACGGCTATGCCACAGATAATTTCGACCTAGATCTGCTCAATATCGTGGGTTTATCCGGCTACTACTTAACCTTTTTTATGCTTAATCTGCTGATAGGGTTGAAGTTCACGCTCTTTACTTCTGTAGCGGCGATCAACGAATCTTCGCACCCGCCACCAAATCCCGAAAGTCTTCCAGTCGAAAATAAAGCATATATTGAAGATATCAAAGCAAGCATGGTTCGAACGAAAGTTTACACTCAACCGGACATCACGATTGATCAATTGGCGACCACCTTAAAGCTTCCGACTAAGCGCTTGTCTCAAATCATAAAAGAAGATTTTCGCGCCAACTTCTACGAATTTATTAACAGTTACCGCATTGAAGACGCAAAGCAGCAATTACGGGACCCAGCCTGCGCCAACAAAACCATTACAGAAATATATTACGAAGTCGGCTTTAATAGTAAGTCGGTATTTAACACCTTTTTCAAACGCAAGGAAGGCTGCACTCCGAGCCAGTATCGCAGTAAAAACTCTTCTTCAAACAACCCGCCGGAAGCTGATAAAAGCATCTTATAAACAGGCGTTGAAACACTTATCCGCCGAAAGTTCGAGAGACTCATTAGCTTTATCGCAGCGAGTAAAGGGTTTCATCCTTTCCGTATGCGATAATATTCTGACGGCAACACAAAGCAAGCCTTATGGCGTTTTAAATAGCCGATAACTTTTTCGAACTGTGCAAAGCTTTCTTTATCCCACATATCCGGATGTCCCTGTAACACCAAATAGGGATGGATGCTGCTCGCATAGGCGGTTAAAAAACTAGTATATGAGACCCGACCTATGGGGTCTTCCAGATGATTGCTCGGGCCTCGCTTCAGGCATAGCCCGGAGAAGCTCTCATCTTGGCAATACAGCCATACCTTGAGCGATGGATGTTGGTGCAAAACTTTCACAAAGGTCTCATCGGACTTATTATAAGGAGTCCCCACTGTCAAAAACTCTATACCCAGTACGTCTCGGGCGTACACAATGCCCTTTTGCAGGTGGTCGTACTGGTACTCGTAGGGCGTACCGGCAAACTCCCCCAGGTTATCCTTTTTGGGAAGCAAATTTCTTCGCTTATGATCCCAACCGTGATGCCACACCTCAAATCGCTCATCTTTATGAAGCGACATTAGTTCTGTATTAAACGGGGCAGCGCCTTTTGTTACCTCTTCTACGATAAGCCCCATGCTAGATTTGATATTTAGTTCTTTGACCTTACTGATGTAAGCGAGCCAGCTTTGTGAAAGATTGTTATTTTCTTTCACACGCAAATCATCCATCTTCAAAATAATATACTTACCCTCACAAGATGAACTAGCCGCAACATCCGAAACCTCAAAACTTTTGGGTGGCGCAGCGAATATCGTCTCCGCAGAGATAAGTAATTGAGACCCCAAAAAGAGCCAACTTATCAATCGTTTTCCAGTCATGCGCATCTCATCCAGTAATATCAAACTCGTCATGTAAGGCTATGAAGGGTGAATTGTCTGTATTACACCACCCAAGACTACGCCTCCGTCGACCTTAAACATTGTCCACCCCATAATCAGGCCTTACCACTTGACATTTTTGCCAGCCATGTATGATATTACAAGATTATTGCCGAGCAAGCGAAAAATCACATAACAATGAGGCTGATCTATGAAACTTGCCCACCTATCGATTCTTTTAGTTATCGGCGGCTCAATGGTCGGCTGTGGGGGCGGTTCGAGTTCTTCCTCTACCATCTCGAGTAACGCGACGAACAGCATTTCTAGCGAAAGCTCAAGCAGTTATAGCTCCAGCCCTTCATCAAATGGCCTAGCTAGTTCGCGAATACGGCTGGGTTATTTCATCGACAGTTCTGTGGCTAATCTTCGTTATCAAACCGATACAATGAGTGGCTACACAGACGCTCACGGTCAATACCAATATTTGAGTGGGGAGCAGGTGATTTTTTCTGTGGGGGATATGAAGTTTCCTCCCATTCCTGCCCAACCTACCGTTACTCCATTAACGTTAGCCGGAAGCGATGTCCCACAGAACAACGTGGTCACCAACATTGTACGGTTACTGCTATCGCTTGACCTAGACCGGGACCCGACTAATGGTATTTCTATTTCAGACATGGCTCACGAAGCCGGCACTCCTATTGACTTCTCCCTCGACGCAGAAGCCTTTGCGCAGTCGTCAGCAGTAATCAACCTCCTCAGCAATGCTTCTGGCACTGGCAGCATAGAGTTAGTATCACCCGAACACGCAAGCAACCATTTACAAGACGTTTTAAACACCCAGGTCAATCACCGTGTTGAGGTTTCGGCTGACGGTCTTGGCGACACCTACGAACTGTTTAATCAAGTATTCGGAGGTACCGCAGTGGAAAGCCCAGTTTGCGATCCTTCGACCGACAGCTTTGGCCGTCGTATTACCGAGATAAAAGACGATACTCTGCAAAGTTACGTATTCGCTTTCCACTTATTGCGCGACACAGACGGCGACCGCTGTATAAATTCCATTTCCGACCGCCAACGCATAGAGGTTAAAACCTATTCCGCATCACCCGATGACCGAGTAGCCACCGAAGGTGAAATACACACCTATCGCTGGAAATTTAAGCTCGATAAGCGCTTTCAAGCGTCATCATCATTTACCCATATTTTCCAGATTAAAGCCGCCGGTGGCGATGATAGTATGCCCCTAGTCACTTTTACCCCGCGCGCAGGAAGCCCCGACAAATTGCAGATTTTACACGCTCCCACTTCTACTGCCGGGGCCAGCGAAGTCGCTAGCGCTAATCTATCTAACTTTACCGGGGAGTGGATAGAAGCTTTTGTGCGCACTCACAACGCTGACAGCGGAAGTCTGGAAGTAACCCTGAGGCGGCTAGACGACGATGAGATTCTGCTGGATTGGAGCAATAATGATATTGATATGTGGCGAGAAGACGCGAGTATAAATCGTCCCAAATGGGGTCTTTATCGCAGCCTTAATCAGGTTGACGACTTGCGGGATGAAACCATACTGTTCAACGATTTTTGTATCGCGGAGGATACCAATACCTGCCCTTAAAGAAGATTTCAGAAAGGACAAACTTATGCAGATTAGCGTGGGGAACCTATTTCATCGCTAAGCTGCATAAGTATGACTATTTGACTAGATCACTAGTTTTAGCAACCTAACATCATAATTAGAGAAAACCCCAATCACCTATTGCTTAACTTAGCAATACCGCATTTTATCCGAACTAATAATAATTCTGAAAACCATCAGATCACTCATCGCCCTACTCTTTATCGCGCCTAACGATCTACGTTAATAGGCATAAGTCTGACTCAGAATTCATATCCCCACTGAACTCCTTAACTAGCGAGAATATAGAAATTTTTTCTCTATATAAAAACTAAAGATATTTAAAGTATCATAGGATAAGTAATCCTACTTACTTCGAAATGGAAGCCCACGCAACGTGAAATAAAAAACCAGATGGCCGAGACCACCTGGTTCTTCGCAACGATAATCAAGCACTTATAAGGCGTGACACTTAACGCCTGTGCGTGGCATTAATCACTACATTTTATACCTTACCCCCAAAAAGTACTTGGTACCACTATACTCGATTCGGGTAAAGGCGTCTTGCGCTACGCGATACTCTACATAGGGTTCGTTAGTTAAGTTAAGCGCTTGCATTTTCACCTGAAGATTCTTAGTAAGGTTATAGGCCAACGATAAATCTACAGAGCTAGTATCGTCCACAAACCGGTTAGTTTGGCCAAAGTCACTACCAAAAGGCTTCAAATAATCTGATCGATACTTGTATGACAAGCGCGTGGTGAACCCATAATTCTCCCAATAGATCTCGGCGTTATAGCTTTTCTTAGAGAAACCGGGAAGATTAGCAGGGTCAACAACCACATCGTCCGTTATCTCAGAGCCATTCTCCTGATACTCAAAATCTGTATCGGCTATATTGATGCCACCCATAATACCCAGCCCATCTAGTGGTTCAGGCAAATGGGTAAAGCCATGCTGCAAACTAAGCTCAACCCCACTAATGCTGGACGATTCTGAGGTGTTCTCAATTAAGCCATCAACATCCATTGTGTAGTCTTCACCATCGATATTAAATGCTTCTTGAACACTAGAGGGATCCGCTACTTGTAGGCCAGCTTCGAACTCCTTGTAATACAGAGCAGCCGATAACATAGTATCTTCACGAGGGAACCAAGAAACCGACAAATCGTAATTCACCGATTCGGTTGCTTCCATATTTGGGTTGCCTTGAGCTGTGGCAGTACCAGCGGCAATAGCGTCTTCAACACTTGAGAACTCTTCTTCGCCATCACCTAGATCCAGATCGCGACCGGCACCCATCCACCACATATCAGGGCGCGAAATAGCCGAGTAAATGGCTGCGCGAAGCTGCACGTCTTCAGTTAAACCAAAGTTAACATTGACGCTTGGCAGTACATTTACATAGCTATTATCAAAATTTTCTTCACTCAAAGTATCGGGAACTGGCTCTAAATAAAAGCTATCATCTTCTGGGTTATCGGGGGTGCCCGCATTGTTCTCGACAACACTATAATCTTGTCGATAACCGATTGACTCGATACTAGTTTCAACAACTCGAACACCAATATTACCGGTGACATCGACATTACCAAGCTCGGTGGCAAAGTTAACCTTCGCGAAAATAGCGCTAATATCTTCAGTCAAGTTAATATCAGCCGCGCTTGGGTCTTGAGGTGATAATGCCCAGTCCTCAGTACCCCACATGCTGTCAAAAGCACACATGGTATCGAAGGTTGCCCATTCGCTAAAACTGGAATTGGCGTCTTCTCCATAGCCGTGTTGTGGGTAATCAGTGGCGCAATTCTGTTCAATGGTGGATACATCCGCAAAGTTCGTATCGGTATACTGGGCGCGATCCTCTGCATAGTTATGATGTTCGTGGCTCGAGAAGCGCGCACCGGCTTCTAATGAGGTAAAGAAACTACCTTCCAGATCATAGACTGCATCCACGGCAAGGGCGCTGATAGTGTCGTTAACCTCAAGCTCACCATAGCGTGCTCGTTGATTAGCGTCATACAAGCTGTAGTCATTCAACAGGCTGTAGTCGACACTTGATCCGGTCGGATCATCAAGATCTTCATAAAGCGATATTGAGGGGAAGTTATCGCTGCCCTGGTTTTCATAGTCGTACCAAAGCCTATCGGAGCGGAATCGAGCCTGCCAGGTTTCTTGATAGCGTGTGGTATCAGAGTAAGAAATATCAGCTGTTAAAACTAAGCGATCGGTGGCACTCCAGGCAAAGTTCAGGCCGCCGCCCATATAGTCTTCGTCACGCTCGCGATACTCACCATAAGTGCCAATCCGGGTATGGCCGGTATAAGAAATCAAGGCATGTTCGTCGTTTGTTTCCCACTGACCGATATTGTTGCGACCATCATCAAAGTATAAATCATGGCGGTCTTCATAATAGAAACGATTAGACCATTGCGCATCAGCCGTGATACTCCAATCTTCATTGGGCTCCCACTGTACGGTCGTCATCACCGCATCACGGGTTTCTTCAGATTCCATCTGACGGAAGTAGAAAAGATTGGGAACAAAATAATAATCGCCATCGGCTGCCGCGCCGCCGTTAGCCGCGGCGTTGTCATCGCTCCAGCTACACGCGTTCCAGCCACCAGACTGACCATCATTGATGTAATCTGAGTTACAGTTGCGCAGGGTAGAACTCGCATTGAAGCTTTCTTCTGGAGTAGAAGAGTCGTGACCCGCGTAACCAATAGCAAAGCCAATATCGCCTATGCCTGTCTCAAAGATATCCGTATAGGAGATCGATCCGCGATACCCCAAGCCATCATCACCATTCAACTTGGCGTCATAGTCGTTGTAGTTGCCTTTAATCTCAGCCTGAAAACGGCGCTTGCCATAATCCAGCGGGCGTATACTCTCCAGATCGATCAGACCCGCTACACCACCTTCGACTAAATCGGCTGACTGCGATTTATAAACTACCGCACCGTTTACGAGCTCAGAGGGAAATTGTGAAAAGGCTATTGAACGGTTACCACTACCGGAGGAAACCTCTCGGCCGTTATAGGTGGAGTAACCAAGGAAGGGGCCAAGACCACGAACGGATATTTCACTAGCATTGCCTTTAAAGCGGTCACCGGTCACACCCACAATACGCTCAAGCGTTTCGGCAACAGATAAGTCTGGAAGGGCACCCATGTCCGAGGCGGAAATCACATCGACGATTGTTTCGGCATCGCGCTTAATCTCAATCGAATTACGCATAGTATCGCGCAACGAGCCGGTAACAATAACTTCCTCTAGCAACATCGAATCATCGTCATTTTGCGCAAAGGCGATAGCTGATGGAAACACACTCGCTGCAATTGCAGTTGCTAGGATCTTGCGGGTATAACGCACTGATTTTTTTGCCATCTGTGGCTGTCTCGGGGAGCTCATACTTTCTCCTACATCTTATACATTATATTTAGTGATTCGCTGCTGAAAGCACCTGGGCACCCAGCAGAAGTTAAAACTTGCTTTAGCGCATATAGAGTATGAACCAAGCCAGCCTTATGGTAAAGTGGCATTACCAGTTTGACCGATTACAATTTGAAGGTTTTAAAAAAATCAAGAGGGCATTATTTAAGGAATAGATATAAATCCATAATAAACTTTATAATATCAGCAACTTACATGAGGCACTGGTGCACCAGGGCTGGCCTTATCATGGACACTCTCTATTAGAAGAAACAGTAACAATTGAAAAATTAAATAAAGAACTGGCCAAACTTTCTTACGCAGACCACAAAATCGGTAATGGAAAACTTAGTCTTTTTACCCTCAGGTTCTTCGAATTCCAGATTTCGAAGCATTTGTTGTTGCCGCTTTGTCGTGGCGATAGCGCTGAGCTTCAGCTACGCCAATAGAACCTCTGTCAAACTCGCCCTGCTTAAGTGCGACATAGACTTTATGAATTTATCCGAGCCTATTGTGTATCGCATTCAGGGGCGTATTTTTCTCGTTCGGATAATATAGAACATCAACTATGATTATGGCATCTTGTTTCTACGAGGCTCTTCAGTCACTTACATCAATTTTCTGGTTTGTACACAAGCGTGTCATAACAACCATTTTTTTAGGACGAAATATGCTTCACCTTCTTTCAAGAATGAACAACAAACCGCTAAAAAAAATGTCATTCGGCTCGTTTTTGGTTTCTCTATTTTTGAATCACGCTGCGCTAGCAGACCAAGACGTTTATTTTGGTACAGGCAATGAATATGGCGATGGCATCTATCACGCTATATTTGATGAATCAAATGGAACACTTTCAACCGCCAAGCGGGTAGCTGATATCAATGCCCCAGGCTTCCTAGCTAAACACCCCACCTTGGATATTATTTACGCCGTCGCTAAGATCGACGAAACTCCAGTTGTCGCAGCTTATAAAAAAAACATCGATGGGTCTTTAACTTTTATTAACAGTGTTGAGATTGGTGACGGATCGGGTACTCACATTGCCGTACACCCATCGGGAAAATTTGTCGCAACTGTACAATATGGTGGTGGTTCTGTGGCTATATTTCTATTGCAGAATAATGGCGCCCTCGCCTCTCGCACTCAACTAATAGAACACGAGGGCGGAAGTCAAGTATATGAAGATCGACAAGACAGCCCACATCCGCACTGGGTTGGTTTTTCTCCCGATGGAAAATATGCGCTTGTACCCGATTTGGGTCTTGATGCTGTCTTAATATATAAAGTATCAGAAGGTAAGCAGGTTCTAACTTACCACTCTAGAGCTATAACTGTAGAGGGGGGCGGGCCAAGACATATGCGCTTTTCAATCGATGGCGACTATATTTATCTTTTGAATGAACTTGAGTTAAGTATTTCAACGTTTAAATATGATGCTACTAAAGGAAAAGCTGAGCTAGTGTCCGTAACGCCTACATTATCAAAGCAAAAAAAACTGCAAGAGGCGTTTAATTCTGCCTCTGAAATTTTAGTTCACCCCAATGGCAAATTTGTTTACTCGGGGAATCGAGGACACGACTCGGTAAGCGTTTTCACTATCAAGGAGGGCGCCACACCAGAGCTGCTAGAAACAGAACACGTACGTGGCGCCTACCCGCGTAACATTAATATTGACCTATCGGGAAAATGGTTGCTTGCCGCAGGGCAACATTCCAACACGGTATCGGTATTTTCGATTGATCAGGACCTGGGGTTGTTACAGTACCAAACAAATAAAACAATAAACTTACCGGAACCTATATGTATTTTATTTGACGACCGACAACTACTCTAGAGAAACTTTCAAAAAAGGCCGGCGGCGTAGCCGCCGGCATGTCAATACAGACAAGGAGGTTTAGGGATTCAATTGACTTACAGCGTGAATAACACCGCGCAGTTCGGCCAGGCCACGCATTCGGCCATTGTAGGAGTAACCTGGTTTAACACCTTCGGCTTTTTCTTCATCGGCCATTAAGTGACCGTGATCGGGCCGCATTGGAATAGAAATCATGCTTTCGCCATTCTGTTTACGGCGGCGCTCTTCTTTAAGCAAGGCATTGATAAGCCCCACCATATCGTTATCGCCATCCAAGTGATCCGACTCAAAGAAAGAACCATCTTCTTCACGTTTTACGTTACGCAGGTGAACGAAATAGATTCGCGAACCAAACTCTTCTGCCATAGCCACTAAGTCATTATCGCAGCGAGCGCCATAAGACCCTGCACACAAAGTAAGACCATTCGCTGGACTATTGACAGTAGTCAATATTTTTCGGGCGTCGTCTGCGGTAGAGACCACTCGCGGCAAACCGAATAATGAGAACGGCGGATCATCGGGATGAATACACAACTTCACGCCAGCTTGCTCTGCAACGGGTACCACTTCCCTCAGAAACTCCATAAGGTTATGACGTAAACCTTCGGTGCCCAGGGCTATGAATTGCTCAATAGCAAGCTTGATTGACTCTCGCGTGTAAGACCCCTCTCCTCCAGGCAAGCCAGCAATAATATTTTTCTCTAACAAAAGCTGCTCTTGCTCGCTCATAGCCTCGAATCGGGCTTTAGCTTTCTCAAGAACCGCTTGAGTGTAATCGGACTCTGCATTTTCGCGTTTAAGTATATAAACGTCGTAGGCTGCAAAATCGGTAATCTCAAATCGCAGAGCTTGGCTACTGTTAGGTAAACGATAACTGAGATTCGTTCGAGTCCAATCCACTACCGGCATGAAGTTATAGCACACCGCAGGAATACCAGCCTTACCGACACTTTTAATAGATTCTTTGTAGTTTTCTATCAATTGCTGGTAATTGCCGCTGCGAGTTTTAATGTCATTGTGCAGTGGAATGCTTTCTACCACATTCCACTCCAAACCCGCTGCCTGAATTAGCTCATTGCGCGCTTTAACCTCTTCCTCAGGCCAAACCTCACCTGTGGGTATTTCATGCATAGAGGTAACAATGTGTGTTGCCCCGGCTTGCTTAATCTTTGCTAGCGATATGGAATCACTTGGCCCAAACCATCTCCAAGACTCTTGCATTTTTACATTCCTAACTTAATTCGCGGCGGCGACTTATAGATCGCCCTAACTGGTATTACCAGTTTACCACTTATAGGGGGGTTTTGCGATAACTAAATATAGTCGCCTATTATTTTTACAGCTTAATGTCGAGGGCTGCGGGCGCCTCAGCGCGCCGCAACCTCAACATAGACCCCTTTCACGTTTTGCGTTTTAACCTGCACTACAATTGGGTGATCGTCTTGCGGGGATACCTCAATGGCGGCATAGCCGTTAGCGGCTTCGATAACACTGCTACGTCCGGGGGTACCAAACCCATCGACCAATGCGTCGTTAAACCCCAGTGCCGAGAAATAAATTCGATCTGAATAGGTCGTCAGACGACGGCCTTCTTGATCTTCGGCAGCCACTTCAACTAAAACATTGCCGTTATCAAGCGTACGTTGAGTGACATTCAATCGCTCAAATTTACCTGGCTCACCAATGTAATAGGTCACCTGAGTTTCGTCGCTGGCAGCTTTCTCGTCGCCATTGCGACCAATCACGCGCAATTGATTCTCACCTTCGCTAAAAGGCACCTGCCAAACCAACCCAGAGGCTGGGAATTGCCCTTGCTGGCGCACCTTCTCACCCAGAGATTCACCGTTTAGGAACAACTCGGCGGTTTCGGTGTTACAGAAAACACTTACTTCACGACCTTCTTGTGGACCATAGCGATGTATCCATGTATGAGACTCGATATAGCACAGAGGCTCTGGCGCCCAATAGCTGGCATAGACGTAGTAAGAGTCTTTGGGTTTACCTGCGCGATCGAACAGGCCCTTTTGATTCACATACGGAATTGGGTTCTCTGGGCGCAGCGGGGTACCAAAGTCCCGAATCGCCCATTGTGCGGTTCCCGTTAACCCCGGCAATGATTCGCTCACCATCAGATGCCAGTCGAAAAGATCGACCATATAGTTCTCATTCCAGTCCGAAGACTTGGCAACGCTCTTCACAACTGTTTGATTTACGGCTTCCTCAACGGATACCTGAGCACCTCGTATCCCCTTCGAATCGATCGGATTCTCGGTATGGCGGCCTACGTGGCTGGAACCGCCGTACTCCATATGAATCATATTGGGGTACTTTTTTTGCGCCTCTACCAAAGCTTCTTCGTATTGACCATAGGCACCGCCATACCAGCCTGCCCAAATAGAAGGCGAGAAAGAGTCAACGATATCTGAGCCCGGGTAATATTTACGAATACTGGTTAGGCGTGAGCTATCCTTCGCTTTAACAATATCGTTTAGCTTTTTTAGATAAGGGACCAAGATCTCATCACGACCACCACCGGGGAAATCTTCTTCCCAGTAAATTTCGTTGCCGAGTGACCAAAAGGCAATACTGGCGTGATTAAAGTTCTGCGCCAGCTGCTCGTGCAGTAATTGCTCGGTATTTTTCTCCCACTGTTCGCCACCTTTACCACCGCGACACCAGGGTAGCTCGTCCCAGACAATCAGCCCGATTTCATTGGCGGCCTTGTACACTTCTGGATCTTGCGGATAGTGTCCCAAACGGACCAGGTTTGCTCCCATATCCTTGATCAGTTGCATATCATTGCGGTGCTGCTCATTACTCATAGCCGCGCCAACACCGGCAATTTCTTCGTGCCTGTGTGTCCCTCGAAGCAGAATCCGCTCGCCGTTCACAAAGAAACCTTCTCCTGGAACCTGCTCGAACCATCGATAACCAAATGAAGACTCGGCCACATCCAACGAACGGTCACGCTTGCGCTCCACGAGCTCAACCTTAATCGTGTAAAGGTTAGGCTCTTTAGGAGACCATAGTTTTACATCGTCAACGTTGCTCAGCGTTAGGGTCTCTTCTGACTGACCTTTATCAACCTCCACATCCCGTTCGGTGGTTGCAATCACATCGCCACTCGGCCCAACAAGGCTTGCTTTTAAGCGGGCCTTAACCTTTTTATTGCTATCAAGGAACACCGTCAGGTCAGTGCTGTAGTCTTGGTCTTTCACATCGTCGGCGCGCGCTTCAAATCGATCGATTAACGCGTCGTTTTTGCTGACTAACCACACATCACGCGTAATGCCGCCGTGAATAAAGAAGTCCGACTTTTGCGATGGAATAAGATGCGGGTTATAAGCGTTGGAAACACGAACCAGAAGCTCATTCTTGCCGCGGGTTTTAATTGCATCGGTTAATTCAACATCAAAACCAATATAACCACCAACATGGGAACCTACATGTTTACCATTGAGATAAACATCCGTTTCCATGTTAGAGCCTTCAAAATGCAAAAAGTGGCGATCGGCTTTATCCGCTTTAAACGATTTTTTATACCAGCTCACGCCGCGACGATAACCGGGGACCTGATCGACGGTATCTTTGGCGTTCCAGGTGTGAGGCAAGGTAATGGCTTGCCAGTGATCGGCGCTCTCGCTCGGTTTGTCGATACCGGCTTCGGAGTACTGCCAATCACTGTTAAACAGCTCTTTAGAGATTTTAGCATGTGCTATTTGGCCCGCCAGGATCAGACTAAGAACCATCGCCACCAAGGAGAATAGCTTTATCTTTTTCATAGTAAACATACAATGTCAGTTAATATGTGAAAGCAAGAATGACGCTTAGCGCGCCATCCAACCGCCGTCGACCAAAAGCACGTGACCATTCACATAATCAGATGCCTTACTGCTCAGGTAGATGGCGGTGCCTGCTAAATCATCGGGCATCCCCCAACGCGCTGTGGGAATGCGCGCACTGATACTGGCCGAGCGCTCCGAGTCTTTGCGTAGATTCTCGGTATTGTCGGTTTCGAAATAACCGGGAGCAATGGCATTCACCTGAATATTATCTTTGGCCCATTCGTTCGCCAGAGCTTTGGTCAACTGCGCCACCCCTCCTTTACTTGCCGCGTACGCAGGTACGGTAATGCCGCCGGAGAAGCTCAATAATGAGGCGATATTAATGATTTTTCCCGACCCGTTTTTAAGCATGGAACGACCCACTTCGCGACACATACGAAACACACCGTTGAGGTTAGTTTCAATGACGTCGTCCCAATCTTCATCGGAAAATTCGTGTGCCGGCGCACGATGAATAGTCCCCGCGTTATTAATGAGAACATCAATGCGACCAAACTCTTCCAGCACCTGCGCCACGGTCGAGCGGATCGAGTCCGCCGAACGCTGGTCGCAACCCAGCGCGCGAATTTCCAATTTGTGCTCTTTGAACAGATCGCAGGTTTTTTGCAAACTTTCGGGGCGCGAGCCCAAAGCTACAACCTTGGCGCCGGCCTGCGCCAGCGCCAGCGCCATTGCTTGGCCCAAACCGCGGCTTGCGCCGCTAACAAGCGCAACTTTTCCTTCTACGGAAAATAGCTGTGAAATGATTGAATCCGTCATACTATCCTCTTATTTCTCAAGCAACTGGTAGACTTCGGCGGCGGCCAGAAGCAAAGCCCCTGTTCCGTATAGCTGAGTATCTTCAGCTGTGGCACTTTCGGGCGCATACCCCACCTGTTGTACAAAACCAAGTTTGCCGTTGGGCTGGACGGTGCTAACGAGCGATTTCCAGCCTTTTTCAACCGCCGGGAGATACTCGTCTGCGGGGAGCACGCCATTATTAATACCCCACGCCAGAGAAAACACGATAAGTCCGGTAGCGCTGGATTCGGCGTTTTGTGTTTCACTCTCTTCAAGTAAAGAAGCTGGCCAGCTGCCGTCCGCTTTTTGAGCCCGCAGCAAAGCAGCACTCACATCTTTAAACAGCTCTACGTATTTTTCGCGATCTTCAAAGTCCTGCGGAATATGGGGTAACGTACGAGCTATGCCTGCCAATACCCAACCGTTGCCACGTCCCCAGTAAATTGGCTTGCCGTTTTCAGCCTTACGGGTGAAATAACGACTGTCGCGCAAGAAAAGGTGATCTTCATCGCTGTAAAGATAATCAGTTGTGACCCAAAACTCCCGGTTCATAAACTCCAGGTAATCCTTATTACCCGTAACTTCCGCTAACTGAGCCCACACCGGCGGTGCCATAAAAATCGCATCGGCCCAGCACCAGCGCACCGTGCACCAGGGGTCGACATATTTGCGGTTAGCACCATAAATGACCTCCTTTTCAGGGTGCTCAAATTCCAGACTGCGATCGCTTTGATTTTCCAGTACCCAGTCAAATACCGCCTGGACATTCTCTTTCATCACAGGCTCTTGGTAGGTTTCGTATAAATCCAGGTACACCTGCCCGATGGCGTGATCATCGGCGTGATAGCGACGCGGTCCTAAACGCCAAAGATTCACGGCGGCGATGTTGCGCACCGCCTGCTCATAAGCGGGCTGATCCGATACCCGCCCCCAATCCAGCAAGCCTGAGTGCAAGGGCGCGTACATCCACCCTTGCGGCAAGCCGCTGGCCCGACCTTCAGGGCGCATCTTGTTAGAGCGGATGTCGTATTGATCCAATTGCCAGTCGGCTACCTGATTGGCCACTTGACTTACAGAGTCCCGAGTGAACTCGGCGCTAAGAGACATTTCCGCGGTGCCCGGTTTTTCATATTTCACTAACTCAGGCCAATCCAGCCCCTGGCTTTGATCTATCTCAGCGGTAGCGCAGCCGCAGGCGATAACTCCTGCGAATAACGCAGACAAGGGTTTTAGGAACATAAGAATCTCCAAATCATTATTGTAAGTAAGCAGAACCAGCTACTAATCAGCCGCATGCTTTAAAGATTGCCAACTGGTAATGTGGTAATACCAATGATGTTATAGTATATTTCCTGGCAATTAAAGTCCAAGTTTTAACAAAAAATTACCGGAGACCACGCGAATGCTACGACCCACTATAGCCTCCATCGCGGCGGGAATAGCCCTTTCTGGCGCGCCCTGCCTCGCTACGCCAGCCACCGAAACCGTCTCATATTATTCGGTCACTAACCCCTTGTCGCAACCGCGCGAAGAAGTGGTCAGCATCCAATTAAATGGCTTCGCTCACGGTAAAGACCAGGTAGTCACAGTGAATGGCAGAGAAGCCCCCAGCCAAACAGCGGGAAGCGAACTTTTAACCCAGGTAACTCTAGCGCCGAATAGTGAACAAACGATTGCCGTGCACCATTTAAACGATGGCTCGCTGCAAGTGGACTATCCACCGCAAACGTATGCCGAATTGGCGGTACGAGTCGGTGGCGAGACAGATAAAGAGGGTAATTACAGCGGTGGCAACTACCACAATGCCACCTTCATGCAACTCCCGCCCACCCACACTATCGGCAACAAGCTGTTTAAATACGAAGGTTTTGGCTGGGAATCTGAGCAAGTCGCTTATCGCTATTACTTTGATCACCGCGGCGCCATCGATATTTTTGGCAAGACTCAAAACGGGCTTTCTCTGGCTGAGACCGGTCTCGACGGCGGCGACTATCACAGCATGGCCGATTGGGGTATGGACATATTAAAAGTAGGCCCCTCTCTAGGGCTGGGGGCTGTAGGGGCCTGGCTCGATAACCGCTTGATTAAACCGGAGCAGGTAACCGACATATCGGTAGCTATAACAAACGGCCCACTTGAATCGAGCGCGACGGTGACTCATACAGGCTGGCGCCCCGATTCGAAAACACTGAATCTAACGGCCCGGTACAGCATACGCGCCAAGTCCTACCTGACCCGCGTAGACGCCCAAGTCGACGAATTACCACAACTCGCCACCGGCATTGTTGACCATGATGTGCAAGTACTTACCTACACGCCCAAGGATAGTGAATGGGGGTATCTAGCAAGCTACGGCAAACAAAGCCTGAATGATGACAACCTGGGCATGGCCATCTTCTTCCCCATGAGCCAGTTTAACTCCCTGCAAAAAGATGAGAACAACCAACTTGTGGTTCTTAACAATCACGCCGAGGGTGTTCACTATTATTTCGGCGCATTCTGGTCGGCACACCCTAAGGGTCCAAAATCAGTCGAACAATTCAAAGCACAGCTTGAGAACGAAATCTCCAAGCTGAACAACCCTATTCGCCTACAACCCACCAACCCTTAAAAAGGTGAACCATGAAATTACGCTACACTGCGGACATTAACAGCTACAAACGCATGACCAATACCGAGCTTAAGCAAGCATTTGTCGTGGATGATTTATTCACCCCTGGCGAAACCGTGCTCACTTATACCGACGTGGATCGCGCGATCGTAGGCAGCGTCGTGCCGCAACAAAAACCCCTGGAACTACCTCAATCCAAAGAGCTGGGCTCGGATTATTTTTGTGAGCGCCGCGAAATTGGCGTTATCAATATAGGCGGCGACGGCGTGATTGAGGTGGACGGCGAGCGCTTTGCCATGACCTACAAAGACTCTCTGTACATTGCCCGCGAGAGCCGAGATATTCAATTTACCAGCAATGATCCCAAGCAACCGGCCCAATACTACTTGGTCAGCTACCCGGCTCATCGCACCACTAAAACCACCCACGTAAGCAAGCCCAACGCCAAACATATTGAGCTGGGTAGCGCGGCAGAGTCCAATGAGCGCACCATCAACCAGTCCATACGCCCAGGTATTGTCGATAGTTGTCAGCTTGTCATGGGCTTTACTGAGCTGGAAGAAGGCAGTGTTTGGAATACCAAACCGCCACATACCCATCGCCGGCGCAGTGAAATCTACATGTACTTTGAGTACAACGACGACAACCGCGTTTTTCACTTTATGGGCGAACCCAGTGAAACCCGCAGCCTAGTACTGGCAGCGGGTACCGCCGTAATTTCGCCAGCTTGGTCCATCCACAGTGGTGCTGGTACCAGCAACTACACCTTTATATGGGCAATGGGCGGCGAAAACCAAACTTTTGACGACATGGATCATATTCCCATCAGCGAGATTTCTTAGTCGTTCCCGGTAAGGTCGGCGTTATGGATCGCGCCTTTGGCGACAACCCAAAGACCGGCCTTACCACTTGACTCCATGACTTCATTGTTTTACCTTCCTAATACTCGCCATAGCCGTGGGCACAGCATCCGAACGGCTAGATGCTCTACAAAACAGAAGGATTGGCGGGCAAACGTGCTTCACATAATAAATAAACGAAGGACTCACTATGAAAAAGCAAACGTATCAGCCTCACTTAGGACTATTCAAAAAATCCGTGCTCGGCGCCTCGATCGCCCTCGCCGCCTCCAGTGCGATGGCTCAAGAACAATCAGACTCCGCGAAACTAGAAGAAGTGGTGGTAACTGGCATCCGTGCATCACTCGCAAGCGCCATCGACGCGAAACGTGAATCAACAAAGTTAGTTGAAGTGATCATCGCTGACGATATCGGTAAGTTGCCCGATCAAAACTTGGCGGAAGTAATGGAGAACATCACAGGTGTTCAAATTACCCGTACAGCGGGTGTCGGTACCGGCGTGCAAATTCGCGGCACCAATGCCAACCGTGTCGAGATCAATGGTGTCTCTACCGTGGGCTCAGGCAGTGGTCGTAGCGGCATTAACTTTGAAGATATTAATCCAGCGATTATTGCCGAAGTTGAAGTAACCAAATCGCCAGATGCCAAAACAATTGAAGGCTCTGTAGGTGGTACTGTTAACCTAAAAACCATTCGCCCATTAAACTTAAGCGAAACTTTAGGCTTTGTCAGAGTTCAAGGAGAAGACAGCAGCCTGAGCACAGAAGGTATTAAGCCTAGATTTGCGGGCGCTTACGGCGACAACTGGGAAACCAGTGCCGGCGACTTTGGTTTCGTTATCAGCGGTAGCTACACAGAGCAAGAGGCTCTGTCATTCCGTCCACGCGTCGATCGCGACAACCTGAATAACTTTGAAGGTAACAGCCCGTCAGAATTTCTTGGCATTCAGTTCATGGTGCAAGAGCAGGAAAACGATGACTACGAAACTGTTAACCTCGCATCTACGTTCGAGTGGGCACCTAGCGATGCGCTGAAGTTCTCTTTTGATGCCGTCATCAACAATCAAGAAAGAAGCCGCGATGCGTACAAAATTGAAGCCTCTGGTGTGAGCAACCTAAGGGCCATTAGTTACCCAGACAGCTTCGAAACGGTCGACTTTGGCGTTGGAGATGTGGGCAATAACGGCGTGGTTGACGCAGCGTTAACAGGCCGCCTTTCTCCGGACCTTGCGTACGATGATGATGATCCAAACATGCGCTTCACCAGCGAAACAAATTCACGTATTACCGATACTGAGCTGTTTAGGCTTGCCGGTGAATGGCAAGGTGATAGACTAAAAGCGAGTTTCGAGCTAGCTCGGTCAAACTCGGACACCACTACACCGAAGCTCAATACAACCCTGAACTTCATCAACCCCAACTGCCCATTACAAGGCGGAACGGATCCTGATGCCATTACTGCCAATACCGGCGCCGATAACTGCGTACCCTATATTTATGATTTGACCGGTGGATCACTAGCATTTGGCATTGACTTTGAAAATGAATATGCGCCCACTCCCGAGCAGCTCACTGATCCAAATAATGTGGTACTGCGAGCCTTAGATGTAAGCCGTAATACCCAAGACAATACTGACGACCAATTCCGCCTAGATTTCACTTATGATGTAGAAAGATTTGGCTTAACCTCTGTAGATTTCGGTTACCGCTATAATAATACTACCGGGGAACATGTATCCATTAAGGACAAGATAGGTAACTTCAGCAAGCTAGTAGACGCTCCAAGAGGTACACTATTTGAAGACTTGCTTGTAGAGGGTCCTGACAACTACGGCGATGCAGACGGTCGCGACTTGTTTGTCAAAAATTTTCTGTTAGTGGATCCAGACCGTTCTTTCTCTGATCCAGACGGCACTATTGCTGCTCTTGAAGCAGCTTTTGCAGCAAACAGAGAACTCTACCCTGAGGGTACAGGTGCCACCTCTCTCAACCTACAAGAGGATTTAGACCCTTACTACAATATCGAAGAAGAAACTTCAGCGCTTTATGCTCAAGCGAACTTTGAGTTTGGCATTGTGTCGGGTAACGTGGGCCTTCGGTATTTAGAGACTGACATTGATTCAACAGGCTATACGCCATCAATAGCTGGTTCTGAACGCGAATTAACCACTAATAGCAGCAATTATGACTTCCTGTTGCCTCGCTTAAACCTAAAAGCTCAACTGACTGATGACTTGCTGATTCGCTTCGGTTACGGCTCTGATATCAGACGCCCTAGCTTCGATGACATCAGAATCGGTTACTCTTTTACCCAAGCTGAGAACAGTGCTGTAAGCTTAGGTAATCCGGGGGTCGAGCCTGAAGAAGTCGACTCGTTTGATATTGCCGCCGAATGGTATTTTGCCCCATCTGGGTTGCTCAGCATCGGTTACTTCCATAAAGAGCGCACCAACCTGTTTGGCTCATACTATGAAGGGGCAGCGCTATACCCTAGTGATACCACCACCGGTGGTCTAGAGCGCGATGCTACACGGCCCTGTGAAGATGGCGGCATCTGGAACCCAGAAGTGATACCCAACACCTTTGGCGACCCAAACTCTCAGGGTTTATGTGTTGACTTTACAAGACCTGAAAACGTTGAAGGAACCACCAAACAGAAAGGTATTGAACTTCAGTTCCAGTATGATCTTGGAGATTTTGAAGATTCATTAGGTTGGGCTTCTGGGTTCGGTATTTTAGCTAACTACACTGTACAAGAGTTTAGCGGTGATACAGGTGAAGATACGACATCCGGTCGCGGCCTGGCCGTACTGGGTGAGGTTACCCTTCCACGTGGTCTATTGGACTTCTCAGAAAATGCTTACAATATTACCGCTTACTATGAGAAGTACGGTCTTTCCGCAAGAATGCGCTACACCTGGCGGGAAGCCTTCCGCACGCAAGACTTTGGCGGCGGCGCCAACACCAGTGGTAGTAGCACCTTTAGCTTTCCTGTTTATACCCATGACAGAGGCCAGCTAAATGCTAGCATCAGTTATGCCGTTACCGAGCAGTTAAGTTTAGGGGTTGAAGCTGTTAACCTAACTGAAGAAGAAATCACTCAAACTTGTGTATCTGAATCTGGTCCCGTGTGTTTCTCAGGCTACCCTGATCGCAGAATTACATTTGGTGCTAGTTACCGATTCTAATTTAACTTGTTATAAATGTAGAAAAATATGAGTCTGTTGTATGGCTGCTCGTTGAACATAAGCTTAGGCTAAAGTTAAGACTGCTCAGAGCCCAACAGACTGCTTATGTAAAGATAACACTTAGTATAGTCTGACTATAAATACTCACGGAAAGTACTATTTGTTATCTCTACAAAATATAGTTTCTAACCAATCATTCTCCAGCCATTGATTCTGTGGCTCTCTCTTGTCGCCGGTGTTCGCACCGGCTTTTTTTAATCAATCTAGTTATCCGCTAACAATATGATGGAGGAATAATGATATATCGTGTCACCTTCCTAGTAGCAACCACCCTTGTCTTCTTATTTTCTGAAAAGAGCTTCTCCGAAAATCTGTACACAGAAGGATTTGAAGAGACTAGCAGAGGGTATCTTACTGAGAAATCAACGATTGGTAATTGGATACCCGCAAATAACTCAACAAAACCCGACAGAACAATAGAAATTATCGATCGGGAACCATCAGGTAATGCATTAAAGTTCTTGCTATCACGGCCTGAGAAAATTACAAGCACACGCGCTCCACAATGGCTAATCCAATTACCGTCAACTATAAAGGATGAGATATATTTGACATATTGGATAAAATTTCCTGAAGGTTTTGATTTCAATAGTCACGGATCTCTACCAGGAATATCCGGTTCTTCTCTCAATAAAGGCACTACATTTTTCACTAACGTAAGCTGGTCAGAAAATGGAAAGATCTCTTTTATGATCAGAGGCTACAGGAATAACAAGAAGGTTTCTTTGTTGCCTAATTTCATAAAGTGGGATTTCAATGGATTTCAAAAGAGATTTATTCCTGGGAAGCGGCATGAAATCAGAATACGCCAAGTATTAAATACGCCCGGACATCAAACTGGAGTACTCCAGGGATGGCTAGATGGAGTGCTAGCATGTAGCGATACGCTTAACTCAGGCGTAAGAGATGTAGCCAATAGCAGCCATCGAATAAAATATATAGATTTTTCTTCAGAAATAACTTCTACAAGTAACTCACCACATGGCAACCATATGAACAGCGAGTATATTCTTTTTGATGACATAACTGTGTCTAATCGTATTTAAAACACATAAACATAGATGATCGGCCATCGACTCCTATCTTGGCTGGCACTCTACAATCGTAAGCCATCTATTAAGTTAACTAATTCAAAGTAGATATTTGGCAGCCTACGAAACCACCTGAACAGTACCGCGCACCATAATAAAACGATGCTTCTCTGCAAAAACCAATCAATAATACATTCTGAATATTATCAATCATAAAGGAGCTTGGTCACCTCAGCCTAACCGAACCGCAAGCTCCTATCAGTATGTAATTACGGCTAATCAATCAATATAGAAGGCAACCAGGTGGATAAACTTGGAACGCAAATAATGATCAACAGTGCCACAAACATAGCGGCATAGAGGGGAAGCAGTGGCGGGATTACCCGTGCTAGGGATGTCTTACCAATACTACACCCCACAAACAGAACACTACCAACCGGCGGTGTGCACAGGCCTATTGATAGGTTAAGAATCATTATAATCCCAAAATGAATCGGCGATATCCCTAACGCTTCTACAATGGGCAGAAAAATAGGTGTAAATATTAGCACGGCTGGCGTCATATCCAAGAAAGTACCCACCATAAGCAGCAGTATATTAATCATTAACAATACGATAATCGGGTTATTGCTAAAGCTTAAAAAATAATCGCTTATCGATTGCGGAATATTCTCGTAAGACAACACCCACGACATAGCGGAAGAGGCTGCAATAAGCAACATCACAATGGCTGTAGTGCATACAGATTTATTTAATACCTGCGTCAGCTCTTCAAACTTCACTTCTTTATAAATAAACGTTGAAAGCACGAAAGAGTAGAGAACCGCAATAGCCCCGGCCTCTGTGGGCGTAAAGTAACCAGAAACTATCCCCCCAATAACCAAAAACACCAGAAATAGGCTTGGTAATGCATCCAGCGTCTTTTTCATCACTTGCCCAGGCTGCTTCTGTGAAGGCACGCCAAAACCCTTTATTTTGGCGTAAATACCACTCGCGACCATCAAACAGAGGGCTACAAGAATTCCGGGAAGGTAACCTGCCAAAAACAAGGCTGCTATAGATACACCGCCACTGGCCAGTGAATAGACAATCAATATGTTACTGGGCGGTATCAACATGCCAGTAGTGGAGGCCGTTACCGTCACCGCAGTGGAAAACTCTCGGCTATAACGATCTTTCTCCATCTCCGGAATCACAAAGCCGCCTATCGCAGACGTTGCAGCGACAGCTGAACCCGAAATTGCTCCGAACAGGGTACAAGAAAGAATGTTTACAAATGCCAACCCGCCGGGCAAACGCATCACTAGTATCTTGGCAAACTCAATCAACCGATGCGCAATTCCGCCTTGCCCCATCAAAAAACCCGAGAGAATGAAAAAAGGGATAGCCAAGAGCGCAAAGCTATCAACACCCGCCGACATGCGCTGCGCCATGGTGGTGGTTGTCGATACAAAATCGAGACTAAAGAGCAAAGCAAAAAAACCGGATAATGCAATAGATACACCGATAGGAACATTTAGAAGCAGAAGGGCGATAAAGCTGGCAACAAGAATTACAACTGAAATATCCATAGCACTTCCATTAAATATTATTCGAATAGTTTTTATAGAACTCGGCAGTAAATAACACGAACAGTAAGCCGCTTATAGGTATCACAAGATAAACAAGACTAATGGATAGCCCCAGGGACGCAGAAGTCTGCTCTAAATCCCAGGCAAGATACGCTAAACAGCTACCCCCCACGAAAAGAATACATATACTAAAAACGGTTACAAATATAAGAACCAGACTCACGATTCCTTTCTTAACGGTATCCGAAAATTTATTTACAAAGTAATCGAGCCCTAAGTGAGCGCCTTTGCGATAAGCGTGAGCCGCCCCCAGGAAGGCAATCCATATTAGAAAGAACCGTGCTAACTCTTCGGTAAAGGAGCTCGGGTTACTAGTAAAGAACCTGGTAATTACTTGCCAAGTAACATCCAGCACCAAGCCGACCATTAAAATGCTCGTAAAAACCTCTAACACGTAATCAATACGATTACATATTTTAGTTAGTGTCATTAGTGAACCTCTCTAATCTTGTTGTACAGCTCACCTAGATCAGAGCTTTTTATCTGTTCGTGAATTGGCTTTACACTCTCCAGAAATTGACTTTTATCCGCTTCGACAACCGTGACCCCTGACTTCTTAACTTCAGCTAAAGATTCCTGACTAACTTTTTCCCACAAGTTACGTTCAAAAGCCACCGAGTCGTCCATGGCTTTATCGACCCATTGTCGCTGCTGATCATTCAACAGATCCCACGTTTTAGTTCCCGTGATGACAACATCGGGAATCGAGGTATGCTCATCTAGAATCAGGTATTTAGCCACCTCATAATGCTTGGACAGATAGAAACTGGGGAGGTTGTTCTCGGCACCATCGACCACGCCTTGCTGCAAGGATGTGTACAACTCGCCCCAGGATATAGGCGTAGGAGCGCCGCCCATCGCTTTTACCATGGCGACGGCGGAGGGGCTGTTCATAACCCGGATTTTCATGCCTTGGAGATGTTCAGGAGAACTGACAGCGCGCTTTGTGGTGTAAAAACTCCGGCTACCGGCATCATAGTAACCTAAGCCTCGAATACGGTAAGGCTCACCGGCCTTCAGTAACTCTTCCCCGATACTTCCATTCAACACGGACCATAAATGATCGCTACTGTGAAACAGATAAGGCGTGCTGAATATCTTCATTTTTGGAATAAATGGCTCTAGCGAGCTAGCAGAAACCTTGGTCAAATCAATACTACCAATCTGAATCAGCTCAATTAGCTCCCGTTCACTACCAAGCTGCCCAGATGGGTATATCCTGACTCTCATTTCCCCGTCAGAATAGTCTTCTAAGCGTTCGGCAAAATGAACCATAGACAGGTGCACGGGGTGCTTCGCATCCAACCCATGCGCAAGTTTCAAAACCTTTACATCCTGGCTTATGCCACAGGACGATAGGATTAATGAAAATAGAGATAGAATTACGAGTCTTATCATTATATTAATCTCATTATTATTAAATTTTTCGCGCAACAATCGCACCTGGGTGCTGAATAACATGAGCGGCACATTCCTGACCCAAGGTTATCGCTTGCGCGATAGTGCAGTTATCAGCCTTTGCTGCAAGGTATGCACCATTAAACGAATCTCCCGCCGAGGTCGTATCAACAGGGGAAACCACCTTGGTCAATGGGTAATGCGATAGTTCGCCGTCTATTAGCGCAAAGCAGCCATTCTTACCGTCCTTGATAATGACTTCTTTCACACCCAATTTCCGGTAATGATCTAGGCAGTCTTCAAGCGTTTGATGTCCATACAACTCTTTCTCGTCATCCAAACTTGGCAACGCTATGTCGACTAACTTAAGAAACGAGGAGATAACCGTTTTGGCTTTAGAGTTTGAGCACCATCCCTTAGCTCTATAATTAGTATCAAATGCAACCACGCCGCCACGCTCGCGGAACCGTTTGACAAAATCTGCAAGTAAAGCCCGATCCGAGTCGTCAAACAAAGAAAGAGTAATTCCACTTAGATATAAATAATCGAATTCAAAAAGGCTGGCCAGAGTATCTGGGTGATCCTTTATTATTGATCTCACGGGAGCATTATCACGCCAGTACTCGAAACTACGCTCACCCTCATCATCCGTATTAATGATGTACAGGCCGGGGACTTTTCCTTCACAGCGCAGCACCAAGTTTGTGTTAACTCCCTCTGAGCGCCAAGCATCTAGCAAGTAGTCACTGTAAGCATCGTCCCCCAAGGCCGTGTAGTAGGTTACATCGGCGCCAGCACGAGCCATGTATACAGCACTGTTAAGCGTATCGCCGCCATACCCCAAGTGATAACTCTGATTTACAGTTTTTGTCAGTTCCAACATGCATTCGCCGAATGCCGCTATTTTATTCTTCATCCAATTATTCACACTGGGGTTGGTTATCGATTTATTGGTAATACCACCTTACCATTTTACGATACTCGTAACTTCCGATAAAAACAAGGTTAAACAAGCCTCGAAACCGGTTAATCTTCTCGTTAACTTAGGTTAAGATATAGGGTCGCTAGCGGCTTGACCCTTTGATAGCCATCTTGCAGAGCTGGCTCACCTTATATCCGTTACAAGCCCAATGAATCAGCAGGTTAAATACAGTGGAATTTCGAACAATTAAAGCAGAGCGCTTATACATTAAGGTCGCGGAACAACTTTCTAGCTTAGTTAAGGATGGCACCTTAAAACCCGGTGATAAGTTTCCTGCCGAGCGTGATCTTGCAGAAAGACTAGGCGTCAGTCGCCCAACGATTCGCGAAGCCATGATTGCCATGGAACTGTCCGGTATTATCGAAATTCGTACCGGATCCGGAATATACGTATCTGACACAAAACCTAGACTCGATAACGGGGATAAAGGGGTCGGCCCGTTTGAAATCCTGGAGATTCGCTATATTCTCGAAGCCGAGGCTTGCGCACTCGCCGCCGCGCGTATCACCGACGAAGATATCGCTAAACTTAAAGCGGCTCTGCAAGATATGGCCGAAGAAGAGAAACATGAAGACGCGTCTGAAAAAGCCGACTGGACCTTTCATAAAATCATCGCAGACGCCAGCCAAAACAGTGCTATTTCAGCCGTCGTTGACTGGCTATGGAAGCTGCGCAATGAATCCGAGCTAAGCACGGCGTTCCTGGAGCGTTTGCGCAAAGAAGGGGTCCACCCCTCTATTGATGATCACAAACGCATCATAGAAGCATTGGAGCAGCGCAACCCGGAGAAAGCTCGCAACGCCATGCGTCTCCACATCGACAATGCCTCTGAAGCGGCGGCCACTTACTTCGGCCGCCCAAGCTAACCTCTTCGTTTATCACCGCTCCTCAGTGGGCGGTGATATTAACCAATACATCGGTTATCCCCTGAGACTGCAAACTCTCGTAACACTCAAGCACCATAGACTCAAACACATCGTCTTGTTGTAATGACTCTGGGAAGACACCGCTTTGCGACATCATCGCACTTACCAACTGTGCAGAATCGTTTGAGTTAGCCGCAATAATTCCTTCTAACATATCCAGATTAGGGTCACTCACCACATAAGAACCACCGGCGGTATAACCCACTAAATACTGCAGCCAAGCCGCCACCGCCAAGGCAATACACTGTGGTGCTATGCTCTTCTGCCGAAGGTCATACGCAGAAAATAACAAACGCTGTGGCAATTTTAACGATCCGTCAGTCGCCACTTGGGCATTGCGATAAGGAACGTATTTATTTTTAAACCGTTCGATAACAGCGCTGCTGTACTGATCAATATCAATTCCAGGTGGCACCTGAAGCGATTGGCTTTGCTCGGAAACCATTAAACGCACAATAAAAGCTTCCACCTCGGGGCGCGTTATGGTTTGGTGGATAAACTCATCCCCCAATAGTGAACCGATATACGCCAGTGCCGAGTGACAGCCGTTGAGCATCCGTAATTTTAGCTTTTCGTAGGCGGCCACATCTTCCACCAAGAGCGCACCGGCCTCTTCCCAAGCAGGCCGAGAGGACAGAAAATTATCCTCTATTACCCACTGTTTATAGGGTTCACACAACAATGCCCCCGAATCATGCAAACCAATATCATCGGATATTTCCTGCACTACCTGCTCGGTTGCAGCGGGAACAATACGATCCACCATGGTGGAACAAAAACGTACATTGTCGTCAATCCAGTTGCGCAGCTCGGCTTGCAGGGTATCGGCAAAATCCTTAACAACATTTTGCAGAATCTCACCATTGTTGGGCAGGTTGTCGCAGCTCACAATAGTGATACCCGCTAACCCGGCATTTTTGCGAGCAAGCAGTGCACGGGCCAAATAGGCCGGCAAGCTAGTGCAAGAGCCTGACTCAATATCCGCTGCCACAGCTTTGTTATCTGTATCCAAACGCTGGCTCGCCTGACAATAGCCTTTTTCGGTCACAGTGACAGTCACTATTTTGGTCGCCTCGTCAGCGATCTGATCAATGACTGCCTGGGCATTTTCACTGCCCACCAATATATCTTCCAGACAACTAATACAGCGCAAATTATTTTCGTTTAGCGAGCGCTCTTTAATGGTGTACAAATAATCTTGCGGCTTGAGGGTATCTCTTACCCCCGGGCTGCGCAGACTTACGCCCACGATAGACCAGTAGTCTTGGGTTTTATCGTTAGCAATTTGCGTATAAAGAGCCTGATGGGCCCGGCTAAACGCCCCAATGCCGATATGTACAATTTTGTTATCAGAGCGATTGCCCATTGAAGCTGGCTGGCCGAGAGCGGCTTTTGCCTGCGAGAGATTCGCCTTATTTAATCGCGGTTGAGAAATCATAAATGGTAGGCCTTTTTCGCGAGGTTGTAGGTTAAATCAACAGCCACCTCTTGGGCATCGCTTAGGCTTAAACGCCCGGTATTGACCAAACCGGCCAGATACGCACAGTCGCAACGCCGCGCTACATCGTGTCGTGCCGGGATAGATAAAAACGCCCGGGTGTCGTCGTTAAAGCCAACCGTGTTGTAAAAGCCAGCAGTTTCGGTCATCTGCTCACGGAATCGCTTCATACCCTCGGGACTATCGTGAAACCACCAGGCAGGCCCCGCCTTAAGGCTTGGATAATGTCCGACTAAAGGCGCAACCTCACGTGAATAATTCGTTTCATCCAACGTGAACAAGATGATTTCCAGTTTTTTACTATTGCCCAAACGACTGAGAAGCGGCCGGAGGTTCTCGACAAATTCGGCCCTAAGTGGAATATCGGCCCCTTTGTCCCGACCAAAATTCTCGAACAAGCTTTGATTGTGATTGCGATAACTGCCTGGGTGAATTTGCATCACCAGGCCATCGTCGATGCTCATTTTTGCCATTTCGGTGAGCATTTGCGCCCGGAAAAGCTCTGCCTCGTCACGACTGCAGCCCCCAGCGCGGACAGTTTGGTACAGCTTAGCTGCTTCCGCCTCAGATAAATCCGCCGTGGCCGGCGTGGGGTGACCGTGATCTGAAGAGGTCGCACCATGCTGTTTAAAAAACTCGCGCCTTTGCCGCAGTGCGTTCAGGTACCCTGTAAAACTACTGACATCTTCCGAGGTCAGCTTGCCCAAAGCGTCGACATTCTCGTTAAACCCGTCGTGCTCCGGATCCACCACATTATCCGGTCTAAAGGCCGTAATTACCCGACCCTGCCAATCCGACTCCATAATCTTGCGATGGTGTGCCAAATCGTCTAAGGGTGACTCGGTGGTTGCCAAGACTTCGATATTAAAGCGCTCAAACAATTGTCGCGGGCGGAAATCATCCTGCTTTAAGGCCTTCTCGATGGTGTCATAGTAGTGATCTGCCGTATCGGGTGACAGCACGGTATCCAATGAGAAGACGTTTTTAAACACATAGTCGAGCCAGGTTCGGCTGGGTGTGGCACGGAACAGATAATAGTGCTCGGCAAACAAGCGCCACGCATCGCGGGGGTCTACCTGCGATGCTGCGGGGTTTGCGCGGTTTTTTAAGCCTAAATCTGAAAGTTCAACGCCCTGGCTGTAGAGCATCCGAAATACATAGTGGTCTGGCTTAATCAACAACTCGGTAGGGTTGGGAAAACACTCGTTGTCGGCAAACCAGGATGGATCCGTGTGACCGTGAGGGCTGATGATAGGCAAGTTTTTTACGCTGTCATAAAGCTCACGGGCGATTGTTCGCTCTCGGGAATCTGAGGGAAACAAACGGTTTTCATCAAGTTGTAGGGGTATATTCACGGGTGACTCCAGATATATAAGCTTAAAGCGATACCTTCGGGCGCCTGCCTTTGGTAATGCCACTTTGCCAATATATCGATTTCGAGATTAGGTTTCAAGAACACTTATCTCCGCTCACTGCAGCTCGACAATCGCACCAGATTTTCGATCATTTAAAGCGCTCTTTTTCTGCCTACTTCGATGATATAGTCTTATCAACCACATTATTGGTAGGGTTGTCATACCAATTTAGTTCAACTATCATCCTTTCCAAGCTGTAAATAGGCTTCTCCACAGCCTCCATAAATTCAACGAATAGGTTTATTAAGTGAATGCAACCACCAACCCGTCTGCGGGCCGACGCTCATTGATTATCGCTAACTGGAAGCTCAATGGCGGCATTGACCTAATGTGTACTTCTATTGCCACCCTGGTAGGCAAGGAATTTGATACGGACATTGCGGTTTGTCCGCCCTATATATACATACGCGACATGCTTAGTCTGCTTCATCATTCTGAAGTACAGATTGGTAGCCAGAATGTCAGTAAATTTGAATCGGGTGCCTATACCGGTGAAACCTCTGCGGAAATGCTCAAGAAAGTTGGCTGCAGCCTGTGCTTAATAGGCCACAGTGAACGAAGACAAATGTTTCGCGAAAACAATATCAGCTGCAATATCAAGGTTAAAAATGCACTTACCCACGGCTTACTGCCCGTCTTGTGTATAGGGGAAAACGCAGAGGAAAAAGAAGCGGGCATCACCAAAGACATTCTTTTCCGTCAGATCGACGAAGGCTTAAAGGAGATTCAGGACTACGAGGGCGATGTTTGTATTGCCTACGAACCTGTTTGGGCCATTGGCAGTGGAAAATCTGCTGATCCCGAGCTAGCACAAGAAGTACATCAATTTATTCGGCATTGCTTGAAAGAGAAGTACGGTGCGGCCTTTTCGCAAAAAACCCGGATTTTATATGGCGGCAGCGTAAGCCGTAAGAATGCGTGCGAATTACTAGAAAAGCCCGATATAGACGGCTTGCTTGTGGGTGGCGCCAGCCTAGATCCAGAACATTTTCTGCAAATATGCACGCAATGCGAACTTAAGTAACAGTGGAGACAACATGACAACCTCATTAAATAATATATCTCCCGGTGTGGTGAGCGGAAGCGACGCCGAAATCATCTATAATCATGCCCTTGAAAATGGCTACGCTCTTCCGGCCGTTAATGTTGTAGGGACAAATTCTGTTAACGCCGTCTTGGAATGCGCCAAGCGGGTTCGCTCACCGGTGGTAATTCAGCTATCAAACGGCGGAGCCGCCTTTTTCATTGGTAAAGGATTAAGTGATGACCCCATAGAAAACTCTATCCAAGGCTCTATCGCGGCCGCTCATTATATAGACGTTGCCGCTAAGTCCTATGGCGTACCGGTTATTCTTCATACCGATCACGCTGCAAAAAAACTACTACCGTGGATCGACGGTCTTTTGCACGCCAATGAGAACCACTTATCAAAGGCCGGTCGGACACTTTTTAGTTCACATATGCTCGACCTATCAGAAGAACCATTATCGGACAACATTGGGATTTCTGCGCAATACTACAAAAAGCTTAATAACCTGGGAATGGGTATTGAAATCGAGCTTGGGTGCACGGGCGGTGAAGAAGATGGGGTTGATAATAGCGATATCGATAGCAGCCAACTATACACTCAGCCCGAAGAAGTCGCGCAAGCGTTCACTGAGCTATCAAAGATTGGTTCGAACTTTAATATTGCCGCTGCGTTTGGGAATGTTCATGGAGTGTATAAGCCAGGTAATGTACAGCTGCGCCCGGACATTCTTAAGAATTCCCGAGATTACCTAAGGGCTCATTTTTCAGGAAACAGCGACCACCCCCTGCGCTTTGTGTTCCATGGCGGTTCAGGTTCATCCATCGAGGATATTCACAATGCTATCAGTTATGGCGTAGTGAAAATGAACATAGACACTGATACACAATGGGCCAGCTGGAAAGGTGTATTGGACTATTACGCCGATAAATCTGAATACCTGCAGTCCCAAATCGGCAACCCGGACGGCCAGGACAAGCCCAATAAGAAACATTATGACCCACGTGTATGGCTAAGAAAAGCAGAGGTATCAATGGTCGAACGGCTCAAAACCTCTTTCTCTGATCTGAAGTGTGTTAACCGCTATGAATAATTCAAACCGGAACAAGACCTTCTCGCAATTCCTCCTAAGGAAGTCGATCGACCCGGGATTAGGAGGTGTCGTCAATGACGTATTGTCAGCCTGTACCGATATTGCCAAAATTCTATCCCAATCGCCAATAGAGGGATTAACAGGAAGTTCAGACAAATCTAACAGCTCTGGCGAGACACAAAAAACTCTGGACCTTCTGTGCAACCAGGTTCTTCGGGATCAGCTACGCCATAATCAGTCTGTTAAGCATTTCGCTTCCGAAGAAGAGAATAATGCAATAAACGTCAACGAAAGTGGGGCGTTTTCGGTTGCCTTTGATCCACTCGATGGTTCGACCAACATTGATATTAACGGCTCTGTAGGGACAATATTCTCAGTTCTTCCTGCCCTTTCTTCATCTAGTCCAGAGGAGTCTTTTCTCCAGCCCGGATCCAATCAGCTATGCGCCGGCTATGTGATATACGGCCCCGCTACTCAGCTGGTCATCACATTCGGAAAGGGTACGTATATTTTTACACTAGATGTAGAAAAAGAGGTCTTTGTTCTTACCGAAGAAGACGTGCGCGTTCCATACGAAACGTCTGAATTTGCGATCAACATGGCCAATGCTAGAAGCTGGAACAAAGAATTTGGCAACTATATAGACCACCTATTAGATGGAAAATGTGGCCCGAGGCAGAAAAACTACAATATGCGATGGAGCGGCGCCATGGTGGCCGACATTCATCGAGTAGTATCTCGTGGTGGAATTTTTCTTTACCCTTCGGATAAAAGAAAGGGTATGCAATCAGGAAAACTCAGGTTAATTTATGAGGCTAACCCCATAGCATTGATACTTTATAACTGCGGCGCAAGCGCTTTTAATGAATCAAACTCCATTCTAAGTGTGACACCTAGCCGGCTGCATCAAAGGACCCCTGTCATAGCAGGATCTACCAAAGAAGTGTATACCTGCCTAAACTACATACAGGACGAAAGCACCGAACGACTCTCTGAATTCTTACAGGCTAGTTTATGTCATGACTGACATAAACTAGGTCAATAAAAGCTTGCTCTATGCGATCATAGTCGATTAGAGGTGTCTTAGAGTAAGCTTTTCCTTTTCCCCAAATTCTAGTTTCGTAAATTGCGAATTTAGACACTGCTCATCACCGTCTTATTTCTTACCCTGCTATCCCTAACCTACGTTTTTCAAGCAATAACCGCGCTAAGCAACTCTCTTAGATTAGAATATTGCGCTTAACAATATCCAGCCCCCCCTGAAACACTTTTATATTTGAAACTATCGAGAACGTAAACCCTTATATTTACCCCATCAGTTGGGGGGAATACACTAGCTTACCCTTCTTAACGAGAGCTTTAATAATCATACCTCTTCACTCCTCCCTTGCGAATATTTACATCCTTTCTTGTATGCTATTCTCGACATGAATAATTAGTGATATTGCGATCACATTTCCATATTTAAAAATTTCGAAAGACACGCGAACTGATTAAAAGGATGACTAAAATGATTATCAACCCAATACTCAAGGGATTTAATCCTGACCCATCTATTTGCCGTGTTGGAAATGACTATTACATTGCAACGTCTACATTTGAGTGGTTTCCGGGCGTACAAATACATCATTCCCGTGATCTAGCTAACTGGACGTTGATTACCCATCCGTTAAACCAAACCGATTGGTTGGACATGAGAGGCCACCCCAATTCTTGTGGTATTTGGGCACCCTGTCTATCTTATTCAGACGGGGTATTTTATTTAGTGTACACCGATGTACGAGACTATCAGACCGATTATCAAAGCAGAAAAAACTACTTGATCACTAGCCGCGACATCATGGGCCCCTGGTCAGACCCCATATTTTTAAATAGCAGCGGCTTTGACCCATCTCTTTTTCATGATAACGACGGTCGAAAATGGCTTTTGAATGTTCTCTGGGACCATCGTCCAGAACCTAGCATTAACCATCACCGAGCTGCAAAATTTTTCTCAGGCATAATAGCTCAAGAGTTTGACTCTAAAAAAGAAGGCTTGGTCGGCCCGATTCATAATATTTTTGAAGGTTCTGAGCTTGGCTTGGTTGAGGGATCTCACTTATACAGAATCAACGGCTATTATTATCTTCTCACAGCAGAGGGTGGAACTTTTTCCCACCACGCATCGCTCTTCGCGCGAAGTAAAAACTTATTAGGACCTTACGAAATAGACCCTCAAATGCATTTTCTAACCAGTGCAGGTCATCACACAAACGAACTTCAACGAGCAGGACATGGAGATTTAGTTACCCTACCCAATGGAGACCATTACTTCGTTCATCTGGCATCGCGCCCCTTACCTAATCGAGGCCGAAGCGTACTTGGCCGCGAGACCGCTATCCAAAAGGTTAGCTTTTCTGATAGTGGATGGCCTAGGTTATCTCACGGCCAGAAAAATCCACTCTTAGAGACTCATAATAGTCTTGGCTTTGATTCGACATTGGAATTCCAAAAGGAACACTTTGACTTTTCTACCGATAAGCTGACAATTCACTACCAGAGTCCACGGTTTCCTCTACTGGAACCAATACTATCGTATAGTGCACGGCCAGGATATCTAAGGCTAAAAGGCCAAGAACCTCCTACAAGTCTCTACGAACAAAGTCTTATCGCAAGACGCCAACAAGCTTTCTGCTTTACAGCAGAAACAACTCTTGACTTTAACCCTAAAAGCTTCCAGCAAATGGCTGGTCTGATGAGCTTTTATAACACACAGAAGTTCATCTATTTATGCCTTACTCATGACGAGTCTTTGGGACGTGTCATTGAGATTGTCATGGCAACAATGGAAGGAAAAATGCTCTACCCCCTAGGCCAAAGGATACCTTTGCCGAAGGGCCAGATACGCCTGAAAATACAAGTGGAATGGGATCAATGGAGAGGATTTTGGGCCACTGAGTCTGGCAACTGGAATTCACTTGGCGGATACATTGATTACAGCGGTCTAGCCGACGAGGTTGGAGCAGAGCATTTTACCGGGGCTTTTGTAGGTATGGCATGCCATGATTTGTCGGGTCAATTTATAAACGCTGACTTCCAATCCTTTAGTTATAATGAATATAACTCTAACCAATAGAATTTTAACTCATACCAATTTTACAACATCGATCACTATAAACATTGTTCCGGTTAGCGAGCTGGCGGTTGAGGGCGTGGTCATAGCACCCTTTAAGTAAACTGATATGGGAACTGATACATAAATGACGGATACGTACCCCACCAGCCCCTAGTAAGTGACATGTAAACTGATACAAAATGCGCTTTCTATAGCCGAAATTGACATAACTTGAGTGAGGTTTCCTGCTGTTTAGATGCCCTCTAACCGACGATCCTTCGGATCCCGTCACCTAAGACAACGCAAAGTTATGCGCTCTTCGCTTTTGACTCAACAAAGAAGTTACTAATTATCCGCGATTATCTTCACTACGTGTAATTACGCAAACTGGAAATAATTTTAGGTAATTTACGGGATATCCCGGCATTACTGGAGTCCCACCGGTAGGGTCGTGGCGGTGAAGGGGCGGGTATCGCGCAGAATGGCGTATACGGAAAGTCTATTAAGTAGCAATATGTCTCTTGACCGGTCAATTATTGAAGATGTGGCTGCCGAGCTGGGTATTGATCCGCCTTCGTAGAAAAAGACTGGTATTCGGTTCGGGTTCTGAGAGCCATAAGTGAATACCACGACGGAAGTATTACAACAATATTTTCAGACGGGACCAGCCTGTCAAAAGGTCATAATCTAATCCAACGACTTTCCGAAGACCTGGATTTTCGCTGTTTCTACAACAGTGGAGACTGTACTAATAACTGTGTACAGTTTCGGTTTTACATGTAGATCCACCGTCTTCAGCTTCCAGCTAATTTGCCACTCGCCTTTTTTTGTTATAAAAAACTGGACATTCCAATGAAAACCAGCTGCTCTATTCACAGAAAAACAGCGAATACCTCCATTTCAACCAGCGCCTCCAGTGTAGTCAGCACTATAGGCTAAAGGTTTGTTCAAGAAGTTCAGACATCGTGATGCCTTTGCGTTCAGCGTGTGCCTTTAATCCGTCTCGAGCCTCACGGCTTACCTTAATATGTACCATGTAGTTAGGTTCAGTCTGACGAGCTCTTCGTGCAGAGAGCGCTTTTTGAAGTTTCTTGCGCTGCTCGGGAAGCAACGTCTCAATAAGGCGCTGAATATCCTCATCCGACTGGGCGAAGGATACTGCATCCAAGCCATAATCAGATTCCCCGTTGATGATGAGTTTACGGAACCACTCTTTTACCCATACACGCTCTTGGTTTGATCGCAACTTAAAAGGCTTCATACTTATTCCACGAAATAGAATTCTATTGCGTAGAATTCCATAGCATATCGATTAATGCAACAGTTAAATATTCCGTACTGGATGAAAAGCCTTTATATCGTGCGTGGTTTGTTACCGCTCCTTAGACCTACCCCGCTTAAGCGCTTGCTGTTCGGCATTTTCGCTGCGCTCGTCGCTTAATTTTCCTTGTAGGCGCAGACAAACATCGTCTATTTCCTCCCAAGTTTTGGTTTTCCATGGCAAAACTAAGGCTGTTATCAGTTTTTTTATAAATGACATAACACTGCTCTCGGCACTTTGGGAGTGATTATGACGGCCCGGCCTCGGGCGTTCTGTCGCTCACTCATATCCACCTCTTGATATTGCACACAATCCTATACTATATTGAATACAATCGACAATAAAGGTGTGCAAATGATAAACGCAAAACAAGCGCTTACCTACTTGATAGACCCAGAGGACAGTGTTTACGCACAGCTTCTGAGCGACATCGCCTTTGGGGAGTTCGTCAGCGGGGATCGGCTGGTCACTACTGCTTTAGCCACACGCTATGGCACTAGTGTGAACCCCGTGCGTGAGGCTTTAAAACAACTAGAAGGGGAAGGCTTCGTAACCTTTCAGCGCAACAGTGGTGCCCGTGTTGCTCGTTTTGAGTTCGAGACCATGCGCAACGTGTTTGAAATTCTTGCGGTACTCGAGCCCTACCTGTTGGATTGGTTCATCGAGCACCACAACCTCGAAAACCTGGCGGTGCTGCAACAGACAATAAATGACATGCAAGAGCTCTCGCCAGATGAGCCGGCTCGATTTCGAAAATTAGATACGCTCTTTCACTGGGAGATGTATCGCCACCATTATAACTCCATGGCTGTCGACCTATGGCGGCGCAAAAAGATCATGCTTCAGGCGTTACACGCGAAGTTGCCCATCAGCAAGGTAAAACTGAACACCACTATACAAGAACACCAGCAAATGCTGGACTCTTTAAGAAACGGGGATGGTGTGAGAATCAAGCAGCAGCTTGCAGAACATATTCAAACCAGTGGCGAATACTGGTCGCGCTTGTTTAGGCATTGATATGAAGATTACAAAACTAAAAAGCTACAGTTTCTGGGTCGGGTTTCGCAATGTTTGCTTGGTGAAAGTAGAGACCGACCAAGGCGTTTACGGATGGGGCGAGGCAGGTCTTTCGAGCCGTGAGCAAGCGGTAATGGGCGCGGTAAAGCATTTTGAGCAGTTTCTAATAGGACAAAACCCACTACACATCAGCGCCCTGTGGCAGCAGATGTACCGCGGGGCATACTTTGAAGGCGGTCGGGTACTCGCCGCGGCCATTGCCGCCATTGATATTGCATTGCACGATATCAAAGGAAAAGCATTAGGCGTGCCTGTCTATCAGCTATTAGGCGGCAAGCAGCGCGATCGTATTCCACTTTTTGCTACCAGTACTGTCGCTTTCGATGAAGGTTTTGTAGACGACGTTTTACGCCTTAAAGATGAAGGTTGGGACGTTATTCGAGCTACCACTGGAGAACATGGCACCCCAGAGAAACCGACATTATTTGATCCCCGTGCCTCTACTGCTAAAAGCGCTCACTGGCTTTGCAAGGCACGTGAAGCGCTAGGTAGTGAAGTCATATTCGGTATCGATTACCACCACCGTTTAAGTGTGGCCGAAACCGTTTCATTCTGCGGGAAAATGCCAACAGGAACACTGGACTTTTTAGAAGAACCTATCCGCGCCGAAAGCCCCCAAGCTTACCGAAGCCTGCGAGAAATGATCGATATCCCCTTCGCCATCGGCGAGGAGTTTACCAGCAAGTGGGATTTTGCTCCCTACGTTAATAATGCCTTAACCAATTTTGGCCGGGTAGATATTTGCAACGCCGGCGGCTTTACCGAGGCATTAAAAATTGCCGCGCAGTGCGAAACCGCCTACATCGACATGATGCCGCACAACCCCTTAAGCCCACTTTGTACAGCGGCTTCTATTCACTACTGCGCCGCCATCAGCAATCTAGCGTGGCTTGAGCTGGCGCCATACGACGGTGATTTAAGCGATTATGACCGCTATTTTGTCAACCGCCCCGAGGTAGTGAACAACCACTTTCGTATACCTGACGCCCCCGGGCTTGGCATCGATGTCAACGAAGCCGCTCTGCAAGGTAAATCCTTTAAGTACTGGGAGCCTCCACGCTTGATTAAACCCGATAACAGCTACACCAACTGGTAAAGCGAGAACAATAATGAGCAAATCTGTTACTCCGACACGTCTGCGAGCCAAGGCGTCCGTTTTATCGCTGATTTTTATCAGCGTGGTGATCAACTATATGGATCGCACCAACATCTCAGTAGCCGCCAGCGCCATTGGTGATGACTTGGAGTTATCCCGAGTGCAAATAGGCATTCTGTTCTCGGCGTTTGCCTGGACCTACTCCATCATGCAAATTCCCGGCGGCATGGTGGTGGATATTGTAAAGGTGCGCATTCTCTACCCTTTTATTCTTGTGGCGTGGTCACTCGCAACTTTAGTACAGGGCTTGGTTAGCTCGCTGGCAGCCATGGTGGGCTGTCGCATGGCGATCGGCGTGTTCGAAGCGCCCTCGTACCCGGCCAACAACAAAATTGTAACTCAGTGGTTTCCCGCTGAAGAGCGCGCCAGCGCCATCGCAATTTATACCTCAGGTCAATTTATTGGGCTGGCTTTTTTAATGCCGGTCCTGGCGATTATTCAGGAATATTTTACCTGGCGCGGTCTGTTTATCATCTCGGGGTTAATTGGTATTGCCTGGGCTGGCATTTGGTATTGGTTGTATCGCGACCCGGATGACAATAAAACCGATGAAAGCGACATAAAAACACCCGAAGTAAAGCAGGCGCAAGTGAGCTGGCGCAATCTCGGCATTGCGTTTTCCAGCCGCAAGTTGTGGGGCGTTTACATCGGTCAGTTTTGCCTCGGTGGAACCTTGATTTTCTTTCTGACCTGGTTTCCCACCTACCTTGAGGAGGAACGTGGCCTCACCAGTTTAAACAGTGGATTTTTAGCTTCGGTGCCTTTTTTAGCGGCCTTTTGTGGTGTGTTGCTATCGGGGTTTTTCTCAGATTTTTTAGTACGCCGTGGCGTCTCCAACGAGGTAGCTCGCAAAACCCCTATTATTCTCGGCCTATTATTATCCAGCACAGTGATCGCTGCGAACTATGTCAGTAGCACCTTTTGGGTCACGGTCTGTTTATCAATTACGTTTTTTGGCAACGGCCTGGCCTCCATTAACTGGGTGTTCGTCTCACTGCTCGCGCCAAAAAATATGGTGGGCCTAGTGGGTGGTTGTTTTAACTTTATTGGCGGCTTATCCGCCGTCACAGTACCTATTGCCATTGGTTACTTAACCGAGGGAGGCGACTTCCGTCCGGCATTAGTTCTTATCGGCGCGCTGGCCATTACCGGGTTGTTCTCATATTTATTCCTGGTCGGAAAGGTTGAAACTATCGAAGTGCCCAAAGGAGATAATAAATCGTGACTGTAGCGTGTTTTGGTGAAGTGATGTTGCGTCTTTCCCCTAACTTGCCCGGTGAAACGCTACGCCATACCCACCACTTAAAAATGGAGTTCGCCGGCGCTGAAAGTAATGTCGCCACCGGCTTAAGTGCACTGGGTAACTCAGTTCGCTTTCTCTCTAAATTCCCCCGTAATACTATTGGCGATGCCGCCATCGCCAGCTTGCAAAGTTACGGCATCGACTGTTCTCGGATCATCAGAGGCGGCAATCGCTTAGGAACTTATTTTATTGAGCTGGGTCACTCGCTACGTCCTTCTAAAGTGGTGTATGACCGCTCTCACTCGGCCATCAGCGAAGCGAATTGCGACGATTTTAACTGGCCCTTTTTGCTTCAGGATTGTAGCCATCTTCACCTTAGCGGTATTACCCCGGCTCTCTCAAAATCCTGTATTGATCTCACCATTAGCGCAGCAAAATCGGCTAAAAAGCTGGGATTAACAGTAAGCTTTGATATGAATTTTCGGCGCAGTTTATGGTTAGACAGTGATCAGGCAAGTGGTATTTTTAGTGAATTGCTGAATACCGCCGATATTGCTTTTGGTAACGCAGGAGTAATGGCTGATGTATTTAATCAATCTTACAACACCCTTACTCCAGAAGATGCGGCGGCGCAAGCGGCACGTGATTTGTCGGACACTTATGGATTGATTGCAGCCACCACTTGCCGTCAGTCACACAGCGCCAACCAAAACACGCTCAGTGGTTTTATTGCCGATCGTAACAACACCTTTCGTAGTCGTTCCATAAAAGTCGACATCTTAGATCGACTGGGTACAGGAGATGCTTTTGCTAGTGCTTGTCTGGATGGGCTGATTAAGAAAAAACCTTTGCAGGACATTATTCATTTTGCCAATTCCGCATTTGCCTTAGCGCACACCACTTACGGCGATTCTCACTGGAGTAGCCGAGAAGACATCCAAAAAATTGCCAACGGTCAAACCGGCGGTTATATCGTGAGATAAAAACATGAATCGTAAAGTAATTTTGCAACAACTTTTACATGAAAAATTAGTGATTATTATTCGTCTAAAACAGGTAGACGATGCCGATGCTATCGTCAAAGCATTAGTAGAGGGGGGCGTAAAGGCTATTGAGATAACGAGTAATACACCAGATTACACAAGAAAAATAACAGAGATTCGACTCAAATATCCTGAACTAACTGTAGGCGCAGGAACGATAACCTCTGTAAAGCTCGCTCTTGAAGCAATAAATGCGGGAGCACAATTTTTAGTAACTCCACACACCTGTCCACAAATAGCGGTTATATCTCACGAACGAGAAGTTCCTGTCATTATGGGAGCTATGACACCCACCGATATTGTGCTTGCTAGCAACGCCAAAGCGGACATTATTAAACTTTTCCCCTCAGGTGAACTGGGTCCTGAGTATCTAGCATCCTTGGCTCGTGGCCCATTTTTAAACACTCCGTTTTTCCCCGTTGGTGGAGTCACCCCCGATAACATACGTCAGTGGATGAATGCAGGCGCCTGTGGCGTCGGTGTAGGAGGCGCGCTGGCAGCGCCAGTAAACACCCCTGCTGAAGTAGAAGCGTTAACCCAAAGGGCCGCCGCTATTATCAATGATCTAAAAGATTATCCGACTTTTGAGGTGACACAATGAAGATAAAAGCACTCGCCACAGGCATAGGCATTTCGGTACTGATGGGTTGTTCAAGTCAGCACGCCAACAACCCCTCTCAATCGCTCACAACCCTTTACCGGCTTTATGATTTCGAACAGCCTACGCTGCCTAAAACACTAAGATCTGAAAACACCGATCTTGAACTGGTTCCCGGCCCCGACGGAAAGCAACTGCACGTTCGCTTCAACGCGCAAGAACACCATGAAGCCAGTTTTACTTTTAACCCCGAGCAACCGTGGCAGTGGAATAACTATTCGCAGTTCGCGTTCGCCATGGATATTGAAAACCCCGCCGAGGACTCAATTCACCTATACGCCAAGGTCAAGGACCAATCTGGCAAACAGCACAATCGAAGTTTTGTGGTCCCTGCTCAATCGCGCAATACTTATTATATGGAACTGCGCGGCGAAGACTTGACGACCGACACAGGTTTACGTGCTAATCCCAAACAATGGGTGACCAGCGCCGAGCCCATGATTTGGCGACACAGCGATAAAGTGCTGGATGTAAGCAACATTACCAGTGTGTCGTTTACCGTACGCGGCCTGCTACAAAATAAGCTCATCAATATCGACAATGTCCGATTAGTCGCGCCTAACACTCTAGACTCACACTACTTGACAGGCTTGCTGGATGAGTTCGGACAGAACGACAAGGTTGATACACCGTACAAAGTAGAGTCCACCGAACAAATGCGCCGCCAGGCCAAAACCGAAGCCGAGCAATTAGCCCGCGGCGCGCCAGCGGATCGCTCGCGCTTTGGCGGCTGGCTAAAGGGCCCCAAACTTGAAGCTACAGGTCACTTTCGAACCACCAAATATAAGGGCAAATGGAGCCTGGTTGACCCCGACGGCTACCTGTTTTATTCCAACGGTATTGCCAATGTGCGTATGTCTAACACCAGCACCATAACCGGCTACGATTTTGATCACGACCTGGTAGATGAACGTAGCAGCAATGACTTAACCCCAGAAGATTCCATAGGCCTAAACCGCGTGAGCGATAAAGCGCTACCTACCCGGCACATTGTTTCACCGCTACGCGCCGATATGTTTACCTGGCTGCCCGATTACGATGAGCCACTGGGGGCACACTACGGGTATCGCCGCTCGGTACACACAGGCCCGGTAGAGCGCGGCGAAACCTACAGCTTTTACCGCGCTAACCTAGAGCGCAAATACAAAACCGACGTTGCACCCGATTACATGGCCACCTGGCGTGAGGTTACCGTTGACCGTATGCTGCATTGGGGCTTTACCTCGTTTGGTAACTGGATTGATCCGGCGTTTTACCAGATGGACCGCATCCCCTACTTTGCCAACGGCTGGATTATCGGTGACTTTAAAACCGTCTCCAGCGGTAATGATTATTGGAGCCCGCTGCCCGACCCCTTTGACCCTCTGTTTGCCGAGCGGGCCGAGGCTACCATTAAACGCGTGGCCCAAGAGGTAAACAACAACCCTTGGTGCGTCGGTGTGTTTATCGACAATGAAAAGAGCTGGGGTGCCATGGGCTCGGTAGAATCTCAATACGGCATTGTGCTCAACACTCTCACCCGCCGTGACGCGGACAGCCCCACTAAGGCGGCCTTTAGCCGGTGGTTAGAGCAACGTTACGGGTCTATTACAGCACTAAACCAAGCTTGGGGAACAGATCTGGCCAGCTGGCACAACCTAAGTCAAGGTGTTGCCACCGAAGGCTACACAGAGGCGCAATTAGCCGACTTTGCCGAGCTGTTGCAGCTGTACGCCGAGAAGTACTTTGAAGTGGTGCACGATACTCTTACGCAATATATGCCGGATTATCTGTATATGGGCGCGCGCTTCGCCGACTGGGGCATGACTCCGGAGATACGCCGCGCGGCCGCCAAGTACGCCGATGTAGTGAGCTACAACTATTACAAAGAAGGCATTAACGAACCCTTCTTTGGCTTTTTAGCCGAGCTGGATAAACCCTCGATTATCGGCGAGTTTCACAATGGCGCCACCGATTCGGGCGTGTTTAATCCGGGCTTGATCCACTCGGAATCTCAGGCCGATCGCGGTCAGATGTACATCGATTATGTCACCAGCGCCGTGGAAAACCCCTATCTGGTGGGTACACACTGGTTCCAGTATTTGGACTCCCCCATTACCGGCCGCGCTTACGACGGCGAAAATTATAACGTCGGGTTTGTGTCTGTGGCAGATGTACCTTATAGCCCGCTGATAAAAGCAGCCCAGCGCGTTAATAAAACCCTCTACAACCGTCGTTTTAAATAGTCCGCTCTTTAGCCACCCCGAATGATTACAATATACTGTTAATTGTATACAATAATGCCGGGTGGCTAAATCCCCCTCTATAACAAAAATACACTTCTAGTAAACCCTATTTATTACTAAGAACCCCCTATCAGCACTTAAGAGGAGAGCTGTAGATGGCTACACCTGTACGCTTTAAATTAACGGCACTGTCAGCCGCGCTTATGTCACTGACAGCAAGCACCGGTTGGGCACAAGATGACATGGCCCTATTAGATGAGGTCGTTGTTGTGGGTATCCGCAGCGCGCTAACGGACTCGATGGACATCAAACGCGACGCCAACGGTGTTGTCGAGGCGATTTCGGCCGAAGATATTGGCAAGTTTCCGGACACCAACTTAGCTGAGTCCATGCAGCGCTTAACCGGCGTATCCATCGACCGTTCAAACAACGAGGGCAATGAAATTACCGTGCGCGGTTTTGGCCCCACGTTTAACCTAGTGACCCTTAATGGCCGGCAAATGCCCACCTCGGCGGCACTTAACTCAGAAGGTGTAAACCGCAGCTTTAACTTTAAAGAAATCGCCGCCGAGAGTGTGTCGGGTGTCGAGGTTTACAAGTCTAGCCGTGCCGAACTGCCCTCTGGCGGTATCGGTGCCACCATCGACATCCAAACCGCTCGTCCATTTGATTACGACGGTTTTACCGCCGCGGCCAGCGTAAAGGGCATGATGGACACCAGCAACGAAGAAGGCGATGACATCACCCCAGAAGCCTCGGGCATGATCAGCACCACCTTCCTTGACGGCATGTTCGGCCTGCTAGTGTCGGGCTCTTACTCTGAACGCGACAGCCAAAGTCAAAGGGTAGGCAGTCAGGGCTGGATTCAGGGCTTAGGTTCTGCCGATACCAGTGCGATTAACATCGAGCAAAACCCCGCGCGCTACTACTGGGCACCCAATACCTTTGAGGTAGAAGTAGCCAATCATTACCGCACCCGAGAAAACGGTCAGGTCGTTTTACAGTTTGCCCCGAGCGATTCTCTCACAGCGTCGTTGGATTATGTGATGTCTAACTATGAAGAAGACATCGATATGAATCGCACCAGCTTTTGGTTTGATAGCCCACAAAGCGTTACCGACAGCGACGGCACTGCCACCGTCATTCGCAACCCTGACGACCAACTGAACTTCTGGGCCTGGGATTACCACTTTCGTACAGAAAACGAGTCTCTGGGCTTAAACGTCGAATGGGACGTGAGCGATTCACTAACGCTTATATTTGATGCGCACGACTCGACGTCACACTCGCAGCCAGACGGCCAACCCGCCGAAACGCTGACCAGCCTGAACACGCCCATCGATTGGTACGCCGTGCCCCCCGTTGGCCTGGTGGACATTGGCGCCGACCTAAACGGTACCGCGTTGCCCACCCTTATCTACGATGACTCGGCCCTGATTAGCCAAACCGGCGCCGGAGCGTTTGATAAAAGCAATGTATCCGCCGGTCTTTACCAACAGCGCGGCTACGAAGTCGACAATAATATCGGGCAATTCCAGTTAGCCGGAATTTGGAGTACCGATACTGATAACGGCGTGCGCAGTATCGAAGTGGGCGTGGAAAACACTGTTTACGACGTCAACTCCTATCACACGGCCGACGTTAACAACGGCCTACAAGTGGATATCAGCGACCTTGCGGTAAACTTCTACCCTCTCGGCGATTTTGGTGATCAGCTCGACGGGCCTGAAAACCTCTTTCCCGAGCTGGTCGATTACAGTGCCAATGAGCTATTAGCACTTATCGCTGAGCAAGACCAACTGGTGCAATCGCCCGCCCAGCATAGCCATATAGAAGAAGATACCTTTGCCGCTTATGTCGCGTTAAATATCGATACCTTCTTAATGCGCTTGCCTGTGACCATCAATGCCGGCCTACGCTATGAAGACACCACCGTAACCGGCAGCGCCACCCAAACTGGCATCAACGCTATGCAGTACACCAATACGGGCTCTCTAACCCCCGTATACAGCGATGTCACCACCACCTACAACCAAGAGCACAGTTACTCCCACACCCTGCCCAACCTGGATGTAAAAATCGATTTATCTTCCGACTGGGTAGCGCGGGTATCCTACAGTGAAGCACTGGCCCGAGCGGATCTCTCCGGCCTGTTTCCATCAGTCAATATTACCAGTGCACGCCCCGGCGGCCCTTACTACGCCACTGAGGGCAACACTCAGCTGTCGCCCTACGAAGCGCAGAACATCGACTTATCGCTGGAGTGGTACTACGCACCGGGTAGCTATGTATCGGCCGGCTACTTTGACAAAAAAGTGGATAACTTTCTTACCGCTTACCAAATACCGACTGAGATTAACGATGTAAATGGCGAGCCGCTGCGCGACCCCAGCATCAATCCACGCCCTGGCTGCCCCGACACCACCAACACGGCCTGCCTGTCCCAGCCACAAGACCCCGTGATTAGTTGGGCCGCTATCACTCCCACCAACGCCGATAGCACCACGGTAAACGGCATCGAGTTAAACCTGCAGCATATGTTTGGCGACAGCGGTTTTGGTGTGATTGCCAATGCCACTATGGTGGACAGTGATGCAGAGTACGACGTCAACTCATACAGTCAGAGCATCGTACTGCCCGGCCTGAGTGACTCGGCCAACCTGATCGGCTTTTACGAGAAAAACGGCCTGCAGCTGCGTGTCGCATACAACTGGCGCGATGAGTTTCTGCTCAGCACAGGCCAACACCAAAGCGGCACCGAGCCCACCTTCACCGAAGAGTACGGTCAAATTGACATCAACGCCAGTTATGACATCAATGACTTCATCTCGGTATTTGTCGAAGGACTTAACGTCGGTGAAGCGACCGTTAGGCGCCATGGCCGCTACAGCGAGCAGCTAGTCGACGCCGAGCAGTACGGCTCACGCTACACCCTTGGTGTGCGCACCAAGTTCTAGCATTAACCCCCCACCCGCAGGGCAGTAACCACTGCCCTGCCCCTCCACGAGAAAGACATAAAAACTATCGATTGTATACAATATTATGTTGACATACTGTTTATATGGCTAGATCATAACCAAAGCTGTGAATCCGCATATTCTGGCGAAAACGCTCTTTAGCACGGGATGAGCGTAAACACGACAGTGAAAACTGACGTGCATTGCAACACCAATACAATAATCACCTGACAAGGGAGAGCTATAAATGGCTAAACACATACGATCGAATCTAAGCGCCCTATCGGCTGCGATACTGGCTGTATCTAGTTTCAATGCAACTGCGCAGAACAACGACTTACAAATGCTTGAGGAAGTCGTTGTTACTGGTATTCGCGGATCTCTAACAGACGCCATGGACATCAAACGTGAGGCCAGTGGTGTTGTAGAGGCAATTTCGGCAGAAGATATTGGTAAATTCCCCGACACTAACCTGGCAGAATCTCTACAACGGGTGACCGGTGTTTCTATCGACCGATCTAACAATGAAGGTAATCAGGTTACTGTGCGTGGCTTCGGCCCCTCGTTCAACTTGGTCACCATGAATGGCCGACAAATGCCAAACTCCAACACCCTCGACTCTGAAGGTGTAAATCGCAGCTTTAACTTCAAAGAGATTGCCGCAGAAAGTGTTGCTGGCGTGGAAGTATATAAATCTGGCCGTGCAGATATCAGCTCTGGCGGTATCGGTGCAACAATCAACATCAAGACCGCACGCCCATTTGATTACGATGGCTTTACAGCTGCCGGCAGCATTAAGGGTATGATGGATTTGAGCAACGAAGAAGGCGATGACGTTACTCCCGAAGTCTCCGCCATGGTGAGCACAACATTTCTGGATGACATGTTCGGCCTCTTGGTGTCAGGCTCTTACTCTGAGCGAGATAGTCAAAGCCAGCGTGTTGGCACCCAAGCATGGGTACGCGGGCTAGGATCTGCGGATACAACCGGCAATTTCTGGGCACCCTACACTTTTGATGTCGATGTTGCCAACCACTATCGCACTCGTGAAAACGGTCAGGTTGTTCTCCAATTCGCGCCAACGGATAGCATCACAGCAACACTTGACTATGTCATGTCGAACTATGAAGAAAATATCGACATGAACCGTACCAGCTACTGGTTTGATAACCCTGAAAGTGTTACCGACGAAAACGGTACCGCAGTACAGATTCGCAACCCTAACGATGAGCTGAACTTCTGGGCATGGGATTATCATTTCCTGACCGAGAATGAATCCGTTGGCCTGAATGTAGAGTGGGATGTTACCGATACTTTACGGTTAACCTTCGACGCCCATGACTCTACCTCTCACTCTCAGCCCGATGGTGAACAATCTGAAACCATCGCCAACTTGAAAAATCCGCGTATTGATGGCGTAGGCTTGGTGGACATTGGTGCAGACCTCAACGGAACTGACCTGCCTACTATTATCTATGATGACTCAGATCTGGTGGCAGAGACAGGTAATGGAGCTTATGACCCAAGCAATATCGTAACAGACCTGTTTCAGAAACGTGGCAATGAAATTGAGAATAACATAAAGCAGTACAAAGTAGCTGGTGAATGGGATAACGCAAACGATGGTGCATTACGCACAATTCATTTTGGTGTTGAGAATACCGAATATAATGTAGATGCCTATCGCACGTTTACTTTCGGCTTTGTTGATGCAGACATCTCAGGGCTGGATTTAACCTTTGACGAACTCGGTGATTTTGGCAGTGATCTCGGAGATACCAGTGGCCTGTTTCCTTATCTTGCCAATTACAGCGCGGCTGATTTCATTGACATCATCGACGAACAGGGTGCATTCTTTGTCAATCCTCCTACTGTCAATCGCGTTAATGAAGAAACTTTCGCGGCATATCTTGCTTTCGACTTTGAAACAGAGTTCAACGATCTTCCAATAACCATTAACGCCGGCGTGAGGTATGAAGATACTGAAACCGAAGGTACCTCAGTACAGAACGGAATTGTTTCTCTGAATTACCGCAATACTGAAGAACTGCAGGTGATTTATGATAACAATCCTTCGGACCAGACACTGGAAGGTGAATACACTCGCTTCTTACCTAATTTAGATATCAAGGTTGATCTAACCGACGATTGGGTTGTTCGTGGAAGCTATAGCAAAACCTTGTCTCGTCCAGATATATCGGCAATGTTCCCTGCGACACAGATCAGCGTTGCACGTCCGAATGGTCCATTCAATGCCACTCAAGGCAACCCTGGTCTTCTGCCTTATGAGTCTGAAAACCTCGACCTATCGGTTGAATGGTATTACGCAGAAGGGAGCTATGCTTCGGTAGGCTACTTTAAGAAATTCGTAGATAATTTTATCGGCTCGACCGTCGAACAACGAGAAATTCTCGACGTTAATGGTGAACCATTACGAGATCCAAGCGTGAACGCTCGTCCAGGGTGTCCCGATGGTTCTGCCACGCCAAACAGCGCCTGCTTGTCGCAGCCAGGTGACCCTGTAGTGACTTGGGATGTAGGTACACCGGGTAATCTTGAAAATACCGAAGTTGATGGCTGGGAGCTTAATCTGCAGCATATGTTTGGTGAAAGCGGATTTGGTGCTATTGCTAACGCAACCTTCGTGGACGGAGACGTTGAGTACGATATCACCTCATTCGAGCAAACCTTAGCTCTAACTGGTTTGAGCGATTCAGCCAACTTAATCGGCTTCTATGAAAAAGACGGATTCCAAATTCGCTTGGCTTACAACTGGCGTGATGATTTCTTGTTAAGCACTGGACAGCCACAAAACTTCAATGAACCGACCTTTACCGAGGCATACGGCCAGTGGGATCTAAACGCAAGTTATGACATTAATGATTATGTGTCAGTATTTGTTGAAGGTTTGAATATCACGGATGAAACTATTCGCCAACACGGTCGATACGCAGAACAGCTGTTAAGCGCAGAGCAGTATGGTTCACGCTATACGCTGGGCGTGCGCGCCAAGTTCTAAGGAAAGCTGGGTTACCCTGGAAGAACAAAAGGCCGGTACCCAGTACCGGCCTTTTGCTTTATGATTAAATCACAATAACAACATCCGTAATTATGCAGCAGCCTATTCAATCTATTGTCATTGTCGGTGGTGGGACAGCCGGTTGGCTTAGCGCCGGAGTCATCGCCGCGCGCCTGAACGCTACCCAAGAAAAGCCGGTGAAAGTCACCTTAATTGAATCACCCAATATCCCCATCGTCGGCGTCGGTGAGGGAACCTGGCCAACTATGCGCAATACACTAAAGAAAATGGGCGTGCGCGAAACCGATTTTATCCGCGAATGCCACGTATCCTTTAAACAAGGTGCCAAATTCGCGCGCTGGCATACAGGCAAAACAGAAGATGCTTACTATCATCCACTGATTTTGCCGCAGGGGTTTAACCATATTAATCTCGCACCTCATTGGCAAGTACAACCCAGAGGTACCAGTTTTTCACAGGCCGTGTGCCCGCAAGATGCACTATGCGAACGCTCTCTGGCCCCTAAAATGATTACTACCCCCGAGTATCAAGGGCTAGCCAATTACGCCTACCACCTGGATGCCGGAGCTTTCTCCAACTTTTTAACACGACACTGTACCGAGACTCTCGGTGTGCAGCACATACTCGATGAAGTCGTGGGCATTAAAACTGCTAACAATGGCGACATAAGTGCTTTGCTAACAGAGTCTGGCGCTGAACTAGCGGCGGATTTATTCATTGACTGCACAGGCTTCAAGTCAAAATTGTTGGGGGAGCACTATCAAATACCATTTAAATCCTGCAGCGACATTTTATTTGCCGATACAGCTTTGGCAGTTCATCTCCCTTATCAGCAGCCCGATACCGAAATTGCCTCGCACACCATTTCCACCGCACAGAGCGCTGGCTGGATTTGGGACATTGGTTTAGCGTCGAGACGTGGTGTTGGGCATGTTTTTGCCAGCCGTTATACCGACCGCGACAGCGCTTATCGTGAGCTCGCCGAGTACGCCGCACAGACAGGCCACAAGCTGGATAATTTAAGCGTACGGGAAATACCGATTACGCCCGGCCACCGCGAAAAATTCTGGCACAAGAACTGTGTCGCTGTGGGTTTGTCTGCCGGATTTCTCGAACCACTCGAGGCGTCGGCGTTAGTACTCGTGGAAATTTCTGCGGACTTTATTGCCAGCCAACTACCGGCTAATCGAGCCGTTATGGATACCGTCGCGAGGCGATTTAACCGGACATTTCACTATCGCTGGGAGCGCATTATCGACTTTCTCAAGCTGCACTATATGCTCACAGTGCGCGACGACAATGACTTCTGGATTGATAATCGTGACCCTGTTAGCATTCCCGATAGCCTACACGAACTGATTGAGCTATGGCGCTATCACCCACCCTGGGATAACGATTTTGACCATGCCACAGAGGTCTTCCCGGCGGCCAGCTATCAGTACGTACTCTACGGCATGGGGTTTCACACCCAAGCCCACCCCGCTGGCCTGTCGGCGCAACAAAAACAACTGGCCAAACAAGCCTTTGCCAAAAATATTGAGATGACACAAAAACTCGCATCTGTTCTCCCGGGCAATCGCGAGCTAATTAATAAAATTTACCGCCATGGTCTGGCAACGGTATAACAACACATCAGGAGACTTTCGTGACGAATCTAGTTCCTTTAGACAAAGATCAACACAGCGAACTGCGTATAATCACCCACCACGGCAAAGAGTACGGAGAAAATGTTCACCTGACTCCGATAGTCGCAACCGAGCTTCAGTCTCTGGTGCTAGACTACCCCTGCGCTTTAATGAAGGATGAACAAACCGGTCACTTTGGCCTCTACGCCCTGCTTGGCTTTGAAAATAACGAAAACCTATATCTACAACAAGATCAGTGGCGCGCGTCTTACATACCACTGCACATTCGCCGACAACCATTTGTTTCGGTTACTGCACAAAACCAGCAAGGCCGCGGCAACCTGCTCATAGATTTGGACAGCGCACGAGTAAACAAAGAACAAGGCGAACCGCTGTTTAACACTGATGGCACGAACAGCCAATATTTGCAAAATACTCAGCAGCTACTGGGAGCACTTATGGGCGGTATACAAGCCTCCCAGGCTTTTGTTCAAACACTAACCGAGCTTGCGCTGCTGGAACCAATAAAGCTCGATATCGCCTTCGCCAGCGGTCAAAAGCAAACTTATCAGGGCCTGTATAGTGTCAGTGCAGAAAAACTCAGCGCACTACAGGGAAAAAACCTGCAAACAGTGCACGAGCGAGGCTATTTAAACGCCTGCCACTATCTACTGGCATCGCTGGGGCATATTCGCAAATTAGTGGATTGGAAAAACGCGCAGGAGCCCTCGCAATGAAGATTTTGTTTTATGTCGCATTCGCATGCCTGTTCACCGCATGCACCAGCACGCCTGAGCATGTGGCTCCCGCCACAATTGAAAAATACGCCGATATCACTATCTACGACCCGAGCGCCCTGAAGCGAATTAATCCGAACGCCAAAATCGAAGTGCTCGCCACGGGCTATGCTTGGACAGAGGGGCCACTTTGGATAGACGATGGCTATTTGCTGTTCTCCGACATACCGAACAACTTGATTGAAAAGTATACACCGGGTAAGGGTACTGAGTTATACCTTCAACCTTCAGGGGCTACCGGTCTCACCCCTTCAGACGACAAAGGAGGCTCTAACGGCCTGCTGCTCTCACACTCAGGAGAACTTATTGCCTTGCAACAGGGTGACCGCCGCGTGGCCGTCATGCAAGCGCCTTTGCAAGCACCCGCCGCGCATTTTAAACCACTGGCGCAGCGCTATCAGGGCAAGCGCCTAAACAGCCCTAATGATGCGGTACTGGACAGCAAAGGCCGATTGTACTTCACTGACCCTCCTTATGGGCTGGCCGAAGGTAATAGTGATCCGCGACGCGAACTGGAGTTTAACGGTATTTTTGCCTTGGAAAGTGATGGCACACTGACATTGCTGGACAATGCGGTAGCAGCGCCCAATGGCATCGCCCTAGTTAACGACGAGCAGACTTTGATCGTCGCAGTGTCAGACAAAGACGAACCCGTATGGCTAGCCTACGACATTAACAGCAGTGGCGGGCTGGATAATAAGCGAGTATTTTTTGATGCACGTCAAGTGCGTAATCTCGGCCCAGGTGTTCCCGATGGCATGGCCGTCGCTCGTGACGGCACCATTTTTGCCACAGGTCCAGGGGGCGTTTGGGTGTTCACCGAGCAGGCTGAACTTCTAGCGATAATTCACACCGGAAGGCTGACCGCCAACTGCGCTCTTGATGGCCGCGAGCAGCATCTGTACATCACCGCCCACGATGCGCTTTTACGTTTGAAGTTAAAACCTTAGCTTGATTTCGAGTGCTGCTTTCAGGTGGCGATCAAACTGGCAAATTTAATTGTCGAGTTAAAATGCACACTTGCAAGTAGCGCCCACAAGACACTGCACTGGTTCTTATTTACCGCCGAGGTTAGTTATCGACGACACCCAGCTTATACCTCAAAGCGATACAGGGTTGTCTCACGATAGGTCTGCCCGGGTTGTACCACCACCGATGGAAAGTCCGGGTGATTGACCGCATCGGGAAAACCCTGGCACTCCAGACAAACCGCTCCATAACGGGGAAAAGCTTGTAACGACGCGGCCGCGTCCTGGTGTAAAAAATTTCCCGTATAAACCTGAACCCCCGGCTGAGTGGAGAATACCCTCATCCGTCGACCAGTGTCGGGGTCCGTCAATATCGCTACCGGGGCCAGTTTATTGGACGTATCTTGGTCGATGACAAAATTGTGATCGACGCCTCCAGCCTCTTGAACTTCCGAGTCGCCGAGGTTAAGCACTTCATTCAGCTTTCGCGCTTGGCGAAAATCCAGGGGCCGCCCCGCTACATCCGCCAGATACCCCAACGGAATGCCATTGCCGTTAATGGGCGTATAGCGCTGTGCAAATACTTGTAACTCGTGGCGACCAATAGTACCTGCGCCGCCCAGGTTAAAATAACTGTGCTGAGTTAAATTGACCGGCGTCGCCGCTTTAGTGCATTCGCCACGGTAGTCTATCCGAAGCTCATTATTATCATTAAAAGTATAAACCACCTCGACCGCCAAATGACCCGGATACCCTTGATCCCCTTCTTCGCTGACCAAAGCTAAACGTAGTTGTTGAGATTGCGAGCTGGAATATTGTGCTTGCCAGAGTTTTTTATCAAAGCCACACAAACCACCGTGCAAATGATTGGGGCCGTTATTCACCTCTAATTGGTAGCGGTTACCCTGAATTGAAAAACCCCCTGAAGCAATCCGATTGGCCACTCGGCCCACCACAGCCCCCAGGTAGGAACTGCCTTTGAGATAACCTTCCAGGCTATCGTAGCCAAGCACCAAATTAACAGTCTTTGCATTGTCCTTGGGCGCATAAATTCCAGTGATGATAGCTCCGTAATCAATAATGCTAACTTTCATGCCGTTGGCATTACTCAACGTGTACTCATGCACCTTAGCACCGCAAGGTAATTTACCGTAAAAACTTTTTTCCATTTTGCACCTCTTGTTATCGGTGCTTATTTAACATTGTCTTACTGAGGAGTTCCAGCCTTATTCCATAGGAATAAAAAAAGGCCACAGCTTCTGAGCAAACTGTGGCCTCAACGAAATGTGCTCACGTAAACAAGCATCTGCTTCAATTAGTCGCTTCAGTGAGGAGAGCCCATAACTCCACGACTAATCGGTAGTTTAGAACGCAAAGAAACCAGGTGCCCATAATGTTTCTTCACGCCGACAAGTAACTACAGCTTCAGTTTGCAAAACTTCAACTCGCATGTCAACAGTTAATTGTATACAATAAGACGATTGGTTTTAAATGGTACAGATATGATGGAAATCACCGTGTTTGGCGAATGCATGTTGGAGCTGTCGAGCTCCTCAGCCTCCCAGTTTCAACAAAGTTATGCGGGGGATGTTTACAGTGTGGCCACTTACCTGTCTCGCTTAGCTTCAAAGTTGACCATCAACATGTACACCGCTGTTGGCAGAGATCCTTTCAGCACTCAACTTACCAAAGCACTCCATAATGAGAACGTCAACACACAGTTGATAGCTCGCCATCCAGACAAAATGCTAGGGCTCTATGTCATTCGCAATGATGAATCCGGCGAGCGCGAATTTCTGTATTGGCGTGATGACTCAGCCGCTAAGCATTGCTTAAAGCTCAGTCCACCCAAACAACTACCCAGGCCCGACGTATTTTATCTAAGCGGTATCAGTCTTGCGATTTTAGATGAAACGGATCGTGAGTTGTTGATTACACAAATTTCTACTTGGAAACAATATGGTACTGTGGTTGTCTTTGATCCCAACCACCGCCCCAAATTATGGAACTGCCCCGAAGTCGCTAAAAAATGTTATCGGAAAATCTTCGCTCTCAGTGACATCGCATTGCCCGGAATGGATGATTTACACACGCTATACGGTTACTCACAACCAGAGCAAGCTATCACCTGGCTTAAGGGCTTAGGCTGCACAGATATTGTCGTAAAAGACGGCAGCCGAAATATTCATTATGCCAGCAAAGAGGGACAGGGTCAGTTTAAGGTTGTCCCCGTAAAACAGGTGATTGACGCAACGGCCGCTGGCGACTCATTCGCTGCAGGGTTTCTCGCGCGTCGATTACAGGGCGATAGCGCTGAACAAGCGATCGCATACGCTTGTGAGGTATCTTCTCAAGTGCTTTTGCATCAAGGCGCTATAATCCCTAAAAACAAATTTCGTATTCCCAAAGCCATCTATGGTTAATCAGCAGGATTTTCTATGAGTGATTCTCAAACTACGTTAAGTAAAGCTAGCTTACGCGCTATCGAACGCGGGTATGATAATACCGATGCCAATTGGGTCTTTGAATTCGATATTTCACCACTAGGCGGTGATTTTGCCTATCAAGAAGGCGTTATTCGCCGCGATCCCAGCGCAGTAATCCAAGTTGATGGCACGTTTCACGTCTATTACACCAAAGGCGAAGGCGAAACCGTGGGCTTTGGCAGTGACAACCCAGAAGATAAAGTCTTCCCATGGGACAAAACAGAGGTCTGGCACGCCACATCTAAAGACGGCTACGACTGGAAGGAAGAAGGACCTGCTGTTGTCCCCGGAGAAAAGGGTCGCTACGATGATCGCGCCTGTTTCACGCCGGAGGTTCTCGAACACGAAGGCCGTTTTTATCTCGTCTATCAGGTTGTGCAAGCCCCTTACCTAAACCGTAGCAAAGAACACATTGCCATCGCTCACAGCGACTCACCTTACGGCCCTTGGAGCAAGTCTGACGCCCCCATTTTAAGCCCTGCCGACAACGGCGTGTGGGATGGCGACGAAGACAACCGCTTTCACGTGAAAGAGCGCGGCGATTTTGACAGCCACAAAGTACACGACCCTTGCCTGATGTTTTTTAAAGGCCAGTTCTACCTGTACTACAAAGGCGAGATCATGGGCGAAGGCATGAACTTTGGCGGCCGCGAAATTAAACACGGGGTTGCCATTGCCGACAACATTCTAGGACCCTACACCAAGTCGCCGTTAAACCCAGTGACCAACAGCGGTCACGAGGTGGCGGTATGGCACTACAACGACGGCATGGCTTGCATCCTTACCACCGACGGCCCCGAAAAAAATACCTGCCAGTGGGCCGACGACGGCGTCAACTTTGACATTATGTCTCATATTAAAGGTGCCCCTGAGGCCATGGGCATGTATCGTAAGCCCGGCTATGAAAAATCCGACGACGCTATGGCTGGTATCGAGTGGGGCCTGTGCCACAAGTACGATGCCAGCTGGAACTGGAATTACATTTGTCAGTACAAAGCCCGCCGCCAAGTTCTGGAGTCTGGCACCTTCCAGCAAACCGGTGGCTCGGGCGTATAAGCCGGGCTAATCACACAAAAAAGCCAGCATTTTTGCTGGCTTTTTTGCTTGGCTTATGACGCAACCAGCTGCACCGCCTTGGCGGCGCAGGATTAATTACGAGTAGAGTACCCGCGCACCGTCTTTTGCTTTGCAGTGATACACGTTGGGCTCTTTGGCAAACTTCTGGGCGTATTTTGCTTTAACGTCTGCCTCAATCGCCTGTGCTTTATCGTTGGGCACCAAGGCCACCACACAGCCACCAAAGCCGCCACCGGTCATACGTACACCGCCATCGTTATCCAACTGAGCATCAACCGTCTCTACGATAAAATCGATCTCGGGGACGGTAATCTCAAAGTCGTCGCGCATAGAGATATGCGAATCACGCATGGTTTGATACACCGCGGATAGATCGCCGGTTCTTAGAGCAATGGCGCAGCGCTGGGTACGATCGTTTTCGGTCAATACGTGACGGGCACGACGGTAGGCCAGCTCGTCCAGCTGCTCGCGCTTTTGCTCTAACATATCCAGCGTGGCATCACGCAGGATACTCACACCCAACGCCTGTGCGGCACGCTCGCAATCGGCTCGGCGGTCGTTGTACTCACTGCCCACCAAATTGCGCTCAACCCGCGAGTCGATAATCAAAATATCCAGCTCGTCGGGGATAGACACCAAATCAAACGACAGATCGCGACAATCGAGCAGCAGCGCGTGTCCTTCTTTCCCGCCGGCTGAGGCCAGTTGATCCATAATGCCGCAGCTACAACCGGCAAAATCGTTTTCAGCCGATTGCGCAATGCGGGCAAGGTCGCTGACGGTCAAACCCAGGTCGTTGATGTCGCTTAAGGCCTTGGCAAAGGCAACCGATAAAGACGCCGACGAGCTAAGGCCCGCACCGCGGGGCACATTGCCTTCGATGTAGACATCCAGGCCTTTTAATGTGTGGCCCTGAGCCAGCAATATGGCGCACACACCGCGCAGATAGTTGGACCACAGGCAGGCTTCGTCAGTGGTTACATCAGCGTTGAGCGTCCACTGGTTGTACTCGTCGCCAAAGTTGCCCGCGCAAACCCGTATGACATTGTCATCGCGCACCGAGGTGGCCACGTAGGTGCCAAACTCCAGCGCACAGGGAAACACAAAGCCGTCGTTGTAGTCGGTGTGTTCGCCAATCACATTGACCCGCCCTGGGGCGAAGTACAAGCCGGTGGCATTTTTGCTGAAAACCGATACAAAACGGTCAGTGATCTGCTGTTGCATGTCAGTCGTTCTCTAAATAGTGCTTAGTGCTGCAGGCGCGCAAACGTTCGGCGGCCTGCTCTGGGGTGATATCGCGCTGGGCTTCGGCCAGCATTTCGTACCCCACCATAAATTTCTTGACGCTGGCACTGCGCAGCAAGGGCGGAAAGAAGCTCGCGTGCAGTTGCCAGTGGTCATTTGGCTCGCCATT
>NZ_KB898706.1:1082248-1292935 GCF_000377745.1 Gilvimarinus chinensis DSM 19667 | reverse complement strand
CGGCGTTCAGCTGCGCACAAAGCTAGGCTTTGTAAACGCTTGCTTCACCCTGCCGGGTGCGCCACTTCTGTTTTCACTCATACCCCCAGGCACAGCCTGAGCCTCTAACGTCGCAATCAAAACAGACGCTGCCAAAACCACTGCAAAATTTCCGTATACTTACAGGCTTTCCACAACACCCCCAGACCTTATTTCAGGAGCAATAATATGTTGGCACCCTCAGAGGTCATTGCGCTGGGCTTTTTAGGCAGTTTAGGGGCTGGGGCCATGACAGGGGTAGGCGCTCTGGGCGTATTTCTGGTTCGCCAGCTCTCGACCAAAAGTGAAGACGTATTACTGAGCACTGCAGCAGGCATTATGCTCGCCGCGTCGATATTTTCATTGTTGCTGCCCGGTATCGATGTTGCGATTGAACAAGACTATGCTTCGCGCAGTGCGGTAATCATTGTTCTCAGTGGAATGATGCTAGGGGCTATTTTGCTCGCGGCTATTTATCACTACACCCCCCATGAAACGCTGCCTGAACCTTCAAGCGGCGCAGACTCACAGAAACTGAAACGTATCTGGCTGTTTGTTCTTGCAATTGCACTGCACAACTTTCCAGAAGGCATGGCAGTCGGGGTAGGCTTTGCCAACGGCGATATTAATAACGGGTTACCACTGGCGGTGGGGATTGGCATACAAAATATCCCCGAAGGTCTGGCTGTGGCGATTACCTTGTTTACGGTGGGCTTCTCCAGACTTTACGCCTTTTGCACAGCATTTATAACGGGGTTAATCGAACCTGTCGGCGGCCTGCTCGGCGCGGCACTGGTTTCGTTTAGCCAGCCGTTACTACCGTGGATACTGGGCGGTGCAGCCGGCGCAATGCTTTTTATTATCAGCGATGAAATCATTCCGCAAACCCACAGTCGAGGTCATAAGCTATGGTCTACCTTTTCTTTGCTATCGGGGTTCGCCATTATGATGTACCTTGATACAACCCTTGGATAAAGAGTCTTGAGACCGCTATGGCCGGCAGCAGCTTACTAACACTGATTGATGATATCGCTACTTTGCTGGACGATGTGGCGGTTATGACAAAGGTTGCCGCGAAAAAAACCGCCGGTGTGCTGGGTGATGATTTAGCCCTCAACGCCGAGCAGGTGACCGGTGTTCGCGCCGATCGAGAACTGCCAGTGGTGTGGGCCGTCTTTAAAGGCTCTCTGATCAACAAACTGATTCTTGTGCCAACAGCCCTCTTGATCAGTGCATTTATCCCCTGGCTTATAGTGCCTTTACTGATGCTGGGCGGCGCTTATTTATGTTTTGAAGGTTTCGAAAAAGTCGCCCATAAGTGGCTGCACGATAAAGATAAAGGTGAACGCAATCACCAAGCGCGGCTGCAAGCCTTAATGCAGAACCGCACCGACATGCTGGCCTTCGAAAAAACCAAAATTAAAGGCGCTATTCGAACCGACTTTATTCTGTCCGCTGAAATCATCACGATTACCCTGGGTGCTGTCTCAGGTGCGGCGTTAAGCAGCCAAATTGCTGTGTTGAGTATTATCGCACTGGGTATGACACTAGGCGTTTACGGGCTGGTGGCCGCCATTGTAAAAATGGATGATGCCGGCCTGCACCTAAGCGGGCAAGCGAGTGTCATTAAACAAAAGCTGGGACAGTTCTTATTGGCCGCCGCACCCAAGCTAATGAAGTTTTTGTCTATTGCCGGTACGGCGGCCATGTTTTTAGTCGGCGGAGGGATTTTAGTACACGGTATAGGGCCTGCTCACCACTTTGTGGAGCACCTGGCCCTCAAAAGCGAAGCCCTTCCCACGTGGGGTGCAATTGTCGGCGCAATGACTCCAACGCTCATTAACGCCTTGGTGGGGATAGTGGCTGGTGCACTGCTGGTAGGGGCCATCACCGTGAGCGGAAAGCTATTTTCCAAAACCGACGCGCAGCATTAGGCGGTCGGCGCAACAGTAAACTTATCAAACGCTTGCACGCTCTCGTGTCTAACCTCAACGACATCTACTTCAGCCCGGTCTGAACCCAAATGCAACCAGGCTTCAAGCTCGGTCAATACGGAAGCCGAGGCCGTTGCCAATACTTCAACCCTGCCATCAGAGAGATTACGAACCCAGCCCGTCGCGCCTAATTCACGGGCTTTGCGATCAGTACTGGCCCTAAAGCTCACGCCCTGGACTTTCCCAGAGATAAAGAAACGCCGACTTACCTGCTCCACTTGAAACCTCACGGTCATGTTTGTTACTTACCATTGGGCACAAATCTATGTAAGCCCACTCGTTATGCTATCACTACTCAGTCCCCCTCGCTGGTACGCCCGCCTGAAAAGACACTACACGGCAAGATCTGGCACCGTCACTTCTGCCTCCGAGATTGTGGTGGAACATCACCATGCGCTTCATCATGTCGATGCACGCTATTTGTCGTTCTCTATCGATATTTCCGTATTGGTAGGTGGATTTTGGTGGGAAGGCAGCGAAGGCACTCGTCGTGGCCTGGGTACTTTACGGGTTCCCCCCATTCAGCTAAATCAGAAAAAGCTGGATTTGCTGGTGCGAGACTTAGGTCCTTCATACCTGCGTGTAGGTGGATCGGAAGCGGATAAAATTCACTATTTTTCGGCACCAGAGACTGAACCCGACGCCCTTGTGCTCACACAAAAACAGTGGGACAGACTGCACAGTTTTCTGCAGCGCAATGACTTGCATCTTATTTTTACCGTCAAGTATGGCTTGTTCACCCGCCGTGATCACGGCCAGTGGTGTGGTGACGAGCTGCAAAGCCTGCTGGATTACAGTGTGCGCAACGAGTATAAAATTCACGTATTCGAACTAGGTAATGAGCTGAATGCGTACTGGGCTTTCCACGGTTTGCGTGCCCAACCCAAAGCCCGAGACCTGGCAGTGGATTACGCAACCTTTACCCGGCAGATAAGACAGAATTACCCAGAGGCCCGTATATCTGGGCCAGGAAGCGCATTTTGGCCACGCCTGGGGGAAACCTTTAAACCATTTTCGAACATTACCCGACGCTTTTTACAGCAGTTGCCCATGGCACTGGATATTGTTAATTGGCACTACTACCCCTTCCAGAGCAGTCGATCGCCGGTGCGAACCCGCGCCGCTACAGTACGCACCATGCTCAACCCCAAATCGTTCGCCGATTTTGATCGCTACAGCCGCACCTTATTATTTTGGCGAGACCGCTACCAACCCCGCGCTGAACTTTGGACCGGCGAGTCTGGCTCTGCCCAATGCGGTGGCCAGCCCAAGCTCTCGGACCGCTTTATCTCTGTGTTTTGGTGGGCCGACCAACTGGGCCAGGGGGCCCTTTTAGGGCACAAAGTAATGGTCCGGCAAAGCTTAATCGGTGGTGACTATGGGTTGATTGATCGGTTGACCCTTAAACCACGTCCCGACTACTGGCTCAGTTGGCTCTGGGTCAGATTGATGGGGACACAGGTTTATCAAAGTTACCACTCCGATAAACACCTGCGAGTTTACTGCCATCGCCACCCGGACGGCGACAAACTGACCTTGATGATCATTAACTTAAAGCCCCGTGGTATTCGCGTTAATGTGAACCTGCCAGGTGAACGTTGCGAACATTACACTCTGACCGCAAAGCGACTTACCAGTCGCAAGGTTTATATCAACCAAATGAGACCAAAATTTAAAAAAGGCCGACTAAATCTAGAACACTTTCAGCAACCCCAGGTCAATAATCGCGTACCCGGCTACAGCGTAAGCTTTTGGTGTTATAAAATAAGTGGCCAACAAGACAACGCTCAGACACAACAAAGTTGATAGTAAAATGAAGGTGTGGATATTGTTAACTGTGATAGCTACCGGCTGCTCGACCATTAAAACCGATGATCACTACTGGTGCAGTTATGAAACCTCGGATGAGGCCTATCAAAACTGTTTGGAAGTAGGTCGTGATTTGGACCAGGCCACCGCCGAATCAGCCGGCCAGCGCGAAGACCCTCAGGGAAATTAACCGCTCCGTGCCCCATACTCTGTTTGAGATCCCGCCAATTTGCTCACCACCGAATACTGGCTTAACAACCAGATAGTACTGGCACCAATAACTGGCAACATCAAATAACCAAATTGATAGGCCAGAGCCACAGCTTCATTTTGCCAACTCGTTAATGCCAACTGTGATGATACATTCTCGCCCAGCTTAAATGCCAGACTGACCAATAGATCGGCAGCCAGACCAAATGCATGCAGAGGCAGAAGCGCCATTACTGCGATAAGTGTGCGCAAATTGGAAAAGTATTGCTCTTCAATGGCAAAACAAAGCGCAAATAAAACCGGTATATTCCACGAATAAATTAATGGGTTTAACGTCACAATGACTTGGCCACGACCACTATCAGTCTCAATCAGCAATGAAGTCACGACTTCCAGTTGCCGGCCATTCATTTCCAAAGAGTCGATTAATCCCGAAAAAAGTAAATTCACCAACCCTTTAGCCAACAGTGCAGCCGGCACACTGAATAATGCGGCAAGGTAATACCAGAACACGAAGAAAACAGGCAACCATAATAACGCTTTACCAAAATACAAAAAGAGCGGATCAAGCCGGCGCGGTTTCATGGGTAACTTTAGCCTTCGCGTTATAGCGAATCCAGATGAGAAAGATGAGCAATGAGTCCAGCATTATTAAGGCTTGCCAAACATATAGGTGCGCCCATTCAAAAGCGGTACTGTTCCATAACCCTAAAAAAAACAAACTGACTATTCGCAGCACATTGAGACATTGCAGCCCTGCCATACCAAACACAATACCACTTAGGGTATAGCGCCACGAAGCTGGAAAAGCCACCATTGCAGCAGTGAGTAGAATCATCGCCTCGATACCATTACAACCTGCGGCAATTTGCACCGCAAAACCTGTCTTAATATCGGTCAGGACAATACCACTGACATTAAGGTCGCGGCCGAATATTTCTATAACGAACGCACAGATACGAGTCAAACCCGCAGTCAGCGGCTGTACAACGTAAACTTGCCCCCACGGCATAAGCTCAAGGACAAACAAGCACATCATGGTGAAAAAAAAGAGAAAAACGAATCGCTTCATGCACAAGTACGCCGACAAAGTATAGGTCTCTGTCGATTATACTTGAGATAGTTAACCAGAGCTAAAAGATTACTGGCTCACCAGAATTCGCTGTGACGATTAACTTGGCAAGGGTACAAATTCGCTATCGCCCGGAACATGGCCGAACCGCCCCGCCTGCCAATCAGCCTTTGCCTGCTCAATCAATTGTCGATCCGTTGCGACAAAGTTCCACCAAATATGTCGCGGACCGTCCAAGGGCTCCCCGCCTATAGCCACAATTGAAACACCCGTCTGCGTCTTTAACATTATCTCTGCATCAGGTTTTAAAACTACCATTTCACCTACGCTATAAAGCACAGAATCAACTTCGACGCTGCCGCTAACCACATAGAACGCTCGCTCGGTATACTCTATGTCTAGCTGCAGACACGAGTTGGGCTCAAGCTGGATATCCACAAAAAACAAGGGTGATGGCGTGGTCAACTTAGCGTGTAATCCAAAACAGTCACCCGCTACCACACGCACAAAGGCACCGCTGGCTGAGAACTCTGGCAAGCTTGAAGTACTGTAATGTGTGAACGATGGAGCGCATTGCTCCATCTCTTTGGGTAGTGCCGCCCATACTTGCAACCCCATAAGTTGCTGTGAAGCCAGGTCAGAGCTCTCGGGAGAACGTTCGGAATGTACAATTCCCCTACCTGCTGTCATCCAGTTAACGGCTCCTGGGCGAATTAACTGTTTAAAGCCCAAACTATCACGATGCACTATCGACCCTTCGTACAGATAGGTCAGTGTTGAGAGACCGATATGGGGATGTGGCTTTACCGCCAGCCCTTTCTCTGGTGAACTTTCATTGGCTTCCATGTGATCAAAGAAAACAAAAGGGCCTACCGCCCGACACTCAACGGAGGGAAGCGCACGCCGGACACTGAAGCCTTCCAAGTCACGGGAGTTGGGAGTAATAATTACGTCCACAGCCTCTTTAGTGTTGCTCTTTTTTTGACGGCAGTGTGGTTCACTATCGGGGAGCCAACTCATAGGTACTCCATTATTATTATGATATCGGCCAGAGCGGGAAGCTCCGGCCGACAAATCTAAATAGAAAAGGATGGTTACAGCTTATCGAAATTATCCGTTAACAAGCAATCATAACGTCTGGCATCATAAACCTTTAAAGGCTCCACATCTGCTTGTTGAATCACACCTTTTACTACGGCATCCTCTAGGCGTTCTTCCACAGTATCGCCTGTCAACTCACCCTTTGCCTGCGCACGGCTGAAGGTATGCCAAACGTCTCCCAGCTCCAGCAACATTTGATAGGTCGTTTCCACACGTCCTACCGCGTCTTCAGGGTTATCGTTAAGGTACACATAGTCCGCCAACATCTTGCGCACCGGGTTAGCCTCCATGATCAAGCCGCCTAGCTGACGAATGTCCGCATCGCTTGGCCCGCTGTACGCACGCCCCAGAGGGAAGCTCGCAAACTTAAATGCCCAGCCGATGGCTTTTGAGGGGAAATTGGCATAAAACGCTAAGAGCGCATTTTGCGCCTTATACAAAGCACTCTTCAACGCGAATTCAGCGTGAGCATCTTCTTCTGCGGTGCGAGGGTGAGCACTGTGAAACTTAAGAATACTGCAGGCAATAAACAGCTGGCTATGTACATCCCCTAAGCGAGCAGACAAGAGTTCACGCCGCTTTAAATCGCCGCCTAATACACCCAGTGCGACATCAGCGGCTACCGCAAAGGCGGCACTCATGTGATTGATTCGCTGATACCAGACACGCGAAAAATCATCGGCATTAACCGGGGTAGAGCTAAAACGTGCGCAGGTAAAGCTAAATAATTTCAAGCGGGTGATGTTGCTAAATACGTGCCCTAAATGACGCATAAACAGCTGGTCAAACTCAACCATGGCGGACTCTTTATCCTCCGCCTGTAATGTTTGCACCTCATCGAATAAATACGGATGACAACGCATCGCTCCCTGGCCAAAAATCATCAGTGAGCGGGTAAGAATATTCGCCCCTTCCACCGTAATTGCCACTGGCAAGGCGCGGTAAGCAAAAGCGGTAAAATTACGGGGGCCGAGTTGAATAGCGCGCCCGCTCACTACGTCCATAGCATGATTAACCGAGGTGCGCATCATTTCGGTCGCGTGGTACTTGGCCATAGCCGTCATCACTGAAGGTGCGCCACTGTCCAAACCACGGGTCACCAACTGTCGAAACGCTTCCAAGGTATAACCGTTTGCCGCCACCTCGGCGGTAGCTTCTTGCACACCTTCAAACTTGCCCACTTCCATATTGAATTGGCGACGAATGCGCGAATAAGCTCCCACAGTCAGGTAGCTCATTTCACCGCTGGCCGTTGACAGGGCTGGCAGGGACACACCACGACCCGCACCTAAGCACTCAATCAGCATACGCCAGCCTTTACCGGCCATAGCTGGACCACCGATGATCCACTCCACAGGAACAAATACATCCGTCCCCTTGATGGGGCCATTCATAAACGGAGACCCCGGATTGTGACGCGGCCCTATTTCAATACCCGGATGCTTAGCCGGCAACAGTGCACAGGTGATTCCGTAATCGGAGGTATTCTCATCGCCCAGTAAACCCTCTGGGTCATAGAGCTTAAACGCCAAGCCAACCACGGTGGCCACCGGCGCTAAGGTAATCCAGCGCTTGGAAAAATTCAGGCGAATGCCAACCACCTCTTGGCCTTCAAACTCGCCTTTACACACAATCCCGGTATCGGGAATAGAGCCCGCATCGGAGCCCGCCTCAGGGCCGGTTAAGCCAAAACAGGGGATTTCACTACCATCAGCAAGCCCCGGCAGCCAACGTTGTTTTTGGTCTTCGGTGCCGTATTTCATCAACAGCTCGCCGGGGCCAAGAGAGTTGGGCACCATGGCCGTCACTGCCGCGGTCACTGAGCGGCTGGCAATTTTGCTCATAATGCGGCTTTGTGCATAAGGGCTAAAATCACGCCCCCCGAACTCTTCGGGAATAATCAAACCAAAAAAGCCCTTTTTCTTTAAATACTCCCAAGCGGCTGGCGAGAGATCCTGATCCTTAAAAATCTGCCATTCGTCTATCAAGCCACACAGCTCTTCAACTTCATTATCGAGGAAGCTCTGCTCTTTTTCAGATAGCTGAGGCAATTCAATATCAATAAACTTTTTCCAATTCGGACGGCCGCTAAACAGGTCTTTCTCCCACCATGTAGTGCCCGCCTCCATAGCCTCGCGCTCGGTGACACTCATGGGCGGCATGGCCTTTTGCAGGAAATGATAGGCGGGATCGGTTAATACACGGCGTCGTAGCTGCGGGACATTCAGTACAGCGACAATCAGGGCGGCAGGAATTAACAATAACCACATCCAGGCCGATAAATAAGTAAGGATAAATAACCCCAATAAGATCACCACCGATCCTACCGGCAGGGCGAGGGGGTAATAAAGCACAACGGTTAAAAGCGCGATAAAAGCAACCAGCGACAACAGAAACATACAGTGCATCTCCGACTTATAGTGTCATCTTATACAGCGTGATAAGGCTGCATTTAACAATAGTCGATTCTGTCGCGCTTAGCACTCCGACAGATGCCTAAGCTCTGCGGTTAAGAACTGTTGTGACGCCCGTTGGTAAATAGACAGCGCGACGCGGTCTGACTACCATCAAACTTTCGTCAATATAACAAGGTCAGATCACAATGCCCACCAAAACTCTGCTCTCCCTGGGGCTAGCCCTGGTTTTACACAACCAGGCCTCGGCAGCCACGGCAGTTCAAACCCACGGAGCCCTCAAGGTCGACGGTAACCAAATTCTAGATGCCAGCGGAGCACCTGTCTCCCTGGCCGGTCCCAGCCTTTTTTGGAGTAATACCGGGTGGAACGCAGATCGATACTATAACCGCGAGGTAGTTAACTACCTGCAAGAGCAGTGGAACGCCCCCATCATTCGCGCAGCCATTGGCGCAGGTGCACACGGCGGAATGCTCACGCACCCGGATGAAAACATTAAGAAAGCGGAAACGGTTATTGATGCTGCGATTGAACAGGGCATGTATGTCATTCTGGATTGGCATGCCCACCACGCTGAAGATCACCCCAAAAACGCCATTGCTTTCTTCGACCACTTCGCCACGAAATACGGTGATACGAATAACATTATTTATGAAATTTACAATGAACCGTTAGCGGATACCGACTGGCACACGGTGATCAAACCCTATGCGGAAACGCTCATCGCTCATATTCGCGCGATAGACCCGGACAACCTGATAATTGTGGGCACCCAAACCTGGTCACAAGACGTAGATAAAGCCGCCGAAAGCCCTATCACAGGCTATGACAATATTGCCTACACACTGCATTTTTACGCTGGAACCCACAAACAGGCACTCAGAAACAAGGCCGAGCAAGCATTAGATCAAGGGGCTGCCCTGATGGTTACAGAGTGGGGTACCGTCAATGCCAATGGTGACGGAGCCGTTGACAGAGAGAGTACTGAACAATGGCTCACATTTATGCGTGAACATAACCTGTCCCACGCCAACTGGGCACTGAACGATAAGCAAGAAGGTGCCTCTATGCTCAAACCCGGGACAAAACCCGACGGCAACTGGACAGATGACGATTTAACGGAATCAGGGCTTTATGTTAAGTCCATCATAAAAAACTGGCACCAGGTCAACTACAGCGTTGACAAGAAGTAAGGCCAGATATCCAGCGGTGGGTATCCGGCCCCTCTAGCCCACTTAATGTACGGTTGCCGAGGCTTTTTCCAGGGCCTCAACCGCCAACACTAAAAACATATAGTTGGTCGCCCCCCCACCCATCACATATTCGGTTTGTTGCCAAAAGAAGGGCCAGGTCTTCAGCTCGGGTAAATCCGGGCGTATCAATGCGGTTCCAGAAATGACACCACCCGGAATATAAGACCAATCCGCTCGATTCACCCCATAGGCTACCAGCGCTGACTCTGAACCTACTCCCGAGGCAAAAGACTGTGTATTACTGCCCGGGTGTACCCCCAGTACAAAGTTTAGAGCATTAACAAAAATACTAGCGTCGGCAATCTCCGGCCAGGTTTTGTGAGCAAAGTATTGTTTTACACCAAATTCCTGAATTCCCCAGCCAGCGCCCCAGATGTGCGGTTTATAGGGTACGCCATAGGGTGTTTGTGCAGCTTGTTGTTGCACGCGCTGCTGCTGATCCACCACTGCGTTTTTAATGGCCGTTATAAACTCCTGGTTTTGTGTTTTGTCCATCACCCGGCCAATAACCCAGGCAGTATTATCAATATCAGCGACTAAATCGTCCTGCATCGCTATAAGCTGATCGACATACGCTTTTTTACCGGTGCTTAAAATAAGCTCTGCCAAAGCGAACGCTTTGACACCTGTTTTTTCCGCCAAAGGAAACGCTTTAGAAAAAACCTCTTCAGCAGCGGTCAGTGACTGTTCGGCAAGGGTTGCATTGTAGCCTTTCATTACCCGAGCCGCGGCGGCCAGCCCGGCCACCACGTCCAGCTCGCGTTCAGGGTTTTCTTCGGTAAAAACCCAACGATCGTCTGGAGTCCCAGAGCGTCCCTCTTTGACTTCGCCCGGTTCAAGGCTGGGGTGAAAAACCAGATTATCGGTTTGCGCACCAGCATCGCCAAGCATCACATATTGGCGAACCGTGGGCACAATGATACCTCGGTACAACCGTCCCAAAGATTGATAACCCCCTAATACGCTTAATAGGCCATGCTCAATTTGTTGTAGAGCGTCGTTTTTTCCATCCGCCTGATGAATTTCTACCAGCTGTTTATCCTGATCAATTAACGTCGCATCGTAATTTAAGCCGAACTCTTCCACCATCATGGCCAGCAGCCAGATAGTGCCAATTTGCGACTCGACACGTAAGTCGTAGTCGCCAGCATCGTGCCAGCCACCTTTGTTCAACCCAGGCACCGGTTGCCCTGGCTTAAAACTGGTAAGCGTAGATTCGCCTGACAAGTACCCATCAATATGGTTGTAATTAACAGGCGACATTAAGGCATCATCGTGATGACACTTGTCGTGCCAAACGCGATACTTTTCGTTGACGCGCATATGACACATTTGAACCGGTAAATAGTACTCAAGTGTTGGCTGCCAAGCATGGCGTGAATAAACATCGGCCCCAATTTTAAACGGCTGAGATTTTTTATTCCGATAACGCAGCTGATACATGCCAGGCTCCGTCACCTCTGAAAAATCAAACTGCAAATAGTGATAGCGTAAAAACGAACCCCAGGGTTTAGGCTTAGATTTTTTCACCAGCACAGGACCATCTGCGCCCAATTTTAAAAGCTCTACTTCGCTGGCTTTGGTGTCGCGACTGTCCTGTTCTATTACCGCGCCTTTAGTTTGCGATACACCGTAACCCAACTGCGAAACCTGAATTACTGGTTCATACTCCCAGCCCTCAATAACATTAGGCGTGATTACCCACTCAATCGCATTGTTACTGGCCCCTTTTGGCACCAGTGAGCGCACAATGTACCAGCCGTTGTTATGATTAGTTCGCCCATCCCACAACTCCAGCTCGCCGCCTTTAACGCGCTCAATGCGCAATCTTTGTTTTTCAGATTCCGGGGCAACGACCAGTGTCTTTCCCGTCGCTAAAGGCTCTGCCAACCACTCGCCATGGGTGTGCATTAAAGGCCCGTTGGGCTGAGTGGGGAAGATGCCACTCAGCTCATCCATTAAATATGACGCGCCAAATAAATCTCCTGGGAATAGCTCGAAATTAAAACCAACTTTACCAATCCATTCATCCGGCAACGGCTTTTTTAAGTCCACACTGACTTTCACACTGTTGTCGGTCAGTACCTCAACATGAACCTGATAACTGAAATTTAAATCCGGGTAGTCGATGGGGTTAAAACCTTTTTGGTTTTTACTGTCATCCGGATAGGCGAGCGTTTGCGAAATACGCTGATTTTTATAATCCACGTGGGCATCGCCTACCCCTCGAGGTACAGGAGACCACTGACCGGGGGAAATCTCTAGTCGCAAATCGCCATTGGCCGCAGTGCGCACACCATGCTGAATCACGGTAACGCCCGTTTGATGACCATCTGGATAAATATCTGCAAACACAGTGACATCCAGACCAGGACGAGAAAAATAGCCTTGTTCGGTTAGTTCTAAATTGGTAGCGGCTGTTGCACTCATGCCTAATAGTGCAAGTATTGCCAATGCAAGTGGGCGGGCGTGGCCTAACATGGGTATCTCCTTAGCATTATTATTCTTGGCTATTTTCCTCCATGATCATAAGAAGATCCACGAGTGAGGCTACCTCAACTGTCAATTTTTGTAACGTTAAGCACTGCCAATTTTACACCGATTACGTCCTTCAGATTTAGCACCATAAAGCGCGCGATCCGCTCGTGCGAAAACATTGTCAGCGTCATCACCCTCTTTAAACTGTGCTATTCCTACAGAAATGCTAAGGGTTACCGGACTTCCCTTATAACTGAATTCGGTTTTTGCAATTGCGGCGCGAATCCGGTCCAACACGCCAAGCGCTTGCTCTGCCGTGGTTTCCGGCATAATGACCACAAATTCTTCCCCGCCATAACGACCAAAAAAGTCCACATCACGTAAACGTTTACTCATTGCCTGGCTTAATACTTGTAAAACTCGATCTCCCGCCTGATGCCCTAAGCTATCGTTTATTTTCTTGAAATTATCCAGGTCACATACTGCAAGCACTAACGGACTGGCGTAACGACAAAACCGTTGTTGCTCCAACTCTATGCGTTCATTGTATGCCTCCCGGTTGGGTATGCCGGTGAGTGAATCACGCAGGGCTTTTGCTCTTTGCTCTTCAAGAATTTGTCGATTTTTTTGGGCCTCAGCTTCCATTGAGCGTAACTTATGTGCCAGCTCACCGAGTTGGTCCAGCATCGGCATAGCCTGTTCAGAGCGCTGCTGATAGGCATCCAGAGCTGAGCGAATACTGCCTAAACGAGTTTGCACTTGGTCTTTTAGTTGGTTTAGGTCAGTTGCATCTCGTGTTTGGCTTTCAAGACGAACAAATTCTGACAGCATATCCGCTTGCATAGAAGCTGATGCAGACTGCAAATTGCTGCTACTGGCCTGCGCTCCTTCTAAGGTGCTGTATATATCCGCCAGCTCAAGGTTGACGCCGTTCAAATAAGAGGTGAAGGCCCGAGTTGCTGCCATATAGGCACTCATCACTAAGTCGCGTACCTCTTCCAGAACAGGAATAAGATCAGCATTGCGAATGCCACTTTGTAAACGCTGTTGCAGGGCCGAAACTCGATCTGGTGCCAGCGCCTGGGCTTCCACACTTTGCAACAAGTCATTAATGATGCTGCGGAGGTTTTCCGATACCGTTTCACTGTCACGCAAACTGGCATTTGGGTTTAGCTCGAACAATACTCGATCCGCTTTACCCCGCTGATCCTTACTGTCCTCTCGATGAGTTTGAGTTGGAGACCTTTCTTTGCCCAAGAGACGAGATAAAAAACCTTCTGACTCAGGAGCTTCCTCGGCCTCATCGCTCAATATGTACGCCTGTAACTCTGCCACCCGCTCCAGCAAAGACGGATACGCATGCAACAATTGCTGCTGCCGACTGATTTCTTGCGCCAATTCACGCAGCTCTTTTTTTATCGGCCGCTGGGGCTCTCGCCCCAGCAATGGCACAATTAAAGACTGCAAAGCCCCCCGCAATTGAGTGGATGTAGCATCTCGCTGCTCATCAAATTGCAGTAATTGTTTATCCAGGCTTTGTAAGTCTTGTGCTAACTGAGCGTCCTGTTCACTGCGCACACTCGCACGCAATGCTTCCAGCGCCTTGTCTAGCTCGGGCTGCTGGCCATCGGCGGCCACACTAACGCGAATCAAAGCTCGTCTTAATAGCTGCAGCTGGTCTTTACAGTGTTCTTCAAGGGATTCCTGCTGATCCAGCAAATCCAAGTACTTGTCTTTCCATCGATTATTTGGGCTTTCACTCATATCGGCACGGGCCTGTTCAGTTCCATCGAGTCATTATAGACACGACAAAAAAAAACCCGCTAGCGTTGAGTCGCAAGCGGGTTTGGATGCCTTATCAGGCGGCTTATTTTTCAGCGCGAATTTTATTCACCAGAAAGTCAGCTACCTGCAGCATCTCTTCGTGACCACCGGCACCACTGGCGCTAATCGTGTAGCGGCCATCTACGACCAGCTCAGGGGTACCACTGATGTTATAGGCTCTGGCCTTTGCATCACCCTGACGCACCTGGCTATCAATACCGAATGACTCGAAGGTCTTCACAAACTTATCTTTATCTACACCGTATTGAGCGTAGAAGTCGGCGAAATCTTCAACGCCGCTGAAGCGTGTACGCTGCAAATGCAGTGCGTTAAATAAATCCATGTGCGCTTCGTCCAAGATACCCATAGACTTAGCGGTATAAAATGCACGAGCGTAAATCTCCATTTGTTTTGCCCAAACAACCGGAGTTTGCACTACATACACATCATCGGCCTGCTTTTTCTTCCACTCGCTGAACAGAGGATCAAAACGGAAGCAGTGACCACAGGTGTAAGCAAACATTTCGCGCACTTCTATTTTTTCTGGGTCATCGGTACGCACCGCTTCAGCCAGCTTAGTGTAGTGAGTGCCCTCTTGAAATTGCGGCGCCGAATCAGAACTCTCGGCACAGGCCACTATAGTAAACAACAGGCCAAAGACGGCTAGCAGAATTCGCATATTATTGCTCCATTATCGTCGTTAATCATGGCAGGCTTAGACCACCTAAGCCCGACAAGTTCCGGCTAAAAAAAAGGCGACCTAAGCCGCCCTTTGATTGAGTGCAGCCCTTAATTAAGGCCCGCTATATAATTCGCTACCGCTTTAATTTCTGCGTCGCTCAAGTTCTTAGCAGCCATACGCATAATGGAAGCTTCGCCATCATTCGTGCGCTCGCCACCGCGGAAAGCCCGCAACTGCTTTTCAATATATTCGGCGTATTGGCCACCCAAACGAGGGTAAGCGGCAGGCTCGTTGCCTTGGCCTGTGGGCGAGTGGCAACCAATACAGGCTGGAACGCCCGTTTCCAGGTTGCCGGCCCGGTATAAGTGCTCACCCAATTGCAAAGCATCGACTTCAGCCCCACTGTTTACCTTAACCGTAAGCTCTTTGGCGCCACTCAACTGCATGGTCTGGCCTGCGTAAAACGCAGCGATATCAGCCAAGTCCTGGTCGCTCAAAGCGCTGAGGATGCCTGTCATCTCCGGGATGGCACGACCTACAGTGGCCTTGTCTTCACCCGTGGCTTTGTCCCAGTCCTGAATATCGTGCAGCTGCTTTAACAGATAAGCCTCACCGAGGCCTGCAATTTTAGGGAAAGTAGGCGCAGGGCTGTTACCATCGCTACCGTGACAAGCGGCACAGACCGCTACTTTGTCTGCGCCTGCCGTAGCGTCGCCCGCCGCGGAAGCCACAGAAGAGGCGCCCAGAGCGATCAGCAGAGTTAAAACATGTTTTTTCATTGGCTAACCTGTGACATCGTCTTTTTTGTGTTGGCTGAACTGCCTTGACGTAAAGGGCCAGGCAAATCCCTGCCAGATTCCACTGGCATGGGCCGGTTGCAGCGGGCATTATATACTAATTGACCGATCACAAAAGGGGCGCCAATCTGGCCCTGCACTACCGAGTTATTCAGCCACATGACCCAACGTATAAATTTTAATCAGGCTTTCTTTACCCAAAGCGCACCCAGTATTCGCGAGTGTCCGCCCGAGTCCGGGCGGGAAGTCGCCTTCGCGGGCCGCTCCAACGCGGGAAAGTCCAGCGCCATCAATACCCTCACGGGAAACTCCAAGCTCGCTCGCACCAGTAAGACCCCAGGTCGCACTCAGCTCATCAATTATTTTGAACTCAGCGAAAATACTCGTTTAGTGGATTTACCTGGTTACGGCTACGCCAAAGTTTCGCGCGAAATGAAAGAGCGCTGGCAAGAAAACCTCTCGGAGTATTTACACGAGCGCCAATGTCTGGCGGGACTGGTGGTGGTAATGGATATTCGCCACCCAATGCAGGAACATGACACTCTTGTTATCAATTGGGCCGTTGAAGCGCAAATGCCGGTTCACCTGCTTCTGACCAAAGCCGATAAGTTAAAAAAAGGCCCGGCGCAAAATACGCTGCTACAGGTGAAAAAATCGTTAAAAGAAGCCGAAGTAGACGACTTGGTGACCGTCCAAACCTTTTCATCGCTAAAAAACGCAGGTTTAGACCAACTGAAAAGTAAACTCAATGAATGGTTATTGCCTGAGAATCAGCCAGCCCAGTAGCCTTAGGCTGCCCTCTCGTGTCGCTGTATACGTAATTTGAAGACAAAAAAAACCGGTAACGGGGAGTTACCGGCTGCAATACTGACACCCTTGGGGGTTGATGCCAGTTACGGATCACCATGCTAAGCAATTCGTTGGTACTTACTCAGACCAGCGCTTTAACGGGAAGTTCAGCCCAGTTTGTAAAAGTTTGTGATGGGGTCGGAGTTTTTGCACGAGCGGTAAAATCTTGCGGATAAAAAAAACCCCAACCAGAGGATTGGGGCTTAGTGTCAGAAGTCTATTCTGCCAAATTGACCCGAAGGTCAAACGAGGAGGAGCTCATGAAAAATCAACGTACTCTTCAGTGTGCTGACTCTTTGAGCGCCTCTTAGCGGTAAAGTTCAAAATTTCTGCAACTTTTTTCACATTCGCGCCAAATCGGCTAAAAGGGCAGATTAATGCGCCTCATCCCAGCTATCGCCCACCTCTGCTTCAACAATCAGCGGCACGGTCAGTTCCGCTGCCTCGCTCATACGCTGAATTAACCCCTCGCGCACCGCCTCAGCATCAGGCTCGGCCACTTCCAGCACCAGCTCATCGTGCACCTGCATCACAATGCGCGCATCGAGATCGCTCTCGGCCAACCAATTCGCCACACTGACCATGGCAAGCTTGATAATGTCCGCCGCCGTCCCCTGCATAGGGGCGTTAATGGCGGTACGCTCGGCGGCTTGTTGCAACATTTTATTACGGGCATTGATTTCCGGCAGATACAAACGCCGGCCCTGTAAGGTTTCTACATAGCCCTTTTCGTGAGCTAAAGCGCGAGTTTCGTCCATATAACGGGCCACACCCGGGTAGCGCTCGAAATAACGATCGATGTAACCCTGAGCTTCGTTGCGCGGCAAGCCCAGTTGCTTACCCAGGCCGAAAGCGGACATTCCGTAAATCAGACCAAAATTAATGGCTTTAGCGCGACGACGCATTTCATCGGTCACTTTGTCGAGCTCGGTGGCGAATACCTCGGCAGCGGTCGCCCGGTGTACATCCAGCCCTTCGGCAAAGGCGTGCAGTAGGCCCTCATCTTTTGATAAGTGCGCCATAATTCGCAGTTCAATCTGCGAATAGTCCGCCGCCAGCACCTTATAGCCTTTGGGCGCCACGAACGCCTTGCGGATACGACGCCCCTCTTCGGTGCGAATGGGGATGTTCTGCAGGTTCGGATCGGCGGATGACAATCGCCCGGTCGCCGCCACCGCTTGATGATAAGAGGTGTGTACCCGACCGGATTGCGGGTTAATCATCTTCGGCAGCTTATCGGTATAAGTGGACTTCAATTTCGCCAGACTGCGGTATTCCAAAATCAATTTTGGCAGCGGGTAGTCCAGCGCCAGCTCTTGCAGTACATCTTCGGCGGTAGAAGGAGCGCCCGTTTTGGTCTTTTTCACCACCGGCAGCTCTAACTCTTCAAACAAAATCACCCCCAGTTGTTTCGGGGAGCTTAAATTGAATTCTTTGCCCGCAATATCAAAGGCTTCACGTTCAAGGGCCACAAGGCGCTGCTCCAACTCTTTACTGTGTTTCCCCAGTTGCGCGGCGTCGATCAGCACACCGGTGCGCTCAATGTCGGCAAGCACTGGCACCAGCGGCATTTCTATATCCAGCAACACGTGACGCAGCGATTCATCTTTTTCCAGATCGGGCCATAGTTTGCGATGCAAACGCAGGGTTATGTCAGCATCTTCCGCGGCGTAGGGTGCGGCGTCTTCTATTTTGATCTGGTTAAAGGTGAGCTGCTTGGCGCCTTTACCGGCGATATCTTCAAAATGAATGGTGTTGGTATCCAGGTAACGCTGGGCAAGCGAATCCATATCGTGGCGTCCGGCCACGGAATTAAAGACGTAGGATTCCAACATGGTGTCCCAGGCAATTCCGCGTAAGGTAATGCCGTGATTGGCCAACACATTGCGGTCGTACTTTAGGTTTTGCCCCACTTTGGCCTTGCTCTCGTCTTCCAGCAGGGGTTTAAGTTGGGCCAGAACCCAGTCGCGATCCAACTGTTCCGGAGCGTCTAAATAATCGTGTGCCACCGGCACATAGGCGGCTTTGCCCGGCTCTACCGCAAAGGAGACGCCAACAATTTGCGCTTCCATGGCGTGCAAGCTGGTGGTTTCGGTATCAAAGGCAAAATAATCTGCGCTGTTTAGCTGTTGTAACCACTGGGTAAAGCTTGACTCATCCAACACTGTATCGTAGTGAACACTTACTTCTTCTGCGAGTTCAACGGGTTTTGTGCCTTCTCCGCTAACGTCAGTCAGCTCATCCACCCAGGTTTTGAATTCCATGCGCTCGAACAGCGCCAGCAGTTGCTCATTATCCGGCTCGCCCAAGGCTATGTCTTCAACGCTTATATGCAGAGGAACATCCAGACGAATGGTGGCAAGCTCGTAAGATAAGTAGGCCTGATCTTTATTATCTTGCAGTTTTTCAGGCATTTTTTTGGCGCCACGAAAATCCAGCTCACGAATGGCCTCCAGGTTCTCATACAGCGCGTTCAAGCCGCCCACGCCCTGCAACAAAGCTTTCGCTGTTTTTTCGCCCACGCCCGGCACACCGGGAATGTTGTCCACTTTATCGCCCATCAGCGCGAGAAAATCGATCATCAACTCGGGGCCAAAGCCATACTTTTCGCGCACTCCGTCTTCATCCAGCACACTGCCGGTCATGGTGTTGACCAAGGTAACGCGGTGGTTCACCAGCTGAGCCATGTCTTTATCGCCGGTGGAGATCACCACCGGTCGACCATCCTCTTTGGCTTGTGCCGCCAGGGTGCCAATCACATCGTCGGCTTCTACGCCCTCTTCTATTAGCAGCGGCAGCCCCATGGCCTTAACAATGTTGTGAATAGGCTCTACCTGAGGACGTAAATCGTCGGGCATTGGTGGGCGCTGAGCTTTGTACTCGGCGAACAGCTCATCGCGAAAGGTTTTGCCTTTGGCATCGAATACCACCGCCACCGGGCTGCCGGGATAGTCTTTTAGCAGACGGCGGATCATGTTGATCACACCCTTTACCGCGCCTGTGGGCTCACCCTTTGAGTTCGTCAGGGGCGGCAGCGCATGGTACGCGCGGTAGAGATACGAGGAGCCATCCACAAGGACGACAGGGGACTGATCGGTCATAGCAAAAGTTCTTGTCTGTTAAATCTTGAGTGCGAAAGCATACACCAATCGCTCTCTCACTGTTGCACAGTCGCTTTTTGCCTTACCCCACCAAGTGTTACCCAGCCTCTCACTTTGCTCCGTTTTTGCTCAAAAATTAAAAAATCACCGAGATACAGTCAGTTAAAGGTAATTTTTATCAGAATAATTAACTAAAAATATGAAAATCGACTAGACATTAACCGTTTTTTTGTTACCATACGTAACAGAAGGTAACAGACCGCCAAAAGCGATCGACTACCGACCACCAAGGCGACACACCAGCGCTTTGGTATCACCAACCAACGGAGGGAAATCTTATGAAGACCTATGGTGTATTACTGGCAGGATTACTACTCGCATCAGGCGCAGTAGCCGACGAAGCCACCTCAGACGTAAGCGAAAGCCTAACCCTGGCCGCCGCCGAACGCTCTGAAAACATCCGCTTTGCAATCGACACCCCGGCTAACGCCGAAGCGATCAAAGTGGTTGATTTAGAAACGACTGCTAAATCTGAAGAACTGGCGGACAAAATCAGCGCCAAGCTGGATGCCAAGTTCGAAGAGGAAATGAAGCGTCAACTGGGCCTGTAAACCCAGTACTAGCAAGTGAGAAGACTCCCAAAGAAAAGTGGCGCCACTGACGCTTTTCCCAGGGATATTCCCACAAGCTGTATCAAGATATTTATTTAAGCTTTGCTGTTCACGTTCGCAGCAATCCGTGTCATCAGCCCCCTTCAAGCTACCTATACTCAGCCTTGTAACAGGGACATTTTGACTTGGCACCCGCCAGAAGGATGGATACACGTGGACAATAAACTGATGTTCTCAGAAGCGGGCGTTTTTTATCTGCAGCAGCTCGCCAGCCTAGTCTTTAAACACTCGGGAGTACGCCACAAACTCTCTACCCGGGAAGGGCAAATCAGCCTGCTGCACGCGGGTCAATCATCGGCCCAGAGAGATATTCAAAACTGCTGGCGTCAACTTATTGCGACACTGCAACCCCAGCAGAAGCTCGCTCTGGAGCGCGAAGGCCTCCACTTCACCCCATCACTCAACCGTCAAGCAAGCTGAAAACGTATTTCCCATCTCTTGCATAAGAGCAGAGTAACTGTCTAAGTGCTCAGCACTGGCAAGCGGGTCCAGGGTGGATACGGCCAACCCCAGCTGTTGCGCCATATTACTGAGCGCCTGGGAATCTGCGTAGGGCTCTACAAACAGGCAAGTTGCCGCCTGCTGCAGATGTTCTTGCAGGTGATACAAATGGCGAGCACCAGGGCTTTGCTCTGGAGTCTGGGTGACAAAATCCACTTGAGTTAACTGATAGCGGCTCACAAAGTGGCCGTAACCGTCGTGATACACCGCGAACCCCCTATCTTGCACGGGCTGCAGTTGGGTCGCCAAGCTATGATCCAACTCCGACAAATTTGTCGCAAGCTCAACAAGCCTTTGCCGGTAAAAGTCCGCTTTGGCGGGACGAAGGTGTGCCAAACGGCTCGCCAATGCTTCGGCGATAGCAGCTGCATTTACAGGGTTTAGCCACAGGTGCATGTCACGTTCGTGCTTATGATCGTGGCCATGATCATGATGGTGAGCCTCGTCTCGCGGTTCGGGCCAAACCACTCCTGTTACCTCAGCTGCCGCCAGGCTCTGGCCGCTTTTGGACTGCAGCATTTTCTGTAAAAAGCTTTCCAGCTCAGGCCCGACCCAGACAATCACATCTGCCTGATCCAAAGCGCGACGATCAGATACGCGCATGGCATAAGCGTGAGGCGAAACCCCAGGCGGCAGTAATGCACTAACGCGGTCATCCGGAGCTACCAGCTCGCTTGCGATCAGAGCCAAGGGCTTAATGCTTGCCAAAACCTCAAGCGGCTCTGCGCGAACTGCGGCCGAGGCAAACAACGTAAAGAGAATCAGCGACCGAACGAGGGTGCGGCCCAAAATAGAAACAAGCGACATAGCGAGGCAATTCGGTAAACCAAAGATAGTTATAGTATAACATATTCGTTATAATCGCCCGATGGATACTGCACCCCTTGCGTTTAGCCGCCACAACCACAGCCATTGCGTGAGCGATGCGCTGGATGCCGCCACGACCCTGTGCACCGAGCGCGGGGCCAGACTCACGCCCTTGCGCAAGCAGGTGCTGGAGCTGATCTGGCAAAGCCACAAACCCCTGGGCGCTTACGCGATTCTCGATCAGCTGGCCGCCCAAGCGACCAAGCCGGTAGCCCCGCCGACGGTGTATCGCGCGCTGGACTTCCTGCTGGAGCAAAAGCTGATACACCGCATCGGCGCGCTCAACGCGTATATCGGCTGCCCCCACCCGGACCATCACCACGCCAGCCACTTTTTACTTTGCGACGACTGTGGCCGAGCCGAAGAAATTCATTCCAAATCCGTGAGCCGCAGCATTCAAAAAGCGGCTAGCGAGGCAGGCTTCACCGTGCAATCACAGTCACTGGAAGTGTTTGGTCTGTGCCCCGACTGCAGCCCGCAGGATAAGCATGACGCCTGAGCCCGCCGAGCTTCTGCTGCAAACTGCAAACCTTAGTGTCATACGCGGTGGCCGCACTCTGGTTGACGGTGCGGACTTATCCGTACACGCTGGTGAAATTGTCACCTTAATCGGCCCCAACGGTGCAGGCAAAACCACGTTAGTGCGAGCCATTTTGCAGTTAATGAGCTTTAACGGCGGCAAGCTGTACCGCAAGCCCGGGCTCCGTATTGGCTATATGCCACAAAAATTGCACATAGATCCCAGCCTACCGCTTACGGTCGAGCGCTTTTTAGGCCTGGGTAAAGGAAAAAAACATCAAGCCCAACAAGCCCTCGCCCGTACAGGGGCCGAGCATCTACTGTCTCAGCCGCTGCAAGCATTGTCCGGCGGTGAAACCCAAAGGGTGCTTTTGGCAAGAGCTCTGCTGCAACAGCCTCAGTTATTGGTACTCGACGAGCCTGTACAAGGGGTAGACGTAGCGGGCCAGGCAGCGTTATACGCGCTGATTAACGAGTTGCGTAAAGAGCTTGGCTGCGGCGTATTATTAATTTCCCACGATTTACATTTGGTGATGGCGAATACGGATACCGTGGTATGTTTAAACGGTCACGTGTGCTGCCACGGCCACCCGGCTCAAGTCACCGCCGATCCGGCGTATCTAGAGCTATTCGGCCATCGCGCCGAAGCGCAAATCGCGCTGTACACCCACCACCACGATCACGCACATGACCGCTGCGATGAAATAGACCCGGAGCACTCCCACCATGCCTGAGTTTTTACTGCTGGCGCTGGCGGCGGGCCTCGGTGTGGCCATGGTAGCTGGGCCGCTCGGCTGCTTTGCGGTATGGCGCCGCATGGCTTACTTTGGCGATACCATGGCCCACTCCGCTCTGCTGGGCGTGACCTTTGGGCTTTTGCTGGACATTAATCTGAATGCCGCTGTGGCATTTGGTGGCCTACTGCTGGCTCTGGCACTAGTAGCACTACAGCGCAGTCGCCAACTGGCCACCGATACACTGTTGGGAATATTGTCTCACTCTACTCTGGCGCTGGGCCTGGTAGCCATCAGTGTTATCGGCCCCGGCCGGGTGAACATTATGGGGTATTTATTTGGCGATATTCTCGCCACTACCACAGCAGACGTCATCACCATCTGGGCGGTCGGCACCTTTGTGCTAGGGGCTCTTGCAGCGTTATGGAAACCTTTATTAGCAATCACGGTGCATGAAGATTTAGCCCGAGTGGAAGGCATACGAGTCACTTTTGTGCGCACCGCATTAATGCTGTTAATGGCCTTGGTCATTGCCATAGCCATGAAGGTTGTAGGCGTATTATTGATCACCGCACTGCTGATTATTCCCGCCGCTGCCGCACGACGCTTGAGCCACACACCGGAACAAATGGCTGTAAGTGCCAGCGCTATTGGTGCTTGCGCCGTTATCGGTGGGCTGGCGGCATCGTTTTACTGGGATTGGCCTGCAGGCCCCGCCATCGTCCTTGCTGCTACCAGCGGATTTGTTCTCTCGCTGATAGCGTCGGCACTGCGTCGTTCCATGGCTTAACCCCTGCAAGACCGACCGGCTTAATGAGCAGGGCGTCACCAAAGCTTCACCTTTTTGTTGTCTCACTGTCATACTTGGCGGCCAATATTTGGCCAACGCAAAGCTGAGGCCGCAGCCATGACAACACCAACTGCCACCGAATCAAACCCTTCTCACCGCAAGACTTCTCCCTCGGTAAAACCCCAATCGCCGCTTATCAAGGGCCGCACAATCTGGATTTCTGATATTCATTTGGGCTCGCGCGATTGTAAGGCAGAGTATCTGCTGGAGTTTTTAGACAACATCAGTTGCGACACACTGTACTTGGTCGGTGACATCATTGACATGTGGGCCATGAAACGAAAATTTCGCTGGCCCAAAGATCACTACAATGTTTTGCTGAAGCTTTATGAGCTAGCCAATAACGGTACGCGTGTCATTTATGTACCGGGCAACCACGATGAGCCCATGCGCCGTTTCACCGGCAACCTGTTTGGTCCTATAGAAATCATTGAAGAGCACGAATACACCTGCGCCAATGGCAAACGCTATCTGATCATGCACGGTGACGCCATGGATGCCTACATCAACTTGTCTCACCTCACCCGCTTAGTGGGCGATGTAGGGTACGAGCTGCTTCTGTTTATTAATCGTTGGGCCAACCGCTGGCGCAAGCTCATGCGTCGGCCCTATTTCTCGCTGGCAGGAATGATTAAAAACAACATCAAAGGCGCTAAACACGCCATTGAAACCTACCAAAGAGAGGCCTGCGAGGAGGCGCGCCGCCGAGGCTTTGATGGTGTAATTTGCGGCCATATCCATTACCCCTCCATGCATAACGAACAAGGTATTCGTTATTGCAACACCGGTGACTGGATAGAAAACTGCACCGCCATTGTTGAAGATTATTCCGGCCACATGCGCTTACTGCACTACAGCGATCAGCTTCAATGGCAGGAAGAGGCCCAAGGTAAAATCGCCCAAGCCGCTTAAATTGCTGTTATTAAAATAGGAATTCACGTTTACACAGGTCGCATTTATTGCGGCCTTATGAACGTCGTTCGAGCTTTTTCCACTTCACTTCGATACACGCATTCTCGAAGGTGATCATTCACCAACCCCATCGCCTGCATAAATGCAAACGCAGTTGTTGGCCCGACAAACTTCCAGCCGCGTTTTTTCAGCGCTTTTGCTAGTGCGACGGATTCTTCTGTAGTCGTTTGCGTTTGCGGCGCAACCGCAGACTTGCCTGCAGGTTCAAACCGCCAAAAAAAAGCAGCGAGCGAGCCCTGTTCAGCCACCAGCGCTTTGGCCTTTTGCGCGTTGTTAATAACGGCTTCAATTTTCCCTCGGTGCCTGACGATACCTTCATCTTTCAATAGGCGCTCGATATCGCGCTCCGTAAACGCCGCTACTTTATTAAAATCAAAACCCGCAAACGCGCGGCGAAAATTATCGCGTTTCGCCAAAATAGTTCGCCAGCTCAGACCCGACTGGAAACTCTCCAGACAGATTTTTTCAAACAAGCGAATATCATCATCGACCGGGTAACCCCACTCATTATCGTGATAGGGGAAAAAAGCCTCCACATTGCCACACCAACCACACCGAGGTTTACCGTCGGGGCCGTTTACCGTTTTACCCATATCACCGTCTCCGTATGTCAGGTCTTATCCAATTGCCTATACCTTAAAGGCTAATCCAGCCGCTGCCTGCTGCCCCGATCCTGTTGCTCGCTGTCGTATTCCGGTTTAAAGCGCTCCTGAACCCAGCGACGCACCGCTTTGCGCTTGCGCCGTGAGGTCAGCTGTTCGGTATAAATACTGTGCGCCTGTAACTCGATACGATCATCTGCCTCATGAATCCGAAACGCCCGCCTGGCACCTATTAAATGTTGGCTCGGTCCGTGAGTAACCGCCACGCATAATTCTACACGGCTGCCGTCTAGGGACTGACTGCGCCTAGCATCCTGTGTAACTATATCCGGGTGGCAACGGAAAATATCGTCAAAACTGCCCAACACCAGATACCCGCCAGGTTGAATCGGCCCCTCCTGCAAACGAGGCTCTACATCACTATCTTCTGGAGAATGGCGCTGGTAGTCCGTGATAAAACAGCTGCGCACCCCCTTATCGGTTTCAATATAGGCGACGATGCTTTGTACATGAATCGGCTCTTTGCTCATATTTACAAATAAACAAGGGGCTTCAGGACCGTTGCCTTGCGCCTGATGAATAATCATAAACGGGCGGTTAGACCTGCGGTAACTTAGATAGAAAAATTGTAAATAAATCAACCAAATAGCCGTCATAATTAAGTTGCTGGCGGCGCTAATCCAGTCGGTACTCACAGGCATTCTCCCTCACATTCTTTCACTGATTGGGACACTATGATTCAAAATCCGGGCCGACTAGGGTCAGATACACTTTATTCGCCAGCTTACGGTGGTATAGTAGTATGGTAGTCACAATGACCATAACATAGCGCCAATTGCAGGACTCACGATGATCACGCGATTTTTTGCCTTAACCCTTGCCTTGTGCACCTCTCTTACTATCGCCGGCCATACCCACGCCGAAGACGGCTACCGCATGTGGCTGCGCTACCAAGCCGCCGAGCCCACACTCGCCGAGCAGTACCGCCAGCAGTTCAAGCACATCAGCGCCAGCCACAGCTCGCCCACCATGGACTTGGCAGTGCAAGAATTGGAACGCGGCTTACAGGGGCTGACGGGTAAAAGCCCGGGCAACGGGTCTGGCGATAACGGCCGTTTGCTCATCGGTACGCCCGAGCACTCCCCCGAGCTGAAAAAACTGGGCCAGACATTGAGCGGGGTTGGCCCTGAAGGCTTTGTGATTCAAACGCTGGACAATGGCACCACCGCCATTGCCGCCAATTCAGATGTCGGCGTGCTCTACGGTAGCTTCCATCTGTTGCGCCTGATGCAAACCGGTCAATCGGTGACCGATATCAACATTGCCTCCGCACCATCGGTACAGCACCGGGTGGTTAACCATTGGGATAACCTAAACCGCGTGGTCGAGCGTGGTTACGCGGGTTTATCCCTGTGGGACTGGGGCACCCTGCCCGCTTACAAAGACAACCCGCGCTATCACGATTACGCCCGCATTAATGCCTCGCTCGGTATTAATGGCACCGTCATCAATAACGTCAACGCCGACGCGCGGGTACTGACCGACCAGTTTCTTGAAAAAACCGCGGCCCTGGCCGATGTCTTTCGCCCTTACGGCATCAAACTGTATCTGTCGGTGAAATTTAACTCACCCATGTTGTTGGACGGCGTTGAAACCGCCGACCCACTGGACCCCAAGGTTCAGCAATGGTGGAAAGAGCGGGTTAAAAAGGTCTACGAATACATTCCCGACTTCGGCGGCTTTTTGGTGAAAGCCAACTCCGAAGGCCAGCCGGGGCCACAGGATTTTGGCCGCAACCATGCCGAAGGTGCCAACATGATGGCCGAAGCACTAGAGCCTTTCGGCGGTCTGGTATTTTGGCGCGCCTTTGTTTACGCACCCGAGCAGGGTGACCGCTTCCGCGAAGCTTACGATGAATTTATGCCGCTGGACGGCAAGTTCAAAGACAATGTCATTGTGCAAATTAAAAACGGGCCCATCGACTTCCAGCCACGCGAGCCTTTCTCGCCTCTGTTTGGCAGTTTAGAAAAAACCAACATTGCCCTGGAGCTGCAAGTCACCCAAGAGTATTTTGGTTTTTCCTACCACCTCGCCTATCAGGGACCGCTGTTTACCGAGGCGCTAAATGCTGACACCTACGCCCAAGGCGAAGGCACCACCATCGGTAAAATTTTGGCGGGTGATGTGTTTGACTATAAACACACCGGCATGGCTGCGGTCATCAACCCCGGCAATTCGCGCAATTGGACCAGCCACCCGTTTGTGCAAAGCAGCTGGTACGCTTTTGGCCGCCTGGCGTGGGATGTCAATTTAACCTCAAGCGCTATTAGCGAAGAGTGGCTGCGCCAAACCTTTAGTAACGATTCAGCTTTTCTGCAGCCCATGCAAGAGATTATGGCCATCTCCCGCGAGGCGGGCGTTAACTATCGCATGCCGCTGGGCCTCACCCATTTGTACGCCCAAGGCCATCACTATGGCCCGGCCCCCTGGCACGACAAAGCTGGTCGCCCGGACTGGACGGCTTACTACTACCACCAAGCCAGTGAAAACGGCATTGGTTTTGATCGCACCCAATCCGGCTCCAACGCCATCGAACAGTATCACGAACAACTCACCGAAAAGTTTGCCAACCCGGCCACCACCCCCGAGGATATTCTGTTGTGGTTCCATCACTTAAGCTGGGATTACAAAATGGATTCGGGCCGCACCCTCTGGCAAGAGCTGGTACACAAATACGATACGGGCGTGGCGCAAGTGGAGCAGATGCAAGCCACCTGGGAGAGCGTAAAAGATTACGTGGACGCCGAACGCTATCAGCGCGTTAAGGCGCTGCTGCAAGTGCAACTGCGCGACGCCAAACACTGGCGCGACGCCTGCATCAGCTACTTCCAAAGCGTGAGCGGTTTACCGCTGCCCGAAGGCTCAGCCAAGCCCGCGCACGACTTGGAATACTACAAGCGGATGGAAAAAGAGCTGTACGTACCGGACCCCTGGTATCCAACGCCTGGCGGTCATTAAGACGAAAAAGCCCAGCGTTTGCTGGGCTTTTTTTCATCTACTGAAGCTTCTGATCAATTAACAATACACCTTTTTGCTCTTACCTTTCTTGACTGACTAAACCCTCTTACGCGTTACTGACACTTGCGGCTATCCAGCGATAGATATTGGCCAGGCCTGAATTGTTTGTAATAATTTGTCACGTTGCTTTACGCGCCACCCGAGTACAAATACACTTTTGGGCTTTGCTCTCTTACCTTGTATCAAACCTGAACAGTCTGCCTGTTTCATAGCCGGTACATATACTTTGCCAAGCGGTTCGCCGCACACTAAGCTATCGGCCTTTGGGGCCAAACCCGATTTTATGGAGATTTCATCACATGGCATTTGATTACGGGTCGATTGACCTTGGGTTAAAAAACCCGTTTAAACCGCTCGGCTGGGTTACAGCACTAGCGGGCGCAGCGCAAAGCGCCCTTGGAATTGTGCTGCTGGTTTCAGCCGTAGGCTACATAAGCCAAAGCCAGGTGGCGGCCTGGATACTCGTGGCCTTTGGGATGTTTATTCTGATCGGGGGCCTAAGACGATTAGGCGGCGGTATTTTCGCCACTCTTAGGTATTTTGTTGGTCGTAACCCGCCTACATCGTTAGCGCGTAATTTTGCGGCTTCCGAGGCCAGTGGTGCAGAGCAAGAAGCCAAGTACGTTGCCTATTCTGATAAAACCCTCGAAGAAATGTTAATGGGGCGCAAAAACGCCACCTTTATAGAACCTTCAGGGTTGCTGGCGCGATTGCTTCACAGCCTATTTCCACGCCTTCTGTATATGCCCTACCCAATTCGCAATGCCGCACAGCAGGTGTTTGGTGCCTGGGTAAAAACCCTAACCGCCGTTATTGCTTATGCAGTGGTAGCTTTTGTGTCATTAACCGGTTTGGCGGGCGACTGGGGGCCACTGCTGTTTCCGTTTTACTCATTGTTTCTGGCGGTAGCCTTAGGGTTTATCTGGCGCTCGGCAGGCAGAGGCATAGACCGCAGCTTACAAAGCAAAGTGACCACCCTTGGGGCTGGCGGACTGGTTAAAGTATTGATTTGGTCGCTGTTGATTCCAGCCATTATTGCCGTGGCCGTAGCTTTTGTTGCCGCCGACAGCAAAACAGCGGTGCAGGCGGCGGTTGACTCACGTAACGGACTGCTGCAGCAGCTGCATATTTGGCTGTATATTTTTGGCACTTTATTGGTGGCCTCTGTTGTCTGTGCGGTAGTAGGCCTTTTACTGGCCAAGCGCCTGCGCCACGCTCAACCTCTGACAGAAGTCTCCGAGCTGCGTGAAAATTGGCAGGAGTCTGTCCACCCCAATGAAATATTTATTAATCTCGACAATCTGGTTATGGCAAACCGCCGCTATAAAGAGGTACCCAACCGGGTCTACCGGGTGCTTGAACCCAAGTTGCGTGAGCAAGTGGACGGTAAAGGAGAGTTTAGCGGCCAACTATTGCAGGAGATTCAACCCCAGGTTGCGCCGATGGAGCTGGGTAAAACCTTTGACCTTTGGCGCTTTATCGGCACCATTGCCGGGCAGGTTCTGTTTGTTTTAGCGGCGCTGTTTACGTTGTTTGCTGCCTACAAGGTGGTGGATATTTATACCCTGGCGTCATCTTTAAGTCAGACAGATCAGCGCGCAATTGAAGAATGGAAAATACCGGCCAGCCTGAGCGACCCGCTGCTCGCCTTGCTGCACCTGCTATTACTCGGTTTTTTGTGTCGTGCGTTCGGACGGATTTTAGCCAACGCCTGTCGCATGTTCTACGCCGAGATACAGTTCCAGTCTCTGCTGGTGTACTTTAAATGTGAAGGTACCTTTACCGAGTCGAAAATCTCTACCGGTACTGGTATTCACGACAGCACTCGCTCTGAAAATATTTTAGTGCGCAGCTCTATCACTCCCTGGGTTATCACGTCGCGTTTGGTGTCCACCACCTTCGCCGATACCGGTATGCGAAATTTAGAATTTCCCCGTTACATTCTGGAGATGCATAAGGCAGAAACTGATATTGAGGGCATTCGCGCCGATGTAATCGCCTTCTTGAAAGATCGCGAATCCATCGCCTCAATTACCAGTGAGCGTGATTTAGGCAACGCCAGCCAAATTCATCAAATCAATCAACAAACCCGAGCGAGCCTTGGCGCCGAGCACAAACCTGCACTTGAACAAGATTCTGAGAAGGGTGGCTATTTGCGGCGTGAGGCAGACCTGGCAAGCGAAAATGACGATGAAAATGTAAAACGCTAAACACCCTCTGTAGTAGCTCAGCCTGAGCCAATGGTTACCCGTTATCAGCCGGTGTTTATCGGTGTAGATTGAGCTACTACTTTTTCGTCTAAATAAAGGCCAGTATAGTGTTATATAGCCTGTTAAACCCCACGATTTTTCTTGTACCCAAGCATACTTTCCTGCAAACTTGCTCGCCCTTCCTTTTACTTTAAAGGACTTTATGAAAGCTATTTTATACGTCAGCCATGCGGAACAAACATTTGATGCCAACGCTTTAACCGAGCTGTTGCAGCAGGCTCAAGAGCGAAATCACAGCCAAAATGTTACTGGTTACTTATACTTTAAATCGCCGTATTTTTTTCAATACCTGGAAAGTGAAAACGATGAGGCGAGCGAGATCATGGCCAGCATTGAGCGAGACCCACGTCACAAGATTTTGACTGCGTTCAGCCAGAATTTTGAGGGAGCGCGTCGGTTTGGTGAATGGAATATGAAATTCATTAATCAGCAAGGGCTGCCAAAACTCAATTTAGAGCAAATGATCATCGATGATATGTTATCCATAAACGATGAAGTCTATCGCAATGAAAAGAGATGGAAGAATAATATATTAAATATGGTTTCTACTATTGCTCGCAACCAGACACAGCAAGCTCAACAACCCAGACAGCCAGCATAGGCTTACCAGACTCACCGAGTGCTATTCACATTAGCTCTCAAATAGTTACGCGCGCATAAATTCATTATTGAATACTGCGCGCGCTTCTTAACCTTTACCGCATTAATTTTTCTATATCACCCTTAATAGCTTCAGCCACCAAGGTGTAGCCGTATACTTCCGGATGCAGTAAATCCGGCATCACCTTTTCGGTTAACACGCCGTCTTGGGTGAGAAGTACACTGTTGATATCCTTAAAGAAAACACGCTTATTGTCAGCGAAGTTGCGAATACGGGCGTTGACCAAGGCGTTGTTTTTGCGCAGTACATCGTCAGCAGTGGCGCCGCGCGGGTAAATTGCCAAGAGCAACACCTTGCTGTTGGGCACGCGCTGCTCAAGCTCAACAAGAATGTGCTGAATACCCTCGGCAATGCGGGCCGGATCATCCTGCCGGTGACCGGTATTGTTGGTACCGATCATTAACACCACAAGCTTTGGATCGGTTTCGTCTACCTCGCCATGCTGTAAACGCCAAAGTACGTTCTCGGTACGATCACCACCGTACCCCAGGTTTAAGGTGCGGTAATCACCAAAATACTTTTCAAACACCTTGGCGCCAGACTTCTCCCACCCTTCGGTGATTGAATCGCCTATAAAAATAAGCTCGGGATTATTGTCACGCGCTTGTTTTAATTTTTCTTGGTGGCGCGGCATCCACCAACTGAGCGCCCAATGTTCGTTAAGCGGTTGGGGCGTTATAGCCACGGTTTTCTGATCCGGGCACTCAAGGGTTGTGCCGTCCACCGCCTGTAAATTTTTCTGCCATCGCACGGAGGTAAACGTTGCTTTGCCGCTACCACCGGCCCCAAAACGTAAAGGCACGCGAATAAAGCCTGCGCTCTCGTGCTCGCGGATTAAACAGCCCGCGGGCAGTTTGACGGTTTGTGGCCCTTTGCCCAGCAGCTTGGAAATTTGGTGTGTCACCGTTACCTTGCGCTCGCAGCCATTGCCACACAGGTACGCAATATCAAACCCGGCATTGTCGAATTTTTCCAGCTGCAGGGTAAACACAACGCCGCCATCTTGCCGATACGGTTCAAGGTTGGCCGGAGGTGTAGTTTCAAAACGAACCGCAGACCACCACGCATCCTGCCACTCAAACACTAAAGCATTATTTTCATTTTGATTTAGCATGACACGGCGTTCGTCACCGAGCGTGAGTGAACCCTTCTGCCAGAGTTTTTCTTGGTCGTGAGTTTGCGCAACCAAAACGGTGTTTTCTGGTGGCCACAAAGGTAATGTTTCTGTCTGCGCCGGGCTTTCGCTGAAGGCTCTTTGACATACAAACGCGAAAGCAAACACCGAGGTAACGAGTCGTCTCATAATGATGGCCTTATCCGTAGGAAAATACTGTTTTGTGGGTTCACCCGGCTTTCGTTGATTGCACTTACTCGGTTCACGATGGGTGTGCCTTTCATTTTTGTACGCTGCCTTATGCCTTAATATCAACAATAGACTTTATTGCACACCGGCGGGCAAGCAACCGGGGCCTATAGGTTCGAATGATTTATACGTCAGTATAAATTCCTGATGGCCAAGGGCTTCAGAAACACTGCGCGCGCCGCTGGCCACATTCATCACGCATTGATAAATTTCCTGCCCCACTTCATCCAGCGTGGCTTCACCGGTAAGAATTTTCCCGGCGTTTACATCCATATCGCCGGCTAAGCGTTTGTAGGTGTCGGGGTTAGCGCAAATTTTTATGACCGGAGAAATGGCCGAACCCACTACCGAACCGCGTCCAGTGGTAAACAGCGTCAGGTGACAACCGCAGGCAATCATTTCGACAATTTCGGCATTGTCTGCAATATTGGGAAAACCAAAGCGCGGTTCACCGTCAGGAACAACGTCTAAAAGATACAAACCACCCGTGGGCGGCACATCGCCCGGTTTGATCAAACCGCTGATTTTTGACGAGCCCGATTTGGAGTAGGCCCCCATGGATTTTTCTTCCAGCGTTGTCAGGCCGCCATCAGCATTGCCCGGCGCAAAGCTGCCAAAACCCATAATGGTGTAGTAGCGCTCGGCCTTGGCGACGCACGCTTGAATCAGTGTGCCCAACTCGGCCGTGGCGGCGCGTTCGGCCATAATGTTTTCACAGCCAATCAGTTCGCCTGTTTCTTCAAACACACAGGCCGCGCCATCGGCGACCAGGGCATCAAAGCAACGGCCAACAGCGGGGTTAGCGGTAATGCCGCTGGTGCCATCGCTGCCGCCGCAAATGGTGCCGATGACCAATTCATTGACCGCCATACTCACCGTGTGAGCCTGAGCGAGCTGATCGCGCATCTGTTTTACCAGGCTCAGGCCAGCAGCAATGGTGCTGGCAGTGCCACCCGATTCCTGAATCACTAACAACTCAGCCGGGCGGCCAGAGTCGCGCACGGTTTGCAGTAAGCTGTCGCGGTCCATGCTCTCACATCCCAAAGACACCAGCAGCACAGCGCCGACATTGGGGTGTGTGCATACGGCCCGCATCATGGCACTGGCGTAATCGTTGGGGTAGCAGCCGGGAAAACCGATTAAATGCACCTCGCTGTCGTCTGCCTGCATCACAATACGACGGCTAACGTGGTGAGCGCACTCCACCAGATAGGCCACCACCAGCACATTGCGAATGCCTTTGCGACCATCGCTGCGCAAGTAGCCACGTAAGGTGGCTTGCGGTTGTTTGCTAGTGCTCACCCCGGCCCCCTTGGTCATCACTACCCCCTAGCCCGTCCGTTACGCGTGTGGCTGGCCAGATAATCGCTTTTTAAGTTGTGCGTATGTACCCAATCGCCCGCCTGAACGTCGCAATACAGCGAACCAATAGGCGCACCGTAACGTAAAATTCGCGTGCCCGCGGACATATCAATGCGGGCAATTTTGTGCCCCAGCGGCACCGTTTGCTTAAGCTTGTAGCCCTGCCCCTCAAGCTCAAACCACGTATCTGCCGCCAGCGTTGCTACGCTGATCAACACGTTATCCTGCGAATGCAATAACACCACCTGCGGGGCTGCGCTTACGGTTTGCGTCATGGCGTTACTCCGCAGGCACCGGTGCCTGAGGGTGCGGCGACTTATTCAATGATCGCATCCCCCCGGGTAGCTGTAATCAAACACCGGTGTTAAACCGGGTGTTGCAGCAATGCCAAAACGCAGAGAAGCACGTTTAGTGGGTGCAATCGGCTGGAATAATCGACCTACTTTAGCGGATAACACCGAGCGCTCGTGCATGGCCGTCTGGGCCTGCACATCGGCCACCTCGCGGCATAAATTGCCCAATGAGGCAGCGCCCATAGCGAAGAGGGGCAGATATACGCCAGTATCGACCACGCGACCCGGCTGCAGATCAATTGCGGCTACCACAGAAAACCTTTTTATAATTAAAAATATACTTACAAGTAAAAACAAGCGGTCGTCGAAAGTCAACCGACTTATGGCGCAAAACACAAGAAAAAGTCCAATAAACTATAAGAGATTAAAGGCGCCAGGAACAGCGCCTTTACAGAATGCTTAATGGCTTTGCTCGGTCAGCTGAGAAGAGATTTTTTGCGCAGCCTCGCGCAGCCTTTCAAGGGCCCGTTCAACGCTGCAAGGCTCTGGGTGGTAAACCACATGGGGCACCGTGAGCGCCGCCAGCGCGCCGCGATACCCGACCACCGGTGCCGACAAGTCGGTTACGCCGTTAATAAAATCGCTGGGTGTACACACATACCCGGCCTTGCGCGCTTGCTCGGCGCTGGAGATAAAACTCTCCAGTTCGGCTTCATCTTCACCGGCCAGGTCTTTGAGCATGACGCTCTGTACATCCGATGCCTGAAAACCAAACAAGATTTTGCCCGAGGCGGCCTTGACCAGCGGCCTGCGGTAACCAATACGCACCGAAAAGCCCAAGTCACCCGGGTTTTCAATGCGCCCAACCACCACAATCTGGTTTCCCGAAGGTACCGCCAAGTGGCAGGACTGGCCAATCTCACGGCTGAGCGCCGCCATAACGGGCAGCGCGGTTTCCAGCAACGCTTTTGTGGGTGCGCGTGCGATACCCAGGGCAAATAACTTGTTCGACAACTCATAGCCGTCGCGACCATCGTCGGCGGGACTGATATAGCCACGGTACTCCAGCGCCAGAACCATTCGAAACAGTTCGCTCACCGAACGCCCCAACTTCGCCGCCATTTGCGATGTGGTCATAGGCTCGCTGGTCGAAGCCAGCAGCTCGAGAATATCCAGCCCTTTTTCCAGCGCCGGTGCCTTGTACTTTCGACTGTCTTCGGTCGCCGCCTTGACGACCACATTGCGTTTACCTGTCATTTTGTCCTTACTCTAAAGTGTCGCTGCTCAAAGCCTGAAAAATCATTGTTGTTTTAATTACTAAGTCCGTAAAAGCGAATCGCGTTATCACGGAAGATCGCCGCTTCGGCGTCGGGTGCTAAAGATTGCACCAGTTGCCGGCAATATGCCAGCCATTCGGGGTAGGTACTCGCCATATTCAACACTGGCCAGTCGCTCCCCCAAATAACTTTTTGCGGCCCAAACAGGGTCAAAATTGCCTCAGCATAAGGTCGCACCACCGCCAGCTGGGCACCCACTGGGGCCTCGGTCGCAAGGCCCGACAATTTACAGAACACATTTGGCAAAGCCACCAGCCGTGCTAAAAGTGCGTACCAGCTCTGCCACTCAGACGCGGCAATATCTGGCTTCGCGCCATGGTTTATACATATCGACAATTCAGGATAACCCCTTGCCAGTTCCTCAATGTACGGTAGATGCCGAGGGTACACCAAAGCGTCAAAACACAGTTTAAGATCCGTTAAGGCTGATAAGGCCTGGGCGCATGCTGGTCGTAGAATCCAGTCATCTTCGGGCAAACCCTGCAACATGGGCCGCACGCCACAAAAGGCCGGATGGCGCACACGAAGGGTTAGCTGCGCCGGTGCATCCGCTGCGCTCAAATCAACCCAACCTACCACCCCCAATACATGACGGTAAGTATCGGCCTCGATCAGTAGAAAATCGGTATCGGCGGTATTTGGCTGTGTCTGTACCAGTACAGAGCCAACGGCTCCAGCCTCAACACTTGCCGCCAAGTAATCTGCCGCACTGAAAGTACGATAAATATCCACTAAATCAGGTGTGGGCCATTGTGTATTTTCCAGCTCCCAACAATGCTGATGGGCGTCAATAACGCTAAACTCCGTCAAGACTCGTCTCCGTTTGACTTATACAAGCAAACAACCACACCACCACAAAACAGAACAAAGGCACTATAACCGCCGTGTGCATGCTGGTTACATCAGATACCAGCCCCATCACCGCTGTAATAACAGCCCCGCCAATAATGGCCATAATCAGCAGCGCCGAGCCGGCTTTCGCTTCACGGCCTAACCCCTTAATACTGAGGGCAAAAATGGTCGGAAACATCAGCGACATAAAAAAGCTGGTGGCAGCGAGGGCAATCAACCCCGCATGATTGGCCGCCAACATGGCAAAACCGCACAAGCCAATATTAATCAGCGCGTACCAGGCCATCAGTCGCGCGGGCTGCACGCAGCCCATCAGCCAGGTGGCGAAAAACCGCCCCACCATAAACGCCACCAGCGACACGGTTAAATAGGTGGCCAGAGCTTTCTCACCGGTGCCCGGTACCGTTTCTTGGCCATACCGAATCATAAAGCTCCAAATACACACTTGGGCACCCACATAGAAAAACTGCGCCAGCACACCGCACAGATAGTGCCGCCGCCGCAACAGAACTTTAAAGTCAGCCCGGCAGAAGCCGCGCTCGTCACTCTCATGCCCCCACGTAATAACCGGAAATTTCACCAGTGCCACACACAACGCCCAAAACAGCACCACCGCTGCTATGGCGAGATAAGGCCCGGCCACAGCCTGCACTTCAGTGGTGTAAAAGGCCGTTTGCTGCGCCTCGCTCATCGCTGCTAACGCCTCGGGGCTGTGCTCTACCCCCGAGAGAATAAACTCGCGCCCAATCAACACCCCCGAAATCGTGCCGAGCGAATTAAACGACTGGGCAAAGTTTAAACGCCGCTCGGCGGTGGCCGGATCGCCCATGGCGACAATCAGCGGGTTCGCCGAGGTTTCTAAAAAAGACAGGCCGCTGGCAATGACAAACAGTGCCGCCAAAAAGTAAACGTATTCATGGGCCTGAGCGGCGGGGTAAAACAGAGCTGCGCCTGCTGCGTAAAGCAGTAAACCAAATACAATCGCAGCGCGATAACCGAAGCGTTTCATGGCGAGGGCAGCGGGTAGAGCAAACACAAAATAGCCAAAATAAAAAGCCGACTGCACCAAACCCGACTGCAAATCCGTGAGCACAAAGGCTTTTTTAAATTGAGTGATCAGAATATCGTTGAGGTTGTTCGCCACCCCCCACATAAAAAAGAGGCTGACAATCAAAAACAATGGCACCCACACGCGGGCGCTGACCATGGGCATGGCCTGGGGTTGCTGACGATTCACGACTCCTCCGGGAGACTATTGTTATTGTAGGAGGCTCATTGGGGCCTACCGGCCCTGACCAAACGCTTGTATACCACGACTTCATTTACAAGTAAAACTCTGCTTATATTTAAAACAAGCTGTGGGCCCAACATAATACCGGCCAGCGTCAGCGACTACCGCTTTAGCGGGTAAGCAAACAGGAGAGGGTGAATGCCAAAGGCGGTGAGGGCAGCCTGGGCTGTGGCGCAGGAACGGCGGCGGTACTTTTGGCCAAGACCACAAGTACCTCGCAACGCCCGTCGACACGGGTTTATAAAATGAACATTTCACATTTGACTCAACAAGTAGCGCAGCTAACCGAAACAAACCCGCCCCTAACGTAACAACAGTGCCAGCCACACTATCGACGATAGTCCGATCGCCGCTGGGGTCAATGCCAAAAACCTTGCCAGAAACCCTTCGCGGGTAAGCGCATGGGCGGACCAATACAGCAGCGGTACCAGCATCATATACACATAACGAAAATCGGTATTACAGGACAACGGTACTTTGATGCGATACGCCAGGAGCAACAACAGTGGAAACACAATGGTCAGCAACCAGGGCATGGCGCGATATAAGCCGCGAATTCTGGCGCGATTATCCAAAACCGCATTGTGAGTAACGCTGTAATACACCTGTCCGGCCAGCATCAGTAACAGCAAGACACCGTTCACCTTGCCCCAAAGCTTGAAAGAGTCGCCGCTAAAAAAGAACTCGGATGACAAACTGGAGCGCAACACGTAATTCCAAAAATACTGGCGCCCGTAAATATCTTGCCAACTGCTCATAAAGGGCTGCTGAATAAACGTGGCCAGATCAAACACCAAATAATTCGCCGGCCTGTTGGCCACCTGTAAACCCGAATTAATCGTGTTGCTGACATTCGACAGCAGCCAGTCTTCCGACTGACCTTTTGCGTAATACCACAGGTTATCACCCAGGTTGATCCCTACCGCCACGACAAAAAACGCACCCAAGACAAAGGCCGCACCTACTGCCTGACGCCGCCGCCATGGCGACAACAAAAGCCCCTTACCGTGGCGCACAGATCGCAGCCACCACAAACCGCCCAATACCGCCCACAGGGCGAGCGCGTTGGATTTCGTCAACAGCGCACAGGCCGCCCAAAAAGCGGCCCACATTAAGCATTGCCGTGCCCCGGTGCGCCACCAGCGCAAAGTAAAGAAAAAGCCCAACGCGTAGAAGGCGTACAAAGGCACATCATTGCCAATGCGAATACTGTGCACGATGCCCGAGGGCCAGAAACAAAGCGCCACACTGGCCAACAATAGCGCCCACGGATGCACCCGAAACGCGATGCGCAAAGCAGCGAGCGAAGCCCACAAAAAAATGGCCCACAGCCATAAAGCCAGCCATTGGGCCCAGCGATCGTCACCACCGCTGGCATCCACCAGCAGCACTTTTGTGAGCGCAGTAACCATGTAATACAACGGCGGCTGATGGTACTCCCACCCCTCAGAGGCCAAGGGAAAACTCTGATGCTCAATCAGGTAATGAATGTAATCGCGATGGCCGCCGCCCTCGTACACATCAAACGTGCGAGTGAAAGAATCGGTTTGCGATAAATACACGGTGCAGGCAACAAGCCCCGCAGCCACTATGACCCCCTGCCCCCGGCTGATGGGCAAGTGGCGCAACAAGGCAAGCGCCAACAACGCTAAAGCCACAGCCAGCAACACCATCTGCTGGCCGCTCAAGCTTGCGACCGGGCGCACATCAAAGCCCGCGGGGTTACTGGCGTTGCTCAACTCAAATTGCACAATATTGGCAGCGTCGGGCCGCAAATCCCGCAAAGGCAGCACCAGGCCTTTACTGTAATCGCGCCGTTGGCTGCGGGAAAAGCCTTGCAGAGAAACAGGCTGACCATTCACCAGCACCCGGTGCAGTTCATCGTCTGGAATTACCCGTAACGAAAGCGCGCTTTTACCATGAGTGTCCAGGCTAAGTTGCACGGCATAGCGGCCGATTAAAGCGCGGGAAAGCGGCAGGTCAGCGACAGGCAAGTCGCGATTGTCGTAGGTGAGCCGGATGTCGGAAATGCTTAAGTTGCCCAGATTGGCGGCGCTCATTAAACTCCACAAACTGGCAAATAACAGCGCGAGAGTTAAGGCTAAGCGGCCCCAAAAGGTGGTGATAGGGTGCAGTTTTTTCATCCCAACAATCCGTGTAAACCCTTAATCGCTCGCGATTCTACGCCTAAAGTGCGACAAAAAAGTGTTTAAACGCACATTAGGTTAAATTTTTCACCCACACGCCGCGCTTCACCCGCGCGCGAATGGGCAGCCATTTGAGCGCGTCCTCAATGTACATCAGCGCGTAGAGCGCAGCGAAGCTCCAATCGGTAAAAAAGACGCCCGCCATGTACAAGGGCACACCAAAAACCCACATCACAATCACATCCACCACCAGGCAGTAGTGGGTGTCGCCACCGGCACGCAAAATACCCAGAATACGCAGCATGTTCAGCACTTTTACCCACACGCCCAGGCAAAATACCGCCAGAGTTTGATACAGCAGCGCGCTAGTGGCCGGGTCGATATGAGCAAACGCCTGCAGTACCCAGGGCCGGGCCAGCCACAGCACCACCGACATTGCCAGCACCAGCGCGAGGGTTAAGCGATTAAAAAAGCGGTACAGCTGCCAGGCCGCGTCGGGGCGATTTGCGCCTAAACTTTGCCCCACCATCACCGAAGCGGCATTCGCCAAGCCCACAAACAGCGAGAAAAACAAACTTTCAATAGGCACCAGCACGCCCATCACCGCCAGGGCATCGGTACCGGCAAAGCCAGAGGCCACGTGATAAGCGCAGTTACCCACCGCCCAGACAATATGATTGACCAACAGCGGCAGGGCAAACCATAAAAAGCGTTTTAATTCCGGTGTGGTCACCTCCCTCCACCAGCGTTTCATTTTGGGGGCAAACTCGTGTTTGACCGCGTACAACCACGCGAGGGTAAACAGCAATTGCAGCACGCGCGCCAGCAGGGTACCCCAGGCTGCCCCAGCGACCCCCAGCTCGGGAAACCCCCAGTGGCCAAAAATCAGAATGTAGTTAAAAAGGATATTCAGTAGCGCCGCCACTGCGCCCATGGCCAAGGGCACCAGGGTATTGCCAATGGCCCGCAGCGCCGCCTCAAAGACCGTAATAATCTGCGCAATCAGCAAAACCGGTGCGGTAATCCATAAAAATTCGGCGGTTAAGGCCACCACCTGAGTATCGGGGTTAATCAGCCCCAGCCAGCCGCCGGCACTGAAAAATACAGCGGTAAAAGGCAGCATAAAGCACACCCCCACCAGCAGCGCCATGGCCAGTGAACGCTCGGCGCCCCTTGCGTCTTCGGCCCCGGCGTACTGCGCCACCAAAATAGCGCAGGCTGTGGCTACGCCCATCATGGTCACCAGCATCAAAAAGTGCAGCTTGGCCGCCAGGCCCACGGCCGCCACCGCCTCGGCGCCCAGACCGCCCACCATCAGCACATCGGCCATACCGAGAAACGACTGCAACACCATTTGCAGCGCCACAGGTAAAGCCAGCACCGCAACCCGGCGCCACATTGAAGTTTGAGTCTGGGGTAACATCACATGTCCTTCATTCGGGTGCTCTATAATACAGCGCAGCTCACGCAAATCCGTCTGCGCATTGATCGCACCGCGCACATTTTGCGTAAAGAAACGTTTTAACAAAGGTGGAATATGGACACGTCCCGCATCGCGCACTGGGCTAAACGCTCGATGATCCTTTTGCTTGGCCTGCTGGCGTTGTGCTATTGCCTTTATCTGATGCTGGGTTACTGGTATTTGCCAGGCAAATTAAAGCAAGTGGCCGAAGAGCAGGGCAGTGAATACTTGGGGCGTCAGGTCAGTGTGGCGTCTTTTGCCTACAACCCGTTTACCTTGGAGCTGCAAGCGAAAAACTTCTCCATTGCCGACCGCCCCGACACACCTCTGGCCTATTGGGATCACCTAAGCGTCAACGTGGACTTTTGGCCCTCGCTGTTTAACTGGCACTTGGTGGTAAAAGAGGTTCAGCTCGCTGGGCCGCAAATCAATATCCTGCAAACCGCCGATGGTTTTAACTTCGACTCGGTCATCGACTCAATCCATCAGGCAAGCGCCAAGAATACAGAATCCAAGCCTGAGCTCGATACATCAAGTGAACCTATCGGCGTTGAAGTGCAGCTGATTCAAATCAGCGGCGGCGCGTTTCACTATCGCGATACCGCAGGCCGTATACCCGCCGATGCGGGAATAGAAGACTTTAACCTGGTGTTTAACGATTTATACATCGACACGGGCGCCAGTAACAGTAATCCGTTTAATATTGCGGCCGATCTGGCCGATGGCGGCACCGTAACCCTTGACGGCGATTACCGCCTGCAGCCCTTGCTGTTTAATATCAACGTGCAAGCCCAGGCGATTAACCTCACAGGTTTTGCCGACTTTGTGCGCAATATCATCGATGCCGAAGTCCACAACGGCGAGCTGAACGCCAGCGCCTCGGTACAGATTTTTAAACAGGAAGCTGGCGAGGCCACGCAAATTACGTTAAGCCAAAGCCGCATCGCACTCACCAAACTAGCCGTTAACGACGCCACAGCCGAGCCGCCGCTGCTGCGCTTGGACAGCCTGGCAATAGACGATATTAAGCTGGATTTTCTTGCACGCAATGTGTCTGTGGAAGCCGTTGATATTGACGGTTTAACCACCAACCAATGGCTGGATAAAACCGGTGAAACTCGCTTTCACTCGTTAATGCTGCAGGCGCATGAGCAAGTTACTAATGCCGATAACAGCGCGGCCAACGACGCGCAAGCAACCACCGCAGTGGCCGAGCCCGAAGCCGACCCATGGGGCTTTACCCTGGGTGCCTTGCGCATAAAAAATTCGCAATCACAGTTTACCGACAAAACCGTTTCACCACCGGTAACCTGGAACCTGGAGCAACTTGAAGCCTCCCTCGCACCCATTGAGCTGAACAGTACGCAACCAAGTCAGTTGAGCATCAGCGCACTGATCAACCAAGCACCATTAACAGCCGAAGGGCAAATGACCCTTGCGCCAGTTACCGCTACCTTGGATGCTTCTGTGCAAGGTTTGGCAACCGCGGCCGTCACGCCGTACCTTAGCGGTGCCACCAACATTGCAATTACCGATGGCACTTTAACCACCCACGCAAGCATTCATCTGAATACCGAGCCCGAGCTTAGCCTGAACATCAAGGCCGATACTGATCTGGCAAGTGCAGCGTTTATCAACACCACCGATAATAAAAAGTTTTTAAGCTGGGACAATCTCAGTATTGAAAGCACCGAATTTCAATACCCGGAAATGAAACTGGCGATTAACGCCATTGAACTCAGTGCACCCTGGGCTAGTATGTCGCGCGGCACACCCTCCACCTGGGAAACGCTGGTCAAAACGACCGAGCAAGCCGATGCCGATGCCGATGCCGATGCCGATGCCGATGCCGATGCCGATGCCGATGCCAGCGAGTCTAACGCGCTGGCACTGAGCATTGCGCGCCTTACCGTTAACCAAGGCAATGTCTATTTTAAAGATACGCTGATTCAACCCGAATTTGCATCATCCATTAACGATATCAAACTATCGCTGACTGACTTTGATAGTGCGGATATGCAGAATCTTTCAGTCACGTTAGAAGCCAGCATTAATAAACACGCTCCTCTGAGTATAAAAGCCGAGACCAGCAAAAATAAAAAAGAAGTTGAGGGCTCAATCAAAGCGCTTAACTTAAAAGGCTTATCACCCTACACCGGAACCTACATTGGTTATAACGTCGACAAAGGCGATTTAAATTATCATTTTGATTACACCCTTGAGGGCACAAAGATCATCGGCGCTAATGACATTATTGCCGAAAAGTTTGAACTGGGTGGTGCTGTTAACAGTGAGCAAGCCATCGATGCACCCATCAAACTGGGCCTGACTCTGCTAAAAGATTTAGATGGCAACATCAATTTGGATTTAGGCATTAGCGGCGATCAAAGCGACCCCGGCTTTAATATTCCGGGGCTTATTACCAAAACCTTTATCAACATTTTGGTAAAAGCCGTGGCATCGCCCTTTACCTTATTGGGCTCAATTGTCAGCTCGGATGAAAACCTAGGCGAGGTGAGCTTTACCACCGGCAGCGCCAGTGTCGGTAAAGACCAGCACGACAATTTACAAAAACTGGCGAACGCCTTAAACAAAAAGCCTGAGCTTACTCTGGTGGTGCAGGGCAATGCGGACCGCAACGACGATAAGCGAGCACTGCAAATCAATCAACTTATGGCCCAGCTAACCGACGCCGACCCGGAACAAGAGCCTGTAGTTTACGATGAAACAACCATTGCTAATGCCTTGCAAAACAGCGGTGTACAACGGCAGCTGCACAAACGCTACCGGGACTTAAACGGTGAGAGCTTTAGCACCTTGGTCGAACGAATCGCCACCGAACAAACCCTGGAAACAGAAGCGGCGGCCAAGTTAGCCGAACAACAAGCGCTTGAGCAAATCAGCAATACGGTGCAAATAACCGATGCCGCGTTGGAGCAGTTAGCGGACCAGCGCGCCGATAATGTCATCACCCAGCTGCTTGATGCCGGGCTGGCGGAAAATCGATTGCTTAAAGAAGACGCCTATATTGCAGCACTCACAGGCACCACATTAACATTTGAAGTAAAAGCGCAATAAGATCGCACGAGGCAGGGCTAATTCATCGTATAAAAGCCCATTGGGAGAAGTACCGGCTTTACCGCCGTTAAGCAGAAGGGAATTTTTGAAAGTTACAGCGCGATTAAAGCCCTTGAGGTTGAACTCTCGACCCAGTCCATAGGTAGCTATGAGTACGGGCCGAATATAAGTGTGTGTGTTTCAGATAAAAAATGAGCGCGCGAGAATTCATATTTTAAAGTATGGACCCCAGCGCGCTTATGGCGATTTACAAACTTCCTTCGGTAAAGGTTCCATCACCATTATTAAGCCATAAACGACTCACTGCTGGTGCGGCATCGGCATGGGTGGACTCGATCTGGATATCATTATTAATCAATAAATCTGGATACCCGTCGCCATTAATATCGCCCACACTCGCACCGTGGGAAAAACTGTTTTGGCTTTCCAGCGCGCTCGATGTGGTGTTTTCCAATCCAGCGTCCGTGTTCATAAGCAGCAGGTTAGGGTAGCCGCTAAAAGGAGGGAAATCATAGCCATGGTCGGCGACGAAAAGATCATCGAAGCCATCTTGATTAAAGTCTGCCACTGACCAGGATCTGGCGTGCTGTACACTCGGAACCTCAGCAGCAAAATAGTCTGTTGTGGCCTGAGCAAAAATTCCATCTCCCGTATTAATACTGACGTACACAGGCACTGTCATGGTTTCCGGATCACCGTCTTCACTACCGTTAAAAATCGCGGATGATGAAACCAAATCTGGTAAAGCATCGCGATTTACATCAACCAAGGCGCCATCGGCTTGATTAGTGAGAGTGTTCGAGTACACGACGGAGAACTGTAGGCTACCGGGCAGGCTGTTATTAATGAAGGTGGGAGTCATCCTGTCACCGAAGGTTGGGGCCACCAAATCTACCGTACCATCACCATTAACGTCGTCAGCCAATAAGGACCATACATTCAGATCGGGCTGATCGGGAATAAAGACCGCTCCAGAATGGGCGTCAATAGCTTGTAATTTATCCACTGAAGTCGTGGAGTTGAGCAACGAGTCAGTCAGCGAAATTTCTTTTGCAAGGAAATTGCCACTGCCGTCATTTAAGTAAATATGACCGCCCCAGCAAATATCTTCGGCAGGATTACCGCTGCACTGACCCATAGGATTTTGCGTAAGGACAAAGTCAGTGTTTCCGTCACCGTCAAAATCAGCAACCCGGAACTCGCCCCAACCACTCAGCGGAGAAGACGTAATGGTGGCTCCAGTAGTAAACGTTCCATCGCCTTGACCGAGGTACACATTTAACACGCTGCTTTCGTACGAGTCGTTAATCAGCAGAGCGAGTACATCTTTATTTCCATCATTGTTGGCATCTAATGTTCTAATGTGTGCCGCGGAAGTAAAGGTTGCAGGAAATTCAGGAAAGGCACCAGACAGTAAATCGAACGTGCCGCCGCTGTTCAGAAAGAGCTGTATCTCGGATGTACTCTCGGAAGAGTAGGGGGATACAATTACATCCCCATCTCCATCAGCGTCTATATCGGCAATGTGAGAGCTAAGAATTTTAGCTGGAAAATTGGAGTTTGAATTCGCAACGGAGCTACTGGACGAGGTCTCACCCGACGAAGAACCGCCACTTTGACTGCCGCCGGAGTCAGACGAACCGCCCCCACACGCCGTTAACCCCAACACTGCCAGAGCGACAGCTCCCCCATACAAACTATTCTTAATTAAAATCATTAATTTATCCTTGAACGGTTATCAATAGAGCCAAAATTCTATATATGGATGAATATTATTCCACGTAAAAAGCACAGGAAGGGGTTGAGCAAACCTTTTTGCCATATTGCACGGATTGAATCGGTGAGAATTAAAATTTCCGAAACTGAGGGGAAGAAACAATCAATAGATTACTGACTTTAAAAGTGGCTAAGCAATCTCGTCCACCACGGGTTCATGCTGGTTTATCGTATGCCACGATAAACCTTATACGCTAAACCAGAGGCACCACTCTACCAAGATGATGTGGCCATTTTAAAAATCTTGCCAGCCGCTTAAACGCGCTTGCTTGTACTGCGTGGAAGCCTGGCAGCGCCACAAAAGATAGCCGCGTAAAATGAGAGCCTACTGACAAAATCCAAAATGGAGTATTTTTTATCTGTCGAGTTTGCAGCCACGCATAACGGTACATCGACGACTATACAGGGAGGGCGTAACCACCGCTGTCATTAATCAGCGACAACAGTGGTTGGCTTCAAAGCATCATTCACTACGTAATACCGATAACACTTTATGCACATGCTCGGTCATCTCGCTACCAAGAGGAGTGAGGTAACCGCCATCGGGTTGAGTAACCAGGCCTTTTTTATGCAGCCGCTCGGCCGCTGCCACTGTGGCCGGGTCAGCAGAGTGTTGATGCACCTTGATACCCTCTTGAGTGGATGACGATGAGAACAGGGTGAGTAAATTCAATTCACTGAGCTGATCTTGAGAGAACGGCATGATGTACCTCTTATTGTTGTAAAAGACCGCTAAGGCTTGGAAAACCTGGGATGTCTTGGATAACAGTATACATTGGCACAACCAGTGCCACGAATGACTAGCATAGCCTGTTTTGGTTACTCGTGTTACGGATTAACGAAATCAGATCTGGATTTCGTCTGGGCGCAAGCTCACCCTAAACCTCCACACCAAACAAACCGCGACTTTAGGCCTTACCCTGTAAAAGTCCGATTTTCTCTCGGCTAACAACCGGCCCACACCTCCACTTTCACCCAGGCAGATGAACTCAATAACTGGGAAAAAAAGGGGCATAGGCAAAGAAATTGCTAAATAAATGCCCCAAGTAATGATTAACCAAAGAATGGTCACACACTATGCAGCGCATTGCCATTATTGGTACTGGCCCAACGGGTATTTACACCTTGGCGGGGCTGATCAAATGCCGCCGTCCTTTAGCCATTACTCTCTACGAATCTCGTGCACAAGCCGGCGTGGGTATGCCTTTTGACGACAAGGTAAACCATCCAATCATGTTGGCCAACATCGCAAGTATCGAGATACCTGCGCCAGATTCTACGTATTTGCAGTGGCTAAAAGCTCAAGGTGCCGAATTTTTAGAGCGTCATGGGGTGTGTAAAGATGACCTGCACGATAGGCAATTTTTACCACGCGTATTACTAGGTCACTACTTTGCGGCGCAGCTTCACGCTATTGTTAGCCAAGGCATCGCGGCTGGCCACGATATCCAAATAAAGGTTAATACCACCGTCAACGATATTACCGCAGGCCAACCTCTCAGACTGTGGCTTTCGACATCCAGTGAGCCAAAAGCCTACGATTATGTAGCCATTGCAACGGGCCACGAGTGGCCAAAGGCGCGTGAAAAAAAGCCTTGCTACTTTCCAAGCCCTTGGTCTGGGTTAATTCACACACCAATACCCGCAACCGATGTTGGCATTATGGGTACCTCGCTCAGCGGTATTGATGCGGCCATGGCCGTTGCTATTCAACACGGCCGTTTTGTCGAGTCAAACGAGGGCAAAACTTTAGCATTCGAGTTAAAAGAGTCGAGCAGAAACCTGAGAATATCTATGTTATCCAGGTCCGGTTTACTCCCCGAGGCCGACTTCTATTGTCCTATTCCCCACGAGCCACTGGCCGTTGCCACACCCGAGGCCATCCAAGAAGCTATTGATCAAGGCCCAGAAGGCCTTCTCAATCGCGTATTCAGCTTGATGGTAAGAGAACTGACGTTCAATGACCCTGCGTGGAGTTCTCATATCAATTTGCACACGCTAACCCCAGACAGTTTCACCGATGCGTATTATGAAAGCCGTAAGAAACACAACCCTTTTTATTGGGCCAGTCACAACCTGGAAGAGGTGGAACGCAATAAGAAAAACCGCCATACCATTGCGTGGCGGTATACCTTATTAAGGTTGCACGAAGCCATTGAACCCATAGTGCCGCACCTGAATCATTCAGACCTGACACGGTTTAACCAAAGCTTAAAACGTGTTTTTATCGACAACTATGCGGCTGTTCCGTCTGAGTCTATCCGCAGGCTACTCGCATTACGCCAGGCAGGTGTCATTGAGCTGAAGGCTTTGGGGCATAATTACGAGCTGACAATAAAGGAAACCAAAACCTATATTTCCACCGAAAGTGGTACTTTGAACTTTGACATATTCATCGACGCGAGAGGGCAAAGATCTCGTCGGATTGATGATTTGCCTTTTCCCAGCCTGAAGCATCTACTGGTAGCGTGTGAAGGACTCCAACCTCCTATCGACACGGACTATACTCTCCAGGCCAAAAGCGACGGGGCGCATCGTATCGCTCTGGCTGCACTGCCTTATCTAATGCCGATTAAACCTTTTGTGCAGGGGATTACCGTGTGCGCCGAAATTGGAGACGCCGTTAGCAAAGGTTTTATACGCTCGGTGGAATGTTATGAACAGGCATTATCGGCGGAGCATGAGGTCTAGCATTGCAAGTTTTGATAGAGAGCTTGGCCCTCTGGTCCGCTCTGTTTATCAAGGGGGCAGGTAAAGGAGCGGCAAGCCGCTCCTTGTTTGCAGTGCTAAGGTCGTTAGAGTTAATTAATAAAAGCTGTAATTGACCTTCACATACGCCGTTTGTGGCGCGCCCCATACAGCGTAACCCCAGTCGTCGCCACCGGTGTTTTGGTAGGTGAAGTACTCTTCATCGAGCAGATTCTTTACCGCCCCGGTGACTGTCCAGGCGCCCGAATTCCAAGACACTTGGGCGTTGGTAATGCCGTAAGCGTCTTGCTTGGACCAGGGATCGTTTTCCAGCTGCAGCTCGTGTTCGTCTACCCAGGTGTAGTCGGCTTGCAGGGTCCAATTGTTCAGGTAGTAACGTGCCACAATGTTGGCAGAAATACCGGGCGCCGAGGGCATTTCATTGCCGTCTATCGCAATCTCCTGACCACCAACGTTGGTTACCAGTTCTGAATCAATTTCAGTATCCAGCAAACCCAGACCCGAAATAATTTCAAAGTTGTCGGTCAGCAAATAAGTTAGTTCGGCCTCAAGCCCGCGACCGCTCACGTCACCCAGGTTAGCGATATCCGCCGAACCTGTGGATGAGTCCCACAACTGCGCCTGAAAGTCTTCCAGCTCGTAAGCAAACACGGCCAGATTTAAACGGGCACGGCCGCCGGCAAGGGTGGCTTTGTAGCCCGCCTCAAGACTGGTCATGGTTTCTTTTTCCACTGGCCCAAAGGCGCCCTGGCTGCCGACGTAAGAGCCGTTAAAACCGCCGGACTTTAAACCACTGGATAGGCTGGCGTAGTAAAGCGTGTTGTCTGTAGGCGTGTAATCCAAGCCCAGGCGACCACTGAAACCGTCTTCTTTAATGGTGTCGGTAAAATGCTGGTCGCCGTAATAGCTGGGTTCGCCTCGGTTGCTGAGGTCGGCGTTTTTCTCTTCCCAGGTGTATCGGCCCCCGACGGTCAACGACAGGGTATTGGTCAGGGCTTTGTCTATTTGCGCGAAGATCGCGTAAGACTCAGTGTCCTGATCCATATACTCGTTGTGCCAGTAGCCGCCAAAATTTTCGGCGTCCGTGGTGGTAGGCGCTTGAGTGATTAGGTCTCGATCGTCTTTAAAATAATAAAGGCCGGACACCCAGTCCATAGTGTCGGTGGCACCGCTGATACGAAGCTCCTGACTGAACTGTTCGGTATCCGCTTTGTATTGCTCGTCAAACCACACAACGGCGGTCGCATCAAAGTCGTCCTCCAGCAGCTTATCCATTTGCTCAATGGCGGTAATGGAAGTGATGTCAAAATTATCGGCCGCGATAACCAGCTTGGCCGAGGCGCCGAAAGTTTCAATTTCTGTTTTCAGGCCGTCCGCCGCGCCAGACGACACATGCTCGGGGCCCCAGCCGCCGGCCTCTTCACGGCCGGTTCCCGCTCCGCCAATACTGCTGATGCACTCGCCGTTTTGAATACGCGACACCGAGCAAAAAGTCGCGGTATCCGCCGGATCAAGGTAGCCCATGTGCACAAAACCAACGGTTTGCTGATCAGCCTCGCTGCCGTGAACATCCAGCAGCAAATTGACTCGGTCGGTAAAGTCGATGGCCAGTTTGGCGCGATAACCCAGGGTGTCAGTTGTACCCAAATCCTGGCCATCTACGCCGTTGGTTTGCCAGCCATCGCTGTCGTTTTTCTTAACCGCCAAACGGCCGCGCACGCTATCGCTCAGCGGCCCACTGACGGCACCTTCGAAGATGCGCTGGTTATAACTGCCCAACTGCACGCTGGCATCAGCTTCAAATGTTTCGGTAGGGTCATTGGTAATGTGGTGCACCAAACCCGCAGACGTATTGCGGCCAAACAGCGTACCCTGGGGGCCACGCAGCACCTCAACACGTTCTACATCAAATAACTGCATGCCTGAACCGGCGGGATTACCGCGATACACTTCATCCACATACAAGCCAACGGGTGCCTCCCAGGTGTCGGCGAAGTTAGACAAGCCAATGCCGCGCAACGTCATTGAGGGGCTGGACGCCTCACCAAAGATGGCAAAGTAATTCATGTTCGGCACACGCTGGGTAATTTCAATACCAGCTTCTACCCCCATGTTTTCTAAATCCTGCCCGCTAAATGCAGAGATCGCGATGGCGACATCCTGCGCGCTCTCAGCACGCTTTTGCGCGGTGACCATAACTTCTTCGATGGCTCTGGGGGTTTTACGAGGTTCTTGCGGTGGATCTTGCTGATTTTGTGCGGCGGTGGTGCTTGCGTAACTTACGGCGGCTACAGAGGCCACTGTAATGAATGACTTAGACGCATAGCTGCGTTTAGTCTTCAAGATATTCATAACCCATCCCTTTAAGTTTCCAACTCGTTCAGCCTTTATTTTCAAGACATTAAAGCGGTTAATTGATTTTAGTCCGTGCTTTAAGCAGTTTTGATCACACATAGGTTTAGTACGCTTTGCATGTAATATCCAACTTCTGCTGCAGATATTCGAAAACGCCCCTAGTATTCACCCAGCGGATAGATAGATCTTGCTTATCTATTCGTCCTTTATCCTTCGCCTGAACCATTAGATGAATGGCGATGTATCCATGCACTACTTATAAACCCGACATAAACCACCCTCGGGTTAATAAAATATTTGGAATGAAAAGCCAAAACACAGCACCGACATGACCAAGCCGATAACGCATATATCACGCCAATACATTTTTATAGTTTTCGTTGAAAGGGTTTTAACGTTTGATTTATCGCTGCGCTACCACTCTGTGATACCGAAGAAAAGCGTTATATATAGTGTTATTTACAGATGCTTGAACTTATTAGCTAATAAATTTTTAGCTGTAACTGATCTTTCTTGCTATCGAAACTGATCATAAATCGAATAATTTATTTAACTTTAAATGCCCACCATTGGGGCAAAAAATTCGACTTTGCCTTTAAGTGTTACAGCCATTGAGAAGTTATTAATATTTTTTCTTTTTGTATTTCGTTATTTTCAGCCTCTGCTCGCACGTTATTCCTAACCTCAAAAACACACTTCCCCTAAATACAACTACGCGATACAACTAAGCGCTGAAAAAACCAGCGCCAATTTTACCCGCTCGGATACGATGCTATTGCCACTGACTTTGAGTTGATGATGAAGGCACGTGAGCTCTATTACTATCAAAGATCCTTATCCGTCACCGCACCCTCCGATGCGGAAGAGACAGTCTTGGCAAATTTAGCCAACACCCCTCGCGTGTAGCGCGGCGCGGGCCGTTGCCATTTTTCCAGGCGCGCCCGGATTTCCGCGTCGGGAATATTCAGGCGCATCTGAGCGTTTTCAGCATCGATGGTGATTTCATCGCCGTTTTCGATAATGGCAATGGGGCCGCCGTCCATCGCCTCGGGGGTAATGTGCCCCACCACAAAACCGTGGCTGCCGCCGGAGAAGCGCCCGTCGGTAATCAGAGCAACGTCATTGCCAAGACCTTTACCCATAACCGCCGAGGTGGGGCTGAGCATTTCGCGCATACCTGGGCCACCGCGCGGGCCTTCGTAGCGAATAACAATCACATCGCCTTTGACTACCGCACCGCCCAAGATGGCTTCTAACGCCTCCTCCTCAGAGTGGAACACCCTCGCGCTGCCGGTAAACACTAAACCCTCTTTGCCGGTGATTTTCGCCACCGCGCCCTCGGGAGCCAAATTGCCTTTAAGGATAACCAGATGGCTGGTCGCTTTAATGGCGTTATCAAAATCTTTAATAATCTCCTGCTCCGCCGGGTAGAGCTTAACACCGGCCAGGTTCTCGGCCAGGGTTTTACCGGTGACGGTGAGGCAATCGCCGTGCAGCAGGCCTTTGTCCAGCAACATTTTCATTAGCGGCTGAATGCCGCCCACGGCAATTAACTCGGACATCATGTACTGTCCGCTGGGGCGCAGGTCGGCCAGCACGGGCACACGTTGACCAATGCGCACAAAATCATCCAGCGTGAGCGGTACATCCACCGCGTGAGCCATAGCCAGCAGATGCAGCACGGCGTTAGTCGAGCCGCCCAGGGCGATGGTGACAGTAATGGCGTTTTCAAACGCCTTGGGGGTCATGATATCGGTGGGCTTGATGTCCTGCGCCAAAAGTTCGAGCACTGCAGCACCGGCGCGGCGGCAGTCTTCGGCTTTGGAGGATGACACCGCCTCTTGCGCGGAACTGTCCGGCAGGCTCATGCCCAGCGCCTCAATGGCCGAAGCCATGGTGTTGGCGGTGTACATCCCGCCGCAAGAGCCGGGGCCGGGGATGGCGGTTTCTTCAATCTGCTTGACGGCAATGGTCGAGAGGTCGCCCCGGGCGTGCTGCCCCACCGCCTCAAACACCGAGACAATATCGGTGTGATTGGCGCCTGGCTTAATGGTGCCGCCATAGACAAACACCGAGGGACGATTGAGCCGCGCCAAACCAATCATGCAGCCGGGCATGTTTTTATCGCAGCCGCCAATAGCCACCAGCCCGTCAAAGCCCTCGCACCCGGCGACGGTTTCGATAGAATCAGCAATCACCTCGCGCGAGACCAGCGAGTACTTCATGCCTTCCGTGCCATTGGAAATCCCGTCGGAAATGGTAATGGTGTTAAATACTACGCCTTTGCCGCCCGCCTGGTCGGCGCCGGCGCAGGCTTCATCCGCTAGTTTATCAATATGCATATTGCAGGGCGTGACCATGCTCCAGGTAGAGGCAATACCCACCTGCGGCTTTTTAAAATCGTCGTCATTAAATCCCACCGCTCGCAGCATGGCACGGGCAGGTGTCTTTTCAATACCGTCGACCACTTTGGATGAGTATTTGCGCTTATCGGTCATGGCTACTCCATTAACATTGAGCAAGAATTTAGAAAGCCTTGTGAGCATAGCTTACAGGACTTGAGCTTTCGCGAAACAGGGGACAGGTTTACGTCTATATTGAGGTGCCTGAGAAGACAGCCTGTAGCACCACACACGTTGAGATGACATTAAAAAAGCGGCCCCATAAGAGGCCGCTTAGGTTGCAGTGAACTAGCACTTGCCGACGATCAATTACCCAGGCCTGAGTCTATGGCCTGGATCAATTCGCCGTTGGCGGTATCGCCAGACAGCTCCCAGAAGAAGGCGCCGCCCAGACCTTGCTGCTCGGCGTAGTTCATCTTGCTGATAATGGTCGCCGGTGTGTCGTAGCTCCACCAGTTGTTGCCACAGTGGGCGTAAGCGGTGCCTGCAAAGGTGCCAGTAACGGGGCAGGTATTTTTCAAGACTTTGTAGTCCTCAATACCGTCTTCGTAGGTGCCATTGGCAGGGCCTGTGGCAGTACCACCCGGAGCGGACTGAGTGACGCCCGTCCAGCCGCGACCGTAAAAGCCGATACCCAACAGAATTTTCTCGGCGGGGACGCCCAGGCTTTTCAGGGTTTGCACACCGTTATTGCTGGTAAAGCCCTGCTGTGGAATACCGTCGTAGGTGTACAGTGCCGAATGCGGAGCGGTGGGACCTTCCGCTGCCCAGGCACCAAAAAAGTCGTAGGTCATCAGCATATAAAAATCCAGATACTGAGCTGCACCGCCGTAGTCCGCTGCCACCAACTTGGCCTCACCGGCACCAATGGCAGAGGTCACCAGCTTGTTGCCAAACTCGGCGCGCAAGGCAGCCATCAACTCACGATAGGCGTCGAAACCGCTGTTGTCGCACTCAAGACCACAGGCGTTGGGGTACTCCCAATCGATGTCGATGCCATCAAACACACCTTCCCAGCGCGGATCGAACACCAGGTCGTAGCAGGATTTGGCAAACTGCTGCGGGTTTTGCGCCGCTTGGCCAAAACCGCTGGAGTAGGTCCAGCCGCCGAATGACCACACTACTTTCAGGTTGGGGTGCATTTGCTTGAGGCGCTTAATTTGGCCGAAGTTACCGCGCACCGCGTCAGACTCCCAGGAGTCAGCCACACCGTCCACGCTGCCCGCGGCATCGTAGGCTTTGTCGATAGCCGCGTAGGAGTCGTCCATAACACACTGGCCGTTTTTAACATTACCAAAGGCGTAGACTAAGTGAGTCAGCTTATCGGCGCTGCCACTCGTTTCTATGTCTTTAACATGATAATCGCGGCCGTAAATTCCCCACTCCACGAAGTAACCCACAACTTTGTCGCCCCCGCTACCATTGCCACCACTGCCCACATTGGCACTGGTAACGGCACTGTCGGTAGCGCCTTCATCATCGGTGACGGTGAGGGTAATGGTATAAAAGCCATCGGCGCTGTAGCTATGGCTGGGGTTGGCTAACGTGCTGCTATTACCATCGCCAAAATCCCACGCGTAACTAACGATACTACCGTCGGCATCGGCCGAACCCGCACTGGATAATGCAATGCTCACATTGGCATCCACGGTGAAGGGGCCATTCACCTGCGCCACGGGCGGCTGGTTTTGATTAGCCGGTACAACTTCCACCTGAGTAGTGGCCGTGCTGCTGGCGCCGTCATCATCGGTCACCGTTAGACTTACCTCGTAGCTACCGGCACTGGTATAGCTATGAGAGACACTGGCGCCGGTAGCGCTGGCACCGTCGCCAAAGCTCCAGCTATAGCTGACTACTGTGCCGTCGGCATCGCTGCCACTGCCGGCAAAGCCGATGGCGGTATTCACAGTACCCGAGTAGGGGCCGCCGGCATCGGCACTTGGGGCCTGATTAGTCGGTGCAGTGCCATCGCATACACCGTTATCGCTCCAGGCCTGCTGCCAGGCGCTGCCCACACCCGGCTCGTAAGCCCAAGCGCTGCTGGACGAGCACCAGCCAGCAATGTCACAGGTGTAGGTATGGCCCACGTTGGTGACGACATCACCCGCGCTGTAGGCGGTGCCCGCCTGATAGACAGGCGCATTGCAGTCACCGCTGCCACCTCCGGCTTCGCTTACAGTAGCTGTAGCGGAGGCGGTGTCAGTAGCGCCGTCGTTGTCGGTAATCGTCAGCGAGACACTAAAGCTTCCAGTACTGGCATAGGTGTAAGAGGGGCTGGCCTGGGTGCTGGTATTACCGTCGCCGAAGTCCCAGCTGTAGCTTGCGATATTGCCGTCGCTATCGCTGGAGGCAGAGCTGTCGAAGGCGATCGCATTGCCCAAAGTGGCACTATAGGGGCCGCCAGCGTTCGCGGTGGGGGCCGTGTTGGTGTCACCACCCGGGTTGCCGTCACAGGTGCCTAGATCGCTCCAGGGTTGGTACTGACCAGAGTTGTCAGCCGGGTTGTCGCCCCGACTCCACCAGTTGGCCTGGTAGGCAGCGCCGCTGTATTTAACCTGCGCACCGCCAGTGTAAGAAGTGTTGCTGTCCCAGCTATTCAGACTGGAGCAGTCCGCGGCCTGTGTGGCCTGCACCGTAAAAACGGATGCCGCGCAAAGGGAGAGGAAACCAATTGATCGCATAGTAATTCCTTGATGTTTTTATTGATCGATGCCGAAAGGCCAGATAAACCCCGCTGCCACCTTTCAGTACTGCCGCCGGTTGCCATTTTCTATGGTTGGTATCAAACCATAAATGACAACGTTGTCTAATTATGGCGGTAAGGAAGGTGAAGTGGTCAAGGTTTGATCATTAAAAACCCGGCAGAGCGCACAAAATATAACCAGCGCCGTGATAGCGATCACAGCCTTGCTAACCTGCGCAGGGATAAACACATCGAAAATTAAGATTATTAACACCTCATCCACCTGGGTTTTGTTAGTCTGGCAGCCGCCGATCACGGACCGATATCAAGGAGTTGAGATGAAACCTGTCTATTTGCTCGCCCCCCTGGCTTTTATTGGCTGCAGCGGTAGTGACAACGAGACGCACAACAGTGGCCATGAAAATACGGGCACGTCTTACGCGTATGAGGTGATTGAATGCGGCAACAGCTGGCACACCACCATTGGCGAGCCAAGCCGTGAGGTTATTACCGATGAGCATCGCTTTCGCGAGGTGTATGGAGTATCAGATTTAAACAATCAGGATGATATTCCCACTATCGATTTTGATACTCAGCAAGTGGTGGCCATGCACGCCGGGCAGAAACCCGACCCAGGCTACGGTCTGCGCATCGATCAGGTAGTCACAGAAAACGGTGCCATTGAAGTTCGCTATACCGATATATTGCCCGACTCCAGTGGCGACTGCGCCTACCCAAGCGTTGTTGCTTATCCTTATTGTTTTGTCTCGATGGTAAAAAGTGACTTAGCAGTCACTTATTCTGGAATAAAAGAAGAGGGGCGTTGCGGTGGAGAAGAATAGCCCGCTCTTATCCATTAAGGGGTAAAAAGGCCGCTGCATGCGGCCTTGGAATAATAACTATTGCTCGGATGCATCCCACACTTGCCCCGAGGCGGTGCCGTCCTTCGGCGGGTTAAATACCTCTACCGCCATCACCTGATAGGTCGGGTCATCACTGGCGTTAAAGTTGTTCATATCCGGAATGATCCAGCCGGTATCGGCCCAGGCTTTGACGTGGTCAGCGAACACAATTTTATAGTCTTTGCCCAGCTCGCGCTGCTCGGTAGGAATGCTCCAGTACTGATAAAACGTTGACGTACTGTTGATAGAGGGCTTTTGTTCGCGCACGGTGCGGTAGGTCGAGTATTCCACGCCGTCACTGACAAAAGTTTTACCGAAAATACCGTCTTTACTGGGGTTATAGGTAAAGCGCTGCAGAATATAGTATTCCACCAAATGCGCCGGATCGCTGGTGGGCATAGACTCGTCGTAACCCCAGCCGTAGAGGGTAATAAAGTTGGCGCCACTGTCTTCGTCAAAGCGGTAGCCGATCACTCTGTCTTTATCGCCATAGTGCCAACCGGGGCCGCCCACATAGTTATAACCGCCGCCTTCCCAATTGACGGTAAAGCTGCCTTGGTTATCTAAGCTCAACGAGGCCGCGCCGCCATCTTTCCAGTGGGTAAAGAAAAAATCGCCCACATGGCCTGTGGCGTGGTTTTGCGTTAGGTGGACTTGTTCTGGGTAGGTTTGGGTATACGCCTGGAACTTATCAATACCCGCAACGGCCACGCTATCGGTGGTTGCGGCTTGTTGCTCGGGCATCACACAGCCTGCCAAGCCGCAGGCGGCCAGCAAAGCAACGGCTTTGAAAGGAATAAAGGTTTTCACGATATGGCTCCCCTGTTATGGTTTTGCTGACTATAACAAGCTCGGAGCGTAAGAGCCAGACCGTAAAATGCTAAGCCTTCTTTACAAACTTAGCGGTGATCATAATCTCGCCAGCGCCATCCACCTTGCAATCCAGCTGGTGGTCTTTGGCTTCAACAATACGTCGAATACGCGCTTTGGTACCAATCTTTATCGGTTGTGAACTGCCTTTGACTTTTAAATCTTTAATGCAGGTAACCGTATCGCCCTCGGCCAGCAAGTTGCCATTGGCATCCTGCACCGTGAAAGCGGCCTCTGCCACCTCATCCGGGTTCCATTCGTAGGCGCATTCGGGGCAAATCAATAGGTTTTGATCTTGATAAGTGTATTCAGACTGACAACTGGGGCAGGGAGGTAATGACATAATATTCGCCGCTAAAAATGAGGCGTCATGGTAGCGCTTGGGCGGTAACTTGGCGAGACCTTACCCCACAACTGCTTGTTTTAATGGCCATTAAAATAAATAAGGCGCCATCCTATAGCGCCTTATTTGTCGGAATTAAAGCCATTAAGGGTTTTACCGATCAGCACCACACAATAATACCCCAGAGTACTGAGGTAATTGATTAGCACTTGGATGATATTCATCATCTTACCCCCAGCGTGGGTTTGTATTTATTGTGGCCAGCCTAGAGAAAGTCATTTACAAAAATACTGCTTCATTAAAACGCTAGCCTAGGTTAGTAAAATGATTAAATTGACTCTCGAAACTTTATAAAGAATCTCGACAAGATTTGTTAATCTGTATAAAGGCTGTTGCTACACGGAAAATCCCTTTGGTTTAATCGGTTACATTATATAAAACCATTAAGAGACTTCCGTGATGACCCACCCGCAACCTGTGACGGACGCAAGCAAACGCCACTCCTTAAAAACCTTTGCCGGGCTGCTAGGGCTCAGCTTAAGCGCCAGCGCAATCGATGCACTGGCTGAGTACAAAGCACCTGCTACTGATACCAAACCCCAATTATTTAACCCGAAGCAACTGCTGTGCACTGCGGCATTGGCTGAGATTATTATTCCCACCACTGAAACCGCCGGCGCGAAAACGGTGGGCGCTCATAATTACATTGATTACCATTTGCGCCTGTGTGCCACTGAATCAGAGCAGAAATCCGTTACCAACCTTTTAGATAAACTCAACGCTATTGCATCAAAAGAATACAGCCAGCATTTTGAAAGCTGCTCAAACGAGCAGCAGCAAGAGCTTGTGGATAAATTGCACCGTTCAGAGAGCCCCTTCAGCGCCGCCGAAACTGGTACTTGGCGATTTCTGATTTCACTGGTGGTATTTGCTTACTACACCAGTGAGCAAGGTGCTACAAAAGAATTGAACTACCTCCCCATACCCGGCGGCTATAACGGTGATGTACCGTTTTCTGAAGTTGGCCGTGCCTGGTCTTTGCAACCTTTCGTTTGATGTGTCTGGAGTTTAAGCAACCATGAGTTATCCCTATATTTCAGTGGCTAAAGAGCCCTTCGATGCAATTGTGGTGGGCTCCGGTGTAACCGGGGGTTGGGCCGCAAAAGAGCTAACCGAGAAAGGCTTGAAAACGCTGATGATCGAGCGAGGCCAGGCGGTAGAGCATCGCAAAGATTATGTCGGCGAGGGCGTTAGAGCCTGGGAAATGCCCCTGCGTGGTAGGCTTGATCGAGAAACCCTTGAGCAAGATTTCTACATTCAGAAAAAATGCTACGCCTTTAACGACGCCACCAAACAATTTTTTGGTAACGACCGCGAATACCCCTACCAACAGGAGAAACCATTTGATTGGATTCGAGGTAATGCATTGGGTGGGAAGTCGCTGCTATGGCATCGCCAGAGCTACCGTTTCAGCGATTTAGATTTTGCAGCCAACGGCAAAGAAGGTATCGGTGTTGATTGGCCCATCCGCTACGCAGATTTAGCACCTTGGTACAGCTATGTGGAAAAACACGTGGGCATCAGTGGCTCAAAAGAAAACCTAGCCGTATTGCCCGACAGTGAATACCTGCCCGCGTTTGAAATGAACCAGGTAGAAAAGTCGGTAAAACAGCGTTTAGAAAAGCGCTACAAAGATCGTAAAATGATTATCGGTCGCTGCGCTCACTTGTCTAAACCCACTCCCGAACATATTGCTCAGGGTCGTGTGCAATGCATGGCGCGTAACGAGTGTCAAAAGGGGTGTTCTTTTGGTGCTTACTTCTCGACGCAAAGCTCTACATTACCTGCCGCATTAAAAACCGGTAATCTGAGCATTGCCACCGACAGCATAGTACACAGTGTCATTTACGACGATAAAGAAAATCGTGTTACCGGGGTTCGCATTATTGATGCAGAAACCAAAGAGGTACGTGAGTACTACGCTAAGGTTGTGTTCCTCTGCGCATCCACTCTCGGCACCACACAGATAATGCTGAACTCCACCAGCGACGCCTTCCCTACCGGGCTTGCGAACTCATCCGGCGCTTTAGGCCATTACCTGATGGACCATATTTATGGCCCCGGTGCTACAGCCGATGTGGAAGGCTTTCTGGACAGCTACTATAAAGGCAGACGCCCCACCGGTATTTACATTCCTCGCTTCCGCAATGTCAACAAAAAAGACACCGACTTTTTACGTGGCTATGCCTACGGAGGTAGTGCACAGCGTGACAGTTGGCAGTCGCTGGCCCACAGCGGTTTATATGGCACGGCCCTGAAAGAAAAAATCCACGACGCAGGTGAGTGGAGCTTTTACTTAGGCGGTCAGGGTGAAATGCTGCCCGATTACGATAACTACGTCCGCCTGGATAAAACGAAAACGGATAAGTGGGGTATCCCGCAGTTATCGATTCACTGTGAATACCGCGATAACGATAAAAAAATGATGGCAGATATGGGTGAAAGCGCTGGAGAAATGTTAGAAGCCTGTGGCCTGAAAAACATTAAGACCAGAAAAGAACCACGCACTCCAGGCCTTGCTATTCATGAAGTAGGCACTGCGCGCATGGGGCGCGATGCTAAGACTTCAGTGTTAAACGGCTTTAACCAAAGTCACGACATTCCTAACTTATTTGTTACCGATGGATCATCTTTTGCTTCCAGTGCCTGTCAGAACCCATCGCTGACATTTATGGCGTTAACTGCGCGGGCTTGTGACTATGCTGTTGATCAATTAAAGCAAAGGAAAATCTGACGGTTAAGATCCAAAAATCAATATTTCCGGTGCACTTTTAATCTCAAAGTCATACCGGTAAAAGCCCCCTCCCAGGCATCTATAACTGAGAGGGGGCTTTTTTTCTCTTGCACCCTATGAGCCTGATACGTCTTAATAGATTATAGAAGAGTGATTTACCAGCACCCCTGTTTGAATATTACTTCAACGACAGTTGATTTTTTAAACAATTAGCGGTCATTATAGATAACCGACATGACCAGCAGCGACGGGATGATCGCATGAAAATCGAAACTTTATCTGTAGCTATTCAAGCACCCGCTAATCAGGTGTATCAGTTCATCCGCAACGCACACAACCTACCACGCTGGGTGCCATTTTTTACGTCGGTTATAGAATCAGATAAACAAGGGGTGTGGCTTGTCGATACTCCGGATGGTCCAGCAGAATTTCAATTTGTAGAAGATAACACCCTCGGAGTGCTTGATCACACTATTCGCTTTGCTTCTGGGGCCTCACTGACCAACCCCATGCGAGTTTTAAAAAGCGGCAACAACAGCGCGCTGACCTTCACTTTATTTCAGCTAAACGCCATGTCGGAGTTACAGTTCAAGGAAGATGTGCGTCTGGTGCAAAAAGATTTAGCCACCATTAGTCGTTTAATTGAAACCAGCACTGAAACTTAGAACGAATAATGACTCTGCCCATAACCTATGGTTTGCAAAGGCTAATATTTTTATTTGCACAGAATTGTTTATTTACGGAGTCGCTATTGAATCATCATTAAGCAACACACTGTCTGTCGGTAGGGGCTCTTCGCCCTCTTTGGTATAGCCTTGGTAATCCAAGGGTGCCTCGCAGCTACCGCTTGAATCATCAACCGTTTTATCTTGATACTCATCTGCATCAAAGCTATAGGATTCAGGCTCGATCACTGTAATATATTCTTCTTCGCCGGTGTGTACCCACAACCTGTCCAAGTGCCAATCACCTTCATTTTTTTGCGCAATCATCACAACCCACCCGTTACCTTGAGCGCCTGTGATTTCATACTGCATAAATAGCGAGTTAACAAAGTAATTGCCGCTAAATAACAAGCTGGGCTCGAAGGGTACACCAATATTCTTTTTAATCTCCGGGTGTTGTTCTAATGCCACTAACGACTGCTCGTAAAGGTCGCCGCGAAAAAGTTTATAACCATTATATAAAAGAAAGAGAAAACCAAAAAAAACAAGAAGAGATAAACTGGTGAGTGCTATTTTTCCATTTTTTGTCATACACGGTCCTTGTTAATATAGGTATTTAACGTTCTATTCTAAGCATAGGCTGCAATAGCAAAAACTACCAACAAGGAGAATGCAGGCAATCCTTCGCCTTATAGAGCATTAACCGTTTCGTGATTTAAATTCACGAATCAGTTTATTAAAGCTTTCCGCATAATCTTCCAACTCTTTAACCGCTTTACCTTGCTCTGTGCGCGACATACCTGAGCAACCTAAGTACTCTTCCATCGCCTTTACATAGGCTTTGACTTCGTTATTAGCCTTAACCATTTGCGCCGTCACCGCAGTGGCTGGATCGGGAAATTCGGCGGGTTTGGCGGGCTCTGAGCAGGCCAAGCTTACACCAGGCATACAAACCACCGCCAATAATGTAAAGGTGACTATATTTTTTCTCATACTTGTAACCTCACAGTTTAATAAGGGGAGATGCCAATTAAATTTTAAAACGGCCAACCAATTCAGACATTTGCTTCGCCATTTTCGCCAGGTTTACACTGTTGGCGGTAATACGGCTGGAGCTTTCAGCAGTGCTTTGAGCCACCCCCGAAACGCTATCGATATTCACTTCAATTTGCTGAGTGGCTGCACTTTGCTGTTCTGAGGCAGCTGCGATCTGATTGGTACGGTCGCGAATTTCACCTACATAATTAGTAATTTCTTCCAGTGCATCGGTCGCTTCACTCGCACGAGTAACAGAGGCATCCGCTTGGCTGGTGCCAGCGGTCATCATTTCTACCGCTTCGGCCGAGCCCGTTTGCAAACGCTCAATCATTTCCTGAATTTCGGTGGTGGAGCTTTGTGTGCGAGAGGCGAGGGTACGTACTTCATCGGCAACCACAGCAAACCCACGGCCCTGCTCACCGGCCCGCGCCGCTTCAATGGCAGCATTCAATGCCAGCAGGTTCGTTTGTTCGGCGATGCCGCGAATCACATCCAGTACAGTTCCAATTGCTACCGTTTCCTGGCGCAGGCGATCAATTACCTCAGAGGCGGTTTTAATGTCCGCTGATAAACTTTGGATCTGACTCATAGTGCCCTGCACTATGTCCTTACCACCCATAGCTACCTTGTCCGCCTGCAACGAATTATCGGCAGTCTCAGCCACGCGCTGGGTCACATCAGCCACCACACTGGCCATCTCTTTAATTGCCGTTACGATCTGCTGAATATCCGACTGCTGTGAAGTGATAGAGCGTTCATTTTCCTGCGACAGGTTTGAAAGAATATTCGCACTTTCATCCACCTCAACAGCGGTTTCAGCAACGCTGGAAATAATATCCTGCAGGCGCTCCACGAAGCGGTTAAAATTGGCCGCTAATTCACTGATTTCATCAGTGCCTTCAACGGGCAGACGACGGGTTAAATCCCCTTCACCCTCAGAGATATCGCGCAGTGCTCGCACAACGTTATTAACTGGTTTAACCACACTGGCCTGGACCAAATAGGCCAAAGCAGCCGCGATAACGCTGATAATGATAACCACCCAGATTGCATCGACAACCGCCTCAGAAATAACCGCATCCAGTTCGGCCAAGTCAACGTGCATAGAAATCACACCCACTTGCGAGCCATCCGACTGAATGGTTTCGGTAATAACCATCGCGTTTTCAAGCTCCACAATACCTTCACCGTTGGGCCGCGACGGTAGATTAGCAGGCATGCCCTCGCCTGAGCGTGAAAACCAGGCAAAGGGTTTATTGTTGGTATAAATAACCGCACCTAAAACACGATCGCTAATTTTTAACGCTTGCAGCGATGCAGTGACGGTCATGTCATCTTCAAAGGTAATGGCGCCTACACTGGCCTCACCCAGTACATCCGCGAGAGTGCGGGTATCTTTAATGATGGTTTCTTCGACGGTGGCGATACCTGAGCGTACGGTCACAAACGTTGTAACCACTACCGCGGCTATACAAGTCAGGGTGACACTGAGCAGGATTTTCCACTTAAGCGATAAATTTTTCACAGCGGCCTCTTAAATTTTCTATGGCTGATGATTTCTTACTCCGATAACGATCACAATTCGGGCAAAAGCTGACATCAGCTAATTTTTATATCAGTAGTATAATGCGCCAATCCGCATTTTCCGAGAGCCTTCCTGGCTTGGTTTACAAGTAATTTGCTATATCAGAATTTGAAACACGGAAAATTATATATAAACCGTCGTTTGGCGTGCGACGGCCATCCCTTTCATGATGGGTTTCGGCCACTGTGGCGCTTTCTTTACTTTTATCGTTATTACTTACATAAAAAATAAATGAACCCCGCCAAGGGTTCATTTATTTATGGGTTGAACCCATCAAAACTTCCAGGCGACTCGGGCAAACAGACGCACATCATCGTCATCGCCCACCGTGTCTTTGTTGTCCAAAGGCGCGGCAGCGGTGGCGCTCAGGTGCCAATGCCTGCTGTTAAAGCGCGCACCCAGGCCCGCACCGGACAGCTCGCGGTCGTCGTCGGTAATACCCTCCCAGGGGGTTTTGTTGATCATTACCCGGCCGTAATCCGCTAAACCAAACACCTGCCACTGGCTATTGAGGCTGTAGCGCAACTCCAGGTTGGCAATGTAGCCCTCATCCCCTGTGGCTTCACCCTGAGCGTAGGCGCGCACGCCGTAGGCTCCCCCCAGGCTGATTTTCTCTGAGGAGTCGAGGTTTTTATCCGCAAACTGACCGTGGATTTGCCCGTGCAAACTCCAATTACCACCGAGGTTTTGCAAACGCATAATCGAGGGCATCCAGCGCTCAAAATCACCGGCGGTTTGCGCGGTGACCGAGTCGATGACTTGGTCGAGGTAGGAGTTAAGGGTTAACTCACCCCAGGTATAAGCCAGCGCCCACTGAGTCACACCGCCGCCCAGGAACTGATCGCGCCAGTCGCCGTTCAGCGTCAGGGTGTAAAGCTCAGATTCTTTTTGGCTGTCCGAACCAAAGGCGTCGATTTCATCCTGCAGCTCTTTGCTGTCGTACTGAAGCTGTACGTTGAGGTTCAGTTCGCGCGTGCGGATTAAGGATTGATCGGCAAACACGGTGGTGATCTGCGCGTTCCCGGTGGCGTCCAGCTCTTCAAAGTTGCCACCCAGCTCGTAGTCCATATCTGAGTAGGCGGCACCAATGTTGGTGGCCCAGGGGCCTACCGGCATTTGGTACTGCGCGCGGAAGAACACCTGCTCTTCATCGCTGCCCAGGGCGCGAAGGTCGAAGCGATCCCCAAGCCCGAGGGGGCTGTTGACCTGCAAGCTACCGCCCAAACGGTACTCGCCGATGGATTCGTTGCCGTAGTTATCCAGCTCGACGGTGCCGTTCACCCACGGCCCCTGTGCCACATCCACTTTTAAGTCGCTGGTGCCCACTTCTTCACCGGGCACCAGGGTCGTGTTAACAGCAAGGCCGGGCAGGTCTGACAAGCGCAGCAGTGGGGTTTCCAGAGTGTCGGCGGTCAGCATGGTGTCCGCCTCCAGTGAGCGGAAGGGGCGCTTGACCACAAAATCTGCGGTGTGTGAGCTGTTGCTTAAATCGACTTTACCCAGGCGACCTTCCAACACATCAATGGTAACGGTTCCGTTACTGACGTCCTGCTGCGGTAAATAAGCGCGGGCGAGAAAATACCCGCGCTCGCGGTAATAGGTAGTGATTTTTGCGGCCTGCTCACGCAGCTGGCCGAGGGTGAGCGATTGCCCCTGCTGCCCCTCCACCAACGCCAGCAGCTCGGCACTCTCAATGGCGCGATTACCGGTGATGACAAAGCGCTCTACCGACACGCTAGGGCCACCCTCGTCGCTGGCCGAGGCGGGCGTTTGTTCGGGAAGCTCTACCTCCAGGGTGCTGCTTTGCACCTCGGGCGCGGGTTCGGTTTCTAACTCGCGGATAAAGGTACCGGCATTAGGCACCACTTGGGCCAATACCTGCGCACTGGCCAGCGTCCCTGCCAAGGTAAGCATTGAAACTGAGCTGATCCGTTTTACCGTCATGGAAATGCCTTGTGTTGTTTTACTGGTCAATGTGCTATCGGTAATTGTGTTACTGATCATTGTTTTGCTCCCCGTCGTTGCGCGGCTGATCGGGGGTTATTTCGGCGCGGCGGTTCAATGCCCGTCCCTCAAGGGTGCTGTTGTCTCCAATCGGGTGCCGCCAATCAAACCCTTTAGTGCCCAATCGACCGGGATCGATACCCAGCTCAATCAAATAGTTATACACCGCCATAGCACGCTGGCGTGCCAACTTCTGGTTAAGCAACAAAGGGCCAGTTTTGGAGGTATGCCCCTCAATCAGTAGGGTTAAGTCGGGATAATTCGCTAACTTGTTCACGAACGCCTGTAGCATGTCGGCATACATGGGTTCGATCTCAGCGCTGTTGATCGCGAACAAAACCGCGCGCGGCATGGGTAAGCCGATATCCATCAACTCTTGTTCGTTCATGCGAGTGCCGCCGCTCATGACGCCAAGAGAAATCTCATCCTGCGCACCATCGAGCAAGGCGCGACCTTCATAGATGTTGGCACGATCTTCACGGCCTAAGGATTCACGAGCAGGCAGCTGGGTGCTGGTCAAACCATCGCCATAGCCCGTACCCGGGTTTGAGCTCAGTAACGTCAAAACGCCATCCACAAAGCTGACGGTGTAGTTATTACTCGCCAGAGTGGCGATGGGCGTCAGGGTGTAGTCACCGGGGATCGGCAGGGTTAAATCCGTTTCCACGGTCAAGCTATTGCCAAACACGTCTTGTTCGGTATCGCCATTGGTTAAGCCGTCGATTAAGGTTGGAAACTCATCCGGTAATAAATCCCAATAGGTTTCTACATCTTCAGCTGTGACCGTTAGTTGGGCCGGGGTAATCTGCAGCGCACCATTCGTCACGCTCAGGGCGTAGTTGTCGGATTGAACATCGCCGCTCACCGTTGGGGTAATGGTGTAAACACCCACATCGGAGCCCTCAGCCCGTTGCAGCGCCACGGTCATGGTGTCATCGAACGCGAGATTGCCAGTTTGTGTGTAGGTGAGCTCCGGGTCCTGCTGGCCGTAAATTTTCGCCAGGTCATCGGCGCTGATGATAATGGGCCGCGGGTTAATCGTGAGCATGCCGTCGTTTAACGTAACCGCGTAGTTGTCACTGGCTACAGCACCACTCAGTTCGCCGTTAATGGCATAACCACCTACGTTTTCACCCTCAGCGCGGCTAAGGGTACCCTGCAGAGTTTCACCGGGGGCGAGGCTGCCTTCAGTCACAGCCCAGGTCAGTTCCGGGTCATCATCGCCGTAAATTTTTTCCAATTCGCTGATGCTGATGGTAACGGCGCGCGGCGTAATGGTGAACAAACCATCGCTAAAGGTGACGCTGTAATTATCGCCTGCGGCATCGCCACTCACCTCACCGGTAATGGCGTAATCGCCAACGTTTTCACCGGCCTCGCGCGTGAGCGACACCGCCAGCGTATCTCCGCTTACCGCCGAACCATTAACAGAGTAGGTGAGCTCTGGGTCCAACTCGCCGTAGACTTTGCTTAAATCATCAATACTGATGGTGATAGCGCGTGGTGTAATGGTAAACACGCCTTCGTTAAGGGTCACGATGTAATTAGATGAAGCAAGGTCACCGGTGATGTTGCCGTGGATATCGTAGGTGCCGACATTTTCACCTGGGTCACGGTACAAAGAGCCGGTCAGAGTATCCCCCTCACCCAATGAGCCCGAAGTAACTCGCCAACTAAAATTAGGGTCGGCATCGCCGTACTCTTTACTGGCATCATCAATGGTTACCGTAACGCTCACCACCGCCTGATCGATAGTGAGCACACCGTCGGTGACAACTATGTCGTAACCGCTTTGGTTGGACCAAAGCTCAGTTGGAGTAATGCTGTAAGTGCCGGCATCCACCGCACCCTGGGAATCACCTGTGTATTCCAGATCGGCGCTGTTGATATCATCCGAGCTGTAAGGTGTGCCGTTCTCACCAAACACAGAAACAAACTCGGCGTAGCTATTGCCGTAACGAACACCGGCACCGGTAGTGGCGTTGATATCGTGAAGACCATCGTAGGGATTGCCGTCGTAGACTTTGTAATCGTCGTAAGCAATGACATCGATTTCGGTTAAGAAGGAGCGCAACAGCGGAGCGCTGTGACCTTCGTAGATACGCCACACTGAACCTGTGCCGCCCTCGGCGTCAATGTCTGCCCCCCAAGCGGCGAATGATGTAGGCTCTGTAAACTCGGTTAACGTCAAACCTGCACTCTCAGCGTCGACGGTACCTGTATTTGAGCCAAACCCACTGGCGTTTGCGCTGTTCCAGAAGCTAGTGGTGATGTTTGCACTGTTGGTACCGACTAAACCACCAACATCAGTGCCCCCGGTCACACTACCTATGGCATAGCTGTTACTTAGCGTGCCCGAGAAGTACAAACCTGCCAACCCACCGGCGCTGCCGGTGGCCGCGGTTACATTGGCAACGGAGTAGCTATTGCTGATATCTGAATTGCTGTCGCCAATGACCCCGCCAACACGGTTATCGCCATTAATTGTCCCAGTCACAAAACTGTTACTGATGCTACTGCCGGCAAAACTCCAACCAACTAAACCGCCTACGACATCACCGCCAGTAATATCGGCGTTGACCAAACCCACATTCTGTATTTGACCGGTAGTGTCCATCAGACCGATCAACCCAACCAAAAACTGATCAGGCCGGTTGATGGTCAGATCATTCACAACAAGGTTCTGCCCATTAACAGAACCCTGAAAATTCACAGAGTTATTGGCGATAGGTGCAAAACCACGGCCGCCCCATACATCGGAATAATCACCGCTATTACCGGCTGCCACACTGACGGCCGTAGCCGAGGCGTCGATGTCGGACATCAGGGAGTAACTGGCCCCCATATCGGCAGCCATACCCTGCAAGTCGTAAAGGTTATGGATTTCGCCGCCGCCAGAAAGGAAGGCCCGCAGCATAGGACGGGATGAGCCCTCGGCGATAAACCAGTCGTTGGTAAAATCAAAGCCGGTGTAGGAAGCTTCGTTGTAGGCATCCGGAGCGGCGGCCCAATCGCCATTTACCGCTATTGCGCCATAATCGCCTGTAGAGGAAGCATCATTTTGGCCTGTGGTTTCACTATCCCAATAGTTACCCGTTAGTGATTCAAGAGCGTCATTTAGACCAACTAACCCCCCAGTTGACCCAGGAATGGCAGTAACTTCCCCACTGGCCCAACTACGGCTGATTGAGCCACTAAACAATGTACCAACCAATCCGCCTGCATAATCAGTAAGGGCGTTGACAGCGCCCGTAGCATAGCTATCGGTAATGCTGCCAATATCCATCCATCCAACTAAACCGCCGACACTTCCCGCACCATCTACCGAACCCGTAGCGTAGCTCGTTTGAATCGAACCGAGAGATTGACCTACCAAACCTCCCACGAAAAAGCGAAAGCTAGTAACATCGACTGCAGCGTAGCTTTGCTGAATGGAGCCGCTACCGCCATTAACTCCAGCTAAGTAGCCAACAAGCCCGCCTATTCGATTTGCAGAGCCGGTAACCGAGCCTTCGGCAAAAACATTGCTAAGAATAAGGCTGCCGCTATTGCCCACAGCAGATCCCGCTATACCACCTACAAAGCCTTGACCTTCAACATTAACATTGGTCAAACCTAAGTTTTGGATAGTAGAGGCGGCGCTCTCAATCCTGCCAAACAAGCCCACATAACTTTGGTCGGGCCGGGCGATGGTGAGGCCGTCGATCACAAAACCCTGACCATCGAGATTACCGCTAAATTCACCACCTAAAGTACCCACAGGCGCAAAACCCCGCCCACCCCATACATCAGCATTATCGGTAGAGGCCGTGTCCGAGGCGTCGATATCGTTGAGAAGGGTATAAGTACCTGCTAAGTCAGCAGCCATACCTTGCAGTTGGTAAAGATTGGAGATATTGCCGCCATCCAAAAAGGCGCGCAGCATAGGGCGAGAGCTGCCCTCGGCGATAAACCAATCGGTGGTAAAATCCAAATTTGCGTAGGTGGCTTCACTGTAGGCATCTTCTGCACCACTCCAGTCGCCATTCACTTCTGTTGCGGTAAACGTCGCAGTGTTACTACCAACACCAGTGCTTCCCTGGGTAGAGGTAAAACCATCCCAGTAACTGTCCGATACATCCCCCAAGTTATAATTAAGGCCTACAAGCCCGCCAGTATCGGTTGTACCCGATACAGCGCCTGAGGCGTAGCTATCGGTTATGGTCAACAGGTTTTCACCCACCAACCCGCCGACATAGGTATCGCCTGAGACCGATGCGGTCGAGTACACATGGGTTACAGTTCCAAGGTTTAAACCAACCACACCACCGACTGAACCGACACCGGACACAGAACCTGTAATAAAACTGTGTTCAACCGTACCGTTGTTTTGCCCGGTTAAGCCAGCAACCCTAGCTTGACCGGTGATATTTACGCTCTCCAACCCAAGGTTTGAGACAGTCGACGCGGCGCCAAGATAGCCGAAAAGCCCAACGTAGTTTTCACCCGGCCGGTTGATCGTCAGGCCATCTATCGTATGGCCTTGGCCATCAAAAGTGCCTGAATATTGGACGATATCGTCGCCAATTGGGTTAAAACCCGCACCGCCATTCCAGCCGGCGGTGCCGGAAGCATCAATATCGTTCGTCAAAACGGCATCGGCAGTCGGTGTGGTATCCAGGCCCTGTAACCCATATATATCGGTAATTTGCAGCGTCGCGCCGCCCACACTACCGCCGGTGGCACGGGTAAAGGTGCCGCCGTTAATGACAAAGTCATCAGCCATAAAGGTGGGCAGGGTGGCGGCAATTTGCTCGAAGTTACCTGAATCAAGAGTAAAGGTACCTACATTGATATGACCTTCGGCGCCGGTTGAGATGTCGCCCACTGCGTTGAGGCTGAGCCCGCCACTGGGGGCATGCAGATAATCGTTAAAGGCGATACCGCCGTCGGCGTCCAGAGTCAAAGTGTTGCTACTCGCCCAGACAATAGGGTCAACCACTGTGATATCACCGGCGCCACCGCCAGCGTCGGCAGTTTCCAGAATCACGTTGCCGGATTCCAGGGCGTTTTGCAGCGCCTGGGTGTGAGTGTGGCTGACATCGTCATCGGCGCCCATAGCATCGTAGCTGATCTCTAGGTCCGTAGGATCAAGCAGCCAGGTGCCAGCCGCGCCATTGGCGCTGGCGGTGTTTATCTGGGCATCGGCGCCAACTTTGACAATAGCGCCGGAGGTGTCAATAAAGCCGCCATCACCCTCGGTGGGTGCGCTGGCATCCAGAGTGCCCGAGACGCGCACGATGCCACCGGTCTCTGGCGTCATACCGCCCAGCAGCATGATTTTGCCGTCTTTTTCTTGCAGGGTTTGCGCTTCAATTACGCCAGTGTTGTTGACCACGGTTTGCAGTAGGGCATCGCTGGCATGAGCGGTCATCAATACCTGACCGCCGTCAGCTTTTATCAGGCCGTGGTTTTCCGCCAGAGCGCCCAGCGCCGCTTCGTCCACCTGAACGTTCAATAAGCCATCGCCGGCAAAATCCAGTGTCACTTGCTGACCCGCCGCCAGGGCGACGTTGCCAAGCTTGGCTTGAATCACGCCATAGTTACTGACCCGACCACCCAGCAGCGCCACCGCGCCGGTGTCGGCTGCTGTTATCGTTCCGAGGTTAGTGACTGCGGCGGGGGTGTCGCCACCGGCGAAGGTAAAGGTGTTGGTGTCATAGTCGCTGTGGCTAAGATCCAGCGTAGAGGCCACTAAGCTGCCCACGTTTACCTGGGCGTCTTGCCCAAACAGAACACCATTGGCATCCAACACAAACACCCGGCCGTTCGCGTTTAACTGACCATTAATTTGCGTACCGTCCGCGCTTAACACTCGGTTCAACGCCAGAGACTGGCTGTTGGGCTGCAGGAAGTTAACCACCTCATTCACATCGATATCGAAGTTATCCCACACCACGGTAATGTTCTGGCTGTGTTGAGAGATGTCGGTGATATTGCCACTGTGAATAATATTCGCGCTACCGTCGGTAACCACGCCGCCATCGGGACCCGCCACAACCCCCTGACTTATGGCAGCCACTGCCATTGCGAGCGCTAACGGACGAAGCGTTGCGCGCGAGTTTGAGGGCTTAATGACTTGACTTGGGTTGGCTGAGTCAGCGCTCAGTAACGGCTTTTGAAGGCGGTTCATGGTTATCCTCTTATTAGGGCCGTCTATCGGACACCTAGATACGCTTAAAATTAAGGTGTGACTCACATCACAGGAATCAATTGTAACGACTAAAAAAGGGAAGGTAACCCCTATTTGGGGTGCAAATGCCGGGTAAACGTATCCACCGCACTGTCTACGCGGCGCTGCCTTTCACCGATATTTTGATTCGGGTCGGTAAATATCTCGATGGCACCCCGCCATTGTGTGCGTAAACTACCAGGTGATAATAAGCGCAGAACCAATGTACCCGCATCATATTCACCGCTACCCGACAAAGAAGGGGCGATATCAAACTTTTCCACCAGCTCTCGCTCAGTAATGGGATTCCCGAGAATGATCGCGGCGCTGATCAAATAGTTGGCGCTGTTTTTTGAGGGTGTGATTTGGTACCCCTGGGCACGCATATTCTGTTCAAACCGGTTGCGCAAGTGCTTCAGGGTTTCAGGTTTTATATTATGGTCAGCATCAGCGATAATTTCTGCCTTGCCCAGCCAAGCAAAACTGTCACCTTTCCTGGGCTTAAAGCCGGGTTCACTCACCGAAATAAAAGAGCTGGTATAGGGTGAATCGAGCGGCGTTTGCGTCTGAGAGGTGCAAGCCCCCAGTATTAAAATGCTCAGCGCTAAAAATCCCACGCCTAAAAGGGAAAAACGCCCAGACAGTGATCTGCCAATATCCATATTCCTTCCTTAAGTTTTAATTTTGTTTTTCCGCCCACATAAAAAATTCCCGGTTTCCATCGCCACCGGTTATCGGGCTGTCGAAATAATCCATTAACGTTAACTCTAGTTCGTGGCAACACTCACGTATTTTATTTTCAACATCGTTATAGTAACGCTGATTGCGAACAATACCACCCTTGCCAATACCCTCACGGCCTACCTCAAACTGGGGCTTAACCAAACTTAAAAGCGTCCCCCCGGTTTTTAACAAGGGTACCAGAGAGGGAAGAATAAGCGTTTGCGATATAAATGACACATCCATAACCGCAAGATCAAATCCGCTCGGAGCGTGATCTTCACGAAGGCTTATGGGTAGGGCACGTGCATTGACGCCCTCGTAAAAAATTACCCGATTATCTTCGCGGATTTTTTTTGCCAATTGATCATGGCCAACATCAACCCCAATTACTTTCGAAACTCCAGCTTGCAATAAGCAATCGCTGAAACCGCCAGTTGATTGGCCAACATCCAGTGCAGTCATGCCTTCTACCGAAACTCGGCTCTGAGCCAAAGCACCGGCAAGCTTTAGCCCACCTCGAGATACATACCGATCTTCATCACTGGCGATGACTCGCAGCTCGCAATCGGCAGCAACCTTAAGACTGGGTTTTGTTATGACTTGCCACAACCCAGCCTGGCACTGCTCGACCCTCGCAGCTTTAATCACCCGCTGCGCGTGGGCTCGGCTATCCACTAAGCCGCGGGCGACCAATTCGGCATCCAGACGGTTCACTATTCCACCGTTACCGATTTAGCCAGGTTGCGCGGCTGGTCTACATCCGTGCCTTTAATAATGGCAACGTAATAAGACAACAATTGTAATGGTATAGCGTAAACAATGGGTGCCATCCAGGGATGCGTGTGGGGCAGGTTAATCACGCGCATCGTCTCATCAGACTCAAAGTGCGCATCTTTATCGGCAAACACATACAGTATGCCGCCACGGGCACGCACCTCTTCAACGTTGGACTTGAGTTTTTCCAGCAGTTCGTTGTTGGGGGCGACCACAACAATCGGCATATCTTCATCAATCAACGCCAGAGGGCCGTGTTTTAATTCACCGGCGGCGTAGGCTTCGGCGTGAATGTAAGAAATTTCTTTTAACTTTAACGCGCCTTCCATAGCGATTGGGTATTGGTCGCCACGGCCTAAAAAGAGCGTGTGATGTTTATCGGCGAACTCTTCAGCTAGCTTTTCGATTTCTGGGGCCAGGTGAAGAGTTTGCTCCAACTGTTCCGGCAGGGTTTTTAACGCACCGACCATTTCGGCCAATAACAGCGGATTCATATCATTGTGCTGCCCAAGCGCCAACACCAAAATCCCCAAACCTACCAGCTGGGTGGTAAATGCTTTGGTAGAGGCAACACCAATTTCGACGCCCGCGCGGGTCATAAACGCAAGTTCTGACTCGCGAACCAACGACGACGCCCCTACATTACAAATGGCCAGGGTGGATAAATAACCCATGTGCCTTGCCATGCGCAGTGCCGCCAGCGTATCGGCGGTTTCACCCGACTGGGAAATGGTTACCAACAAACTGCCCGGCAATACCACCGGTTTGCGATAGCGATACTCTGAGGCAATTTCCACCGAGCAGGAGATGCCCGCGAGTGACTCAAACCAGTAACGTGCCACCATGGCCGAGTGGTAGCTGGTGCCACAGGCAACGATTTGCACGTGTTTTACCTTGGAAAACACATCCGCCGCTTGAGTACCAAACGCCTGATCCAATACGTGATCTTCTGCCAGGCGAGACTCCAGCGCATTGCGCACTGCCTGTGGCTGATCGTGGATTTCTTTAAGCATAAAGTGGCGATACTCACCCTTATTGCCAGCATCGTAACTGGCTGTAGACTCTTGCGCAGGGCGGTCAGCCTGATGACCACTGCTGTCTTCAATGTACAGACTGGTCCGACTGATTTCGGCTATGTCACCTTCTTCTAAATAGATAAACTGACGAGTCACCGGCAACAGCGCCAGCGAGTCAGAGGCAACAAAATTCTCACCAATGCCTAAACCTATGACCAATGGGCTGCCTGAGCGCGCCACCACCATTTTGTCTGGGTTATCGCAGTCGATCACCACTGTGCCATAGGCACCGCGCAACTGCTTTACCGCCACTCGCACAGCCGACATTAACGTATCTTTTTGCTGTAGCTCACGATGCACTAAGTGAGCGATGACTTCGGTATCCGTTTGCGATTCAAACTCATAGCCATCCGCTTGCAAGCTCTTTTTAAGCTCGGCGTGATTTTCGATAATGCCGTTGTGCACCACGGCAATTCGCTCGCGACTGATGTGTGGATGCGCATTTTTCTCTGAAGGCTCACCGTGAGTCGCCCAACGGGTGTGGGCGATACCTAAGCCGCCCGCCAGGGGCTCTAGCATTGCGTCAGACAACGCCTGCACCTTACCTAAACGGCGCACGCGCTGTAATTGGCCCGGCTCTTTCACCACCGTTAGGCCCGCCGAATCGTAACCGCGGTATTCCAAACGTTTTAAACCTTCAATTAAAATTTGTGCCACATCGCGCTGGGCAATGGCGCCCACTATTCCACACATAATATTGTCCTTAGTTTTGGAAAGCCGAGAATGATCGCTTTCCTGTTAAATCAGTTTTGGCGCACAGAGAACCTGTACACCGTATTGTTCAATTCTGTGTTGTTGCTCGGGGCTTATACCTTCATCGGTAATTAACCGATCCACCGTCGACCAGGGAAGCTCAAGGTTATGCATTTTCCGACCGAGCTTTTCTGATTCCGCCATAACAATAACTTCACGTGCTACTTCGGCCATTACCCGGCTTAACCCGTAAAGCTCATTAAATGTCGTCGTACCTCGCTCAACATCAAGACCATCGGCACCGATAAACAGCTGATCAAAATCATACGAGCGCAGCATCTGTTCGGCCAATTGCCCCTGAAACGCTTCAGAGCGGGCATCCCAGGTTCCTCCAGGCATGAGTAAAGTGGGTTCGTTTTCCAGCTCAAGCAGGGTTTGAGCGATACCTAATGAGTTGGTCATCACCACCAAACCATGCAAGCTTCCAAGCTCCGGTAACAATGCGGCCGTGGTGTTACCACTATCAATAATAATTCGGTGGTGGTCGCGAATTTGTTGTGCGGCCAAACGCGCAATTTGCTGCTTAACCGGCGATAAAACCGCGCTATCGCGCAGTAAATCTTGGGGTAGGGGAACGGCACCGCCATGGCGGCGCAGTAACAGGCCGTTGCTTTCCAGGGCGGTTAGATCTTTGCGAATAGTGACTTCAGAGGTTTGAAACTCTTGTGCCAGGGCCTCAACAACCACTTCGCCCGACTCGTCCAAACGATCGAGAATTTGGCGTCGGCGCCACTGTGTATTTCGTTTCGCCATATAGGAACGACTTTAAGTTTCGAAGCGAAACAAATTGTAGCAAAACGAAAGAAAACAACCAAGCTGGAAGAAGGGGCCTGTGGCCCCTACGGGTTACTCTTTTCCACTGAGAGAGATTGTGACTGTCTCAGCTTCAGCACTCAAAATAAGCGACTGATACAAAGCTTGCACCTGAGATTTATCCGTTGCCGCAATCGCCGCGGTGAGCTTTTCGCGACTATCAAACTGATTGTTCCCACGATAGAAATCGTTGAGAAAACGCGGGTAATCGTCAAAGAAGTTGCCCGGGGGTTGATTGATCTGCGCAATCACACTGTCGCGCAGTGTCTCAAACACCGATGGCTCGATAGCGGCCAACTGCTCGGGGTAGGCGTTTACAAACTCGGTGAAACGCTGTGTTAAATCTGCAAGCTCCGTGTTGGTGGTTTGCGCGTAGAGAATAAACCCCCAATAGTCTCCAATGCGGTCAATGCTGGAACCTACGATATACCCCACTTGATCTTCGGTACGCAGTTTATTGTAAAAAGCCTGATGAAATACGGAATTTAACAGAAGCAGTTGCGCCCCTGTATTCAACTCATCCACCGGTGAGTAGTAGGCCCGCAGCAACGCATTATCCGAGTGCAGTGTGGTGCTTGAGAGGTTTTGCTCTTGCCCAACTTCGGGCGTGTGATAACGGCCGAGGTATCGATCGCGTTTTTGCCATGCATCAGGTAGTTGCGATTCGGTAATAGCAACAAACTCATTAACCATTGCCTCGTTATAATTACCAAAAGCAAAGAGTCGAATGCGGTTTTTACTTAACAGTTCTTTTTGGTACTGGTTTATTTTATCCAGAGTGATCGCTTCACTGGCCTCGCGCAGCTCGGCATCTGTCCAACTGGGCGTGGACATAAGTCGATCCAGCTCAGTAAATAGCTGGCGATTAGGGTCTGCTTTAGCCCGTCCATCCAGCCAATCACGATAACCTTCCATCGCGATGGTAAAATCTTGTGGCTCAACCTCCATTTCCACCCAGCGCTTGAGTAAACGTTCATACAATAACGGGTGTTTTTCACTGTACCCAGACAACGTCAGGGCGTGATTGTCTCGAGGCCGTTCTATACCGATGCCAATACCGGCGCGGCCCGCTTTATCGCGCAAAGCGGTGGTTTGCAGTGAGAATATTCGATTAATCAAATCACTCATGACACGATTTTCCGCGCTCAATTGAGGCAGATCGGTATTGAACATAACCTGCAAGTAACCGTGCTCGGACTGATGGTGCATACTGTGAGCAAGCCACGCCTCAATACCCTTGTCCTCGGTAACGAGCACAGGTTTTTCGATTGTGGGTTCGACGACGGTGGCGTTCACTGAGCTGAAAAGATCATTTTCTTCAGGAAGCTCCAACTTCATAGCAGATGCCTTTTTCTGCCATTTATCGAGTTCTTCTTTAGTGAATTTTTTCGTTTTGTATTGCCCGGCATAAAAAGGAATATCCGTATCAACCTCTGCCTGTGGATGAATATGCCAGATACGAGCATTCTGAGGCCTTAACTGTTGTAAAACCTGATTAATGGCCTCGGGATCAAACTTTTCGTAAACATAATGCAAATCAATCAGATGCTCGACAGGTGTCTCAAACATCGAGCTCGAAAAACCAATGGCTTGGTTCAGCGGGTTTGGCATCTGCAAATCCGCAAACTGTTTTTCTACCATCGCTTTGTATTCGCGAAAGTAACTTTCATCGACACCATTGCGACTGATTTCATTTAGGTACGCAAAGACTGTGGCAATAATGTCATCCTGATGAGACAACCCCGACTCGGTAAGCCCGACATTGACCATAAACATACCGTCGGAGCCGTAATAATCGGGGCTAATACTCGCGGTAAAATCATCAACCCAACCTTTCTTGCGCAAAATTTCCGCTGCCGTACCAGGCTCCTCAGAACTGATTAAATTTGCGAGGTAGCGGTTAGGTTTAAACGGCCATTGATCGGTATTATCGTTAAGAGAAAACTCTATCACCAGCTGACGAGTGGGTTTTTGCGGTTGATAAAAAATATGCTGACCTAACACACTTTTCGTCAATCCCTTCTGCTTAACTTGGGGGGCTTCAATGTTATTGTTTTCAATAGTCGAAAAATGTTTTTCCGCAAGTGCTTGCAGCTCGTCCAGAGGCTGCTTACCAAATAACACCAATTTCATGTTGTTCGCGGAATAGTAGCGCTGGTAGAAATTCAGCATGGTTTCGTACAGCGGCATATCCGGCTGATCCACCAGCGTCTCCAGGTTTCCAACACTCATGCGGTACGCTGGGTGCTTAGGGTCTGCCGTAATACCGCGCAAGCGGTTAATAATTCGCCCGTCCTGCTCACGCCCCATAGACCATTCACTGTTGACAGCGTGGCGCTCTTTATCACTGTATTGCCGATCAAAGGTCGGCGCCTTAAAGTAGTCACTGTAACGATCCAGCGCTTCATCAAAAGCGCCTTCGCCGATTTGGAAAAAATAGTTGGTGTGAGTGCTGGCTGTGTACGCATTACTAAAGCCGGCGTTCTGCTGCACAAATGTTTGAAAACTGTTGGGCTCGGGGTACTTTTCGGTACCTAGAAAGAGCATATGTTCCAGGTAGTGGGCGAGGCCGGGTATCTCTTCCGGGTTTTGATAGCTGCCTACGCCAACACTTAGCGACGCGCCTGACACTTCAATGGTTGAGTCAGAGACCAACACGACTTGCAAGGCATTGGGCAACGACAAAACCCGATATTCACGCGTATCGTTCGGGCTTTTACGAATAACATTGTCGCCAGATAGCGGTGCGTTGTTGTTAGGGGGCTGCACATCAGTAGGAGTGCATGCGGCTATAATTGAAATAAAAGACAGTAGCACTGTCTTATAAATCGCTGCACTCTGGAGATTATTAAAAACAGACATACGAGCGTCCTTTTTTCGTTAGCTGAATAAATAGATTAAATACGCACCGAGTAATAGTCGGTAAATCACGAAAGGCTGCATGCCCAACTTTTTGATCAACAGTAAAAACCAGTGAATACACGCATAGGCACTGATGGCCGACAACATGGTGGCAACCAATAGTTTATCGACGGCAATACCTTGTGGCTCTCCGATGAGCTCTACACTTTGCAGTAAAGCGGCTAGGGCAATGACGGGGATACTGAGCAAAAACGAAAAACGGGCGCTGGCTTCTCTTGTTAATCCCAGTAACAAGCCCGCGGTAATCGTAATGCCGGAGCGTGAGGTTCCGGGAATAAGCGCCAGAACTTGAGCCAAAGCAATACCAATAATTTGCTTTACACTCAAATCGTATTCACTGCCGCACAGCGACCTTTCACTCTCTGAACATTGTTTCAGCCGTTTGGAATAGCGCCAATCCGCCCACCCCAAGAGCAAGCCAAAAATAATCAGGCTATACCCCATATACACACCGGAGCGCATCTGGTGCTCAATATAACTTTTTGCCAACAGCCCCGCTAAACCTACCGGTACAGTAGCCCATAGTACCGCCCAGGCCAGACGCGCCTCGCCGCTCTTTTTACCTTGAAAAGTACTTGCACACCAGGCGAGGGTTAAGCCCGCTATATCTTTACGAAAGTAAGCTATGACGGCAAGTAAACTGCCAAAGTGTACAGCGATATCAAACGCTAACCCCTGATCCGGCCACTCGGTAAATATCGGTACCAGTAACAAATGTGCGCTGCTGGAAACCGGCAAAAATTCGGTCAACCCTTGAATTAACGCCAGTATCAGTACTTCAAGCCATTGCAAAATGTATCGCCTACTTTTTCGTCGGGCGCTGCCAGCCAGTAATATTACGCTGCTTGGCCCGCGCAATTGCCAGATCGTCGCTGGCGGTCGTTCGGGTTATAGTGCTGCCTGCACCAACCGTTGTACCTGAGGCAAGTGTCACCGGAGCAACCAATGCAGAGTTTGAACCGATAAATGAATTATCACCAATCTCGGTTTGGAATTTATTCACACCGTCGTAATTGCAGGTGATGGTACCGGCTCCCACATTAACGCCGCTGCCCATAGTACAGTCACCGATGTAGCTTAAGTGGTTCACTTTGCTACCCATGCCAATTACTGACTTTTTCACCTCGACGAAGTTTCCTATCTTCGCGCTTTTTTGCAGTACACTGCCTGGACGAAGCCGAGCGTAAGGACCCACCGTACAATTCTCACTCACTTGAGCGCCGTCAATAATGCTATTGGCTTCAACACAGGTTCCAGCCGCAAGAGAAGAGTTGCGAATAATACAGTTGGGGCCGATCCGCACGCCTTCTCCCAGATGTACCTGGCCTTCAATCAGCACGTTGATATCAATTTCTACATCTTGCTCGAAAGATAATTCGCCACGACAATCAAAACGGGCAGGGTCCACTAACATCAAACCATCTGCCAAAAACTGTTCGGCTTGATGTCTTTGATACGCCCGCTCTAACGCAGCCTGTTGACGGCGATCGTTAATACCTTCTACCTCCCAGGCAAACTCAGGTTGAGCACTATTAATCGACACGCCTGCACCACTGGCTTTAGCGATTATGTCTGTTAAATAGTATTCACCCTGAGCGTTATCGCAGGACAACTCCGGTAGCCATTTTTTTAGCAATCGTACCGGCACGGCCATGATGCCAGTGTTGATTTCGTTAATGTTTCGCTGCTGCTCATCAGCGTCTTTTTCTTCCACAATGGCGATGATATCTCCACTGTCATTCCGTAACATACGGCCGTAGCCTTTGGGATTGGGCAAGTTCACAGTGAGCACGGCGAGTGTATTAGCACCGGTTTTAGCTACCAATGCCTGTAATGTTTGCTGGCGGATCAGCGGAACATCACCGTAAAGAATCAGTGCGACAGCATCGTCCTGTAATTTATCTAGCGCTTGCGCCACGGCGTGGCCTGTCCCTAGCTGTTCAGTTTGCTCTACCGCCACTATTTCATCTGTGTCAAAGCCCGCCATCACATGCTCTTTGCCAAAACCAACAACGACAGTCGGTTTAGTACCTGCCGGAAGTAGGGGGCTTGCGGTATCCACAACATGACGCAGCAAAGGCTTACCAGCTATGGTTTGCATTACTTTGGGTTTACTCGAACGCATGCGGGTGCCTTTGCCCGCTGCCAGTATCACTATTTCCAACATAACTCGCTCTTGGTATTTGTTAGCAGTCACGATAGCGCATAATAGCAACTCAATGATTCGCTGACTGTGCTTTTCTTTTACGCAATAAAAAAGGGTGGCCTAGGCCACCCTTTTAAACGATTACGCGACACGGTTACGAGCGCGTTTTACGTCTTACAGCTTGCAGTGCACGCAGCTGCGCAGAGGCTTCTGCCAACTGGATCGCCGCCTTGGAATAATCGATATTCCCGGCCTGGCTCAGCAGTTTGCTCGCCGCTTCTTTCTTGGCTTCTTCGGCCGCCGCTTCGTCCATATCACCTGCACGTAGTGCAGTGTCTGCCAAAATGGTGACATGGTTGGGCTGAACCTCAAGGAAACCGCCAGAAACGTAGTAAACCTCTTCTTCGCCACCTTGCTTTTTGATACGCACAGGGCCTGGCTCCAGTGCGGTTAGCAATGGGGCGTGGCCGTAGTTAACGCCCAAGTCACCCTGAGAACCAGTGGCAACCAGCATTTCTACCAGACCAGAAAAGATTTCGGTTTCTGCACTGACGATATCGCAGTGGAGTGTCATGGCCATAATCCCGCCTCTTAAGCTTGTGGGATGAACGCGGCTAAGCCGCGCTCAATCACTTCATTTTCTCAGCTTTCTCGATGGCTTCGTCAATGGTACCTACCATGTAGAAAGCCTGCTCGGGCATGTGGTCGTAATCACCGGCCAAAATGCCCTGGAAACCACGAATGGTTTCTTTCAGAGAAACGTAAGTACCAGGAGAACCGGTAAACACTTCCGCTACGTGGAAAGGCTGAGACAGGAAGCGCTCAATCTTACGGGCGCGGGCAACGGTCTGCTTATCTTCCTCAGACAGTTCATCCATACCCAGAATCGCAATAATGTCTTTCAACTCTTTATAGCGCTGCAATACGGTTTGAACACCACGGGCACAGTCGTAGTGCTCTTGACCAATTACCAGAGGGTCCAGCTGGCGTGAACTTGAGTCCAGTGGGTCAATGGCCGGATAAATACCTTTTGCCGCAATATCACGAGACAGTACAACGGTAGAGTCCAAGTGAGCAAAGGTGGTCGCAGGAGACGGGTCAGTCAAGTCATCCGCGGGAACGTATACGGCCTGTACCGAAGTAATAGAGCCAGTCTTAGTAGAAGTAATACGCTCTTGCAGTACACCCATCTCTTCGGCCAGAGTTGGCTGATAACCTACCGCAGAAGGCATACGACCCAACAGTGCCGATACTTCGGTACCCGCCAGGGTGTAACGGTAGATGTTATCGACGAACAACAGTACGTCTTTACCTTCGTCACGGAATTTCTCGGCCATAGTCAGGCCAGTCAGAGCAACGCGCAAACGGTTACCCGGTGGCTCGTTCATCTGACCGTACACCATGGCAACTTTGTCCAGTACGTTGGACTCTTTCATCTCGTAGTAGAAATCGTTACCTTCACGAGTACGCTCACCCACACCGGCGAATACAGACAAACCGCTGTGCTCTTTGGCGATATTGTTGATCAGCTCCATCATGTTTACGGTTTTACCTACACCGGCACCACCGAACAGACCAACCTTACCACCCTTGGCGAACGGGCAAACCAGGTCGATAACTTTAATACCGGTTTCCAGCAGTTCTTCAGAGGCAGCCAGCTCTTCGTAAGCAGGCGCTTCGCGGTGAATTTTCATCCGCTCTTGCTCGCCGATGGGGCCCGCTTCATCGATGGGGTTACCCAGCACATCCATGATACGACCCAGGGTTTCTTTACCCACAGGTACTTTGATCGCGTCCTTGGTATTTTCTACCGCCAGGCCGCGACGCAAACCTTCAGACGAGCCCAGGGCAATGGTGCGTACCACACCGTCGCCTAATTGCTGCTGCACTTCCAAGGTCAGGTTGTTATCGGTGATGGTCAGTGCGTCATATACCTGAGGCACAGCATCGCGCGGGAATTCCACGTCGATCACGGCGCCGATAATCTGTACGATACGTCCGCTACTCATTTCCGGTTCCTCTTTATTTCAGGCTCAGGCCTGAAGGTTTAAGCTAAATTCTTTACTCGCGGCAGGGCAATTAAGAAATTGCCGCAGCACCGCCCACAATTTCAGACAGCTCTTGGGTAATAGCCGCTTGACGCGCTTTGTTGTAAACAAGTTGCAGCCCATCAATAAGCTCACCGGCGTTATCGGTTGCGGATTTCATCGCAATCATACGCGCCGCTTGTTCACAAGCGCCGTTTTCGACCACGGCCTGATAGACCTGTGTTTCGATATAGCGCTTCAACAACACATCCAGCAATGACTCTGCATCGGGCTCGTAGATGTAATCCCAATGGTGCTGAATGGCGTCGTCTTGTTTAGGCTCAAGTGGTAACAACTGCGACACATAAGGATCGTGTGTCATAGTGTTCACAAACTCGTTACCCACCAAGTACAGCTTGTCGATATTTTCCTCGGCATAGGCATCCAGCATCACTTTGATTGAACCGATCAAATCGGTCAGTGAAGGGGCTTCACCAATGTCGCGGGTGCTGGCTAAAACTTTGCCACCAAACTTGTTAAAAAACGCCTGAGCTTTAGCACCAATCAAACACAGATCTATCTCTATGTTTTGATCCGAATAGCTCTTCATTTTTTTCAGAGCAGCCTTGAACATATTGATGTTCAAGCCGCCACACAAACCCCGGTCGGTAGACACAATTACAAAGCCTACGCGCTTAACTTCACGCTGCTCCATAAAGCTGTGCTTGTACTCAGGGTTGGCGTTTGCCAGATGCCCGATCACTTCACGCATACGGGAGGCGTAAGGTTTGCCTCTTTGCATACGCTCTTGAGCCTTACGCATTTTACTGGCCGCGACCATGTTCATCGCGCTGGTAATTTTCTGCGTGCTCTTAATGCTCGAAATCTGTGTGCGTATTTCTTTTGCGCCTGCCATTACTCCGGCCCTCGAGATTTCTTTAGGTGGTGCGCAAAGCGCACCACACCATTACCAGGTTTGGCTGGACTTGAATTTCTCAACCAAGGCTTTGAATTGCTCTTCTAACTCACCGTTCCAATTACCGGTTTCGTTGATTTGCTTCATCAACTCACCGTGTTCGGCATCGGCGTAAGACAGCAGCGCAGCTTCGAAGTCCAAAATTTTCTTAACTTCGATATCTTTCAAGTAACCTTCGTTAGCGCAGTACAGAACCAGACCCATTTGCGCGATGCTCATAGGAGAGTACTGCTTTTGCTTCATCAACTCGGTAACACGCTCACCGTGCTCAAGCTGAGATTTAGTCGCTTCATCCAAGTCAGAGGCAAACTGAGCGAAAGCAGCCAGCTCGCGGTACTGAGCCAGAGCGGTACGAATACCACCGGACAGCTTTTTGATGATCTTGGTCTGCGCCGAGCCACCCACACGAGATACCGAAATACCGGCGTTCATGGCGGGGCGAATGCCCGAGTTGAACATGTCAGCTTCAAGGAAGATCTGACCGTCGGTAATCGAGATCACGTTGGTCGGTACGAACGCCGATACGTCACCAGCCTGGGTTTCAATAATCGGCAGCGCGGTCAAAGAACCGGTTTTACCTTTTACTTCACCATTGGTGAACTTTTCTACGTAGTCTGGGTTTACGCGAGCGGCGCGCTCCAGCAGACGAGAGTGCAAGTAGAATACGTCACCAGGGTAAGCTTCACGGCCCGGTGGGCGACGCAGAAGCAGAGAGATTTGACGATACGCCCAGGCTTGTTTGGTCAAGTCATCGTAAATGATCAATGCGTCTTGACCGCGGTCGCGGTAGTACTCACCAATGGTACAACCGGCAAAAGCAGCCAGATACTGCATGGAAGCAGGGTCTGAAGCAGTCGCGGCAACCACAACGGTGTGATCCATTGCGCCGTGCTCTTCCAGCTTGCGAACCACACTGGCAATAGAAGACGCTTTCTGGCCAATGGCGACGTAGACACATTTAATACCAGAATCTTTCTGGTTAATGATGGCGTCGACAGCAATGGCAGATTTACCGATTTGACGGTCACCAATGATCAGCTCACGCTGTCCGCGACCAATTGGCACCATAGAGTCAACGGCTTTCAAACCAATTTGTACCGGCTCGTCTACCGACTGACGCCAAATTACACCCGGCGCTACTTTTTCAATGGCGTCGGTTTCTTTCGCATCGATAGGGCCTTTACCGTCAATCGGGTTACCCAGGGCATCAACCACGCGACCTTCAAGCTCAGGGCCTACAGGTACTTCCAGAATACGGCCGGTGCACTTACAGGTTTGACCTTCAGCAATGCTGAAGTAGTCACCCAGAATTACGGCACCTACGGAATCTTGTTCAAGGTTAAGCGCCATACCATAAACGCCACCTTCAAACTCAATCATTTCCCCGTACATCACGTCCATCAGGCCGTGGATACGAACAATACCGTCAGAAACCGATACGACCGTGCCCTCGTTGCGGGCTTCGGATGACACATCGAGGCTTTCGATGCGCTGTTTAATAATTTCGCTAATCTCGGATGGATTCAGCTGCTGCATGCTTTGTTCCTCAATCCTACGAATTGATTGCTTTGGCGAGTTTCTCTAACCGACCGCGCATGGAGCCGTCGATGACTAAATCACCTGCCTTGATAATCGCGCCAGCGAGCAAGTCGGAATCGACTGCGGTGCTGACTTTAACCTTGCGTGCCAGCTTGGCACTGAGAGCATCCGCCAGTTTTTTCTCGCTGGCATCATCCAACTCAAAGGCAGTCGTCAGTTCAACATCGACAGCTTGCTCTTCGGCGGTTTTCAGCGCATCAAAAAGGGTGAATACCTCGGGCAACAACGCCAAGCGCTTGTTCTCGGCCAACAGCTCGACAAAGTTTTTCACTTTAGCGTCAAGCTCTTCGCCGCAAACACTTAGCAGGGTGCTCGCCTGCTGTTCGGGAGTCATGGCAGGTGAAGAGATAACCTCTTTCAACTTGCCGTACTCGCTGACAATCGCCAGGGTTTTCAGTTGTGTTGCCCAACTCGCCAGATCCCCATGGTCGCGGGCAAATGCAAACGCTGCCTTGGCGTAGGGTCTTGCGAGGGTAGTCAGTTCAGCCACAATTCACCTCGCTTACAAACTGGCGGCCAGTTTGTCGATCATGTTTTTGTGTGCGGACTGGTCGACAGAAGACTCGAGCACTTTCTCAGCACCAGCAAACGCCAGGGTCGCTACTTGTGAACGCAACTGTTCTTTCGCACGGTTCACTTCTTGCTCTACCTCAGCCTGGGCCGCCGCTTTGATGCGGTTACCCTCTTCGCGGGCCTGCTCTTTCGCTTCTTCCACAATCTGAGTTGCGCGCTTGTTAGCCGATTCCAGAATGCTGGCAGCTTCGGCTTTCGCATCGCGCAATTCGTGCTTTGCTTTTTCCTGAGCCAGTTCTAAATCTTTACTTGCGCGATCTGCTGCGGCCAGACCATCGGCAATTTTCTTTTGACGCTCGGTCATGGCCGCAGTGATGTGGGGCCACACGTACTTCATGCAGATAAGCACGAAGATTACGAACGTTATGGACTGTCCAATGATGGTTAAATTAAGGTTCACGCCGACACCTCTGTTATGGGAAGTTTCTGTGCGTTAATACAAGCGTTAGCTTATGCCAGGCCCGGTACGGTAACGAACAGAATGTACATAGCGATACCCACACCAATCATCGGTACGGCGTCAAGCAGACCGGCGATCAGGAACATTTTACCTTGTAGCATAGGAGCTAATTCAGGCTGACGGGCAGAACCTTCCAGCAGCTTGCCACCCAAAATGGCGAAACCGATAGCGGTACCCAGTGCACCCAAACCAATCAACAGCGCTACAGCGATCAGTGCTAAACCCATGGTAAATCTCCTCGATTTTTAAAGATAAAGGTAATAGTTAAGTTAAATAATTAATGCGTAAACTGGTCTTCATCGTCGTTATGGAAAGCCATTGCCATGTACACAATGGTCAGCACCATAAACACAAACGCCTGAAGGGTAATCACAATAATATGGAACAGTGCCCAACCCAGCTGCAGTACACCAGCAAACAGGCCAAGGATCAGACCAGCACCAAACATGGTGGCAATCAGAATAAAGATCATTTCACCCGCATAGAGGTTACCGAACAGTCGCAAGCCCAGTGAAATAGGGCGAGCCAGCAAGGTTACAGACTCCAGCGCAAAGTTAATTACGATAATCAACGGTGCGAGAATAATACCGGCACCTTTGGTGGGCGGATGGAATGGGTGGAAGGTCAGCTCTTTTACGAAGCCAACAAAACCTTTCTCGCGAATACTGAACGCAATCATCAAGAAGAAGACCGTAAAGCCCATACCCAGAGTAATATTGGGATCGGTGGTCGGGACTATCTTGAAATAGAAGTGAGGATCGCCCGCTACCCAGGCCGCCAGCTGTGGAATCAGATCCACCGGCACCAAATCCATCAGGTTCATCAGGAAAATCCAGACAAAAATGGTCAGTGCTAAAGGCGCGACAAAACGACTTTTGTATTGGAAAGCGTCTTTTACGGTTTTGTCGATAAATTCGATAATCGCTTCAACGAAGTTGAGCATGCCGGTGGGAACACCCGCGTGGGCTTTTGAGGCGCCCCAGCGGAACAGGGCCAAAAATATAATCCCCAGCCCAATGGACCATAACATTGAGTCCAGGTGGATGGCATTGAATCCCATGGCCGACATTTCTTCGGAGCAATGGGCCACAGTCCAACCGGTAGTTTCCTGCACACTTTTGCCATCGCAATAGGTGCCGGCGGGTAATTTACCGTAAGTCCAGTTGGTTAAGTGGTGCTGGATATATTCGGTGGTCGTAGGTGCGTTACCGTCCGCTGCCATCTGCAATCTCTCAACTTGTGTATAAATCGTTTGTTGCCAGCAGAGCTGGCACTAACGGCGATTGATTACCACCGCCGTCACAATCATTTGTATGACTTGCGCCGTAATAAAAGCGCATAAAAAAACCGGTAGGCTGATAGGCACATCCCGGGTAAACACCACCGCAAATAAAACGGCGGTTAGCAATAATTTGGCTGACTCTGCTCGGTAAAACCGGTTGACACTCTGACGTACTTCACGAGCGCCGCGAACTTGCCCGGCAAGCCTGGCAAACACCATGGCTGGAACCAAGCAGACGGAAAATCCCCAGAGTAAAGAAATCCCCCACAGCGGTTGCCAGTACAGAACCGGCCCACTTAAAACACACAGCGCTAACCACAGCCATACCAGGCATTTAAAAACCGGAAGCTTGGCTAAAACAGCCGATGTCTGACGGCGCGCCCAGGGCATCGATTCTCTCTTGTTGTTGCCTTTTGCTGGCAATCGGTCGATTTCGCCGTTACTGGCTTTACGGCAGCTTACACATCAGCTGCAAAGCCGCCGCATTATAGGGGTTTTATTACAGGCCTTTCAACAGCAACCGCGCCATTTTCGCTCAGTTAGGTGTAGATGCGCCCCGTATTTGGGCAAATAACAGCAAATCAACTGTTAACAGTTCTTAACCGGCCTGACCAATCCTGTGGATAACCCCAAAATGGGAGCGCAAATGCTAGCAGGGTATAAGGGAAAAGTTAAGGTGGACAAATGACGCAGACGCAATAATTTAGCGCCCAACGTCCACATCACTTGATGTGCGCCAGAATACCGTCCAACTCATCCAGGTTGTTGTAGCTGATGACCAGCTTGCCCTTGCCCTTAGCGGAGTGCTGAATATTTACCCCAGCCCCCAAGGTCTCGGAAAGCTCGTTTTGCAGGCGCTTTATATCCGCTGAAACCTCAAGGCTTGGTGTCGGGGGGGTATCTTTTTCTTCCTGTAATTTCCGTGCCAGGGCTTCCGTTTGCCGAACTGTAAGCCCTTTGGCTACAACAATTCGACCCGCCTCACGCTGCAGCTCGGGAGACAGAGTCAAAAGGGCGCGGGCATGGCCCATTTCCAGATCGCCGTGCTCCAATAACTTTTTCACCTCATCGTCCAGCGCAATCAAGCGCAGAAGGTTGGTCACTGTAGTGCGGGATTTGCCTACCGCTTGCGCCACTTCCTGCTGGGTGAGTTCAAACTCATCCTGCAAACGCTTTAGAGCCACCGCTTCCTCGATGGGGTTTAGATCTTCACGTTGAATATTTTCAATCAGCGCCATGGCGATGGCGGCTTCGTCGGCCACCTCACGCACAACGGCGGGTATTTTATCCAGGCCCGCCAGCTGGGTAGCGCGCCAGCGTCGTTCACCGGCAATGATTTCGTATCTCTCATCGCCAATCGGACGCACCACAATCGGTTGCATAACCCCTTGCGCCTTGATGGAGTCGGATAACTCCTCCAAAGCCTCAGGATGCATATCGCGCCTGGGCTGGTATTTGCCGCGCTGAATCAACTCCACCGGCAGCTGCATCAACTTGCCATCGGCGGGGGTACTCGGTGCTGGGGCGGGCACGTCAGTGTTGTTATCTTGGGGGGGGGCTGCTTTGGGTACACTGACGCCAGCGCCCAAGAGCGCATCCAAGCCTTTGCCCAAACCTTTGCGTTTTCCTGCCATGGGGTTACCTGCTTAAAAACTTCCGGCGCTTAGTGCGCAATTTCGGGTTGAATAGAATCAGCCGCTTCGTTTTGATCGTTGCGGCGTAAGATTTCGCCCGCCAGCGCAAGATAAGCCATGGCACCCTTGGATTGACGATCGTACACCAACACCGGCTGACCATAACTGGGCGCTTCGGCGAGACGCACATTGCGAGGAATGCAAGTGCGGTAAACCCGATCGCCGAAATGCTCGTGCAACTGAGCGGATACATCGTTGGTCAGGCTGTTGCGTGGGTCGTACATGGTGCGCAAGATTCCCTCGATTTTTAACTCGGGGTTAAGCACCTGTTGAATTTGACCAATGGTTCCCATCAACGCCGACAGTCCCTCCAGTGCGTAGTATTCACACTGCATAGGGATAATCACGCCATGGCAGGCCGCAAGAGCGTTTAGGGTCAACATATTCAGAGAGGGCGGACAATCGATCAGAATGTAGTCGTACTGACCGGCCACTTGTTTCAAAACCACATCCAAACGGCGCTCTTTGTTCGACAGCGACAGCATTTCCACCTCGGCGGCGGTGAGGTCGCCGTTGGCGGGCAGTACGTGATACTTCCCCTCTTCGGAGACCACCAGGCAGTCGGCTACTGGCGCACGATCGGTCAAAACATCGTAAACGGTTTGGTCCAGCTCGGACTTATTGACTCCACTGCCCATAGTGGCGTTGCCCTGCGGGTCTAAATCCACCAGCAGTACTCGCTTTTTGGTGGCCACCAGCGATGCCGCCAGATTGACGCAGGAGGTGGTTTTGCCGACCCCGCCTTTTTGATTTGCAATGGCGTAAATCTTGGTCAAGTGGGTATCCTTTTTCGTAGCCTTCGCGCAAAAGGTCTCTATTGTGTGGCAGTTGTGAACGCCGGGCAAGCACTGCCCGCACTCAGTCTGAAATTGGGCGAATAAACAGCAGGTGACGCTCGCCTTCTTCGCCCGGCACGTTTAGCTCGACACTGCGCTGTAAAACGTGAGTCGTGGCAATAGACTCCAACTCGGCCTGTGGAAACTGTCCTTTCATGGCCAAAAAGCATCCATCGGCAGACAGCAAGTGCTGGCACCAGTGTGTCATATCAGCCAGGCTGGCAAATGCACGGCTGATGACCGCGTCAAAAGGCGCTTGCGGGGCGAGTGACTCCACGCGACAGTTTTCCACACTGACATTGTCCAAGCCCAGCAAAGTTTTCACGTGAAATAAAAACCGGGTTTTCTTACCGTTGCTGTCCAGCAGAGTGAATTGTTTCTCCGGATAGCAGATAGCTAACACCATACCGGGCAGGCCACCGCCCGTGCCCACATCAATCAGATTGTGCCCCTCAATGTGTGGCGCCACCGCAAGCGAATCAAGCAGGTGACGCCCCAGCATTTGCTCAATGTCGCGCACCGCCGAGAGATTATAGGCTTTGTTCCACTTGGCGAACTCTTGCAAGTAATCCAGCAGTTGCTCTTGTTGGTGTGGCGTTAACACCACACCAAGACGATCAGCACCGGCTTGTAGCTGGTGCTGCAATGCGTTGCGATTGCTCATTAACTGGCCTCGGCCTGACGACGATTCAGCAACCCGCGTTTTTTCAGGTAAATCAGAAGCAGCGATACAGCCGCTGGCGTCACACCGGGAATACGCTGCGCACGGGCCAGAGTGTCCGGCCGCGCCTCGCTCAATTTTTGTTTCACCTCGTTGGATAAACCATCCACCGCGTTGAAGTCGAAATCCTCCGGGAACAAGGTATTCTCGTGAGCGCGCAGGCGATCGATTTCCTCTTGCTGGCGCGAGATGTAACCCGAGTATTTGGCATCAATTTCGATTTGCTCCGCAACCGCTTCACTTTCGCTGACCTCACCTTTCAGGTTGGCCACATCGGCGTAGTGAAGTTCGGGGCGCTTGAGCAAATCAAACAAGCTGTATTCGCGGGTCAGTTTACTTTTTACTTTGCCTTCGAGCGCTTGCGCCTCAGCTGAGCCCGCCTGCACCCAGGTGTCTTTCAGACGTGCGCGCTCACGCTCAACCGCCTCGCTTTTTTCACAAAAAGCCTGCCACTGGGCATCACCCACCAAGCCCATGGTGCGACCGATTTCGGTTAATCGCTGATCGGCGTTGTCCTCGCGCAGCAGTAATCGGTATTCGGCGCGGCTGGTAAACATGCGGTAGGGCTCGCGCGTTCCCATGGTAATCAGGTCATCCACCAATACGCCCACATAGGCCTCATCGCGACGGGGGCACCAGGCCTCCTGTTCCCGAGCGCGGCGTGCGGCATTCAAGCCGGCCAGGAGTCCCTGCGCACCCGCTTCTTCGTAACCGGTGGTGCCGTTGATTTGCCCGGCAAAGTAGAGTCCGCCAATGATTTTGGTCTCCAGCGAGTATTTCAAATCCTGCGGATTGAAATAATCGTACTCGATGGCGTATCCGGGGCGGGTGATATGGGCGTTTTCAAACCCTTTGATTGAGCGCACCAAGTTCATTTGCACGTCAAACGGCAAACTCGTGGAAATTCCATTGGGGTATAGCTCGTGAGTGGTTAATCCCTCGGGCTCGATAAACACCTGATGGCTGTCTTTATCGGCAAAGCGGTGAATCTTATCCTCGATGGACGGACAGTAGCGCGGGCCAACGCCCTCAATCACTCCCGAGTACATGGGCGAGCGATCCAGACCGCCGCGAATCACCTCGTGGGTTTTTTCGTTGGTATGGGTTATCCAGCAGCAGACTTGCTGCGGTTGCATCTCGCGATTACCGCGCACCGACATGACAGGACGAGGCTCATCACCCCACTGCTCCTGCAGGCCGGAAAAGTCCACCGATTTGGCATCAATACGGGGCGGGGTACCGGTTTTTAAGCGATCGACGCGCAGCGGATATTCCCGTAAACGCTTGGCAAGGGCCTGAGCGGGCGGGTCGCCAGCACGACCACCGCTGTGATTTTGTAAACCAATGTGGATAACGCCCCCAAGAAACGTACCCGTGGTCAACACCACCTGGTTGGCCTGAAATTTCAACCCCATCTGGGTGACTACACCACGAACCTCATCGTTTTCTACGATCAGGTCATCCACCGCCTGCTGAAAAATCCACAAATTAGGCTGGTTTTCGAGGGTGTGGCGTATAGCGGCTTTGTAGAGCACGCGATCGGCCTGCGCCCGCGTAGCTCGCACAGCGGGCCCTTTACGGGCATTAAGAATTCTAAATTGAATACCGCCTGCATCGGTTGCCAAAGCCATGGCGCCGCCGAGAGCGTCTATTTCTTTCACCAAGTGGCTTTTGCCAATACCACCAATGGCAGGGTTACAAGACATTTGGCCCAAGGTTTCGATGTTGTGAGACAGCAAGAGCGTCTTACACCCCATGCGGGCAGAGGCCAGACAGGCTTCGGTACCGGCATGGCCGCCGCCGACGACAATAACGTCAAAGTTTTCAGGATAAATCATAGCCTGCCTCGCGGCGTGTAGAAAAATGGGCGCACATTATAGAGCGGTTAATCCCGTTGTACAAAACATGTTCAATCTTTATTCATTCTTAAGTTATTCAAATAAATAGTTAATAAGTAAATAAATAAGAATTTATATATATAGATTGAATTTATAGTGATAGTAAGGGTTAACAATGTCTGTGGAAAACCCATTTTTTTATAATTAAATCATGGGATTATAAAAAGTGTAACCAGTCAAGAAAGATGCTCAGAAACTGCCTGAAGGCGGTTATTAACCTTTGGATGAAATGGCGACTTGTCCCCAGAAAAATGAAATGCTCAGTTATCCCCAATTTCATATTCAAGTTGTTCAGTCGAAGTTAACAGGGTTATTTGAAAAACCGCTTATTTATTAAGCAAAACAGTTGTTAAAACAACACTTTATGGGATAAACCTGTGAACAATTGTGGATAGTTTCTCTAAGTTAGCTAAATTAGCGTCTGAAAACTGTGGATAACCTTATTCAGCGGCTGTGATTAATCCTATCAAACCGAATAACGGGAGCAAACGGGTGGATATTTGGCAGAGAGTTAATGACGATATTTTTTTGGGGGCTTTGGACCTAAACACGCTTATACCGGTCGCGGGTGGTGATATTTGCAGCAGTTTTAAGGTGCAAAGCACAGTTGGTGAGTCATTTTTTATCAAAACTCACTCGAATCCTGGGGTGTTAGAGACGGAGTTTCAAAACCTGGGACATCTGGCGAAAGTGAAATTGGCCAGTCCTGAGGCCATAGGTGTGTGCTCGGTAGAGAACTGCGCCGCATTGGTTTTGCCGTTTTTATCCATGACGGCACACGGAGATGAAACCCTCTTAGGGCAGCAACTGGCCCTTATGCATCGCCACGTAAGTTCTGACGGCCGCTATGGGCTGGCGTACAATAATTACATTGGTGCCAATAAGCAGGTCAATACGTTGCACGAGCGCTGGGCTGACTTTTGGTGGCAATGTCGGTTACTGCCTCAACTAAGACTGGCAGAATCCAAGGGGGTCCCCGAAAAGGTTTGGCATGATCTGGAAAGTGCCTGTACGAATCTGTTATCGACTCACCAGCCACAAGCGTCTTTATTACACGGAGATTTGTGGTCGGGAAACAAGGCCTATCAGCAAGACGCTACGCCTGTCGTGTTTGATCCAGCCACCTATTATGGCGACCGGGAGACCGATATTGCTTTTACCAGAGTGTTCGGTGGCTTCTCAAAAGACTTTTACCAGGCTTATCAAAAAGAGTGGTCACTACCTGAGGGCTGGCAGCAACGGCAACACTTGTACAATCTTTACCATTTATTGAATCATCTCAATTTATTTGGTGAAGCTTATTTATCTGAGGTCTTAGGTTTAATTCAGCTGGTTTCCACCCCCTTTAATTTTAGGTGAGCTGCCTGATGAAAGGTTTGGCTGCCGTACTTTTGAGGGTTAACTCTTGAGTTTGATTTTAATTACTTCCAGTTTTAAATCTCTAAGTTATTGATTTTTATAGGTTGTCGCCCTACTGTCAGGTAAATGTCCTTACTCTGTCCCGGTTTTTTAGGGACTATCAACGCCGCATTATTGAAGGAGGCGAGTATGAATGTTCGAAAATTGAGGTTACAGCGTGGCTGGTCGCAGGAGGAGTTGGCCGAGATCAGCGCGTTGAGTATTCGAACCATTCAGCGGATCGAGCGCGGGCAGACGCCATCGCTTGAGTCGCGCAAAGCGCTTGCCAGTGCTTTCGATATAGATATTAGTCAATGGCAGATTGAGGACGAAACCATGAGCCAGGCAGACACAGGTAACGCGGTGGATAATGAGGAGCAACAGGCGCTGGAGTATGTGCGGGATTTAAAAGCCTTTTATTCTCATTTTTGCACCTATTTAGTCATCATCCCCTTTTTGTTTTTTATTAACGTAACCACATCCCCCGGGTATATCTGGGCGTGGTGGCCCGCCATGGGTTGGGGCATCGGTTTGCTGATTCACGGTATCCAGACTTTTGAAGTGTTTAACTTCTTTGGCCCGGATTGGGAGAAAAAACAGGTAGAAAAGCGGTTGGGTCGGAAGTTGTAAGAAAGTAGTGAGCGTCTGATATCAGACGCTCACTTGCCGATACAAAAAGATGAGAAAATTCGGCCTAGCAGGTCGTCAGAAGTAAATTCACCGGTAATTTCCGACAGGTGATTCTGCGCTTCGCGTAAGTCTTCGGCCAGCAGTTCTCCGGCGGCGTGAGCCTGCAATTGCTCAGCACCGGTTTGCAGGCTGCGCTCGGCCGCTAGCAAAGCATCGATGTGGCGCTGGCGGGCGGTGAAGGTGCCCTCGGTGGTGCTTTGGTAGCCGATGCAATCTTTTAAATGCTGCTTTAACCCTTCCAACCCCAACCCTGATTTAGCACTGATTCTTACGGCATTTTCTGGCAGCTTACTGTCATCCACCAAATCAATCTTGTTATAAATCACGCTGACTTTATCGCTGTGCTGGAGTTTGTCGGTGAACTCCGGCCAGACGTTTTCGGGTTGCCAGTCGGGGTGGGCGAGTGTGTCCTGTGCGTCGATAAGCAACAGAATGCGGTCGGCCTGGTTAATTTCACTCCAGGCGCGTTCGATACCGATCTTTTCCACCGCATCGGAGGCCTCGCGCAGGCCCGCAGTATCGATAATATGCAGCGGCATACCGTCGATGTGAATGTGTTCTTTGAGAACATCACGAGTGGTGCCGGCGATGTCCGTGACAATGGCACTGTCGCGCTCGACCAATGCATTTAACAGGCTGGATTTACCGGCGTTGGGTTTGCCCGCAATGACTACGCGCATGCCATCGCGCACCAATTGCCCCTGGCGGGCTCGCGCCAGCAGTTGTTCCAGCTCGGCAATAATGGCGTTGAGGTCGGCCTCGACTTTACCGTCGCTGATAAAGTCGATTTCTTCTTCCGGAAAATCGATAGCCGCTTCAACATAAATACGCAGCGCAATCAGTGACTCGACCAGCGTGTGGACTTGATTGGAGAATACGCCTTGTAACGAGCTAAGGGCGTTGCGCGCTGCCTGCTCGGAGCTGGCTTCGATTAAATCGGCGATGGCCTCTGCCTGAGCCAGGTCTAATTTGTCGTTGAGAAACGCGCGTTCAGAGAATTCACCGGGTTTGGCTTGCCGGGCCCCCAATTGTTTGACTCGTTCCAGCAATAAGCCCAGCACCACGGGCCCGCCGTGGCCTTGTAATTCAAGTACATCTTCGCCGGTAAACGAGTTAGGGCCTTTAAACAGCAGGGCGATGCCTTGGTCCAGCTCTTGTTGCTCGGCATTATAAAAGGGGAGGTAGTGCGCCTGACGTGGGGTGAGGCTTTTGCCGGTGATGGCTTGCGCGATATCGCAGGCACCAGGGCCGGATACACGGATAATGCCCACGCCGCCGCGACCTGGGGCGGTGGCGACGGCGGCAATGGTGTCGGTATTGTTAAGCATTAACTTTTGGCGTTATCGGCCTTTTCGATCTGCCGGGTAATCACCATTTGTTGTAGGAAGCTCAGGGTGTTGTTGGTAACCCAGTAGAGTACCAAGCCGGCCGGGAACCACAGGAACATCACCGTAAAGACCACAGGCATAAATTGCATGATTTTCGCTTGCATAGGGTCTGGTGGTTCAGGGTTAAGACGCATGGTGAGCCACATGGTAAAGCCCATTAACAGCGGCAGGATAAATATCGGGTCTTTCACTGATAAATCGGGAATCCACAAAAATGGCGTGTGGCGCAGTTCAACAGACTCCATCAGTACCCAGTAAAGGGCGAGGAAGACCGGCATTTGGATCAGCATGGGCAAGCAGCCGCCCAAGGGGTTTACCTTTTCGTCGCGGTAGAGCTTCATGGTCTCTTGCGACATCTTCTGACGGTCGTCACCGTAGCGCTCTTTTAGCTCTTTCATTTTAGGTGCGAGCTTGCGCATCCGGGCCATGGAACGGTAGCTGGTGGCACTGAGTTTGAAAAACACCGCCTTGATGAGAACTGTCAGCAGAATAATTGCCAGCCCCCAGTTACCGATTAATCCGTAAATCCAATCCAGTACACTAAAGAGTGGCTTGGCCAACCACCACAGCCAACCGTAATCGACGGTTAAATCCAGGTAGGGGGCGATTTGCTCCAGCTTTTCGGTATCTTTAGGGCCGGCGTAAAACTGAGACTTGATAGTACCGCTTTGGCCTGGGGCAACAACCAAGGGCGCGGAGGTGAATCCCATCAGGAAAAGATCTTGATTACCCTGTTGGCGTAAGAAGTAGTTGTTAGTTTGTTGCTGGTCCGGAATCCAGGCACTGATAAAGTAGTGCTGCACCATGGACACCCAGCCGCCGGTAATTTGAGTTTTAAAGCTTTCGTCTTCCAAATCGTCAAAGCTGAACTTTTTATAGCGTTCATCATTGGTGGTGAGTGCCGCCCCCACAAATGGCTGCATACCGAAACCTGTGCCTGCGTAGGGTTCGTGACTATCGCGTTTGATCTGGCCGTATAAACTGGCCTGCCAAGGCTGATCGCCAGTGTTTTGTACCAGGTAATCTACCTCTACTCGGTATTCACCGCGGTAGAAGGTAAAGCGCTTGGTAATCGTGGCACTGTCTTGCTGGTGGGTTAGGTCAACCACCAAGGTGTCTGCCCCTTCAGCGAGTGAGTATTCGGTGGCTTCGCTGCTAAATACGGGGCGGCCGCTGGAACTGTCGGTACCATTTTGGCCGATCAAACCACTTTGCAGGCTGTAAGTTTCGCTGGCGTTGTTTTCGATCAATACAAAAGGTTGGTCCGGGGTATCGATTTCAGCATAGTGCTGGGGTAGGGCGACGTGGGTAACATCGCCGCCTTTGGTATTGATTCGTACGTGTAACGTATCGGTGTTGACCTGAATATTCTGCTCACTGGCTTGTTGTGAACTTGCCTCGGAAGAGTCGGTGCTTTGTGGTACATCGCTGGCGGAGGCTATCGGGTTGGGAATGTCTCCGGTGGCTGACGCACTGGCTTGTGCCTGGACGGGTTGAGACGCTATTTTTGCCTGCTGGAAATCGTCCCAGCGCATAATCAGCATAATAACAACAGCAGCCATGGCCGCGAGTAACAGGTTTTTTTGCCAGTCCATCTTAATGTTTGCCATCAGTCAGTTTGTGTTCGTTGTGTCCACCGGGAACCAGATCGATGCCACCGGGGTGCCAAGGGTGGCATTTTAAAAGGCGGCGTATGGTTAGATAAACCCCTTTTATAAAGCCGTGAGTGTTAATTGCCTCTTCACTGTAGTGAGAGCAGCTGGGGTAAAAGCGGCATTGATTGCCAATCCAGGGGCTTAATAGGTAGCGGTATAAATGTATTAGCTTGATCGCTAGCCAGCTCACGACTGGTCTCCCGATGCCTGATCCCGTTTGCGGATAATGCGCTGCCACTGTTTGCTTAACAGTTTGTAAATGCTCGGGTTGTCCAGCTCATCCAAGCCTCGGCGCGCCAGTACAATAACATCTAAACCTGTTAATTGATGCTGGTGCTGACGAAAACTTTCACGAATCAGGCGTTTTACCCGGTTGCGGTCAACGGCGTGGCGAATATTCTTCTTTGCGATGACTAAGCCCAGCCTGGCAGAGTCGGTTTGATTACTGCGGGACAATAGAAGAAGGTGTTGGTGAGAGGCGCGAAAGGGTGCGTCGTCAAAGACGGATTTAAAGTCGCGGGCGTTTAAAAGCCGCTGATGTTTACGAAACGCGAGAGAGGTGCTCACAGGGGGTGCGGCCTCGGGGTTGGAGCAATGTGCGAAGCTCAAATACTAAAGGGCACCGCTGCAGGCTTTGTACCATAGACTTGGTACAAAAACTTACAACGGTGCCCTCGGGGTCACGCAGAGTTATAAAAGCTTAAACAGCTAAGCTTTTACGACCTTTAGCGCGACGACGAGCCAATACGGCACGACCGTTTTTAGTGGCCATACGAGCGCGGAAGCCGTGGGTACGGGCGCGCTTCAAAACGCTGGGCTGAAATGTTCTTTTCATGGTTAACCTACCGATTACCTATTCGTTGATCACACGGTGTGCGAAAAAGAGGCGGCGATTCTATAGAAAAATATCTGTCAAAGCAATCGGAAACGTAAAAAAGTGATGAAATATCGAGCACACAGTTTATTCATCTTTTATACGCGAGTTTTCCTGTGGGTTATCCACAGTTTTGGGGTTTTTCAGTCTTAAAGAAACGTGCTTAAGTTTTTTGTACGGTTTTGTTTATAACTCTGTGGAAAAACTTTTTATAAGCTGGATAAAACCTCTGGAAATTAAAGGTTTAGCTTCAATTTTGCCAATTTCAGGGATTTCTTGATATTCGTGTGGATAACTAATCCTGTCGGCGGTACACTAGCGGGCTAACGATTGGTGAGGGGGGTTCCCCTTGTCTAATCTACGTGTCAATTTGGGGGTTTTAGATTTTGCCGCAGTCGGTATGGAGTTATTGTGTTTCCAGTTTGCAGGAAGAGCTGCCATCTCAGCAGTTTAATACCTGGATACGGCCGCTACGAATAGATGAAGAGGCCGATGGGCAAAGCCTGAAATTATTGGCACCTAACCGTTTTGTGTGCGATTGGGTGTGTGAAAAATTCCTTCCCAGAATTACTGAGCTGGTAAAGCAGTATGATGCCAGCGTGTCTATGGATATCGAGGTAGGTGTTGGTGGTCGTCAGCCTCAGGTTTCGCGCTTCAGTAAGCCCAGCCCTTCTTTTAACAGTACGTCCACTAACACAATAGCCCCGCCTGAACCTCAGGCACCGCCTGTGCGCCCTAATAATACATCGCCCATTGCACCAAGCCCCGAGCCTGTGGATAAACCCGTTCCCGCCGAGCCTGTGGTAGAGGGGGGGTTAAAGCACCAGGATAATCTGAACCGCGGATTTTCTTTTGCCAGTTTTGTGGAGGGTAAGTCCAACCAGTTAGGATTAGCGGCCGCGCGGCAGGTGGCGGAAAATCCCGGGGGGGCTTACAACCCTCTGTTTATATATGGTGGTGTGGGACTTGGTAAGACGCACTTAATGCAGGCGGTTGGCAATGAGCTGCTGAAAAAAAACAGCAACGCCAAGGTGATATACCTGCACTCTGAGCGCTTTGTGGCTGATATGGTTAAAGCGCTGCAGTTAAATGCGATTAATGACTTCAAGCGTTATTATCGATCGGTGGATGCGCTGCTGATTGATGATATTCAATTTTTTGCTGGCAAAGAGCGCTCTCAAGAGGAGTTCTTTCATACCTTTAACTCATTATTGGAAGGTGGCCAGCAGATTATTCTTACCTGCGACCGTTACCCGAAAGAAATCAACGGTTTGGAAGAGCGTTTAAAATCGCGCTTTGGTTGGGGGTTAACCGTTGCTGTAGAGCCACCTGAACTTGAAATGCGTGTGGCTATTTTGAAAAAGAAAGCCCACCAGGTGGCGGTGGATTTGCCAGACGATGCGGCTTTTTTTATTGCCCAACGTATACGCTCCAACGTTCGAGAGCTCGAAGGCGCCCTTAAGCGAGTGATAGCAAGTGCTCACTTCACGGGTAGGCCAATAGATGTCGAGCTTGTGCGTGAAGCCCTAAAAGATTTACTGGCGTTACAAGATAAGCAGGTGAGTGTTGAAAATATTCAGCGCGTTGTGGGCGAGTATTACAAAATTAAAATCGCCGATATGCTTTCTAAACGCCGTTCGCGCTCGGTGGCACGGCCCCGTCAGGTGGCAATGGCACTGGCTAAGGAATTAACCAACCACAGCTTGCCGGAAATCGGTGAAGCGTTTGGTGGTCGCGACCACACTACGGTGCTTCATGCCTGCCGCAAGATTAAAGAGCTGGAAGAAGAAGACGCGGATATTCGCGAGGATTTAAAAAACCTGATGCGATCACTGACCACCTGATTGCAAATACTATTATCAAGGACCTAAAAGAGAACTGCTCATGAAATTTGTTGTTTCCCGCGAGGCATTGATTAAACCCCTGCAACTGGTCGCCGGTGTTGTTGAGCGCCGTCAAACCCTACCGGTGTTGTCGAACGTTTTACTGGTGCTCGAGGGAAGTAAGTTATCTTTAACGGGGACCGACCTTGAAGTGGAGATCGTCGGTCGGGTGGAACTCGACAACCCGGGGTTAGACGGTGAGGTCACCGTTCCCGCGCGTAAGTTTGTCGATATCGTTCGCTCGCTGCCTGATGATGCGGTATTGGAGCTACACGAAGAAGAGGGCCGCGTGTTACTGAAAAGTGGACGCAGCCGCTTTACGCTTTCAACCCTGCCCGCCAGTGATTTTCCTAATGTGGAAGATGGCCCCAGCGACTTGCAGTTCAGTTGTCAGCAAGGCGAAGTAAAACGCTTAATTGATCGCACCGCGTTTGCTATGGCGCAGCAGGATGTACGCTATTACCTGAATGGCATGTTGTGGGAAGTAAAACAGGATCAATTGCGCGTGGTAGCTACCGATGGCCACCGTATGGCTATGTGCACTCGTTTTGTCGGGGTTAATACCCAAGAGACGGTTCAGGCGATTTTACCCCGTAAAGGCGTGCTGGAGCTGGTTCGATTAATGAGTGACGGGGAAGAGGTGGTGGATATCAGCCTGAGTGCTAACCATATACGCGTGACTTCTTCGGATTACACTTTCACCTCAAAGCTGGTTGACGGTAAATTCCCGGATTATGAACGAGTCCTTCCTCGCGGGGGCGATAAGATTATGTACGGTTCGCGTAGCGAGTTGAAGCAAGCGTTTTCACGTACAGCGATTCTTTCAAACGAGAAGTACCGTGGCGTACGGCTTTTGTTGGACAACGGCCAGCTTACCATAGTCGCCAATAACCCAGAGCAAGAAGAGGCGGAAGAGCAGTTGACCGTGGACTATACGGGCGACTCTTTAGAAGTTGGTTTTAACGTTAGCTATTTAACGGATGTCACCAATGTTATTGACAGTGATACGGTGAAAATCACCCTGTCTGATGCTAACAGCAGTGCACTCTTAGAAGAGCCTGAAGAGGGTGGAGACTCTCTTTATGTTGTTATGCCGATGAGGCTCTAAGTTATAGTTTATGGCGTTAACCCGGCTGGCTGTCACTAATCTGCGCAATCTCGCCCAGGTGGATATCCAGCCTTCACCTGATGTTAATCTCATTTATGGTGCAAACGGCTCCGGTAAAACCTCTTTATTGGAGTCCGTTAATCTTCTTTCTATGGGGCGATCCTTTCGCAGCCATAAAATCAAACCTCTTATCACGCAAAACGCCCAAGAGCTAACGGTATTTGGGCGTTTATTCTCCAAAGGCTCCGAACTCCCGTTAGGCGTGTCTCGATCTCGCAGTGGTGAATCCCAGTTTCGAGTCCAGGGTAGAGGGGTGGAGTCTCTCGCGGAATTAACCTCGTACCTGCCGCTGCAAGTGATTAACGCTGATGCGTTTACCTTGTTGGAGGGTGCCCCAAAAGTTCGACGCCAGTTTTTAGACTGGTTAGTGTTCCACGTGGAACATGAGTTCTACGGTGTGTGGAAGTCTGCACAGCGCAGTCTAAAACAACGGAACACAATCTTGCGCCGTGGTAGAATAGAAGGTTATGAATTAACCCCTTGGGATCGAGAGCTCGTAGCGGCTACAGAGCGAATTCAGTTGATGCGCGAAGCCTGCTTCACGAAGCTCAAAGCGGTATTTGAGCCCTTGGTAAAAGAGTTTGTTGCCATTGAGGGGCTTACCCTCAGCTTGTACCGTGGCTGGGAAAAAGATACGGACTATCAAGAATTATTGGCGCAAACCTTAGACCGTGATATCAAGCAAGGCTTTACGGGTGCAGGATTCCATAGAGCGGATATACGTATAAAGATCAATGCTCAGAGCGCTGCTGACGTCCTTTCAAGAGGGCAGCAAAAACTGTTGGTTTGTGCCTTAAAGCTTGCTCAGGGTCGATTGTTTGAACAGATTACCGGGCGAAAATGCATCTATTTAGTGGATGATTTACCTGCAGAGCTGGACGAAAAACATCGCCATTTGTTGGTTAAGTGGTTAGATAAGCTGCAAACTCAGGTGTTTATTACCGGGGTGGAGATTGAACCCTTGCTGGTGCCCTGGCGTGAGTTAAACAGAGAGTTAAAATTGTTCCACGTGGAACATGGCGCAATAACTAGTGAAGACTACCTAGGTGAGCAGTAAAACCCTGCTTATCGGAAAATAGCGGAGATAACTATGTCAGACGACAAACCCAATTACGACTCATCCAGTATTAAAGTGCTGAAAGGTCTGGATGCGGTTCGTAAGCGCCCAGGGATGTACATTGGCGATACCGATGATGGTACCGGGCTCCACCACATGGTATTCGAGGTGGTGGACAACTCCATTGATGAGGCCTTGGCGGGGTTTTGCTCTGAGATTAAAGTGGTAATCCACCCGGATGAGTCGATATCTGTATCCGATAATGGCCGTGGAATCCCTACAGAAATGCACGAAGAAGGGGTTTCGGCAGCAGAAGTCATTATGACTGTGCTCCATGCGGGCGGTAAGTTTGATGATAACACCTACAAAGTGTCTGGCGGTTTGCACGGTGTGGGTGTCTCTGTTGTGAACGCCCTGTCTAAGGAGTTAAAGCTGACTATTCGCCGGGGCGGCAAAGTGCATGAGCAGGTTTACCATGGTGGTGTGCCGCAAAAGCCTTTAACCGTTGTTGGTGATACCAGCTCGAGTGGTACTGAAATTCATTTCAAACCCTCTGCTGAAACTTTCAGCAACATCAAATTCGAGTACGATTTGCTGGCTAAAAGGTTACGTGAGCTGTCGTTCTTGAACTCTGGTGTGCGCATTGTGCTTAAAGATGAGCGCAGCGGCGATGAAGAAGTGTATGAGTATGAAGGTGGATTACGCGCCTTTGTCGAACACCTGAATACCAATAAAACCCCTATTAACAAAGTTGTGCACTTCAGCGATCAACGCGAAGACGGTATTGCTGTAGAGGTTGCCCTGCAGTGGAATGACTCATTCCAGGAAAACATTTTTTGTTACACCAACAACATCCCCCAGCGTGATGGTGGTACGCACTTGGCTGGCTTCCGTGCCGCCCTGACGCGTAGCTTAAATACGTATATTGAGAAAGAAGGCCTGGCGCAAAAGGCCAAAATCAGCACTACCGGCGATGACGCTCGAGAAGGCTTAACGGCGATCATTTCAGTTAAAGTGCCGGACCCTAAGTTTTCATCGCAAACCAAAGACAAACTGGTGTCCTCTGAGGTGAAAACTGCGGTTGAGCAGGAGATGAGCGCCAATTTAACCGACTTCTTATTGGAGAACCCTCCAGAAGCAAAAGCAATTGTTGGCAAGATGATCGATGCTGCCCGGGCCCGTGAAGCGGCTCGTAAAGCCCGTGAGATGACTCGCCGTAAAGGCGCATTGGATATCGCCGGTTTGCCGGGTAAATTGGCCGACTGTCAGGAAAAAGATCCCGCGCTGTCAGAACTTTACTTGGTGGAGGGTGACTCCGCCGGCGGTTCCGCAAAGCAGGGGCGCGACCGTAAAACCCAGGCAATTTTGCCCCTGAAAGGTAAAATCCTTAACGTCGAAAAGGCACGTTTCGATAAAATGCTGTCCAGCGCTGAGGTAGGGACGTTAATTACAGCCCTTGGCTGCGGCATCGGAAAGTCTGAGTTTGATCCTGAGAAGTTGCGTTATCACAGCATTATTATCATGACGGATGCTGACGTGGATGGCTCGCACATCCGTACCTTGCTGCTTACCTTCTTTTTCCGGCAAATGCGTGAACTGATTGAGCGAGGCCATGTGTTTATCGCCCAGCCGCCGCTCTACAAAATTGCTAAAGGTAAGCAAGAACAGTATTTGAAAGATGAAGCCGCTCGTGTTGCCTTCCTCACCCAGGCAGCGTTAGAAGGCGCCAGCCTGCATGTAAACGCCGAAGACCCGGGTATCCGCGGTGAAGCACTGGAATCACTGGTAAAAGAGTTCCGCACGGTCATGGAAACCATTGAGCGGTTATCGCGCTTGTATCCTGCAGACGTGCTTGAGCAGATGATTTATATGCCATCTGTAAAAGAAGCGGATCTCTCTAGTGAAGATACTATTACAGCCTGGTGTGAGCAGCTGCAAAGCAAGTTCACCAATAGCCATCGAGCGGGCGCTGATCGCTATGAAATTACTGTACGTGAAGATCAGGAGCGCCACTTATTCCTGCCTCACATCGAAATTATTGAGCATGGCGTCGCATCTGAATACCCCTTCAACCACGACTTTTTTGCCTCCGGCGAATACCGCTCTATCGTCGCTTTGGGTGAAAAGCTCGAAAGCCTGTTGGAAGAGGGCGCCTATGTAAAACGGGGTGAAAAGACCGAGGAAGTGACCTGCTTTGATGAGGCACTTGCCTGGTTGATGAAAGAAGCTGGGCGGGGCTACAGCATTCAGCGTTATAAGGGGTTGGGTGAGATGAACCCAGAACAGTTATGGGAAACCACCATGGATCCGCAAAGCCGCCGCATGCTGAAAGTATCCATTCAGGATGCCATTGCTGCTGATCAAATATTCACCACTTTAATGGGTGATCATGTGGAACCGCGTCGCGACTTTATCGAGTCCAATGCGCTTGCAGTAGCAAATCTTGATGTGTAAGTAAGTGCTTACTTACTTATAACCGCAGAGGCCCTCGTCTATCATTAGGCGAGGGCTTTTTTGTATTGGTAAAAGCCGCACCCGATGGCGTACTTTTAGCAACACATTGGTATTTTGAAGGCCAGAGGTGCCCGTTAATGTATAAATGGTAGTGACTCGGTGCAATTTAGGCGGATTTTTATTCTCTGTAGTCGCTGCCTATCGAGATATTAACGCAGCAAGCATTAAATATTAAAACAATACAAATCAATAACTTACAGATTGACCCACTTTGGTGACTAAAGTGATTCGGGTCAATTTGGTTAAATCGAGGAAATGAGTCGAGCTATTTATCACCAGGTAAGACTATGCACGCAAGGAGCGCCAAAGTTTCCGGTTCGCGCCAAAGCGAACCCCTTGCCCATGAGAAGAACGAGCCATAGCAATCAGTCACTTGGGGGATAAAGTAATGTTTAAAAGGTCCGCATTGTCCGTCGCCATCGTCGGAACATTAACCGCAACACCAATCACTGTGAGCGCACAAGACGCAGATGAGCAGCTTATAGAAGAGGTTGTGGTCACTGGGATAGCTGGAAGTATAGAAAGAAGCATTGACCGCAAACGCAACCAAACGCTTATTTCTGACAGTATTTCGGCCGAAGATTTAGGTAAGTTTCCTGACAACAATATCGCCGATTCGCTTCAGCGTGTACCTGGTGTTGCGATCGACCGCGATGGCGGTGAAGGACGATTTGTCAGTATTCGTGGCCTTGGGCCCGATTTTACCGCTGTAACCATTAATGGCCGCACCGCCGCGACGGAAAACGAAGAGCGAGCCTTTAGTTTCGATACCTTGGCCTCTGAACTGGTCAGTACAGTCGATGTATTTAAAACCTCATCTGCCAATTTAAAAGAAGGCGGTTTGGGTGGTACCGTTGATATTGTGACCGCCCGGCCTTTTGATTTTGATGGTTTTAAATTTGCTGGCAGTTTGAAAGGCCAGTATGAGGAGAACAGCGAAGAAACCAGCCCTCAGGGCTCGTTTATTATCAGCAACACCTTTAACGACGGCATGTTTGGCGTACTCGCTTCAATGACCTATCAGGAGCGTAACACCCTTGAGTATGTGGTGACTAACGAGCATATCGCCAATACAAATCTGGAGCCCTTCCTTACGTTTACTACGCCTAGCCAAGGTTGGGCAGGAGGCTATGCCTATTCCGGTGATGGCCTTGAAGAAGACACCTATCGCATTCAGAGTATTTACGCTGGCAGCAGAGAAGTATCTCGTGAGCGTATTGGCGGCAATCTGGTGTTTCAGGCCCGCCCTACGGATAACCTGACTCTGACCGCTGATGTGATCTATTCGGATTACGATACCTCGTCTACAGAATACTCTACTGGCTCCTACCTGTGGGCCCCAACATTGTCTGATCAGAACGTGGTGGATGAAAACGGCTTTTACGAGGTACTCAACCACGGCTACGACGAAGGTTATGATATTACCGGTTATGCGCACCAGTTGGTGACAAAAGAACGACCCACCGAATCGATTATCGGTGGGTTAAACGCCGAGTGGTACATCACCGATAACTTCTACATGGTTGCGGATATTTCGCACTCTGAGGCTGAGCTGGATAACCGAGGACTGGACAGACTGTACATCGTCGAGTTCTTGGATCGTCCTGGGTATCTCATTACCTCCGACGGTGGCATTCCGTCTTATCAATATCGTGATGAAGCGGCGATCAAACCCGAAATGGGCAGTCAGAACATGCGCGACCTGAGAGCGCGCATCAACTCAAACGACGGGATTTACAACAAAGGCATTAACGACGAGTTCAAACTGGATTTTACCTGGGAGGCGAATGGCGAGTACCTGCAAAATGTAAAATTTGGTGTGAACAACACGACCTCCGAAAAGCAAACGGAATATTGGTCAACCCCGGATCTGATTCGCCGCATGTACCACGGCCTGGCTACACAGCAGGAAATTGATTACGACAGTATCATTGTTGGGGTTAAAGAATCGGGGGATAACTTTGATGGTCTAAATGGCGATGTTTACATGATCGATCCGGTTGCCTATCGCGACTGGATGGCGGCCAACATCGATGGACGCACCCGCGCCGATAGTGCTACTGGTATTGCATCCAAAGAGGCTTTTATTGCAAATGGCAGTAGCTGGGCTGCCGTAAAATCCAATGATTCTTATGTGATTGAAGAAGATGTTCTATCGGCCTACCTTGAAATGGATTTTGAGGTAAATCTGATGGGTATGCCGTTAGAGTTGAACGGTGGGCTTCGTTATACATCCACAGAAGTCACCTCCGATGGTACATCGCAGGTGCTGGAATCACTAGAACGTGAGTCTACAGGACCGGGAGAGCCACCATCACCTTGGCTGGTACAAAATTATGCGGATGCCGCAGGCACCGCCGTCAGTATCGACAGTGATTACGATAACTGGCTGCCATCGTTAAACGCCATCTTGCAAGTTACGGATGAGTTTTATGTGCGCGCCGCCGTCAGTCAAACACTGACCCGTCCCACGTTATCAGCGCTGGCTCCCTACACAACCTACCAGACAACAACCGTATCCACGCGCACGGCCATGGGGGGGAACCCAAATCTAAAACCCTACAAGTCTACCAACTATGATCTGGCGTTTGAGTATTACTACGGAGATGCGGATATTCTCTCGTTAGCACTGTATCAAAAAGACATCGACGATTTCATTGTTCGGTATTCACAGCTTGAGGTCTTTAACCAAGTTGAAGTAGAAGACCCAAGTTGGCAGGAGTTTCTTGTCACACGACCTCACAACAGCAAGTCGGCCACCATCGAGGGTGCTGAAATCAATATCACGCACTCGTTTGATAATGGTTTCGGTGTAACGGCAAACTACACCTTTGTGAATAGCAGTGCGTCTTTAAGTGATGCAGACGACGCCGAACAGTTCGCTCTTCCTGGGTTGAGCGACACAGGTAATGTCTCTGTTTTCTACGGTAATGAAACCTACGAAGGTCGCTTAGCGTATAACTATCGCACCGATTTTCTCGGGTTAGTTTTTAACGGGCCATCCAACGAGCCGGTGCACTACGACTCTTATGGCACCTTGGACTTTTCCTTCAGCTACAACCTCACTGATGACATCTCCGCTTTCATCGAAGGTATCAACGTGACTGGCGAAACGGTGGATAAATACGGCCGCTTTGAAAACCAGTTTATGGGTTACCAGGATACCGGTGCCATCTACACTTTCGGCCTTCGCGCCAACCTCTAGTTTCCTCACTTTCGCCCGGCTTTGTCCGGGCTTTTTTAACATCAGGTAGGGAAAAGCAATGAATTCGTATATAAAAAAAACGTTAGTTGTTCTGCAATGTCTGGTTTTTGTTTTACTGAGTCAGATGGCTAATGCACAAACGTCGGCTTTTGTAGGCGGGGAATGTGTTGCCATTAACGGCATGTATGTCTCGCTTAAGCGTGGTCAGGAATCACTGTTGGGTGATTTCAGTAAAGAAACAGAGCTGTTGGAGTTCAGTAAAACCAATGGCATTAACTACTTTATTCTCTATGATTTGGAAGGTATGGGCGGCGACCCGCAGCGCCAAACGCAGCTGGCGAACTTCATTTCCAGAGCGAAAAATAACTACGGTATTCAGGAGATCGCAGCGGCTTTAGGTGCGGCAGCTTCTGCTGATGAAGTAGCCAATTACAACGATTCACACGCTTTTGATGAGCGGATTGATGTGTTGAATCTGGAATTTGAATTTTGGAATCAAACCGATCGTGAGCAAGCGTTTAGCGATACCCTGAGTATTCTGTCGCACTTTGAAACTGTCGCCAGCAGTCATAATTTGCAAACCGAAATATACATCGGTTGGATTACAGCGAGCGAAGGAGCCGCATTAGCCGATGCGGTTGATCGTGTTCTTGTCCACTACTACCGCCAAAACGATGTCAATATTCTTCAGTATGGTCTAGAGCGCCTGGAGTATTTAGCCTCGGGCAATACGTCGGTAAAAGTAGCGCCAATTTTCTCCAACGAGGGGCCGTCGAATACCGGCGATCCGACCGCCTATTTTATGGGCCCATGGCTCGAAGATCATTCTATTGATCAACCTTTTAAAACCTGGATAACGGAGTATCAGCAGCTTACCGATATCTGGAAACAAAAATTGGATGTGATGGGTAGTACATGGTTTCTCTATAACTACTTTTCAGACATACCTTATCCCAACAGCAATCACGTTACTCTTCAGCCTCAGTCAGAGCAGGCGTGCCTGGGAGACAGTGTCGTTCTAGAGGTGGGCAGTAGCTCGGTACAGCGGGACATTGGCTGGTTTCATAATGGTCAGTGCTTAACTGATTCGTCGATCCTGCAGGGAAGTGGTACAAGCATGTTACAAATATCCGATCTTGGTGCGAATCACTTTGGTCAGTATCAAGCGCGCATTGCCAGTTATGATACCGGTAACCCTTCAAGCCACTTAACCCTAGCCGCCAGTATCACGCAGAGTCAGAGCTGCTCGTCGGTACAAAATTTAGCGCTTGGCAAAGTGGCATCGGCGTCTTCCTATATTGCGGCCGGCTATGAGCCGAGCCGTATAACCGATGGTGATACTGCCAACAGTCGATGGGCGAGCGCTTATACCGATGATCAGTGGGTTCAGGTCGATCTTGGGGACGATATTGTTATTAGCGGTTTAACGCTCACTTGGGATCCTGCATACGCTATCGACTATCAAGTGTTGTATTCCAGCGATGGTAGCGATTGGCAATTACTCATAGATGTTTCAGACAATCAGCAGCTGGTTAACACTCATACTGGCTTTAGCCAGACAGCACGTTTTGTACGGATTCTCGGTACAGAAAAAGCATTACCCCAGTGGGGCTTCTCGCTTTATGAGTTGGAAGTGTTTGGATCAATGACCTCTGGTGCGTGCTCCTCCGCTCTTTGAGGTTTGACTCTGTCGAATCACCACAGATTAAGCACACGTGAACTCACGATAAACAGCAGGATTTTATGAAGAAAATATTAATGATGATGCTTGGCTGGTTTGTTCTGCAAAGTGCCTATGCGTTTGATCATCAAGAATTTGCTGACAAAGCTGATGTTACTTTTGGGGTAACCAGCAATTTTTTACCAGCCGGGAAATTCAAAGCCTTTTTTGAAATCAATAACATTTCATCACAGAGTCTTCCATCGGGCGACAAACCGTGGGAAATTTATATTCACTTTGTCAGACGGGTAACGGCTATAGGCTCTGATGAATTTACGCTCGAACGTGTTCAGGGAGACTTATACAGACTATCACCTACGAAAGCCTTTACGGGAATTTCCAGCGGAGAGACTAAGCGCATAGAGTTTGAAGCGGTAGGCTATATTTCCAGCTACAGCTATTTTATGCCTAATGCATTTATTGTTGATGAGAACGGTAAACCCTATGTTTTTGCAAGCACGGCGAAGGAGGACCCGAAAGAGTTTTCTGAGCAATTGGTAAAGCCTGAGCAATACTTGAGGTTCAACGAACCAGAATTGGATCTTTATCTGGTGGCGACACCCGAGAGTCGTTATGACCATAATTCGGGTGTGTCTGCTACCAATGACATTGTAGGAATCATCCCCTCACCGAAAGAAATGCATGTAAGTAAGGGACAAGCGAAAATTGATAGCCACTGGTCGCTTTATCAAAGTGGTGGATTGCAGTTTTCTGTCGATTACTTAAAGCAAGAGCTTTCCTTGTTGGGGGCAACGCTTACAGAGCGCAAAGAGCCTGCAACAGATAATTCCATCAATTTAGTGATTGACCCCAGCTCAAAAGCTGGTGAGCACTATGAACTCGATATAAAAAGCAACAAAATCACCATCAGGGCGGGGGACAAAGCCGGTATCTTTTATGGTGTACAAAGCTTAATAAAGCTGCTGCCTTTAAACGCCAAAAACAATGTAATCTCTGTACCGGCGGTTAGAATTTTTGATGAGCCTCGGTATCAGTGGCGGGGTATGCATTACGATCTCGCGCGAAATTTCCACGGTAAACAGACCATTGTTACCCTGATTGAGCAAATGGGGCGTTATAAGCTTAACAAGCTGCATTTGCACCTGACCGATGACGAAGGCTGGCGTTTGGAAATACCGGGCCTTCCAGAGCTTGCCGATGTTGGTGCAAATCGTTGCTTCGACCCACTTGAAAATCGTTGCTTATTAACACAGTTGGGCAGTGGACCAAACTCGGCTGAAAAAAATCAATATCTATCTCGTCAAGATTATATTGATCTCGTTCGATACGCGAGTGATAGAAACATTGAAATTATTCCTGAAATTGATATGCCAGGACACGCTCGTGCCGCAATAGTGTCTATGAAAGCGCGTTATCGAAAACTACTTAATACGGCTGGTGAGCGAGAGGCTGAGCGCTACTTACTTTCTGATCCGGAAGATCAATCGGAATATTTAACCGTTCAAAGTTATAGCGATAACTCCATTAATGTCTGCATGGAATCGACCTATCACTTTATCGATAAGATTATGTACGAGTTGCAGCGAATGCATCGCGACGCGGGAACACCTTTAAAAACTTTCCATATGGGAGGTGATGAAGTGGGGCGCGGCTCGTGGGAGCAGTCACCTGTATGTGAGAATCTTTTCAATAATCCAGGTTCCGATATTGTTGGTGTTGATGATCTAAAGCCCTACTTTGTAAAGCGCGTTGCTAAGCTTGCCAGTGATCGTGGTATGGCAATTGCGGGATGGGAAGATGGCTTGATGTACGATAAAAACACAACCTTTCTGAGAAAAAACCTAGAAAATAAAAGTGTTATTGCCAACGCTTGGGATAATATCTGGGAGCTTGGTGTTTCAGATCGAGCCTACTTACTGGCCAATGCAGGGTATCAGGTAGTTTTATCGTCAGCCACCCACCTGTATTTTGATCACCCACATGAAAGTAGCCCAGATGCGCGAGGCTATAACTGGGCAACTCGCTATACGGATCTGCAGAAAGTGTTTGGCTTTCGCCCAGATGATCTCTATGCCAATGCCAGCAAGACGTTTAGCGGCGCTAACATTGATAACCTGGAAAAGCTGACCAATAAGCTGCATGTTCCGCTAGAACGGCCAGAGAATATCTTGGGCATGCAAGGCCAGCTATGGACTGAAACCTTGCGTACTCAAGAAAGCGTGGAAAATATGATTTTCCCCCGGCTAATGGCTTTGGCAGAACGTGCCTGGCATAAGGCTGAGTGGGAAGATAAAGAAGGTAAGAGTGAAGAATATCGGGAAGATTGGCAACGATTTTTATCAATTATAGCGTATCGAGATTTACCCAAGTTAGATAAGTCTGGTATTCAGTTTTATGTACCTCCACCAGGCGTAAAAGTCGAACGAGAAAGGGTTAGTTTGAATAGTTCGCTGCCTCTGGTAACTTATGAGGTTAGCGTAAATTCCGGCGAAACCTGGAAGCCTATTGAGAAAAATCACCGTACTTTTTCAAAAGCTGCCACCTATCGCTCACGCTTTGGCAATAAGGTTAGTCGGCCCGTATCTATTAGTGATTAATATTAATGATTTTTATATGTAGCCCTCAGCAGGGAGAAGTACATTGTTGACATCGCCATCTGTCAATCAGTTAGAAGGCTTAGCAAAAGAAGCGCTCAAGGAGGGGCGCGATGAAACGGCTTACCAACTGTTAGGAAAAATTTTACAGAAGGAGCCGGAACATGTAACTGCCAGCTACTTATTGAGCTACATAGCTCATAAATATGGAAACTATCAAAAAGAAGTTGAGTTGCTGCATAAGATCGTTAGCAATGATCCGGATAATCTTCTCTTTAGGGCCTACTATGCACGGGCATTGGTTTTGTGTGGCGACATGCTTATGGCTCATCAAGAATTGCAAACCATCGACGTTGAGACTACGGAAACCCCCGAGCTGGTTGATACAGTCGCTACGACGTACAATCGCTTGAACCTTTACACTGAAGCATGTCGTTGTTATCAAAGGCTTGTTCAGTTGGATGCTAATAGCGCTTTGGTTTGGTTTAATTTATCAACGTGCTATAAGTATTTGGGCGAGTTTGAGAAGGCAAGAGAGGCGTTAGAGAAGTCCGTTTCAATTAAACCCTATTTTGAAAAGTCTCAAGCGGCACTGTCTTTATTAAATACAAAAAAGAACAGTGTAGATGCAGACATTCCGGATCGAATTTCTGAATTGACCGGGATCCAAGAGAAAAGCAAAAACCCAGAGGCCAGGTTACATATCGCTCATGCTATAGCAAAAGAGTTGGAATCGATAGGCGATTACTCCAAGGCATTCAGCGTTTTGGCAGCACACAAAGGCGCTTTACGCCATGTTATGAAGTACGATTTTGACTACAATAAGGTAATCTTGGATAAGATTGTCGCAAGACCTTCTTACTCTGTTGCCAAGATAAATCACGTTGACAATATTTTTGTTACGGGTATGCCGAGAACAGGAACCACTCTGGTAGATCGTATTTTAAGCAGTGCTGATAATGTTGTATCAGGTGGGGAGTTACCCTGCTTTCGAACCAGTTTAAAGAAGGTCCTCGGCGAAGCATCAACACAATTTATTACCAATGGTTGTGTACAAGAATTAGAAGATAATATAAGCAGAGAAGTCGGTCGTTTGTATCGAAGCAATACAAGTTATCTTAATAAGAATGGAGAAACTCTGATTGATAAACTGCCAATGAATATCCTATTGGCTGATCAGATTCTAAAGTGCATAGATAACAGCGTTATTGTATGCTTGGATCGTCATCCTTTGGATACGATAGTCGGCAACTATAGACAGCTTTTTAGTTTTTCAGATGGAGGCTTTAACTATTCATTATCGTTAATTGATACGGCAAGGTTTTATCTTTTTTTTCGCAATCTTACTCAGCGTTTACGTAAGAGTTATCCAGATAGGTTTTACCTACTGAACTATGAGAACCTCGTTAGAGATCCAGAGAAAGAATCGAAAAAGCTATTTGATTTCTGTCGTTTGACCTGGTGTTCAGATTATCTTTCGATTGAAAAAAACAGCGCCCCTGTAGCGACAGCGAGTTCGCTACAGGTACGTGAAAAAATACATACAAACGCTATTTCTCAATGGCGCCGCTACGCTGATCATTTAGATGAGGTTAAGCATCTGTTGCAGCGAGAGGGTATAGTGTATGAGTAGTTACTGATTCTGGCTGATCACTCGATTTCGATATTCTGTTGGCGATTCTCCGGTCAAACGTTTGAAAAATCGTTGAAACGAGGATTTACTGTTAAAACCAGATTCCAATAAAATTTCCATGACCGACATATGTAAGTGGTCTTTATCGCCCAGATAACGCTTCGCTTCTTCTACCCGATAAGTGTTTATAAATTCAAAGAAGTTTCTATCAAAAGCCCTGTTTATTGCGAAGGATACATCTCGATACGGAAGCCCGATCATTTCCGAGAACTGTTCAACATTGATATTGGGTTTTAAATAGAGCTTCTGTTCTGTAATACCGCTCATTATTTTTCCAATAAGGTTGTCGATATTGTCGTTAGATTGGGATTGTGTTTTCCGCGAGCCTTTTGTAGTGGTGAGTTGCTGGGCATGAGATACGCTATAGAAAAACAGCGCTATCAAAAGAATAAAGTTAATGTAGTTATCGGTTATACCAAGAGGTAATCGATAGATAACCGCTAGAAAGCTCAGCATCAGCGACCAGGCTGCGGAGCAAATAAAAGCGATCGTCAGTAAATATAGCCAAACAATGGCTTGCTCATTTACTTCTGAGTTATGTGAAAATACCGTTCGATGATATCGCCTTACGATATACAGTGCGTAAATAAAATAACAAAAGGGTGTGATTTTAACGAACCACCAAATGAAATCCACGGCGCGATAAACTGCACTGTCTATACCGAAGGTATCTAACCGCAGCAATTGATTATCAATTCCGAAAATAGCAATAACTGCTACGACGAGTAATGACGGTAATAAATGTAACCAATCCTTTGCGGTGATACGAAAGTCGTCGTGCGTAATACTGGTCACGTAAAGCACTAATATAGGGCCTTTTAGCAAAATAACGGGTGCATAAAGGTAGGGGGTTAGTACGTTGACCAAGTCCGATTTTGGTAAATGATCGTTCCAAAGCAAAAGAATACTAATATCAGCCAGTGCGATAGAAATAAAAAAAGCAGCGAGTAAGTATTTGGAAATAGGCAGTTTTGTTGTTAATAGCGGTTGTGATAACGCCAAGACGATACTTAAACCGATGGATAAAATTAAAATTACATCATTCAAATTAAAATACAGAGTGGTCATTTTCTACATCATTGTTATGAATCATAAATAGGCAATTATTATTACAACCAATTTTTAAGCCAGTATGCGTGATTCTCTGTATTGATTGGTAAAGCTATAGAGAATAGCACTTTCCTTAAAACAATTATTGCATATCTTAAGACCAAGCTCGAGATTCCGTTGTCGATATGGTCAGAAGCCGATGTAAATTTCACTGATGACGATGAAGAGTTTGTTAAGCGTCCGCTGCTGTCACAGCAGCGGAATCTCGTCTTTGACTTGTGTATTGTGAATAGAAAAATAATTTTGTCGGTGAGATCGCCAACGGTTTTCCTCGTACATTGATCTGTTTTATTTAAAGCTTTAGTTGCTTTCCAGTACGCACACCCCATTATCCGCTAAGGCGGCCAAACCGCCCCTTTAGTAGCCTTGAGAGGTAATCAGCGCGCGGCAACCTCGGCCTTTGGTTCGCCCACAAGTGACGTAAACTGGGTAATGGTTTCGACAATAACGTCTATTTCGCCTGGACCAAGCAGCTCATCGGCAAACGCCTGAGAGAAAGGCCAATAGTGCAATGTTGCGGTTAGTCGAAATGGTGGCTGGGCGGCTTTCGGTATGGAAAAGCGGTAATCCACCATAGCGTGGCCTTTGGGTAGAATGCGGTTATCCGACATAATGTGGGTGATGCGCCAGACTTCCACCTCGACTTTTTTGCCGTCTTTATCCCCGAGTTTCACCATAAAATTCTTGGTGCCCGGTTCGGTTTTACCGTCTTTCACTTGCCCTAAGCGATAAATTTCTTTGCCGTTTGCATCGGTCACGGAAAAATCCAGCCACACTTCCCGGCCCTCGGGAAAGCCTGTGGGAAGTTTGTGTCCAGCGCCAGTATTGGTGACTTTAAAGGTGACAGCGGCATAGCCTCCGGGCTCAAGTCCAGAGTTATCGACCAGCTCTACGGTGGCACTGGTGCGTAACAGTTGGCGGGCATTTTCAGCATTTTCCTTACGGCCAAAGTGTTCGAGTATGGTGGTATTGCCACCGGCAAACCAGTGAGTGGCACGGTCCGGACGATCGGGGCCCATAATGGCGCTTTTGCCCGGCGAGCCTTTCATATGGCAATCCTGGCAATCAATCCCGGCTTGGCGATAAGGGCTTTCAAACCACTCGTCATAAGTACGTTCTACGGGTACACCATTGGTGGGGTGGGTGACATTGTGACAGCTGGCGCACATCTTGGAGTCTGTGTGCAGTTCTGAATAGGCCGTTTGATGATATGGCGAACTGGCTTCTTGTCTTGGGCCGTATTTTAATTTGGCGGCGCCTGCGTCATTGATGACATAGGCTCCATTGTCCAGGCCACTGATGGCGTTGATGTTGTGGCAGGCTTCGCAGTCGACCCCAGGCATATCAGTTTCGGGGGTGTGAATGTCGGGCGGGTTTTGGTTATCAGCTGTGCTGACCTTACCCGATACCAGACCCGTTGGCGTGTGGCAGCCGGTGCAGAAGCTGTCTAATTCACCGCCGGTTGCCTTGCTGGCGCGGGCAAGCAAGGCACGATAAATAGGATCATCCCAGGCGTGAGACATGATTGAGGAGCGCCACTCTTTGTAAATATCGGTGTGGCAAGCACCGCAGACCTGCGCATTGTCAAACTGGTGCTCAGGGATGACTTTGCCGGAGCTGGTGGAGGCGCGGTGCAAACCAAACAGTGGTGTCAGTGCTTCATCGATAATGCGCTGCTCCACAGGAGTAGTCGCTAAAACATTGTGTGCGGCTACCCATAATAAGATGGCTGAGAATAACGGAAGGTACGGTTGCATGGTCTTATTCCTTTAAATCCTGCGGGTTTTTATTGTGTGGCATAGACCATCTATCAGATGGCTAATTTTTATACTTATTCTAAGAGGGAGGGATGGTAAAATAATTACCAAAAATATCAATAAGTTTTGGTAATTGTTGTTGAGTGAACGTGAAGGGCGTCACGAAGCTTCGAAGAATAACTTATGCCGACAAAATACGCCGATTAAAGTCTTATATTTGTAATGCTTCAACCTGGCTTTGAATGCACTGGCTAAAATCTTTTTCAGAAAGTGGCTTAGCAAAATAGTAACCTTGACCATAATCGCAGTTCCATCCTTTGAGCATGGTCAATTGTTGCGTGGTCTCCACACCCTCGGCAACCACTTCGAGCGACAGTTTGTGAGAGAGGGCGATCATGCTTTCCGTCAGCGCTTCAGGAATTCGCACATCCCCCAGCTTTTTAATAAAGGACTGGTCAATTTTAATGATATCAATGGGAAATTTAGTGAGGTAGCTCAGTGAGGAATAGCCGGTGCCGAAATCGTCGATAGCAATGGTTACCCCCAGAGATTTAATTCGAGTTAACACCCACATGATTCTATCTGACTCTTCAATAAGCAGGCGTTCTGTGATCTCGACGGTAATATCGAGATGCTGGGATGCTCGCGTTAATAGAGCCAACCATTGGTCCAGTGCGTTGTCTTTGCTGGAAAAAACACGCGGGGAGACATTAATGGAAAGCGCAATAGGGTAATCGAATTTCTTCGAAAGCGTGTTGATGTAATGGCTGGAGGCCTGTAAGACAAAACGGTCAATCTCATTGATACGGCCTGTTTCTTCAGCGAGGCTGATGAATTCATCGGTTGGTATCCATTCGCCATTGTGATTCCACCTCACCAGTGCTTCGCATTTTTTAATTTTATTTTCAGTTAAATCAATGATGGGCTGATAAACGACACTGAATTCGTTATTTTGAATAGCGTGAACTAATTTATTGCTCAGTGAATGACGCTTTTCTGAAATTACTTGCATTGTCTTAGTAAAAAACTGCCATCCGTTTCTACCATTTCTTTTGACTTCATACATGGCCTGGTCTGCATTGGAAACCAGATCTTCCACGGTATTGCCGTCGTCGGGAAACATTGAAATGCCAATACTGGCACCGCAGTAAACCTTATGTTTATCTAGCGTAAAGGGTGCGCTTATAGCATCGATAATATTTTGTGCGATAGAAACTGGAACTTTTGTTTCTTTAATGTCATTAAGTATGACAATAAATTCATCACCACTGTATCGGGCGACCGTATCTGATTGCCGGATACAGTGTTTGATTCTGTGGCCAACTTCTTTTAACAGAAGATCGCCTGCGTTGTGTCCTAAGTTGTCGTTAACGGGTTTGAAATGATCCAGATCAATAAAAAGAACGGCTACTTTTTGTTTGTCTCGATGGCATTTGGTTAACGTTTTGTTGAGACGATTATTAAATAACAAACGGTTAGGTAGGCCCGTTAGTTGATCGTAAATCGCTTGATGTTGAATTTTATCGGTAAACCGTTTTCGCTCGGTGATGTCTTGAACCGAACCTAACACTGAAAATGGCGGTTCAGATGTTTCTATGGGTTTGCCGATTATTCGAATCCAGCGGCCGGATGTAGATGACACCTGTAATTCGGTATCGAAGGTATGCCCTAAGGTTGCATTCGTGATGTAGGCCCGTAACTGGTTTGCTTGAGTTTTGTCGAGTTGTGTCAATACCTCTTCGGTAAGAGGGTTTTGACTGTCGACTTTAATACCAAATACTTTGGCGGTCTGGTCATTCCATAAGGTGAAGCGCAATTGATTTTTTTCGGGCGTTATTTGCCAGCCCCCAACCAACGCTATTTTACTGACCTCCTGTAGTAGTGCCTGATTTTTCTCAATAGTTTGGCGAAAATTTTTCTCGTTATAAAATTGCCGATAACGGTAACCGATAATGATGGTGAGCAATAAAGCAAGCACCGTAAAAGAGATGCGCAACAGCCAAATGGTACCTGATGCATCTTCCCAGCCGCTGCGAGGTTGAGCTGCAAGCAGCCAGCTTCCGGAGCCAACGTCTAGTGTGGTTGTGATGCTTCGTTGGTCATTAAATAGAGCCTCGTCGCCATAAAATACATCACCATTTCTTCCGTACCCATCTTTACCACGGATGGCGATTTTGATGGACAGGTCTTCATTGAGAAGCCCGGCAGCCTGATACAGTTTTTGGGTATAGATGGGTGCGGAAGTAATGCCCCAAAATTGATCATCGCCGGTAAAGACGGTTACGCGGCCGATTATGGCTTCTCCACCTTGCACCATATCGAGCGGCCCTGCGACAACCATTTCACCGCGTTTATCGAGCATTTTAACGGCATTCCATTGTGTATCAGTAAGGCGGTAATTAAGTCCTAAAGCGGCGCGGTTTGTTTCTATGGGATAAATGTGCGTAATAATCAGGTCTCGCGCTGCAGCCATGTTTACCAGCAGAGGCTCTTGGCGAAAAATACTGCTGGCATAGGCTTCAAACTCAGCTTGCGTGATATCTGGCTTCATGCCGATATGTGCGGATAAACCGCTGAGTAGAAAGAGGTTGCTGTTAATAAGACCGCTGAGCCTAGAGCTAAGGCCGGTAAGCTGCTGGGTAACTTGTAGTTGTTTGTTTTGAATATCTGCTTCTTTAAAATATTTCTCCAATATGAATTCGGTGATTAGCACGATAAAGATAACCAACAGGCCGATATACGCCGCTCGGCGGCGCAATATACTGAGCTCTGCTTTCAGGGAGTTGGTTACTTTTCTCAGTGGCATTAATTGGGGCCTCAACGGTGGTTTTGCGGTGAGTACAACTTGCCTCCATCACAATATAGCGCTTAATGGGGGATTATTTAACCGTTGGTAGCGATTGAGGGCCGCCTAACAGTGCTTAGGCGGCATTAGAAAAGTGTGTGTATGGAGTAGATTTGGGGATTTACTTTATTTGCGCTAATTTAGTTACGGTGCCTATGATTTGGTAGCGGTGTAGCGTACAGACAATTTCCAATCAGCGACTTTGATTGAGCAGCCAGTTATAAAAATCATCGCTGCGATACACACGGCGCCACGCATCATGGCCCATATCTTCGTGGGTGGTAAATCGCACTCGAGGGTGACCTAGTTGCTCAAGGCGATTCAGCCCGGGATAGAAATACTGGAGGGGAACCGTGTGATCGCGTCCGCCCGCAAACTGCCATACGGGGATCTGATGTTTTGCGATAGGACCCACGTACGAAGGATGCCCCCAGCCGACCACAGGGGCGATAGCAGCAAACAGTTCGGGATGCTTACTGGCAAGCCACCAGGTACCAAAACCGCCGTAACTTAAACCCGTCAGGTATAAGCGGTTTTCGTCGGTGCGATAGCGGCTTTGCACGGTGTTTACGATGTGCATTAAATCCTGTTCTACTTTGTCCCAGCCCTCTGGTAGTAGAGCCGGAATGCCGGTCATATCTTCGTGGCTGGGAATACCAGACATCGGCTTAGGTGTAGCAAAGTGAGGCTCGCGCGGCGGTACGCCATCTGCCTGGCGCTGTGGAATTTGCGACGCCGAGCGGTTGTCGATATAGCTGATACCGCGCTTGTCCATATCAAACATGTGCAATTGCGGTGAAATAATAATAAAGGGCAGGTCTTTCTTTTGAATCCAGGCTTCGTAGATCGGGCCGTGAATCAAGACGTAGTCCAGCTCGTCTTTGCCGTTACCTCGCTCGCCATTGCCGTGTAAAAATAAAATCACGGGCCATTCTTTATCCGCTTTGGCATCGTAGCCTTTGGGCAAATAAAGAAAGAAATCTCTCTGTTTATTGTCAACGCTACTGGTGTAGCTAATGCGCTCCAGTTTGGGTTCGGGGGCTGCCGCTTGCAGGCTAACAGTGGTTAGCAAGGAGGCGGCAAAAGCGAGCAGTGTAGTTACTGATTTCATCATGGCATTTAAGGTGATTGGTTATGCTTTATGTTGTATGGGCAACGCCGTAGTGCGTATTGGAGATTTGAGCACGAACGATGACTCTACACCGTTAACGCCCTCAGTGCGAAGCAGTTTGCCCAATAGAAACTGTTGGAAGGCGTCCATATCGTCGACGATTACTTTCAAAAGATAATCGGCGGACTGACCGGTAATTAAGTGGCATTCCAGTACTTCCGGATAGCTGGCAATGGCTGCTTCAAAGTGCTCGAATCGCTCGGGTGTGTGTTTATCCATACTGATATGGATAAACGCGGTCAAGTTCAGGCCGAGTTTGCGGGCGTTAAGCAAGGCCACATAACCATCGATTAAACCCTCTTCCTCTAGTTGGCGCACCCGGCGCAGGCAGGGCGAAGGGGATAGGCTGATGGCGTCAGCCAGTTCTTGGTTGGATATACGCCCATCGCGCTGTAAGCGCTCTAAAATCATGCCGTCATAGCGGTCAAGTTGCGTAGCCAAACTATCATCCTTTTCTAAATTTCACGTATCCGAATGGTAGCGCAACATTATGCTAATTAATGTAAATAATTCAGGGTTTTCGCAATCATCTGCCGGGGGGGCTTTTTTATACTGTGTACATCAGGAGGTCGCAGCAAGTTATACCCTAACTTAATGTGGCAGAGCCACAAGCTCGGTAGCTAAGCCCTGAGATTCTGGGTGATCCTCAGGTCAGGGTTAGCGCCACTCCACCATGTAAAGCATCGCCTTTCTAAGGCCAGGAGAACACAATGTTAGATCAACCACAGAACAAATATCGCCGGTTTGCGCCTATCGATCTGCCCGATCGTCAGTGGCCCGGCAACACCATTGAGTGCGCGCCCATCTGGATGAGTACCGATCTGCGCGATGGCAATCAGGCGCTGATTGACCCTATGTCTGTGGCGACCAAACTAAAGTTTTTTCTGGCCCTGGTAAAAATGGGTTTTAAGGAAATCGAAGTGGGATTTCCCTCGGCGTCGCAAACGGACTTTGATTTCGTACGCTTGCTGATTGAGGAAAACCACATCCCGGCGGATGTCACTATTGAAGTGTTAACCCAGGCGCGCAAAGAGCTGATTGACCGCACAGTGGAGTCATTGCAAGGGGTTCATCGCGCGATCGTGCACATGTACAATCCCACCGCACCAGATTTTCGCGACATTGTGTATCGCACCGATAAAGCCGGTGTGAAAACTATGGCCGAGCAGGGCACGCAGTGGGTGAAAGAGGCCGTTGCACAATACCCTGACACCGAGTGGGTATACCAGTACTCACCCGAAGTTTTTTCGGGCACCGAGCTGGATTTTGCGAAAGAGGTGGTCGATGCGGTCAGCGAGGTTTGGCAACCCTCCGCAGCGCGCAAGATGATCGTTAACTTACCGGCAACGGTAGAGATGTCGACGCCCAACACCTACGCCGATCAAATTGAGTGGATGCATCGCAACTTGAAGCGGCGCGAGGCGATTATTTTGAGCGTACACCCGCACAACGATCGCGGCACCGCGGTAGCCGCCGCCGAACTTGCTGTAATGGCGGGTGCTGACCGGGTCGAAGGCTGTTTGTTTGGCAATGGCGAGCGCACCGGCAATGTGGATTTAGTCACCTTGGCGCTCAACCTTTATACCCAGGGTATTCACCCTGGGGTGGACTTTAGCCAGATTGATCAAGTGCGCCAGTTGGTAGAGCAGTGCAATAAGCTGCCGGTACACCCCCGCCACCCTTACGCCGGTGAATTGGTGTTTACTGCTTTTTCGGGCTCGCATCAGGATGCGATTAAGAAAGGCTTTGCCGTACAGCAAACCGACGAGCCCTGGCGGGTGCCTTATTTACCGATCGACCCTGCTGACTTGGGCCGCAGCTATGAATCTGTGGTGCGGGTAAACAGCCAGTCGGGTAAAGGAGGCATTGCTTTCTTATTGGCTCAGGAATATGGGTTGGATATTCCCCGTCGCTTGCAAATAGAGTTTAGTCGGATCGTGCAGCAGTACACAGACAAGACGGGAAAAGAGGCGAACAGTGCAACGATTTTCGAGTTATTTGAGCGTGAGTACCTCAGCGACGCTGGCAGCTTGTCTTACCGGCATAATGAACAGCACAGTCGTGATCAAGAGGTCACCATGGCTGTAGATGTCAGCCTCAACGGTGAAGAGCGTCGCTTAACGGGGAATGGCACGGGCCCCATAGATGCCGCCGTTAACGCATTGAAGCCTTTAATTGGTGACATTGTGGTGGTTGATTACCACGAGCACGCTGTTAAGGGTGGAGGCGCTCAAGGTGAAGCGGTTGGTTATATTGAGTTGCGCGTAAACGACTCTGATCCGGTGTTTGGCGTCGGACGTGACGGCAGTATTGTTGCTGCTGCTTTGAAGGCATTGGTTAATGGTGTTAATCGCTGTCTTGTCCTCGACGAGGAGCTGCGGATTCACGCGTCTTAATTTGGCAGGCCGACGCCAACGCCTCGGCCTTACAAAGCTCTTGCTGCGAAATTACTTTTCTTCCGTAAATTCAATTCTGCTTACGCCATTGTTGAGGATGGCGTAAGTGCTGGGTACATTCATTTTGTACCTCCACCGAATGATTTAGCCCAAACAATGGTTGTGGGTTTTAAAGAGTTTAGATTAATTGAAGGGTAGCTTTGAGCTACCGGCTACCTCGTGAGTATCGCCCCCCGAAGTTTAATAACATTACCCTAGTGGGTATAAAATTAGGTGAGTGTCTGTGTTCAGTGATTGAAGCCAACGTGAGGCTTGATCTGGATCTCTAATTGCTATGGCCTCACCAAGGTCTTAGACAATTTTACCTCGATTGAAGGCGTTTGCGCTTTGTGGATGGTAGATATAGATCACTTTGAGCGTATTAATGATTGCAGAGAACCCCTGGAGGGCAATCAAGTTATGGTTCATGTGGCAGAAGTTCTTACTTCGCCGGTAAGAGCACTCGACATAGTCGTACGCTGGGGGGCTTTATCTTGTTATTACCGGGAACAGATGGGCAGGAAGTTGCTGCACTGGCAGAGTGAGTTCGCATTGTTGTGGCTGACTCGATAAAGGCTTTACGACGTTAAATTTAAAAAATGTTGCATATTGCGCCAATCTTGCTGCTAGACTGTCAGATGTATTATTCAGCGGAGGCCACATGTAGCGGTACAATTCAAAGGCGGATATTCTCGACTATTACTGGCACTTCTGCTGACAGTCGTTAGCATCATGCTTCATCCATATTTGCCCATGCGCAAACTGGATTTACTAGCGTTTCCAGATCGAGTGACTTACCTTTATTACGATCAAGTAGAGGGCGGTGGTACCAGCGGCGCGTGGCTTGATGATACCGGTCTGGCGTTTCGCTGCTACCGCGAGGATCCTGCCAAACCCTCAATATATTGCGGTCTTAGTATTGAGTTATTAACCAGTACTGATGACTTATCCCAAGGCATAGACCTGTCTGGTTTCGATAGTCTCCTTCTTGATATTGACGTTAAAAGCACTCAGCCTCGTTTAGCCATAATACTGCGAAATTTTTATCCGAATTATTCACAGCCTGATGATATAAACACTGTTCAGCATCAAGTTTTGACTCTGCGTCGTGGAGATTTGGCTGAACCATTAAAGATCAGGTTTTCTGAGTTTAACGTATCCGAATGGTGGTTGGTTAATCGGGACGTACCTAGAGAGTTAACACTTCCCAGCTTTAGCAATGTCATTGTTCTCGGGGTCGATCTTCGAGACAACCTCGGCCCAGGCAATCATGAGGTGAGAGTTAATCAAGTTACAGCGATAGGTGAATTGGTGAGTGCGGAGCGCTGGTATTTAGCTCTTCTCATTATTTGGGGGGTAGGTTTAACAGTCTATGCTATATATCGTTCGGTTCACTGGCGACACAAGGCACACGGCAAACAAAAAGCGCTTAACTCTCTTGTTAATAAGCATCGTGAACTACGGCATGAAGCGCGTGAACTTAAATACCTCTCTGAGCGAGATCGTTTAACCGGCTTGCAAAATAGAATGGGACTGGAGTTGGCGTATGAGCGATTGGATAAAGAGTCGAGCGCTCCTACGGCAGTCATGTTATTGGATATTGACCATTTTAAATTAATCAACGATCGCTATGGCCATGCAGAAGGCGATAGAGTCATCTTTGAACTCGCCCAGCTTCTCAAGAGCAGTGTACGCTCTAGTGACATTGTGTCTCGTTGGGGGGGAGAAGAGTTTTTGTTAATTTTGCCCAACACTGAGTTACCTCAGGCTTACCAATTGAGTGAGAAAATACGTAGACGAGTCCATGATGCGTGTTGGTTTGACAACAATAAGTCCAATGTCACAATCAGTATCGGCGTCGTTGGTTTGCGGTGTGATGAAAGTCTTTCGCAGGCTTTTTCCCGGGCGGATACATGTCTGTATCGCGCCAAATATTCGGGTCGAAACCAAACAGTCACCGAAGAAACGATATAGTTTTGAATTACGGTAAAGTTTTAGCTCTCTTGTCCCGAGTGGGTTACAATATTTCGTCTGTTCCGCAAGACTGACGTTATGAGATTCATTAAGTCCTCTTTTGTATTCTTTTCTACCTTATTAATACTGTCACTGTTAAGCGCCTGCGCACATGAAAAGCCGGTTTATCGGCCAATACTAACAGAAGGTTTTGCGGACTCCATCGAGCGATGGAACAGCCACCACCCAGATCGAGAAGTTGATCAATACGATAAAACTCAGATACTAGCCATTGCCGATAACTTGTTGCTTATGCAGCGAAATAATGGTGGCTGGCCTGCTCATACCAATCCGTTTCGTCAACTCAGCGGTGATGAAAAGCTGCAGTTATTGAAAGATCAAAATGCCGCTGACGCGAGTTTTATTGATCACAACGTGTTTCCACAAATTTATTATTTATCTCATGTGTATTTGCAGACAGGTGATGTTCGTTACCGGAATGCTGCACGCCGTGCTTTGAGATTGACGATTAACGCGCAACTGTACAACGGGGGGTGGACAGATCGTGCGATTGTCAGTACCAAACTAGATGGACCACATCTCTCGGTGGATACAAGGGTTACCTTAAACGCATTAGTATTTTTGCGTAAAGTTGCCTCTGGCAGTATGCCTTACGGCTATATTTCATTTGAAACGCGGCGTAAAGCGGCCGATGCAGTACGTAAAGGTGATGCGTTATTACTGCGTTTGCAGCAAGCACATAATAGTCGAGCCAGTATTTGGGCCAGCGCTTACCAATTAGAGACAAACTTACCTGTACCGGGCAGGGGGGAGCACTTAGCTGGCCTGAACACGCCACTTAGTGTGGAAATCAGCCGCTATTTTATGAAAATTAATCGTCCGCCAGTGGAGGTAAAAAGGGCGGTACAGGGCGCCTATAATTGGTTTGTGAGTAACACACTGCAGCGTTGGCAAATACGTTATCGAGATCAACAAGAAAATAATAATGTATTAGAACCACCGAGGTCAGAGATGAAGTTACCTCTCAAGCCTATGTGGGCACTGCGATACGACCTTAAAACCTCAGAGCCTCAGCTTGCATGTGCCAGTATTAATGCGGCGACTAACTGGTTAGAGCATTCAAACGAAATAGGTGATTGGCCTATAGACTTGCTGGGTGAAGAGTATTCAAACTGGCGCACTCAGAATATCCAGCAGGATATTCCTACACTTTAAACGGGCTTAATGACTCTTGGTTTTGTGTCGTTGCAATGGGCTGTAAATACCATCGTCCCGAGCCAACGGTAAATTGGCAATTTGTTGCTCGGTCCAGATTTTTACCTCTTCGGTGAGGGTTTTACGGTCACGCCCTTCGGTGCTTATGGCCTCGCCGATGACGACGGTAATAGTACCTGGGTACTTTAAGTAGTGTTTATGGGGCCAACATTCGGCCGCGTTGTGGGCTACCGGTACCACAGGTACCTTGGCCCCGCAGGCAATGTCTGGCCCGCTTTTAAAGTAGGTGCCAACCTCGCCTAAAGGCATACGCGTACCTTCGGGAAAAATTAACACACTGACCCCTTCACGCAGGCGTTCAATGCCTTTGGTTTTTACATCTTTCAACGCTTGCATGCGGTTGCTGCGGTCAATAGCGATAGGTTTGAGTGTGGCCAGGCCCCAACCGAAAAAGGGAATACGCATCAGCTCTTTTTTAAGGATGGTACTAATGGGGGCCATGTAGTATTGCAAAAACATGGTTTCCCACGTGCTTTGGTGCTTTGCCATCACCACCACCGGGTGTTCTACAGTCTGGCGTTGATCGATTACTTTAAAACGAATATTGCAGGTCACACGCAGCCACAACATTACAAACCGGTTCCAGCAGGTAATGATCCGCCAGCGCCATGAGTAAGGCATGAGAGGCCAAATTAAGATCGCTAAGCAGCCAAAAAAAACGCCGGTAGAGTAGTAGCCGATGTTGAACAATGTGGTGCGAAGGTAAAGCAAAGGCAAGATCCTTATGAGGTGAGCGTGTCCACAGCTTGAGCAAGATTGGCGAATACCTCGACGTCTCGCTCATCAAGGTAATACACATCGTCGGCTTGGCGGAGCTTGTTTAAGGTGGTTTCGCCTTTACCAGTTGTTACCAGCATTAAGCGGCATCCCTTGGCGGCGCCGGCTTCTAAATCTCGCAGGCTGTCACCGATAAAAGGTACATCCTGCGCGCTGGTGTTAAATTCTGCTTCAATGGCATCAATAAGCCCTGGCAGTGGTTTGCGGCATTTGCATTCATCATCGGGGCCGTGGGGGCAGTAGAAAATAGCCCCTAACTGGCCCCCGGCGGCTTCCACCAGTTCGGTTAACTTAGCGTGCATGGCTTCTAAGTCATCCAAATCAAATAAGCCGCGTGCCAGCCCGGATTGGTTGGTGGCAACCACCACCGTATAACCCGCCTTGTGCAAACGGGCAATGGCCTCAATGCTGCCTTCGATCGGGGTCCACTGCTCGGCCGAGCGCACGTAATCATCGCTGTCGTGATTGATTACACCGTCGCGGTCGAGAATAACCAGTTGCATAAAATGCCCTTAGCCTTTGGCGGGTGCCAATAAGGAAATGTCGGCCACCTGTAAAAACAAGCCGCGCAGTTTGGCCAGCAGTGCCAGGCGGTTGTTCTTCAGCGCTTCGTCATCGGCCATCACCATCACCTGATCGAAAAAGGTATCCACTGGCTCACGCAGGCTGGCCAACTCTGCCAGGGCATCGGCGTAACGGCGCTCGGCAAACAAAGGCGCAACGCTCTCGGCTTTGTGGGCTACGGCTTCGGCCAATTGCTGCTCGGCAGCTTCACTCAGCAAAGCATCATTGACCTGCTCGCCGGGTGCGCTGTCGAGTTTACCCAGAATATTTGAAACGCGCTTATTGGCGGCGGCCAGCGCTTGCGCTTCATTCATCTGGGCGAAGGCGTCAACGGCCAGCACGCGAGCGTTAATATCCAGCGGGTGGGACAGTTCTTTGGCGGCCACGGCCAGATACACTTCGGTAGCGATGGCGTCTTCTTCGTACCAAGCGCGAAAACGCTCCAGCATATAGGACAGAGCGTCATCGACGGTGGCTGCCGGATCTTTGATGTTGCTACCGTGGGCCGCTACGGCGGCTTCCAGTAATGCGCGCAAATCAAGGTTAATGTCTTGCTCAACCATCAGGCGCAGCGCGCCCAGGCTGGCACGGCGCAGGCCGAAGGGATCTTTAGAGCCGGTGGGCTTTTGCCCGATCCCAAAAATACCGCTAATGGTATCCAAACGATCGGCGAGGGCGATGAGGGTGCCGGTTTGTGTTTGCGGTAATTTGTCGCCAGCAAACTTAGGTAAGTACTGCTCGGTTAATGCCTGAGCCACTTCGGCGTCTTCACCGTCGTTGATGGCGTAGTAGTAGCCCGCAATGCCCTGCATTTTGTCGAATTCCAGCACCATCTCGGTGACCAGATCCGCCTTGGACAACTCGCCGGCGCGGCGCGCCTTGCTGGCATCGCCACCAAGTTGTTCGGCGATCCTGGAAGCCAGCTGCGCGATACGTTCGGTTTTATCAAAAATGCTGCCAAGCTTGGCTTGGAAGACAATGTTTTTTAAGCGCTCACGCTGGCTTTCCAGGGTGTGCTTTTTGTCGGTCTCAAAGAAAAAGGCCGCGTCGGATAAGCGTGGGCGAATCACCCGTTCGTTGCCATCTATCACCTGCGCCGGATCTTTCGATTCAATATTGGCCAGGGTAATAAAGTTGGGCTTGAGGTTGCCTTCGCTGTCCACAACGTGAAAATACTTTTGATGTTCCGCCATGGACGAGATCAACGCCTCGGCGGGTACCTGCAAGAAGCGCTCTTCAAATTTACCCGTGAGGGCCACTGGCCACTCCACCAGTGCGGTCACTTCGTCCAGCAGGTCTTCATCGATCACGGCGGTGCCGTTAATAGCGGAAGCTTCGCGGTTAACTTGTTCAATAATCAGCGCTTGACGCTCGGCGCGATCCACCAGCACATAGGCCTGACGCAATGCTTCCGCGTAATCGCAGGCGTTAGCCAGAGAAATTTCTTCATTGTGATGGAAGCGGTGACCGCGGGAGTTGCGGCCCGAGCTGACACCCAAAATTTCGCCTTCAACCACCTCTGAGCCATACAGCATGACCACCCAGTGCACCGGGCGAACAAATTCCGTGCGTGAGGCGCCCCAGCGCATACGCTTGGGGATGGGCAGTTTGGCTAATGAGTCGCTGATAATTGCGGCGATTAAATCTGTGGCTTGTTCGCCGCCGGCCTGTTGGCGTGCGACTAACTTGTCGGCCTTGCCATCGTTTTCCGTGGTGAGCTGATCGACGCTTAAACCGTTTTTGGAGGCAAAAGCTTCGGCAGCTTTGCTGGGTTTACCTTCAGCATCAAATGCGATTTTGGCCGGCGGGCCCCACACGGTCACTTCTTTGACCGGGGTGGCTGCTTCCAGGCTTTTAATTAAAAAGGCCAGGCGGCGCGGCGCGCAGTAGCTTTGGATGGCGGTGTAATTCAGCCCGGCTTTTTTAAGACCTTCTTCTACACCCGACTGCAGCGCAGCGCTAAGGGATTTAAGGGCGACGGGGGGAAGCTCTTCGGTGCCCAGTTCAAACAGAAAATCGGCAGACATGTGTTATTGCTCCTCCGCGGCTAAAACTTCCTGGCGCAGCGATTCCTCAGCCAGAGGGAAGCCCAGAGATTTACGGGTATCAAAGTAAGCCTGTGCTACGGCGCGGGCCAGGGTGCGCACACGCAGAATAAACCGCTGGCGCTCTGTGACCGAGATGGCGTGGCGGGCATCCAACAGGTTAAAGGCGTGGGAGGCCTTCATCACCATTTCATAGGCGGGCAGAGGCAGGTTGGCCTCGACCAGACGCTGGCTTTCGCGCTCGCAGACATCGAAGGTCTGGAACAGAAAATCCACATCCGCCTGTTCAAAGTTGTAGTGGGACATTTCCACTTCGTTCTGGTGGAACACATCCCCGTAGGTCACTTTGTCGCCAGTGGGGCTGATGGTCCAGACCAAATCGAAAATAGAGTCAACGCCCTGCAGGTACATTGCGATACGCTCAAGCCCGTAGGTGATCTCGCCCGTGACCGGGTAGCACTCAAGTCCCCCCACTTGCTGAAAGTAGGTGAACTGGGTCACTTCCATGCCGTTCAGCCAGACTTCCCAACCCAGGCCCCAGGCACCCAGGGTGGGGGACTCCCAGTTGTCTTCCACAAAACGGATGTCATGAATACTGGTGTCGATACCCAGCTCGCGCAGCGAACCCAAGTACAGCTCTTGGATATTATCCGGCGAGGGTTTTAATACCACCTGAAATTGATAGTAATGCTGCAGACGGTTGGGGTTTTCGCCATAGCGACCGTCGGTGGGGCGGCGGCAGGGTTGCACATAAGCGCTGTTCCAGGTCTCGGGGCCGATGGCGCGCAGGAAGGTAGCCGGGTGAAAGGTGCCCGCGCCCACTTCCATATCCAGTGGTTGCAGAATCACGCAGCCCTGGCGGGCCCAGTATTCCTGCAGGGCGAGAACCAGCCCTTGAAACGTGCTTACATCGGCTTTGGGTCTATCAGACACAGGGTAAGGCCTCCGGTGTGTGCAAAATATGATCGGGCTTGTGGCGGCCCGCGTAAATCGAAGGGGCGAATTATAGCGTCACAACAGGGCTATTGGTATGGCACTGGTACAAACTGGTGGGGATTTAACGCCAAACTGTGGCGATGTGCTTTTCGCTGGCACAAAAATTCCGGTAAGCTTCACCCTCTTTTATATCTGGGCAGGAGCTTTCCTTGAAACAACGTGTAGTGCTGGCGCTGGTTAAGGGCATAGGTTGCCTGCCTTTATGGCTTGCCCGTAGCCTGGGTGCTTTGATTGGCTGGATGCTTTGGGTCACTAACTCCAGAGCCCGACGAGTGACACAAACTAATCTGCGCTTGTGTTTTCGCGACATGCCAGAAGCTGAGTTGCGCTCTCTGGCACAAAAAAGTCTGATCGAAACGGGCAAAGCCGGTGCAGAAATACCCGTGATCTGGCGTCGTCGCGACAGCTGGTTGCGGCAAAAAGTGGTGGAGTACGAGGGTACAGAGCTTTTGCGGCGTTCAATTGAGCGAGGCAAAGGGGTCATCATGCTGACTCCGCATTTGGGCGACTGGGAAGTGCTGCCCTGTATCATTGCTCTGCACGGGAAAATGACCATTCTATACCAACCACCTGGCGACTCGGCGTTGGATGAGTACATCTGCCAGGCCCGCAAGCGGGCGCACCTTGAGCTTGCTCCCACTAACCGCCGGGGTGTGGCTTCTCTTATTAAGGCGTTACGTAAGGGGGAAATGGTAGGCATATTGCCAGATCAGGTTCCCGACCCAGGTAATGGCGGTCTTGAGGTGCCGTTTTTTGGTGAGTCGGCGCTGACCATGACCTTGGTACACAGTCTTATACGCAGCACCGAGTGTGAGGTTTTAATGTGTTATGCCCTGCGAGTGCCAGGCGGTTTTAAAGTGGTGTTTAGCGCTTGCGACAGTGACATTTACGCAGAGGAGGCAGAGCGAGGAGTAAAAGGTCTGAACTTGTCTGTGGAACAGGCGGTACGCCAAGCACCTACGCAATATCAATGGGAGTACAAGCGTTTTAAAAGTCGATCAGCGGGCGAGCCTTACTGAAATGCGGTCGAAAATATTGAATGACAACAAAATTAGAGGTGAAAAAAATGTCAGTTTATAAGCGGCTGATCGCAGCGGCTTTGATGGTGTTAATGACAGGTTGTACTAATCATTATCGATTGGTAAAGACGACCGATCTCGATTCTGTCAATCAATGTGCCATGGTTTCTGATCACAATCATCAGCAACTTTTACTGCAGCAGCAAGAATTAGCATCGGGTATGCAGCAACTGCAAACCGATCTTGATGCGACTCGCGAGCAAATACAAACCCTTAAACCTATAGCTGCGCAATGCCCAGACGCGGTTTACCTTCCTCAGGAGAAACCATCGCAGCCCGCTGTTACAGCGATAGAGCAATCGGATAAGCAAATCGTCGGTGCGGTAGAACAATTGCGGTTTGAGGACCTGAGCATTGAAACCCGTGGACGAATCGATACCGGTATTGCCACGGCTGTTTTACCTGTCCGTGACCTGCAACCCTTTGAGCGCAATGGCGAAGCCTGGGTGCGGTTTTTGTTTGTTGCCGACAGCGGCAAAGAGCAGCAAGTAGAGCGAAAAGTAGTACGACAAGCGAGTTTAAATGGCAGTGATAAGCAGCGACCCGTGGTGCGCTTGCGTTTCACTCTCGGAAGCATTACTCAGCACGGCGAGTTTATTTTGACGGACCGAAAAACCGATACTCAGGAGTTGCGACTGGGACGACTAGTGTTGCGGGACGTGATGGTTGTGGATGTGAGCCGAGACAATATTGCACCTTTGCCCGAACTTGAAGAGGCCGCCCAATGAAAATGCAGCGCATCCCGTTTTATGCAATGGTGATGGGGCTTATTATCGCTGGCCTGATTACGGCGTGGCTAAGGCACACGACCACAGAAGTGCCTTTTTTACCGGGTGAACAAAAGCCCGTCTGGTTGATTGAGGCGCGTATAGATTTTGTCGCCACCGGTGGACAAACCACGGTGCGATTAGACTTACCCGATGCGCCCCCTGGCTTCCGTTTGATCCGCGAACAAGCGGCCTCACCCGGGTATGGTTTTGCGGTATTGGACGATAACCAAAACCGCCGCGCGGAATGGACTCGCCGTCAAGTCGCAGGTCCACAAACTCTTTACTACAACGCGCAGTATTTACCTGTGAGTCAAAATAGCTCAGCTATAGAGGCCGAGCCGCCACAGGTAGCGGAGGTTTTTTGGGATGAGCCCGAGGCTACCGCCGCTCGTGAATTGCTGCGAGGTGCGCTATCTCGCTCGACTACACCTGCAAGTACCGCCCGTGAGCTTATTAAATTACTGAGTCCAAACTCGCCCGATCAAAATGCGCAACTGTTATTGGTTGCAGAACCTCAGCGCTCACAGCTTTTGGTGAAACTACTCAATCAAGCCGGTGTTGCGGCCCGCACCGCGCTTGGTTTGTATTTAGAGGATGCTCGTCGGCGCCAAAACTTAACGTCTATGGTGGAGCTATACACCGAAGAGGGCTGGTTGTTAATAAACGCCACTACGGGCGAACAGGGCGTACCCGAAAATTTGCTGCTGTGGTCACGAGGTGAGTATTCCCAGCTGGATGTGATTGGTGGGCAAAACTCACGCTTGAGTTTTTCAATGATTAAGCAAACCGTACCGGCAATGGCGTTGTCGCAGGTGCAATTTCAAGACAATATTTTCAGCATGCTGGGCGTATACAGCTTACCCATTGAAGAGCAGAGTATGTTTAAGCTGCTATTTCTTTTGCCTTTGGGCGCCCTGGTGGTTGTGTTTATGCGGGTGATGGTGGGTTTGCGAACTGCCGGCACGTTTATGCCAATCCTTATTTCCCTGGCTTTTTTACAAACGTCACTCATTCCGGGCTTGATCAGTTTTGTGTTGATCGTGGGCTTTGGTTTATTACTGCGTAACTACCTTTCTTATCTAAACCTATTGTTGGTTGCGCGTATAGCCACGCTGATTGTGCTGGTAATTTTCCTCATCTCTATTTTGAGTCTGGTGGGTTATCAGATGGGTTTAAATGCGGGTATTACCGTCACCTTTTTCCCCATGATTATTATTGCTTGGACCATTGAGCGGATGAGCATTTTGTGGGAAGAAGAGGGTGCTCACGAAGTCTTAATTCAGGGCGGTGGTAGTTTGTTGGTGGCGGTAATTGCTTATCTGCTAATGAGTCTTACCGTAGTAAACCATTTGAGTTTTAACTTTCCCGAATTAAATTTAATTATCCTTGCGCTGATTTTAATGATGGGGCAGTACACGGGTTATAAACTGTCAGAGTTGCGACGTTTCCGTTCCATGGAGCAGTTTGATTAATGTTTATCAGCCCTTTTAAGCTGCGGCGCATGGGTATGTTGGGCATGAACTGCCGCAACCGGGATTTTATCGGCCGTTATAACGATCGACGGCTTTACCCTTTGGTGGATAACAAGCTGGAAACCAAACTGCTGGCGCAGGAGCATCAGGTCGCTACTCCGCAGCTTCGTTTTGTGGTGAAAGAGCAACACGAAATCAGTCAGATTGAAAAATCATTAGACAAATTGTCTGGATTTGCCATCAAGCCGGCAAAAGGTTCTGGCGGTAAGGGTATTTGGGTAATCGTGAAACGCGATGGCGCGGATTTTATTAAGTCCAGCGGTGCAAAAATCACTCTTGAAGATATTCGCCGTCACATGAGTAATACCCTTGCCGGGTTGTATTCTTTGGGCGGGGTCAGTGATGAAGTGCTCGTCGAAGATCTGATCGAATTTGACGACTGTTTTGATGGTTTTTCTTTTGAAGGCGTGCCGGATATTCGCGTAGTGGTGTTTCGCGGCTTTCCAGTTATGGCTATGTTACGGCTGGCGACTCACGCTTCGGACGGCAAGGCCAATTTGCATCAGGGCGCTGTAGGCGTTGGTTTGGATTTGGCAACGGGGCGCTGCCTGAACGCCGTGCAGTTTGGCAAACCCGTGTACGAGCATCCGGATACCAAGCGGTCTTTAAAAGAAATCAAAGTGCCTGATTGGCGAGGCTTATTGTGCTTGGCATCGCGTTGCTATGACATGACAGGATTGGGCTATATAGGCGCCGACCTGGTGCTGGATGCCAACCGCGGCCCTGAATTGTTGGAATTAAATGCGCGCCCGGGGTTGGCGATTCAGGTGGCTAACGGTTTTGGGTTGTTGCCGCGTTTGCGCCATATCGAAACATTAAAAGATAAGCACTATCGCACGGCAGAGGCTCGGGTGGATTACGTAATGCGGGAGTTTGCCGCTAAAACTTTACTCTGAGTCGTCGGTTAACGGCGTCAGTTGATTAAAGCGCGATTCTACCGCTTCGACGAACGCGTTTTTAACAATCCCCCACGCCGCTTGCCAGGAGTTTAGCCGAGTGTCATTCAGGGTGCCCTCCACTTCGATTTCGGTGGCGAGCTTATTCGTTTCCAGGTTAGTGAACAACAGGCCGAGAAAACCCATTAAGCTCTCCCAGGTCAGTTGGAACGGGTTGTCCCCCTGATTGACAACGTCCTGTTGCCAGCTGGCGATATTCACATCTTCCATTAACGGCTTGATATAACCGGACAACTTGCCGGCTTCGGCTTCAATTTCTGTATAGAGCTCTATTTGACCGGATTTAAAATCGATACTGCCATAGGCTTGAGAAAAATCGTTCAGCTGGCGCAGCGCAATCGGGTCCGTTTTGGCAGCGAACATAAAATCATCGTGCTGAAAGGGATCGAATTCGGCATGGGCCTCAATCGCAACCTCTGAAAATAATTTCGCTGTTAGTTTGGCATTGGCCACTCGTCGGCCACGTTGATCTTTGACGTTAGTCAGGTTGGACACTGTGGCATTAATGTCACTTAGTACAATATCCACCTTGGGAGTTGTTTCTTCATTGGCAAAATGAATGGTGCCGTTGTTGATATCCAACTGGTTTAACGTGGTGGGTAGAATTTCTTCCAGCACCGCCAGCCAGTTGGTTCCCTCACCGACTTGTTGATTGTCATCGGACCGAGTATCCAGAAGGTTTAACCGTGGTTGGTTTAACGCTGCATCCACCAGCAGTTCGCCGTGGCGCAGGGCTAACCAGCTGACACTAATGTCCAAACTGTCGCTGTAGTAAAAAGGCGTTTGGGGAGATTTCTCTTTTAAATGAATATTTAAGTTATTGAGTTGATATGCGCCTTTAAACAGCCGCACCCGCACACTTTTCACGGTACCGGTATAGCGGCCCATATCCTTGAGAACATAGTTATTCAGGTAGTGTTTGGCGGCGGCCGGTATCGCCAGATACAAAGCGACCAGTAGTAACCCCAGCACAGCTGTAGCCGCGACGAATCGTTTTGAGTTTTTGGACAACGCTGACACTGAATTCACCTTCACAAATTCTGATAAGAAATCAAGTTTTGTGCCAGCGAAATACGGGTGATATTGGCCGAGTGGGTGTCGAATTTAAGAGTATTGATGTAGGCTTTGCAAAATTGATGTAATTCCGGCTTACCAGTACTTCTTTTCCCCGTGAATAATCCAGCCGTGGGGGTGGCGGGCTTGAGGATCCTTGTGAGTCCAGTGTACCAAGCCGCCTTTAGGGTTCCAGATGTATTCGCCGTAGAATTCCACTGAGTCGGTTACCGCTAGGTTTTCGATACGCGGTGCAATATCGATATTGTGCACAATCAATAAAGAAGTGCCGTCGCGAACATGGATAATAAAGCGTTGGTGTCGAGAGCCTTTGGTGTCGTCGGGCAGAAGGTGGGTAACCTTCCCCTTACCGTGCACTTGAACTTCTGTCGCCTGGTTACGCCAGAGCTCCGCGAAGTTACTTGGTGTATCAGCCTGTTGGCAAGCTGAACCCAAAAACGTCAGCAATAATGCGAGACCAAAAGTCAGGCCCAAGCGGTTGTTGCGACGGTGAAGGCTAGCGATCGGACCAGACAGCGAATTCGCTGCCTCCAGGTTCGGTAAAGTGGAAGCGTCTGCCGCCGGGAAAGGCGAAAGTGGCTGCGCAGATCGTGCCGCCTGCAGCAATCACGGCTTTTTCTGTCTGCGCCAGATTCTGACTGTAAAACACGATCAGGCAGGAGCTCTGAGCACCGCTAGCAACAGTCTCAGATAAGTAAAACCCACCCAAGTTAAAGCCGGAGTCAAAGGCGCAGTACTCGGCGCCATAATCGGTAAAACTCCAGTGAAAAACGCGGGTGAAAAATTCCTTGCTTGCGCTCAGTGAACGCGAAGGGATTTCCAGGTAGGGGGCGTGCTGTGAGTTAATCATTGCAAAAGGCGGCGGCCAGTGGCTGGCCGCCGACGGCCACTTAGATGCGCATTTTGCGGCGCAAAATGGTCAGGCCCAGTGCCAGTGAACAGGCCAGTGAACCCAGTAAAGCGTAGAGGGTAACATTCGAGGCGGTAGAAGGTAGCGCGGTGTAGGCTACTTCTTCTTCAACCGCTTCAGGTTCTTTGGGCATGTCATCTACGCTTGCAACAATCGCGAAGCGGTCAGTGGGGATAAACAGCTCTAGAGTCGAGTCACGGGTTAAGGTATGAATGCTGTGTTCACGGCCGTCGATATCGATCTTAAAGTGAGGTGGTAAATTTTTGGTTTGGTAGGTGTCACCGTAGCTACCGTCTTGGTGTTTAAACTGCAAACGAACTTGGTCACCCGCAGAGCGAATATACTTGGCATCCAGTTCTACGTATTCGCGACCGTTCATTTCCACGACACCCATACAGGCGTCGGCAATCTCAGGGTATTCGTTGAGTACCCCAGGCTTCCAATCGATTTCCGAGCATTCCTTTGCCATTGCCGCTGAACTGGCAACGAGTGCAACTCCTAAACTTGCGGTCTTAATACAGGTAGAGATCTTCATAGTCATTTCCTTTTTTAATGAAGTGTTGCAGGTGAGTTTTCTGTGGCCGTTACGATAAATCGCTCCGGTGCACTTCCAACATGGTAGAAAGGGTAGCAAGTGATCAGGGTTAGCTGATTGTGATCGGTGGGGGCGAGCACGCTAACGTTCGAAGGCAAGACAATTTGCAGCTCAGTTACGGTATAGCTTTTCTCACCCTCGAGGGTGGTCACGGCGATACGGTCACCTATTTGAATGTCTTTGAGAACGCGAAAAAAACTGTCTCGGTGCCCGGCAATGGCGGTATTACCACCGCCGGTCACAGGAGCGGTTTTGTCTAACCAGCCCAGACCGCGATTTAAATTGTTGTCGGTCGGCTCGGTAAAAATCGGTGCGCTCAGCCCCAGGCTGTCGATTTTAAGCACCGCGATAATATCGTCTTTGCTTTGTTCAATGGCGCCAAACTGTTCGATGCGTTTGGCGCTCCAGAGGCTGGTGTCGATAGTGTCGGGGTGGTTAAGAGATGGTTGGGGTTGGGTATTGGGATCGGCGGTGGCGGCTTGAGCGCGGGCGAGAAATAAATCTGTTTGCCGTTCTGCCAATGGGCCTTGGCGTAACATCTGTGAGCCCCAAAGGCACAGCAGGCTGATACCCACAAGCCAGAGACCGACTTCGGCAAAGCGGCACATATAAGAGCTTAGTTTCACACGACCCATTGCAGTTTCAGTATCCATTGAACAGTGCTGTTACAGCGAATAACCAGGGTATTGGCCGTTAACTCTAGCATAGAGATAACAAAAACGTATGAACGTTATAATCTTATTCTCTATTTTCTGGCGTAAATAATTGCCTATTAAGAGCTGATAAGGTGACGATGGTTATACCAAGAAGGGTTGTATATGGCTTAAAGGAATTAGCGACGCCAAAAAGCTGGGCTGAAAAGGACGAGTAAAGTGAAGACCTCTAACCGGCCTAGCAGCATGGCAAAACATAAAACCCATTTGGCTGGGCTATTAATATCGCCATAATGGGCGGCAACTTCTCCCATCCCGGGGCCAAGGTTGGTAATACAGGCACCTACGGCAGAAAACGCGGTACGAAGGTCCAGGCCTGTGGCAATCAGCATTAAAAACATGGCCGCAAAGGCGACCACATACATAGCGAAGAACCCCCAGACAGACTCCACCACTCGATCGGGTACAGTTAATTTCCCGACTTTGACGGAGATAACGGCGTTGGGGTGAATCAGCCGATGAATTTCACGCACGCCCTGCTTATACAGTAATAACACGCGAATCGCCTTCATGCCCCCGCCAGTAGAACTTGCGCAACCGCCGACAAACGCAAACAAAAACAGCAAATAGGGTAAAAAGCTGGGAAAGCTTGAAAAGTTCGTCGCAAACCCGGCGGTCGTCATGGTGGAGACAAAGTTAAACGTGCCCAGATAAAAACTGTCGCTAAACGAGTAAGTTTGTGACCCCGCCAGATACGCCACCGTAATGAGAATTCCCACCGTGATACAGGAGATATAAAACCGGAGTTCAGCGTCTTGGAAGTAATGCCGCAGGGACTTTTCTCGCCAGACGAGAAAGTGCAGTGCAAAGTTAACCGCGGCAATCAGCATAAATACCGTACACACCATCATAATGGCGGGCGATTCGTAGTGCAGGATAGAGGCGTCGTGGGTAGAGAAGCCGCCATTGGCGATGGTTGAAAACGCATGGCAAATTGCTTCAAACCAATTCATCCCGGCAAGCTTGTAAGAAAAAGCACAAGCCGCTGTAAACACTAAATACGTCGTGAACAGTGCCTTCGCCGTTTCGGTAATTCGCGGTGTAAGTTTATTATCTTTGACCGGCCCTGGTGCCTCCGCGCGGTACAGCTGCATACCACCAATACCCAGCATGGGCAAAATGGCGACCGCGATAACAATAATACCGATACCACCCAACCACTGCAGTTGTTGGCGATAAAACAAAATGGAAGGAGGCAGGGTATCCAGCCCGGTGATAACCGTCGCCCCGGTTGTCGTCAGGCCAGAAATGGATTCAAAAATGGCGTCGGTTATGGACAGCTCTAAACCGTTGGAAAAATACAGCGGTAGTGCCCCGAAGGTACCCAGTACAAACCAGAATAAAGCGGTTACCAAGAAGCCGTCGCGAGTGCGTAAATCGGCTCGGCTGCGATACACCGGAGCCCAGATAGCCAAACCCGAACCAAAAGCTAATGCAAAACCCCACAAAAACGTCATGTAATTGTGGTCGTTGAACCAGAGGCTGACGCTGATAGGCAGCAGCAGCGTCAGACTGAACATCATCAGCAATGTGCCAAGGACTCGGGCGATTACCGCAAAATGCATTTGGCCTCCGCGGGCTTCATGGTGTCAATGTCCACTGCATCAGAAAAAGGTAAACCCGACCTGGAAGAGTTTTTCGATATCACGAATGTGTTTCTTATTTAACAAAAACACAATAACGTGGTCACCGCTTTCCACCACGACATCGTCGTGGGCAATAATTACTTCGCTGCCCGAGTCTTTTTCGCGCACAATCGCACCGATGTTTGCGCCCTGGGGCAGGTCGATATCTTCCAGCGCACGACCCACCACTTTGGATGAGTTTTTGTCGCCGTGGGCAATCAGCTCAATGGCTTCGGCGGCGCCGCGGCGCAGCGAGTAAACACTCACCATATCGCCACGCCTTACGTGGGTCAGCAGACTGCCGATGGTGGTGGTTTGCGGAGAAATAGCGATGTCGATATCCCCGCCTTGCACCAAGTCCACATAAGCCGGATTGTTAATCAGTGCCATCACTTTGCGCGCGCCCAAACGTTTGGCGAGCATGGACGACATGATGTTGGCTTCGTCGTCATTGGTGAGGGCGAGAAACACATCGGTGTCTTCGATGTTCTCTTCGCCCAGCAAGTCTTGGTCAGAGGCGCTACCCTGAAGAACGATGGCGCGCTCTAAGTGCTCAGCTAAGTGCGCAGCGCGCGCTTTGTTGTGCTCGATTACCCTAACGCTGTAGCGACCTTCAAGCTTGCGCGCCAGGCGCATGCCGATATTGCCGCCACCGGCGATGATGATGCGTTTGTAGGCGGTTTCCATACGGCGCAATTCGCTGATAACCGCGCGAATGTCGTTTTTTCCGGCGAGGAAAAAGACCTCGTCGTCCGCTTCAATCACGGTGGCACCGGTGGGCATAATAGCTTGGCCCCGCCGGTAGATGGCGGCAACTCGTGTCTCTACGGCAGGCATGTGCTCACGTAAAAAGCGCAGCTCCTGCCCCACCAGAGGCCCGCCGTGATAGGCCTTTACCGCAACCAGCTGTACCTTGCCCTCGGCAAAATCCAGCACCTGCAAGGCGCCGGGGGTTTCGATCAGGCGGTGAATATAGTCCGAGACCAGCTGCTCCGGGCTGATAAGCACGTCGATGGGAATAGCTTCGTTGGCAAACAGCTTATTGTTGGTGAGGTAGGCGGTGGCGCGCACCCGGGCAATTTTAGTGGGGGTGCGAAATAGACTGTGAGCCACCTGACAAGCGACCATGTTAATTTCGTCGTTGTTGGTGACCGCCACCAGCATATCGGCGTCTTCTACACCGGCCTGTACGAGAACATCCGGGTGTGATCCCTCCCCGTTCACCACGCCAATGTCCAACCGGTCTCGCAATTCGCGTAGACGAGAGTTGTTGGTGTCAATCATGGTGATATCGTTGGATTCGTCGGCGAGATTTTCGGCCAGACTGGCGCCTACTTGTCCTGCCCCCAGAATAATAATTTTCATAATACTGCCAGGTTGGTCCTCAACGGTTGGCAAACTTTACCGCCTTTGGCGGTCATTTGGCTATTGTTCTGCTTTTTTAAACTTGGCGTAGTAAAAGCCGTCGTGGCCGCCTTGCTGCTGCAACAATTGCCTGCCCACAGGTTGGGGAATGCCCCAGGGCGCTTCAATGGGTATTTCCAGAGCGTTTGCGGTGCGCTGCAAAAAGGCGCTGGCCTGTTGGCTGTTTTCGGCTGGCAGCGCCGAGCATGTGGCGTACAGCAAAATACCACCGGGTTTTAACAGCGGCCACAGCGCATCCAGTAAACGACTTTGCAGCTGGGTCAGTCTGTCGATGTCGGCGGCGCTGCGCAGTAGTTTTATGTCACTTTGGCGGCGAATGATTCCGGTGGCGGAGCAGGGAGCATCCAGTAAAATGCGATCAAACATTACGCCGTCCCACCAGTGCGATGGTTCCCCCGCATCTCCGGCCACCACTTTGGCGTTAACCTGTAAACGCTGCAGATTTTCGCTAACTCGCTCAAGGCGACGGGCTTCTAAATCCAGCGCGATCACTTCGGTAAGCCCAGGTTGGCTTTGCAGAATATGCCCGGTTTTGCCGCCGGGAGCCGCGCAGGCGTCCAATACGTGTTGGCCCGGCTCTAAATCGAGCAGCGGCGCGGCGAATTGGGTGGCCTCGTCTTGGACACTGAGCACCCCCTTGGAAAACCCGGGCAGAGTCGTTGGGTCGCAAGCTGGCAAGGTCAAGCCGCAGGGACTGAAGGTGGTGGGCTCAGCCGCTATGCCTTCTTTAGCGAGTAAACGTAAATAGTCATCGCGCTCTTCTTGTCGTGTATCAAGCCTCACCGTGAGTGGTGGGTGGGCGTTGTTAGCACTTACTATTTGTTCCGCATGGTCTCCCCAGGCTGCTTGATAAGCCTGTAGTAACCACTGAGGGTGGGTGCTGGTAAATTCGGGATTGGTGTTAAGTTTTGCTGTGAGGTCGTCACGCTCTCGCTGGTAGCGTCTTAGCACGCCGTTGACCAATCCGGTTGCCCAGGGCTTTTTTAGCGCTTTTGCGGCTCCGGCGGTTTCTCCAATGGCGGCGTGATCGGGAATACGGGTGTAATCCAGTTGATACAGCCCGAGTAAAATCAGTGCCTGAACATCACTGTCTTTGGCGCGTAGCGGTTTTTCCAGCAACTGTGCGGCTATCGCATTCAGGCGTGGGTAGAAACGCATGCTGCCATAGCATAGCTCGCGTACCAATGGCCGGTCGGTTGCGTCGACTTTGTCTTGCCATTGCGGCAGAGAGCTTGCCAGCGAGCCGCGCTGGCGTAACAGTTCGGCCAAAATACGGGCGCAAGCGACGCGAGGCTTCAAGCCTCTGGCTCCATGAACGTGTCCCCGGCTTTAAATAAGGTGCTATTGCCGCGCAGTAGGTCAGCTACTGCCATGGGTTTTTTGCCCGGCAGTTGCAGTTGGGTAATGGCGATACCGCCTTTACCGCAGGCTACGGTTATGCGGCCATTGTCTAGCGTCATAATGGTACCGGGTGTGCCCGAGACAGAGGGCTCCAGCTCACATTTCCACAACCGTATTGCGGCATCGGGCTTGTTGCTATGGCGGGTAAAAGCAATAGGGAAGGGGTTAAAGGCACGGATTTTTCGATCTATATTTTCGGCGCTGTCATTCCAGTCGATGAGCGCCTCGGCTTTGCTGATTTTGGGCGCGTAATTGGATTGTGAGCCATCTTGAGCTTCCGGCGTCGCGGTACCGGTTGCGAGCTGGGTCAGTGCCTGATCCAGTGCCGGGCCCCCGATTTGCATCAATTTATCGTGCAAGCTGCCGCCAGTGTCTGAGGGTTTAATGGAACAGGTAGCCTTTACCAGCATATCGCCGGTATCGAGCCCAACGTCCATTTGCATAATGGTTACGCCTGTCTCGCTGTCACCGGCTTCTATCGCCCGTTGGATTGGGGCGGCACCGCGCCAGCGCGGTAGTATCGAGGCGTGAACATTAATACAGCCGAGCTTGGGGGTGTTTAACACCGCTTCGGGTAGTAGCAACCCGTAAGCCACCACGACCATTAAATCTGCATTGAGTGAGGCTAATTCCGCCTGAGCCGCCTCATCCTTTAATGAGACGGGTTGGTAAACCTTAATGCCGGTGTTTTCGGCAAGGATTTTTACCGGGCTGGGTTTAAGCTTTTTACCGCGTCCGGCAGGTCGGTCGGGCTGGGTGTAACAGGCGATAACCTGATGTGGGCCGTCGAGCAGCGCTTGCAGGTGGTGGGCAGCAAAATCGGGTGTACCGGCGAAAACAATTCGCAGTGGCGTGGTCATGGGTTGGTTCCGGGCCTGGTGGCGCCGGGGCTTTAGGCCCGGGCGCGGTGAAGTTTTTCGAGTTTTTTGCGGATTCGCTGGCGTTTCATTTGCGATAGATAATCCACAAAAAGCTTACCATTCAAGTGATCCAGCTCATGCTGAATACACACGGCGAGCAAACCGTCAGGCTCCAGGGTAAAGGGGTTTCCGTCTCGATCCAGTGCCTCAACACGAATGTGAGTGGGCCGGTCGACGCTTTCGTAAAAGCCGGGTACGGACAGGCAGCCCTCATCGTAGGGGGCTTCGTCGTCACCCAAGACAGTTACCTCGGGGTTGATAAAGACGCGAGGCTCGCTCTGATCTTCGGAGAGGTCCATCACCACGATTCGGCGATGCACATTCACTTGAGTAGCCGCTAAGCCGATGCCGGGAGCGGCGTACATGGTTTCGAACATGTTATCGATCAGTTCGCGAATACTGTCGTCAACCGTCTCTACCGGCTTGGCGATAGTGCGTAAGCGCGGGTCGGGAAATTCGAGAATTTCAAGTAGGGCCATAGGCTTTGTGACAAACTTCTAGTAAAAAGGTAACAAGCGCTGCTAACATGATGATCGTACAGGATTTAACCCGAGCACAACTACTAGCAGGCCGGTCGCACAGTGCGGCCGGTTACGCTATTATAACGGCTAAACCGCTCAGGGCCGAACAAAAACAGGATCGGTTTCTATGAAAAAAATGTTTTTTGCTGTTCTGGCGTTAACCACGGCCAGTGTCTTTTCTTGGGCCGATTCATCGCCTTTCAAGTCTGATTCACCCGATGAGTATGTCGTAGAGAAGGGGGATACTCTATGGGATATCTCGGAGACGTTTCTCGATTCGCCTTGGTTGTGGCCTGAAATCTGGCACGCTAATCCGGAAATCGAAAATCCCCATTTGATCTTTCCTGGCGATGTTGTGCGCTTGGTGTACATCGATGGCAAGCCTCATCTGACGGTCGATCGCACCGTTAGGCTTTCTCCTTCTGGTGATGCCAAGCTCGAACCCACCGTACGGGTATTGCCAATCGAAGAGGCCATTCCTGCGGTGTCGCTGGATAAAATCGCCTCTTACCTGTCGCGCTCGCGCATCGTCATGCCCGATGAAGTAGAAGGGGTTCCGTATATCGTCGGTGGCTCGGAAAAACGCCTTATTACCGGTAAGGGTGATACGGCCTACGCCCGTGGCACTGTGCCCGATGGCATTGGCAATTTTGATGTGTTTCGCCAGGGAGAGACGTTTGTTGACGAGCAAACCGATGAGGTCCTGGGGATTCATGCCCTCGGTGTTGGTGGTGTCAGCATCGATAAAATCGACGGTGAAATTATCCGTGTCCATGTGACTCGCTCAGATGAAGAGCTGCGCGCTGGTGACATTTTATTGCCCAATGTTGAGCGTTCGATCGTTTCTATTTTCTACCCCAGTGCGCCTGATTTCCCCATTGAGGCAGAAGTTTTGGCGGTAGAGGGTGGTGTAACTCAAATCGGCAAAATGGACGTGATGATCATTAACCAAGGTGAGCGCGACGGTGTGCAGGTGGGCAATGTATTTGAAGCCTTCGTTAAGGGTGAAACTATTCAGGACCGGGTGACCGGAGACACCTTACAGTTGATGGATGAGCGCGCCGGTCTCGTCATGGTGTTTCGCACATTTGAAAAGCTAAGTTTTGCGATTGTCATGGAAGCTACACGCCCTATGGCAGTAGGGGATTTACTGCGTAACCCATAAAATCTACCCGCCCATGGATGGGCGAGTGCTAACAGGGATGTTGCTATGCATAACGTCATTTCCGCTTTTCTTCTCTCTGGCGTTTTCGGCCTAGGCCCGGCCAAACTCAAACAACTCCAACGCGAATTCGGATCATTTGATGTCGCTTTGAATGCTAGCGCGGAGCGCTTAGGCACAGTTGTTCGCGCGGATATTTGTGAGCAAATATCCGCGTTGGCCAACCGGCGTAATACCGAAGCCTGGCAGGCCGCAGAACAGCTTTCCCATTGGCTAGATCAGCATCCGGAAGTTCAAGTTCTGGTACTGGGTGATGCAGATTACCCGGCACTATTGGCAGATACTCCTGCGCCACCGCCACTGCTGTATTGTCGAGGAAATATTGACGCCTTAGAGCTGCCCCAATTGGCGGTCGTGGGCAGCCGAAACCCCACCGCAGGTGGCAGCAAAACAGCGTTTGAATTCTCTCGCTTCCTCGCCGCAGGTGGTTTTGCAATTACCAGTGGTTTAGCGTTAGGCATAGATACCTGCGCCCACAGGGGTGCCTTGTCGGCAGGCGGCGTTACCGTCGCTGTTATGGGTACTGGTATCGATCGGATCTATCCGGCGCGTAATCGTACCTTGGCTGAAGAGATTATTACCCAGGGAGGCACGTTGGTAACTGAGTTTGCTCCCGGCACAGCCTCAGAGGCGGCTAACTTTCCCAGGCGTAACCGAGTGATCAGTGGATTAAGTGCTGGGACCATGGTGGTCGAAGCGGCGGTTAAAAGTGGCTCGCTGATTACTGCACGCTACGCACTAGAGCATCAGCGAGAAGTGTTTGCCGTGCCAGGGTCCATCAATAACCCGTTAAGCCGGGGTTGTCATTCACTGATAAAGAACGGTGCAACGCTGGTTGAATGCGCGGAAGATATTATTACCGAGTTGAGTGGTGTTTTAGCGTTCAAGCGTGAACAGCTGCAGCAAACAGACGAGTCGCAGGTCGAACAGACGCATTGGCTGTTGCCGTTTCTGGGGTTTGATCCGGTAAATTTGGACCAACTTTGTGAACGCAGCGGTAAAAGTGCGGGCGAACTCTCCGCCGCGTTGTTGGATTTAGAGCTAGAGGGGGTGATTTCCCAGCGCGGGAGTTACTACACGCGCTTGTGAGGCTGCTTCGCTGTCAGCAGTTCTGCGCGGCTATCGTCGCGTATGTGACGATACGCATACCAACCCAAGTAACCCATAATAGCTAGAATGGCGATAATGGTGGCCAAGCTGAGTACCAGTACTGAGTCAATCATAGTCACTACCTCTTTACAGCGTGTCTGGCTGAATAGTTTGGAAATTTGTCCCGCAATCTGTGCCCTCAATTGTTTAATTTACGCGCTTGCCGAAACAGCATGTTGATCTGAGTCAAATGGCCTTCTTATTGTCTTGAAGCATAAGATGGGGTAATTTTCGCGTTTTTGTGAGTCGGGTAGTGATCAATAAGCTTGCAATCCCTGACCTGCTTGGTGGTGGCCGTCGTTGGCAACAGAGAAGCAGCCGTGAGTATCTAGAGGATGGTTTCACTTATGAAGGGCTGGAGTAATCATGTTGGCGTGCAGCGCGCTGCGCAGGTCATGCGCGCTGGAGGGGTGATTGCCTACCCTACCGAATCGGTATGGGGGTTAGGGGCTGACCCGCATAATGCCAAGGCAATTGCTCGTTTATTGGCGTTTAAGCATCGGTCTGTTGAGAAAGGCCTGATTTTAATTGCGGCCAATATACAGCAGGTTGAACCCTGGTTGGAGCGGCTGTCAGCGCAGGAGCGCGAGACATTATTGGCTACCTGGCCAGGTCCAAACACGTGGTTGGTGCCCAACCATCAATTGGCTTCATATTGGGTGACAGGTCGGCATGAGTCTGTTGCTTTGCGGGTTACGGCACACCCGGTAGCGGCTGCGCTTTGTTCTGCTTTTGGTGGGCCTATTATCAGTACCTCTGCCAACCCCCAAGCGCGTCCCGCTGCGAAAGATTCTGTGCAGGTAAGGCGTTATTTTGGTTCACAGTTAGATGCCATAGCACCGGGGCGTACCGGCGGTCGGCGTCAGCCATCGCAAATACGGGATTTGGCCTCAGGCAAAACTCTGCGCCCATAGCTGGTACAATAGCCGCCTTTACGGAGCCACCCAATGACTACCACACCGGATAAACACGCCGTTAAAGCCTATTTGATGGATTTGCAGGAGCGCATCTGCGACAGCCTGGCGGCGGTCGACGGCGGACGTTTTGCAGAAGATACCTGGCAGCGCGCCGAAGGCGGTGGCGGTCGCTCGCGAGTACTGGCAGACGGTGCGGTGATCGAAAAAGGCGGGGTTAACTTCTCCCATGTGATGGGCGATGCCATGCCCGCCTCGGCAACGGCACACAGGCCTGAGTTGGCCGGACGCTCGTTTGAGGCCATGGGTGTGTCGCTGGTGATACACCCGGCCAACCCCTACGCCCCCACCAGCCACGCCAATGTACGCTTTTTTATCGCCGAAAAAGAGGGGGCCGACCCCGTTTGGTGGTTTGGCGGCGGCTATGATTTGACCCCCTTTTACGGCTTTGTCGAGGACTGTGTTCACTGGCACAAAACGGCCTTTGAAGCCTGTGCCCCCTTTGGTGATGATGTCTACCCGCGCTATAAAAACTGGTGCGATGAGTACTTCTACCTCAAACACCGCAACGAGGCGCGCGGAGTGGGCGGCCTGTTCTTCGATGATTTAAACGAGCTGGGCTTTGACCAAAGCTTTGCTTTTATGCGCGCGGTGGGCGATAGCTACCTGCAGGCCTATCGTCCGATACTGGAGCGCCGCAAGGATAGCCCTTACGGCGAGCGCGAGCGCGAGTTTCAGCTGTATCGGCGCGGCCGCTATGTCGAGTTTAACTTGGTCTACGATCGCGGTACCCTGTTTGGGCTGCAGACCGGCGGCCGCACCGAATCTATCTTAATGTCCCTGCCACCGCTGGTGCGCTGGGAGTACGATTTTCACCCGGAGCCGGACTCTCCAGAGGCGCGCCTAAGCCGCGACTTTTTGCCTCATCAGGATTGGTTGGCTCGGCAATAACAATAATGAACCCGGTAAACGTTCGGTAAAAAAACTCTGTTAGCTTTGCCGCTCGTTTCAATTATAGGTACCCCATGACCGATTCTTACGCTGTATTTGGCAATCCCATTGCGCAAAGTAAATCCCCCGCCATCCATCGTCATTTTTGCGATCAGACCGGTGAAGATATGGCCTACACCAAGCAGTTGGTGGCCGAAGGTGACTTTAAACAGGCCGCCGACGCATTTTTTGCCGAGGGTGGCCGGGGCCTGAATATCACCTCGCCGTTTAAGTTAGATGCCTTCAACTACGCCGATCGGCGCACCTCTCGAGCCGAGCGGGCCGGGGCAGTGAACCTGTTGATTAAAGAAAATGACGGATCAATTACCGGCGATACTTCTGACGGTGTGGGCATGGTGAACGACATGCTCAATTTGGGCTGGGAGTTAGAGGGAAAAAAAGTGCTGATATTGGGCGCTGGTGGTGCGGTGCGCGGTGTGCTGGAACCCCTGTTGGGGCAAAAACCCAGCAGCCTGACCATCGCCAACCGCACCGTGAGTAAAGCGGAGCATCTTGTGAAAGACTTTCACGATTTGGGCGAGCTGAAAGCCTGCAGTTTCGAGGATTTGCTTAACGGTCAGTTTGATGTGGTGATCAATGGTACCTCCGCCGGTTTGCACGGTGAACGCGTCAATCTACCGGACAATCTCTTGGCACCAGAGGCTGCTTGCTACGATATGAGCTACGCCGCTGAGCACACAGGTTTTCTGAGCTGGGCCAAGGAGCAGGGCGCGGCGAAATTATCCGATGGCTTGGGGATGTTGGTGGGACAAGCGGCCGAATCTTTTTACGCCTGGCGCCATATTCGCCCCGAGGTGGTGCCGGTGATAACCGAGCTGCGCCGCAAGATGAGTGAAAATAAGAAAAAGGCCAGCTGATTGGCGTTGGAGGTTTTAGAAAGGCTTGTGTTGGCACACCAGAAGTGGACTAACCAACAGAGGCAGGGGCGGATTGACCGGTGGGTTAATGTCCCAAAATATAAAAGCCCTAGCCTCAGTCTACCTGAGGCTAGGGTGATGTCACTTACTGCTTCGGTGTAAAGCTGCCGCCCTCTTGGCGAGGCGGATACTCTTCAAAGGTCGCCATAAAGTTTTTCACTAAATTTTGCAGAGGGACGAACGCGTACATGTGTCGCACCATCCAGTCGTCGTGGTAAGACGAGTCCTCGGGCGCCATTTCGAAAGGATCAGCGCGCAGGTCAACCAGCATTGGTGCTTTCAGCGGTGTTTGCGCGTGCATCCACGAGCCCAGACCGTCGTGTTCCTGAATGGAGAAGTGCGCTTTCCAGGGGCCGTAGCGGACAGCACCCAGTGTTCCATCATCCACAAAGGCAAAGAACTCGTTGCGTGGCCACTCATCTGAATTACCTTTCAGATTGGGTAGAACATTGTAGCCATCCAAATGAACGTTAAACTTTTTGTTACCCGCCTGGTGGCCTTTTAACAGTTTGTCCTTAATGTTTGCGTCACCCGCTGCAGCCATTAGGGTTGGGACCCAGTCCTCCAGCGAGATAATCTTGTTATTTACCTGCCCACCCGGGATCTGCGCGGGCCAGCGAACCAACATGGGTACGCGAATCCCACCTTCCCAGGTAGAGGCTTTTTCGCCGCGGAAGGGGCTGGTGCCGCCGTCGGGCCAGCTGAATTTTTCCGCGCCATTATCCGTGGTGTAGAGCACGATGGTATTATCGGTAATACCCAGCTCATCCAGCTTGTCCAGCAAAACACCCACGTGGCCATCGTGTTCCACCATGCCATCTGCATAAATACCGCGACCGGTTTTACCTTCCGACTCGGGTTTCAGGTGGGTAAAAATATGCATCCGCGAGGTGTTGTGCCACACGAAGAAAGGCTTATCGGCTTTGTGAGCTCGTTCAATAAAATCGAGCGTGGCGGCCAAAAACTCTTCATCGATGGTTTCCATGCGCTTACTGGTAAGAGGCCCGGTATCCTCGACTTTACCGTCGGCAGTGGATTTAATCACACCACGTGGGCCAAACTTTTTGCGAAATTCCGGATCTTTGGGGTAGTCGGGGTTTTCGGGCTCTTCTTCGGCATTTAAGTGATAGAGGTTGCCAAAAAATTCATCGAAACCGTGATTGGTGGGTAAAAACTTATCTAAATCCCCTAAATGGTTTTTGCCAAATTGGCCGGTGGTATAGCCCAGGGGTTTGAGCAACTCAGCCAGGGTGGGGTCCTTTTCCGAAATACCAATCGGGTCGCCTGGCATACCAATTTTAAGCAAACCAGTGCGTTTGGGCGACTGACCGGTAATAAAAGCAGAGCGGCCGGCGGTGCAGCTTTGCTGGCCGTAACCATCGGTGAACAATACACCCTCGGTAGCGATGCGATCGATATTGGGGGTGGTGTAACCCATCATGCCGTGGTTATAGGCGCTGGTATTAAACCAGCCGATATCGTCGCCCATTATCACCAAAACGTTGGGTTTGTCGGCAGCCATGGCCGAGGCGGAAAGCAGCACGGCACCTAAGGCACTGAACACTTTATGGAAAATCAGCTTTTTCATCTCAAAGTCCTTTATCGATAAGTGAGCGCCTAAGAATAGGCGTTATATATGACTATACGGAAACAAGTATAGTGTTCAACATATTTTACAAGTAGGTGATAACAGCTGTTTATTGAGAGTATTGCGCGAAAACTTCAGCGCCAGTCATCTTTACCGAATCGGATGTAAACGGATAATACTCCGGCTTTTCATCGACAAAAATTTCTTGGTCCACGGTGAAGCTCTGCTCTGAAAATAAACCGGCCGACAGAATGTACTGATCGGCCGGTATTAAATAATAAAATAAATGCGTGCCACATTGGCCGCAAAAGCCGCGCTCGGCCCAGTCGGAAGATGGATAGCGAGATGGGCTGGCCCCGCTAAAGCTGACATCACCTTCGCAGTGCACCGCGTGCATGGGGCCACCGCCCCAACGGCGGCACATACTGCAATGACACAGAGCGATGTGATCTGTAGAAGGTGCGTTAATTTCAATCGCACCACACAGGCATTGTCCTTTCATGGTTCTTTCCTCCATGGTTTTTTCCCCGGGTGAGAGAAAAGAGTATAGCCAGTTTTTTATTGTCCCTTACCACTCAAAACGCAAACCCACTAACGGCAGCAGGCTGCCGTCCTCTTCGGAAATTTCGCCGGTGCGTTCATTAAAGTCGATGTTGGAGGGGTTCTCAGAGCCCAACAAGTTAATAATATCCACAAAGGCAATCACCTGGGTGCGACCAAAGGCGCGGCGATAATCCACGCGAACATTGAGCGAGCTGTAGCCGTCGTAGCGCAATGTATTGTTGGTAATGGTTTCGCGGCTGTAGCGCAGCGGCTCGCCTTCGCCCAGTACATTGTCGTGAATAATGTATTCGCCATAGGGCCTTCCCGACGCCCATTTCCAGCGCCCGGATAATTTCCAGCGTTGGTTGATCTCCCAGGTGCCGCCCAGACTCACGGAGTGGGGCCGGCCATAGTCAGCGTCGTACTCCGGACCGGTGGGGGAATCTTTTAACACCGCATCGTTATAGGAATAGGTGGCGCTGGCCGACCAGCCGTTATCAAACTGGCGGGTAATGGCGGTATCGACACCGAAAGAGGTACCCTCACCGTTATTGTTAAAGCGCTGATTCACGCCGTCCGCGACCACGACCAAATCGCTCAGCTGTTGATAGTAGGGCTCAATGAACATATCCCACAGGGGCGCAAAACGGTATTGAAGCCCCAGGCTAATTTGATCAATGGTTTCATAGCCGAGCGCCGCGTCGTTGGTATTGCTGGCCAGGTCCTGGATCTCGGGGCGCTGTAAATAGCGCCCGGCGGTCGCACTGAGACTGGTGTCAGGGGTGAGCTGCCAGGAGGCCGCCAAACGCGGTGATACGCCCTCGGCATCGGTAAACTCATCGCCTTCATAGCGCAGGCCCACGCGGGCGTCCCATTGGCTCCAGGCAAACTCCTGCTCGACAAAACCGGCGTATTGCAGGCCGCGTTTTTGGTAATTTGTGTTGACCCCTTCGGGCGTCAGGACGATATATTGCTGCGAGGGATTGGGGCGAAAATCCGATTGCTCGTATTCGTAGCGAATCCACTCGCCGTCAATGCGCCTTTGCAGATCCAGCTCCAGCTGGCTTAAGCGCAACCCAGAGTTAAACCGACCCCAGCCATTGTCGCTGGAAAAATCCAGCCGCCAGCCCAGTTCGGTGTCCTCCTGACTGGCGGTGATAATGGGAAAGCGACGAGGAATCTGGTTTTCTGGCGTGTCCGGGGCAACATCGTCGGGGTAGGCTTCCCCTACCTGGCTGTCTTCGCCAAAACGGCGATAATAAAGGCGATTGGTCAGCTCGGCGTTGTCGCCAAGCAGTAGTCGATAGCTAATCGCGGCCAGAGTGTTATCGGTGGATTGTTCTACCAGCTCGACATTGTCGTAGTTGCCAGTCTCGTCTTCGTCCGAGTTAAGCACATGCTCCAGGGTGCGCTCGTACTCTTCCGGCGCGTGAATCAATAAAAACTCCAGCTCGTTACCGCTGGCAAAATTAGTGTGGGTTTTAAAAATAATATCGGTCACTTGCGGTTCACCGACATCGTTCATTCCCACCAGATCAAACAGTCGGCCAAAGTTAAGCTGGCGCGCGGAAAACAATACGCTGGTGTTATCGGCGACAAAGCTCGGGCCATCGTAGCCTACCTCCAGTCCGGCGATATCCAGGCGCGCGGTGTAAGAGGGGGTGTCCGGGTTACCTTGGGCGACGTCTAGCTCCAGCAGCGATCCGGCTCGCCCGCCATAAGCAGACGACCAGCCCCCCGGCTGAAAGCTGGCGCGGGCGATAACATTGGGGGCAAAAATACTGTAGCGGCCGCCGTCTTCGGCATCGGCCAGCTCGCCAAAGCTATCGTTAAAGTGCACGACGGTATCAAAGGGAATACCGTCGACTAAAATTTGATTGTCGCGGGGACCACTGCCGCGCACGGTATAGGTAGAAAACTGACTGTCGGCAAAGAGTCCGGGCAGCCCATCCAGGGCGCGCAGTACATCGCTGCCGCTACCGGCAGAGCTGCGCAAGGCCTCGCGATCTTTCTCGCTGGCCCCTACCGAGCTTAGCCAATTGCCGCCAATGCTGTTGCCCAGCACTAATACTTCTTCTATGTTGTTTTTGGCCGCTGACATAGCCACTTGCACGGGTGTGGTTTTATCCTCTACCAGCCGCACACTGGGCAGTCGCACACCATCATACCCCTGCGACTTTAACTCTAGCTGATACAAGCCGGCATCTAAATCTTCGATGCGGCTGCGACCCTCGGGGTTGGTTTGTACACGCCACTGACGATTGTCGCGATCGGTGATGATTACCTCGACATTATCTAGGGCGCGTTTGCTGCTGGCGTCGGTGACATCCAGCAATAAATCGGCGGCCCAAGTGCTGGGTATACTGAAACAAAGGGCTAGCGGGAGGAGGGCAAACGGGCGGCGAGTTGGCATAAGACATCCTTAGTCGGGTTGGCAAAAGGCCTTGCCCAAACTATACGCTAAAAACCGAGAATGGATGTGTGATCGAAAAAACGGCGTCGTGAATGATTGGGTTTGAATAAAACGTTAACCCCGCAAGGCGAACGGGGCTAACGTAAAAAGGTGTTTAGTCGGCGCTGTCCCAATCCAGCCGTATATCCCACTGATGGCGGAATTCGCTGTCCAGGGGTTCGATAGAGGTATCTATCTCTCGGTAAACATTATCCGCAGGTGTGAGCACCGCATCGCGGCCAAACAAAAAGCTCTGCTCCTGCACAATGCGGTAGTAGGCTTTGTTTAGATCCAGAGCGCGGCGGGTTGATGGCGCGATAATGTCGTAGATGGAATCTTGCGCTTTGACCTTAGAGGTGTTGACCTTGCCTTGCTTATCAAACCAGCGCTCTAACATCTCGCCGTTCTGGCGGAATTCATCGCCGCCTCCAACACGCTCGAGGTAGGTGAGGTACTCGCCTTTGGTTTCGCCAAGGTTAGGTGCATCTTCGATAGACTTTAAATTTATATAGCCCCATCCCGCAGTACCCGGTTTTTTACGGGCAAAGGCAAAGGTATTGTCGATGGTGGTGCCAATGGTTTTGTGACACCCCATGCAAAAGAAAGTCTCCTGCTGGTTTTGCTCGCGCAGCTCACCATTGGCATCTTCGATAAAGCCCCACAGCAGCCAGCCCATGCCATTGCTGGTGCCGCGATCGCCGTGAGTTGAAACTTGCGGCAGGTTGCCAAAATGTTTTTCTTTGGCTTCGCGGTAATAGCTACTTTTTAGCCGCTGCCTGGACATCATGGTGTGTTTGCGCATGTAACGTACTTCTTTCATGCGCCGCGCATTGACGATGTTTTCACCGTCGACGCCGACGTAGCGCACGGTGTGTAAAAATTCTGTTCCCTGCGGATACAACATACGCGTGAGGGGAATATCAGAGGCATCGCCAAAATAATGAGTGCGACGCTTGAGGTTTTTAACCTGTGATTCTTCGACGCCATTGTCGTTAAAATCGATACCGGCCGCGCGCTCGTCAAGCGCAATAGTTTCAATGCTCTGGGCATCGGTAATGGCCATTTCCAAAAGCGCCAGGTTGGCAAAATAAACGTCTTTAGAGTAGTTGCCCGAGATTTCACTGAAGGCTTCTGGCAGACGGATCATGACATCGTCGGTAGAGCCGTTGGTGGGCCAGAAGGTACTGGGTACGGGTTTGTAGTTAAACGCTACCCAGCGGCTGCCGTCTTTTGCCAGGCCATTTTCATCAAAGGCGTCCGCACCATCGGCAAGGTTTTTAATGTTGGGCGCACGGCCTTGCCAGGCATCCGAATCCAGCCACTTGGCGAGGGCGCTGTAATTATCCTGGGCAATATACTCGCGAATAAACTCATCGCTGATGTCGTTAATTTCGTCGCGGCGATTTTTGAATAAATTGGCCCAACGGTTGGTGTTGCCAATGTCGGAGAACTCATAAGCTCCCTGTAAAAAACCGTCATTCAGAGCGTTGGGGCGGTGCTTATCATCGTAGCTTTGGTGACAGATATAACACGGGTTGTGTTTACTTTCGGTTTTGGTATAGCACTGCGGGGGAATAACCGCTTCGGGGTTATAAACTTCGCCGTGCTCGATATAAGCCTCGGCAGAGTATTCGGGGGTATAACCCGACTCGGCTTGTGCGCTGTGGGTTAGAGCCGGTGTCGAGCTTTGTTGATCACAACCGGTGAATAAAACAGTGCTAAAAACAATCAATAATACGATGCGATACATAGGTGTACCTGTCGATCTTTCTTATACGAAAAAAGGGAGTCGCCAAGCGACTCCCATCAAAGTGAGGTATTGCTGAATTATGCAAACTTACTCATTAACAGACGGATCGTACATCCACAGAGTGTTGTTCTCCTGGAAGCCGTCTTCACCGATAACGATGCGGCCGTCTTCCAGCACGATGACATTGTCGGGCTGAGACAGAGCGTTCACATCACAGCGCTCGGCGCCATCGAGGCTAGAGCGATAGGTTGACCCCATGACTACCGGCTCGATACGGCTTACATCATAAGCATCGGCACCGGTCATCAATGGCATACGGTAAACGCCACCGCAATCTTTCACTCGAGGTGTCAGCTGAATATCACCTTCGTCGTCCACCATGCCGTTGTCCATATCGGCGATGGCGAAGTAAACATAGGCTTGGTTTACCTCTTCGCCTTCGATCAGATCGGTACCTTCAACGGCTTCTTCGGCGCGCTTGTGGTTAACGTAGATACCTTCAAACTTGCGCCATTCGGCGGTAGCGCCCTTGGCGCGGGCCGCTTTGCGTGACTCTAAAAAGGCGATGCGATCGTCCATGGGCATACCGGCAGTGGTGCTGCCGCCGCCGTCGGCCACGCTTGGGTAATTGGCTTCGCCTGCCGCCCAGGCTTCGGCGTCGGCGTCGGTCAGGTAGTTGCTTTGGCCTTCAACGAAATCGGCGGTGGTGATGTCATCGAAGTCGGCAATCCAGCCATCGATGGTGGCGTTGTCGCTATGAGCCAGCTCAATCCACTCTATGTCAAAGCCGGTGGTCAGTGGTTCAAAGCTGCCGGCGTCTTGGGTCAGCTTGGCGCCGTACAGGGTCCCGGAAGACAAGTCGCCCGCGTTGTCAGCGACAAACTTAAAGAACACACCGTTGGTGTCGTCTTGCGACAGGTAAACGGTTTTGGAGTCGGGCATGACAATGGAGTTTTCGTGCTCGAAACGACCCATAGTGTAGTGCTTAACCGGCACCGGCTTGTCGCTGGTGGGCTCAGTAATTTCCACAATATAGTGGTAGCGATAGGTGTTGGGGAAGCTCGAAGCGCCATCGGCGTCAGTGGCGGTTGGATCGATATACATGGCCAGCATGTCGCGCGCGGTTTGTTGCGATGGGTCGTTCCACTCTTCGGTGTTATCGCCCTGGTTGCCCCATTCTTCGGAGGTTAGCGGCGTGCCCCAAGGGGAAACTGAACCGAAGCAGTTGGCGATGGTGCCGTAGGTGCCAAAGTCCAGCATTTGCACATCGTTGCTGTCCACGGACCAGTAACCGGTGCTGGCGTCTTTGTTCAATTTGATACGGCTCATGCCGCCGGGGATAGATTCCCAGTTGGTAAACAAGTAGCCTTCGTTATCACCGGTGGGAATGTAGGCGTTAAAGTCCGGCATATCGCTGGATACCACCTGAGTGCTGCCGTCGGTGGCCATTACATTGCCTATACCCTCGGGCAGGCCGCCGCCAAAAGTATCTGCAGTCTGGGCCAGTACCTGGTACTCACCATAGGCCACTTGAACGGTTTCGCGCTCTTGGATGGTTTCTGGAACGCCTACCGACACCAGATTTTTAGGCAGCTTATTGACGTTAACCCCTGCCAGTACACCCACGGTACCTGTGTGGAAAGTTTTGCCTTCGCTGTCGGTGGCCGAGTTGGCATCGCTCGGATGCTGGGCGTTAAAGAACAGATCACCTTGCTCGGTAACATAGGCGCCGGTCACTTCCGCACCTGCTGGCACTGTGGCCAGGCGGGTAAGGCCGGGAGTCATCAGGCTGGCACTACCGCCACCTGAACCGTTAGAACCATCGCTGCCGTCAGCGCCGTCGGCACCGTCTTGACCGGCCGGCCCCTGGGGGCCTTCTGGGCCTTGAGGACCTGCTGGCCCCTGAGCACCGTCTTTTCCATCGTCGCCATCACACGCAGCAAGCATCATTGCACTGATTACCGCCAGCATAAGGCGGCCTTTTCCGTTCAGTTGAAACGTCATTGTCTTCTCCTCGGGTTTTTATGATGTGGCTAAACACGGAGGAAGACGTTAGGTGCTGGAAATGACGGAGAGAGAAATATTCAGTGAAGTTTTTGTGAACCTTTTAAGACAAATAAGCCACGGTGATTGCCGTGGCTTATTACATCAGGGGATAAAGATGAACGGATTAACTGGCGAGCGCATCGGCATCCAGCGCGGGTTTGTCGTGGCGGTTGCCTTTAACAGCACCCTTGCGGTGGGACAGTGCGGCTTCCATCTTCTTCGCCGCCTGGGCAATTGCCGTATACATATCATGGTCTGAGGCTTGCACGGCAACCGCTGCGCCCAGGTATTGAGTGGTCGCCTCTATGCTCTGGCTAGAGCGTTCTACGGTAAGGGTGACATTCAGGGAGTCGAGTTGGGGAAAGTGATTGGCGACCTTGCCAAATTTTGCTTCTACATTCTCTTTAATAGCGTCAGTAACAGTAACGTGATGACCAGATACATTGATTTGCATAGACTTGCTTCCTTTTACCGCTTACCTCTGAAATTGTTGGGTGGCTTTTTAGCTCAGCCACAGTTTAAACATGAGCCCGATACGGCAAAATATCAAGCGTAAACACAGGAAATTTTTACAGATCTGTAATATTTGGCAGGTCGGATGAGTAGTGGAGAGTTAATTATGTGGTTCCAGACTGAAATTCAGATCGCCCCTAAAGCGCGGGGTTTTCATCTTATTACCGCCGAAGTAGAGCGTCAGTTGCCCGGTTTGCAGAAAGTGGACATTGGTTGGATGCAACTGTTTATTCAACACACGTCGGCGAGTCTGACGATCAACGAAAACGCAGATCCAACGGTGCGCGGGGACATGGAGCGTCACTTTAATGAATTTGTTCCTGAGCGGGCACCTTACTATGCACATGACTATGAGGGAGATGATGATATGCCTGCGCACATAAAAAGCAGTGTGTTGGGGGCAAGCATAATGGTGCCGATAACAGAGGGGAGGTTAAATCTCGGTATCTGGCAAGGTATTTATTTAGGGGAGCATCGAAACCATGGCGGTGTCCGACGCCTTATTGCTACGGTGAATGGTCGATAATGGTATCGCTATCATTATTTTGATTGGGTATTTTTTATAATTACTTATTTTTAATAGGATTATTATCAATGATTGCGTTAACATAACGGGCTGGAGGTAGGCAGCCCGTATGGGACGGGGCCTAGTTTGAGTGGTAAAGGATTATGTATAGCTTAAATGGTAACCGCAATCTCACCCATCAAGTGACTTATGAACTTGGGTGCGCCATTGTGCAAGGACGCTACCCTGTGGGGGATGGCTTTCCCACGGAAGCGCAATTGTGTCGCCAGTACCAAATCAGCCGCAGTGTCGTTCGTGAAGCGGTAAAAATGCTTACCGCTAAAGGGTTACTCTCCTCTCGGCCCCGCCAGGGTATTCGGGTTTTACCGGCGTCAGCTTGGAATATGTTTGACCCGGATGTGCTTCAGTGGAGTTTCAATGGGTGTCCCTCATTAGCCTTGCAGCATGAGTTTTTCGAGTTGCGTATGGCGTTGGAGCCGGATGCTGCGGCGCTGGCCGCACAGCGCCAAAACGATGAGGTTATTCAGCGGTTGAAACACGCCTTGGCGACATTAGAGAAGGCGGTTAATGCGCCCGCAAGCCCCATGGAAGCGATCATTGATTTTCATTTATCTGTGCTTCGGGCGAGTGGCAATCGTTTTTTTGTACAGTTGTGCCATTTTATTCGTATGGCGATTGAGGTTGATATTGCCGCCGGTCGTTACTCATCAAGTGATTACGCTGATTACCGGGCGGTGGCTGAGGCCATCATAATGGCCGACGAGAGTGGTGCTCGTGATGCCATGATCGATTTATTGTCTCGTATGCACCATAAGCCCGATATTGCCCTTTCTTCCTCGGTGTCCTAAGTAAACCATGTGCATTGGTGGTGGCGGTTTGCGCGGCTTCTTGTTGGGTGGCCAGGGCGTTCAGTTATGTTTTGTGTTGCAAATGCTTGCCACCTCTTAGCGGAAATATCTGGCGGATATTACTAGTTGCAGGTGCTTGTCGCTGGTTTCTCTGTTATCGCCCAGTATTTTCGGTAGCCGGCCGCATGAGCTTCCTGAGGCGTTCGAACCTCAAGTTAACTTTTTCGCACAGTGCCGAACTGGTTTATTTTTTTCACGCCGGCCATCACAATGAGCCATGCCGAGTCATGGGCAGTAAGTAAATAGTCTAGGGCGAACTGGCCCAGAGAGGACCTCATTGACGTTGACGCCTTAAAACAATAAAACCCGTGCAAGCGGGATAACCATTAAAAATCTGGAGTTGCCTATGTCTTTATCAGCGGTCGATATTGCCGCCTTCGTTATCTATTGTGTTGCCTTGGTGGCTATTGCCTGGTGGGTGTCACGGGAGAAAGCCGGGCACGATAAAAATACCGAAGATTACTTCCTCGCGGGCAAATCACTGCCCTGGTGGGCCATCGGTGCCTCGCTGATTGCGGCGAACATTTCCGCCGAGCAAATAATCGGTATGTCCGGTTCTGGCTTTGCTATTGGGCTGGGCATTGCCTCCTACGAGTGGATGGCGGCCATCACCCTGCTGATTATTGGTAAGTACTTTCTGCCGATTTTTCTCAGCAAGGGCATTTACACCATGCCCCACTTTCTGGAAGAGCGTTACGACCACCGCGTGCGAATCATTATGGCCGTGTTCTGGTTGGCACTGTATGTGTTAGTGAACCTGACCTCCGTTCTTTGGCTGGGCGCACTGGCGATCAATGCCATTACCGGCTTAGAGCTGGTGTACGGTTTGATTTTCCTCGCGGTGTTTTCGGTGGGCTACTCCATTTACGGCGGGCTAAAAGCTGTGGCCATGACCGACATTATCCAGGTAGTACTGCTGATTTTTGGTGGGTTGCTGGTGTCTTACCTGGCGTTGGATAAAATTGCTGAGGGTGAAGGCGCTTGGGCGGGCTTTAGCATCATGTTGGCCGAAATGCCTGAGAAATTCGACATGATTCTCGATCCCTCTAACGAGCATTATGTGAGCCTGCCCGGTATCTCGGTACTGGTGGGTGGTTTGTGGATTATGAACCTGTCTTACTGGGGCTTTAACCAATACATTACCCAGCGTACTCTGGCCGCGAAAAGCCTGGCCGAGGCGCAAAAAGGCATCGCCTTTGCCGCCTACTTGAAGTTGTTGATGCCGGTGATTGTGGTGCTGCCCGGTATTGCCGCGGCCATGCTAACGCCGGATCTGGAAAAGCCTGATCAGGCCTACCCGGAAATGATGAAGCTGGTACCCCAGGGGCTGCTAGGCATCACCTTTGCAGCTTTGGTGGCCGCCATCGCCTCGTCCTTAGGCTCTATGGTCAACTCCATCTCTACTATTTTTACCGTGGATATTTATAAGCGTGTGATCAACCCAGAAGCGACCGAGCACAAAATGGTGTGGTTGGGCCGTGTGGTGGCGGTACTGGCGATGGTTATCGCGGTCATTATTGCTCGCCCGCTGCTGGGCAACTTCCCCCAGGCGTTCCAGTTTATTCAGGAATTTACTGGCTTCTTTACTCCCGGTATTGTCAGCATCTTTTTGCTGGGCTTTTTCTGGAAAAAAGCTACCGCTTTATCGGCACTGGTGTCGGCGTTTGCCTCGGTTATTTTGTCTGCGCTGTTTTGGTGGTTTTTGCCCGAGTTTCCGTTTATGGACCGCGTAGGTGTGGTGTTTTTACTCTGTGTGGCTTTGTCGGTGGCTATTACTTTGGCAACGGGCAGCCGCGAACAGGCCAAAGCGATTGATTTGCAGGGCATCGATTTTTCTACCAACGGCAGTTTCAAACTGCTGAGTGTGGGGGTACTTGTTATCACGACAGCGCTCTACATTACCTGGTGGTAAAAAGGGGGGGGCGTAAAGGCCGCGGGGCACTGCAGTAAAAGTCACGGTATTGTGAGGGGGTAAACAGGGGGAGGTAATCCCCCTCAATGCCCTAACTATGGCACACGCTCGAAATGTCAGTGCTATAACGGCTACTGCTAGAAGTGAGGCGCGATAGGCCGTGGGAGTGTTGTTGCTCTACATTTATTGAATGCGGCGATACCAGCATGATGCTACGATCAAAAAGTAATAAAAGAATGTAATCTTCAGCAATCGTGGTTATTATCTATAAAAATAAGCCAAATTGGATGGCAGTGGGAACAGGCAGGGGAGCCGACCAATAATAGTTCGGCTGACTCTATGACCGTGGATTTATTACAACGACTCTCGTATAAGCTAGCCCGCACCAGTTTTGTGGTGGTTGTGGTATTGGGGGTGATGGTAGCGAGTCTACAGGTATATCTGGATTTTCGTTTTCACTATCAGGGTATCAGGGACGGAGTGGATGAAATAAGTCGAGTCAGTCGCACGGCGGCTCAGCGGGCGGTGTTTCTGCTTGATGAGCGCCTTGCCGAACAAGTCGTCGAAGGCCTTTCAGAATACCGTTTTCTCAGTTATATCGCTATAGCCGACGACCAAGGTCAAATAATGGCGCAGCGACGTCGAGCGATTATACCGAGTTCGACCCAGGCAGTGACAGCGCTGCTGGTAGGCGGCAAAGAAATATTCACCTATCCCTTACCAACATCCGTAAACACACCTACTGGAACATTAATATTAGAGCTTGATAAAGATCAGGCTCTCGCGCCTTTTTATCATCGCGCCTGGCGGGTATTGTTAACAGGCACAACAAGAAATGTTGGTTTAGCTTTTGTTTTGGTTCTGGTTTATCACTTTTTGTTAACCAGGCCACTCGTGACTCTGGCATCACGTTTTGCCGCGCTTAATCACACCAAAGTCCCCGTTACTCATATTCCGCATTTACGCAAGCACGAGCAAGATGAGTTAGGGCATATAGTTAATTCTGCTAATCGCTTGTTGAAAAATTTTAATCAGAAAAATGCTGAACTCAAACATCAACAACAGCAATTAAGCTTAATATTAGATGCCAGCCCCAATCAGGTGTTTGCGGTTAATGAAGCGGGCGATCTGCTCTTTTTTAATCAGGCGTTTAAACGTTACTTTCGGTCTTTAGAGGCCAGCAACTTTTTTGAGTTGCTCAAATTATGTGAGGTAAAAGAAACAAGCCAAATTCGCGCTCTTGTGCAGAGGGTTTGCCGTAAGTATGCCCCTGTTTTTAATCGACAGCAGCATTTAAGTGGGGTGCACAACGAAAGCCACGTCATGCAAATGTCGCTGGTGCCTTTTGTTGCAGACAATACCATTCATGTCATTGTTATTTTGAATAATATTACCGATCTGGTTGAAGCCGAGCAACGTGTTGAATATCTCGCCTATTGCGACACTTTGACCGGGCTGGCCAATAGAAATCGCATACTCGAACAACTACAAGAAGATTTGCATAAAAGCAACAACAGCAACCGATATGGTGCCGTTTTATTAATTGATTTAAACGATTTTAAACGTATTAATGACACTATGGGACACTCGCTGGGAGATGAGCTTTTACTGCATATTGCTCGGCGTATGGCCATGAGGGTGCGTGAACCCGAGACGTTGGCCCGCTTGGGCGGGGATGAATTTATTCTTTCTATGCCGGATATCGGCAGCAGCATTATTGAGGCTCGCAGGCGTGCAGAACAGGTGGCAGAGCGGTTTTTGCAAACCATAAGCCACCCTGTAACTTTAGCCAATCAGGACTTTTCGATAAACGCCACCATTGGTATCGCACTCTATCCGCTGACAAGTAACTCTGTTGAAATGCTTTTGTCTCAGGCTGATACAGCTTTGAATGAAGCTAAGCGTGATGCTCACAGCAGTTATCGTTTATTTGAACCACAGATGGCCGAAGAAATAAATCGTTTATTGCAGCTGGAATCGGATATCAGGGCGGCCTATGCCGAAGGTCACTTTACGTTTTATTTGCAGCCCTTGATCGATCTCCATGCTCGCTCTCTCATCGGTGCGGAAGCTTTAATTCGCTGGGATCATCCCGTGCGGGGGTTAGTGAATCCGGTAGAGTTTATTGCTTTTTTAGAAAGCTCAGACATGATTAATCCGGTAGGCCTACAGTTCTTGGATGATGTTTGTAAGTTTGTGCGCTTGCAGAAAGAGCAAGGGCGTTTTCCACCTGAACTGCGTGTGGCGGTTAATATCAGCGAAAGACAGTTGTACGATGCTGATTTTGTCGGTAAATGCATGAGTGTGCTCAATAAGTACAAGTTGCCTGGGAGTTGTCTGGAGTTCGAAATTACAGAAGGCGCTGCACTGCATAATATTGATGAAGTAATTGAAAAAATGCGCAGGCTGCAAAACGAAGGTATTACGTTTGCACTGGATGATTTTGGTACCGGCTACAGCTCGTTAAGTTATTTAAAACGTTTACCTGTTAATAAAGTTAAAATCGACAAGTCGTTTATTGACGACATCACCATCGATCCGCAAGATGCGGCTATGGTTGCCTCTATTATTGCTATCGCTCGAAATATGAATTTGGTGATAGTAGCAGAAGGTGTAGAAACCGAAGCGCAAGCGCAATGGTTAAAACAGTACGACGAAATTTTAATCCAAGGTTATCTGTTTGATAAACCGCTAAAGCCACAAGTTTTTGCAGAAAAGTACTTGCCCGAGTCAGTAGTTTTTTAAACGACATCTAACGTTAGCTTGCACCTGTTATCCAGTCGGGCAATTAAGTTGTCACCGCGGGAAACCTCGCCAACACCCGCTGGCGTGCCGGTAAAAATCAAATCACCCGGCGTAAGTGCAATATAACGAGACACCTCTGCCATAAGTTCGGGAATAGACCAAATCATATCGCGCCATAAACCAGATTGAACCACCACGCCGTTGCGCTCTAAGGTGATGCGTTTGGTTTTTTCTAAATCCTTAAAAGAACCATTTATAAACTCAGAGCAGGGTGCTGATCCGTCAAACCCTTTTGCCAGCTCCCAGGGGCGGCCCTGCTCTTTAGCTTGGCGCTGAAGGTCTCGGCAGGTCATGTCCAAACCAACAGCAAAGCCGCTGATTTGTGCGTGCTCGGGTTTCACATGTCGCCCGCCCACGCCGACGCGAACTACTAATTCTACTTCGTGGTGTACTTCACGGCTAAAATCCGGATAGACAAAGCACTCCCCAGTCGCCAACAAGGCGCTGGCGGGTTTAAAAAAGAAAAACGGCTGGCTGCGTTGCGGGTCGTGCCCCATTTCGGCGGCGTGTTCGGCGTAGTTGCGGCCAATGCAAATAATTTTACTGGGCGGGTTCTGCTCACTCACCGGGTTGCTCCAGGTACTGATCTTTCAGTTTGACGTAATTGGCCGCTGAATATTTAAAAAACGCTTTTTCGCTGTCTTTTAATGGGCGCGCCTGTTTTGCCGGCGAGCCCACGTACAGATAGCCCGATTCCAGACGCTTACCTGGCGGCACTAGCGTTCCCGCACCGATAATGACTTCATCTTCCACCACCGCGCCATCTAACACTGTAGCGCCAATGCCTACCAAAACCCGATCGCCAATGGTGCAGCCGTGCAGGCAGGCGCTGTGGCCCACAGTCACGTCATCGCCAATGGTCAGTGGAAAGCCATCCGGGTTAAAAGGCCCGGCGTGGGTAATATGCAGCACCGCATTGTCTTGAATACTGCTGCGTTCGCCTATACGTATAGAGTGCATATCACCGCGCGCTACCGCGAAGGGCCAGACGGATGAGTCAGCCCCTACGGTGACATCGCCGATCAGCAGGGCGCAGGGGTCAATGTAAGCCCGATCACCCAATGTGGGAGCGGTGTTGTTGAAAGAGCGAATCGCTGCGCCGTTATGCACTTTAGAATTCACGGGGATACCTCGTCGCCAAGTCAGTTAAGCGGTGTATCATACCCAAGACTCAGAGCTGTCCCAACCGGAGGAAGAATGACCGACCAAACCGCAGCCAATCCACTGTTAACCGACGCGGCCCTGCCGCCGTTTAGCCAAATTAAACCCGAACATGTGGAGCCGGCGGTACGCCAGCTGATCGACGAGGGGCGAGTGCATCTGAACGAGCTGCTGGCGGGTCTTGAACACCCTACCTGGGACAACCTGGTAGCGCCTCTGGAAGCCGAAGACGACAAGCTTGAGCGCGCTTTCTCTCCGGTCAGCCATCTGAACGCCGTGGCCAATAACCCTGAGCTGCGCGATGCCTACAATGCCAGCATCGCGCTGTTAACTGAATACAGCACCGAGGTGTCGCAAAACCGCGAGCTGTATCAGGCCTATCAAGCACTGGCAGACAGCCCTGAGTATCAGCAGTTATCCACCACGCAAAAAAAGGTGGTGGACAACGCGTTGCGCGATTTTAAATTAGGTGGTGTGGCTTTGGAGGGTGACGACAAAAAACGCTACGGCGATATTGTGAAGCGCCTGAGTGAGCTTTCGACCACCTTTTCCAACAACGTGCTGGATGCCACCGGCGCCTGGTACAAGCATTTCGATTCTGCCGAACCCTTGGCGGGTCTGCCCGAATCGGCGCTGGCACAGGCCAAACAGGCCGGAGAGCAGAAAAAACACGACAATGGCCAGCCGCTGGGTGGCTATGTGATCACCCTGGACTTCCCCTCTTACTTGGCAGTGATGATGTACGCCGAGGACCGCGACCTGCGTGAAGAGCTGTACCGCGCTTTCGTGACTCGCGCCTCCAGCCTGGGGCTTAAAGCCGATGGCTCCAGCGCCGCCGAGTGGGATAACACCGGCTTGATTGCCGAGACTCTGGCACTGCGCCACGAGCTGGCCAAACTGCTGGGTTTTAACAACTACGCCGAGCGTTCGCTGGCCACGAAGATGGCCGAATCACCCGCGCAGGTACTGGGCTTTTTGCAGGAGCTGGCAGAAAAATCCAAGCCTCAGGCCGAGGCGGACTTCGCCGAGCTGAAGGCCTATGCCGCCGAACAGGGCTGCACGGATATTCAGGCCTGGGATCTGGCGTACTACAGCGAGCAACTACGGCAGCAAAAATACGATATTTCCCAAGAGGCGCTGCGCCCTTACTTTCCCGCCGAAAAGGTCATCAGCGGTATGTTCGAGGTGGTGGGGCGCTTGTTCGGCATTGATATTCTGCCCGTGGCGAGTTTCGACTCATGGCACCCGGACGTGCGCTTTTACCAGATTTATAAAGACGGTCAGCAAGTCGCCAGCTTCTACCTGGATTTGTTCGCCCGCGAGCACAAACGCGGTGGTGCGTGGATGGCCGATTGCCGGGTGCGCCGTCAAACTCAAGATGGCCTGCAGCAGCCAGTGGCCTTTTTAACCTGTAATTTCACCCCGCCCGTGGGCGATACGCCTTCGCTGTTAACCCACGATGAGGTCACCACGTTATTCCATGAGTTTGGTCACGGCTTGCATCACATGCTGACGCAAATCGATATCGCGGCGGTCAGCGGCATCAACGGTGTGGCCTGGGATGCGGTAGAGCTGCCGAGCCAGTTTCTGGAAAACTGGTGCTGGCAAGAGGAAGTCATAGGCTTGATTTCCAGCCATTACGAAACCGGCGAGCCACTGCCCAAAGATTTGCTGGATAAAATGCTGGCGGCGAAAAACTTTCAATCGGGCATGCAAATGATGCGGCAGCTGGAGTTTTCGCTGTTTGATTTCCGGCTGCATGCCGAGTACAACCCCGAGCATCCGGTGGCTGCAACGGAGTTAATCAACGAAGTGCGTCGCGAGGTGGCGGTTGTGCCGCAGCCTGAGTTTAACCGCTTTGAAAATGGCTTCAGTCATATTTTTGCTGGCGGTTATGCGGCCGGTTATTACAGTTACAAATGGGCCGAGGTGCTGTCGGCGGATGCTTTCTCGGCGTTTGAAGAAGAGGGAATTTTTAACCCGCAAACCGGCACTCGCTTTTTGCAGGAAATTTTACAGCGCGGTGGCTCGCGCGAGCCCATGCATTTGTTTGTGAGTTTTCGCGGCCGTGAGCCCTCCATCGAACCGTTGCTGCGCCACAGTGGCTTGCTTGAGGAGGCCTCGTGAGCGTTTACAGCACCACGCCCCGGTTTTTGGCCGGGGCCGTTTGCCCGCGTTGTGAGGCCATGGATCGAATTAAGGTCTACAGCAAAGACGACAAAGACTACCGCGAATGTGTCGAGTGTGGCTTTTTGGATGAGCTGCACTTTCCCGGCAATAGCCGTGAGTTACCGACCAGGGTGAATCAGGCAAAAACAGAAATCGATGAGGATGTGGTTAAAATCCTACCGATTAACACGCAGGAAAACTAATTCGCTAGCGTTCAAAATTCAGAAAAATCGCGCGGTCTGCCGCCAGGCAGGGCCAGCGCGACAGCTCTACTGACCACCCCTGTTCTCGGTGTTTGCAAAAAAACCGCTCAAAAGCCTCACCTTTAAAGTTGTATTCCGTAAGTAATAAATCCGCTGAAAACAGCACTGCCTGGTCCAGTTCATTGGCAAAAGGCTCACCAATCAGTTCGTGTGCGATCAGGTTGGCGCGGGTCATATCCATAGGCACCAGCGGTGCGCCACCGAGACCGATAAAGCGGTCGTTTATTTCCTCAAGCAGGCGATGCGCGAGGTAGGCCTCACCCAGCAGCGACTCCATGGCGCTGTGACCTTTGAGTAAATCAGGTGGGCTGAGAAAGTAATCAATCGCGATGTCCAGCAATGGTTCAACTCCGCTGGAGATATCAGCCTCATTTGCAATGGCATGGATGGCCTCGATAAAGTCGGGCACATGCTCTATGTAGCGCACTACAAAGTCTGCCAGCAGCAGGGGGGCGGTGTCGCTTTCCAGGTGAATGGCACTGTGTAATTGAGGATGGCGTAGGTGCAGGCGATCCACCAGTGAAATCGTCTCAGATTCGGCTTGTGCTGCACCGTCTATGAGCTGGCGGATAGCCTCAATACGGTCGACAAAAGGTACAGGTTCGTAAGTGGCCGGGTTCACAATAGTCTCGGTATAAGGTTTGGTTTTGACCCGTAACTGCATGAACCTACCCTGGAATTTGACGGGATATCGCTTAGTTAACTGAAAAAATAATATAAAAGCCCAGCTTTGCAAGGGAATGGCACTGGAAAAATTGTAAAGATCGTTATTGACCTGGCAGCAGGTGCCAGGTGCGAGCTTTTCTTAGTTGGTTTGGCAAGAAGCCTTATCGCGCCTGTAAAAGGGGCTGTGCAGTGCGTTAACCACCCCTTTTTTAGCCAACCTGACTAAGGTGCAGATAGCGTTTGAATACCCACCCCATAGCGATACTGCGTGCAAAATTAAAACCGCAAAACGCAAACCATAAGCCGGTGTTACCCCAGCTTTGACTGAAGTACCAAAGGGGAAAAAACACAGCCAACGTACAGCTCAGCATGGTGTACTGCATAGCGCGAGTCAGACCGGCCCCTAAAAAAATGCCGTCTAACTGGTAGGCCCAAATAGTCAAAAGGGGCAGTGCAATGACCCAGTTAAATTGGCGGGAGGCCTCCGCTAAGACAGGCTCAATCGCCGTAAACAAGTCTAGCCATATCGATTTCCCCAAGACGAACGTCAGACTTATACCCAGGGCAGTAGCAAGCGCCATTGAGGTTGTGGCACCGCACACACGCAAAAACTCGATGCGGTTTTGCTCTCCGGTGGCTTTGCCGCACAATGCTTCGGCGGCGTGGGCAAAGCCGTCTAGCGCGTGTGAGGTGAGCAGCAACAATTGCAGTAAAATGGCGTTGGCTGCCACCACATGGGTGCCGGTGCGCGCGCCTTGAGCGGTGAAGAACAGAAACACCCCGAGCAGGCAGGCAGTGCGCACGAAAAGGTGCCGATTAACCGTTAAAAGTGGCAAATACGCAGGTAACTGCGTTAGTTTTTGCAGTTGCTGAGCCAATCGAGCCGCCAGTGGCAATTGTCTTAATTTATGCGCGAATAGGGCAAGACCCAAGAGGGCGGCAGAGTATTCGGCACACACACTCGCCCAGGCAGCGCCATCGCTATTGAGTCCCATCCCCAAAATAAACGCTAGGTCTAAAACAATATTGAGTGCATTGGTAAACACCAAAATCAACAGCGGGCGGCGGGTGTCCTGTTGGCCAATAAACCAGCCAATCAGGGTGTAATTGAGTAACGTGGCGGGGGCGCTTAGCAGGCGAATTTGGCAGTAGCTGGCGGCTAGCGGACTGATGTCCGTGGCCGGTGCCATCAGTTTGAGGGCAACGGGCACCAGCCATTGGCCAAGCCCGATCACGAGAACCGACAATAAAAAAGCCAGCACGGCCGAGCGCAACCACAGCGCAACAGACTCATCAAAATTGTGCCCGCCTACCGCCCGTGAAACCAAACTGGTCGTGCCCATACGTAAAAAACCCAGCGACCAAAACAGCATAGTGATGATGCTACTGCCGAGTGCAACCGCACCTAAAAACCTGGCCTCGGGCAGGTGACCAAGAATGGCGGTGTCCACCGCACCCAACAAAGGCACCGATAAATTGCTCAGTAAAATCGGCCACACCAGCGGCCAAACACCGCGGTGGTAGTGCTGCCAACGGTGAATTGATGTGATCTTAAGTAGAGTTTTCATTGTGCAATTTGTCTGGCTGGTGAACGAATTGACGATAAATTGTTTGACTTTTTTGTTGCCCTATGGCCACATTATCGCCTGTAGTTGCGACGATTTGCCGCAGTTTATTTGTCGTACCCTTCCGCACTTTTCGCTGGTACTAATAAACTCACAAAGCGAATCCCACTCGTTGTAACAAAGTGGCGATAACTTTGCGTGGGTGTTTTGTGGCAGTAATTTGGCGGCACGATAAGTGCCAAGGCCAGGCGGCGCAACTAAAAAATAAAGGTGAGCCAGAAGGTATCGTGCTCTTCCTAACAATAATCATAACGAAACCACTAACGGAGAAGATGGGCAATGTTGAAAGCAGCAGGTGGGCTCTGTGCCCGTATGCTCGGTTTCGCAGTGCTGCTCACGAGTCAACTGGCTCTGGCAGACGAAACTGAGTCGTTGAAGTTCAATATGACCCGGGGGGTGACGCCGGTCAGTCAAGACATCCACGGCCTGCATATGCAGATGTTCTGGTGGTGTGTCGGTATCGGGGTCGTGGTGTTCGGCATCATGTTTGTCAGCATGTTCCTGCACAGAAAATCCCGCGGCGTAAAACCGGCCAACTTTCACGAGAGCACCTGGCTCGAGTTAACCTGGACCGCCATCCCGATTTTAATCCTGGTGCTGATGGGCATTCCCGCCTCCAAATCCCTTATTAATTTGTACGACACTCGCGAATCCGAAGTCGATGTATTAATTACCGGCTATCAGTGGCGCTGGAAGTACGAAATTCTGGGTGAAGACGTCAGCTTCTTCAGTAACCTCTCTACCCCGCGCGACGAAATTGAAGGCTTTGCCGAGAAAAACCCCAATTATCTGTTGGAAGTGGATGAACCCCTGGTATTGCCCGTGGGTAAAAAAATCCGCTTTATCGTCACCGCCAACGATGTGATTCACAATTGGTGGGTACCCGACTTCGGCGTTAAGCGCGATGCGATTCCCGGTTTTACCAACGACTCCTGGGCGATTATTGAAGAGCCCGGCACCTATCGCGGCCAGTGCGCCGAGCTGTGTGGTAAAGACCACGGCTTTATGCCCATTGTGGTGGAGGCCAAAACCCAAGAGGAATACCGCGCCTGGCTGGACGAGAAAAAAGCCGCCGCCGCTGCGCTTGCCGAGTTGACCGAAAAAACCTTTACCTTTGACGAGCTTTACGCCCAGGGTGAAGAGGTGTACAACCGCTCCTGCGCCGCCTGTCACCAGGCCAATGGTGAGGGCCTGCCGGGCACCTTCCCCAGCCTGAAAGAGGGCATTGCGGTAGGGCCCATTCAAGATCACATAGACGTAGTGGTAAACGGTGTACCGGGTACCGCTATGCAGGCATTTGGTGAGCAATTGTCTGAAGTCGATATCGCCGCCGTGGTGACCTACGAGCGTAACGCTTGGGGTAACAACATGGGCGATTTGGCTCAACCGCTCGATATTTATAACCATAAACAGGGCAAATAAGGAGGTAGACAATGGCTCACGGTCCCGCAAAAGGCATTACGCGCTGGTTGTATACCACCAACCACAAAGATATTGGCAGCATGTATCTGTGGTTTAGTTTTGCCATGTTTTTTCTGGGCGGTATTTTCGCCCTGGTGATTCGCGCCGAGCTGTTCCAGCCCGGCCTGCAAATCGTCGACCCTAACTTTTTTAACCAGATGACCACCATGCACGGTTTGGTGATGGTGTTCGGTGCGGTTATGCCCGCGTTTGTGGGCTTGGCCAACTGGATGATTCCCATGCAGATAGGCGCGCCGGATATGGCACTGCCGCGCATGAATAACTGGAGTTTCTGGATTCTGCCGTTTGCGTTTGCAATGCTCTCGTCCACGCTGTTTATGGACGGCGGCGCCCCCAACTTTGGTTGGACCTTCTACGCACCGCTGTCCACCACCTACGCCCCGCCGTCGGTGACTTTCTTTATTTTTGCCATCCACATTATGGGTGCCAGCTCGATTATGGGGGCGATTAATATCATCGCCACCATCGTCAATATGCGCGCCCCCGGCATGACCTACATGAAAATGCCGCTGTTCGTCTGGACCTGGTTAATTACCGCCTTTTTGCTGATTGCGGTAATGCCGGTACTGGCGGGTGTGGTCACCATGATGCTGATGGACATTCACTTTGGCACCAGCTTCTTCGATGCCGCCGGTGGCGGTGACCCGGTTCTGTTCCAGCATGTGTTCTGGTTCTTCGGTCATCCCGAGGTGTACATCATGATTCTGCCGGCCTTTGGTATTGTCTCGGCGATCATTCCCACCTTTGCACGCAAGCCGCTGTTTGGTTACGCGTCTATGGTGTACGCCACCGCCGCCATTGCCTTTTTAAGCTTTGTGGTCTGGGCGCACCATATGTTTACCGTGGGTCTGCCCATTGCCGGTGAGCTGTTCTTTATGTGGGCCACCATGCTGATCGCCGTGCCCACCGGGGTAAAAGTGTTCAACTGGGTGGCGACTATGTTCAAAGGTGCCATGACCTTTGAAACCCCCATGCTGTTCTCTATTGCCTTTGTAATTTTGTTCACCATCGGCGGCTTCTCGGGCTTGATGCTCGCCATCGCCCCGGCGGACTTCCAGTATCACGATACCTACTTTGTGGTGGCGCACTTCCACTATGTGCTGGTGCCCGGTGCTATTTTCTCCATCACCGCGGGCGTGTACTACTGGCTGCCCAAGTGGTGCGGCAATATGTACAACGAGACCATGGGCAAGCTGCATTTCTGGCTGGCGTTTATCGGCCTTAACGTGACTTTCTTCCCCATGCACTTTTCGGGCTTGGCGGGTATGCCCCGTCGTATTCCCGACTACAACATGATGTTTGCCGACTGGAATATGATTTCCTCCGTGGGCGCCTTCTTGTTTGGTGCAGCGCAGGTACTGTTTTTGTACAACGTGATCGCCACCATTGTAGGCGGCAAAAAAGCCACCGACGAAGTGTGGGAAAACCCCGAAGGCTTGGAGTGGACCGTGCCCTCACCGGCGCCTTACCACACCTTTAGCGAGCCACCGGAGTTTAAATCGTCTCATTGAATTGTTCGTGAGCTTATATAGGTTTTGTGTGTGAAGTTACTGCCAACCGATCCGATAAAAAGGCTTAGTCTAAAGCTGGCGGTGACATCCTTTGGGTTTTTATTATTCGCCCTGTTTGTGATGCCGCCGCTGTACGACGCCTTTTGTGAGATTACCGGATTAAACGGCAAAACAGGTGACAAGTACGAAGCGGTAGATGCGGTAGTCGATACCAGCCGCGACATTAAAGTGCAGTTTGTCGCCACCAATAACTCAGGCATGCCCTGGCAGTTTGGCCCCGAGGTAAAAACCGTCACGGTTCACCCGGGTGAGCAAACACGGATTAATTACCGGGTTAAAAACACCACCGGTAAAGATATGATCGGCCAGGCCATTCCGTCGCTTACGCCCTACAAGGCCAGCAGTTACTTTCACAAAACCGAATGTTTTTGTTTTAACCAACAGGCGCTGTTGGCGGGTACCGAGGCAGAATTGCCGATGTATTTCATCATCGACCAGGATCTGCCCGAACACATCAAAACGGTGACACTTAGCTATACCTTGTTTGATGTCACCGACCGCTTCAGCAAAGAAGAGTTGTTAAGCATGGTCGTTACCGACCAATAACATTAACCGCAGAACAATAACATTTTGCGCGGGGAGTAGATTATGAGTGGAGGAACCTACTACGTACCGGAACAGAGCAAGCTGCCGATTTTTGCCAGCTTTGGTTTGTTTTTAACGGTATTTGGTGCAGCCAATTGGATGAATGGCAATTCGTCTGGCCCCTGGCTGTTTTTTGCTGGCGGCTTAACCTTTGCTGCGGTGTTGTGGAACTGGTTCAGCATTGTTATCAGCGAAAATATGGCGGGTCTTAACAGCCCGCAGTTAAAACGCTCCTACGTGATCGGTATGGGCTGGTTTATTTTCTCTGAGGTGATGTTCTTTGCCGCCTTCTTCGGTGCGCTGTTTTATATTCGCGCCCTGGCGCTGCCCTGGCTTGCCGGTGAAGGCGATGGCGTGGATAACGTACTCTTGTGGCCAGGCTTTGCTAACGAATGGCCCCTAATGACCACACCGGATATGGCCGCTAATGGCGAGGGCGCGACGAAAGTCGGGCCGGATGCCGCCATGAGCTGGCCGGGCTTTGGCGGTTTGTTTAGCTGGCTGCCGTTTTGGAATACCGTTGTGTTGTTAAGCTCCAGTGTCACCGTACACTTTGCTCACACTGCCATCAAAAACAACAACCGCAAACAGTTCAACATTATGCTGGGCGTAACTGTTTTGCTGGGTTTTATCTTTTTGTTCCTGCAGGCTGAAGAGTATATTCACGCCTACCACGAGTTGGGCCTGACCTTGCAGTCCGGTATTTACGGCACCACCTTCTTTATGCTGACAGGCTTTCACGGCGCCCACGTGACCATGGGTACCATTATGCTGTTGGTGATGTGGCTGCGCTCGGTGCTAAAAGGTCACTTTAAACCCGATGATAACTTCGGCTTTGAAGCGGCCAGCTGGTACTGGCACTTTGTGGACGTGGTGTGGGTAGGCCTATTCTTTGTGGTGTATGTATTTGGTTAAGGCTTTTAAGTTGGGCCAAATAAATTTGGCCCAACTTATTGCAGCTTGCGCGATAGTGACTTTTAGCGCAGATGCTGATCCCAGGGCGCGGTATCGGTCAGAATGCCAGTGTAAAAACCATAGCCTACGAACATCATCATCAAGATAGCGAGGGTAATGCGAATACCCAACGCATACAGCGTTCGCTTAGTGCCGGGCACACCGGCATCGCGCAGTAAATAATTGAGACCGGCGGTCAGGCTTAAGACCACGCCGATAAATAAAATTAGGATAATAATTTTAAGCCACATAGTGAACCCTGATTATTAGAATATGAATGGATAGACAGCGATAGTAACGCAAAGCCAGATAACTCTAAACGCTTGCTGGATATTTGAGTTATCAACGATGTAAAGGCAGCCAAAACCGTGACACCCCGAGGCAAACCCACGTTACGCTTTACGCCCAATACCTGGATTTTGGTGTTATCACTGATATTCCTACCGCTGTTAATCGGTTTAGGAATTTGGCAATTAAACCGCGCCGATGAAAAACGAGACTTAGAGGGGCAGCTGGCACAAAGGCAAACCGCCGCGCCGGTTGCTTTGCAAAGCGTAAAAAGCCCAGCAGCCTATACGCGTATTATGGTTGAAGGACAATTTGATTCTGATCACACCTGGTTAGTGGATAATCGCCTGCGCGATGGCAGGGCAGGCTACGAAGTGGTGCAACCCTTTATCTCGGATAACGGCAATAGGGTGCTGGTCAATCGCGGTTGGCTGCCCGCATCGGCGCGGCGCGAACAATTACCAGAAATAAAAAATATAACGGGCGATACTACCATTTTTGCCGAGGTGGCTTACGCCAGCGATCACCCTATGCTATCGGCGCAAAGCGACACCGAAAACTGGCCCAAGGTGATTACACAGGTTGTGCCGTCGGTAATGGCGCAGTCACTCGGCGAGCCGGTAGCGGATTACTATTTAAAGTTGGATGCTGCCAGCACGGGAGCGTTTGTCACTGCTTGGCAGCCTATTAATATGAGTTCGTCCAAGCACACCGGTTATGCGGTACAGTGGTTTGCTATGGCACTTGCCCTGATTATTTTAAACGTGTTTGCCAACACTAATGTGGCGCAAGTAATAAAACATAAAAAGCACAGGCAGTAGAGAGGTGTGTATGAGCGGGGAACAACAAGCGCCCAATAAAAGGCGCGGACAGATTCAGGCGTTACTGTTAATGCTGGTGGTGGCGCTGCCCATGATCGCCGCTTATGTGATTTACCACACAGGTATGGGCATACCCGAGGGCACGGTTAATAAAGGAAAATTATTGCAGCCACCGCAGCATCTGCCGGATTTACCCGTGCGCTTTGCCGACGGCGCGGCTTGGGATTTTGCTGAACAACCCGTGCGATGGCGTTATGTGATTCCCGGTAGCGGCAGCTGCGACCAAGTGTGCCGCGACAACTTGTATTTGACCCGTCAGGTGCATATTCGCCTGAATGAAAAAGCCCGCCGGGTGGAGCGTTATTATCTGTTGCTGGACGGCGTCATTGAGCCCCAGTTTGCTGCCTACCTGGAAAAAGAGCACCCACGTCTGCGTATTCTCGAAGCCCCCCGTAAGGAGTTAAACGCCGCTCTTTCTGAGACCAATGAAGCACAGAACCCCGATCGCGCGGGGCGTTATTTTCTGATGGATCAACAAGGCTACTTAATGATGAGCTACGGCCCCAACACTGACGGTGCCGACTTATTAAAAGACGTTAAAAAAATGCTGAAGACATCCTATGAAGAGTAACGTTACCTGGGGCTTTCGCTTGGCGCTGTTGGCCACTGCGCTGGCATCGGTTGTCGTCGTATTGGGGGCCTTTACCCGGCTGGTGGATGCGGGGCTGGGCTGTCCCGATTGGCCCGGTTGTTACGGTCATTTAACCTGGCCCACCACCGAAGAGCATGTCGCCACCGCCGAGGCGCTTTTCCCCGAAACGCCGGTCGAGCACGATAAAACCTGGCCGGAAATGGTGCATCGTCATTTCGCTGGGCTGCTGGGCTTGCTGATACTGGGTTTAACCATTTTTACCTGGCGCCGGGCTGCGCAAACCGGGCAGCCTTTACCCAAGGGCCACACCCTGGGCTTGCTAATTTTGGTGATTATTCAGGCCGCCTTTGGTATGTGGACGGTCACCCTTAAGCTTTGGCCCCAGGTGGTTACTGCGCACCTGCTGGGGGGCTTTGCCACTTTAAGTCTGCTGTGGCTGTTGGCCCAGCGCCTGGGGCCCTGGCAGTGGATTAGCCAGCAGACCGGTAAAATACGCGCGCTTAAACCACTGGTGCTGTTGGCGTTAGTACTGGTGGTGCTACAAATTGCCCTGGGCGGCTGGACCAGCTCGAACTATGCGGCCCTCGCCTGTACCGACTTTCCCACTTGCCATGGCAAGTGGTGGCCCGAGATGGACGTAGCGCGCGGTTTTAATTTTGCCCAGACCATTGGCCCCAACTATTTGGGTGGTCTGCTGGAGGGTGAGGCGCGCACCGCCATTCACATGGCCCATCGTTTGGGGGCCATAGTCGTCACCCTGGCGGTTTTGCTCTTGGTGGTGCGGCTGTTCGGAATTCGCTGCGCCCGGCATATGGCGGGTACCTTGCTGGCCGTGCTGGCGCTGCAGGTGAGCCTGGGCATTACCAATGTGATGGCGCATTTGCCGCTGGCAGTCGCCGTGACGCATAACGCCGTGGGGGCGCTGCTGTTGCTCACCCTCGTCACCTTGACGCATCGGGTGTTTACGGCGCAAAGTACTTAACGACAACGCACCACATATAAGAATGATATAGGTACGCTTATGGCACAAACACAGGCACTGGCCCAATCGCTCAGTTGGCGCGATTACTACGAGCTGACCAAACCCAAGGTGGTCATGCTGATGATTCTCACCTCGGTGATCGGCATGTTGCTGGCGGTGCCCGGAATGGTGCCGCTGGATGTACTGCTAATTGGCAATCTGGGCATCGCCCTGTGCGCCGGTTCGGCGGCGGCGGTCAATCACCTGGTGGATCGCACCATCGATCAGAAAATGTCGCGCACCTTAAACCGCCCGGTGGCCAAAGGTCGGGTCGAGCCCATGCAGGCGCTACTGTTTGCCGGGGTTATCGGTGCTTTGGGTATGACGTTGCTGGTGGTGTTTATTAACATCTTAACCGCCGTGCTCACGCTTATTTCGCTGCTCGGTTATGCGCTGGTGTACACCCTGTTTTTAAAGCGCGCCACGCCGCAGAATATTGTGATTGGCGGCATCGCTGGCGCCGCTCCGCCGCTGCTGGGCTGGACGGCGGTAACCGGCAGCATTGACGGCCACGCGCTCTTGCTGGTGCTGATTATTTTCGCCTGGACGCCGCCGCACTTCTGGGCCCTGGCGGTCCACCGTAAAGACGACTACGCCAAGGCCGATATTCCCATGCTGCCTGTCACCCACGGCGAGCAGTACACCAAGCTGCATATATTTCTGTACACCATCATTATGGTGCTGGTGACCTTGCTGCCGTTTATTACCGGCATGATGAACTGGATTTATTTGGTGGGTGCGCTGGTGCTGGGGGCCGGGTTTTTGTACTGGTCGTTTATGCTCATGGTGAGTAAGCGCGAAGGCCTGGGTATGGAAACTTTTAAATATTCCATTATTTATTTGATGGCGCTGTTTGTGGTGATGCTGGCGGACCATTATATATTGCCTGCGCAAACCATAGGCGCGGTTTAATCTTTTAATCAATTGATGTTTAGGTAAAAGCGCAATGAGCAGTTCTTCCAACCGGCGCGGTATTTTCATCACGGTTTTGTGTTGCGTAGCATTTATGGCGCTGGTGGTAGCCGGGGTGGTGCACAAGCTGCTCAGCCCCCGGGTGATGACCCAAAGCGAATTGCAGCTCAACGGCGCCATCGTGTTCGACAAGCCCCGCCGCTTTGAAGACTTTGAGTTACTCGACCAAAACGGCGAGCCTTTTACGAAAGACGATTTAACCGGTCAGTGGTCGCTGCTGTTTTTTGGTTTTACCCACTGCCCGGATATCTGCCCCACCACCATGGCCGATATGGCGCGCCTAAAACAAAACCTGCCCGCCGACATTGCTGAACAAACCCAGGGCGTGCTGGTGAGCCTGGACCCGGCGCGCGACACGCCAGAGTTACTAAAAGATTATGTGGGTTATTTTAATCCGGAGTTTATCGGTGTTACCGGCGACTTTCTGCAAATTCGCCGCTTTGCCAATCAGGTGAACGTCGCTTTTACCAAAGTCACCCAGGGCGACGACTACACCGTGGATCACTCGGGTAATATTGTTTTAATTAACCCCTACGGTGACTACCACGGCTTTTTTAAACCGCCGTTTGAATTGGCTAAATTAAAAGCCACCTATAGCTCAATTGTCACCAGCTTTGATTAACCCCGGCTTGGCAAAGGATCGCCCAATGCGTTTTTTTTGTTTTACTCTTATTGCAACTGGGCTACTGGCAAGTGGCTGTGTGGCAAAACCAAAAACCATTCATGTGTACGATGCCGAATGTAATATTCAAGTGCGTAAGGCGGTGCTGGATACCTCGCAAGTCAAACAGACGTTGAGTTGTACTAACGACGAATGTGTAGACGACCTTATCGCCAGCAGTATAGTGGGGGCGGGCAGTGTGATCGTCGCGGGCAGTATTGTAATGGTGTCTAACGTGGTGTACTGGATTGAGCGAGAGCAAGAATGTCAGGCCGTCAATTAAAAACCTTCGCCTGGGCGGCCGTATTTATTGCCGTTTTTCTCTGGTCGGCCATTGCCCCTCACGACTATTTTACTTGGGTGCTTGAAGTCGCTCCCGCGGTTATCGGCGCTTTATTATTGCTCGTTACGCGAAATCAATTTCCGCTCACGCCTTTATTGTCGGTATTAATTTTAATGCACTGCATTGTGTTGATGGTGGGCGGCCACTACACCTATGCCGAGGTCCCGCTGTTTGAAAACCTGTGGGGCAGTGAGCGCAATAACTACGATAAGCTCGGTCACTTCTTCCAGGGGTTTGTGCCGGCACTGCTCGCGCGCGAAATTCTCTTACGGCAGCAGGTGGTTAAGCCCGGCCGTTGGCTCGCATTATTTGTGGTGTCTTTGTGTTTGGCGTTTAGCGCCTTTTACGAGTTGATCGAATGGTGGGTGGCACTGGCTACCGGCGAGAATGCCGAGGCATTTTTAGGTACTCAGGGCTATGAGTGGGATACGCAGTCGGATATGGGTTGGGCCCTGCTGGGGGCTGTCAGCTGTTTAGTTTGCCTTAGCAAGTGGCACAATCGACAGTTGCAGCAACTGACACTATTGAACTGACAGTGGTGGTTAGCTGAGGCAAAAGTAAGATTACGATGCACGTTCGCTTTAACCGTGCATAGTCGAGCCGTTGTTAACCCACCGCGATAGACATGTTCAATAATTGTCAGCGACTTCGATGTGTGGGCTTTAGCTTTAAGCTCTTAAGGTTGCTCCGCCTCGGCGCTAATATCCTTAAAGGCCTGTATCAAAGTTGCTGGCTCTTGTGCCCCAGAGATCAAATATTTTTGGTTAACAATAAAAGCAGGTACAGCCGTTACACCGGCTTGCTGATAGGTCGCTTCGTCTTGTCGCACGGCATCAGCGAATTGCGTCGACTGCAATACCTCTAGGGCAGCTTTCTCGTCCAGCCCAAGCCGGGTGACAATCTCTAAGAGAACCTTTTGCTGTGAGACATCTTCAGCGCGCCCAAAGTATGCTTCAAACAGTGCCTGCTTCATCTCGGTTTGCTTGCCTTGCTCAGCGGCCCACTTCACTAAACGGTGGCCGTCGAATGTATTGCAGGTATAGCGTTCTTGCAGTTTGTCAAAGTTGATTCCCAGGCTCTTCGCTACCTGGATCATTTGCTCCTGATTTGCGCGCATCTCCTCTTCCGTACCGCCGTATTTTCGTACCAGAGCCGGAAGAATAGGTTCACCTTTGCCGGAGTGGTCAGGGTCCAGCTCAAAGGCGTGCCACTGAACAGTAAAGTGGTAATCGGGTGCGAGCTGCTCCATTGCCTGTGTCAGGCGTGCATAACCGATAGCGCACCAGGGGCAAGCGATGTCAGAGACGATGTCAATCTGGATAGTGTGCATTCAGTACCTTTTCAGAAAGGGGTTATAAATTCAATAGCGCTAGGGCTAGTTGAACTTACTTGAGGCCTTGGTTCAAGCCTTTTAGGTGTGAATTGCAGAGGAAAGCGAATGACTGTGGTGCAACGGGAGAGGGGGTGGCGTTTAGATTAAAATGCTAGTCGTATTGGTGATGCTGGCAAAGTGTCACAAGTATGACCTTTGCCAGCGGGGTAACTTATACGGGTTGTGTTTGGGCTTGGATTTCAGCCAGCCTTTTTTCTTTGGCTTTTACTTTGCGCCACCAGATAATCACCCCGGTAATGCTGAGGGCGGCTACTACGATCCCCATAATGGAAATCAGGATGCGACCGGGTAAGCCGAGAATACGACCCGAGTGCAAAGGAAATTGCGCCTGTACAAAAATATCGGCCGCCGTACCTTGCCAGGGCACAAAGTCGCCCAGCACCTCGCCTGTATGGCCGTCGAAAAACAAAGCCTCGTGGCCCACGCCACCCGAACCGTGGCTATCGCCATCGTCGAAATACTCTACCCGGTACATACCCCACTCACGGGCGTACCAAATAGAGCCCACCGGTTGGGTCCAGCCAATAGCATCACCTTCGGTGCGCGCCAGGGTCTGGATATCGCTAAAGGTCAGAGTCGGTGTAATGGGGTCGTCGTGGTCGTTGGGCGCGCGCTCTTCCAGAGGTGAAGGTGTTACATCTGACACCATGGACATCACTGGAAAAAACACCTCTCGGTACAAGTTGAGTGAAAAAGCCGTAAACGCAATGACAAACAGCAGCAGCCAGGTCCACAGGCCCAGCGCGCGGTGTAAATCAAAGTTAAAACGTATCGGGCCTGCGGTGCGGCGGATTTTCCATGCCGGTGCCCAGCGATTCATCCAACCGCGGCCGTTTTTACGCTCGCGGCCTTTGTTGCGTGGCAAAGTGAGGTAAAAGCCCACAAAACAATCGAAGGTCCATAGTAGGGCGATCACGCCCAGCAACCAAATGCCCCAGTGATCAATGTCGAAAAACTCTGGAATGTGCAAGCTAAAGTGCAGCTTGTACAAGAACGACATAAAGGTTTCACCGGTAATAGGCCACACTTGGCCCCACAAGCGTTTACCCATAATCTCGCCGCTGACCGGGTCCACATACACTTGGTTAAACTCGGGCTTGTATAAGTGGCCGGTTTCGGGGTTGACTCGAGGTGCCACCCAAAAGTATTGCGAGTGGCCGGGCTCTGGCGCCAGCTCAAAATAGGTGACTTCGACTTTGGGGTATGCGTTTTCAACCATTGTCGCCAGGTCAGTGGCCGCAATGGGGGTGCCTTCGGTGTGAGTCTTATTCAAGTGGGGGTTGAGCCATTCATCCAGCTCGTGATCCCAGGAAATAATCGCCCCCGTTAGACCGGTGATCACCAGAAAGGCCGCGATGGTCAATCCCAGGTACCGGTGTAGGATAAGCATAAAAGAGCGCATGATGGTTACCACTGTTTTACATTCATAATATAGAGCGCGCATTGTATTACAAATTATTCGCATTTACTTGCGAGATGCACTTTCATTAAAGCTCTGTCTTCAAGACAAAAGCGGGCTAAGACCACTTTTTTTAACAGGGCTCGTGCTATGCTCGCGTTTTCTGTGGGTTTATAAAAGGAAGGAGTAGGGTCTAGCGATGCGCGCATTAGGATTGGCGGTAGCACTGGTATTGGTGGCGGCTTGTAGTCATACCCAAACGGACGACAAGGCGACTAATTTGCCAGCAGATGTTACATACCATCAGCTGGTCGACAGCGTTAGCTCTCATACAACCCTTCCGGATTTAATCAGCCTGCGGGAAATATACGTGCAAACCAGTTACTACCAGCCCTACTCGGGGCCCGAGCTGGTGTTGTCTCAGGTTATGTTTGAAGCTTTGGGCGCAGAGGACTGGAAAAGTTGCCAACGCCATGCGCAAACCATTCTCGACAGCAACTTTATTAGTTTACCCGCGCACTATGCCGCCATGGTGTGTGAAGAAATGCTGGGTAATACCGACACTAGCAGCTTCCATCAAGTGCTGCTGGATGGACTGGTGGAGGCTATTTGGTCGTCGGGAAATGGCACCAGCGAAGAAGAAGCCTTCTTTTGCACCAGTACGCCCGAACTGCAGGCGTTTATTCAAATTCAAGGTTTAGAAATTACCGGTCAAGCTCTAAGCGAGGGTGAGGATGGTCGCGCTTTTGATATTATGGACATTAAAGAGCCGCTTACCGAGCGCGCATTTACCTGGTATTTTGATATCACCACTCAGTGGCAAAAAGGCCTAAAGAACCTTAGCACTTTATAACTACACGCCAAAAAAAGGGAGTGGCAGATGGGACGCCAGTATCAAACTATAGGACGAGAGCTTCACGCATTTATCCGTCAACAGAAACTCTTTTTTGTTGCGACGGCAACTGACAGCAGCCGGGTTAATGTGTCTCCGAAGGGGATGGACTCTTTAAGGGTATTGAACCCTAATCGACTGATTTGGCTCAACGTTACAGGTTCCGGTAACGAAACAGCCGCCCATGTTAAAGCAAATCCACGTATGACCATTATGTTCTGTGCTTTTGAGGGGGCGCCCATGATTCTGCGCCTCTACGGTACGGCCACAACTGTTCAACCGAAAGATGATGACTGGCCTGCTCTTGTTTCACACTTCACGCCGCTGCCGGGTGCCAGGCAGATTTTTGATATGAAAGTAGAGCTAGTGCAAACCTCTTGCGGAATGGCAGTGCCTTTTTTTGAATATCAGGATGAACGTGATCAACTTAATCAGTGGGCGCGAGCAAAAGGGGATGCGGGTATAAACGAGTACTGGCAGAAGAAAAATAAGCAGAGTATTGATGGCTTGCCGACTGGGATAAAATAATTGGGTAACTGAGTTTCAGCCGACGTCTAAAACTTATTCTATTCACTACCCTGATTAACAAATGAAGTATCGGAAATACGAAATAAACGGGATTTTATTCTTTTAACAAAATGGGTTTATAAAAATGAAGTATGTGTGGCTGTTCATGGTTTTTGTTTGTGCTTCTTGTTCCTTGAAAAATATTCAACAAGAAGCAGAAGAGGCACAATCTGCCGCTACTCTTACGGGTCGAGTTGAGAGTGTTTCACCCGATAAAAAAAGCTACGTAGGGGCTTTAACGAGCACTAACGGTCAGTATGTTTTACAGGCGGTAACTGAGGTTAAGAATGGGTCGTACCGCATTAATGTACCTCAGGGGCAGTATGCCATCGCTGCTTATACTGATATGAATGAGAACGGGAAATTTGATTCTGATGTTGATTTATCGACTTACTGGGGGGACGAAAGTGGTTCTCCCATGGTGTTAGAGTATGCGGCTAGTGAAACTGTTGCTGTTCCCGATTTAGAAATCTCTAAAATTTCCGACCGTCACTTTTCCACCGATCTTAACAGCCGATATTATAAGCACAGAGACAATATTGCCAAACGGGTTAGCCTAGAAGATCCTATTTTCAGCGAGTCAGCCGCCAGTCTGGGGGTGTGGCAACCTCTTAGTTATCTTGAGAGCTATGGCGGAGGTTTAATGTTTCTGCAGGAGTTTGATGCAGAAAAGACACCGGTTATTTTTGTGCATGGAATTTTTGGCACCACAAAAAGCTTTTCCAACGTGATAGAGGGGCTAGATAAAGAGCGTTACCAAAGCTGGGTGTTGCAATACCCCAGTGGATTACGCCTGGGAATGGTAAGCGACTACTGGGTAGAGGCATTAAATAAAATTGCCGATGATTACGGTGTGAAAAAAGTCATTGTGGTGGCTCACAGTATGGGCGGGTTAGTCACAAGAGATTTTGTGCGTAAATATACTCAGCAAGAAAATCCAGTGGAGCTGAGCAAGGTCATTACGGTAAATAGCCCCCTGAATGGAATGCCCAGTGCAAAGTCGGGCGTTGAGTACTCGCCGATCATCGTGCCCTCGTGGTTTGACGTGGCAAGTGACAGTGAATTTGTTCAAGAGCTGAAGGAGTGGCATTGGCCTGCAGAAATTGATTATACGCTGGTGGCTTCTTACTTGCCGGGTAAGACCGGGGATGGTGTGGTTGCTATAGAAAACTCAGTTACTTATAAACTACAAGCTGAAGCCCGTAAGTTTTATCTGGCTCAGGGAGAGCATACACAAGTATTGGCAGAATCAGAGATGGTTAACTTTCTTGTTAACGAAATAGAGTCTGTGCCACAGTAATTGAGTTTTAGTGCTGTGATATAAAAGTATGGCTTTTGTATTTTATGACTATAGCGAGGTTCATAAATAGAAAAGCTACCGCGCTGCGTAAAGCCGGCCAGAAATCTATGCAAAAAGATTTTATGAATCTGTGATATTGAGAGCGTATAACCCCAAAGTGCTCGTGGCTCGAAATCAAACCAAAAAGGGCACACGGTAATAATAAGGCCAGCCTCAAGTGAGGTTGGCCTTAGGTTTTAAGGATGTACTTACGGCGGGCTTGGCGCGTGAGCTTGCAGCGCCCGCCTTAGGGTTATTGCTTAATACCTTCGACGTGCAGTTCAAGCTCTACCGAACGCGAGGCAGGGCCTAAATCGTAATCAATGCCGAAGTCTTTCAACATGATCGTTGTATCACCTTCAAAGCCTACGCGGTATCCACCCCAGGGGTCTTTACCTTCGCCGACTTTTTCAACCTCAATGGTGACTTCTTTGGTCACGCCGTGCAGGGTCAGGTCGCCGACAATATCAAACTCTTCGCCGTCATCGTCGATATCGGTAATGCGCTTGCTGACAAACTTGGCCTCCGGGTATTTGCTCACTTCCAGAAAGTCATCACCGCGCAGGTGCTTGTCGCGTTCGGCATGGTTACTGTCGATGCTGGTAGTGTCAATGTTGACAGTGATGCTGCTGGCGGCCACATCGGCAGGGTCGTAACTGAAGTTGCCGCTAAAATTGTTAAAGCGGCCGGTGAGCCAGCTGTAACCCAAATGCTTAATTTTAAAGTTAATGGCGGCGTGAGCGCCTTTGGTGTCGATCACATAATCATCGGCCAAGGCTTGGCTGGCGGTTAAGCTCGCACCCGTTAAGACTGCAGCGGCGGCCATCGATTTAGCCAGAGTTTTTACGGTTTGCATATCGATCTCCTTGATCAGACTTCATTAAAGAGGTTTTGTAGGTTTTAACATACGTACTAAGGTGGAATCGCGATGTACAAAATGATGCAACAAGGCAGCTGCGCCATGTAAAGCCGCGAGGACAATAATCGCCCAGGCAAACACCAGGTGAACTGTACCGGCCAGGTCGACCTTATCGGCACCTAGCTTCATTACCGCAGGAATAGTAACCAAGCCAAAAATTTCTGCGCCTTTGCCCTCGGCAGTGGTAATCAGATAACCCGTAATGAGTAACGTAAAAAGCAGCGCGTAGAGAAAAACCTTAATGGCAGTGGCCCCGAGTCGCATCAGCCTGGTATGACTCGGTAGGGGGGCGGGCTTAGGGTTGATAATGCGCCAGAGCAGGCGCAACAGTGTTAGCGCAAAGAGCAGCAAACCGATACTGATGTGCAAAGTGGGGCCTTTGTGGTACCAGGGCTCATAATAACTGAGGCTGGTCATATACAGCCCGAGTGCAAACAGAAAAACAATGGTGAGCGCGCTAATCCAGTGGATGGCAATACTCACCAGGCCATAGCCCTGGCGACTGTCCTGCAGCATGAAAAATAGCCCTGTTACCTAATGGAAACGTGTGTATAAGTTAGCAGAGAAAGTTTGCTTGTGCGGTTAAGAACTGTGTAAAACGCTCTGCATACTGCGCGTAAATTGTCATAGCCTGTTAACGCTGCACTGGGCGGGTGCGGCCGTTGTCATCAATGGCGACATACACAAACTCGCCTTCGGTGACTTTAGCCACCTCGCCGTTACGGTGATCCTTAATCCACACCTCAATCATAATGCGGATAGATGACCGTCCGACTTCAACCTGTTCGGCGTACACACTGACGGTAGCACCGATGGGGACCGGGCGCAGGAAAACCATACTGCCCACAGCCACGGTAGTGACGCGGCCACGGGCAATGTCCTGAGCTAAAATGGCGCCGCCGATGTCCATTTGTGACATCAGCCAGCCGCCGAAAATATCGCCGTAAGGGTTGGTATCGGCGGGCATGGAAAGTGTTTGCAGGGTTAATTCGCCGTTGGGCGTGGGATCGTCGTCCAGACCGTGCATGGCCATGTGTGTGCTTACCTTTTATATCCGAAATGAAGGGTTCAAATGCTACCGCAGTAACGACAGGCAAATACGAAGCCAGTTCCGGTTATAGCGTATTGATGTTACGACCAGACCAACTCAGGCCAAATTGCCAGTGCCAGCAGCAGGAGTAATTGTAAGACAATAAACGGCGCCACGCCGCGATAAATTGCGCCGCTGGGCACCGACTGGGGCGCTACGCCACGCAAATAAAACAACGCAAAACCAAAAGGCGGTGTCAGGAAAGACGTTTGCAGGTTGATGGCGATCATAATGCCAAGCCACACTGGGTCCACCCCCATGCCCAGTAACACCGGCCCAACAATGGGCACAACCACAAAAGTGATTTCAATAAAGTCGAGAATAAAGCCCAGTAAAAAGATCACCAGCATCACCACCAGCACCGCGCCCACCACGCCGCCAGGCAGCTGCGAGAACAAGTGGTGTACCAGCTCTTCACCACCAAAACCGCGAAACACCAGTGAGAACAGTGAGGCACCGATCAAGATGGTGAAAATCATCGCACTGATGCGGGTGGTGGCGGTCATTACCTCGCGTAGGCGTGCAAGACTCAGTTGTTTTTTCAGTGCGGCCAGAATCAGCGCCCCTGCCGCACCTACTCCCGCCGCTTCCGTCGGTGTGGCAAAACCTCCGATGATAGAACCCAGCACCAGCGTAATCAGCACCAGTACCGGAACGAGCGACAGCAATAAGCGCGTGCGTGACACGGCTGAGTCGTCATCGCAGTCTAGCGCGCGCGGTGCCTGTTGCGGCCGCAGCCAGGCGACGCACAGTACATAGCCCATGTACAAGGTTATTAGCAATAGGCCGGGCACCACGGCACCGACAAATAAATCACCCACCGATACGGTGTCCAGATTCAGCACCCCAAGGTGTAGCTGTGCCTGTTGGTAGGCGCTGGAAATGACATCCCCTAACAGCACCAGGGCAATAGACGGCGGAATAATTTGCCCCAAAGTACCGGTAGCGCAAATGGTTCCTGTGGCAAGCGTTGGGCTGTAGCCGTGACGCAGCATGGTGGGCAGCGACATTAAGCCCATGGTCACCACCGTAGCACCGACAATGCCGGTGCTGGCGGCCAGCAGTGCCCCCACCACAATCACCGACAGGCCCAGCCCCCCGGGCAGGCGGCCGCAGGCCTTGGCCATATTGCTTAACAGCTCTTCGGCCAGGCGGGATTTTTCCAGCATCACCCCCATAAACACAAACAGGGGCACGGCTACCAAGGTGTAATTGCTCATAATGCCGTACAAGCGGCTGGGGAAAGTGAGCATCAGCGCTGGGTCAAACACCCCGGCTAAAATGCCGCCTCCGGCAAACAACAGCGCCACCCCGGCCAGAGTAAAAGCCACCGGGTAACCCAGCATCAGCGCCAGGCACACCACCGCGAACATAATAATGGGCAGAAACTCAATCATGGCGCGCCCCTTCACTGTGCTCGCCGTAGACCAAAGTCGCTACTGCGCGGCCAAACTCCGCTAACCCTGCCAGCAGTAAGCTGGCCGAGAACAACAACATGAATGACTTGAGCACATACACAAAGGGCAGGCCACCGGCATCGGTTGAGATTTCCCTCACCTGCCAGGAGCCTAAAACGTAAGACCAGCAAATGGCGGCGGTAAACACACACAGCGGTAGTAAAAACAGCAACGTGCCCAGGGCATCTACCCAGGCTTGAGTAGGGGGCGAAAAGCGGCGATAAAAAATATCCACCCGAACTTGCTCGGAGTGTTTAAGTGCGTAACCCGCCCCCAGTAAAAACACGGCCGCGTGCATATACACCACCGATTCCTGCAGACCGATAGAGCCGAGTCCGAGAAAGCGACGCACCAGCACTACAGCGCAGGTGGCCAGCACCATAATCAAGGTCATCCAGGCGCAGGCGCGGCCCGTCCATTCGGTAATAGCGTCCAGCCAGCGCACAAAGGCGAATGCCGCAGGCTGGTGAGAGGTGTTAGTGGGGTCGGGGTGGGTCATGGGTTTATTATTATCGGCTCGAAATACAAAAGCGCCCATTATAGCGGGCGCTTGATCGGGACTCTATGGCCGCAGTTGTGTGATACCGCCAGGTTCGACAGCGGTAGCAACGGAGGTGTTAGCCTCCTTGTTGCAGCTGTTGTAATTTGGCCTGGGCTGCTTTGGCGATTTCGCCGTCGCCCTGGGCGGCCATTTGGAAATACTGAATGGCTTTTTGCCGGTCACCGTTCTCCATGGCGTATTCACCCAAGTAATAGGCGCTGATTTGCGTGGGCAGCAGGTTCATGCTTTTTTGAAAATCGGCGGCGGCCTCTTGGGGTTTGTTCAGCTGCTTATAGGCCATACCCCGGTACACGTAGGGACGAAAGAACTCTGGGTTAGCGCTGATGGCGCGGCCGAAGGCCTGTGCGGCGCCGTCCATATCTTTTTGCTGTGCTTCCAAGCGGCCCTGTAATTCCCAAAATAAAGGTTCTTTAGGCTGTGCTTTAACCGCTTTGTTGTTCAACGAGCGGGCCAGGGCATAGTTTTCTTCGCTCATGGCTTTCAGCGCTTGCTGATAATTTTGGTAGGCGTCCATGTCCTTTTTCAGTTGCGCAATGGCGGCTTGGTACTCCGCACGGTTGCGCACACCGCCCGGGTTCTGGGCGGCCATTTGACGGTTGGCTTCTACCCTTTTTTGCGAGGGCGGGTGGCTGGCGAAAAAGCTTTCCATCCAGCTGGCGCTTTGCCCTTCGGACAATTTTACAAAGGTTTTTTGCAGTTCTACCGCGCCCTGGGGATCGTAACCGGCGCGTATCATGTAGTCGATACCGTATTTATCCGCCTGCAATTCCTGGCGTTGGCCATACTGAGCCTGCCAGGCTTGAGCGCCCACACCTAAAGCACCAACGGCCAGGCCAGCGGCCTGGTGATCCTGTGTGGCCAGGGCTACCCCGGCGGCCATCAGGCCCACGTTCAGCAGCGTGCCCTGGGTTTGCTGCTGAGCGCCGTGACGGGCGGCGGCGTGAACAATCTCGTGCCCCAGTACCGCGGCTAACTCGGATTCGTCATCCAGCAACACCAAAAGGCCGCGGTTAATGGCAATCTTACCGCCGGGCAGCGCCCAGGCGTTGGGGACGTTATTATTGAGTACCACAAACTCGTAGGGTAAATCGGGTCGGTCGCTCACCCGGGCCAGCTTTTGCCCCACATTATTAACGTAGACATTAAGATCCGGGTCTACCACATAGCGCCCACCCTGAGACTGCTGGCTAGGCTCGTACTGTTGCTCGCCGATGGCCACCTCTTGCTCGGGCGACATCAGCGACAACTCGCTACTGCCGGTAACCGGGTTAACGCTGCAGCCTGTAGCAAGGGCGAGTAAAAGCGCAATGGATGCTATTGAACGAAGCAATTTCACAACCGACTCCTTAAGTTGTTATAACCTTATCAAGGGTTAGCTTAAACATCTGTTAGTTTAAGCATTTATAATGCCGCATTTTACCCACACAGAGGATACATGGAATCACTGCAAGCGATAGAACTGTTCGCTGGCCTGAAACCCGATGGCCAGCCCATGGTAGAACGACTGCCCGTAAAAGCCCTGCCCGATAATACTTTGCAGTTGGTGCGTTCACCGGCCTTTGTGAAAGGTTTGGCCGGTGGCGATGTGATTAAAGCTGACACCGACAAACGCGAGTTTGAAATAGTAAAGCACAGCGGCAACCTGAGTGTGCGGGTTTATTGCAAAACCGATACAAGCGCGCTGGCCGATCAACTGAACGGCCCCGTGGCCAAGCTTGGTGGCGAGCTGGATTTTGAAACCCCGCGCATGTTGATTTACACCATTCACGTTAGCTGTGGCTTTAGCGCCATTGAAGAGGTGTTTAACCCCATCAACGGCGATAACGCCATGTGGCTGTACGGCAATGTGTACGACCCGACCGACGGTGTTACCCCGCTCAACTGGTGGCAGGACATTCTCAAGCCCGACTAACCCCGCCCCTACTGTGACGAGACGATTATGTTGATATTGATTTCGCCGGCGAAAACGCTGGATTTTGAAACCCCGGCGGTGACCGATACCTTCACCCAACCGGATTTTCTGAAGGACTCGCGCGCCCTGATCAAAGAGCTGCGCGAGCTATCGCCTGCGGATATCTCCGGGTTGATGAAAATCTCCGATAAACTGGGGGTGCTGAATTTCGACCGCTATCACGCCTTTAAAACCCCCTTCACCCAGGCCAATGCCAAGCAGGCGGCGCTGGCGTTTCAGGGCGATGTGTACACGGGCTTGGCGGCCGAGACGTTTAAGGCGCGGGATTTTGACTTTGCGCAAAAACATTTGCGCATTCTCTCGGGCCTGTACGGCCTGTTGCGACCGCTGGATTTAATTCAGCCTTACCGGCTGGAGATGGGCACCAAGTTTAATAACCAGCGCGGCGATAATCTGTATCAGTTCTGGGGCGACATTATTACCAACGCAGTCAATGAGCAGCTGGCTGCGGTCAAAAGTAAAACCCTGGTGAATTTGGCCTCCAACGAATACTTTAAAGCGGTAAAGCCCAAGCGGCTGAACGCCGAGATTATTACCCCGGTCTTTAAAGATTGGAAAAACGGCCAGTACAAAATCATCAGTTTCTACGCTAAAAAGGCGCGTGGCCTGATGAGTGCCTATATTATTAAAAATCGACTCAAAGCGGCCGAAGACCTAAAAGGCTTTGACGTGGACGGCTACGGTTTTGCGCCCGAACTGTCCAAAGAGCGAGAATGGGTGTTTACCCGTAAAGAATAAATTATGCGCCAAAATCGGCTATTCTGTTAGGGATAAATTTGACGCAATATCAACAGAGGGCCGGCAATGGCGCTTAGAATACTCGTGGCGGATGACGCCAGCTTTATCCGCGACATGGTGAAAAAACACCTGCGTGACAAACTGCCGGGGGTAGAGATCTACGAAGCGCCCGATGGCAGCCGGGCACTGGCGGCCTCAAAAGGCCAAACCATGGACTTAATTTTGTCCGACTGGGAGATGCCCAACCTTAGCGGTGAAGAGCTACTGCGCAGCCTGCGCGAGCAACCCCGCTACGAGTCCACCCCATTTATTATGATCTCCAGCCGCGGCGACCGCGCCCACGTGGTGAAAGCTGTGCAGGCCGGGGTGACGGACTACATCACCAAACCCTTTACCCCCGAAGAGCTGATTCGCAAAGTTTTTAAGCAATTGCAGAAAATAGGCAAGTTGCCACCGGCGCCCGGCAAAGCCTCGGTGCAGGCGCAGACCAAGGGGCAAGGCCATGCGTTTGGTTCGGTAGACGTACTCACCACCGGTGCAACCGAACCCGCCACCGCCGCCCCCGCGGTGAAGCCCAAGGCCAAAAAGCTGCGCGCGCAGTTACGCTTTGACAGTAATAAACCGCCGGTTGCCTGTGTGATACGCGATTTAAACTTGCAGGTGCTTTCCGCCGCCATCGCTAAAGACAATGGTTTGCCAGGGCTGTTTGATCAGGTGGTGGTCGACATCGGCACCGAAGACGGCAGTGAAACGGTGCAGCTCAATGCTTACACCCACAGCCTGCAAGCCGCTGAGCCACGCCCCGATAGCCGTTTGGTAAAAATCCAGCTGCGCTTCGTGGATAACGACGGCGCTAAAGCCGAGCAGCTCTCTCACTTAATAGGCCGCTGATGACACAGAGTGATTTTTTAGCCCGCAGTATCGAATTGGCGGCAGCGTCTGCTGCCAGTGGTGGCGGCCCCTTTGGCGCGGTGATCGTCAAAGACGGGCAGGTGCTGGCTGAAGCCAGCAACCAGGTTACCAGCAGCTGCGACCCCACGGCCCATGCCGAAGTGGCCGCCATTCGTTTAGCCTGCGAGCGCCTGGGCGATCACCAACTGACGGGCTGCACGCTCTACAGCAGTTGCGAACCCTGCCCCATGTGCCTGGGTGCTATTTACTGGGCGCGGCTCGATGCCGTGTACTTTGCCGCAACCCGCGAGCAGGCCGCCGCTGCAGGCTTTGATGATTCACTTATCTACCGCGAAGTTGCGCAGCCATTGTCCCAGCGGCAAATACCGTTTCATCACCTGGAGCTTACCGAGAGCAATCGACCGTTTCACGAATGGTCCTTAAATGTTGATAAATTAGCGTATTAGCGGCGTGCGCCGTTATGAGCGACCAATAGAATATTAAGTAAAAAATGCTCGGTTATAGTAATTAATCTATAGGGTTGTTCTGCAGGTTTTGAAGATGCTTTCGTAAAATCCTGGTGTTTCGAGTATTCGCTTTAAAGTAAGCATCGAACACATCACCAACCACCGGAATTAAGCCACCACAAAAATCAATGGCCATATTCGACATTATTTTTAATTTTACCCCCGTGCTGGCACCTGCTTTTTGCGCTTCAAGTAATACATAACTTGACAGCAGCAAACCCGCAATATCCCCTACAAAAGGAATTAAGCCAATAATGGCTTCAAATCCTATATGAAAATTTGTGAAAGGAATTCGAAGGCTGCTGTCCATTACTCGGCTGAAAGTCTCCAGTCGGTTTAATATCGCTTGTCGTTCTGCCTGTAAGCTCTGTGGCATTATGTTGCCTTTATAAATGTCTACAGTGAATGAAGTGCAAAGCCAAAGAAATTGAAATAACCATCAATCTCTGCGGTAACGAAGCCGTACACTCGTAGTGTTGCATGGCGCTGATACCGGCGCTAAATAATATTCTTACCCTCTTCAGGCTCGCGCGAGTTTTGCGCCTGCTTTTGAATATTTTCGGTATCACTGGCTAAATCATCCAGCAAGCGCTCGGCCACTTCGGGGTTTCTTTCAGATAAATCATGGTTGCTTGTGCTAATGCGGTCAGAAATTTCGTGAGGCTCTGTTGGTTCAGTACCGGGCTTTGTTAACGCCTGCGCCGAAGGCTGGGTGTCTTGATCCTGCTGATCCCAGGGCACACCCTGCGGGAAAATAATTTCACGGGCATCGTCGGGCATGGACACATCCGCCGCTTCAAAGGCGCGCACTACCTGCCGCATTAAGGCCGAGGCCACTTTGATCACACTGTACTGAGTGGCATCCACCCAGAAATACACGCGCAGGTTAATGGTGGAAGATGCGAGGTCCTCGATCAGTACCTGCGGCTCAGGGTCTGCCAATACCGCTGGGTGCTCCAGCATAACCGCCATGGCGGTTTCCTGAGCAAAACGAACCTTAGAGTCGTAGCCCACCCCAATTAAAAAGTTGCCACGCACATTGGGGTTGGCAGAAAAGTTCTGAATCACTTCTTTGTAAATGGTGGCATTGGGCACCTGTATATGATTGCCATCAAAGTCCACCAGCGTTGTTCCCCGCGTTGTCACTTTTTGCACCACACCGCGAAAACCACTGACCTCAATCACATCACCCAAACGAAATGGCCGCTGCATGCTGATTAACAAGCTGGCAATAAAATTCTCGGCAATATCGCGAAACGCAAAGCCCACCACCAGGCCCAGAAGGCCGGTACCGCTCATTACCGCAACGGCAAACTGGGTCAGGCCTGCAATGCGCAAAAAGAAGTACAGCCCCAGCAGGACAACTAGCACGGCGACGATACGCTGCAGAACAACTTTAATAAGCGTGCTGTCGGTCACGTAGCGAACCGGGCCCACTAAAAATGCCGCTACAGGCCGAGAGATAAAAAAGAACACCACAAACGTCAACGCGGCGGCCAGCAGCAAGGGTAGCGCGTGGAGAAATTTATACCAGGCTTTAAGCAGTTCAGATTTAAACACTGAGACGCTAAAGTAGTTGCCCGGGCTCTGCTCCAGGTTATTCACCACCGCCACAACACCCTGGGTATTATTGGCAATGTCACCGGCCCACTGAACAAAAGCGCGCTTGTCCGTGTAGCCTTTTAAAAAGACCAGGCCGTTATCCACCCGAACCTCCAGCTGGGTAAACTGCTCCGAGCTGGTTAAAATTGCTTGTAAGCGAGCCTGTATCTGGCTATCCGTTGCACTGGCATTCGCCTCAATCACCTGGCCGGTGCTGTGAAGACTGCCCGAATCAATGGCGGCTTCATTGGTCGATTCGGTATCGGCAAAAACAGACGCTGCACTCAGCAACAGCGCCACCGCCAGTCCGATAACAGTAATAACTCTCGGGTTAGATCGCATCGCCTTATTCCTATCATTGATCTCAACCCTTAGCCTAACGTATTCCCCCAACACCGGCCACCAACGCTTTTGCAGGTGTGATACATTGTGGGATAGGCAATGCTGGAACAACGCTCATCGGACATTTTATGCAGCTGGTCTACACCCACGAGAATAAAATTCTGGTCGAGAATGCCCGCAACCTGCTGCGGGAAAACGGTATTGATAGCAGATTAAAAAACGAATACGCCGCAGGCGCCATGGGCGATCTTTCTCCCATTCAGACCTGGCCGGAGCTGTGGGTAGACGAGGCCGACTACGCCAAAGCCAAAGCGATTATCGACGATTTACTAAACCGCCCAGCGGGCCAGGCCTGGTACTGCCCGCAATGCGGCGAAGAGAACGACGCCAGCTTTGAGGTTTGCTGGCACTGTCAATCTGAGCGATAAGCTCAAAGTGGCCGCCAGCAAGTGGCGGTAGCCTGTAAATACTTAGCTAAGCGCACCTTATTTAAGCCAGTAAAAAACGAATACCGACCACAAACAGCAGTACCGCAAATAATTTTTTCAGCAACTTGGCGTCCAGCGAGTGAGCCAGCTTTGCGCCTATGCGCGCACAAGGCACACTGGCAATGGCGATACCCAACACCGCAGGCCAGTAAACATAGCCGGTGCTCCACTGGGGCAAATCCGGATGGTTCCACCCGGCAACGATATTGGCGAAGGTAGCCGCCACCGCAATAGGCAAACCACAGGCTGCAGACGTTGCCACGGCGTTTCGCATATTAATGCGCAGCCAGGATAAATAAGGCACAGTAAACGTGCCGCCACCAATACCAAACCACGATGAGCCAAACCCAATCACACCACCTGCTATGCTTAACCCTGCAGCGCCCGGCTCTTTGCCTTCACCGGGTGGCTGCCAGTTAAGCAGCATTTTCAACGATAGCAATAAAGCGAATACGCCAATCAGTTTTTGCAGTACCGGTCCCGGCACCGACGAAATAAAGAATACGCCAATGGCCGTGCCGACAATTAACCCTATAGTCATCAATTTAACGATTCGCCAGATAATTGCCCCATTGCGATGATGCGTCCAAACCGAACTGATCGAGGTAAACACAATGCTGGCCAAGGACGTTGCCACCGCTATGTGGGTCAGCACATCGGGCGAAACACCCACGGCAATAAAACTGAAAATAAGTACCGGCACGATCACCATGCCGCCACCAATGCCAAACAAACCGGCTAGCAGTCCGGCAAAGGCGCCAACCAATAAATACAAAAGAAAAAAGAACATGAATAGCCTTAATCGCTGTAACTTTATTATTCCCAATGCAAGAAAACCCCAGCGCATTCAAGCTGAGGTTTCTATTACAGGGCTAAATTTTTAAAACCCGTGAATCAACGGTGACCCGCAAGCTCTTTACGCACAATTTCCGCCCCCGCGCTGAGAGCGCTAAGCTTACCCCGCGCCACCGAGCGCGACAAAGGTGCCATACCGCAGTTGGTACTGGGGTAAAGGTTTTCGGCGTCGACAAACTCCAGTGCCTTACGCAAGGTGTCAGCTACTTGTTCGGGAGTTTCTACCGTATCGGTTGCCACATCAATGGCGCCAACCATGACCTTTTTACCCCGAATCAACGCCATTAACTCCATTGGTACACGGGAGTTTTGACACTCCAGCGAGACGATATCGATACTGGAGCTTTGCAGTTTGGGAAACACCTCTTCGTACTGACGCCACTCAGAACCCAGGGTTTTCTTCCAGTCGGTATTGGCTTTAATGCCATAGCCATAACAAATATGCACTGCCGTCTCACACTGAAGCCCTTCAACCGCTTTTTCCAATGCAGCGATACCCCAGTCGTTGACCTCGTCAAAAAACACATTAAAAGCAGGCTCATCAAACTGGATAATATCCACACCTGCCGCTTCCAGCTCTTTGGCCTCTTGGTTAAGAATTTTGGCAAACTCCCAGGCCAGGTTTTCACGGCTTTTGTAGTGATCATCGTACAGGGTATCGATCATGGTCATGGGGCCGGGCAGCGCCCATTTAATCGGCTGCTGAGTTTGCTCCCGTAAGAACTTCGCATCGTCAACAAATACAGGCTTCTGCCGAGCGACGGCATCTACCACCACAGGTACGCTAGCATCGTAGCGATCGCGAATTTTTACCGTTTTGCGTTGTTCAAAATCCACACCGCTTAAATGTTCAATAAAAGTCGTCACAAAGTGCTGACGGGTTTGCTCGCCATCGCTGACGATATCAATACCCGCCTGTTGCTGCTCTTGCAAAGCAACTCGCAAAGCATCTTGCTTGCCTTCAATCAGCTCATCGTTTTGTAGCTTCCAGGGGGACCACAGCTTTTCGGGCTCAGCAATCCAGGACGGCTTAGGCAAACTGCCCGCCGTTGAGGTTGGTAATAGTTTTTTCATGGGTATCCTAGTATTTTTATAACAGGCTGTATCACCACAGCCTGATCGGTTAAACCGCGTAGTTTTCGGCCCAGTGTTGCAGCACGCTTTGATAGGGCTTTATAAAGTGTTCTTCGGCGTATTTGCCCTGCGCAATACCCAGCTTGCTGCGCTCTTCTCGGTCGTAAACGATTTGGGTTAAAGAAAAGTCGCGATGCTTTAAGCTCGGTTGGTAAGACGCACCGGCTACGCTGTTAGCGTTGTAAATTTCCGGGCGATAAATTTTCTGGAAAGTCTCCATGGTGCTGATGGTGCTAATAAGCTCAAGGTTTGTGTAATCGCTAAGCAAATCGCCAAAAAAGTAAAACGCCAAAGGCGCCGCACTGTTTGGCGGCATAAAATAGCGCACCTGCAGCCCCATTTTCTTAAAGTACTGCTCGGTTAACGAAGGCACATTGGGCTGATACTCAACCCCCAATACCGGATGCTGATTTTCAGTTCGTGTATAAGTTTTGTTATCCGACACGCTCAAGCAAATTACAGGCGGCTTGCTAAAATTCTGCTTGTAGGCCGCAGAGCTGATAAAGCTTTTAAAAATTTTGCCATGCAACTCGCCAAAGTCTGCCGGAACAGTAAACTTCGCTTGATTTTTATTGTGCTCGCGCAACACCACACTAAAATCATAGTCGCGCACGTACGAGGAAAAGTTATTACCCACCACGCCTTCAATGCGCTTGTTGGTTTTATGATCAACAATCTGCGTTTTTAACACCTCAATCGCAGGAAAAGCTTCATCGCTGGCCTCAATGTCCAGATCGACGGAAATAATCTCCAGCTCAACCGAGTAACGCTCACCCCTGGGGTTGTCCCAGTGGGCCAGGGCGTTGAATCGGTTATCGATCATTCGCAGCGCGTTGCGCAGATTCTCCTGCCGACTTTCCCCGCGCGCCAGATTGGCAAAGTTCGTGGTAATACGCGTACTGTCCGCTGGGTGATAATTCTCATCGAAATCAATGCGTTTAATCGAAAACGTAAACTCGCTGTTCATGGTAATCCACCGTCCTTAATCTGAGGCTCAATCCAATTTAACTTTCTGGCCTACAAGGCAAATAAGCACCCTGGTCAGCGTCAACTTGCCTTAAGCCGAAAACAGGTGTGATTTATACGCGAGCATCATCATGAACAAAAACTCTTTTATTTCATAATTTGATGAATTCAGCTCATATCTTCTGGTGGAAGAACTAAATAGCAAGAAATAGAAGGACTGATTAAGTGGCCGGGGGCAGCGTGGATACGGCAAGTCAAATAGACAAGCTCTCCATTTCAGACCCGGCCTCAATAGTGATTTTTAACCGTGTTATTGGCCGCCAGAAATAGCCTTATCACCGGCCGCGTCGCTTAAGTCACTACCAATACACAGCGCCAGTGCTATGGTTACCTTCACACCACTCAGGTAGGGAGACACACAAATGTGCAGATCTATTGGATGGGTTTCTATCGCGATTTTATTGGCAGCATGCCACCCGCGCCCAAGCTATCAGCATGTGTCACTGGCCCCCAATGTTCGCCAGCAGCTGTACACCTATGAAATAGGCCCGAGGTCGGGCATTGCCTGTCTCAGCGTGGATACAACGCCCTTGCCCCACTACACCTTTGAGGGCCTTGCGGACGATGCGGCGGAGGTTGGGTACTTTAGCGACGCCAACGCGGGCAATGTACGGCCCAGGTGCAATCGGGATTACAACACGGAGTTTCACGTGCTGCTGAGGTTTGACTTGAACGATCTGCGCATAAACCCACCAGCCGGCGAGCTGTACCAAGTGACTCTGAGCGGTGAAGAGAGATCGCAAAGCGACAATAGCGCCTGTGAGCTAACGCGAGATTCCATTTTAAAAATGGTGGTGGTGGGGCGTTCACCTCTACACAGAGAGGCAATACCCGAGCCCGAAATAGCCATAGAGATAGCAGATAGTCACCCCGAGAGGGAGGGCAGCTTTCGAGACTATTACGAAAGCATCGGCACGGGCAATACCGCACCGCGAATCGGTAACCGCCCCAACTTCGTTTACTCCTGGACCACCCCATCCGTCAGCGAGCTGCGCTTGAGGCTGACGCCCGAACGCATCGACGACTACCCGGTTTTGTTGTTAGGGGCTGATAACAGGGACATCACACGGGACAGGCGTTGCCTTGCGGATCTAACCAACCTAAGGCTCAATCTGGTGTTTAGGGAGGAGTAATAGGGGAAAATTCCAAAGCGCTCAAACTCATGGATCTTTTGGTTTTTTATTTGCCGCACCGCTGGGGATACGAGTTCTCACATGGCCACCAATGCCAAGATGACCAGCAGCACAAACGTATGAAGACCAATCAGCGCGGGGGTGTTTTGTTTGGCGATTTCATCCATTCTCAACTTCATCAGTTGTCGTTCATTATCGCAAATCTCATCGCCGCAACCTCTGCAGTACGCATCCACGATAGCAATATGCTCGTGACAATGGACGCAGCGGTACACATCGCGCAAGTTCCATGGCAAGGCCCCCACCACAGACTGAATATTGTTTTTCATCTGATCGATATCGGCAGCCGTAAACCGCACCCCACACCCTCGGCAGTGCCTATTTCCATGAGCCACAACCGCTTTGCATTGTGCACACTGATATATGTCGTTTAGAGTTCTCATATTGCTATCCCTGTCGCTATGCAAATAGATCGCTAGCCCTATCCCGATTTCTTATGATGCAAGCCCCAGGTTATTTTAAAGCTATGGAAAATGTAAGGCCTGATACGAATCAGCATCGCTGATCCCTTAATACCATTTCGTCGTACTTAATTTTTTGTGCTACTGGAGCTTTGCTATGCGTTCTATTCTAACACCCCTTATAACCACGTTTTTATTAGCCTCTTGTGTTAGCCAACCTGAAGGCGTAACACCTGTAGAGTCATTCGAGCTGGACCGGTACTTAGGCAAATGGTACGAAATCGCCCGGCTAGACCACAGCTTTGAAGAAGGCCTAACCCACGTCACCGCCCACTACAGCTTGGACGATGACGGAAATGTTACCGTCATCAATCGAGGCTATGACGCACAAAAATCCGAATGGAGTGAAGCGGAAGGCACAGCCAAATTCGTCGATTCGCCGGATGTCGGCTTTCTTAAAGTCTCCTTCTTTGGGCCTTTCTACGGTTCCTACATCGTGTTTGAACTGGACCAAGACTACCAGCACGCATTCGTCGCAGGCCCCAATACTGATTACCTTTGGCTGCTATCCCGCCAACCAACAGTACCGGACGCCTTAATACAAAAGTTTGAGAACCAGGCCCAAACGCTGGGTTTTCCCATCGACCAACTGATTTATGTTGACCAGAGCGATAAACCTTAACGCTATCACCAAACGGAGCTATTTAGACAGTCTTCTGGGGTGCGGGTTTGCACTCGCGACTTTGAGATAAATTGTGTAGCCTGCCCTTAACCTTTTTAGTAATTGCGTAAACCTAAATAGGTTAAGTCAAGATTTGACCCCTTATTTTTTCTCTTTACCGTTATTAAAAAGTTCCATCTGGATTAAGGCTGATTGGGCGCCAGACTTTCCCCTCGCTTTTTAATCTCGCTTTGTACTCCTCCAAGGTCTCGCCAGTCGACATTCTCTGAGGAACATCAAAAATAGTCTTGTCCTCAACGTCGTCGTAATTCTGGCTAATTTTATTACCTATTATTCGAATGCTGTCCCTTATCTCTTTTAAATCTTCGGGAAAGATTAAGTCGAGGTCGTAATCTTTTGAACCCACAACGGCCTGTTGCTTTCTTTTGTGATACTCGGAGTTTTCTAAATCTTCATTCACCGCGAAAGATCTACGCATAAACAAATCCTTAAGTTGACCATCTACCACGAGATAACAAGTAATCATTACCCCATCTAGGTAAACGTCTGCCGCAACCTTTCTGGGTTGGAAATTGCCGATTACCATGCATTTTATATCGTTAAATTCAAAGTAGGTTCCAGGCACTCTTTTCACTTTTTTACCATCGACAAACTTCGATGAGTATCTAGTAAAGTAAGCTTCCATATCACCATCAATAAGAAACTGCTTAAGGGACTGCCTATGCTCTAGCGCTATCCGATCGGAAGTTCCTTCAACCATGCCAAGCGTCATAGAGGTTACGAATCCTTCAGAGATGTCTTTATCAATAGTTATTGCCTGGTCTATATGTTCAATATCTTTTACGTAAGTTAACCACCTTCCACTCTCTGGTATTTTAAAAGACATCGCGGGGTGGCCTAGAGGTTGCTCGACAGTGTACCGTTTACCCGGCTCCAGATAATCGGGGCCGGGTGAGGCGCAAGCGGTTAAAAAAACAGCTAACAACAAAACCTTATAGTTCAAGCGAATCCCTCCGATAGAAGTGGCGATTACCGCACGTTTTTATTCTTCGACACATGAATATGTAGAGTAGGTGGATATATTATTGGTCACATTTCCTTCATCGTCCAAGGCTTCGGTATTATCCACTCTCAAAATTTAAATAATTATCGAGTTGTCCGCTTATAGTTACACGCGCTGGATAGAAGCTGGCGGCCAGCTAAAGGGGTATCGTAGAGATATGTTGAAAAACATTCTTCACCCAACCAATTTTTTTAATTAGCTAGTCATCATTATGGAGAATGGTCCCGATTCCGAAAGTTTACTTATTGTTAGCTGAATTATGAAAATCATAATTCAAAGACTTGATCCTGCTGTTCTTTAATTGTCGCCTTTCGATCTGAGTACATTCTAAATGCAAAAACAATGGGCAACGAAAACAGCGTGCAATTTAAGATACTCGCTACAATATGTACAAAAACATAATGGGCCCCAATAGCCGTTAGGGTTTTACTCGCCATCCAGTCCGTCACTTCAATGGCCGAATACATTACTACAAGGCCAATCAAGAGAATCCACTGATTTTCTCTGGTTTCATTCCAACTTTTCTTTATTGCCTCTATTGGGCCTTTATTCTCAAGCACACAGTAGAATTGGGCATAAGAAGTTCTTGCCATTACGATCAGGCCAGGAATAATCAGTGCCAAAAATCCAACACCAATGAGGATAGAGGTCGTTAGGTATACGACCGCCATAAGCGGCCAAAACCGAAAAGCTTTAGAGTAGATTGCTTTAAACGATATGGAATTACCATCTAATCGTGAGGCCATGAAAACTATCACTGCGGAGAGATATAGCGGTATCAGTATTGCGTGCAACCCAAAGAAATACCAAGTTGTATCGAACTCTAACTGAATAACGGAATAATCCAAAAGAATGAGAAAATTAAAGGGTATCGTTGGAATTAACACTAATATTGAAAGAGAAAATAAATAAGAGGTATAGAACCTCCAGCTGTCATTAAGAAAAGTTCGAAGATTATTCATAGATAGTTAACATTTGTATATCGCTCATACGCGACATCACTCCTTGAAAAGACATTCAGACAAACCCGAGGAGACTCGGGATCACCCATTAGAAAAATGGTCAAATACTACTTTATTCTACTCTTCAGGCGATTTTTTTGAACCAAGAATTTTTACGGCAAAACCGAAATTTATCCCGATGAACCCAGCGGCACATATCACTTTAATTAAAAGCGTTAATATTATTCTTGATCTGGATTTATAGGTATACATGTCGAATTGCTAAAAATAGTATTTAGATTTCTACAGAAGCCAAGCCTTGGGCTTAACCCATTCACCATTCAAGACCTGACCCCGACTTATTCATTCGTTCAATTCACAATTCAAGACCTGACCCTGACTTTATTAGCGAAGGCTTCTAGGTCTTTTGGGGTCATGCCTATCTCCTCAGTGAGGGTTAATGATAGGCAGTTACACAGTTATTGGTACAGTCTCAAAACAACAGTCACTTAGAAAAGCTCTTTTCTTTCAACAACATATGTTCCTTCTGCTTATCGGGCATAAAGAGTACACGGTTGTCCTTTAATGACGCTGGATACTTATTCAAACCAGTTGATATGATAACTTGAAAATCAACTCCATAATTTCTCAACTCTTCCAGCTGACGAATACAGTTAATAAGATGCTCTAATTCGATTCCGGCAGTTTCAGGTGTATCAATAAGTAAAAAACGCGGGAATGGCACGGATTCATCAGACAAAGCTAAATGCATGAGAGTAATAAAATACATCAGTCTAATTGAAACAAGTGAGCTTGTTTCCCGATAGAGACCATCATTAATTGAAGGCAAATAGTTGTCGAGCGTAATCTTTGCCGACCGGCAATCACGCAACGTATTTTTCATCAATTTATCATACTTTTTACTGAACGCATTTACTTTTGAAATTACGTCCTGTTGAGCCTTAACCTCAAGCCCCTTCCTTTTTAATTCAGCTTCTTTTGCTTTGGATCTAACCAAATCAAAGTTTTTTTGAAAACCTTCTAACTTTGACTCGATCTCTAAAAGTCGATTTAGGTTCGCAACATCTTCTCTAACCTGCAATATTTTATCGTCAATATCATTCAGGCTTTCAATATCAACAACCTCATCGACACGCCCAAGCATTTCCTGTAATTTTTGACGCAGTACTATTGATTTCTTCTCTATTGACTCGATTTCTTTTTTGGTTTCTTGAACATCAGAGTCGCAATCATCGTATGCGGTTTTTATTGTTGATAGCGCCTTAAGTTTTGTTTTTAGAATATCTTTATACTCTTTTGATGTGTAGAAGAACCTCTCATATTGTTCCTCTTCAATCGAAGCGCCACATACACAATGACCTTCAACACGTTCAACATGACTCAAGCAATATGGACACGTATCGGATGTAAAAAGATTTAGCTGGTCATGAGAAAAAATGACTTTTTCAATACGCTTAATTTCTGAAGCTGATTCGCTTCTAACTACGTTCAATTTGTACCGTTCATCGAGAGCAGATACCAAACTCTCTTTCAATCTACTTAACTTGAGCTCACAATCAATTAATTCAGACTTGCACGACTCTATATCTTGATTGACGGTGTTTGAGCCAGACCGGTTACGTTTGAATGCAAGTCTTGCTTCATGCAGCTTATCAATTTGCCCCTCTTTATCAGATATTTCTTTCTGCAAAAAGCTGACATTTTTAGCCTCGCCATTTTTTCGCATTTTATCGGCTAAAAGTGTGTACTCATTCACAACCTCTTTAGCCAAGCTTTTCTCTCTCGACAGTTTCTTTTCCTCGACAATAGAGTTGTAGTAATCAGAATAAGCTTTACCAACTAAGAGTTCAAAAATAGCTTTTCGAACTAACTCAGAATCAGAAACATACGTTGAATTAGTGTCTGGCTTTTTATAAATACCCTCTGGGTTCGGCTGTTGATCGTGATAAATCAACCGCATCAAATCTGATATATTTATCTTAAATGTATTGTATCCATGGAAAAGCTCGACCACAGATATTTCCAACTTTTCGAGAATCCAGTCAGAAAAGACGTATGAATCTTTGCTTCTGTTTACGGGATATATTTCAGTCTTATCTTCCGAAAGAGAAAACCTTACCTTCTCTTCAAGTAAGGTCTTATTATCTTTTGAATATATTTTCTCAAGCACCCGCTCATAGGGAATTATTGTTATTTCATTATCTCCAAAGTAACGCCTCAGCAAATAGCTGCCATCATTGATTGAGACATAAAGATCAACATAGTTATCGCTATCTGAAGTTATTTCATCGTGACGCTTATCATTATTTCTTCGAAATATTGGCACCTCACCACCCAATGCAAAATAAATCAAATTACAAAAGGTGCTTTTCCCTGTTCCATTATCGCCTTCAATTAGGATGATATTTTCATCGAACTCTTTAGACTCGAAATAATACTTGCTCCCTTCATAAACAAGCTTATTAACTCGCATCAGACCCATGTTCGAACTCCATTTTCAACATAAATTTTACTTAACATGGTATCCAAGGTTAGAGATGCCAATCGTTTTACTTTCTTTGACACATCTCTTATGTTATTAGACTCCGACTCAAAAATATTGCCGTTTAAAAAGTCATTGGGAAGATTATCCTTAGTCAAAGTCACATCAATTTCTTGTGCCTTTCCTCGATTCAAACTCACATAGCCTCTCTTCTCAAGAACAAACAACAACTTAAGAATTTCACTTCTTCTGGTTAATCCGTTTGAATAGCTGTCAAGTAAACACTCATAATCTTTAGGGTTCAGTTTTCCTCCTGAAGAATGAGCAACCACATAGACTGTTTTATCATCACTAATAATGTCAGTTAAAAAAGCCAACTTCCTATAGTCTCTAAAATATTTCCCATCGCGGCAGCCTAAAAAATCCAAAATAACAAAAACGGAATAGCAATAAAGATAAAAATCTTCGCCGCTTAGGTACATCAGCCTTTTCTTTGTACTTACATCACTCATCACTATACTCATCAAAAGCTAAAAAACACCCATCAAACAAATTCCAAATAACTCCTTCTATTGTTTTATCATTAGAAATCGTATATTTGTAATCGGTCTTTAACTTAGAAATATCTTCTACCGCTTTTGATACAAGAGTTTTAAGAACAGAATCCAAATCGCCACCGCTTTCAGGGGCTACATACCCATCACCTGAAAAATATTCTTCACAAGCTTCAAAAACACGATACTTCAAAGACAAAAAAGACTTGTCCGCTTCACGCTCTTCATACTTCGAGCCACTTGCTTTTCTTGCGAACTGTCTAATCCTACGATCTGAAATATCTTCTATTACTGAGAGCACTTTTTCTTTTAGATTTCGCTTATCGGTCACATCCTTTTCAAGATCAGCGATATAGCGCCATGTAGGATCTATACTTTCGTCTGCAATTTGAGACTCTGCTTCTTTAAAAACTAGCTTTACATCTGAACTATGAACCAATTTATCGACCAAGTTTTTACTATTTTGCCTTTCACTCAGCTTGTCCATTAGCAAACAAAATATTATATTTTCTTTGCCTATATGCGCATTATTGTGAAGTGGTGACTTCTCAATATCCTTTAAAACTGTCTTCTTGAGAGCATCCTCATCTTCCTGACCGAAATGCCATGATATTTTACTCAAAAACTCTTTAAACCTATCAACTGTTAGCCCCTGAAGCGTTTCTAAGTTTCCTGATTTAGACTTTCCTTTATATTGGGAAGCGTACTCTTCAACAAGAATTTCTTTTACTAAATTAATAGTTTCGTCTGAAACTTCATCCAGCGATTTAAGAATTTCTAAAATTGGTTTTTCTGGTAGAGTTATTTCTTTACCGCTATTGAGATTGGATTTTCTCTCCTTACCGACATCCCTCGTTGTGTAAAAGCCCAGGTAAACGCTGTTACTGGTGCGAAATTGATCTACATAGATATCATAAAAACTGACCAACGTATTTATAACCGGAGGGCTAAAAATTGTGAAATTACCGTTCAGGTCATAATTCTTGTCTTCTTCGAAGTAATTACTTACTTCTCCATCTAAAATAGTCTGATGGGAAACATCTTCGAGATTTTCCACCGCAGTAAAAAACACAGTGCTTTGATCCTGCTGAATCGTTTGCAGCATGAGCTTTATCGCCCTTATGAGCTGTAATCTAAAGCCTTTGCCAGAGTCCCCAGCTTCCCTATCGATAGCCTCTGCTGTCATACAAAAGTGTCGCCTTGATTAAATTTTACCAATGTACGCAATCGCTTTTTGAAAGTTAACGCCTTAAATAAGCGGCCGTTTGGAGCGCCAGCGCAAAACGGCCCGCTTGATTCACTTGTTAAATGGCTACAAGCTCGATACTTAACTTATGCTTTGATTCAAGCATTTTGAGGAACACCTCATCTAAGCGTCCAACCAACAAACGGATTCCGGTTTCCTCACTAATAAACACGAGCTTTGTCAGCCTTTCTCCTGAAACTTGATACTCGTTGTAGGTGAGCACCTTTACCAGGTCTTTGTAGAACTCGTGGTGCGTATTTTTGCCAGAAACCTTGAGTTCATATGCTGTTTTATTCTTCAAATCGACGACATCGATTCGCTCATTATTGGCCCTTGAAACCCTCACCTCACCCAACACGTCATCACCGCAGACCGCTGCTTGCCATTGCTTTGTAATGACCTGCGCGGACTTGGTATGTGCAGACACATCGCCTTCCTGTAGCCGATGTCGTAGATGGATTTTTTTCAGAGCTTCAACAATCATCGCCATTTAACAGCTAATTCATGAGCATGGTCAGATATAGACATTATGTGTATATCTGACCATATATTCCTATATGTAGACATGTCTAAATATAAACATGCAAGAAACTGCAGGAGCCACTTACTCTCTATTGGTTATTTTTGGCAGGCCGCTCAAGCGGCTTTCCTGAACAACAAGCAAAAGGGAAACATTAAAATGAAGGGGATACGTCAATGATTAGATACTGCCCTGTTCTGTCCCCAGCCTCCTGGCTACGTTTCTGTTTTATAGTCGTTCTCTAAGACAACAATAAACGCATGTTTTGATGAGGAAAATAGTGCCATGGGCTAACCCGTTTTGCAACGGGTTAGCGTCGGAGGTCTGACGCCAAACGGAAAAAACTAATAAGGTGACAATGCAACGAACTCGCGTGGGGTTTTCGCCCGTTTACAACTGAGCCGAGCGGAGGCCGATTTTAGGGGTTGAGCGCTCTGGACGAGCGCGAAAGGTTTAAGCGCACAGGGATGGGCGGTTTAGACCGACCGCTAAAATCGGCTGGAGGGAGG
>NZ_KB898706.1:829954-1082148 GCF_000377745.1 Gilvimarinus chinensis DSM 19667 | reverse complement strand
ACTCGCAACGCCCGGCGACACGGGCATATAAAAAGCCCGCTTCAGCGGCCCAAAAAACCAAAAAAGCCCCACTCTGCAACCAAAGCGGGGCTTTCTCAAAGGCGATACACCCAAAGGCGCACCACCAAAACTTAAAGCGATAGTCCCGTCAAAAACTTACGCCTTAAATTCCGCACGACCTTTATAAGGCGCACTGCCGTTCAGTTCGGCTTCAATACGCAGCAGACGGTTGTACTTAGCTACGCGATCTGAGCGGCACAGTGAACCGGTTTTGATTTGACCGGCTGAGGTGGCAACGGCCAAATCGGCGATGGTGGTGTCTTCGGTTTCACCAGAGCGGTGTGAGATAACCGCGGTGTAGCCGGCGTCTTGTGCCATTTTGATGGCGTCCAGAGTTTCAGACAGCGAACCGATTTGGTTGAACTTAATCAGGATAGAGTTACCGATGCTTTTCTCGATACCTTCTTTCAAGATTTTGGTGTTGGTTACGAACAAGTCATCGCCCACCAGCTGAACTTTGTCGCCCAGGATTTTGGTCAGGTAAGCCCAGCCGTCCCAGTCGCTTTCGTCCAGACCATCTTCGATAGAAATGATAGGGTACTTGGCGGTCAGGTCGGCCAGGTAGTCAGAGAAGCCTTCGGAGTTGAAGGTTTTGCCTTCGCCAGACAGGTTGTACTCGCCGTTTTTGTAAAATTCTGAGGCGGCGCAATCCAGAGCCAGAGTTACGTCTTCACCCAGTTTGTAACCGGCGTTGGCTACGGCGGTGCCGATAACAGACAGAGCTTCTTCGTTAGACGGCAGGTTAGGAGCAAAGCCACCTTCGTCACCTACGGCGGTGTTCAGGCCTTTTTCGTTGAGTACTTTTTTCAGTGCGTGGAAAATTTCTGCGCCGACTTGCAGTGCTTCAGCGAATGACTTAGCGCCCACTGGCTGTACCATAAACTCCTGAATATCAACGTTGTTGTCGGCGTGCTCACCACCGTTCAGGATGTTCATCATCGGAACTGGCATGGTGTACTTGCCAGCGGTGCCGTTTACTTCGGCAATGTGCTGGTACAGCGGAATATTTTTGTCCGCAGCGGCGGCTTTAGCAGCGGCCAAAGATACGGCCAGGATAGTGTTGGCGCCCAGCTTGGATTTGTTTTCGGTGCCGTCGGCTTCCAGCATGGCGTTATCCAGCGCGCGCTGATCGGCAGCTTCCATACCCACCAGGATGGGCTTGATGGTGTCGTTAATGTTGGCAACGGCTTTCAGCACGCCTTTACCCAGGTAGCGGGATTTATCGCCGTCGCGCAGCTCCAGAGCTTCGCGCGAACCGGTAGAAGCGCCAGATGGGGCGCAGGCAGAACCTACCGCACCGGATTCCAGAATCACTTCAGCGCTTACGGTAGGGTTACCGCGGCTGTCCAGTACCTCAAAGGCTTTAATATCGGCAATCTTGCTCATCGATCTATGTGCTCCAGTTGTCGTTTCAATAAAATTAATGATCAATCAATGTGTAAAGGCGGTAGCGCTTTTACTGTGTCATCAATTGCTTTCATTTGGGTTAAAAAGGGCTCTAATTTGTCTAATGGCAGTGCGCTTGGCCCGTCGCACTTGGCGTTATCCGGGTCTGGGTGCGCTTCGAGGAACAAACCGGCGAGGCCCACGGCCATACCGGCGCGGCCCAGCTCTGCCACCTGATGGCGACGACCGCCCGAGGCGGCGCCCATGGGGTCGCGGCACTGCAGCGAGTGGGTAACGTCGAAAATAACCGGCGCGCCTCCGCTCACTTCACGCATGGTGGAAAAGCCCAGCATATCCACCACTAAGTTGTCGTAGCCAAAGTTGCTGCCGCGATCACACAGAATCAGTTTGTCGTTGCCGCACTCGCGGAATTTCTCACAGATGTTTTTCATCTGCCCCGGGCTTAAAAACTGCGGCTTTTTGATATTAATAACGCTGTCGGTTTTTGCCATGGCTTCAACCAAATCGGTTTGGCGGGCCAAAAACGCGGGCAGTTGAATAATGTCGGCCACTTCGGCCACCGGCGCACATTGAAAGGTTTCGTGCACATCGGTAATCACCGGAACGTTAAAGGTCTCTTTAATTTCCTGAAAGATTTTTAAGCCCTCATCCATTCCCGGCCCACGAAAGGAGTGAATGGAAGAGCGATTGGCTTTGTCGAAAGACGCTTTAAACACGTACGGAATGTTCAGCTTATCGGTCACGGCTTTGTAGGCTTCGGCGGTTTTCATGGCCAAGTCGCGAGACTCCAGCACGTTCATGCCACCGAACAATACAAAGGGGTGATTGTTGGCGATTTCTATACCGCCGACGCTAACGATTTTATCAGTCACTATTTAGCTCACTTGTCGCTGTCACGAAAATGCCCGGCGTACCGGGCATTGTAAGATTAGGTGCGATTTTTTAACGCGGCGTCCACAAAACTGGTGAACAGTGGGTGGCCATCGCGCGGGGTGGAGGTAAACTCCGGGTGGAACTGACAGGCCACAAACCAGGGGTGATCGGAAATTTCCACCACCTCAACCAAGGTGTCGTCGCTGGACCAGCCGCCAATTTTTAAACCCGCCTGCTGCAGTTGATCAACATAGTTGTTGTTCACTTCGTAGCGGTGACGGTGGCGCTCGACGATGACGTCCTGGCCGTAAATATCGCGGCTTTTTGAGTCTTTAACCAAGCGGCACTCTTGCGCACCCAGGCGCATGGTGCCGCCCAGGTCGGATTTTTCATCGCGGGTTTCTACGTCGCCATCGGCGGTTACCCACTCGGTAATCAGGCCGATGACCGGGTCTTTGCAGTGGCGGTCAAATTCGGTGCTGTTGGCCTCTTTTAAGCCCAGCACGTTGCGCGCGAATTCAATCACGACCGATTGCATGCCCAGGCAAATACCCAGGTAAGGCACTTTGTTTTCACGGGCATAACGCACAGCGGCCAGCTTGCCTTCAACGCCGCGGTTGCCGAAACCGCCGGGCACCAGAATGGCATCGGCGTTTTGCAGAACTTGAATGCCCTCTTCCTCGATGCGCTCGGCGTCGATGTAATCAATATTCACTTTGGTACGGGTGTGAATACCGGCGTGGCTCAGGGCTTCGTTGAGCGATTTATAGGCGTCCAGCAAGTCCATGTACTTGCCCACCATGGCGATGGTAATTTCGTGCTCGGGGTTGAGCTTGCCATCGACTACGGCGTCCCACTCGGACAAATCCGCCGGGCCGCACTCAAGGTTCAGGTAGTCCACCACAATTTGATCCAGGCCGTATTCGTGCAACAGGCGCGGAATGGCGTAAATGGTGTTGGCATCCGGTACAGGTACCACGGCTTTTTCGGGCACGTTGGTGAACAGCGCGATTTTGCGGCGCGAGTCGTCATCAATGGCCACTTCCGAGCGGCACAGCAATACTTCAGGCTGCAGGCCGATGGAGCGCAGCTCTTTGACCGAGTGCTGGGTAGGTTTGGTTTTGGTTTCACCGGCGGTAGCAATGTAGGGCACAAGGGTTAAGTGCACCAGCATGGCGTGTTGTGGGCCAAGCTCGACTTTAAGTTGGCGCACCGCCTCGAGGAAAGGTTGGGATTCAATATCGCCCACGGTGCCGCCGATTTCTACCAGCGCTACGTCAACGTCGCGGCCGCCTTCGAGAATACGGCGCTTAATTTCGTCGGTGATGTGGGGAATCACCTGAACGGTGCCACCTAGGTAGTCACCACGGCGCTCTTTGCGCAATACGGTTTCGTACACACGGCCAGTGGTAAAGTTGTTGCGACGGGTCATTTTGTTGCGGATGTACCGCTCGTAATGGCCCAGATCCAGATCGGTTTCGGCGCCATCCTGGGTGACGAATACCTCACCGTGCTGGAAGGGGCTCATGGTACCGGGATCGACGTTAATGTAAGGGTCCAGCTTCATAATGGTTACCGCCAGGCCGCGGGATTCCAAAATTGCAGCCAGCGAGGCAGAAGCAATGCCCTTGCCCAGCGACGAAACAACACCACCGGTTACGAATATATAGCGCGTCATGTATAGCCTTGTAGAGCTTAGCGTTAAGAGAAATTGGGGAGAATGAGCGCGGGCTCACTCGGCGCACATTCGTGGCTTTGCAGCGATCAGTGCAGACCGCATCTGTGGCTCACAATGTGCTTTCAGATGGGGCGCCAGAATACCAGAAAGCCCCACCGGGCTCAATCAGAAGTTGGCCTTTGCACAGCGGCAAAGTGCCAATGCAAGGCCATAGCGCCCGCCCCTTTGCCCGCATAAGCCTGATTGACCCAATAATCGCCCACAGCGGCCAGATCGCCATCAATAAACAACAGCGGCACCCGTGGGCGCAGCCAGGTGGGCACTTGGTATTCTTGCAGCAGTTTTTTAAGGGTTTGTGAATGCGCACGACCGGCAGGCTGGCAGCGCTCGCCGCCCTGACGCCAGCGTACCTCGACCTTGCCCGTTAAGCCATCGGGGTGAATGCCCATGCAGTTGATGCCAATGTGGTGAACGGGTATAAGGCTGAGGCAATCTCCGCCCGGCAGGGCCAGTGGTTCGGCAACGCTCTGCCACAGCAAGCTCGGCTCATCCGTGCGCGGCGCCCACTGGGCGCGGGCATCCAGCGCGTAAAGCCGGTTGGCAAAGCAACACAGCTGCACATCTACCACCGAGATTCTGGCGGCCACGCTAGCCCCCTCAGCCAGCAGCTGCTGTTCGATATCCACTTGCGCCTGACGACCGATGCTGACCCCAAAACGTTCATCGAGCCAGAAGCGCAGGTAGTTTTTCTGCCGCCTTGGGGGTAAGGCGCGCAGATGCGCAAGATCAACACTGTAACCGCCGGGCTCGGGGCGCTCGGCCAGTTGTTGGCTATCCAGAATGGCTAAATCGGTAAGCAGTGATTGCGCCTCGCGGCAATGCTCAGCACTTTGCGCCATGGCTTTGCTGGCCTCGGGCCAGCGCTCGGTTAGTGCGGGCAACACCTGCTGGCGCAAATAATTGCGATCAAAATGCAGCTGCTCGTTGGACTCATCCTCTATCCACTGCAAGTCCTGTTCGCGAGCGTAGGCGAGCAGCTCGGCCCGACTGTAATTAAGCAGCGGCCGCCATAGGCTTACATTGCCCAGGTGGCGCTGCTCACCCATTGCCGCCAGACCTTTGACTCCGGCGCCGCGCATCAACCGGTACAGTAACGTCTCGGCCTGGTCGTCGCGGTGGTGCCCCAACAGCACTACATCGCCAGGCTGGGTTAACTCATTGATCGCCTGATAACGCGCCTGGCGGGCGCGCTCTTCAAGATTGCCCGTAGCCGAATGTAAGCCTAACCGCTGAGTCAGCAGCGGCACCTGAAGGCTATCGCAAACCGTTTGGCAATGGCGCTGCCAGCTATCGGCATTGGGCGACAGGCCATGGTGAACGTGCACGGCAATAACAGGCACTCCCAGCTGAGCAGCACTTAAGCTATGCAAAAGTACGGTTGAATCCAACCCGCCACTAAAGCCCACCAACCAGCGGCTGGCGCTGTGCTGGCGGGCGCAACTTTGTAGTGTGCGAACGATGGAATGAGTCATGGCGGCATTTAACCCCAGGCGCGGGTAGCGGGCAACAACTCTTGCGATTACAAGCCACAATGGGTAGTGTTCAGGGCCCTGAAATTCACAAGCCTGTCGAGTCTATGAGCGCAAAAAACACCAAACACATCGCCCCTTTCGGCACCTGGAACTCCCCCATCACCCCGGAAGCACTCACTGCCAACTCTCTGCGTTTGGATGCCCCGCAACTGTGCGGCGCCATTGTGTATTGGCTAGAGTCGCGCCCCGATGAGGGCGGGCGCAATGTGTTAATGCGACAGGAGCTGGGCAAAGACCCGCGTGAGCTGCTGGACGCCAGCGTGAGCGTACGCACCCGCGCCAACGAATACGGCGGCGGGGCCTACCTGGCCACAGAAAATGCCGTTTTTGCCGTGTTCGACGCCGACCAGCGCATCTATAAAATTCCCCTGCGCCAGGGCCACTCCCTTACCCCCGTTGCCATTACACCGGAAGGCGACTATCGCTACGCGGATTTTTGTTTCGATGCCAAGCGCGAACGCTTAATAGCGGTGCGTGAAGATCATACCGGCGAAGGTGAGGAAATTGCCCAACTGGTGGCCATAGACATCAACGCCAACTACAAGGTGACAACGCTCGCCGAGGGCGCGGATTTTTACAGCAACCCACGCCTGTCACCCGATGGCCGCGAACTGCTGTGGCTGAGCTGGCAGCACCCCAATATGCCCTGGGATGGCACCGAGCTGAGCCTGGCCAAGCTGAGCGAAAAAGGCGAGATAGAGAACCACCAGGTTATCGCAGGTAGCGCTACCGAATCCATTTTCCAGCCCAGCTGGAGCCCGGAGGGCACGCTGTACTACGTAAACGACCGCAGCAATTGGTGGAATTTATACTGCTACGAAGGCGGTAAACATCTGTGCGTGATTGAACGCGAAGCCGAATTTGCCACCCCCCAGTGGGTGTTTGGCATGTCCACCTATGGTTTTATCAGCGACGACAAAATCATCTGCTGTTACAGCGAAAACGGCCTGTGGTCACTGGGGTTAATAACCCGCAAAAAGACCGCGCGCGGTTATCAGTTCAGCGCCCTGGCAAGCCCGCTCACCGATATCAGCAATATTCAGGCAAACGCGGACCACATTGTATTTACCGGCGGCAACGCCGAGCGCTCCAGCACCTTATTTCACTTTCTCAGCCAATCCATCGGTCACAAAGCCGCGCCCCCCATGCAGCAGCTACGCCGTTCAAAGCCCGCAAGCTTTGAGCCGGACGATTTAGCCAAACCACAGGCGATTAGTTTTGCTACTTCAGGCAATGCAAGCTGCCACGGTTTTTACTACGCCCCAACCAACGCAAAATTTACCGCACCAGAAGGTGAGAAACCGCCACTGATTGTGATGTGCCATGGCGGCCCGACTGGCGCCACCAGCAGCGCCCTGAACGAAAAGCTGCAATTTTGGACCAGCCGAGGCTTCGCCGTGCTGGATGTGAACTATCGCGGCAGCACCGGCTACGGCCGGGACTATCGCGACAGCTTGAAAGGTAACTGGGGCGTCGCCGACGTCGCCGATGTCGCCGCTGGCGCTCAGTACTTGGCGGATCAAGGTTTGGCGGATTCAAGCAAACTGATTATTCGCGGCTCAAGCGCCGGTGGCTACACCGTGCTGGCCGCCCTTACTTTTACCGACACCTTTAGCCTGGGCGCCAGCTTGTACGGCATTGGCGACTTGTCGGCACTGGCCGAGCACACCCACAAGTTTGAATCCCGTTATTTAGACACGCTGGTAGGCCCCTACCCCGAAGCCAAAGCCGTGTACACCGAGCGCTCGCCTATTCACCACATTGAGCAACTCAGCTGCCCGGTGATTTTTTTGCAAGGCTTAAAAGATAAAGTCGTGCCGCCCGAGCAGGCCGAAGCAATGGTCGCCGCACTTGAGCAAAAAGGCATAGCCAACCGCTACGTAACCTTCGCCGATGAAGCCCACGGCTTTAGAAGCGCCGAGGCGATTCAAACCGCCGCCCGCGAAGAGCTGGCGTTTTACCAACAGCAATTAAATTTGGGCAGCGCCTAATGGGCCGCTGGCGACCGCCGCGCCCCAAAGGCTCGGCTTACATTACCGCTGAAGGCGCGGAAAAACTGCGCGCCGAACTTCGCTACCTATGGAAAGAAGAGCGCCCCAAGGTGACCGACGTAGTGCACGAAGCGGCCAAAAACGGCGACCGTTCGGAAAATGGCGATTATATTTACGGCAAAAAGCGCCTGCGCGAAATTGACTCGCGCGTGCGCTTTTTAACCAAGCGCTTGGAAGCATTAACCATTGTTGACCGCTTGCCCAATGATCGCGACCGGGTGTTTTTTGGCGCTTGGGTAACCCTGGAAGACGAAGACGGCAAGGAAACTCGCTACCGCATTGTGGGGCCGGATGAGTTTAATGTCAGCGAGGGAAAAATTAGCATGGATTCACCGCTGGCCCGCGCCATGCTAAAAAAACAGCTGGACGACGAGGTGGTGCTGCGCAACGAAGAAGGCGAAAAGGTTTATTACATCAGTGCAATTGACTATGAATAAACCCAGCTTTCGAGTTTAAGCTCGCCTCTCGCTATTGAACCAACCGAATGACAATTCCACTGGTCACTCACCCCGCCTATTCGTTTGCCTTTCCCGGGCGCCACCGCTTTCCCATGGAAAAGTTTGGCCTGCTTAACGACTACCTGAGCGAGCAAGGCATACTTACGCCTAACAATACCTTCAGGCCCGGCGCCGCGAGCAAAGCCGTGCTTTACGGTGCACACTGCCCCGAATACATAGAACGTTTTTGTCGCAACGAGCAATCTGCCAGCGAAGTAAGGCGCATGGGCCTGCCCTGGAGTGAAGGCCTGCGCAAAAGAACGTTAATTTCTCCCAACGGCACGCTGCTCACCGCCCACCTTGCCCTAAGTCACGGCATTGCCTGTCATCTTGCTGGCGGCACCCACCACGCGCATTACGATTTTGCCTCGGGGTTTTGCATTATTAACGATTTAGCGGTTACCGCGCGCACCCTGCTCGCTCAGGGAAAAGTTAAAAAACTGCTGATTTTCGATTGCGATGTCCACCAAGGAGATGGCACCGCCAGCATACTAGCGAACGAGCCCCGCGCGATTACCTGTTCGATTCATTGCGAAAAAAACTTTCCCGCGCGCAAAGCGATTAGCGATATTGATATTGCCCTACCACCTGGTACTACGGATAACGACTATTTAGAGGTGGTTGAGAAAACCCTGACAGAAGTGATAAACCAAGCGCAACCCGAGCTGGTTTTATACGATGCCGGTGTCGATATTTACCGTGACGATCCGCTCGGTTTATTAAAGGTAAGCGAAGCGGGTATTGCCGAGCGTGATCACTTGGTGCTGAGCATTTGTCAGGCCCGCAACATACCCACCGCAACGGTTATTGGCGGTGGGTATGACGACGACCGCAAAGCCTTGGCCCAGCGGCACGCTTTGGTGGTAAAGCAAGCCCATCAGCTATGGGCTTAGCGCGAACCTCAGTTGACGCTCGCGCGACTTACTAACAGTAAGTACAGTAAGCTGTTCCCGCTTACCAGGTTTTGTAGGGCAAAAACTTACCGTTTAAGGTGAGCAGTACGCGGTCGCCTTTCGGGTCTTCAATTTTGTCCACTTCCATAGAAAAATCAATCGCGCTCATAATGCCGTCGCCAAACTTTTCCTGAATCACTTCTTTCAGCGTTTCGCCGTAAACGCCAACCACCTCGTACAGGCGATAAATCAGCGGATCTGTGGGTACGGCTTGATCCCATATTTTTGTGGGGAAGGCTTCTAAGGCTTTCGCAACCTCCTCGCCCAGCTCAAGATAGTCAGTAATTTTTTTGGCGGTGTCCGCAGGCGAGCTGTTCATACCCAAGCAGGCCGAAGCTAACCACACCGGCGAGACGCCAATGTCAGCGGCCATAGTTTCCCAGGTTAACCCTTTCGCGGCTTTGGCGCTTACCAGCGCATCGGTCATTGCTTGCTTATCCATAAAAACTCCTAACGGTTTCAATTTGCGTTAGGCTAGCTAGAGCAAGGCGTGGGCCAACTTATTATTTAGAAATTTTACGGACGCTCAGGCGACGAACAGCAAGGCAAGCGTTCAGACTTTATGGGCCAAAGTGTCTCGGGAAGCGACGAGATTCGCACCGAATTCTGGCAGGGCTATTGATAAGCGGGGATCTTTTCTGGAGCAAAAAAACAAGAAAGCGCACCAACGAAAGGCGCTACAAATAAATCGTGATGTGCCAACGGTAACGGCTCACTTATTGTCGCTTAACATTCACCAATGTTACAGATTGGATGAACGTATCATTCAGGCGTATTTATTAACCCTTTGATACGCGCCAACTCATCAGTCAAAGAATTATCAGGCATAGACTGGCCCGCACGGCGGTACCAGTAAGCAGCATTGGCCAGGTCGCCCTCTTCTCTGTGCAGGTAAGCATGCAATAAGCACGACAGCGTGTCATTGCCCTCCTGCACCAGCTCGTGTGCGCCATGCCAATCCCCTTGCTCAATAGCGGCGAGGGCTTTTTGCTGTACGGCGTTGTTCATGTCACAAGCCCTCTTGTTTTGCTTTGTCCCATAGGGCGTCCATTTCTTCCAGGCTCATATGCTCAAGTGGTTTAGACGCATTGGCTTCAATGTAGCGAAACCGCGATTCAAATTTTCGGTTCGCGCGGCGCAGCGATGCCTCGGGGTCTTGCTTTAAATAACGGCTGATATTTACTGCGGCAAAATACAAATCGCCCATCTCGGCCTCTACGGCATCCATATCGCCCGAGGCCAGTGCCTGCTCTACTTCTTCCAGCTCTTCACGCACCTTGGCAATGGGGCCTTTGATGTCGTCCCAATCAAACCCGGTGCGCGCCGCACGTTTTTGCAGTTTAGCCGCGCGGCTGAGTGCGGCTAGATTCAGCGGAATATCGTCAAGCGTACCGCGCACGCCTTTGGCCTCGCGCTCTTCCTGTTTAATGTCTTCCCAGCGCTGTTTAATAGCCGTTTCATCGGCGGGTTGATCGCCGTAGCGCTCGCGCAACTTTTCGTTGGGGAACACATGCGGGTGGCGCCGCACCAGCTTGGCCACTAAGGTATCCACCACCTGATAAAAATCAAATCGTTTCTCTTCAGTGCCGAATTGACTGTAAAAAATTACTTGAAACAGTAAATCGCCCAACTCTTCTTTTAAGTGATCCAAATCACCCCGCTCAATCGCATCCGCCACTTCGTAGGCCTCTTCAATCGTCGACGGCACTATGGTCTCGTAGGTTTGCTTTAAATCCCACGGGCAGCCATCACGCGGATCGCGCAAGCGTTGCATCAGGTAGATTAAATCGTCGAGGGTGTAGGTTGGGGTAGGCATGAATTTATATCCTGTGTCTTGAAACGTCAGACGTCCGGCATCAGACGTCCCACGTTAATCACAACTTCCTTCTCGCCGACGCGATATTTGGCAACTGATTTAACCGCGTCAGCACGCGACTGAGTTCATCAAAGCCGCGAATTTCTACGGTAATCAGCATATCCACCGAGTTTTTCTGTTTGTCGGACAGGGTTTGCATGGCGCTGATGTTGATGCGCTCGTGATCCAGCAGTGAGGTAATATCGCGCAGCAGGCCCGAGCGGTCGTAGGCCTCGACCATAATATCCACCGAGTAACTGCTCTGGGGCTTGCGACCCCAGTCCACTTTGATAATGCGCTCGGGTTCATCCGCCTGCAGCTGCAGAATATTACTGCAATCGGCGCGGTGAATGGAAACACCGCGGCCGAGGGTAATGTAGCCGGTAATGGCATCGCCCGGTACCGGATTACAGCAGCTGGCGATTTGCGTCAGCAGGTTACCTACACCCTCAATGTACACATCCGAATCTTTTTTCGTTTTCGGTGAGCGGGCTTTAAACGGAATAACCGGCTCTTTGGGATGCTCTTTGTCAATCAAGCGCTGGGCGGCATTAAGCACCTGGCCCACGCCGATATCGCTGGCCCCTACCGCGGCGTACAGATCGTCCAGAGTCTGCATATTGAGCTTTTTCGCGAGCGCTTCAAAATCTAAATCCAGCAGCGCCAGGCGTTTAAATTCGCGATCCAGCAGCGCCTGCCCTTCGGCGATATTGTCATCGCGGGCCTGCACTTTAAACCAATGCTGCACTTTGGCGCGGGCGCGAGCGGTGTTGACGTAACCAAGCGCCGGCGACAGCCAGTCGCGGCTGGGCGCTTCGCGCTTGCCGGTTAAAATCTCTACCTGATCGGCGGTATTCAGATGGTAGTTAAGCGGCACTATGCGCCCGTTCACCTTGGCGCCGCGACAGCGGTGGCCAACATCGGTATGAATGCGGTAGGCAAAATCCAAAGGCGTGGCGGTTTTGGGTAAATCCACCACATGGCCTTCGGGGGTAAACACGTAAATGCGGTCTTGATCGAAGGCTTTCAGATCATCCTGCAGCTGCTGCTCGCTGCTGCCACCCAACTCGTCGTGCCATTCAAGCACTTGGCGCAGCCAGGAAATTTTTTGTTCGTAACCATCCTGCGCGGCATCGGTATCTGTGCCTTTGTAACGCCAGTGGGCGCACACACCCAGCTCGGCTTCATCGTGCATGGCGTAGGTGCGCACCTGAATTTCCAGCACTTTGTTTTCCGGGCCGATTACCGCGGTGTGCAGCGAGCGGTAGCCGTTTTCTTTGGGCGAGGCGATGTAGTCGTCAAACTCGTGGGGGATGTTGCGCCACAGGCTGTGCACAATACCCAGCACGGTATAACAATCGCGCACCGTGGGCACCAGAATGCGTACGGCGCGAATGTCGTACACCTGAGAAAAGCCGATGCCCTTGCGGCGCATTTTACGCCAGATACTGTAGATATGCTTGGCACGACCGTTCACTTCGCCATCGATATTAGCGGTTTTCAGTTCGCCGCGCAAAAGCTCCAGCACATTGTCGATGTACTCTTGCCGGGCGATACGGCGCTCATCCAGCAGCGAGGCAATGCGTTTGTAGTCGGCAGGCTCCAGATAGCGGAAAGAGAGGTCTTCCAGCTCCCACTTAATGTGGCCAATACCCAAGCGGTGCGCCAGGGGTGCGTACACGTCTGACACCTCGCGCGAGACCTGGCGGCGGCGCGCGGGACTTGCGGTTTTTACCGCCCGAATGGCGCAGGTGCGCTCGGCCAGCTTGATCAGCGCAACGCGTACATCATCCACCATGGCCACCAACATTTTGCGGATGTTGTCGGCCTGCTCTTCGGATTGTTTACCGAATACTTTTTCATCGGACTCATTGCGCTGGTAGCTGATGGCCGCCATACGCAGTACGCCCTTAATCAGCTTGGCAACGGTTTCACCGAACTGAGCCTCTACCCCGGTGAGCGCCAGCTTGCCCTCGCGCACCGCGCGATAGAGCACGGCGGCGACCAGGGTGTCCTGGTCCAGCTGTAAGTCGGCGAGAATTTCGGCCATTTCCAGACCGATACGAAAGCAACTAGTGCCCTCGCCCCAGCTGTGGGGGTCGGTGCTCGGCAGAATATCCACACTTTGGCAGAGTTCGCAGGCGCGCTTAATTTCGGCCAGCGTGGGTGAGCTTTGCTGTTCGATACCTTCAAGGCGCTGGAGCCAGGCATCGATGTCGACACTGCCGTCTGCGGCAATGGGGTGATCTTGGCGGACTTTAACCATAGTATTTTCGCTTGCGCTGCGTCTGGCGCTTATTTTTTGTCTTCCCGTGCAACGGGAGATCCGTAACGCGCGTAAGACACGCGTAGGCGACAAAAGTTCTCAGCACCAACATCCTGTGAGGCGGCTATGGTAGTCATTTATGAGGGTTAATCAAGCCCGCCGGAAAACGGCGGGCTTGATTTTCACTTGCGTGATTTAAGGTTGGCTTACTCGATGTTAACAGGCACTTACTTCTATGGCTTTGCCCGCCTTATGTTTTTGCACCTCAACGAAGGAAAAGCGTAAATCCAGCGCGCCCTGAGTAACCAATGTAAAAGGCTCCAGAATGCGGTAAAAGAACTCTTCCGGTGGCAATACCAGGCCAAAATCTGAGCCTACATCTGGGAACAGGTGCAACGGCACCGTGACCTTTGCCCAGCCTTTATCCGCAAGACTTTTTACCGTATCGGTGATATCCAGGTCTGAATTACTGTTGGGGCCGCAGCCTAAACGCAGTGTAACCGGCGCGGTGGGAGCGCTATCAACACGCAGTTCGAAGACCAGCGCGCCGTCGTTCTCTAAATAGTCCACCATCACCTGGCGGTCGCGGGTGGACAGCGCCACAAACCCCTCGCCTTCCCCATTCCACAGCGCGCGGCGAGCGTCTTCCTGTACTTCGCGATCAACACAGCTAACGCTGATACTGGTGGTTTCAGCGGCATTGCCGGTTAAGGTTACGCGGTCGTTTTTGCACCCCTCAAGGATAATACTAAAGGGCTCCATGGGGCGGCGATTAAACACGGGCATTTCATCGCTGGCCTCGAAGCTCGCGTCGTATTCTTCGGGCAAGTCGTCGCCAAGGGTGTCTACCTCACCGTAAGTCAGACCAAAACCGTAGGGGAACAGTGGGTCATAGTCGGTATCGCCCACATTTAGAGGGCCCTGATCTGGCGTGCGCGGCCAAGAGAAAGTCAACTTGCCTTTTATGGGGTGCGCGATCTCGCCACTGGCCGTGGTAAAGAGCACATCGCCAACACCGGCACCCTCAGTGCCCGGTTGCCAAATCACCACAAAGGCATCGGAGGCATTCAGCTCGCGGTTTACCCATAAAGGCCGCCCGGTAATAAACAGTGAAACGACCGGAATACCCTCGGCTTTTAGCTTCTGCAACAGCGCCCAATCGCGGCCGGCTGATTCTTTGTACAACAAATTTTGTACATCGCCCTGCATTTCGGCATAGGGCGACTCACCCCAGACCACAATGGCGACGTCGGGCTTTTCGCTGTAAGCGCCGTCTTGATTAAATTCCACATTGCCGCCAGCGCTGGTTACCGCATCGCGAATGCCGTCCAGCACACTGCTGGCGCCAGGAAAGTCTTTACGGGTGGTGCCTGTACCCTGCCAGGTAACCGACCAGCCACCGGCCTGCTTGGATAAGTTATCGGCGCCGTCGCCAGCCACCAGTATTTTTTGTTTGGGGTTAAGCGGTAACAACTGATTTTTGTTTTTCAGCATCACCAAAGATTCACGCACCGCCTGACGGGCCACGGCGCGGTGCTCGGGAGAACCGATAACCTCATCGCGACCGGCGAGTGGGCGAGCAGAGGGTTTTTCACGCTCGAACAAACCGGCCCGCAGTTTCACGCGCAAAATACGACGCACGGCATCGTCGGCACGCTCCATGGGAATCACACCGCTGTTGATTTGCTCCACGGTGTTTTGAAACAGTACTTTCCAGTCCGGGTCTGGCACCATAAAAATATCCAGCCCGGCGTTAATGGCCTGAGGGCAATCCAGCACGCTGGCGCCCTCGATAAAGCCGTGACCGTTCCAGTCACCTACCACCAGGCCATCAAAACCCATGGTGTCTTTTAGTACCGTGGTTAACAGATGTTTGTGGCCGTGCAGCTTTTCACCGTGCCAGCTGTTGAATGAGGCCATCACACTTTGCACACCCGCCTCAATAGCGCTGATGTAGCCGGCACCGTGAATGTCGCACAGCACTTGCTCATCATCCACACAGTCGCCACGGTCGATGCCGTTGATGGTGCCGCCGTCGCCGATAAAGTGCTTGGCTGTGGCAATCACATGTTCGGTGTTGAGAAACTCATCGGCATCGCCAGCCCCCTGCAGGCCTTCAACCATTTTGGCGGCATAGTCGTAAACGATTTTCGGATCTTCCGAGTAGGACTCGTAAGTTCGGCCCCAGCGGTCGTCGCGCACCACGGCAACGGTGGGCGAGAAATCCCAGTCGATACCAATAGCGGCAATTTCGCGCGCGGTTACTTCACCAATTTGACGAATCAATTCTGGATTGCCGGTCGCCCCCAGAGCGATATTATGGGGAAACAAAGTTGCACCGACTACGTTGCCCACGCCGTGTACAGCATCTGTGCCCCACATCATAGGAACGTACACCTTGCCGTCTGAGCAATCGGCGGCGGCATCAAAAAAGCTGTCGGCCAGCGCAACCCAGTCCGAGGCTTTGGCGTAACGGTCGTTGTTGGGCACAGAGCCGCCACCGTTCAGCACCGAGCCGATGTGGTAGTCTTTAATATCTTGCGGGGTTACCTGTTTGATTTCAGGCTGAATCATTTGCCCCACTTTTTCCTCTACGCTCATCTGCGCGAGTATTGCTTCAACTTTTTCCTCTATAGCGGGGTCGGGCGCAACCACACTGGTGACTTTGGGCCAAGGCACAATTTACCTCCGAAGGTATCTGTCAGGGTTTTGTCGTCGCTATTTTTATGTTGGGCATTTTTATGGGCAGACGCCTTATATCAGGCGCACTAGCATAGCGAATTGCGGCGCAAACTACACCATTATTGACAGCGCTGTCAATTCAAACTAGACTGCTCACAAACTTATATCGATAACATGGCCACCTCTGGGCATTTAATTGTCGAATAAGTAAGATAAAACAAAACGTCTGCGCGAGGAGATGCACCCCAATGAGTATTATTCTGGTTGCCGATATCGGCGGTACCAATGGCCGTTTTGGACTGGTTAACGCCTGTAGCCACAACAAAGGCTACAACGCCGAGCAGCAAATCAGCTTGCCAAGCGCCAACTATGACACCCTCGCCGATATGATTCGCGATTACGTGAAGCAAGCGGGCGTCGCCATGCCCAAGTTTGCCTGCCTGGCGATCGCGGGGCCGATTCAGGACGGCCATGTAAAAGTCACCAACCTGAACTGGGAGTTCTCCATCTCGCGTCTGCGCGATGAGCTGAACATGCAGGCGCTGGATGTCATTAACGACTTCTCTGCCCTCGCCTACGCCGTGCCCCATTTACAAAAAGGCGATACCGCGAGCCTGTATTGCACCGATGCCAACCCCTACGCGCCCATCGGCGTTATGGGCCCCGGCACCGGTTTTGGCGCTGCACTGCTTGCCCCGGTTTCTACTGGCTGGAAAATTATTCCCACCGAAGGCGGGCATTGCAGCTTTGCCCCCACCACCGATACCGAAATCGGTATTTTGCAGGAAATGCGCAAGCACCATCCGCATGTTTCCATTGAGCACATGCTGTCGGGCCAGGGTTTGGTCTCTATTTATAAGTCGCTGGCCGCCCTTAAAGGGGTAGACGCAGAAGACTTGTCCCCTGCCGATGTCAGCGAACGCGGCATTAAACACAAAGAAGCCCTGTGCGAAGAAGCGGTACAAACTTTCTGCGCTATTTTGGGCGGAGTCGCAGGGGATAAAGCCTTAAGCTGGGGCGCCATGGGCGGTATTTACTTAGGCGGCGGCATTGTTCCCAAAATTGCCAATTACCTACCTCAAACCGACTTTATTAAGCGTTACTTAAACAAAGGCATTATGCGTGGTTACGTTGAAGACATTCCCGTGCGCATGGTTACCAATGACAAAGCCGCACTGATTGGTGCCGCCGCCTGGCTGGTGGATACCACCCAAGCGCTGCAGTCTTAACCTGCGCATGTTGAACGCCCGATGACATTCCAAGTTATCGGGCGTTTTCCTAACACTGTCACCACACGCTCAACATTTCAGTTCATCGCAAAGCTTACACTCCAACTTATAACCTAACATAGCCGCACGCCCCATTTCGGTGGTGACCCAATCGCGCACCACCCAGGGCGGGTTATGGCGCACGTGCTGGTTATGGCCGCAGGCAAGCTCGGCAACCCAGTGGTCTTCTTCATCTTTGTGATAGCCAACAATGGGCTGTTGCATAGTGTTGTTCCTACGCTGTGTTAAACTCCTCGCCCCATCACCCTCATTGCTTACTCAACATGCCATTCAATTCTGTACCTGCCCTTGCGGTTTTATCAATTGTCACTATTGTTTGGGCGTTTAGTTTTTCTTTAATTGGCGTTTATTTAAGCGGCCAGGTCGACAGTTACCTGGCGGTTCTGATTCGCGTGTCTTTAGCATTGGCGCTATTGTTGCCGTTTTTTCGTCCCGCGCAACTGCCATTTAAAACCCTTGCCATGCTAACCGGTATCGGTGCCTTACAGGTAGGCGTTACCTACCAGTTTCTCTACCACGCTTTCAGTTATATCAGTGTTGCTGAGGTTTTACTGTTCACGATTTTTACACCGCTGTGGATTACCTTAATTGATGAGCTGATTTTACGCCGCCAACACCTTCCCCTGCGCTGGTGGGCGGGCTCGGCCCTAGCGGTTGCCGGTGCGGCGATTATTCGCTACGAAAATATCAGCGCCGATGCCCTGACCGGATTTTTATTAATTCAGGCCGCCAACCTGTGTTTTGCCGCCGGTCAGGTTGGCTATAAACGGCTAGAGCTTGGCAGTAGCCGCACGCAGGTACACACCTTTGCCTGTTTTTTCTTAGGCGCCACCTTGGTGTCGGGATTGGGCACCCTGCTTTTCACCGATTGGACGCGTGTGCCCACTACCGCCGTGCAGTGGTCCGTACTGGTGTGGCTTGGCCTGGGCGCCTCAGGTTTTGGTTACCTGGCCTGGGCCATGGCGAGCAAGCGCGTTAATACCGGTCAGTTAGCCACCATGAACAACCTGCTGATTCCCGCCGGAATTTTGGTGAACATTGTGTTCTGGAGCCGCGACGCCGAATGGGGCCGATTGCTGCTGGGCGGTTTAATCATCACCCTGTCTGTGTGGGTGTGCCGTAAAAAACTGTGATGCCTCTCGGTGCAAAGCAAGCTTAAGGGCTAGTCTGTCCTGACCCTGGCAAGCTGTTCGCACAGTAAATCTGCACCGTCTAAAATTCGCAGCGTGTGGCGTTGAATAATATCCGGCGGTACAAAATACAAATGCTGATTTTCTACCGCCGTAAGGGCCGGGTATTGCTTCCATTCGTCTAACCACTCTGGGCGTTGCTCACCCATGCCACTGGCCACAATCGCCTCCGGGTTACGGGCCAGCACCGATTCAATATTGATTTTTGGCGCTAAAGAAATGGCATCGGCAAAGGCGTTGCGCCCACCGCATAGGCGAATCACATCGCTGACCAAGTGCTCACCATTCAGCGTCTGCAAGGGATCATTCCACACTTGATAAAACACGCTGACGGGTTCTGCTTGCTGATAACGAGCTTTCAGCGTGTTGTAGCGGTGCAACCACTGTTGCGCTGTGTGCTCTGCAACCTCCGAGGTGCCTGCTAAAGTGCCAATGGTGCGCACCGCGACGGCAATGTCCTCCATGGTGCGTAGCTCATCCACATACACCTTAAGCCCCAAACGCTCTAATTGCTGCGCTACGTCAGGCCCATTACCGGAGGCCCAGCCAAGCACCAAGTCTGGCTTTAGCGCCAGCACCGCTTCGTAGTTAACGGTTTTGTAGCTGCCTACCTGCGGAAGCTGCTGCGCCTCGGGGGGATAATCACTGTAACTGACAGCGGCCACCAATTTGCCGCCCGCCCCGGCGCTGTATACGTTTTCAACAATGTGCGGAGCCAGGGCCACAATACGCTCTGCCGGTTGCTCCAGGCGAAGCGTTTTACCCCGCGCATCCACAACTTCAATTTTATCGGCATAAACGTTTACGCCCGCCAGCAGTGCCAGCCACAAAAAAACAATTCTCATAATTTCCATTCCTGTTGTATGGCGTGCAGCGCCGATTGCAAACGCACGTTATCATCATCGGGTAAGCCAAAGCGCAAATACGCCGTTGCAGAACGCCTGCATTGATAGCCCCAGCGTGTGTAGATACCACGCGCCGCCAATGCGTTATGCAGAGCGTGTAACAGAGCCTCATGCCCTGCCAAAGAAATAAAAAGCCCTGCACCAGATAGCGTAATTTTAGTTGGTAGCCGCTCGGTAAAAGCTTGAAGAAGCGTTGTCAGCGATTGGAACGTGTTATCAATCCGCTGACGTTGCGCTTGCTGCCAATCGCGGTCTGATAACGCCTGCTCTGCCACCCACATCGCAGGGCCACTGACCCCCCAGGGTTCAAACAGGTGCTTTATGTTTTTAATTTGTGCATGACAACTTAAAACAAAACCGACGCGAATGCCCGCAAGGCCAAAGAACTTTCCCACCGAACGCAAGACGACTAAACGTGGTTGCTGCGCCACGAATGCGGCCATCGTGTGCTCTGGCTGAAAATCCATAAAAGCTTCATCGACCAACAACACACCCGCAATGCTCTGATAAACCTTTTGCAAATCAGCGCGACAAATTCGTTGCCCGGTCGGGTTATTGGGGTTAATAACCACCACATGATCAACTGCGCCGTTTTTGGCTAGCTGCAATAACTCGTCGGCGGTTGAATAGAAAACCGGCGTGTGGCCAGTGTTTGTCCAGTGATATTGATGTTCGTGATAACCGCAGCTTGGCAGAGCCACTCGCGCCGCCGGCAAAAAACGCGGCACTGCCGCAATCGCGGCCTGAGTGCCAGGAACGGGGAAAATACACTCGGCGCTTACCCCGTAAACGTTTTGCGCTGCATTCATTAACGGGATTCGATCAATCGGTAAATGTTGCCACACGTGACTGGGCACCTGGCTAACCGGATACCCCCACGGGCTGATACCCGTGGATAAATCTTGCCACCCGCCCGCAGGCAGGCCAAAGCGTTCGGTCGCGGCTTGCAGGTTACCGCCGTGCTCGCAGACATCGCTCACGAGTAAATACCCCAGCATAAAAGCACGAGCAACATCAGCACACACGTATTGGCGCGGCCTACTAAACGGAGCCCCGCTTGTAAGCCTTGAGCACTCGGCGCCCTGCCAGGCGTTATGGGTTTAGCGCACCACTTGCCATGATAAAAAGCACCGCCCCCCACACCAATACCCAACGCACCCGCGCCACTGGCAATAACCGGCCCGGCGTTGGGGCTGGCCCACTGGTGCGCGCACTGGCGCCAGACTCGAACCGCCCCAGCGGCGTCGCCACAGGCGGCAAAAGCCAATGCACACAGCCGCGCGGGTATAATATTTAGCCCGTCATCCAGACGCGCTGCAGCCCAGCCAAACTGCAGAAACCGATCCGAACGATAGCCCCACATGGCATCCAGGGTGTTGGACAAACGGTACAGAATTACGCCCGGCAGCCCCGCCAGCGCAAACCAAAATAGCGGAGCGATAACCGCATCGGACGTGTTTTCCAGCAATGACTCGGTCGCTGCGCACGCGACCTGATTTGCATCAAGCGCTTGGCAGTCACGGCTGACAATTTTTTGCACCGCCTCTCGGGCGGCTTGCAGATCTTTGGTGTTGAGCGCCTTAATGACAGGCTCAATATGCAACTGCAAACTTTTACCACCAAGGGCAAAGTACAACCCGATTGCACCACAGAAAATGGCCGTAAAAGGTGAGGTAATAAGCAGCCACCACCAGAGTACCGCAGCGGCTAAGCTGATAGGAGAAATGAGTACAAAGACCGCTAACAACCCCCGTAAGCGACGATAAGCACCGCGATTTAGTCTTGCCTCCAGGCGTGTGGCTAAACCACCAAAGCCTACTAAAGGATGCCAGCGGCGCACCTCGGCAAAACGGGCATCTAAAACAAAACCCAGCAATAGCGCTAAGGCAATTACCACACGGCCACCAATGTAATCAGCACCAAGGTCTCTGTTAATTCCACCAGCGCGCCTAAACAGTCGCCGGTGTACCCGCCAATTTGTTGCTGCCATAGCGCGCGCCAATACACCAGCAACGCCGCCACCGCCGCTACAACAATAGTGGCGCTCACCAAGCCCAGCGTTAACACCGCCAATGCCGACATCAGCAGAGTAATTAACCACAAGCGCTGGCTATTGGTGGCCAGATTATCCGGCACTTTACCTTCGTAACGGGCGTATTCGGACAATGCAACAAAAGGCAATATCGCGGTGCGGGCAATCACTGGGGCGATAATCAGTGCAGCGACCATTTGCCAGCTGGTGGCCATGCTCGCCAGCGCAGAAAACTTAACCAACAGCAACAACACCAGAGACACTAACGCCACCGCGCCACAGTTGGGGTCGTGCATAACGTGTAAAATTCGCTCGCGCCGTTGCTCGGCATCCACGCATTTATGGCCAGCGTAGTAAGCGTCTATGCAATCGGCAAGGCCATCTAAATGGAGTGCCCCGGTAACCCCAACCCATAACGCCAGCACCAAAGCCGCGTTTAAAAAATCACCCAACCCCGACAGCGCAACCGAGAACGCGGCCAAAAGAATACCTATCACCACCCCCACCGCAGGATAAAAATACACCGCCTGAGTGGATGTATGAGCGCCGGGTTTTTGCATCCAGCGACCGACGGGCAGGCGGGTTAAAAACACCAGTGCAAATAAAAACGCCTGCTTAGCTTGAGTAAACATAGTCGCTCTCTTGAGGGTACAACACCGATAATTGCCCCTGCTTCAAGGACAGCGAGGCACTGAAACCGTAACCGGCTTTTAGCTGCATCATCCACGCCGGTGGTTGTTGATTGGCGATGCTCAACAACAGTTTGATGACACCGCCGTGAGTAATCAGTAGGGTTTTTTCCTTTTGGTCGTGCTTGGCTAAACTCAATACAGCGTTTAATACACGCTCACGAAAATGATGAAACGCCTCGCCGTCCGGCGGGCCATTTTTTTCCGGGTCACGACTCCACGCCAGCACTTGTTCTTCGCGATCACGCCAAACACTTTCTATCAACTGGCCTTCCCATTCGCCGTAATTAATTTCTTTAAACGCGGGCTCAATGGTTAAGGGCAACTGGGTTTTACTGCTCAGCTGTTCGGCAAACAGGCGGCAGCGCTGTAGCGGTGAACTGACAATACTCTGCCAGTTAGCTGTCAGCTGCTCCAGACCGGCATTCATTTGTTGCCAACCGTGTTCGGTTAGGGCAACGTCGGTGTGACCGCGAAAAATTTGCCCACCTTCACATTCACCGTGGCGTAATAAATCAATCTGCACCGGAGACTCCCGCCTCATTAAAGGTGGCCATCTGGTTGTGCAGCGCCAGCGCCTCGCGAATAATGCTCGCGGCCAAAACCGCGCCACTGCCTTCTCCCAAACGCATGTTCAGCTGCAATAAAGGCGTTGCCTGTAGTTTTTCAAGCACAAGTTTATGCCCTTGCTCTTCAGACTGGTGAGCGTAAACCAACCAGGGGTTCACACCGGGGTTAACGGCCTCGGCCACTGCCGCTGCCGCAGTGGCGATAAAGCCATCCACCAACACCGGCGTTTGCGCCTGGGCGCTGGCAAGAAACGCCCCCACCAAGGCGGCAATTTCAAAACCGCCCACACACTGCAAAATTCCAAGCGGGGTGCTCAGCTGTGATTGGTGCCGCGCCAAGGCTTTCGCAACCAATGCGGTTTTGTTGGCGAGTGTTTTATCATCCACCCCGGTGCCGCGGCCGGTGATGACCTCGGCGGGCAAACGAAACAGCGCCGCAAAAATAGCGGCGGCTGACGTTGTATTGCCTATGCCCATTTCACCGCCGATAAATACATCGGCGTTGCCTGTTTGTTCAGCGCCCATATTCAGCGCTTTTATCAGTTGCGCTTTTGTCATGGCGGGCTCGCGGGAAAAGTCAGCCGTACCGCAAGCGATAGGCGCGTGAACGACAGGAAGCTGCGAGTCGATGTCATTGGCGCAACCGACATTGACGGCGCGAAAGTCGGCGTGAATATTTTTCGATAACACGCACACAGCTGCACCGCCTGTGGCAAAATTTTGCAGCATTTGCGCCGTTACCGCCTGCGGAAAAGCCGACACGCCCTGCGCCACTATGCCGTGATCGGCAGCAAAAATACGCACCAATACTTTGTTCAAAACCGGCTTTTCTCGCCCTTGAAAACCGGCAAAGCGCACAGCGATGGACTCCAGCTGCCCGAGCGAACCCGGTGGTTTAGTGAGCTGAGATTGTCGCGCCCGCGCGACGTCCATTGCCTTAGCGTCCGGGGCTGGAATGGCTTGAGTAAGCCACGTTGGAAATTCATTCATAACTCTGAGTCAACCCTTTACGACTTTTCTATGCTTTTAGCGTTACCGGCAAACCCGCTACCACTAAGGTGACCGTTTTCGCGCGCTCTGCCAACGCTTGATGCAGCCAACCACTGGCATCGACAAACTCTCGCGATAAAGGGCCCAAAGGAACAATACCCGAGCCCACCTCATTACTGACAAATATCCAATTGGGCGTTACGCCTTTTTCGTTAGCCTCATCAATTGCCTGCAACAGGCTGGCTTTTTGCGACTCCCACTGGCCGTGGTGCATACAGTTACTCACCCAAAGCGTCAGGCAATCCACTAACACGCAGGTATCGCGGCTCTGGTTTTGCTTTAACTCGCTCGCAAGGTTAAGTGGCTCTTCGAGGGTCTGCCAGGGCGCACCTCGGTCTTGTTGATGGCGCTGTATACGAGCGTGCATTTCTGCATCACCGGCCTCGGCGGTTGCCAAATACCGTAACTGACCGCCGGTTTGCCGCTGCCAGGACTCGGCCTGCTGTTGCGCAAACCGGCTTTTGCCGCTGCGCGCGCCTCCTAGAATAAGCTGCATAATGTACCTATTGCCTCGCGTACCTATTGCCTCGCGTACCTATTGCCCCACCACAATGGGTTTACCCGTTTTAGGATGTGCGATAACCGTAACCTCGGTGGCAAACACATCGGCCAAGAGTGATTCGGTAATCACTTGCTCCGGTTTCCCCGTGGCCACACATTCGCCATTATGTAATACCAGTAAGTCATCGCAGTAGGCAGCGGCCAAAGTTATATCGTGCACCGTCATTAACACGGCGACTCCGCTTGCCGCGAAATCGCGCACCGCGCGCATCAGTTGATGCTGGTGGCCGATATCCAGGCTAGTGACAGGTTCATCCAATAGCAGCAAACGCTCGCCCGCATCTTCCGCGCGCCAGATTTGCGCCAGCACCCGCGCCAGTTGCAAGCGCTGCTGCTCACCACCCGACAAGGTTGGATACAAACGGTTGGATAAATGCAGCACGTCCATGGCGGCCATGGCCTCAATGCAAATTTGCGAATCAATACGCGCGCCTGTGCTGTGGGGCCCGCGCGCTAACGACACCACCTCGGCACCGGTAAACGCAAATGACAAAGTGTTGTGCTGACTGAGCACCGCCATTTTTTTCGCCCGCGCAGCACTTGACCATTCAGCCAGCGGCTGTCCAGCAAAATCCACAGTTCCATCAGCGGGAAGATCATGGCAAATGGCTTTCAGCAGCGTTGTTTTACCTGCGCCATTGGGGCCGATAATCGCCGTCACCTGCCCTGCATTCAGCTCGACACTAAAATCGTGCAGCAGCGTTTTATCCGCGATGGTGACCTGTAAATTACGCACAGACAACAGGCTCATTGCACCCACCCGCGCTGACGCTTAAGCAGCACAATAAAAAAGGGCGCGCCCACAAGTGCGGTCACTAAACCCACGGGCAACTCGGTGGGTGCGAGCGCAGTGCGCGCCAGGGTATCGGCCAACAAGAGCAAGCTGGCACCACCCAATGCCGATAAAGGCACCAGCGCGCGATGATCCGGCCCAGCCCATAAACGCACCATGTGGGGTACCACCAAACCAACAAAGGCAATACTGCCCGCCATAGCGACCGATATACCCACACCCAATGCCACCAGTACAATTAACAAGGTTTTCAGGCGCTCTACATCCACGCCCAAATGCCGCGCCTGGGATTCGCCCAACAGCAAGGTGTTTAATTGCCGCGCACACTTACCCATACTGCACAGCAATAACGCCAGAATAACCAACATAATGCCCGCGCGGGTGCCGGTAGCACCATCAAGCCCGCCCATGCGCCACAAGCTCATACGTCGCAGTTGTTCGTTATCCGCAAAATAATCCATTAAGCCGGTTAAGCTTGCCGCCAGCGCCGTAACGGCAATACCCATCAGCAGCATAGTCGCCACCGAGGTGCCGTTAATTCCGGTTGCCACCCGGTACACCAGCCACACACATACCAGCCCGCCGGTAAACGCACCAACCGATACCAGCGACAATCCGCCGAACGTACTGCCCCACAGCGCACCGCCGCCAAGAACAATCGCAAGGCTAGCGCCCACCGAGGCACCCGCCGTCACACCAATAAGAGAAGGGTCGGCCAGCGGGTTACGAAACAGCCCTTGCAAATACGCACCACAAACCGCCAGTACGCCGCCTACGCCCGCGGCAAGCAATGCGCGCGGTAAACGAATGCTGGTAATAATATCGCCACTGTATCCGGCAAGCTCAGCGCCCAGTAAAGCGCGCAACACATCCATAGGGGCAATCGCAACGGCGCCTAAACCCAAGGACAGTAAAAAACTAACGCACAGCAATGCCGAAAGAAAAAACGCGCAAAGTTTGATTCGCCGACGGCGACTGCTGGCAGGCGTCATGACCGAACCCCAAGCTTGGATAACCACTGGGGGTTTAGGTGCGCTTCCAGGGTATCGGCCAGTCGGTTAATTTGTCTTTCGCGGTAGCGTTGCAAATCAAATGGTTGAGAATCACTAAGCCCTGCCCACTGCAATATTAACGGCAGTGCAGCGGGTGAATCGAACAGACCGTGACAATAGGTGGCGAACAACTGGTTGTCGGAACTCAGCGCTCCGTCGGGAACTTTTTGGCCCGCTTTCGTAAACACCAGCGGCGCGTTTTCGCAAGAATGAGCAAACGCTGGCCCTTCGCTCACACCACAGTGAATTTCATAGCCGCTGACATTGGCCTGCTGCCCGTTTAGCTGCAATGTTCCCTGCACATTGGTTAGCGTTTTTGACGCGGTTAAGCGCGTGGTAAAGTTCAAAAAGCCAAAGCCGGTTATCTCCCCTGGCGTATCTTCTATGCCCTCTGGGTCCGAAATATTGTTACCCAGCATTTGCAAACCGCCGCAAATGCCCACTAGTTTTCCGCCGTAACGCAAGTGCTTATTGAGTTTTTTTTGCCAGTTATTGCGCTTAAGCGCGGCGCAGTCGGCGCGCACGTTTTTGCTACCCGGCAGGATGATTAAATCGCAGGGGGGAATTTCATCGGCCACAGAAATATAATGTAAGTTCACCTGCGGGTGCAGACGCAGTGCGTCAAAATCAGTGTGATTGCTGATGCGCGGTAATACCGGCACCACCACCGTCAATTGCGTATCGCTTAATTGTTGCGCGCGGCTGATGGCGTCTTCGGCGTCCAGATAAAAATCGTGCAAATAGGGGATAACCCCCAACACCGGTTTGCCAGTGTATTCCTCAAGCCAATCCAGACCCGATTGCAGCAGCGCCATATCGCCGCGAAAACGGTTAATCACAAAGCCTGCAATACGCGCTCTTTCACTTTCCGACAGCAACGCCAGTGTGCCCACCAAATGCGCGAACACGCCGCCCTTGTCGATATCGGCAATTAATATCACCGGGCAGTCGACGGCCTCGGCAAAACCCATATTGGCGATATCGTTTTCGCGTAGATTAATTTCCGCTGGGCTACCGGCGCCTTCCACCAAAACGCACTGGTATTGATTACTCAGCCGACCGAAAGCGTCAAGCACAGCCGCTTTTGCCGTGGCTTTATAATGGTGATAATCCAACGCCTGCATAGTGCCAATAGCCTGGCCGTGAATAATCACTTGCGCGCCGGTATCGGATGAGGGCTTAAGCAGTACCGGGTTCATGTCCGTATGGGGGGCCAGCTTGGCAGCTTGCGCTTGCAATGCCTGAGCGCGGCCTATTTCTCCGCCGTTTTCGGTGACCGCACTGTTTAAAGCCATGTTTTGCGGTTTGAACGGAGCGACCTTAATCCCGCGCCTTTGCAGCAGGCGCGCCAGCCCCGCTACCAGAGTACTTTTACCGGCATCGGAGGTGGTCCCCTGCACCATTAAACAGGTCACTTAGTAATCCACACCTTTGCGCGCTTTAATGCCCGACTTAAACGCGTGTTTGATATCTTTCACTTCGGAGACGGTATCCACCAACTCTTGCAGCGCACTGCCGCCGCCGCGACCGGTGACCACCACACTCTGTTCAACCGGGCGGTTGGCAATGGCGTCTAACACCATTTGCTCGTCTAAGTATTTATAGGCAATCATATAGGTAAGCTCATCGAGCACCACCAGATCGTAGCTGTCATCGGCTAGCATTTTGCTGGCCACGGCCCAGGTTTTTTCCGCCTCGCGGATATCGCCGCTGCGATCTTGTGTGTTCCAGGTAAAGCCCGTGCCCATTTGGTATAAATCCACCTGGGGGCACTGATTTTTTATATACAGCTCTTCACCGGATAATTGTTCACCCTTAATAAACTGCACCACACCAACTTTATGACCATAACCCAAAGCGCGCATGACCATACCAAACGCCGAGCTGGATTTGCCTTTGCCATTGCCGGTTAACACAATGGCTACACCACGTTCGGTGCTCGCCGCTTCAATGCGTGAATCCACCTTGGCTTTTTGTTTTTCCATCGCCTTTTTATGGCGTTCGTTTTTGCTCTGCTCGTCGTTCATGGTGTCTTACCTTTTAAATTGTCAATGGCATTAAGGGCTTGGGGTGGTTACGCTTAAAACCGTCGCCCGAGGGATTCGGGCGCCGAGCTCCCAGGGATGGGTTTACAGCCTGTTTTAAGCGCGACCACCCCAAGCCCTGGTCGATCGGCCTCCCATTAAAACGTCACTTCCACACCCGCATAGCCAGAAGCGCCTGCGGTGCGGTAGTTGGGCACCTCAATATAATCTTCATCGGTTAAGTTTTCGCCGCGCACATAAAAAGTCAATGCTGGGCTTAACGCATAGCGAATACTAGCGTCTAACACCTGATAGCTGCCGATCGGGTCGCCGTAGCGATCGTAAGTACCCTCGGCGGTACGCAGGTTAACAGATGCCTGCAATGCGCTAACCGGTATAAAGGTGAACCCGAGGTTCGCCATACTTTCGGGCTGACGTGCGCGCACGGTATCTTCAGCGGTTTTGGCATCTGTGTAGGTGTAGTTGGCGTTAACCACTAACCAATCGGCCACAGGGAAATCGGCAATCACTTCCACACCTTCGGATGTGCTTTCGCCGGCGCTTTGTACGTAACCTCCATCCCATTCAATTTCACGCTCAATGCTCTGATCAAAATACACCAGCTCCAGGTGCAGACCAGAATTTGCGTAAAACTCTACCCCGGCGTCCCAGCCTTCGCTCTCTTCGGGCGTGAGCGGTGCCAAGTCCGGATTGTTTTGCTGGCGATTGTAGTCAATTTCAAACAGGCTCGGGGCACGAAAGCCGGTGCCGTAACTGGATTTAAATTTGACCGAACCGGCACTCGTGTCCAACACATAAGCCCCGCTCACGCGGTAGGTATCGTAATCGCCAAAGTCGTCACTGTCGTCGTGGCGCAACCCGGCGGTAACGTACAACCCTTCACCATAATGCCCCTGATACTCAGCGTAAGCGCCCCATTGGTCGCGGTTCATCTCGCGCACGGAGTCTTCACGCTGCTCTAACCCATAGGCAATCGTATGGATGTCATTCAGTTTAGCGCTGCCCAGCCACTCCAGCTTTTGAATATCACCTTCGGTGTCGTAAGAGACAGCGCCCTCGGCGTAGTTTTTGCGCTCAACATCGGTGGTTGAAAAAGCCAACTCGTTACTGAAATGACCCGTGTTATAGGCGGCACTTACGCGGGCATTGGTTTGTTCAAAATCGCCCACGCAGTCATCAACATAAGGCCAACCGCATTGATCAAATTCGTTGGTAGCATCGGTATTTCGTACCACAGCTTCTAAACGCAACGCCTCAGTAGCATTCCAACCCACACGGCCGTGCAGTGTGGTATTTTCGTAGCCATCGTCATCCTGCAAGACGGTATCTTTCAGGCTGGTGTTGAAGCCTTCGGTTTCCGCGTAAGACGCACCGACAAAATAATCCACCCGATCGCTGCCACCACCGACACTGGCGTTATAGCGCTGGCTGTCAAAGCTGCCACCTTCGGCGGACAACTTAACCTGTGTGTCATCCTGCGGGGCAACTGTGTCGATATTCAACACACCGCCGGCATCGGCGCCGTACATTAAGCCCTGGGGGCCTCGCAGCAGCTCTACCTTGCCCACATCGGCGCTCATAATGTGCTGAATTTGCGCACTGGCCTGGGTGCCCGTGGGGTCGGTGACATCCACACCATCCACACGTACCATGGTGCGATAACCGGACTCACCGCGCACGCGAATGGAGCTGGCTTTACCCATGCCACCTGCATTGGTGACCGAGACCGAAGGCATAGTGCGCAGCACATCGGCCAGGGCAGTAAAGCCACGCGCTTTGATCTGCGCTTCATCCAGCACCGCCACTGACGTGGCCACCTGACGCATAGCCTCTGGCTGGCGCGAACTGACCACCACAATTGTCTCAAGGCTTGGCAGTAATTGTTGTTGTGCTTCGTTGGTTTGCGCCATAGCAGGCACAGCAGCGACGATGGCTGCAGCTAACAATGTTTTTTTCACGGTTCAATCCCTAAAAATCAACAGTTGGGATCGAGGGGAGGAATAGCATGCGGCACACCCAAAGGCAGGTGTGAGACTTGCTGATGGCAGCCCTCCGCTCCATCACGATTTGATGTGGGCCGGTATCGGGCTGACAAACCAGGATAACTTTGTGTAAAGCACCCAGAGCTTGATCACCGTTGCGGGGGCAGCGCCGGATTGACCGGACTTCCCGTTTAACCTGCTCAGCGTCAAGAGTTTGAACTTTGAGCGCAGCAGGCACCTCACATCGCGCCGCGCAATGTAAGGCGTGACCAGGGTTTTGTCAATTTAGACGCAAGGGTTCGGTGCTGACAGCGCCCAGCGAATGTGCCCTGCTCAGCAAGAAAATGTAAAGCCCATTGCGCTGCCACGCCCTCCTTGCTGCAATGGAGAAAATACGACCAGAAGAGGGATTTGCCATGGACAAGTTAAACACGTCTCGCCGCCAACTGATTAAACGCGCCGGCCTTGGCGTCGCACTGCTAAGCACCGGGGCCGGCAGGCAGGTTTGGGCTGCCACACCTAAACGTAAACTGGGTGTGGCCCTGGTGGGGCTGGGTTACTACAGCCGCGACTTATTAGCTCCCGCTCTGCAGTTAACCGAACACTGTGAGCTGCGCGGGATTGTGACCGGCAGCCCCGAGAAAATTCCGGTATGGCAGCAGAAATACGGTATTAAAGACACCAACGTGTATAACTACGGTAACATGCACCGCTTGGCCAACAACCCAGATATTGATGTTATTTATATTGTGGTGCCCACCGGCCTGCACATGAAATACTCGATTATCGCCGCCAATGCCGGCAAGCATGTGTGGTGCGAAAAGCCCATGGCCATGAGCGTGCAAGAGTGCCAAACCATTATCGATGCCTGCCGTAAAAATAAGGTAAAACTGTCGGTGGGCTACCGCATGCAGCACGAGCCCAACACCCAGACCGTTATCCAGTACGCCCACAGCCGCCCTTACGGTGCTTTGCAAACCATCAATGCCACAGCCGCCTACGCGGGTAACGGCCTGCCGGCGGACAACTGGCGTATGCAAGCGGATATGGGCGGCGGTGCACTCTACGATATGGGCGTGTACGCCATTAACGGCGCTCGCTACGCGGCGGGCCTTGAGCCTATTGCCGTCACAGCCACGCGCGATTTTAGCCACCCCAAATTCAAGGAGGTGGACAATACCACCAGCCTGACTCTGGAATTTCCAAAAGGGATTATTGCCAAGTGTCGCACGTCAGTGGTTGAACCCGGCAATAAGCTGCGCGTTAATTGCGCCGAAGGCTGGTACGAGCTGGCCCCCATGCAATCCTATAACGGTGTGCAAGGCGTTACCAGCGACGGCAAAAAGCTGAATAAATTTATCGCCAATCAGCAGGCAGCACAAATGGATAGCGACGCCCTGGCCATTATCAACAACACCCCCGTTAAAGTACCGGGCGAAGAAGGGTTAAAAGACATCGCCATTGTGCGCGCGGCGATTAAGTCGTCAGAAAAGAAAAAGCGAATCGAATTGTAATTATTCACAGGCGGGCTGGTTTAAACCCAGCTCGCGTTGCAACTTTTTCGTTAGGTTTAGCGAGACTAATCGATGAGACTCGCGCAAATAATAAGTTAACGGCTCATCCAAAGATTTATCAGTACTCACCTGCTGTATCCACTTCATACCCCGCGATGCCAAATAAGGCGCCGGACGATAGCCGGACTCATCTTTTAACAATTCGTAGTGCAGCTCGGATGTTTTAAAGGTAAAAGCAGGGTTACCCGTTCCATTGTTGGCCTTTGCCCAGCCGCCAATAGCAAAGACTTTACCGCCCACTTTCCATACGTGCGCCCCGCCCCACTGCACCACATAAGTGGTGGCGGGTAGCGAACGGCAATACTCGTTAAATTGGTCGTAGTTCATCTTCCGGCCTATTGACGTTAGACACCACTTTCTATGGCAACACTGGAGCGCATCACCGCAGCGTCTTTTCCCGGTGGCGCACCAAACAGTTTGCGGTAATCACGGCTAAATTGCGACGGACTTTCGTAACCCACTTTATAACCCACTCCCGCCACTTCGTGCTCACTGAGCAACAAACGGCGAGCCTCTTGCAGGCGCACCTGTTTTTGAAACTGCACCGGTGTCATTTGCGTGATGGTTTTAAAGTGGCGGTAAAAGGAGGCAGGGCTCATGGAGGCCATAGCGGCCAACTCAGGCACCTGAAAAGCCCGAAAGTAATTTGCCCGCATCCACGCCGTTACCTGTCCGATACGGGCCGTTTCACTGTCTTGTAACCCGGCTTGCTGTAAGGCCGCGCCCATGGGCGAGCGCAGCAGGCGCCAGCAGATTTCCCGCCGAATTAACGGCTCAAGCACGGCTTGATCGGCCGGTTGCCGGCATAACGCCAGCAGCCGCATGATAGGATCGAGAACTTCATTCGGTGCCTTTCCTTTCGCCAAGGCCAGGCGACTGGACGAGCTTTGCGCAAGCTCCGGGTGGCCCAACAATTGTTCTGCAACCATCGCCGGGTCTATTGCCAAACTCAACGCAACATAGGGCTTGCTCTTACTCGCTTGAGTAATACGGGAATGCACAGGCACATTGACCGAGGCGACCAGACATTCACCTACGCCATAGTCGATGCTCGTATCCCCAATGGCGCTGCATTTACTGCCCTGTAATACAAGGCAAAACGAGGTTTGATAAATCGCGCGGATGGTGCCACTGGGCTCAGTCGCACGGGTTAAGCGCAACCCGTTAATAGCGCACTCGGGGCCACCACTTAGCCACTGTTGCTCAACGGTGGTGCGTAAACATTGGTATAAATCCGCCTGATTCACCGCCCACCGGGGTTCAGTTTGAATTGACATAACCTTTACCTGCTTCGCCTGGTCTGCTATGCACTAAGCCTACCGGAATTGCGTATTCTAAAGGAGCCTGTTCTTTACGATTGAGAGAATTGTGCATAAGCCTGAGAGTTTATGTCTGCCCCTTACCCCGCTCACGGCGCTAGCCTAGTGTCTGTGAACACACCCAAACCCAGTGAGGACTCTATAATGACCGACTCTAGCGAAAAACCCGCCTTAGCCATGCGCACCATGGGGCGCTCAGGCCTGTTTGTTTCTGAGCTTTGCCTGGGCACCATGACCTTTGGCGGCGGTGATGATATGTGGGGAAAAATTGGCAAGCTGCAACTGCAAGAGGCGCAAGAGCTTATTGCCCAGGCCTTAGACGCAGGCATCAATTTCATCGACACCGCCAATGTATACGGCGCTGGCAATAGCGAAAAAATACTCGGCCAGGCACTTAACAACTTACAGGTACGTCGTGAGGACATCGTGCTCGCTACCAAGGTGCTCGGCCCCATGGGCCCAGGGCCCAATCACCGCGGAGCGTCACGCGGTCATATCATAGCGCAGTGCAAAGAGAGCCTAACAAGACTGCAAACGGATTATATCGACCTTTATCAAATACACGGCTTTGATCCCGCCACGCCCATGGAAGAAACCCTCGAGGCACTCAATACACTGGTGCAACACGGTCATGTGCATCACATTGGTTTATCAAATTGGGCTGCATGGCAAGTGGTAAAAGCCGTAGGCATCAGCCAGGCGCGTCAGCTTTGCCCGATTATTTCTCTGCAGGCTTACTACACACTGGTGGGCCGAGATTTAGAGCGAGAAGTCATTCCCATGCTGCACTCAGAAGACATCGGCTTAATGGTCTGGAGCCCGCTGGCAGGCGGTTACCTATCGGGCAAGTATGAAGGGCCAGGCGCCTCTGAAGAAAACCGTCGCACGCAATTTGATTTTCCGCCGGTTAACCGCAACCGCGGCAGTAAAGTCATCACCACCCTGCGTGACATAGCCGCCGGCAAAACCTTAGACGGCAAAACCGCCAGCGTTGCGCAAGTAGCGCTTGCCTGGCTGCTGCATCAAAAAGCCGTCACCAGCGTCATTATCGGCGCTAAACGCGCCTCGCAATTGCAGGATAATATAAACGCCGCGCGTATTGTGCTCGGTGAAGATGAACTACAAGCCTTACACGAAGTAAGCCGTTTACCCGCAGAGTATCCGGGCTGGATGCTTGAAAGGCAGGGAGAGTATCGCGCGTAATGACGACGAGCCCTCAACGTAAATCGTTGAGGGCGTTTTACACTAAAATTTCAGGCGTCGGGGGTCAGTGGCTGACACTTTTTGAAAACACGTTAATAATCACTACACCGGTAATAATCAATACCATACCAATCAGCGCTGGCGCGTCGGGTAATTGCTTGTACCATACCGCCCCCGCGGCGGTGATTAACACAATACCTGCTCCGGCCCAAATAGCGTAAGCAATCCCCAGAGGTATGAATTTAACCACCAGCGACAACGCATAAAACGCTATACCATAGGCAAGAACACACACCGTACTGGCGCCGGACTCGCTAAAGCCGTCGGACGCTTTTAACGCTAAGGTGCCAATAACTTCAGACACAATGGCTATTGCCAGATACAACCAGGCCATACAAACCTCCACACTATTCATTAAGCGAATAAACAAATCGCCTTAACCGATTTTTCTTTCGCTCTAAAAATCGGGGCAACGCCGCATCGTTCCATATTTCTCCGCGCTGCTGGTAATAACGCTGCCTATTGTGCTTCATAAGCTGCATTACTGAGGGCATGTCCCTCGACTCCAGCGCTCTGATCATCATTTAGGCACTTCCTAAGCACTCTCTAGCCACGTCCTAGCCACTTCGCGGTGCGAACATAATAATCGCCATGCCCAACAAAGCCACAGCACTGCCCACCATATCCCACACGGTGGGCTTTATGCCGTCCACTTGCCACAGCCAAAGAACCGCCATAAAAATATAAACACCACCATAAGCCGCATACACTCTGCCCGATGCCGTTGGGTGCAGAGTGAGAAGCCAGGCAAATAGCGATAAGCTGGCAGCCGCGGGCACCAGCAACCAAACCGACTTACCCTCACGCAGCCACAAATAAGGCAGATAACAACCGATAATTTCGGCCAACGCCGTCAGCACAAACAGCGCAAAGGTTTTTAGTTCTGGCAATGTTTTACTCCGGTAGCGATAGGCAACAATTACATTCCCAACATAGGTAATCGTTTAAGCGCTTGATAACGCATGGCAACACTTAAGCAGTGGGCAAGTTCGCTTTGCTTGGAATAATCCGCAAGGGGAATAAGCAGCGCCCTATTCCCCTCGTAGGCAAATACATCGGGGTATACCTCACGAAAGGTTTCAATCAAGCGCGTTTGACAATGGAAAAACACCTTAACAACTTCTGGCCGTTTCTCTTTCCAGTCTACTCTGACAGCGGTGCCGCCTTTCACCAGAAAGCTGGCTTCCCCCCACTTGATGGCTTCATCGACCTTGCCCAACTCATGTTCGGCTGCCATATCATAAATCAGCGTTCGCACAGCCAACAAATGTTCGCAGACTGGCGGTGGGTACGAGCGAAACAAGTCATTTATCTGTGCTGGTATTGCGCTATTCATAGGCATCGACTGGTCATAAATCGCTAGAAACAAGGGACCAGCTTTCATTACTGCCCCTTCCTGATGGCGGGCAACTCATCTGTCACTCAGATTTACAGTAAACATCTAAGCTGGGTAATACAAAGCTCTCTTGGTGTTGGGGTAATACAGTTCTCTGCCGGAAGGTATTACGCTCTACCCTGACTGGCATAAAGCATCGCTATTTATTCGTGCGGCACGTCAACATCCAGTGCCGCCCGCACAATTATTCGTTTGCGGGCCAGCGGTAAAAGCGAAGGTTAAAGACTACCTCCGGTAATGAAATCAATCAAGCGATGAAACTGTCCCAATCCGTACCACCGCACGAAGAGCCGTTTTTAATTTTAGGCAGGGCTATAGTGTTCTTTTGAACTGACTCACAGCATCCACAACCTGACGGGCGCTGGATTGAATTTCATTCATCATGGTTCCCGACTCACTTGACAACTCCAAGGCTCGCTGAGCATCGGCAAGGCTGGACTCGATAAGCGACACAGACTTTTTGGTCAGCTGTTTATTCTCTGATACCACTTCAATAATCTGCTCAGTGGCGGCGCTGGTTCTGGAAGCCAGCTGCCTCACTTCGTCTGCCACCACCGAGAACCCCCGACCCTGCTCACCCGCACGTGCAGCCTCAATAGCCGCATTCAGGGCCAAAAGGTTAGTTTGATCGGCAATACCTTTAATGCTATCCACCAACGCAGACACTCTTTCCGACTGAGTATCCAGCTCGTTAATTCCCTGACTGGCATCTTCCATTAATGCGGACAAACCCTTCATGGTTTCAATGGTAGAGTGAATAACCTTAATGCCTTCAGAGGTATCGGCATCGGTTTTTTGCGATATTTCGTAGGCAATATTCGAGGTTTCCGATATCGCTGCTTCACGGTTCATTTGCTCGGTGATATCCGTGGCAAACTTAACCACTTTATAATACTGCCCTGTTTCATCACGTATAGGGTTGTAACTCGCCTCCAACCAAATTAAATTACCATTGCGACCTATGCGCTGGAACCGCCCGGAAACAAACTCACCACGACCAAGCCTCGCCCAGAACTCTTTGTACTCATTAGATTCAGTGGTTTCATGAGTACAGAACAGACGGTGATGTTTGCCCACAATCTCCCCCTTACTGTACCCCACACACTTGAGGAAATTATCATTGGCATCGAGAATCATGCCGTCCAGAGTAAACTCGATAACCGCCGAAGACCGATTAAGCGCCTGCAGCATATCCTGTCTTTCGCGGGAATCGGAGATCGTTCGAGTAAGCTCGGTAGAGTAAGTTACCAGCCGTGTAGATTGACCCGGCTTTTTCAATTGCGGCTGAATAATACTTCTAAGCCATGCTTGTTCGCCGTTCTTTTTCAGCAACTGAACGGCGCCATGCCAATGACGCCCTTGAGACACACATTCCAGCATGCGGCGACAATGGTCTTTTTCTATTGAGGCTGGCACCAGCAAGTCGCTTAACAACTTACCTTCTACGTCGTTTTTTGTGTAACCAATGGCATCGGTAAAATTTTGGTTCACCCCCAGAATTTTACCTGTCGCATCCAGCGAAAAACTGATCATTTCCTGCTGTAGGTCATCTTGGATATCGGAAAAGATTTTTAACTCTTCTTCAAGCTGACGAACCCTTTCCACAAGCCATTTATTTTTAAAAAACATACAACCCACTCACACTTAAAGTAATTGACGCGGTGGTAAGTAGTCGCCACTAAACCCTCATTAGACCAGGGGGGCCGTGCTAAGCGCTGCACCTTACCTTTTAGCAGCCGGCTCCGTTGCGCTTTCTCGCCACAACGCTGCCTGGCTGCCATTTCACTTACCTGTAGAAGATTATCGGCCGCAACTCTCTGAACTTGAACAACTGTATTGCCTAAAAAATACGCAAACACTCCTTTTTTAACCCGCTCTTTACCGATAACGCGGCTCAGCCTTGAGCATGCGAGCGGCGCGTGATCCATCAGGGCCTGAAAAACCCACCCGAGCCACCTACAGCCCATTCAGTACCCCAGGATGGCAACCATTCACGCCCCGTTGGGCCAGGCTCCTGCGGGTCGGCATCACGCAGCTGGGCATTGATTCGCACACCATCCCACACGCTGCCGTGAATTTTATCCAGCACTCGCTGTGGAATAAAGATCTCAGCGCTATAGCCCTGCGGGGTAAGTCGGGCTGCGTATTCGATACCTTCGGGCAAACTGGGATCGCCGCGCAACTCTGGCTCAACCGTGGAGGAAGGGGCTAACAGTGCCAACGTCAGCTCACCGGGCACCCGGTTATCGTAGGTTTGCTTAATACTTCGACGCGTCTTGGTGCGGGCATCAATACTGAAAAATGCAAAATCCTGTCTGGGTATGGCACCGTCTTCACTGCGCTGTACTTGATCGTCAGTTACCTCTAAGGCCAGCCCCAAACCCTTCTCGTACTCAACCGCTGCCCAGCGAAAACTCGCATCGGCATCACCGGTAAAGCCCTGCGTATTGAAAAATGCACCTTCAGCATTGGCTAAAAAGCGGCTTTCTGGCCACTCTTTAAGCGACCCATCTAAGGTTAACTGACGTAGTTTTTTCAGTGGTCGTTCGCGGGCAATCGCCAGTTGCTCTTCACCCCGGTACTCAATGGTTTCCCCGTTCAGCTGATAGCTCAAATGCCAGTCAACAGTCACAACGTTTCGATCATCGGTTAACTTTTTGTCTGCCTGTAATTTTATGGCTGGCGCGACAATTTCATTGGGTGGCACTTGCACGCTGATAGATGTATCACCGCTGAGTGTCACATCCCCCAAGGACCGATAAGTAGCCTTAAACTGGTAAGGGATATCCGAATCATTTTTAAGTCGCAGGGCTCCCTCGCCTTCTTTAAAAGCGTTACGATACAAAATAGCTGGTAACGACAATCTGCCTTTATCAATCATATCCGTTTGCAAATCGCGCATTTTTGCAGTGCGCACATCTTCGCCCCAGATTCCGTCCAACATCATATTGGCAATAATGGGCCCTTCGTCACTCATCGTAACCCACACCACATGATCAAACTCGCCAAACCGGGTGCCTCGCCCACTGGTAACACCACCGGTGGTGGCCAGGGTAAAGTACTTGCGCCCGTGGCGTTTGTCTTTTACATAGCGATGGTGGTGGCCTGCAAAAACCGTGTATTTTCTGTCCGACAATAACGCCTCAATGTCGCTCCAGCGATCGGAGTCGGGCCTGTCCCACAAGGGTGCATGGGTAAAAATGAGGGTCCACTTAGGCTTAGGGTTGGCCTTTAATGTTTGGCCAAGCCAGTCAATTTGTTGTTGCGAAAACGTGTGGGTTTTACCGCCGTCATTCGAGTTAAGCATGACAAACAGCACATCTCGATAAACAAAGTGGTAGTAGCTGTCACCGTAGCGCTCGCGCCATACATCCGCCATGACCTCATTGGTGTAGTCGTGGTTACCGGCCAGATAAAAAAATGGCATGTCCAGCCGCTGCACCATTGAGTCAAACTCATTCCATTCCGTTTCTAGCTGAGCGCGATCTTCGGTGTAACCTTCGATTAAATCTCCCACGCTTACAACAAATTCCGGCTGCAGTAAATTCAGTTTGTCGACAGCCTCGGAAAAAACGCCAGGGCGTAACCCGCCGGTGCGATCAGTGACAATTGCAAACTGAAAAGCATCAGGATTATTGTTGAATTTAAGGTGGGTCCACGGGTTTTCAGCGGAACCCTCGATGATGACGCCTTCAGAGTGGTTGTGGTCAGAATGAGCCCACGCAGGCGATGATCCACTAGCCAAGACCGTAACAGCCAGAATGTTCATGATTGCTGCACGCATAATTTTTCCCTTGCCGGTTATTTTGGCCGAAGTGTAGCCAAGGGAATGTGACAGTGTCTATCATGAGCAGCCCGACCGATTATGGGTTACTCGCACACACACCCTCACCCGACAGGAGGTGTTGAATTCAATCCTTATTCTTATCTTTAACCCCGCGTATAAAAATGCCCGCATCAGCGGCCTGGCTCAGTCGTCCGCCGGGTAGCGGTGCGCCTTTACCAGTGCCGCCGGGGTTGAGCCAAACACCCGCTTAAACGCACTGACAAAATTGGAAGGGTGATCGTAACCTGCGATATAAGCCGCCTGCTGCAGGCTCATTCCCTGTAACAACAACGCGCGGCGCGCCTGCTCAAGCCGTTGACTTCGCACATATTCCATAACCGTAACACCACACAGCCGCTTAAAACGACGCTGTAAGGTACTGACGCTCATACCAAGGTTGTCAGCAAGCCCCGTTAAATCACACTCCCCTTGTATATAAGGCTCAAGCATTCGGCGTAACTCATCTGCTGACTGCGCCAACTGCACAGGTGCTACCGAAGGAGCAGTGTTTTCGGCAGCGCTTACGACAGCGTCAATTAATTGCAAGGCCATCACCTCTATGGCGATGGTCGAGGTGCTTGATTTTTCACTCAAAGCACACAAACTTCGAGCAAGCTGTACCTGCGCAGGCTCGGCAGCCCATAACCTGATATTACGCTGCAGCACTCGAGCGGCCTGGGCATCCCCCAACCGCTCACGGAGCCACTGACGAGAAACACTGACGTTAACTTTGCAGACGTGCATTCCAGCGGTTAAAAAACGAGTAAAGGGTTCGGCCTCTTGCAGCATAAGCGCGATACCCATCGGCTTTACTTCAGCGCTGCAGCGATAGCGCTCTGCCCCCACGGCAAAGCTCACTTGCCCCTGTAACAAAATATTCACGCTAAGACCGGCTGGGCACTCTCCACTGCTGCGTTTATTGCATAGCTCAGTAGCATCCACGCAATGCACAGAGACTTCGCTACCGATGCGAAAAAAACGCAAGTGTCCCTGTAAAACCGGCTCCTCTGGCGCACTGTCAATTCGGTGGTCGGGGCTGCAGGGGCGCGCCCGGCGATGTAACTCAGCTGCGCTGAGCAAATCCGTTGGCTCGGATCGAGCGTGATCATTTCTCATAATAGCTTGACGATTTTGCAGGCTGTTTTGGCGAGGTGATAACTGTATCATGAATGGGAATGATTCTAATAAACATAAACCTTCGATTGCGACATTCATTCGCAAGCGAGGGTTTTTTTATATGCACAACAAACGGATATGGGGAAAGACATGAAAAGAACATTTTGCGCCGCAACAGCCCTGTTAGCAGCGGCATCTAACAGCTGGGCTCAAGACAGCACCGAGCAGCCTAAAATTGAAGAACTGGTGGTGTGGGGCACTGAGGTACGCGCCTCTTCGGTTCACATGAATACGGCAGACATTGAAATGCGCCAGGCGGACCACATCAGTGACCTTTTGCGCACGATTCCCGGCGTAGATGTGGGCGGTGCGCATTCGATGAACCAGCGCATCACCATCCGCAGCATGGACGATAAAGACCTGCGCATCAGCATCGATGGCGCCAACCAAAACACTTATATGTACCACCACATGGGCAACCTGCAGATTCACGCGGACATCCTTAAGTCTGTGGATATCGACGTGGGTACCAATTCGGTCATTAACGGTGGCCTGGGCGGCGCCGTGCGTTTCGAAACCAAAGAAGCAAAAGACATGCTGAGCGATGGCGAGCGCTTTGGCGGCCGGGTATCTGCCACCTATGGCGACAACTCAGGCCACAACTACTCCATCGCCGCCTTTGCCCAATTAAGCGATAGCGTCGATTTACTGGCCTACTACAACCATGTGGACCGCGATGACTACGAAGTCGGCGGCGGCGAAATTAAAGGCGCTGATGGCAATGTGCTGCCTGGCACCGATGGCATGGTGCGAGGCCTGGCGGGCGAGCTGGACGATGCACTGATCAAGGTCGGCTTTGACCTGACCCCCGACCAACGTCTGGAGTTTGGCTACGAGCATTACATTGATGAAGGCGACTACAGTTACCGCCCGGACATGGGACTGGCGACCGATCTGGCCATCACCGATTCTTTGCAAGTGCCCCTGTTGTGGCCTACCGAGTTTTCGCGCGATACCTACACCGCCAATTACGATCTGCAGCTTGGCAGCACCACCGTAAAAGCCGCCGCGTTTATGAACGAAAGCAACCTGTGGCGGGACGAATCAGGCTACGCCCAAAACCCGGGGTTTGCCGCCTGGGCGGCCATTGTCGATGGCGATGCAAAAAATACTGGCTTTAACGTGTTAGCCGAAACCGTATTTGGCAGTTCTGTTCAACAAACACTCACCTACGGTTTGGATATCATTAACTACGAGACCGAGTACCAAGCCACCTACGTCGAAGGCGGTGTTGACGAAGCCGGTGAAGAGGCAACCGATGCGGCATTGTTTATTCAAGACCGTATTGAAATCGGCGCTTTCGCGATCATTCCGGGGGCGCGCTACAACGATTACGACATCGACTCAGCGGTCGTTGATAACACCTACGATGATGTCACCTTCTCGCTGGCCGGTGAATTTCAGCCCACCGATGCGTTGATTTTTAAAGTGTCGTCGACCGAACTGTTCAAAGGCCCGGAGTTATCCGAAGTCTTCACCGGTGCTGGGTTATTTGAAGATCCAAACCCTGAGCTTGAAGCCGAAACCGGCCGCAACGATGAGATCTCATTCGCCTACGGCGACTCGGTGCTGGGTGCCAGCCACTTTTCCATAGGGGCGACCTTGTTCCGCACCGAAATCGAAGGCTACATCTACCAATACGCCAGCCCGGTTATGGACAATATCGGCGATATGGAAATCACCGGTGGTGAAGCCTACATCGGCTACGACATTGGCGGTTTGCGCACATTGTTAACCTATTCAGACGCCGAAAGTGATCTTGCGGCTTACGAGGGTTACGAACAATACGAAGGCGCGCGCCTGGACCGCCAGCAGGGCGACACCTGGAGCCTGAACCTCGATTACGATTTGCGTTCGCTGAACATGAACTTCCACTACGATGTTCTGCTGGTAGGCGATGTTCCGGCCGCGTTGGATTTGGACGGTGCCACGCTTGAAAACTCAAAAGACGGTTACACCGTACACAATGTGTCCATGAGCTGGGAGCCGACCAAAGGTCTGCTGCTGACCGCGGGTGTAGACAATTTGTTTGATGAGTTTTACGCCTCGCAATCATCACGCACCGGCACCAGTTTTCATCCGCGCTTCGGTGAGCTGTTCCTGACCGACTACGAACCAGGTCGCAACATCAAAGCGACCATTGCCTATCAGTTCTAGGGGCAGTAAGCCTTGCGTTAAAGCGACAGTTTCATGACATACAAAGGCCGCACCATTGCATCAATGGTGCGGCCTTTGTATGTTAGCGGGCCGATCAGTGACGGACTTATCATGCCCTTTCTCTATCGCAGCCTTAATTTAACCGACGCCGTATTCTTAGGTTTAGCCGCAATGCTTGGTGCTGGCATTTTTGCAGCCATTACCCCAGCCTTCGCAGCTGCGGGCGGCTATATTATTTTTTCCCTGCTGATCGCCGGCGCAATCGCCTACTGCAACGCGGTTTCTTCGGCACAACTGGCGGCCTGCCACCCCCAGGCGGGGGGCACTTATCTTTACGCCCGCGAGCGGCTAAATCCAACGGCCGGATTCATCGCCGGGGCCTGTTTTTTATCAGGCAAATCCGCCAGTGGCGCGGCTATGGCACTCACTTTTGCTCACTACGCTGCACCTGGTTACGAGAAACCTGCCGCCCTGGGTGCTTTATGCCTGCTGACCGGACTCAACCTGTGGGGGATTGAAAAAACCGCTCGTGTCAGTCGAATAATTGTGACGCTGGTGGTGCTAGCCTTGCTTTTACTCGTCGCAGCCTGTTTAAGCGCCCCTGCAGCGCAGCCAAACCGGCTGATTCCCACTGCAGATTTCTCGCTATACGGTCTGGCTCAGGGCGCTGCCATCTGGTTTTTCGCGTTTGCCGGTTATGCGCGTTTGGCCACTTTAGCCGAAGAAGTCAACAACCCCTCAAGAGTGTTAACACGTGCAATTCCGCTGTCGTTATTTTTGGTTCTAGGGCTCTATCTGTGCGTATTGATTGGCGTATTGCTGGTAACTCCGCCTGACCGACTCGTGCAGGCAAAAGCACCCCTTACGCTGGCCTTAAGCCACACCGCTTTGGCAAGCTTCTCGCCGGTTTTACGCTTAGTAGCAAGCCTGGCCTGTCTGGGTGTGTTAGTCGCCTTGATTGCAGGCATCAGTCGCACCTTGCTGGCTATGAGTCGCAATCGGGATATGCCCACCTATTTCTCTACGCTATCGGCTGAGCGTAATATTCCGGTGCGTGCCGAGCTGGCGGTAGCAGGGGTTATAGCCGTTGTCATTATGTTTTTAGAGGTTACCGAAGCGATTGGTTTTAGCGCATTTTGCGTCTTGTTGTATTACGCACTGGCCAACGCGGCCGCCCTCAAGCTCGCTCCGCAGGAGCGGCATTGGCCAATCGCCTACAGTTATGCAGGGTTAATCGCCTGCCTGCTGCTGGCCTTGAGCGTCCCGCTTATTTCTCTGCTTCTCGGTAGTGTCACGGTGCTGGGCCTAACGCTTTACTACCGCTACAGGCGCTAAATCTAAGCATACCCTAGACTGCAGTGCGTTTATCTCCTGCGATGCCACCGCTATAATCGACGCCTCACGCTTTACTTTCTGCTGCTAAGGAACCGCATGCAAAGTCTAACGTTACCGCCCCTACCCACCCTGACGCTCAGTATTCTGGTGCTGTTTTTAGGCCTTTACCTCAACCGCCGCTTTGCCTGGCTGGAGCGCAGTAATATTCCGCCGTCCGTAACCGGCGGCATAATCTTTAGCCTGATTACCGCCTCGCTGTATTTTATGGGCGATGTGCAAATGTTGTTCGACATGCAAATACGCGATTTTTTGCTACTGGTGTTTTTCAGCACCATTGGCCTCTCGGCTAAACTTAATACCTTGAGCGCTGGCGGCCGGGCACTGGCCAAGCTGGTGGCCATTGCTGCGGTGTTTTTGCTGGTACAGGATATCACTGGCGTATTGATTGCCTGGCTGTGGGGCGTTCACCCCGGTTACGGTTTAATGGCAGGCAGCGTCTCGTTTGCGGGTGGGCACGGCACCGCTATCGCCTGGGGGCAAGAGGCTGAAGCAGCAGGGTTACTGCGCGCCGGCGAGTTAGGCATTGCCTTTGCCACTTTTGGCCTGGTGATGGGCGGCATGATAGGCGGGCCTATAGCTCGCTTTTTGATTCAAAAAAACCAGCTTTACAGCAGCGATGAAACCGCCCCTGAAATTGCGTTTAACGCAGCCAGCCCTGAAACCAGTGATCCTTATAGCCTGGTTAACCTGCTGCGCACCATTTTTGTGTTGGCTTTGTGCATTCAGCTGGGTCGCTTTGCGAACGACCTGTTAGCAAACTACAACATTTTATTACCAGGATTTTTAACCGCGATGTTTTCCGGCATCGTTTTAACCAATGCCGCCGACGCCTGCAAAATGCCGCTAAACACTGTCAATATCAGCAAGTTTGGACAGGTCTCGCTCAGTTTGTTTTTGGCCATGAGTTTAATGGCCTTGCAGTTGTGGTCACTGGAGCGCGCCTTTACCCCCATTTTATTAGCCTTGGCGGTGCAAACTCTGGTAATGACTCTGTTTGCGCTTTACGTGGTGTTTCACTTTATGGGGCGCGATTACGATGCCGCGGTTATTACCTCGGGCTTTGCCGGTTTGGGGTTGGGCGCAACGCCTGTAGCAATCGCCAACATGGATGCCATTACGACTCGCTTTGGCCCCTCGCAAAAAGCGTTTTTAGTGATCCCTTTAGTGGGCGCGTTTTTTATCGATATTCTTAATGCCGCGGCGATTAAGTTCTTTATTGGCGTACTGGGCGGCTGGTAGCCGCCCCACGTGAAAATTAGCGCACAGCCGAGAGAAAGTACATGTGCTTTTCGTACTGGTCGAGCACATCAGCAATGACTTGCTCTTCGCTCCAGCCCATAATGTCGTAATCCTGCCCGCCTTCTTTTAGATAAACCTCGGCGTGGTAGTAGCGTAATTTTTCACCGCGATTAGCGCGGGTATCGCGCATAATAAACGCCGGTGGCGAATAAGGTTTGGCGTGTACCGAGTAGAAAAAGTCCTGCTCTGTGCCGTGATTCACTTCAAGCCACAAGCGGTCTTTTTCATCCCGCCCTACTTCAGCCTTTACCCCCGCCTTTTCCAACTGGTCGGCCACCCGTTGCAATGCAGTCTGCACGGTGGAGTCGATAAACGCTAACACATCCTCTCGCCCGGGCTGACGTACGATACGCGCTAAGCGTTTTTCCCACGGCACCGGGTTCGTAGCTACGCGAGGTGCCAACATGGCTTCTTTTAAACTGGTGCGTTTTACCAGCTCCAGCCGCAAGGCTTTTAACAAGCCCCAGCACATCAACAGCATGATGATGGCGAACGGTAAGGCGCTGGCAATGGTGGCGGTTTGCAACGCCGTTAACCCGCCTGCCAGCAGCAATGCGGCGGCAATAACACCCTCAGTCACTGACCAGAAAATGCGCTGCCACACCGGCGTATCCTCATCCACCCCGCCAGAGGTCAGCATATCCACCACCAAAGAGCCGGAATCCGACGAGGTCACAAAAAAGGTCACAACGAGTATGGTTGCCAACAGGGACGCAATCGTACTGAAAGGCAGGTATTCAAAAAATTGAAACAGTGCCAGAGAGGTATCCGCCGCAACCGCATCCGCCAACTGGGTGATACCTTCATCCAGAATCATATGAATACCGGTATTGCCGAAAAAGGTCATCCACATAAAAGTAAAACCGACTGGCACCAGCAATACGCCCACCACAAATTCGCGAATGGTGCGGCCCTTTGAGACCCGCGCGATAAACATACCCACAAACGGCGACCAGGCGATCCACCAGCCCCAGTAAAATAGCGTCCAGCCCCCAATCCAGCCGGAGGGTTCATAAGCGTATAAATTGAATGTGGTTTCAATCAGGCCCGACAGATAATAACCAGTGTTTTGCACGTAGGTTTGCAGCAAATACTCAGTGGGCCCTGCTATCAGCACAAACACCAGCAGCAGTACCGCCAAAATAAGGTTTAACTCTGACACCCGGCGAATACCGCCATCCAGCCCCATTACCACCGAAATGGTGGCAAATACGGTGATAATGGCGATAAGGCTAATTTGTACCCAGGTACTGATTTGAACATCAAATAAATAATTGAGCCCTGCGTTGACCTGCATCACGCCAAAGCCCAACGAGGTGGCAACACCAAAAATAGTGCCGAGTACCGCGAAAATATCCACCGCGTGGCCAATGGGGCCGTAAATACGCTCTCCAATCAGCGGGTAAAACGCCGAGCGAATCGTCAGCGGCAACCCCTGACGAAACGCGAAATACGCCAGAGACAAAGCAACCACCGCGTAAATGGCCCAGGCGTGCACGCCCCAGTGAAAAAACGTAATGCGCATCGCCTCGCGGGCCGCATCGGCACTGGCCGGGTCCGCCACCGGCGGGGTCATGGTGTGCATTACAGGCTCCGCCACACCAAAAAACATCAGGCCGATGCCCATACCGGCAGAGAACAGCATGGCAAACCACGAGGTGTAACTATAATCCGGCTCGCTATGATCGGGGCCCAGCTTAATCTTGCCAAACCCAGATATGGCAAGGCCCACCACAAAAATCAAAAAAAGCGCAACCGCGAGAATGTAAAACCAGCCCGCTGATGTCAGCACCCAGCCTTGCACCGCGGCGAATAGGTTTTCGGCCCTTGTGGGCATAATCACCGTAAACAACACAAACAAAAAACACAGACCTCCGGCACCGATAAACACCGGCGGATTTACTTTAATCCAGGGCTTGGGTTCTGAGTCGGTCTGTTGCGGCTGTGCGGGCGAGTCGTTCATAGCGGCTCCTTTGCCAGAGTTTGGTTAGTTGTGACTGGTGTTTACTTATCTGTGACTATAGTTCAAATTGTATTCGAGTCTGAAAGCGATGTTTGAAATGGCGATTTCAACCACGGGTATGCTCTTCACTAACCTTTATCACCAAGGCTTCGCACAGCTGGTGCAGGCGCCGCAGTTGATCCAGATAGGCGGTATCCGCCTGCCCCGTGCGTAGCTGGGTTAAAAAATCCTCCAGCATCGAGACAAAGCCACGCTTAAACAACGTGTCTTGCCAGTCGCCAAAAGTCAGCTCACGAGTTTCGTTATTCGCGCAGTGCGACCCCTGGCGCAGGTTTTCCACATGCCAGCTTTCGTTTGTCGCGCTGTAGTCCAAACGCTCAAAGGTGCGGCCGCACAGACGGTTCATCGCGGCGCTTAAGCTTTGGCCAGCGTGTGACCAACTCACCTGAATGTGAGCGAGTAAGCCTTGCTCGTGGCCGGTCATTACCTGCCAATTGGCCGCCGGAAACCCGCCCGCATGGCAAACAAAATCCAACACGTGAATGAAATCGTCGTAAATAAACTGGCGCGCCTGTGCAGGCAAGGCATGGCGATTTTTTTGGTAATGGATACTCAACGGTCTGGCAGCCAGAGCACCTTGATACAAAGGCGCATAGCGACGATTAAAACCGCAGAATAAGGGCAGATTTTTGCGTGCTGCCAGTTCGATGACCGCTTCGCAATCGGCCAGGGTGTCGCTGACAGGCTTATCAACAAAGACTGCGATACCCGCTTCCAACGCCTGCATGGCTAATGCTGCGTGGGAGTCAGTACTTGAGTGGATCATAACGGCGTCAGGCTTACTGCAGAGCAGCTCGCGGTAATCGGTGTAGCGTTCCTCTACCCGGTACTGACTACCCAGTTGCTGTAAAAGCTCAGGTTTACGCGTACACAACACAGGCGTAATAGCAGGATGACGACACACCAAAGGCAAATACGCTTTTTGGGCAATATCACCCAAACCCACTGACGCAATACGCATAACAATCTCGCAAATCCGGCCAGTTTAAAGGAGCGACTCCAACGCAGCAACGCTGTCTAGTACCGCAAAGTTGCCAGCCACGCGGTTTTCATCACCCTGCTGGTACTTACCTGTGCGCACCAATGCCGCTTGCAAGCCCGCCTTCAAGGCGCCTTCAACATCACCCAATATGTCGTCCCCCAACATCAAGCACTCGCCGGCTTTGAGATTTACAGAACTGACCACTTGAGCAAAAAAATCGGCGCTCGGTTTTCCCATAATTACGGCGCGGGTATCGGCGGCATAACTCAGTGCGTGAATAAAAGGCCCCGCGTCCAGCAGCAATTGATCGCCATCGCTGAAATAGCGGTTATCGCCAATGCCAATCAGCGGCTTACCTTGCATCAGCAAAGCAAAGGCGCGATTAAGAGGGGCGTACGTCAGTTGCTCACGCGCATCCCCCAGCACCACGCAATCGGGCTCATCCGTTTTATGCGGCGTTTTATAGAACGCTTTATGGAACAAGGGCGCGATGGACTCGTGCACTAAAGCGAAAGGCGTTAAGCCGCGCTGCTGAACAAAACCTAAGGCCGCATCGGGCGCTGTGAATAATTCTTGTGAATTTACCTCAAGCCCGAGGGTTTTCAGCTTGGCAAGAATCTGCTCGCGAGATTTGGTCGCAGTATTGGTAACGAAGCGTACCGCCAGGCCGCGCTTGCGCGCAGCTGTGATTGCATCATTAGCACCGGTAATGACCCGGTCGCCGTTATAAAGCACACCGGACAAATCGAAAAACACCGCGCGGATAGCCATGCACCACTCCTCTTGTTACCTCACCCACACCGACGAGATTCCCTAATATGTATTACTGCGTTATTAAGAGAGATACCCCTTCCGATGCAACCAACCCCACACGTTGACGGTGGTAGCATCGCGTATTTCTCCCGCCTCGATCATGCGCTCCACCTCGGCCAGCGTAAAAGGCTTAACGATTAAGTCCTCTTCTTCGGCATCAAGCTCCCGCGCCTGCTGGCTTAACTCCTCTGCCACATAAATATGATACCCCTGATTGCAAAACCCGTAGGCCAAATACTGGTAGGCCAGTTGCGTCATTTTAGCGGCGACCAGGCCGGTTTCTTCTTTTAACTCACCGGCGGCCAAGTCTTCGGGGGCAGCATCCGGGTTTTGCTCCCAGGCGCCCTGCGGCATTTCCCAAAAGCGTCCGCCCACGGTATAGCGGTACTGCTGCACTAAATAAATATGGCCGTTTTCAATGGCGGCAATGACCGCAAAGTCCGGTTTTTCCACCACGCCATAAATGCCCTCGGCCCCACTGGGGCGGCGAATTTTATCTTCGCGTACCCGCATCCAATAATTCTTATAGACCTCTTGGGAGTCCAACTGCGTGATTTTGCTCATAAGCTTTGACCACTGCTCGGGTAAATAAATGATAAGAATTCACGTTGCTATTTGACCGTAGATTAGGCTCTACCGCAAACTGATAAAAAATGAATAGGAGAGCGAACTGTGACCGATCCAACCATCCGCTGGGGCATTTTAGGTGCCGGTGTTATTGCCCATAAAATGGCCGAGGCCATTAACCTTGCCAAGGACAACCAATTATTAGCGGTTGCCTCACGCACCCCCAACAAAGCCGACGCCTTTGCGGCTGAATACGACATTACGGCCGAAACCTATGAAAGCCTGCTAACGCGAGATGACATTGATGTGGTCTACATCGCCACCACCCATAACTTTCACGCTGACAACGCCTTGCTGGCTTTAGAACACGGCAAGAATCTGGTGATCGAAAAACCTTTTACCGTCAACGCCGCTGAAGCCCAAGCCATTGTCGACAAGGCGCGAGCCACGAAATGCTTTGTCATGGAAGCCATCTGGACGCGTTTTCTGCCCAGCATGCTCTCACTGAAAGAACACATCAGCGAAGGCGCCATCGGCCAGGTGAAAGCCGCCCACGTGACCTTTGGCGGTATTGCGCCCGATCACTACCGCGGTCGGCTGTACGACCCGGCGGTGGCCGGTGGCGTCACCCTGGACATGGGGATTTACCCGGTGAGCATGCTGTGCGCGGCATTGGGCAAGCTGCCCGAGGTGGTGAGCGCCCAGTGCGTATTTACCGACACTGGGGTGGATGAGATCACCAGTTTTCAGCTGCGTTTCCCAGGCCCCGTACTGGCCACCGTCAACACCAGCTTTAACCTGATGCTGGGCCAGGAAATGACACTGTACGGCGACGCCGGGACCCTTGCCTATGAAAACTTTCAGGGTCAAAGTGAATACACCCTGAAACAGATTGAAGGCCGAGAATACACTCATACCGGTACAGTCGGTGCCGAGAACGCCGAAAACGGTTTTGTCCATCAGGTGGAAGAAGCCGCCCGCTGCTTGCGTGCAGGCCTCGGCGAGAGCCCGATTATTCCACTGGATGAATCCGTGGCCATCATGAAAGTCCTGGATCAGATACGCGCCAAGCTCCCCCTTCGCTACGATTTCGAATGACCCAACCGTCGCCGGGCGTCCGCCAGCAGACGCCCGGCATCATCGTTGCCATGGCACCACCGGCAAGCATTAGGTAAAATGCCCGCTTTTTCCCGTTGCGAGCAAGATTCATGGAAACCCTGACGCTTAAACCCATCAGCACCGTTCGCGGTGAAGTGACCCTACCCGGCTCGAAAAGCCTGTCAAACCGCATACTGCTGCTGGCGGCTTTGGCCAAAGGGCAAACCACCATCACCAACTTGCTCGACAGCGACGACGTGCGCCATATGCTCACCGCGCTCAGCGCTTTAGGGGTTGACTACCAACTGGCCGACGACCGCCGCACCTGTGTGGTGACAGGCCTGGGGCGTGCCTTTAGCGTCAGCGAGCCGCAAACCCTGTTTTTGGGCAACGCTGGCACCGCCGTGCGCCCTTTAACCGCAGCGCTGGCTATCAGCGACGGCACCTTTACCATCACCGGCGAGCCACGCATGTACGAGCGCCCCATCGGCGATTTGATTGATGCACTCGCCCCTCTGGGCGCGGACGTAACCTACCTGAAAGACGACGGCTTTCCCCCACTGGAAATTAACGGCAAACCCTTGGCGGGCGGCGAAGTGTCCATCAAAGGCAATATTTCCAGCCAGTACCTTACCGCGCTGCTGATGGTGGCGCCGCTGTTTACCGGTGACACCCAGATTAATGTCGAAGGCGAGTTGGTATCCAAGCCCTATATTGATATTACCCTGGACACCATGGCCAAGTTTGGCGTACAGGTTGCCAACAACAATTACCAGTCGTTTACCGTTACCGGTGGCCAGCAATACCAAACACCGGGCGAGATTATGGTTGAGGGGGATGCCTCTTCCGCGTCTTATTTTCTGGCCGCCGCCGCCATCGGTAAAGGGCCTGTGAAAGTACACGGTACCGGCAGCGCCAGCATTCAGGGCGATGCGAAATTTGCCGAGGTACTTGAGCAAATGGGGGCCAAGGTCACCTACTCGGATATGTGGATTGAAGTGGAAGGTACAGGTGAATTACACGGTGTGGATGTCGACTTAAACCACATTCCCGATGCCGCCATGACCATCGCCACCACCGCGCTATTTGCCGAAGGCGCTACACGCATCCGCAACATTTACAACTGGCGTGTGAAAGAAACCGATCGCTTAGCCGCCATGGCCACCGAGCTGCGCAAAGTTGGCGCCGTGGTTGAAGAAGGTGAAGACTATATTCACATTGAACCACCGGAAAAAATGACCTCGGCGGCGATTGATACCTATAACGATCACCGCATGGCCATGTGCTTTTCCCTGGCAAGCTTTGGTGATGCGGATATTATTATCAATGACCCCAAGTGCACGTCAAAAACCTTCCCCACTTACTTTGATGAGTTTGCCCGCATCAGCCAGGCTTAAGTCACTTTAAAGAGATTAAGAAAGAGGGCCAGCTGGACTGGCCCTCTTTTATTTAACCTACCTTAATACGCTTAAAATCGCGTACTAACACCCACAGAAAACCCATCGCCACTTTGATAACCATAATCTTCTTCAAACTCAATATAGCTGGCCTCCAGCGCTATTGAATCCGTTACAAACTTTTTCAAACGAATTTCGGAAGATTGATTATCTGCATAGCTGGCACCAAGGCTCAGAGTTTTATTGAGGTAAAAATCAGCCCCAATCTGCCAGTCGTTGTAGCCATTATCAACAAAATAAGTTCCTTCTACATTTAGCGCCCTATCACCGCCAAGCTGCCATAAATACTTACTGCTAATCGCCGCCTCGCCCGCGAACAATTCGCCATCGCCCCCTTCACCAAACTGAGCCGCCAGCAACCAGCCCTCTAACGGCGTCACACCGACAGAGGCAGACCAGTATTCATGCGTACTGGAAGATTGCGAAAAAACAGGTTCCCCGCCCACAGACCTTTTTGACTCATAGCTCCGGTCCAAGTATTGATAACTGCCCGCAACATACAACCAAGAGTCGGGCAAATAGTACTCAAATCCGAGCGTTGCTTTATTATTCTCTATGGAACGGCCGTATTGTGTAGCCATGCAATTCGATCCCGAGGCACACACTCGGTACTCGTAATAATAATCCGAACTGTATTGCTCATTGGCCAGGTCAATTGAAACATTACTGGCACGGGATAAAAAAGCCGCCTCAGCCAGCGGCCCTTTATCGGTTGTCACTGGACTCAGGTAATAGGCGCCCCACAGCTTATAGTCGTCTCCATCGCCAACAACGACGGAATCATAATCCTTACTTAGGTAGTCGCCTCCGACTTCCCACTGATAGGGAGCTGCGGCTGCGGGAAGAGAGATAAACGCGAGCAGGGCTAAGGGTTTTCTAACGATTTCAGATTGCATTTCAACTCCTTGATAAGATAACCCCCAATATCCAATGGCTACTGTCTTATTGTATGAATGGCAGCTTCGCCACCGTGCATACGACTCGCGAGTTACGCAAAAGTTGCACAGACTCTAAAACTGCAAGGTGTTTATAATTTAAATGTGGATGGTCGGTACAAGGAAAGCAATTTGACGGCAGCTCAGCACCACGCCCAATTTGCACATAGAAACGACTAAGTGAATGAACGTTTAATTTCTGTATGAGTGCAGTGGATGAAGCGCGCTCTCTAGCGCGCAATAGCCAGAGGGAAAACTTATCCTGCTTTTAATAGGCTGCGCTTGCAATCTGTCCCACAGTAGTTATTGATGCACCTGCTGGGGCCAGAAAGTCTTTACCCATGGGTGGCTAGGGGTATTTCTGATTTAGCTCTGGCGCCAACCAAAAGCCGGTTTTGTCGGCCGTTTCGGCGCGCACTTTTTCAACCTGCTCTGGGGTAATGGCTGAAGCGCTGTTGCCAAACGCGTTGCGCACATAGGTCAGCACCGCTGCCATCTCCTGATCATTGAGCAAACCTTTAAACTGCGTCATGGGCACATGACCTGGGTAGTGACGACCGTTAACGTCAATTGGGCCTGTCAGACCGTTGAGCGCAATATCAATCAAACGCGCGGGATTACCTGTCACCCACTCGGTGCCAGCCAAAGGCGGGAACTGCGCCGCCGGCAGACCATTACCATCTTCCTGGTGACAGGTTGCGCAGTAACCTTCGCGGCGGTAGATTTCACGCCCCTCTTCCCACACAGCGGCTACCTCGGGCGGCAAATCGCGTTCTTGCTCTTCGGACTCAACCGCTGGCAAGTCCACCTTGCCCCCCCAATAAGCGGCGGCCTGCAGATACGCCTGACGGGCCCAGGCATCCACGGGCTGCTCGGCCGCTTTTTGCACCACCTGCAAGGCGCGCTTATCGTTCAACCAGGTAGACGCTACGACCGCTTCCAAACGCACACGTGGGTGCTTATCGGCGGCGGCTTGCAGCAACAGAGCCCGGGTATCGTCGAACTGCTCGCGGTGATAACGCAGCGCTTCCACAGCGGCGGCGCGCACTCTAAAGTCATCGGCTTCAAGCAGTGAGCGCACCAGGCCGGTATCCAGCGAGCGGTTATCCAACCACAAAGCTTCAAGCTGACGATACTCATTCAACTCGCCAGCAGTGCGCAACGCTAAGAGCCACTGAGCGCGTTGCTGGGCCACTTCATGAGCCGGCAGTTTGCGCAGTTCGCGATAGATGCGCATACGCTGATGCCAGTCAGCCTTGGGGAGCATGGTTAGCAATTGCTCGGGCGACTTAGTGGTCAGATCCGGTACCGGCGACAACTTACCTTTTTTATGGGTAATGCGATAAATACGACCGTGCGCATGATCTCGCAGCGGGTCGCGAGCATTGTGCTGCATGTGGCCGATCAACTGGTTGTGCCAATCCACCACATAGAGCGAACCATCCGGGGAGAAGTCCAAATCCACCGCACGGAAGTTCGGATCGCTGGATTTAAATAAATCCATCACGAACTTACTGGTGTAACCCGCGCCGTCGTCGTTCAGACGGTGCTGTTTGGCACCCAAAAAGCCGATGGAGTTGTTGAGGATAAAGTCGCCCTGCACTTCTTTGGGGAAGTGATCACTGGAGACAAAAATCAAACCCGAGGTCGGGCGCACCCGATGATCAGACTCAATCAATGATTCAGTGCCCACGGTCAACTGACCATAATGAGTGGCAAGTTCAACCGGCAGCATCCAATGCATATCCGGGTTGGAGGTGGACAAGAAAAAGCCCTGCCCCCAGCGATCGAAAGCCACACCCCAGGGGTTGGGGATATGGGTTTGTACAATGCGCTCCAGTTTATGGCTGCGCGGCTCAAAACGATAAAACCCACCGTTTACCGCACGCACTGGGCCATAGGCGGTTTCCACATTGGTGTGCAAAAACACGCCCTCGGCGAAAATCAAACCACCCCAGGGGTCGCGGGTAAATGCGCTGATGGCATGGTGAGTATCGTGAGTGTCAAAGCCACTCATAATAATGTCGCGCACATCGGCGCGATCGTCATTGTCGGTATCGCGCAGACGCACCAGGTTTGGCGCCTGAGATACAAACACACCTTCGGGCGTCAGCTCAAAACCAATCGGCAGATGCAACTTGTCGGCAAACACGGTTTCTTTATCGGCTTTGCCGTCGCCGTCGGTGTCTTCGTAAATCAGAATTTTATCGTTGGGCGCTGGGTCGCCGGGGCGATAGTGAGGGTAGCTCGGCATTACCGCGACCCACAAGCGCCCCTTACCATCGAAAGTCAGCTGTACCGGGTTCGCCATATTGGGGAACTCTTTTTCCGATACAAACAACTCAATTTCGTAACCTGGGGCCAGGCTAAAGCGCTCTAACGCGTCCCTACCGTACAAATACTGCTGCTCGGCACGCTCGGGCGCATTGGTTTGCACCTCTGGCAAGGTCACGGTTTTGGCATCAGCCGCTTGTCTATCAAAACGCTTACCTTGCACCAGCGCCCAAATTTCCGCCTGGCGGTTTTGCGTTAACTGCCAGGTTTTTTTCTTTTCTGCCGGATAGTTGTCGGGGCCGTATGGCTCAAAGCGACGACCATCAACATGCACACCATTGGGCATTTGGTAATGGTTAAACCAGTGGACGTTTTTCTCCACCACCAGTGACACCAGCTCATCGCTCGGGGTCTGACCTTGATCGGCCATTAACTGCTGCGCCAACTCAGCCGCTAAACGCTCATAACCCTCTTGGTTTAGATGCGCACCATTAACGGTAAGCTGCTCGGTCGACTCAACAAACCAGCGACGTGTGGGGGTATAGATATCGATAAAGTCCACATCGGCTTCTTGCGCCACTTCGGCCATGGCCTGAGTGTAAAGCGCAAGGTTGCGGTTTTGCTCTTTACCCTTAGGCAGATCGTGATCAGCGGACAAATCCTGGAAAGCGATGGGCGAGACCAAGACTAACTCAGGAGCACTTTTGCCGTTGTAACGCTGGGCGCGGGTGTGCTTGATGTAAGCGCGCAGCTCTTTCTTAAAGCGCTCTAGGCCCTCGGGGCCATCGAACGACTCGTTAAAACCAAAGAAGGCAAAGATCTTGTCGGCCTCGATTTTCTCCAGCCATTCATCCGGGCTTGGGTGAGTACCCACGCCACTGTGCTCGGCAAGCTCCGGGTAAAGCTCTGCCGCTTCTGGGAACAGCCACTGAGTATCGCGCGAAGGGTGAGGACGGAACACAGGCGTCATGCCCGGACGCGCCAGGTTGTGAATGCTCAGGTTCTTACCGGCATTGCGGGCGTATAGCTGACTTTCGAAAAAGCCGTAATGCAGCATCCGCTCGGCCAAACCATTGCCGACAATGGCAACGGAATCGTCTTTATCAAATTCAACATCAACCTCGCTCGCCAGCTTACTTTTGCTTAACCACTGAGCGTCTTCTTCGCTGAGGATAGCGCGACCGGAACGACCTAAGGCAAAGTCGTCGATAGTCAGACCGCGTTTAACAAAATAGTCTTTGTCCTGAAACCCGTAAAAAGAGGGTTCAAAACGATCAATCGGTGTTACATCGGCCTGTTGGGGCACATCGTAACCCAGCAAGTGATAAGCGGCGTTGACGACCAGGCGGCGCAGATTTTCATCCACTAAATCGACAGCGGCACCGGCAGTAGTGGCAAAGCACACCCCCTCTTTGCCATTGGGCGCAGGGTAAGGCTTGAGCCAAGCCAGCGGCATCATCGGGCTGTTCAACTCACCTTCTACCGCAGGCGACTGTGGGTCGAGCGACTCGGTCACGGCACCGCGCAACAACACATCCGCTTCAACATTGTTTAGGTGTTCAATGCCGTAAATATCCGAGTAGGTGAAAAATGGCTCCACACCATTGAGCAGAGGATGGTTCTTTTGCGCGGGATTAACCACCGAGCGACCGCCCTGAACTTTGTGTTCTCCGTGATGGTTCAACCAGTTTTCACCCACGATTTCGCGACCAAAGTTTTTCCAGTCGTAACCGCCATACTCTTCGTCGTTGTTAAACGGATGCGTGGCGGTGCGCAGGGCGATAATCGGCTTGGCCGCGTTGAGATAATCCAGCACCGGCAGCATCTGCTCCTCGGGCAGCTTGCGCCAGCGCGTGCCCAGCACCATCAAGTCAGCTTGCTTCAGCAGCTCCATACCGGGAATGTTGTAAATGTTGTTCGGGTCAACAATACCCTCATCGTTCTGTGCAAACAGCACAGTGGTTTTAAAACCGTGCTTTTTGCTGAAGATTTTGGCAAGCATCGGCCCCCACTCTTCCGAGCGATACTCTTCATCTCCGGTTACAATTACAATGTGCTTGTCTCGGTCCAGCTTTTCCTGAGGCTCAAATACCAGATAGGGAAGTCCACCGGCTTTCGATTGAACAACAATCGAAAGTAAAAAGGTTGCTAGCAGTGTGGCCGTTATTCTTTTCATTGCCCTGTCCTATAATATTTACGCGTTTATTTTTGTAGACGATCTTCGATACTTTGGTAAAGGTCTTTCAGCAAAAACTCATTATCCACCTCGGCATACACCCACAGGTTACTATTCGGGTACGCAGAGATCTTTTTCTTCGTAAACCTCTCTGGGTATTGCACCGCCTGAATTAAAGCGACATCCCATAGTATGCGCTGGTACTTTCCGCCATCTCCATGCTCTCTCCAGCGCCGAATCAAGTAATCACCAAGCTCGCCTTTGCCTAAAAAATGTTGTTTAGCTTTTGTGAAATCGGCCTGGTAAGCCCCCAGACTGCTCACCGGAAGAATATGCAATTGCACTTGCGAATCGAGCAAGACATCAACCGCTTGAGGGTCCATCAGAGGGTTGAAATCTAAAAACTCTAATCGGTTAGAATCAGGGGACAAGGTCGTACCCAACCAATAGACCTCGATCTTTGAGGCTATTTCTGGGGCAATAAGTAAAGCGGAGGCGATATTGGTTAGCGCCCCTAAGGCGATAACAGTAATCGGTTCATTGCTTTTAGCCTGCTGCGCAAGCCCAATTAAATGGTGGCTAGCGGAAGAGTATATCGCTCGATCTTCTCCCCAATCGAAGATTCTGCGATGCGCCCCGCGCAAAACTTTTACGCTTGATGGAAACTCCAGATAAGCCGCCATCTCCTGGTTCATCCGAAAGCTCTGCTCCATGGTATCCGGGGAGGCCCATTGGCTTGCCTGCCACTGTGCGGCATTCAACGCGACGATATTCCAACCCGGCACAGAAAACGCCTTGACGATTGCATAAGGGTCATCCACTTCATTAGCCGTATCCGCATCGAGAACAACCGTGCGTCCCCAAGCACTAACACTTATACCCAATACAATGAACAACCATAATGTAGAAATGTATTGCAACGGTCTCATAGAGTATCTCCAACTAATGCTGTGACTTGATCACTGTAACGGGAACAGACCAGCTCAGATTCCCCATCTCGCTCGTCAGAATAAGCTCTCCCTGACCTGGACGTTTCCCGGTAACAGTGCCGTCGCGGGAATTTATGAGTAAAGTTTCTTCATCCCCACTCCACACGACAGAATAATTTTTGTTATGGGCATTCACTGGTGCGATTAAAGCGGTATAGCGGGCGGTTTCACCAACTTCGACAGTGGCGTTTTCTAAGTGTAGATAGACGCCGGACACATCAACTTTTCCGTCCGGGTAAAATGAGGCGGGACGCTTGGAGGTTTGCATCACGCTGTTTGGACTCATTGCTACTATTTGAGCACCTGGCTCGTGGGTCCAACGACCAAATCGCCCCTGCTCAGAAATGTCGAAATAGAGGTATTGATCGCAATCGCCATTTTTCATTCCACCCCAGGACCAATTCAACCAACCAATATCCGCATTCTGCAGAATCTCCATTCCCTCCAAATAAGGCAAAGGTTTGGGGTTCTCACATTGGCCCACACGGGTCACGGATGGACCCTCCCCAATAATTAAGGCAATGGAGTGCTGGCTGGCGCTAGCGGCGGCAAGGCGATAATTTTCCAGTGCTTGCTCTTGCGGCCAATAGGAATGCGCCGAGAAAATAATATTGTGCAAGGGATCATGCTCGATCAGTTGCGGCGCGGTACGGATCAACTGTGAAATATCCTGCCCCCAGACGGCGGCATCTACCATAATAGGAACGGTATAACCCCGCTGTCGTAGTTCGGAGATTGCTTTTTTATACGTTTTCACAAACTCCTGGTCATTAATATCATGGGCACCGGCCTCGTTTGCAATGTTAAGAATCGCCCATCGTTTCTGGCTTTCAATCGTCTCAAAAACCACTGGGTCTTTCCAAAAATCAACACACTTTTGTAACTCTTCCCCCCATTTACCCGTCGCATCATGGCATTCAACTACCGGTACCATCTTGTGCTCTACGGTGCGATTGACGAGACTTTCAAGATCGTCTGTGTTTGCGTTTTTATAACTCCACACTAGGCGTAAGGTATTTGCGCCCGACTGAGCAATCTCGGGAATCAATCGTTCACCGGTTGGATCGGTTGACCAGACAAACATCTCATTAAAGCCGCGCATAACAAGAATCTCTCCTGAAGCGGTTTTAATCTTGCCATCGTCTACATAAATGGTCTCTTGCGCTAAAACCGTTGCGGCACATGTCAGCAAACCCAACAGTGCCAGCTGAATAACTTTCATGCTCTGGTCTCCTAAACTTTTACACGCACGGAGTGATATTTTCAGTCAACACTGTCTTGTCAGCTCGCCTATCACCTTCCATTGACTCACCCAAAAGGCTTTCAACGTAAATCTATTTTGTATCGAGGGTGATCGCCCCGATAGATCCAAAACAAAAACAAGTACTGACGATACGATGCCGAACTAGGCTCCGATACTCACTCACGATACGGCGTATGTTTGCTCAATTGCTGTTACTTTATTATGTGAAACCCGGACGATTATTTGAAACCCGGGCGATTATTTGAAACCCAAGCGGCCCGGTAAATCAGCCAATGTAACGGTGGCAATTCGGCCTTCATCTAAAACCAACATCCAAAACCCAAGTGTTAGCAAAGTGATATAACTCGTTACAACCACTGGCATGAGGACGCCCTACGACCACACTGGTCAACCATTTATGAAAAAAACTAAGTGTAGGAACTTAAGCTGGTACAAGGGCTGCACCGCTAAAGTCACAAGCTTTGGGCAAAATTGCTATTATTATCAAACCGTGCACTTTTCGTGATTGGAGAACCAGGCCAGGTAACACCGTTAACATTTCACGCTCGCTCCACCCTCACTCCATTATCATTAGCAATACTCATATTGTCCATAGGACCATTAAGCACACTGAGGATAATTGACGCTACTTAACCAAACTTAATCAGCTCTAATGTTCGCGCTATACACCTATTCCCAATCAACTCGACATCTATCTTTAGAGCCAAGTACACCAGGTAACAAAAGTATCATCTCTCCACTACTCTCGAGCCTTTGCGCTCAGAGAGGGTAATGAAAGCGGGGGTGGAGAGGCGTATGTTATGTTTTCTTCAGGACAGCATTGTCAGCTTCGACACAAGTTATGTGACCACCAAGGCCAGCAAGCCTTACTAAACAAAAAGACCAGCCTTAGATAAGGCTGGTCTGATGGCAGTCAAACAGTGAGCCAGCAGCGAGCAGCAGCTGGCTTTTTTAGGCTGTCAATCTAAAACCGAGTAGATACCCTTACCTGATAGGCATCGCCATCTTCGTATTCGTAATAGCTGACATCCACACTGATAAAATCAGTCACAAAATAGCGGGAGCGCCACAGATAATCGTCGTTGGTCGCAAGCCCGCCGCCAATGCTGAATGCCTGGGTGAGATAATAGTCCCCTGCCAGCATCCATTCATCGTCCTCGGCATACTCATAAGCAAGCTCAACATTGATCGCCTGGGTATCCGATAAAGACGCAACGTATTTAGCCTCGACATTCCAGTCATTTTCCCCCAGATCATTTTCTTCGGAATAACCGGTCGAAACCCGAAGTCCGGCAAGCGGTGTAATCCCGATCTGAGCACTCCAACTGTTGCGATCAAAACTCGCTTCGCGATCATCGCGCCAACGGTTATCGGTTTGCTCATAAAAATACGTGGTCTCAACAAATAGCCAGCCCGCCGAGTACCAGCTTCCGGTCAGCAGAATTTTATCTTCCAGATACTCGTTATGACAAAGGCCGGTTGCATCCAGCCCGCAGGGATATTGGTCCGAATCATCCCAGCGCCTCGCACTTAAGCTCACCGAGCTTGCACGCTCTAAAAACGCGGCTTCGGCATAGGGGTGGTCAGATTGCCAAACCGGGGTAAAGTAATAGGTTCCTTTAACACCGTAAGTTTGCGCGGGCTCGGGATAAAGGTCGTTATCTTCGCCGTACCAACCAGAGAGTTCAAATTGGTACTGACTGTTGGCGTTTATCATTCTTAAATCCGCCCACACCGGAACGGATGTAAACGAAAGAAGTACTACGAGAGGTAGTTTTTGCATAACAACTCCATGTGGTAGGGACTCTCCTGACGACGTACTATGATAATTAGCGACTAGGTTTTAGCGAATCGAAACAAGCCTGCGAGCACCTGGGCAAGGCGCGATATATTGACTAGAAATGTAATAAATGTTGAATAAAAGCCGACTCGCGTCGGCTTTTATCGATTAGAAGCGAGCGCTGAGCCCAACAGAGTAGGTATCAATATCCAGAAAATCCCTTTGCTCACTGTATTCAACATCAAGACTCAACGCCTGATTGAAAAAATAACGTGAACGCAGGGTATAATTGTCACTTGAGTTAAACGTACCACCGACGCTAAAAGCTCGACTGAAATAATAATCGCCGCCTACAATCCAGTCGTCATCATCGGCTATGTCCGGCGCATCTTTATAATAGGCGTAGCTTGCTTCAAGGTTAAGCGCCTGTCCGGATGTAAAGGGAATAACGTACTTACCACTGATGTTATAGTTATCGCCGAACAAATCATTACCCTCGGCAAAACTGGTGGTCAACAGCATATTTTCCATGGGCGCAATACCAATAGCCGCAGACCAGTAGTCATTATTCGAACTAAAGGTCCTTCCGTTGTACTTATTCTCGTTATCGCTATACGAATAGCTGCCCTCAAAATAGAAAATATCCGCAACATAAAAGCCGGTCGTCACACCAGCGCTGGAGCCTTCCTGACCCGTTCTGCATGAAGTTCTGCCTGTCCCACTTGCAGCGCTCACACAGGCAGTCTTGGTTTCATTCTCACCGTAGCCTCCACCCAAGCTGACAAACCCGGCGCGCTCCATAAACGCCGCTTCAGCGTAAGGGTTATCTTTTAGTTGCACAGGCGCAAAGTAGTAGGTTCCGTCCACAGAGTAGTTATTAGACTTCGTAATAAAATCCGCATCACTGGTGGAATAAGTTGCACCGAACTCAAATTGATAGCTGTTGTTTGATGCATTTTGAGCCTCGGCGAAAGCTGCCAGGCCAGATAAAGGTAAAACCAAGAAAAAGGGAAGTTTTGTCATACTGACTCCTTGTGAATTGACTTGCTCTCCGTACATTTATTTTTAGGCGATTGCGCCGCGAAGCAATCGCAGCGATAAAGATTACCAAAAAAACAATTTAGTTCAATAAAATTAATATCGGCATTACACGAAAAAAAGCCACTCTATTCAGCGGCTTTTTCAACACATTACTTTTCGCAATTGAACCGACGCAGTAGGCCGCAATCAGGTTTTCGGCAAGGTCACTCCGCGCTGCCCCTGATACTTACCGCCGCGATCTTTGTAACTGGTTTCGCAGATTTCATCGGATTCAAAAAACAGCATTTGCGCCACCCCTTCATTGGCGTAAATTTTTGCAGGCAATGGGGTGGTGTTGGAAAACTCCAAAGTCACATGGCCTTCCCACTCGGGCTCCAAGGGTGTCACATTGACAATAATCCCACAGCGGGCATAAGTGGATTTACCCAAGCACACGGTTAACACAGAACGGGGAATGCGAAAATATTCTACGGTACGCGCCAGTGCAAACGAGTTGGGAGGAATGATACACACGTCGCTTTTGACATCAACAAAGCTGTTTTCATCGAAGTTTTTTGGGTCCACCACAGAGGAAAACACGTTGGTGAAAATCTTAAACTCGTCAGCACAGCGTACGTCGTAGCCGTAGCTGGAAGTTCCATAAGAGACTATGCGTTGCTGTTGCTCATTGTAGCGAACCTGTCCTGGCTCAAAGGGCTCAATCATACCCTCCTGCTCTGCCATGCGACGCATCCACTTATCGGATTTAATGCTCATTAACGCTCCCCTGGGGCCGATTCATAGTCAAAAGATGGGGCCGCATCATAGCGGTTTTTCGAGGCAGCGGAAACCCATAAAAAAGCCCCGACAGCAAAGCTACCGGGGCTAATCGTCATGAGAACGATAGAGACTTAATTACCAGAGCAATTGCCTTGGTTGATCCACACATCCCATTGGCCGTCATGGTCCGTTGGCACGTCACCACGGCTCCACCACTTGGCTTCAAAACGGCTATTGTTGTAGCGGACTTGATCACCCTCGGTATAAACCTCAGCCGCATCCCAGTTAGGCACGCCCACACAAGTGTTTGTATCGGTCGAACTGGAACTCGAAGAGCTCGAAGAGCTGACCGATGAAGAGCTTGAAGAGCTACTGGAAGAAGAGCTGCTACTGCTTCCGTCACCGTTAAACATCACATCAACACAGGCGTAAAAGGCTTCTGGACTATCAGAGCGCTGCCATACGGCGTAAACAACATGACGACCCGTGCGCGCAGGCAAGCTTACCGTGTGCGACGGATAAAACTCAGCGGCCTCCGGCGGGGTTTCAACCAGCAGCTCAAGATCACTCCAGGCTAAAGGCTGTAAAGGGTTATAACCAGGCTTCGTAATGTAATAACGATAGTAAGCAGTGGCATGGGCTGCAGAGTTATACCAGGTAAAGGTTTGGTTTCCATTGACAGGCGTGGCCACCCAATCGTTACGCGCTAAATCCATACCGCCGAAAGTATTTGGGTCGCCACCTGAACACAATTGTCCATTAGGCACTACCGCGGTGTGATTACCACCGGCATTACCCTGACGAATACCATTCCAGTCGTAAAACTGCTGGCTACCACTTTCGGCCTTGGCTGCAATACAGGCATCAGACGTTAATGTCTCAGGACCTTCCTCTTTACAGTTCCAGACACGGCTTGCCGGAGATGTGATAGTGCCGTGTGCTATTGCGGTATTCGTTGCCGCAATGCCCGCAAGCGAGAAGCAGCCGATCAATGCCGCTTTAAACGTTTTTGTTTTAAACCACTGAGCTTTCATCCTATTAACCCTCTTGTTGTGGATGGTTGTTTGACAGGAATTACACGCCAGACAGACAACGTTGTCTAAGTCGAGCGAGACGAGCAGGAAAGCACCCACTAATCGCCAATCTCTGCAATTGAGCACCACCTGCCAGACGCCAAGCATCAAACCACATGGGTTATTTTCTTACAACACACCCTACTTTTGGTGTTAGTTACTAACAGAATGCTTATGTTTTATCTTGTGTCAATGCGTAACATTGTCGCACCCCTTTGGGCTAAAAATGGGCCAACAGCACGCAAAATGGCACATTTAAAAACACCGATATAGCACTTCCTAATTAACTCAAGACTTATAAATTTAAATTTATTCTTATTAATATTAACTATTGATTACATTAATTTTGCCAGTACTCGAGGGTGAAAGTGATCAACTTCACACACTGAACACCGGCCATTACTTTTGGTCAATCTGACAACGTTGTACCAAGGCTTAATGATAGATAAAAACAGGAGAATAATTATGTCTCGATTACGACTAACCATCGCCTTATTGTCATGCCTATGGCTGCTAACCGTGGCCCAGGCCAGCCTCGCCGCCCCGAAACAGCTGATTTTGCGAGTCGACGATATTGGTATGACTCACGCCACTAACCAGGGCTTACAAGATCTGGCCGATTTGGGGATACCCTTTGCCGCGTCGGTTATGTTTACCACCCCCTGGTATCAGGAGGGCGTTGAGATCCTCAAACAAAACCCGCAAATTTCAGTCGGTGTCCACCTGACCCTAAATGCCGAGTGGCGTCACTATCGCTGGGGGCCGATTGCTGGGCGCACCGAAGTCTCAAGCCTGATAAACGAAACCGGCTATTTTTACCCCTCCACCGCTGAATTTTTGGCGCAGAACGTCAACCTTGATGAAGTTCGTTTGGAACTGGAAGCGCAGATAAAACGCGCCCTCGCCACAGGTTTAAACATCGCCTATGTGGATTACCACATGAGAACCGCACTGGCCACGCCAGAATTAACGCAGGTGGTCACCGAGCTGGCCGAAAAGTATCAGTTGCGCATGTCTATGCGGATGGGCGAAGCGGTCATGACGATGTTTGATGTGCCTGTAGCGGAAAAACAAGAGCGCTTTTTTAAGCACCTGGAAAATGGGTTGGAAAGCGACAAAGTCAATGTTCTGGTCATTCATGCCGCCCGCAATCAACCGGAGATGCAGGCCTTAATAGACCTCAACAATCCCGTAATGAACACTGACGATCTGGAGCCGTTAGTGGCTCAGCACCGAGCCACAGAGCTACACATGCTGCTCTCCGAAGAAGCGAAACAGTGGTTTGAGTCAAACGAGGTGAGACTCATAAATTACCATCAGGTGGCCAATCCCTTTGCCAAATAAAAGCTGAAGGCTATGTCTCGATAACCGTTACCGGCTCAGCCTGGCGGTTGGCTTGCCACAAGCGCGCAGCCAATCGCCGGGCGATAGCGTAATACTCCAGGCTCTCAGCGCTGTCAGGATTGGCCGCTACCGAAGGCTCTCCGCCATCTGCCTGTTTGCGAATACTCAGCGATAACGGCAAAGCACCGAGCAGCGGCGTCTGGTAGCTCTCGGCAATCCGTGCACCGCCGCCCTCGCCAAATATATGCTCTTTATGACCACACTCAGAGCACACATGAATGGCCATGTTTTCCACCACGCCCAGCACCGGCACATTCACTTTGCGAAACATCTCGATGCCTTTTTGGGCATCCAACAGGGCGATATCCTGAGGTGTCGTAACCACCACCGCGCCCGTTACCGGTACACTTTGCGAGAGCGTTAAGGCGATATCGCCAGTGCCTGGCGGCATATCGATAATTAAGTAATCCACATCATCCCAACGGGTTTGTGTCAGTAGCTGCTTCAACGCGCCACTTACCATAGGCCCGCGCCAGACCATCGGGGTTTGCTCCGTCACCAAGTAGCCCATAGAAATGGTTTGTAAACCATGCGCTTCGATGGGAATCATTTGCTGCGCTTTGCCTTCGCCCACTATATTGGGGCGCTGCTGGCCCACCCCCAGCATTTGCGGCTGGCTGGGGCCGTAGATATCGGCATCCAATACCCCCACACGCGCGCCCTCGCCCGCCAGCGCTAAGGCAATGTTCGCAGCCGTTGTTGATTTACCCACACCGCCCTTACCAGAAGCAACAGCAATAATATTTTTGACCCCCGGAACGGCCATGGCGCTATTGGCTGCCGGGTGTGCATCCACATTCCAACCAAGATCAATATCAACCTCACTGACACCGTCTAGCGCCAGTAATGCGTCGCGAACGCGCTTGGCCAAGGTGTCGTCACGCCCGGCGGGGTACCCCAGCGTTAGCTCTACCGAAACCCGCTCACCCTCAAGGGACGCTCGACGCGGCACACCCAGCTCTGCCAAAGTTTGCTCAAGGTTAGGATCGGCAACCAAATCGAGGGCGGCGTTAACAGCTTGCAGGTCGGCGCTGGCCATAGGTTCTCTCTCGTTAATAAAGGGCATTTGAAAGTCATGGCATGATGGGGGCACACATTCCAATTACAAGTAACAGGCCTTACCCATACCGTGCTAAGCGATTGATTAGCCGTGCAAAAACGGCGCAAAAAAACTTGAAAAATGCTATAGTGCCGCACCATTTTTTACCTGCCCCATCGGGCTACGACAAAATTCGCGCTCACAAGGCGCCGCAACCGACAGGAAAGCTATGACCACTCGCCGTAAAATCATGGTAACCAGTGCCCTTCCCTATGCCAATGGTGAATTGCATCTGGGCCATTTGATGGAACAAATCCAAACGGACATCTGGGTGCGATTTCAAAAGCTTCGCGGCCACGAGTGTCATTACTTTTGCGCCGATGACGCCCATGGCACCGCCATTACTCTAAAAGCGGAAGAACAGGGCATCAGCCCCGAACAGCATATTGAGAATATGCACGCGGCACACAAAGCAGTATCGGAAGGGTTTTTGATCGGGCACGATAATTACTACTCCACCCACTCGCCCGAAAACCGTGAGCTGGCCGAGATGATCTACCAGCGCCTGGACGCCAATGGTCATATCGCCAAGCGCTCGATCACCCAGGCGTTTGACCCGGAAAAAGAGCTGTTTCTGGCAGACCGCTACATCAAAGGTGCCTGCCCCAAGTGTAAAACCGAAGATCAGTACGGCGATAACTGTGAGGCCTGCGGCGCTACTTACAGCCCGATGGAGCTGATCAACCCGGTTTCGGTATTGACCGGCGCCACCCCTGTGCCCAAAGAATCCGAGCACTATTTCTTTAAGCTGCCCGAATTCGCCGACTTTTTAAAGCAGTGGACCCGCGCCGGCCACCTGCAAGACGAGGTCGCCAATAAGGTGGCTGAATGGCTTGACGCCGATTTGCAGGAATGGGATATCTCCCGCGATGCACCCTACTTTGGTTTTGAAATTCCGGGCGCACCGGGCAAATACTTTTACGTCTGGCTGGACGCACCTATCGGCTATATCGCCAGTTTGAAGAACTACGCCGACCAAAACGGTATCGACTGGCAAGAGTACTGGAGCCCCGACTCTACCGCCGAGGTGCATCACTTTATCGGCAAAGACATTGTCAATTTCCACGCCCTGTTCTGGCCCGCCATGCTCCACTCGGCCGAACTGCGCACCCCCACCAAGGTGAATGTGCACGGCTTTGTCACGGTCAATGGCAAAAAAATGTCCAAATCCCGGGGCACCTTTATTAATGGCCAAACCTATCTGGCCCATCTGGACCCGGAGTATTTGCGCTATTACTTTGCCGCCAAGCTGACCAGCGCGGTGGATGACTTGGATTTAAACCTGGACGACTTTATCGCCCGGGTTAATTCCGACTTGGTGGGCAAGGTGGTCAACATTGCCAGCCGCACCGCCAAATTTATCGCCAAAGCAGGCGGTGAGATGAGCGCCGCCCCGGCCGATGCCGAACTGTGGCAGAAATTCACCACCGCCGAGCCCGCCATCGCCGAGCACTACGAGCAGCGCAACTTCGGTAAAGCCATGCGCGAAATCATGGCCCTGGCCGATGCAGCCAATGAGTACATCGCCGCCGCCGAGCCCTGGAAAATGGCCAAAGAAGAAGGCCGCGAACAGGAAGTCATTGACGTGTGCAGCCAGGGCATCAATATGTTCCGCGCCATTATGACTTTCTTAAAACCGGTCACCCCGCTGTTGGCCGAGCGCGCTGAAGCCTTTTTGGGCGAGCCTCTCAGTTGGAGTGAGCCACTGGGTTATCGTGGCGGCGCCATCAATAAATTCAAACCGTTGCTGCAGCGTATTGAAAAAGACAAGGTAGACGCCATGATCGAAGCCAGTAAAGAAGAAGCCGCCCCCAAGGCCACCGGGCCTCTGGCGGACGAGCCGATTTGCGACGAAATTGAATTTGGCGACTTTGCCAAGGTCGACCTGCGGGTCGCTCGCATCGCCAAGGCCGCCCACGTAGAGGGTGCCGACAAACTGCTGCAATTGACCCTGGATTTGGGCGGCGAAACGCGCAATGTATTTTCGGGCATTAAGTCTGCTTACAACCCAGAAGACCTGGAAGGCCGTCTGACGGTTATGGTCGCCAACCTCAAGCCGCGTAAAATGAAGTTTGGCATGTCTGAGGGGATGGTGCTGGCGGCGGGGCCTGGCGGCTCCGAGATTTACCTGCTGGAACCCGACGCCGGTGCCCTGCCAGGGCAGCGGGTAATGTAGAAGGCTGGTAACAGCGCTGGGAGTAAAAAGCACGATATTGACGCCCCACTCCCAACGCTCCGTTATCCGTTCATAAGCATATACCCAATCAACCTAATTGATACTCGTTTTTATATTGAACCCGCGCGGGTGCTTTAGCGATAATGCGCCCTCGCGTACTGGCTGATATTTCGGCCTATTAGAGGTGACAACATGACCGATTTAGCGGTTATTTTGCTCAGCACAATTTTGGTAAACAACTTTGTATTGGTTCAGTTTCTGGGCCTGTGCCCGTTTATGGGCGTATCCAACAAACTGGAAACGGCCATTGGCATGGCCAGTGCTACCACCTTTGTGCTGACCTTGGCCTCTATATGCAGTTATTTAGTCGCCACTTGGGTACTGCAACCACTGGGCCTGGAGTACATGCGCACCATCAGCTTTATTCTGGTGATTGCCGTGGTAGTGCAGCTGGCGAAAATGTTTATCGAAAAAACCAGTCCCTTGCTGTACCGAGTATTGGGTGTGTTTTTGCCGTTGATCACTACCAACTGCGCCGTGCTAGGTGTTGCACTGCAAAATACGCAAAAAGCACACAACTTTGTCGAATCAACCCTGTTTGGCTTTGGTGCCGCACTGGGCTTTTCGCTGGTGTTAGTTTTATTTTCCGCCATGCGCGAGCGCTTGGCGGTGGCCGATGTGCCCACGCCGTTTAAAGGGGCCGCCATCGGTATGATTACCGCCGGTCTTATGTCGCTGGCCTTTATGGGCTTTGGCGGACTGGTTTAAACAGGCAGGATTATGTTGGAAACCATTGCACAACACCCCATTGCCGCCGCATTGCTTGCCCTAATTGGGTTGGCACTGGTCTTCGGTGCGCTGCTGGGTTTTGCCGCCGTCCGCTTTAAAGTGGAGGGGGACCCTATTGTCGAACAGATCGACAACCTGCTGCCGCAAACCCAATGTGGCCAGTGCGGCTACCCCGGCTGCCGCCCTTACGCGCAGGCAATTGCCAACGGCGACGCCATTAACAAATGCCCCCCGGGCGGCCAAACCACCATTAACGAACTGGCCGATTTGCTGGACGTGGAAGCCCCGACCCTTGACGAAGAACACGGCGAAGAAGCCGATGTGCCCACCGTGGCGTTTATTCGCGAAGACGAGTGCATCGGCTGCACCAAATGCATTCAGGCCTGCCCCATGGACGCGATTTTGGGCGCGGCCAAGCAGATGCACACCGTGATTGCCGACGAGTGCACCGGTTGCGATCTGTGCGTCGAGCCCTGCCCTGTGGATTGCATTGATATGATTCCGGTGTCCACCACCATTAAAGACTGGAAGTGGGAATTGCCCGCCGCCAGCCACGAGCAAGCCGCCAACCTAATTGCCACCGATCGTGGTCGCGGCCAGATCCAACAAAGCGGTGAAGCAGCCTGATGGAGTTAATTAAGGTCTGGGACATCCCGGGCGGCGTACACCCGCCGGAAAACAAGCATCAGTCTATGGCCGAGCCGCTGGGGTATATCGATATTCCACCCCAGCTGATTTTGCCTGTCAGCCAGCATATTGGCGCGCCCGCTAAACCCATCGTAAGCGTGGGTCAAAAAGTGCTGGGGGGTGAAGTCGTAGCCGAAGCCGACGGTGTATTCAGCGCCAATGTGCACGCACCTACCTCGGGCACCATTGCGGCAATCGTTGAGCACCTAGTGCCCCACCCGTCGGGCATGCGCGACACCTGCGTCATTATTGATACCGACGGTAAAGACGAGTGGGTTGCTCTATCGCCCTGGGAGGATTTCGCCGAGCGAGATCACGACGATATCATCAAGCGCATCCGTGACTGCGGTATTGCGGGTCTTGGCGGCGCGGGTTTTCCGTCAGCGGTTAAGTTAAACCCACGCGCCAACCACACCATTGATACCTTAATTATCAACGGCACAGAGTGTGAGCCCTATATTACCGCCGACGACATGCTAATGCGCGAACGCGCCGAGGACATAGTCGCCGGAACGCAAATCCTCGCGCGCCTGCTGCACAACCCCGCCAAGGTCATTATCGGTATCGAGGATAACAAACCCGAGGCTATTGAGCGCGTGCGCAAAGCGGCTGAAGGCACTGATATTCTGGTGGTGAGCTTTCCCACCAAATACCCATCGGGCGGTGAAAAGCAGCTGATTCAAATTTTAACCGGGCGTGAAGTGCCCTCGGGCCAGATTCCCGCCACCATTGGCGTGGTGTGCCAGAACGTAGGCACCACCGCCGCCATTTACCGCGCGCTGCGCTACGGCGAGCCTTTGGTAAAACGCATTACCACCGTGGTGGGCGAGGCCCTAGAGCAACAGCGCAACATTGAAGTGCTGCTGGGAACGCCAGTGCATTATGTGCTGGACAAGCACGGATTTAATGACAAGAAAGCCTCGCGCCTGGTGATGGGTGGCCCGATGATGGGCTTTGCCCTGCCCGATACCAGCGTGCCAGTGGTGAAAACCACCAACTGCCTGCTGGCCCCCAGCAAAAAAGAGCTGCCGCCACCTGAGCCCGCCATGGCCTGCATTCGCTGCGGTATGTGTGCCGAGGCCTGCCCGGCCGAATTGCTGCCGCAGCAACTGTTCTGGTACGCCCAGGCCGAAGATCTGGAAAAGCTGGAAACTCACAACCTGTTCGATTGCATCGAATGCGGCGCCTGCTCTTACGTCTGCCCCAGCCATATTCCGCTGGTACAGTACTATCGCGCGGCCAAGGGTGAGATTCGTCAGCACCGCATTGACAAAGAAAAATCGGACCGCTCGCGCCGCCGCTTTGAATTCCGCCAGGAACGCATCGCCAAAGAAGAGGCGGAAAAAGAAGCCAAGCGCTTAGCGCGCAAAAAGGCCGCCGAAGAGGCGAAGAAAAAGCTGGCCGAACAGAAAGCGGCCGCGCCCGCCGAAGCATCAGCAGCACAAGCACCCGCTTCAGCTGTGGACGCTGACAAACAAAAAGCCAAACTCGAGCGCTTGCTGGCTTCAGCGCAAGAAAGCCTGAAAAAAGCCAGAGAGCCACTTGCCGATGACGCCACCGACGAACAGCGTGAAAAACAAGCGGCGCGCATCAAACAAGCGGAGCTAAAAGTTAGCGAAGCGCAGAAAAAACTCAATGAGTCTCACCCTGGTGAGGGCACCTCTGCTGGCAACGACCCGGTGGCGGCTGCCATTGAGCGGGCCAAAGCCAAACAGACCATGGACCCGGCAGATAAATTACGCGCCTCCATCGAGTCGCTGCAAAAGCGCCTCGAAAAGGCCGAGCAAAAAGCGGCCGATGCCGAGCGCGACAAACCGGACATGGCCGACGCGCTGAAGCAAGGCGCTATTAAGCTGCAAGAGAAAATTGCCGCCGCCAAACAAGAGCTGGCAGATCTCGCCCCACCCAAATCTGCACCCTCACAGTCACACAGTGAGAAACCCGTCTCGGCGAGCACCGACGCTGCGCAAGCGGCTATTGAACGGGCAAAAGCGAAAATGAGCATGGCGCCCGATGAAAAACTTCGCAGCTCTTTAGAGTCACTCTATAAACGTCTGGAAAAAGCCGAACAAAAAGCCGCCACGGCCCAACAAGAAGGTTCGGACAAAGCTGAGGCCCTGCAGCAGGGCGTGGACAAACTGAAAGAGAAGATCACCAGTACCCAGAAAGAACTGGCTGAACTGACTCCCACCACTGTAGCCGAAGAAACACCTCAAGACCCGGCCACCTCGGACGCCGCCAGCCTGGCGATCGAAAAAGCCAAGGCTAAAGCCGCCGCCATGGCTACCATGAGCGTTGCCGACAAGCTGCGCAATCAAGTGGACTCATTGGAAGCACGCTTAGAGAAAGCCCGCTCGAAACTGGCGCAAGCCGAGCAAGATAATGACGACAATCTGGACGCCTTTAAAACAGGTGTTAGTAAACTGGAAGATAAACTGGCCGCTACCCGCGAGCAGTTGGCCGAGCACGAGTAGGTAACACCCTATGGCACTGACACGCATCACCTCACCCCATACCCACCGGGCTCTTGGCACCGGTGCGGTGATGCGCAATGTCGTTCTTGCGACCCTGCCGGGCCTTGCCGTGCTCACTTACTTTTTTGGCCTGGGAACCCTGCATAATGTACTGCTAGCCAGTGCCGCCGCCCTCGGGTTTGAAGCGGCAGTGATGAAATTACGCAGCCGCCCGGTTTGGTTTTATCTACGCGATTGCAGCGCCCTGGTGACTGGCGTTTTATTAGGGCTTGCCCTGCCCCCCTACTGCCCCTGGTGGCTGGTGGTACTGGGCAGCGCGGTGGCGATTATTCTCGCTAAACAACTCTATGGCGGGATGGGTTTTAACCCGTTTAACCCCGCCATGGTTGCCTATGTGGTGCTTCTTATTTCCTTCCCACTGCAGATGAGCCAGTGGGCAGCGCCCCAGGACATTGGCGGCCAGACGCCAGGCGTAATCGAGGCATTGAAACTAATCTGGCTGGGCTCTCCTATTGATGGTTACACCGCCGCCACCCCACTTGATACCGTGAAACAGAACTCCAGCCTGATGCTGGATGCTTTGTACTTGCAAGATCCGGTATTAAGCGCGGGGCAATTTGTGGGTGCCGGCTGGGAATGGGCCAATGTGGCCTTTTTGCTGGGTGGGCTTTACCTGCTGTACCGCCGTATCTTTACCTGGCACGCACCTGCGGCCATGCTGGCGTCACTCTCGCTGATGGCTTTTTTGTTTTACGACGGCGGCAGCTCGCAAAGCGGCGGCTCAGTGCTGTTTCATTTATTCTCGGGCGCGACCATGCTCGGGGCGTTTTTTATTGTCACCGACCCTGTCAGTTCGGCGGTGAGTACCCGTGGACGTTTAATTTACGGCGCGGCGATTGGTGTTCTCGTGTATGTCATTCGCATCTGGGGTAACTACCCTGACGGTGTCGCCTTCGCGGTTCTACTGCTGAATTTTGCCGCACCGTTTATCGACTACTACACTCTGCCTCGCACTTACGGCCACAAAAAAAGTGAACGGGCAACCCGCAAGGTGGATCAGTAATGCTGGGGAAATCGATCAGTAAAAACAGCTTGCTGCTGGGTCTTTTCGCACTGGTAACAGCCGGGGTATTGGCCGTTACCAACGTGAGTACTCGCGATCGTATCACCGAAGCCGAGCGCGCTGCCGCGGAAAAAGCTTTATACGAGTTAGTGCCGGCCTCGCGCGTCGACAACGACTTATTAACCGACACCCTGCCCACGCCCGCAGCCATGTTGCCCGCGCTGGGCTTGGATACACCTGAGTCGATTCATCGCGCCCGCAAAGACGGACGGGTTATTGCCGTAATTGTGCCCGCCGTCGCGCCCGATGGCTACAGTGGTGACATTCGCCTGATTGTTGGCGTGAACCGCGATGGCAGCGTCGCCGGGGTACGCGCTCTGGCCCATAAAGAAACTCCGGGCCTGGGAGATAAAGTCGATACCACAAAAAGCGATTGGATCTACAGCTTTAATGATAAAAGCCTTGGCAACCCCGATACCGAAAAGTGGAAAGTGAAAAAAGATGGCGGTGTGTTCGATCAGTTTACCGGCGCCACCATTACCCCGCGCGCCGTTACCGGCCAGGTAAAACGGGTATTGCAACAGGTAGCCGAACACCGCACCCTATTGTTTGAACTTCCAGCCGATGCAGGAGACAGCAATGGCCGATAACAGCCAATGGCAGGAAATTACCCAGAAAGGACTCTGGAGCAACAACCCGGCACTCGTGCAGCTACTGGGGTTATGCCCCCTGCTGGCCGTTTCGGGCTCAGTGGTCAATGCTCTGGGCCTTGGGCTGGCAACCATGCTTGTATTGGTCAGCTCAAACATTGCGGTATCACTCATTCGCAAATCCGTCAGCGATGCCGTGCGCCTGCCGGCGTTTGTGATGATTATCGCCTCGCTCACCACCTGCATTGAGCTGTTAATGCAGGCATTTACTTACGAGCTTTACACCATTCTCGGCATTTTTATTCCTCTTATCGTGACCAACTGTGCCATTCTCGGTCGCGCCGACGCCTTCGCCAGTAAAAACCCGGTATTGCCTGCCGCGTGGGACGGCTTAATGATGGGGTTGGGCTTTACACTGGTATTGGTAACGCTAGGGGCTATTCGGGAAATTTTGGGTTCAGGCACACTGTTTGCGAATATGCACTTACTGTTTGGCGAAAATGCACGGGGCTGGACTCTGACCTTATTTGCCGACTACCCCGGCTTTTTAGTGGCTATTTTACCGCCCGGCGCTTTTATCATTACCGGCTTTTTAATCGCCTTGAAGAACGTCGTGGATAAAAACCTTGAGGCCCGCGCAGCCGCGCAGAAAGAAAAGCCTGCAAAAGGCAGCAAACGTGTGAGAACCACAGGCAAGATTGCCTGAGCTAAATCCAGCTTATTCACCTGACACCCACGGGCGGCGCATCGCGCTTGCGCTGCCCGGCAATAGCCGCAATAATCACTATTCTCCGACCTGTGAGGTCTACCATACGATCCGTGCCACCCCCCGCGTGCTCGGTCCAGAAAAAATGAGGGATGCATTATGTTCGATTTTAGCCAAGACGAGATGAACGAATTTGCCCAGAATCATGTGATTCCCTGGGGTATCAATATCGTCACCGCGCTACTGATTTTCATTGTCGGTAAAATAGTCGTCAAGATTTTAGTCGGAATTATTGGCAAACTGCTAAAGCGCACCAATCTGGATAACATCTTAGTTGAGTTTATTCAGGCAATCGCCAACGCGCTGCTGCTGATTGTGGTTATTATTGCCGCACTGGATCAGCTTGGCGTTGATACCACCTCTCTTATCGCATTAATCGGTGCCGCTGGTCTGGCTATTGGTTTGGCCTTGCAAGGATCATTGCAAAACTTTGCCTCTGGTTTTTTACTGTTGGTGTTTCGCCCCTTTACTGCTGGCGATTACATTGAGGCCGGAGGAACCGCAGGCGTAGTGAAAACCATTGGCATATTTACCACCACGCTCAACAGCCCAGACAACAAAGAGATTATCGTACCCAACGGTGCCATCTACTCGGGCAACATCACCAACTACTCTGCTCTGCCTACACGTCGCGTTGACTTGGTTTTTGGTATCAGCTATGACGATGACATTAAAAAAGCCAAAGAAATCATGGAGCGCGTAGTAAAAGCCGATGGCCGTGTATTGGCCGATCCTGCACCACAAATCGCTGTAAGTGAGCTGGCAGATTCCAGCGTGAACTTTGTGGTCCGCCCGTGGGTTAACAGCGCCGATTATTGGGGCGTTAAATTCGATTTAACCGAAAACATCAAACTGGCCTTTGACGAGAACGGTATATCTATTCCCTTCCCCCAGATGGATGTACACATGGACAAGCCAGCCAACGATCAGGTGGCATAACACAAACGACAAAGGGGCTACGGCCCCTTTTTTTATGCTCAGTAAGCTACAGGTAAACTAAGGTAAACCATCGTGTTTTCACGGCTAAAAGCAATAAAATAAAAGTATGACACACATCCAAATTATCGATGACGACAAAGACTTAGGCGAACTTTTGCAAGAGTACCTTAGCCAACATGGGTACGAGGTAGCATGCAGTCATGATGGTCGTGAGGGTTTAGAAGCGGTTTTAACGAAAAAACCAGACTTGGTCTTGCTGGATGTCATGATGCCTGAATTAAACGGCTTTGATGTGCTAAAACAGTTACGCCAAAAATCCCATGTTCCCGTTCTGATGCTGACAGCGCGAGGCGATGAAATAGATCGCGTGCTGGGGTTAGAGCTGGGGGCAGATGACTATGTTGCCAAGCCTTTTTCTCATCGTGAGTTGGTGGCTCGTATCCAGGCCATTTTACGCAGGCTGAATCCACCACAAAATGATAACAGCACCCTACAGTTAACGCCCGAGCGCCTAGAGGCCAGCTTTTACGGTGAGCCACTAGATTTAACCGCTGCCGAGTTTCGCGTGCTATCGGTTCTGTACGAAACCCCGGGGGAAATCGTATCAAAAGACGACATTTGCCAGCAGGCGTTTGGCCGCCGACTGCAACAGTTTGATCGTCATATCGATATTCATATTTCCCATATTCGCAAAAAAATGGCCGATATTAATCCTACCGACACCATCAAAACTGTACGGGGCTCTGGTTATCAACTCTTGGTTAACCCATGAGAATAAGGGATTTTCTGACGGGGTTTGCAGGTCGACTTTTTCTGTGGTTCTGGCTTTCCTTAACGCTCGTTCTAGTAGCAAATTTTTTTCTTGGGCGTTACCTTGAAGAGCGAATCGAGCCACGGCCTCTGCTGGAAAGAGAGAAAGATCAGTTCACAAAGCTGCAACACCTGTTAGATAAACGCGACTACACAAGTATTGACCGACTACGTCGTAGTCGCGCGGGCAAAGATCTTATCCTCCTTGACCCCAATGATAAAAAACCCTTTCCCGACCGACGACTGTATTGGCGTCTTCGCCCACTGCTTGAAGCTCCAAACCTCAGTGCAATGGAGATTCGCCCAGGCCTGGTAGCACTTGGTCCATTTGATATTAGTACAGCAGAAGGCAGCGTAACCGCTATTTGGCTAATGCCGCCTCGAGCAGTGCCCCCTTGGAAACAAATATTACACGACTCACCCCATTGGCGTTTATTGACATCCTCAATACTGGTACTAGCGTTATCGCTTATTCTGGCGCGCTGGCTTAGTCGCCCTGTTCGCCAGCTAAGTCGTGCGGCACGTCGGCTAGGTGATGGTGACTTAAGTGTAAGAGTTGCCCCCATCAAAGGTGAACTGGGTGAGTTAGGGCAGGAATTTAACGACATGGCCGAGAAACTCAATATGGCCATGACCAACCAACAGAGACTGTTAGCCGACGTGTCTCACGAATTACGCTCGCCACTTACTCGGTTAAAACTGGCGGCGGGTTTATTGGCAGATCAACAAGAAAACTCTTACACCAGCCGCATTGAAAAAGAGTGCGACACGCTTGAACATTTAATCGAACAAGTACTCACTTTGGCCCGCTTAGAGGGTTCCGCTTACCAGGAGGATTTCTCTCCCGCCAACCTGTCAGAGCTGGTTCAATCTGCGGTGGAAGACTGGCGTTTTCAAATGCCCGATAAGAAACTCAATTATCAAGGCCCAGACCAGTTGAGCTGCCGTGCAAAACCACGTTTAATTCAGCGTATTCTCGATAACCTGTTGGCAAACGCCACACGCTATGCTGAGGCTGTTCAACTGACTCTAACGGGTGACGCCCATCACTGGCAGTTAACAGTAGAGGACAATGGACCTGGCGTACCCGAAGAGCAGCTCGGCAAGTTATTTGAACCTTTTTTCAGGGGCGATAGCGCAAGACCCCATGGCGGGAACATTGGGCTAGGCCTTGCCATTGTACAAGCAGCGGCGCAAGCACAGCGTCTGCATATTCGTGTAGAACACTCAACACTTGGCGGCTTGAAGTTTACCCTTCACAATTAAACTGACAGGGTGTGTTATTACAACCAATAACAGGCGAAAAAAATGGCGCTTTTGCGCCATTTTTTTTACAGCCCTAACCAACGCTATTAACGTCGCTTATCTTTTGCACGCTTTTTTCCTCGCTCTTTCATTTGTTCTAAAAGTGCTTTTTGCTCATCGCTAAGCACTTGGCCAATGTCATGGCGCAGCTTTAACTCAGCGACCTTTTGCTCCACGCCCTGCTCAAGTAAAGAACGTGCCGCTGCCTCATCGAAATCATCAGCGTCAACAATGGCTTGCATAGCTTCACGCTGTGACTTTCGGGTTTCTTTATCTTGTGGAAACACCGCCTGATGATTTTCCACCAACACCTGGATTTGGCTACGCTGCTCATCCGTCAGAGCAATTTTTTCAGCCATTCGTTCATGCAGTAAAAAAGTGTATTCGGGGCCATGCTTTGGACGCTCACCACGCTCCGCGTGTACCGCAAAGGGGGTGGCCACGACTGCGCAAAGAACTAAAGTAGAAACAAGTTTTTTCATTGGTTTATCTCCTGTCATTAAGGACAGTCTCAGAATAACCCAACCATTGAAAACCTCTGTCGCAATGCGTAAACAAATGAAAACCCTACCAATAACCCTCTGGCAACAACGCAGTGAGGGGGACCAGCTGCCCATTCACCTTTAAATCGCCATTATCTAATGTTGCCTTCATGACATAATTGGGGGGGGCAAGGTGCATATAAGTGGCTATCAGCTCTGCCATAAAGAAAAATAGAGGAGAACGAGTCAATACCTCTTCAGCCACTACCACCTCTCCATGTCCTTTTAAGAGTTTTATGAGATCGTAAGGGGTTGATGACTGCATTGAGGACGTGATGGGCACCTGCTGTGACGTCAGCTTGGCGCTGGCGGCCACATTTCCACGGGCCAGTGTCACCGCCATATCGAACTCTGCTTCTGCATCTGGGTGCAACAATAAACGAGCAGCCTTTAGTGCTTGAGCTTGCAATTGTGCTTTCGGAAGAGCGTTTGCAGCGTCGGATGAAAACGCGGCCCAGGCTCGAATCGCATCAAGCTTGACCTGGCGTAAGGAAAAAGCCAAAGACAGCTGTGTGAAGTTAATAAAACTTTCAGCATCAAGTAGGTTTAGCTCTACACGAGTATCAACTTTCTCGTTAACCAGCTTCTGCATTTGCAGATATTCAATACCCTGAAGCCGGGCTTTATAAGGCCCATCGACCACAACCTCAGCCACGTTCAGATTGATATTGGTCAGGGGAATATCCTCAGCAACAAAGCTCACTTCGGCCGTTAACAATGAGGGTGAAATTGCCACATCCACATCATCCCACTCGGCTTTAAATGCACCAAGGCTCATTCGTTGCTGGGCATCCAAGGAGTTAAACGTACCGTCCATACGTATATGTGATGGCTCCATGCGCAGTGATATGCCTGATTCATGGTAATGAATAAGAGGTATGTGCCAATCAAACTGATAAGCCCCATTAAACTGACCCCATAAATTCAGCGGCCCCAAACCTTGAGCAAAAGCGCGCTCGAACCTCTGTTGGTGCCCGGCATTTTTCAACTCTGGCTCTAAGGTACCGGTAGCGTAGAACCAACCCGGTTTAAACCCCTCAGCAAAAGTGAAGGGACCGTGCCAAAGCACAATATCAGCACCTAGCCGATCAGCCAGCGGCTGCGCCTCAGTTGCTTCATCCACCACCACTTTCAACTGACTCTTAAAAAAGCCCCGTTGATATTCACTTAAGGAAAGACGCAACTGATCCGCCCCAGCTTGTGTATTGTAAAGCGTCAGTTGCTGCTTAATGCTCCGTTCGGCCTCAATACCAGCATAAAAAGTCAGTAACAGATAGCTGCTTACGACCAGCAAAAATAATAAAATCCACTTTTTCATATTGATGTTTACCCGAAGAAATTCCGTGACGGTTAAAGAGTACTAATGCGATTTCAGTAAAGCACAAACTTCGCGCTTTACTGAAATATAGCCTGAGATCAGCGGTACAAACTACTCTGTGTTTGAAGGCATAAACAGTGGCTTATCCAACCCCAATGTAAGTTCAGACTGAGGGTGCTCTAGCACAATCACCTTGTGTGTACCCTTGCGTAGCCGGGCCAAGGTACTTGCGAAATGTTGCTGAAACAATTCTTCCAATTTACCAGAGCTTTGTAGCAATGCCATCCCTGCCTGCAGCTTTTTCGCCAACTGCGGCGCATTACCACTGACATAAAAAATCAATGGCTGAGGATAATAAACCACCAGATTGGGGAGAACTACGAGCGCTTGGCTGAACCCACTGCCAGCAAGAACAGGCTCAGCTTCTATAATCGCCAGAGCCAAAGCATCAAAGCGCCCTCTCGCGAGCATGCCAAGCAAAACACCATACCGGCCACTGTCATCTACAGGCACCTGGTTAAACTCATACACTTGCACATCAAGCCAGCCACTTCCCTGACCTATTGTAAGCTGCTGCAACTGCGCCAAGGTGGTAATACGTTTATAGTTATCAAAGTTATCGCGTTTAATTAACAGCTGACGATACCCAAGTAATCCATTTAGCACCGGTACTGGAAGCGCTATCAACTGTCCGCCAGATACAAGCTCGTCAACTCGATACCCCGACGCGTAAACATTGACCAACTCTCCCCGAGCCACCTCTTGACGCCCCCGCAAGCTACCCAACGATCGCTTAACCAAATTCACTTGCACCACATCACTCGATTGACTTTCTTCTAATGCGGCACGCAGAACGGCCAATTCATAATCAACCCGTCCAGGGACACCTCCCCAGTAATTGAGCTCAAGCGCCATGGCATTTAAAGAGATCGACATTGAAAGCAGGAAAATCAACCGATGCACACTACTTTTAACCCTATATTTTTCAAACACGTAACGTTACATCACCTTATTCAGCACCCTCTACAGCGCCTGGAGCCCCCTTAAAGCATTGGCTTCAATACACAAACACTTAAAGCCAGAGGTAAACATTGTAGATGCTCATTTACATCAACCTCTGCCTGCGACTGTATCAGACTAAAACACTAAAAGCGTGTATCAAAGGGGGATCTTTTAACAGGAATAATACGAGCAAAATACTCTGCTTGGGAGACGTATAAAGCTATCAAAATTATGGTAGGTAAAGTAGCAGCCTAAGTGAAAGTAATGGCCATCTATTTGGCTTAAATTGAACTCCCACCCAGGCTAAAAGAAAAGCCTCTGTCTTATGCTTAATATTCACCACCCCGCACATTTTACGGGATAGTGAAACTCAATGATGGTGATGCTCCCCATGCTGATGGGAGCCGTCCCCGTGCATATGTAAATCACGATGTAGTTGTCTGGTCATTTTTTCCGTCGTAATGAAATCCCAGCTCCAATCATTGTGATAATCCGCTAACGGATTAGCTGCAACAATTTCTTCTTCCTTTTTACCGTTCATAATCATCTTCGCCACTCGTTGTCTCGCATCGATGAGCATTTCATGACTACGGATGAGGTCCCCCCGGCGGGCCAAGGGACCATGGCCAGGTACAATGATGGTTTGCTCATCAGCAAGCTCTAACACACGCATTTGAGCGTCCAGATACCCCTGGACTGACCCACCATTATCCAGATCAATAAAAGGAAACAAGCCGTTAAATAGAATGTCACCCACATGCAGGACATTTGCATCGGGGAAATAGATGATTGAATCACCATCGGTGTGAGCACGAGCCACATGCATTACCTGGGCGCGCTGGCCATTAAGATAAAGTGACACCTCATCGGTAAACGTCAGTAATGGAAGGGATTGAGGATCTCTTTCTTCGTCTTGGGCCATCCGCTCACGAACATTTTTATGACCGATAATATTGGCACCCGTAGACGCAAAGCTCAGATTATTGCCTGTATGGTCATTATGAAGATGGGTATTAATTAAAAACGTTACTTCCTGATCCGTTACTTTTTTTATCGCTTCTCGTAACTTTCCTAACAGCGGTGCAACAGAGTCATCAATCATAACTGTGCCATCGTCACCAGTACTGATTAATACATTACCCCCAGCAAACCCACCTACGCCTGAAATGACGTATAAACCTTTGCCGACTTCGTTGGTTTTAAAATTTACTTCATCTTGCGCGCTGGCCAACAGAGCTAACGCGCCAGACATAATTATCCCGATCAATCCTATTCGCTTCATGCATCCTCCTAGTTATGTTGGTTATAGGCATTATTTTCTGGGCATTGGAGGCTCTAAAACTGTTGCTTTGCTTTAATTAAAAGTTGGTAATCGTCGATTCCATCGTTTTCGATAAGAGGCGTTGCAATATCTACATGCACTACGCTACCTACGCGGACTTTACTGGAACTGAATCGCAATCCGATACCTGCATCCGCCAGCATTGGATTGTCTTGTGCTCCGGGGCCATCCCAGGCTTTACCGGCTTCAATAAACGCTACCGCCCCAACCCTGACCAGGTTAAACCAGTGCCAATCGGAGTAATATCGACGTTCAATTGTCGATATAAAGCGCTTTTTACCTCGTTGGAATGAGGTCGGGTAACCGCGCATTCCGACAATACCACCCACAGTAAGCTCCTCATGCTGAAGCAAATCCTGCCCCACATCGTAACTAATACTGCCGTACCATCGGTTTTTATAATTCTGCATTAAATTGTAAGAAACTTGTGACGACCAGATCGCACTGTCAGCCCCATCAGAATCAAGATGGTCACGCCCATCCACCCCCAACTGAACGGCTAACAGATGCTTGTCATCGACGCTGTAAATGTGCTGATACTGACCAATGTAACGAACAGCATCCCCATGATTGGATAGATCTGCCTCGCCATAACCAACACGAAAACCGAATGTTATCCCTAAAGGCACATCTTCAGTGCGCTGTATTTGATTGAGGTTACGGAACACGGCGTACTTATCTTCCAGATACTGGTATTCCAGCCACGGGTAACTCATCCGGCGGCTGTCAGGAACACCTAAATCCGTAGTGTTTTCGTTGGCGTAGAAGGTATCTTCTTCAACGGTATACCCCCCAATCAAGCGTTGAGTCGCTGTAGGCGTTATGCTTAAGCTATGACCATAAAATATTTCTTGATTGATGTTTTGGTGCTGATATTCGTTAATTTCTTCATCATTAGAGCGAATAATCTCAGCCTCGGTAACATCTTGATAATGGCCACCGGCGGACCAGGGAATATGGCGTGAATAAAACGGACGTTGCAGCTCGAAGATAACATTTTCGCCGTCGGAATTATCCGCATAGGCTATACGCGTAGCCCAGCGGCTATCGAGCAGATGATCCGTACTGAGCGAGTAACGAACGCCTTTACGCTCTTCGTCTTGTTCATAACCGATTGAAAAGCTGGTTCCCGTGCCCAGAATATTGTCGTCACTAATACCAATACCCGTTGAAGAATCACCACCACTATGGCTAAACGAGCCCTCAATTTCCAATGACCAGCTGTCACGGGTGACGACAACCAAGTCCACGGTATCCTGGCAAATTTTCTCCGGGACGATAAAAGCCCCTGCAAAATAATCCCGGCTGCGCAATAAGCGCTCGGTTTCATGAACGACATCTGGATCTAGGGTATCGCCTGCCGCAAAAAGAATTTGCGACGACACTACGTATTCTTTCGTGTTGATGTGTAAGCGATTCAAAAACCGATAAAGAGAGTTATTTTCGTCTGGGTTTGTCTCGTCAAACACCCCCACTCGCATATACCGAATATTGCGTATAACCTTGCCACTAAGATCGTCAATATCCGATGTATCTAAACGGTTACTATCGCGGAAACGCGACAAAGCCGACTGCTCATAATCGAACAGATAGCACGTATCATCTTTGTTCGGCTCTGCCCCTAGTGTAAAAAGTGAGCAACCTGATAATACTGCTGCCAATCCTAATCCAATGACCCTGTTATTCATATAATGTAACCGCACTTTGCGGCTGGGTAACTCCATAGCTGAATGAACGAATAGTATTAAGCAATGCAACTAGCTTGCCACGCATTGATACAAAATACCATGCTCCTAAACTGGTACCGTAAAACTTTGTAATAACGGCTGTAAGCATTCGCTAATGGTGATGGTGGTGGTGCGATTCGGGGGCAGTTTCAGATGCAGGAGAGTGATCACTCGAGGGAGCATGATGATGGCTGTGGCCGCTTCCTAACGCACCATAAGCCGTCCAAGCTGAGAAAATGATCAGCAACAGAGCAGCCGCAATACGAACATAACGTGCCCGCATCAGGCGCATGATGGGTGCAGCGGCCAGGGCCACAAGCACTACGGCCGGCAAGGTTCCAACCCCAAAGGCCAACATAAAACTGGCACCCGCTGCACTGTTCGGTTGCAGCATGGCGTAGGCTAAAGCGGTATACACTAACCCACAGGGTAGCCAACCCCATATAACGCCAAGTAACAGCGCACGGCCTGGAGTTCGCACCGGCAGCAAGCGCTGTCCCCAGGGCTGTAGGAGGCGCCACAACCCCCCGCCTAAGGCTTCTAAGCGAGTTAAGCCGCGCCACCAATCCAATAAATACAACGCCATTGCAAAAAGTAAAAAAGCCGCGGCCAATCGCAGCCACATACCGGCCCCCATGGTAGTCAGCTGTTCACCCGCCAAAGCCACCAAGGCACCCATTAGGCTATAGCTGGCTATACGGCCCAGGTTATAACTGAAAACAATGAAAGCCCGACGTGCAGCAGAAACCTCGCCGACCGCCAAGGTTAAAGCCCCCATAATACCGCCACACATACCCACACAGTGGCTGCTACTGAAAAACCCTAACAGCACTCCAGTGACAATACTTAATGGTTCAGTCACGTCCAACTTGATCCTTTATGGAAGCTTTAGTCTTTTTATCATCAGGGCTGGGTTTGGGTTGAGGGTGGCGCTCATCATCAAACAGAATCCGATGAGCTTCGGTATCTAAATTATCGTACTGCCCAGAATTAATGGCCCAAAAAAACGCACGTATGGCAATGGCTACAAAAATAAGAGCAATGGGAATAAGAAAAAATAAACTATCCACAACCAAACTCCGGTTTACCGAGAAAGGCGCAAAGCATTAACCACCACCACCAGCGAACTGGTTGTCATGCCCAGCGCTGCGGCCCATGGCGCGATCAACCCGGCCGCCGCCAAAGGCAGTGCAAGCAAGTTATAAAGCAGCGATAGCCCCAGGTTTTGTCGTACCACCGTAGCTGTTCGTTTTGCCCTGCGAAGCGCCATAGGTAAAGGTTCAAGACTGTCAGACAACAACAGCGCATCGGCATGAGTTTGCGCCAGATCCGACGCTCTGGCCATAGCCAGGGACACATCAGCGGCCGAAAGCACTGGTACGTCATTAATGCCATCCCCGACCATCAGTACTTTATCACCTGCGCGCTGTCGCTGGCCCAGGTGCGACAGTTTGCCATCTGGCGTCGCCCCCGCACGAAATTCACTAATGCCCAGCAAGCGCGCAACTCTCGCCACATTCGCCTCAGCATCACCACTCAGCAGTTCCACGTTAATTCCTTGTTGCTGCAAGCGAGACACCACATCGGAAGCTTCGGGGCGAATAGGATCGGCTAAGCCGATCCAGGCCAACGGGCCTTTGCTGTCTGCCAATAGCAGCCATAAACAATCGCCAGAGGGGGCGCTGACACCGCTGTCGATGGTATCTGGGCGCCCCAATTGATAGCGCTCTCCCTCAACATACCCACTCACCCCGCGGCCCGTATTCTGTTTGATGGAGTCAGCCACACACTGGCCTCGCCACGAAGAAAAAGCACTGGCAATAGGGTGGGCACTGCCCTCTTCTAAGGCGGCGGCAATCGCCAAACACTTAGATTCCTGAGCACCATCGCACAGTACAATACAGTCCTCTACAGAGAGATGCCCACTGGTCAGGGTACCGGTTTTATCAAAAATCACCCTGTCAATCTGCTCCAGACTCTCCAGCACATGACCTCGGGTCATCAATACCCCCTGGCGACGTAGGTACTCTGTAGATGTCGTTAACGCTGTGGGCATGGCAAGCGCCAGGGCGCAAGGACACGTGACCACCAGTACCGACAACGCGATCCAAAGCGCTCGAGTGGGCTCAGTGCTATGCCAATACCAGTACACAACCGCGCACACCAACAGCACCGTGGCCACAAAATACCGAGCGACACGGTCGGCGATCAAAGCCCGTCTAGGCTTGTCTTTTTGCGCGCGGTCAATCAAACGCTCAATGGATGACAATCGAGTGTCGGTACCCAGAGCCGTTACCTCAAACTCCAGGGGGCTATCGATATTGCCACTGCCGGCGATGACGAAATCTCCAGGCTTTTTTTCCACCGGGCGGGATTCACCAGTCAGCAACGACTCATCAGTGCAGCTACTACCCGAACGCACAATGCCATCGGCACAAAAGCTTTGCCCCGCACTAACCCTTACCCGATCTCCAATGTGCAGCAACCGCACCGGAACTTGTTGCCATATTCCGTCATTTAGCCTTTCCGCCACCGGCGGTAGCAGCTGCGCAACGTTTGCGAGCCCAATACGACTGCGTGTGCGGGAGCGTAACTCCAGATAGCGCCCCACCAGCAGAAAAAAAACAAACATGGCAATGGATTCAAAATAAACATCGCCCACCCCTTTTAATGTTGCCCAGCAGCTGGCGCCGTAGCCGAGGCCAATGGCCAAGGCGACGGGGACATCCATCACCAGGCTTCCGCTTTTAATACTGCGCCAAGCGTTGTTAAAGAACGGCCAAGCACTGTAAAACACCACCGGTGTAGCCAACAGTAAGCTCAGCCAGCGCAATAAGTTCTGCCACTCATCCACCGCGCCCGTATACAGCCCAACCGCCACCATGCCGGCTTGCATCATGCCAAACCCAGCGACCCCCAAGCGCAATAAAGCGCGGCGATTTTCGCGGGCGTCAAGCTGCGCTTGTTGTTCATCGGTGGCAGGGCGCGGTTGGTAGCCGATCGCGGCGAGCTTGCTCATCAAGTCGCTCAGCTTAATTTTTGAGGGATCGTAAACCAGCTGCGCCCGATAACTGGTGACATTCACCCGCACCGACTCCACTCCGGGCAAAGGCTGCAAGTGTTTTTCAATCAGCCAGCTGCACGCAGCGCACGAAATACCCTCCAGCAATAAGCTGGCTTGGTGGCGACTTTCATGCAGAGGAAGAACAAACTCTTCCTGAATCTCAGGAAGGTCATAAATAGAAAAATCACGCCCGTTCTCTCCGGGCCTGTCGCTGAGCTCACTACGATATTGGTAAAACTGTTGAAGCCCACCGTTGACAATGGCAGAAGCCACGGCCTGGCAACCGGGACAACACATATAGCGTATCTCGCCATCGATATCGACAGGGTATTCTGCCCGCTTCGGTAATGGTAACCCGCAATGATAGCAACCAGACACCTCAGAAGAACCCGCGCTCATGAATTAAGGCACCGCAGGTGAGAGCGTCCACTGTTCCCTTTGATCAAAATTAATTTCTCCCCGCAGGCGCCAGGGTGAGTCGGTGCGCCCCTCATCGGCGCTACCTGGAACCAATGTCACATACCATTGATGTTCAAAGCCAGGGCTGTCGGCACGATAACCTGTAGCACTGACTTTTTTCAGCAGTACCCGGGCATCCATAGACTCTTCAAAGGGGTGATCTAACCATAACGTTAATTCTTCCGGCGCAGGGATCACCGGTGAATGGAGTTCAACCTCAACCCGACCTTCAGCACTATCCCAGCTAAGCTGAGCTTGCAGCTGCCAGTTGGCAGCCCGTTTGTCTTGCTCCAGGCTCTGGTTAATCATGCGTCCCTGTTTATAGTAATTATCAATAACCGTATCATCCGCGTGGCGCACCGCGACGGTGACGAAGCTTAATGACACTATCACTACAACTATCAATGGTGTGAGAACAAACCAGGCCCAGGGTTCACGGTACCAGGGGTTGGCAGAGCGATCTTGCATGAGGTTAGTGGTCTCTCAGTTGTGGGCCAATAAACGAGGTATCGTGCTCCGTCACAAGCTCAGGATTATCCTTGGCTTGTAAGGTAAAAGTCACGCTGGTTTTCACCTCGGTAAGCTGGTTGCGCTCAACGGCAACTCGTACCGGCATGGTAAAAACTTCACCGGAATTAACGGTGATAGGTCGAAAACCTTCGACACGAAAATCAAAGTCGCCGTCTACCTCCAATTGATACTGATGCGGCTTAGCGTCCATGTTGTTAATTTTAACAGTGTACACATTTTGGACATCTTTACCGCTGATGCGATACATTCGGACACCGCGATCCCTCAGAACCTCCATACCTAAAGCGGTACGGGTGGACAGGTTGTAAACGAAAACGCTGATCATAACCAGCAAGACCACTAAGTAACCAATAAAACGTGGCCTAAAAACATGTGTTTTACCGTGTTTAATATTGTCTTCGGTGGTAAAACGAATCAAACCGCGCGGGTAGTTCATTTTATCCATCACGGTATTGCATGCATCGACACATAAGCCGCAATCGATGCACTCTGACTGCATGCCATCGCGGATATCAATATCCACAGGGCACACCTGTACGCACCATGAGCAATCAATACAGTCGCCTTTACCGGCCGCCTTGTAATCCTCATTCGGTTTGCGTGGACCACGTTTCTCTCCGCGCACATAGTCGTAAAATACTGTGAGCGTATCGCGGTCATACATCACGGCCTGAAATCGGGCGTAGGGGCACATGTATTTACACACCTGCTGGCGCATAAATCCGGCATTGGTAAAGGTAGCTGCGGTAAAAAATAGCACCCAGAAAGCGGCAGCAAGTGAAGCATCCAAGGTTAACAAGCCGAGTATGAGCTCCCGGATAGGTACGAAATACCCCACAAAGGTCAGGGCGGTCACCAGGGCGATGACCAACCATAAGGTGTAAGTGCTTAATTTGCGAACAAACTTGTTGAAACTCATAGGGGCCGCATCAAGGCGGATACGCTTGTTACGATCCCCCTGACATAAGTATTCAACCCAAATATACATTTGCGTCCATACCGTTTGCGGGCAGGTAAAGCCACACCAGACTCGCCCCACTAACACAGTAACAGTAAACAACATAAAGGCAGCAATAATGAGCAGCCAGGCAAGATACATCCCATCCTGAGGCCAAAACGTGGTCCATAAAATATGGAATTTACGCTCAGGTAGATCGAAAAGCATGGCCGGACGCCCGTCAATCACCAACCAGGGCATCAATAGAAAACCTGCAATTAATGGCAGGCCCGTATAGCGGCGAAGCTTTTGGTAGAAACCGGTAATACGGCGGGTGTAAACCTTATCTTCCGCCTCATAGAGATTAACGTAACGAATGCCCTCTTGGGGTTCGTCGGAAGCAGGATCATGACTCACAGAACACCTCGATGTGAGTAAAGTGTGGCAGGCGCCGGGTTACCCCGGCGCGGGTAGAGATTACTCTTGCTCGTCGTAAGGTAAAGACAAGCTGTACACATAAGCCGCTAGCAGGTGAATACGGCTTTCCTTTAACAGCTCTTGTTGCGCAGGCATTACACCATTACGACCTAGACGTAATGTTTGACGAATATCAGCTGGCTCACCGCCGTACAGCCAAATATCGTCCGTTAGGTTAGGAGCGCCCATGGCTTGCACGCCTTCACCATCCGCTCCATGACAAGCAACACAGTTCTGTTTGAAATGTGTGGCACCTGCAGCGGCTAATTCGGCATCATGCTCACGCCCTGAAAGGCTTAAAACGTATTCAGCGGTTTCATGAACCCCGTCTTCACCCAAAATTGAGGCCCAGGGCGGCATTACACCTTTGCGCCCGAGGGTAATCGTTTGCTTAATGGTGGCGGGATTCCCACCGTATAGCCAGTCGTTGTCTGTCAGGTTCGGGAACCCATGATTACCGCCCCCGTCTGCACCGTGGCACACGGCACAGTTGTTTGCGAACAGACGCAATCCCATTTTCATGGCCTCGGGATCACGTGCTAACTCTTCAATCGGCATGGCATTGTATTTACCGAATTGCTCAGAATAGAGTGCATCAGCTTTTTGTTGTTGCTGGGCCAGCTGTTTTTCCTGAGTCCAACCCGCCAGACCTTCAAACGAACCCAGCCCTGGGTATATCGCTAAGTAACCGCCGGCAAATACAAAAGTAGCGATAAACATCTTGAACCACCAGCGTGGTAGAGGGTTATCGTACTCCTCAATGCCGTCGTAAACGTGTCCTGTGGTACGGTTTTCGGGTGACTCATCATCCCTTACCGCCACCTTGCGATTGGCCAGCAAAACCCACAACACCAAAACTAAGTTGGTGAGGGTCAGGCCGATAATCCAAAGGCTCCAAAAAGTACTCATAGTTAATTCCGCCTTGCTACATCATCGGTCGATGGAGTGTCTTTTTCTGCTTGTTGTTTTTGTCCGTTTTGCTCATCGGCAAACGGCAGGTTAGCGTCTTCTTCAAAACGTTTCTTGCGCTTTGGAGCAAACGCCCACCAGCACACCGCCGCAAATGCAACGGCCACTAATACAGTGCTAATAGCGCCCAGTGTGCCCTTGTCCACTTAGCGCTTCTCCTTCAACAGCGTACCTAGCTGTTGCAGATAAGCCACCAGAGCGTCCATTTCGGTCACACCTCGGACTTTATCTCCTGCGCCCTCGATATCTTCATCTGTGTAAGGGACACCCACCTTGCGCAAACCACGCATTTTGGACTCTGTATGCTTGCCATCCAGGGTGTTGTCATACAACCAAGGGAACGCAGGCATATTGGATTCAGGCACAACAATACGCGGATTGAACAAATGCACTTTGTGCCAATCGTCCGAGTAACGCCCACCTACACGCGCCAAATCAGGCCCGGTACGCTTGGAGCCCCATAGAAAGGGGTGTTCGTATACACTTTCACCGGCGACAGAATAGTGGCCGTAACGCTCTACCTCAGCACGTAATGGGCGCACCATCTGGGTGTGGCATACATGACAACCTTCGCGGATATAAATATCCCGCCCTTCTAGCTCCAGAGGCCCTAGGGGCTTCAAACCCGCAACTGGTTCAGTAGTCTCTTTCAGGAAAAATTGCGGAACTATCTCTACCAACCCACCAAAACTAATGGCAACGATCACCAGTACAGTCATCAAGCCAATATTTTTTTCGACGATATCGTGATTCTTCATTTCTCTACTCCCTATACCGTCTGTGGCTCAGCATCGGCTTGCGCGTCTTGCTGTTTAGGTGCCTTGGCCGTGCAGTAAGCGTTGTAAGCCATAAGCACCATACCGGTCAGGAAGAAGGCACCACCGAGGAAGCGAACAAAATAGCCTGGGTAGCTCGCCTGCACTGCTTCCACGAAGCTGTAGGTCAAGGTGCCATCGTCGTTAAAGGCGCGCCACATCAAACCCTGCATAATACCGTTTACCCACATAGAGGCGATGTACAACACCGTGCCTATGGTGGCGAGCCAGAAATGGACGTTAATCCATTTCACGCTGTACATCTCTTTGCGGCCAAACAAAATGGGCAACAAATGATAAACAGCACCGATAGAGATCATCGCCACCCAGCCCAAGGCACCAGAGTGCACGTGACCGATGGTCCAATCAGTGTTGTGGCTCAGAGCATTAACGGTTTTGATCGACATCATCGGACCTTCAAAGGTCGACATGCCGTAGAACGACAGAGACACCACCAAAAAGCGCAGAGTGGGGTCAGTGCGAAGCTTATGCCAGGCCCCTGACAAGGTCATGATCCCGTTGATCATACCGCCCCAGCTGGGCGCCAACAAAATCAGTGACATCACCATACCCAAGCTCTGTGCCCAGTCCGGCAATGCTGAGTAATGCAGGTGGTGAGCACCGGCCCAAATGTAGATAGAAATCAAGGCCCAAAAGTGCACAATAGAAAGCTGATAGGAATACACCGGACGATCAGCCTGCTTGGGCACAAAATAGTACATCATGCCCAAAAAGCCTGCGGTCAAGAAAAAACCCACCGCATTGTGGCCATACCACCATTGCACCATGGCATCGGCAGCACCCGCGTAGGCGGAATATGATTTAAACCATGAAACAGGAATAGCGGCACTGTTAACGATGTGCAGCACGGCCACGGTCAAAATAAAACCGCCGTAAAACCAGTTAGCCACATAAATGTGCGAGGTTTTGCGCTTTACAATAGTGCCAAAAAATACGGCCGCATAAGACACCCAGACAATGGCAATTAAGATGTCAATGGGCCACTCTAGTTCGGCGTACTCTTTTGCAGAGGTCAGCCCCAGAGGCAGTGTAATTGCCGCAAGCACAATCACCAGCTGCCACCCCCAGAAAGTGAAAGGCACCAACCAGCCGCCCCACAATTTAGTCTGGCACGTACGCTGAACCACATAATAAGACGTGCCGAAAAGCGCACAGCCACCAAACGCAAAGATCACCGCATTGGTATGCAGCGGACGCAGACGGCCAAAATGGGTGTAAGGCTGAAAAATATCATTCAGCTGAGGCCAGACAAGCTGAGCCGCGATTAGCACGCCAACCCCCATGCCGACGATGCCCCAGACAATGGTCATGATTGCGAACTGACGCACGACCTTATAGTCGTACACCGGGTGGTCGCCCGCCGCAACTAGGTTACTACTCATAGGATCTTCCCTATTTTTGGCAAAACACAATTGTAAGTGAATGTAGTTATTTGAAATGCACTTTGGCCCCGGTGACATTCTGTGCCACCCGAGCCAAGCAGTATTTGATTTTCATCAAATATAGTACAAAAGCCGGAGCCGCATACCGGCGAGGTATCTACTGGCAAATGGTCGAGGTGATTTCGCCTCGACCTTAAGATTGCTACAGTAAATTACGGCCTTTACTGGCAGCAATACGCATACGTAAAGCGTTCAGCTTGATAAATCCTTCGGCGTCTTTTTGATCATAAGCACCGGCATCGTCTTCAAAAGTTGCGACTTTTTCGTCAAAAAGACTGTCTGCAGAGCGACGGCCCACCACATGCACGGCACCTTTGTACAATTTCACTCGTACATCACCGTTCACCGGCTCTTGAGTTTCATCAATAGCGGTTTGCAGCATTTTACGCTCAGGGCTCCACCAGTAACCGTTGTAAATCACCTCGGCGTACTTAGGCATCAAACTGTCTTTCAGGTGAGCCACTTCACGGTCCAAGGTAATAGATTCTATGGCGCGGTGTGCCTTCAGAATGATGGTACCCCCAGGCGTTTCATAACAGCCGCGGGATTTCATGCCCACATAGCGGTTTTCTACAATATCCAAACGCCCAATACCGTTATCGCCGCCCAGCTTGTTGAGCTTTTCCAGTACAGTGGCGGGGCTCATGCGCTCACCGTCGATGGCAACAATATCGCCCTTCTCGAACGTCAAGTCGATGTAGGTTGGGGTATCCGGCGCCGCCTCAGGGGAAACGCTCCAGCGCCACATATCTTCTTCGGCTTCGGTCCAGGGGTCTTCCAGCACACCACCTTCGTAGGAGATATGCAGCAAATTGGCGTCCATGGAATAAGGCGATTTTTTCTTCTTGGAAGAGAAGTCCACCGGAATATTGTGTTGTTCGCAGTAGGCCATTAAGGTTTCACGAGAGGTTAATTCCCATTCACGCCACGGCGCAATGACCTGAATACCGGGTTTAAGCGCATAGGCACCCAATTCAAATCGCACTTGGTCGTTACCCTTACCGGTTGCCCCATGTGCAATAGCGTCGGCACCAGTTTCATTGGCAATTTCAATCAACCGCTTGGCGATCAAAGGGCGGGCAATAGAGGTACCCAGAAGGTACTCACCCTCGTAAATAGTATTCGCGCGAAACATGGGGAAAACGAAATCGCGTACAAACTCTTCGCGCAGGTCATCAATATAGATCTCTTTGACGCCCAAAGCCTCAGCTTTGGCTCGCGCGGGCTCCACTTCTTCGCCTTGACCAATATCGGCAGTGAATGTCACCACTTCGCAGTTGTAGGTTTCCTGCAGCCATTTAACGATCACCGAAGTGTCCAGACCGCCGGAATAAGCCAGCACAACTTTATTGATGGACGACATACTCTGCTCCTAATTGACTCGATTTTCACCCATTGTAGAGCACCAGAAAAGGTGCGGCGAAATTGTACCCGCAATCGCAGTCAATTCCCACACCAAATGTTACCGGATTACACAGATAAACCTTCAGAGCTTACCCTGTGGATAAGATCAAGCCCCCGCCTTCGACAGCAACTGCTCTGCAAAACCCTGCAATTCATCGAGCAACAGCTCTTGGGCTTGCGTCAGCTCGCCGCTTTGCCGCAGCTGGGCAAGCAGTGCATCGAAATCGGTCTTGATTAAAGATGCGCCCGCCGTCGAGTCGGTTAACCGGCGGTAACAAAACCGGCGCCAGCGCTCCTGCTCATCGGCGGTTAACGTTTGCGGGAAATTTCGCGCCCGATAACGAAACAGCAACTCAGGCAGGCGGCCATCCTGAAAATCGAATGGTTCGGCTAAAGCCTTCGGAGGTGACTGGCGAACCTTGCGCATCAAAGCTCTGTCGTGATCTGAAAAAAAACCTTCGTACAGCATCTGCTCAGGATCTGTACGAGGCTCAAACTGACTGAGTTGATACAATTGGCCAAGTTTATTTCGCAGGGCCTCAAGTTCTGTAACCGACAACTGATAAAAGCGCTGCCAATGCCTTTCACAGGCGTCGCGATCAATGCGCAAACGGGAGGCGGCGGCATCATCGAGCGCGGTCAAAGGCAACAACATTGGGCTTTTATTAAGATGGATCTCTTTCAATGCCAGGCGCTCTACCCCCTCCGGCAGATCGTTGCTGGCCACAAAGAGACGCTCAGCCAGCTTCTCAGGCTCAAGGGTCAATAACACCTCAGGGTCAGCGCTCAAATTATAGGCGATCACACTGTTTTTATTTTGCGGATGCCAGGCCAGGGGCACCACCAAAGCCGCATTGCCCTGGGCTGCTGGAAAGCGAGAGGAAATGTGCAGCACGGGCTTTAAACCATCCACATCCAACTGCCCTGCGACAAACCGTTTGTTACGCAACTTTAACGCATAATCAAACAACTTCGGCTGCGCAGATTTTAACCGCCGAGCAAGCGCGATGGTGGCGTAAACATCACTTAACGCATCATGCGCAGCACCATGCTCAAGATTATTGGCGGCGGTCAGTGCTTCGAGCTTAAAACAGGGAGTACCATCTTCGTAATCGGGCCACTGGATACCTTCCGGGCGCAAAGCGCGGGCCATCCGCATCACATCAATCAAGTCCCAGCGTGAGTTACCCGTTTTCCACTCACGCTCATAGGGATCATAGAAGTTGCGATACAAGTTGTAGCGAGTTACTTCATCGTCAAAGCGAATAGAGTTATAACCCACGCCACAAGTGCCGGGGGCCCCCAGTTCAGCGACTATTTTCCCCATAAACTCTGCCTCGCACAGCCCGTGTTCTTGCACCCTTTGCGGGCTTAATCCCGTGACGAGGCACGCGGCAGGCTTGGGCAGCAGGTCCTGCGGAGGCCGGCAGTAAATCATTAAAGGTTCACCAATAACATTCAGCTCGGCGTCGGTGCGCACACCGGCAAACTGAGAGGGACGATCAATGGCCGGCACCTCGCCCCAGGTTTCGTAGTCATGCCAATAAAAGCTGAAAGAGCCAGCGGCCATGTTATTTATCTCCTTTGGGGGGAATTCAGGTTTTCCGCCACTGTATCACCACGCCGCATTGAAATATAATTGCGCGACGAAAACAGCCGGGAGAAATTCATGTCGAATCTAGATCACCTATTCAAACAAAACGCCGAATGGGCGGAACGTATTAAATCTGAAGACCCTGAGTTTTTTGCCAAACTGTCCGAACAACAAACCCCTGAATACTTATGGATTGGCTGCTCTGACAGTCGCGTACCAGCCAACCAAATTGTCGATTTAATGCCAGGCGACGTATTCGTTCATCGCAACGTCGCCAACTTGGTCGTTCACACCGACCTTAACTGCCTCTCCGTTATGCAGTTTGCCGTTGAAGTCCTGAAGGTAAAGCACATTATGGTGACTGGCCACTACGGCTGCGGTGGTGTTAAAGCGTCAATGCAGAACCAACAGGTAGGTCTTGTCGACTACTGGATTCGCAATATTCGCGACGTTTACTACACCCACCAGGATGAGCTGGAAGCTATCGGCGATGAAGAGAAGCGCCTGGAACGCTTGGTTGAGCTGAACGTGATGCAGCAGGTGGCCAATGTCTCTCACACCAACATTGTGCAAAACGCCTGGGCACGAGGCCAGGAGCTTACCCTGCACGGCTGGTGCTACAGCATTAAGGACGGCATTATTCGCAACTTGATGAATTCAATTACCGGCCCTGAAGACCTGAGCGAAAGATACCGCTTGATTTAACCGAGTAAAGGGCGCGAAAGCGCCCCCTACCTCAGAAAGACTCACGAGCGTAAAAGCCTTTTTCAAAAAACCAGCGATTACGATCAAAGACCAGCTGCTCGGTCTCAGCATCATAAACATCCTGATACTTTTTATGCTTACTGACATTCTCAAAAGGAAGCTTATACCCCTCACTTAAATACGGGCTCATATAAGTTTCGATATCTGCATTCAAGTTTTCGAACTTCAGTACCGTCAAATTATCAGGCAAGGTACCGTTTAACGAGAAATACAAATTCAAGCGAGGGGGATTCATGCCAAAAAAAGGCGCCCGCTTCAAATACTCTTTGTAATCATGCTCGAGGGCAATCTTTTGGGCCGGCCCTCTATCCTGAGGTAAATCTTTGCGCAGATAAGCGTAACGAGACAGCTCCAGATCATAGGGATTACGCATCACCGCAAAAATACGCTCAAAACCGTACAGGTCCATATTCCGATAAGTAAAAAATGACTGAGCGTCAACCAATGTCTCATGCCGACGCCCGGGCAAATAAGCGACTCGGCCTTCCCGCTTTTGCTCATACGGTCCAGTTACAAAAACTTGTCCTTCCAATGACTGAACAAGCATTTTCGTCATACTCATACCAGCCGTTTTCGGCGTATGAATAAATAAAACTTTGTTATTCCAAATCACAGATTAAACCACCACGTTAAGAGCACTTTAACAGCGCTTTGTCTAATTTTTCATTTGCCAGCTGATAGACTTGCAGATCATCCTGATTTGCGTCTAAAAGCCTACTAAAAACAGGCGTGGCCAACTCACCTTCTATCGAAGCCAATCGCTGTTTCAAATTATTCTTGCGACCTGCTGTGGCATTTTGCCATGTTTCCTCAAGCTCTATGTCAGCATCAAGCACAGATTCGCGTTTCAACCAGGCCTGAAGCACCGCCAACGATTCTGAGAACCTGTCCACCACCCCAACAAAAGGTAATGCGTGAATAGCTTTGGTGGCTCGCTCAAGATCTGGGCCGTGCTTTTCACCGTACATAAAGGCCAGCTTCTGCGCGTGAAAGTTTCTACACTGCCGATCTAAGGCAATATCCAGCCGTGCAGCCAAATAACCGGAAAAACTGCATTGTTTTGCCAAGCTTGAACCAAAATCATCGCCCTCACGACGACGTTCAAATTCGTAAACAGAAGCAACTCTGTCCAGAGGGTGTCGCACAAAAATTATGGGCAGCACTTTTTTCAAAATAAACCTTGGCGGCGGCATATAGGCGGTATGAGAAGAAAAATAAACGCAATCTTTCTGCTCAGCAACCCACGACCTCACAGCGGCTCGATTACCTTTGAGATCGCTCGGAAATTCACGCTCCTGAAACGAATCACCAGGAAATAAGGGGCGAAAGATAGAATCCAACGAGGTGCCTGCATTTTTGAACAAATGATAGTGAAAAATTACTTTTCTCATCTATAGCCTTTCGTACACCTGCAAACACAAGGTTCATTCACGCCAGCGAAATACCACATCAATGCAAACCTAAAAATGACAAAGTGTATCGTCATCGAGCACAAGCGTTGTAATAAAACGTTACAAACACCTATTTGTCTTAGCCGCCATCACAAAATCGTTGCGATGCAGGCCTTTAATTTTGTGAGTCCACCACTGCACTTTGACTTTTCCCCATTCGGTGGTGATCGCCGGGTGGTGTTGATGCGCCTCGGCCAAGTCTCCCACCTTGTTGGTAAAAGCCAAGGCCTTGGCAAAGTCACTGAACGTAAACTGACGTGTGAGAACTGGCACATCCTGATATTCAACGACAGACCAGTCAGGAAGAGCCTTCAACAAATCGGCTATTTCTTTGTCATTCAGCTTGGGGGCATCAGCGCGACACGCTTCGCATTGTTGCTCGTAAAGTTCTGACATAGAAGTTCCTCCGTCACTCAACGGCTGGTACACCTTCAGGTGCAAAAAAGTGTGTACCAGCTGGATTCAAGGCTTAGCTTACAGTCACTACGCCCTCTTCAATTTTTGCGCGCCAAACTTGCGGACCGGTCTGATGCACGGACTCGCCCTTACTGTCTACCGCTACGGTCACAGGCATATCCTGGACGTCAAACTCATAAATAGCCTCCATGCCAAGTTCTGGAAAACCAAGCACTTTAGCCGACTTAATCGCTTGAGCCACTAAATAGGCCGCACCACCTACAGCCATCAGATAAACAGATTCGTTATCGCGAATCGCTTCAATAGCCGCCGGGCCACGCTCGGCTTTACCGATCATGCCTAACAGACCAGTTTGCTCTAACATCGTTCGGGTAAATTTATCCATACGTGTCGCCGTCGTTGGCCCGGCGGGGCCCACCACTTCATCACGCACTGGATCGACCGGGCCCACGTAGTAGATAAAACGACCGGTTAAATCCACCGGTAACGATTCGCCCTTAGCCAGCATATCCACCATTTTCTTATGCGCGGCATCCCGACCAGTCAGCATTTTACCGGACAGCAGAATAGTATCGCCGGGCTGCCAGGTTTTTACGTCTTCAGCGGTAACCTCATCGAGATTTACTCGACGTACAGTATCTGACACCTCCCAGCTTATTTCCGGCCAATCATCTAATGAAGGCGGAGTCAGCAAGGCAGGCCCATCACCCTTCAAAGTAAAGTGGGCGTGGCGAGTGGCGGCGCAGTTGGGAATGATAGCCACCGCTTTATTCGCCGCATGAGTAGGATAGTCCTTCACTTTGACATCCAGCACGGTCGTCAAGCCGCCCAGCCCCTGAGCGCCGATGCCCAGCTTGTTTACCTTCTCATAGAGCTCCAAGCGCAATTCTTCACTGCGATTATCGGCACCTTTAGCTTGCAGCTCCTGGATGTCAACTGGGTCTAATAAGGCTTCCTTGGCCAGCAGCATCGCCTTTTCGGCAGTGCCGCCAATGCCAATCCCCAACATACCTGGTGGGCACCATCCCGCCCCCATTTTGGGCACCATATCCAACACCCAGTCAACCACCGAGTCTGAAGGATTTAGCATGGCGAACTTAGTTTTAGCTTCGCTACCGCCACCTTTCGCCGCCACATGTACATCCACCTCATTACCCGGCACGATGTTGTAATGAATAACGGCGGGGGTATTGTCGCCGGTGTTCTTTCTGGCGCCGTCCGGGTCTTCTAAAATCGAGGCACGCAACACATTGTCAGGGTTGTTATAAGCCCGGCGTACGCCCTCGTTAACCATATCGGTCAGCGCCATGGTGGTATCCCACTGCACGTCCATACCTACCGTTACAAAGACCGTCACAATACCGGTGTCCTGACAGATAGGACGGTGCCCCATAGCACACATGCGCGAATTGATCAGAATCTGTGCCATAGCGTCTTTGGCGGCAGGATTGGCTTCACGCTCATAGGCCTGATTAACGGCCTGAATAAAATCGACGGGATGATAGTAAGAGATAAACTGAAGAGCGTCTGCGACGCTCTCGATAAAATCGGCTTCTTTAATCACGGTGGTCATAGCAAAATCTCTGAGTCTTTGGATTTTGCGGCGAATTTTACACCATGTGAGCCATTAATGCCTGACACATCAGCCGTTACGGGCTGGCAGTCGTGCCACCCATACTCTGTTTCAGCTGTAAAATATCACGATTGATGCTACGGCGATAAGCGTCGATGGCCGCAATAGCCTCTTCGTTGGCTTTAACTCGTGCGGCTAAGTCTTTTAATCCTGGCAACTGCTGCGAAACGCGCTGCACATCCATGCTTAAACTCTGCAAACGCTCACCATTGGCAGCCAAATCCTGCAGCACCCTTTGTGATTTTTGCAATTCCGCCGATGAAGCTGCGAGCTGCTTGTCCATAGCCGCCATACGCTTTTCCAATTCAGCCTTGATGTTATTAGCGCTAGCTCGCGCTGTAGCAGCGTCTTTTTCTGTCGCCGCCAACTGCTTTTTAAGAGCAGCTATGGCATCCCCATTAGCGGTAATTTTCTTCCGGTTGGTATCGTGAGAAACGCCCCATAGCTTGCGAATTTCCGAATCGGCCCAGTCGAGCTTATCGCGGATCTCATCTACCGTTTCGCTTGACTCATTGGAGTTAAGATCCAAACGCGCCTCAAGATTTGTAACACGATTTTGCGCAGCCACCAGTTCTTTTTGCGCTTCAGTAAACTTCCACGTCAGGTAACCGCCATACCCCAGAGAACCGATGGCCAGCACCAGGGCGAATATCGCTAAAAAGCTGGCACCTCCGTTGGAGGCGGGGGGAGGTGGCGGTGGCGTGCGACGACGTGACGCGCCACTTTTAGAAGATGCCTGCGGGCGCTCAGCCTGAGGCGCCACCTTGTCCAACGAATCGTCATCCCGCTCAGGCACAATGCCCGACAGCGTGGGTTCTTTACGTTCCATAAATTACCTATTACAGCCTATTTTTTAACGGTAGGAGTTATAACAGGTCTGCCGTTAAAAAAGAAGCCGGGTACTTGCACCCCCAGCCGGATACAAAAACGCCGGGCTGTGCCCGGCGTTTTTGCGAAGACTAGCAGAGATTATGCAAAATTTTGGTTCACAAAATCCCAGTTCACCAACGCCCAGAAAGCGTCCATGTACTTAGGACGAGCATTGCGATAGTCAATGTAATAGGCGTGCTCCCATACATCCACGGTCAACAACGGAGTCACAGACTCATCAGTCAACGGAGTTTCGGCGTTAGAAGTGTTTACAATCGCCACAGAACCATCGGCTTTTTTCACCAGCCAAGTCCAGCCGGAACCGAAGTTACCAATGGCCGAGTTAGTGAACTCTTCTTTAAACTTGTCAAACGAACCAAATGCGCTGTCAATTGCTGCAGCGACATCACCTGTGGCCGCACCACCACCGTTAGGGCTTAAGCAATTCCAATAGAAAGTGTGATTCCAAACCTGCGCAGCGTTGTTAAACACACCACCAGATGAAGACTTGATCACCTCTTCCAGGCTTTTGCCTTCAAACTCGGTACCAGGAACAGCGGCGTTGAGCTTATCAACGTAGGTTTTGTGGTGCTTACCGTAGTGAAATTCCAGGGTTTCTTCAGAAATATGCGGCGCCAAAGCGTCTTTCGCATAGGGCAGTTCAGGTAATTCAAAAGCCATAACAATCTCCTTAGATCACGGTGAAAAACGTACACCGACGCAGGCCGGTATTGTAAGGTTTGTCATCAGCAGGCCAACTGCTGATACCTTTTTTAGAATGGAGCAATATCGGGGCCAGTAGTATAGCCGCAATATAAAACAAAGGCACCTGCAACGCAGATGCCTTTGTCAGCGGGGGTGGGCTTACATCATGCCGCCCATACCACCCATACCACCCATGCCGCCCATGTCAGGAGCCGGTGCCGAGCCACTCTCTTCAGGCTTATCGGCCACCATGGCTTCGGTGGTGATCATCAGACCGGCAACCGAACCGGCGGCCTGCAGAGCGGTACGGGTCACTTTAGCCGGATCCAGGATACCCATCTCCAGCATATCGCCGTATTCGCCGGTAGCGGCATTAAAGCCGTAGTTACCTTCGCCCTTGCGAACCGCTTCTGCCACAACAGACGCTTCTTCACCCGCGTTGGTAACGATTTGACGCAGTGGCGCTTCCATAGCGCGACGAGCGATAGCGATACCGGCGTCTTGCTCTTCGTTGTCACCTTTCAGATCCAAGATGGCCGCAACAGCGCGCAGCAAAGCGGTACCACCACCAGGTACTACACCCTCTTCAACCGCAGCACGGGTCGCGTGCAGAGCATCTTCAACGCGGGCTTTTTTCTCTTTCATTTCGATTTCGGTAGCGGCACCAACTTTAATTACCGCAACACCGCCAGCCAGCTTGGCCACACGCTCTTGCAGTTTTTCGCGATCGTAATCGGAAGAAGTTTCTTCGATTTGGGTGCGAATTTGCGCTACGCGAGACTCAATCTCTCCAGCATCACCAGCACCGTCAACGATGGTGGTGTTCTCTTTGCTCATGGTAACGCGCTTGGCAGTACCCAGGTGCTCCAGAGTAATGTTTTCCAGATCCAGACCCACTTCTTCACTGATTACGGTGCCACCGGTCAGCACAGCGATGTCTTGCAGCATGGCTTTACGGCGATCGCCGAAGCCAGGCGCTTTACACGCAGATACTTTCACGATGCCGCGCATGTTGTTTACCACCAGAGTGGCCAGAGCTTCGCCTTCCACGTCTTCGGCTACGATTACCAAAGGCTTACCGGCTTTTGCTACGGCTTCCAGAGTTGGCAGCAACTCGCGGATGTTCGAGATTTTCTTGTCTACCAGCAGGATGAAGGGGTCGTCCTGCTCAACCATCATGTTGTCTTGGTTGGTGATGAAGTAAGGCGACAGGTAACCGCGGTCAAACTGCATACCTTCAACCACGTCCAGCTCGTTCTCAAGGCTGGTGCCCTCTTCTACGGTAATAACACCTTCTTTACCCACTTTGCCCATGGCTTCAGCAATGATGTCGCCGACGTGAGAATCGCTGTTAGCAGAAATAGTACCTACCTGAGCAATGGCTTTAGGAGTATCGCAAGGCTGAGCAATAGACTGAATGTGCGCAACAGCGGCCGTTACCGCTTTGTCGATACCGCGCTTCAGGTCCATTGGGTTCATGCCAGCAGCCACAGATTTCAAACCTTCGTTCACGATGGCTTGTGCCAGTACGGTCGCGGTGGTGGTGCCATCACCGGCATCGTCAGACGCTTTAGAGGCAACTTCTTTCACCATCTGCGCGCCCATATTTTCAAACTTGTCTTCCAGAGAAATTTCTTTGGCCACTGAAACACCGTCTTTGGTTACGGTAGGCGCACCGAAAGACTTCTCCAGCACAACGTTGCGACCCTTGGGGCCCAAGGTTGCTTTTACGGCATCAGCCAGAATGTTGACACCTTTGGCCATACGCTGACGAGCGCTATCACCAAACTTCACTTCTTTTGCAGACATAATTCAATTCCTTCCAATAATTCGTTCAACAACACAAGAAACAAGGGGGATTAAGACAACACAGCCTTAATGTCGGTCTCGCTCAGGATTACCAGCTCTTCACCGTCGATTTCGATGGTGTCACTACCGGCATACTTACCGAAAACCACAACGTCACCCACTTTTACATCTACAGCGCGAACTTCGCCGTTATCCAGCACGCGGCCATTGCCAACGGCAACCACTTCACCCTGGTTAGGCTTTTCTTTCGCCGAGCCTGGCAGAACGATACCACCGGCGGTTTTTTCCTCTTCTTCCTTGCGGCGAACCACAACGCGATCGTGTAAAGGACGAATATTCATGGATACTAATCTCCAACTAGCAGGTTGATATGCTTATACCAATATTAAAAAACCCGGATTTCCGGGATTTTGCTAAGACTCTGAAGTCAAAGCAAAAATTCTGTCTCGCGGCCAAGGTCCGCGCAGCTTGGAGAGAAGGTGGGGCTAGACGCGCCCTTTTCAATACTTAAGAACGAAAAAAATTGATTTTTTTATCATTCATTAAAAAAACCACCTCACAGAGCGCAAAAGCGGTTATTTTTTAGGCAGCTCTTTAGGGGAGTCCGTCGGTTCAGCGGAATCTGTCGATGAGTCGGTGCGCTGATACTCCCCCTCAAAGGTATGCTCCCCTTGCCCTTTAGCATAAGGCCCCCGGCCAGACATGGATGCGCCATGAACGCTTACGCGACTGCCAACAGCCTGCACCAACCAGCGGCGACCCTGTGGAATCAGTAAAAGAAAGCCCAGGGTATCGGTAAAGAAGCCGGGAGTTAAAAGAAAAGCACCGGCGATGGCCAGTAAAATCCCCTCAATCATTTCCCGCGCGGGCAGCTCACCACTGGCCATGCGGCTGCGCGCGCGCAATAAAGTGGCCAAACCCTGCCAGCGCAACAGCAGCACCCCGATGGCGGCGGTAAGAATAATCAGCCCCACGGTGGCAAGGGCACCAATCTCATCCCCCACCTGAATAAACAGGGCAATTTCGATCAGGGGGATAACAATAAACAACAGTAAGAATACAGGCATTAAATCACCACTCGTAGCTCACACCCACCATCACGCGGGTGTCTTCTCGGGTTTTATCCGGTTGAGGCTCATTGTCGACGTTGTAATCCACTTTTAACTCAGAATACAGCTCGCCGGCGATCAGCGTGCTCACCCCGGTATTGGTTACCAAGCGCCAGTCATTGCTGTCTTCCAGCGACTGGAACAACTCGTTTTCATGAAAAAAGGCAATCCCCAAAGGTAACTTATACCGAAAGTTAGTGCCCAACCGGCCAGCAAAACGCTCGTTCACCTCGTCAAAGTCATCAGCCGGCTCGTCGGGAATTTCGTAACGTTCGTTCAAGTAGCTCAAACCAGCGGTAAAAGCCAGCGCGCGAGCGCTGCTTTCCCACACCTGAAAACCGGTACCGCTACCGATTTGGGAATAGCGTTGTACCGCACGGGACTCATCTGCGCCAAATGAAAGATCGTTATTCCAGAACCAGCGCTCACGGAAAAACCAGTCGACAATATAACGAGCGGCCCAAATTTCATCTGGCGCCTCATTATCCGATGAGTAACTGGCATACTCCAGCGAACCATTATGACGAAACTCACTGCGGCGATACTCGGTACTGGCCTTGGATTTAATATCGCGGCGCACATCGTTACCCTCGGCGTAAAAGCCCGACAGACTGAATTTACCTTTGAGGGTGTACTCGCCTTCAATGTGACTTTCAAACGGCAGCATGATTTCTAAAGCAGCCAAAGGCGCACTGCGCTGATCGGGGTCGCCGCCACAACTGTAAAACAAATACTCCTGCTTCATGCCGTCTATCAGGCAGGGCGTGTCACTACCGCTGATTTTCATGGGCATGGTGGTGGTCATGTTTTTGATTTTGCTGCGGGCAATTTTCACCTCGCCAAAGTTGCCCGAAGACCAAACCAGCTTATCGCCATCCAAACGTACAAAATCACCCTCAAGACGATCGCCGTTAAACAGCTCAATGACACCCGCCTGGGCCATGGAAACCGAAAAAAATAAAAGCAAGAAACTGTGCTTTAATAATCGCTTCATAATTACTCATTTGGCTAATATCAACGCGGTCCATGCCAACTTCTGACGCTGCACAACAGCTCTACACTGCACTCGCCCAAATCCCTGAAGGCTGTGTGATTACCTACGGCCAGCTCGCGCGTCTCGCTGGTCGCCCAGGTGCCGCGCGCTGGGCCGGTAGCCTGGTGCGCAAGCTACCCAAAGACTCTCAACTGCCCTGGCACCGGGTTGTTAATGCCAGCGGATGTATTTCACTACCACCCGATGCCGGTGGACGCGAACAAAAACAACGCCTGCTGAATGAGGGTGTTCAGTTTACCGGTGAGCGGATCAAGCTCAGCCAGCACCAGTGGTAAAGCACACATCAGTCCTGCAGCTTTTTGCCAATAAACACCAATAACACCAAGCCAGGTATCACCATTACGGCCGTGAGGACAAAAAACAACGCCCAATTACCGTGTAACGCATCCACTAAAAAACCACTGCCGGAGGCCAGGGTGGTCCGCCCCAAACTGCCCAGTGACGCCAGCAAGGCGTACTGCGCGCCCGAAAAAGCCCGCCCGGTAAGCCAGGTCAGCAGCGACACAAAGGCCACGGTAGAAAAAGCCGCACAAAAATTATCCACCACAATAGCGGCTAAAAATAAACTCTCTTTGGGGCCTGCCAGGGCAATCCAGGCAAACATCAGATTACTGGCGGCCATGGCTATTCCACCAATAAACAAACCGCGCACAATACCGTAACGAATGTTAATGGTGCTGCCCAGCAGGGTAAACACAATGGTAAGCCCCCACCCCACCAGCTTGGAGTAGTGCGCGATTTGCTCGTTGGAGTAGCCAATTTCGCGGTAAAACACGATGGACATTCGCCCTAAAAAGGCCTCACCAATCTTGAACAGAAACACAAACAGTAAAATGGCTAACGCCAGCTTTACCCCATTGCGACGGAAAAACTCGGCAAAAGGCTCCACCACGGTTACCGTCAGCCACACCAGAGCTCGGCCCCAACCGGTGTTGCCCGCCTCAAGCATGCCCTGATAGCGCAGCTGCGCCTGCTGTTGCAGGGCCTGACGATCAGTGACAGGTTCGCGCACCAATAGAGTAAACACCATCAGTGCGCCAATGATCGCCGCCATCCACAAATACACGCCACTCCAGCCCACCGCATCAGCATTGGCAAACGCGAGATACCCGGGCAGTGAATAGCCGGTCCACCAGCCAACGATACTCACCGCCGAAGCCGCCGGCACCTTGCCTGCGTCTTTGCCGATCACTTCGATGCGATAAGCGTCAATCGCAATGTCATGAGTTGCCGAGCAGGTGGCAATCAGCAGCGCCAGTAAAGACAACACAAACAGATCATTGTTCGGACTGAGAGACGATAACGCTAAGGTGGCCAGCAACATGATCGCTTGCAGGGTAAAAATCCAACCGCGGCGCAACCCCAGCAAACGACAAATACCCGGCAACTGAATGCGGTCTAACAGCGGGGCCCAAAGAAAGTTAATGGCGTAAACCGCAAACACGGAATACAGCAAGCCCACTTGCGCGCGGGCAATACCACTATCGGTTAGCCAACCGCTTAAATTAGAACCAATAAGAACGAAAGGAAAACCGGACGAGCAGCCCAGCAAGAAGATATACAGCAGTCGCAGATCGCGGTAGTTATCAAGCGCCGCTAACCATGGGTGGCGGGCGCGGTTGGAATTATCCAGCATTGTGGCCTGTTATCGTCTGCGTTTTTTATCAAGCCGCAACGTTAGCAGAAAAGCCCGCAGGGCGCACGGCGCAGCCGCCGCCCTTGCAAAGAAAGATTCGTTAAGACCGACGTTGCCCCGAACGCTGATTGGCTCTGCCTCGCCCGCCGCGGCGGTTGTTATTGTCGCCACGGGGTTTCGGTTTAGCCGGTGCCATGGGCGGCGTTTCTAACAGCAAATCCTGCGGCGGTTGCTCGCAACGCAGCGGCTGGCCCAATAACTCTTCAATTGGCATTAAACGGAAAGCGTCGTCTTCACAGGCAAAGCTGATGGAGGTACCCGATCTACCCGCCCTGCCAGTGCGGCCGATGCGGTGCACGTAATCTTCGGGCTCTTCGGGCAGGGTAAAGTTAACCACATGGCTGATGCCATCAATGTGAATACCCCGACCAGCCACATCGGTGGCTACCAATACTTTCAGGTCGCCTTCTTTAAAAGCTTTAAGAGTAGAGACACGCTTGTTCTGCGCGATTTCACCCGAAAGCAGGCCGACCCGAATGCCGTGGCGCTGCAGTTTGTCTTCCAAACGGCGGCACTCATCGCGGCGGTTGGCAAACACAATCATGCTTTCGACTTCGGCATCCTGAATCAGGTTGTACAGCAAGGTGTACTTTTCTTCGGTGCTGGCGAGGTACACATGTTGCTCAACGGTGTCGGTCGCTACACTTTCCGGGGCGATTTCAACCGTGACCGGATTATTGGTCCACTGCTCAACCAAACGGTGTACTTCGTCGGTAAAGGTGGCGGAAAAGAACAGGGTCTGACGATCTTCGCGGCGCGGGGTCTGACGCACGATTTGACGCACCTGGGGAATAAACCCCATATCCAGCATACGGTCCGCTTCATCGATAACCAGCACTTCCAGCTGATCCAGATACACATCTTTGTTGCGACAAAAATCCAGCAGACGACCGGGAGTGGCCACCAGAATATCCACTAATGTGTTGTGCAAGCGACGTTGCTGCTTGCTGTAATCCATGCCCCCAACCAGGGTATGAATTTCCAATTCTGTGTGTTTACACAGCGCCTTGGCATCATCCGCAATCTGCATCACCAGCTCGCGCGTTGGCGCAATGATCAGCGCACGCGCCTCACCGGCAAACCGCTCTTCGGTTAATTGATGCTTTAGCAAGTCGTCGATGATAGCGGTTAAGAAGGCAGCGGTTTTGCCCGTACCGGTTTGCGCTTTACCCACCACGTCACGACCTGTCAGGGCGTAAGGCAATGACTGAGCTTGAATCGGCGAGCAGTATTCAAAGCCGCAGTCCGCAATGGCGTGCATCAGGTCATTTTCAAGCGACAGATCATGAAAGCGGGTTTTCCCCTCCACCTCTGGCACAGGAAACTCACTGATATCCCACTGGGGTTTAGGCTGACGCTTTTTCGGTTTGTGCTTTTTGCCTTTATTGGGCTTTTTGTTGTTAGGCTGGTTCAGCTGAGATGGGTCAGCACCAGCATGGCCGGTGGTAACCGCATCAGACGAATCGGATCTTTTTTTGCCACTGCGCCCCTTGCCTTTATTCGGCTTAGCGGCTTTCTCTTTATCGCTGCGCGCGTTTTTACCCTTTGCTTTGTTGTCGCCTTTACCCGCACGGCCCTTTTGTGACTGATTAGCCTGGCCCCGAGAGGTTTTTGTGGCCGAACGAGACGAAGAGTTGTCATCCGATTCTTGCGCAGTGGGGTCGCTGCTCCCGCCCACCATCTTCTTAAACAGCTTTGTGATCAAAACCTAACACCTGTTGACTAAAATGTGGGCGGAGTATACACGATTATACCTGCCACTGTGTGTCAGGCCATCTCAGCAGGAGCCGTGTCGGCGCTGTAATCAAAGCTGTATTTGGCCCGCTGCGCTTCGCGTACCAACAGCCGACTATTGCTGGCCGTAGCAGGATAATGGCTGAACCCCATACGCCATTTACCAAAGCGTTGGGTATGCTGCCCCCCTTCTAAGTCATGGCGGATAGCGCTCGCCAAGGCTTCAAGCTGAGCGGCCGTATGCGGCTCCAACAAGGCTATAAAACTGCTGCTCGAGTAACGCGCCAGTATGGAGGCTCCCGCTAAGTGAGCCTGCAGCACCGAAGCAACATGACGCATAAAATCGTCTGCACCGTTTTCGCCTTCTATATTCTGTAACTCACGAAACTGTACCAACTCAATATTCACCAGCGTAAATCGACTGCTTGAACCGCCTGCAATTCGCTGCATTAATTTCCGCTCGAATTCGCTGCGATTACCCAGGCCGGTAACGGCATCTTTAAAAGCAGCGCTGTGAATTTGCTGCTGCTTTTCTGTGTGTTCATGACGTTCACGCTCGGCCAGGCGAAAGTCTTGATACGCCACTACCAAAGCCACCAATAGAAACACGCTGGCCACAATGGCGGTAGGAATACCCATCCATTGCCCCCGCAACATATTAGCTTCGGCCATTTCTGCGCCCATGGGATAACTGGCGGCTGCCATTCCAGTGTAATGCATGCCACAAATCGCAGCCCCCATGACTAAAGCCGCAGCCGTTTTAGTCACTAAAGCGTATTTGGCTGGCACCACCCGTACCTGGCGGCAAATCACCAGTGCTGCGCCCGAAGCCACCACCGCAATCAACACCGACACCGCTACAATCAGTGGATCGTACTGAATGGCCGGAGTCATCTGCATCGCGTACATACCGCCGTAATGCATCGCTGAAATACCCGCCCCCATAATGATGGCACTGGCAATAATACTCAGCGCCTTCACTGTAGTTCGTGTAATGACGGTTAACGCTAATGCCGAGGCCAATACAGCCGGAATCCAGGAGGCAATGGTAAGAGGCAGACTGAAACTCATCTCCATATTCATTGGCATGGTATAGGCACTCATGCCTACAAAGTGCATCGACCAAATACCGGTACCAAGGCACACAGCCCCTACCCATAGCCAGAATTTACGGGCTGGCCCGGTAATTGAGAACAAGCGAGTACCAAAATAGATGGCGCTGTAGGCAGCGATAACTGCCACGCAATAAGAGGCGAACACCAACGACAGGTTATAACTACCCGACATGAATACTCCGTTTTCTAGGGATAAATGGAATATAATTCTATACGCCAAAATGGTGACAGAAAGCCCTCTCAGACAGTAAATAAATGTAAACTTTTCCGCTACAGACAAAAAAAGGGGGGCCGCAGCCCCCAAACCCTCAAACAAACGGAATCCGTCGTTCAGCAACTTTTAATGGCTGATCATCCACGGTCTGGCGGATGGAAACACTTTAGAGCCATCCGCGGTATAGATCACGTGCGACTGGCGGATGGGCTTTTCACCGCAGCCACAGCCTTTGCCGTGTTTATGTTCACGTCGTGCCAGCTGCTCTGCCCGAGACTCGGGCGTTGAAAAGGTCGGCTTATCGCGTGACTTTTCATTGCGCGCATGAGCTTCACGGTTAGCAGGTGCCATATCCAGTAACTGGGGCGACACCATAATTACCCGGGCACAGCTCTCAGCGCACACTGGGCAAGGCGCGGGTTCCGCGCTCTTGTCCATGGTGGCCAGATCACTGAATACGCCGTGGTCTTTACAGCGATAATCGTAAACCGGCATCAGCTATTACTCCTTATCGGGTGATTTAGGAATATCCACTGTGTTCTCAACTTTTACGGTTGGGCCTTCAGCGGTTGGGTTGAGGTCGATATCAAATATTTCGTTCGGCAACCACAAAGTGGCACAGGCATTGGGGATATCCACCACCCCGCTGATATGCCCCTGTACCGGCGCACAACCTAAAATAGCGTAGCTTTGTGCTTTGCTGTAGCCAAACTTGGTTAAGAATTCGATAGCGTTCAGACATGCCTGACGGTAAGCAACGTGCACATCCAGATAGTGCTGCTCACCGTACTCATCCACCGAGATACCTTCAAAAATAATGTAGTCGTTATACTTAGGTGTGATTGGGCTGGGCTTGAATATCGGGTTCTTAACGCCGTACTTTTCCATGCCGCCTTTCACCAGGTTCACTCGCAGGTGAATCCAGCCGGCCATTTCAATAGCACCGCAGAAGGTGATCTCACCGTCGCCCTGGCTGAAGTGCAAATCACCCACACTCAGGCCGCCGCCTTCAACGTACACAGGAAAGTAGATTTTCGAGCCGCGCGACAAATCTTTAATGTCGCAGTTACCGCCATGCTCACGGGGTGGCACAGTACGAGCGCCTTCAGCGGCAGCCTCTTTAGCCGCATCACCGCTTAAACGCCCCATGTGCGCGGTATCGGCATAGGGTAAGGTCGCTAATGCGGGAACGCGATCCGGCTCGGTGTCGTAGAGGCCTTTTTCACGTTTGTTCCAGGTATCCAGCATCTCTTTAGAAGGCAAACAGCCGATCAAGCCAGGATGAATCATGCCCGCAAATTCCACCCCGGGAATATGACGGGATTTGGTAAACATACCGTTGAAATCCCAGATAGATTTTTGTGCTTCGGGGAAGTGTTCGGTTAAAAAACCGCCGCCATTTTGCTTGGAAAAGAAACCATTAAAGCCCCACTGGCTTTCGTCAAAGGCGCCGATATCCAAAATATCCACCACCAGCAAATCGCCTGGCTCAGCCCCTTCTACACCGACAGGACCTGATAAAAAGTGAACCTGAGTTAAATCCACGTCGCGCACATCGTCAGCGCTATCATTGTTTTCAATTTGTCCACCGGTCCAGTCATAGCACTCCATAATGAAGTCATCGCCGGGCTTAACGGTGGCAACCATAGGGATATCCGGATGCCAGCGGTTGTGGATCATATCGTTTTCATAGGGCGACTTATTCAAGTCGATTTTTACAATGGTTTCTGCCATAACGCTAACTCCTCGGGGACTCATCTTGTTCAGGTAAACAACGCCGTCAGTATCGATGAAACCGAGAGAGACAAACATTCGTTAATAGCACCACTTGCCTACGTCATTTGACGTAAGCAAGTGGCAGCAAGCGAGATGCGTTTAAAGAAAAACCGTCGATTATTTGGGCATCGGCCCCAGTTTTACGCCATCGGGGTAATACTTCCAGCCGTCGCGAACCTTAATCTTGTCGTCCCAGGGCAACTTGTAATTACCCTCGGCCAGGTCTTTAACCCACGTCAGGTAGTTTTCTTTGCTGCCACCGGGCTGACCGACGTAGGCACGACAACCAAGATTAAAAATATTATTCTCCAGCGCCCAGTTTTCTCGAGCCTTGTCCACCAGTTTCGGGAATAGCTCGGCTGTCACGATCTCCCAGGGGTTCCTGTGGCCCTGCTGTACGACGTTACCATCGTAATTGCATACCGTACCTTCGCCGAAGTAGTAGAAAACACCGTCGTAACCGGCCAAATTAACTGAAATTGTGTACATCAAGTTTTGCCAGGCATTAGTACGGTTGGTCCATATCCACTGATCGTTTACCTGGGTCGAATAACCGGAAATACGAATATAGACATTAGCACCCTTGTAGGCCGCTTCGCGGGCCAGCTCGGGGAACATGCCATCATGACAAATGCAAACGGCGAGTTTTGAACCCTTAGGCCCATCACAAACTGGCATGCCGTAATTCCCCGGCGACCAGGGCTCAATCGGCACCCACGGCTGCAACTTGCGATAGTGCAGTGCAATTTCGCCCTTATTGTTAACAATAATTGCTGTGTTGTAGGGAGGCTTGGATGGGTCTTCATTTTTCTCCATTAACGAAAAAACGGCCCATACATCATTGTCCACACAAGCCTGCTTAAACTGATCAATCTCTGGGCTGTCGATCGTCAACAGCATTTCATCATAGGTCCAGATTGCCGTGTTTAAGCCCTGTGTTGAATATTCGGGAAATACGATCAGGTCAAGATCCGGGTAACCGGCTTTTGTAGAAGCTAGAGCCTTGCAAATTTGATCCACCTGCACCTGGATGTCTTCAGGCCCTTTAATAACTGGAACCGGATATTGAATCATTGCCACTAAAAGCGCTTCGTCCCAAGCGCTGACGCTACCTGTACTAGCCATATTAAAACTCCAGTATGAATGTAAATGAGCTGTCTGCAGACACAACTTATTATCGCAACGTTATAACATTACATATATTCGTTAAATGACGTATACATGGCGCGGCTTCTATAAATCGGCTTTAACGTAAAATCAGCAAAAGAAAACCAGTAAATATATGTTCAGCAATGATTCTTTACGGCCCCAGAAAAAAATGACTCTGCAACAGGGAGCTACACAGAGACTGTACTGCAGGAGGGATACTAATCACCTCGACAAAGATCGAAGGTTTCGCACAGGAGAATAAAAGAGACTTATCCACCGCAAGGGGCGGTTCATTCAGAATAGAAAAACCTGGGGCCCGTGTGCCTACAACAGGCAGAGCCCCATTATTAAATAAAATACACTCACTAAGTGCTACGTTGAGAAAACACAACAGCCCCTGCGTGCAATTCTCCATGAATGCTTATGAAGGCACTGTGTTCAGGTTTGGATACCGAGCCGGTCAGCAAAAACTTAGCCAAAGGCGTTTCCACGCAGTCTCGCAATACCCTGCGCACAGCCCTCGCCCCGTAACGCTGATCAAAACCTCTGCGGAGAATCTCATTGACGACTTCTGTGCTGAGGGTAAGAGTGACCGACTTCTTTCTCAATCTATGATTTAAAGCAGACAACGCCAAAGAGAAAATATCCTCAGCGGACTTCAGGGAAAGCTGCTCGTACACCAGAACAGCGTCCAGCCGATTAAAAAACTCCGGGGCAAAGAAAGCGTCCAACGCCGCTTTAACCGTGTTTTCAGCAGTGAGCTTTTGAAGCCGCAAACGTTCGCGCCACCCTTTTTTGCAGTCTTGGCTCCGGCTGCCTAGATTCGTGGTAAAAAAAATCAGGCTGTTGCGAAAATCCAACGTTTTACCAGAGCCAGTCAGGGTCAGCTTGCCTTCTTCCAGCACATTTAATAAGGCCCAAATAACCTCATCACTGGCTTTTTCAATCTCATCAAATAAAACAATTCCCGGGGTACTAAAATCGCCTTTAATCAGGGTTTCATCAAACAGGCTAACCCCTTCTTTACTGCCGACATAACCAGGCGGTGCGCCTGATATGGCCGCAGCATAATGAGATTGTGACAAGGTGTTCATATCAACGCGGCAATAGGCATCGGCCGAACCGGTTAACACCTCAGCCATGAGTTTGACACTGGAGGTTTTTCCCACCCCGGTTGGCCCCGCCAACAGCGCTGACCACAAGGGTCGCTCACTGTCAGCGATGTCTGCTTTGATAACCGCTAACGCGTCACAAAGTGTTTGGCAAACCTGATCCTGCCCAATTAAATGCCGCCGCAAATGATCACACCCTGCCTGCAAGTCAAAGCGAAAGCGGCTGGAGTAAGCTGTGGCAGCGTGGCTAGATTCACTACGCTGGCGTTGATTCTCCTCCAGCAAATCGTTAATAAAAACCACGTTAAACCGACTTTTCTTTTTCGCCTACGGGTAAATTACCAACCGGGCAATCGGCAACGCCAATCGTATCTCGGGTCAATGCCTCGACGTCCCGCTGAGTTTTTTCAGCGTCCATCACCCACGAGCGATAAAAATCAAAGGGGCAATCGGCAATACCCTTGTCGCCATCGCCCGAAGCGTGCACACCACTGTAACCACGGTGCAACAGCTTGAACAGATGGTTCTGCGATTGGTCGTTTTTGCGCGCATCACGAATTTGCGATACCGATAACTGCGCATACTGCACGCCCATATCTTCTTCGCCACACTCGCCCAGGGTACGGCCATCAAAACCAATCACGGCGGAGTGGCCAAAGTATGAATAAACACCGTCAAAGCCCGAAGCGTTTGCCACCGCCACATAGCAGTTGTTGGCCCAGGCCATGGATTTGGCCATCATAATTTGCTGCTCTTTCGCCGGATACATGTAGCCCTGGCAACGCACAATTAACTCGGCCCCTTTCATGGCACAGTCGCGCCAAATTTCGGGGTAGTTGCCGTCGTCGCAGATAATCAAACTGATTTTCATGCCCTTGGGCCCCTCGGTGACATAGGTTTTATCACCGGGGTACCAACCTTCAATGGGGCACCAGGGAATACACTTGCGGTACTTTTGGACAATCTCGCCTTTATTGTTGATTAACACCAGGGTGTTGTAAGGCGCTTTGTTGGGGTGGTCTTCATGCTGTTCCCCCGTTAGGGAAAACACCCCCCAGGTATCGGCCTCGCGGCAGGCCGCCGAAAATATTTCGGTTTCGGCACCGGGAATGGTAGCCGCTGTTGCCATCATTTCATCGTTGTCGTACATAATGCCCATGGTGCTGTACTCGGGGAACACCACCAAGTCCATGCCGGGCAAGCCCTTTTTCATGCCGATAATCATATCGGCAATGTTACGGGCATTGTCCAGCACTTCGGCTTTGGTGTGCAGGCGTGGCATTTTGTAATTTACCACCGCAACACCAACGGTATCGGGTGAGCTTGAAATATCACCGTGACGCATAACTAAACTCCAGCGTAATTCGAACGATTAAACAGAAAGATAAGAGGCGACTTTTGCCTCATCGACGTTCTCCCTAAGCTCCTCGTGAACGATCTCTCCTTTTTCGATCACCAAAATCCGATCGGCGATATCCAGTGCAAAGCTCAATACCTGCTCGGATACCACAATGGATAAGCCGCGCTGATCGCGAATCTCCTTCAATGTTTTCGCCATATCGCGAATAATGGATGGCTGAATACCTTCGGTAGGTTCATCCAGCAGCAGCATTTTCGGGTTACTCGCCAGCGCGCGGGCGATGGCTAACTGTTGCTGCTGACCACCAGACAGGTTACCGCCGCGACGGTTGCGCATTTCCAACAGCACCGGAAACAGATCGTACAAATCACGGGGCACGCTGCGCTTGTTGGTGGTGGTTAAACCCGTTTCGATATTTTCTTTTACCGTCATGCTGGAAAAGATCATCCGCCCCTGGGGCACAAAGCCAAAACCCGCCCCCACACGCTGATAGCTTTTCATCGACGAGACTTCTTTGCCTTCGAGGGTCACGCTACCGCCCTGAGAGGGAATAACCCCCATCAGCGATTTCATTAAGGTGGTTTTACCCATGCCATTGCGCCCCATAATGGCGACAATTTCATTGGGTTTAACCTCAAAGTTCATACCGTGAATGATTTCACTCTGGCCATAACTGACACGATAGTCGGATACATTTAACATTGGATGCTCCTTAATGGCCCAAATAAACTTCAATCACTTTAGGGTCGGCTTTCACCTCTTCGGCAGAGCCTTCGGCGAGAATTTTCCCCTGGTGCAACACTGTGACTTTATCGGCGATTTCCGCCACAAACTGCATGTCATGCTCGATCACAATCACCGAACGGTCTTTGGTGATACGACGCAACAGCTCAGCGGTTTGGCGGCGCTCTGATACCGACATGCCTGCAACAGGCTCGTCCAGCATCAAAAGTTCCGGGTCTTGAATCAGCAGCATGCCAATTTCCAACCACTGCTTTTGGCCGTGACTGAGCAAATCGGCACGCGACTCCAACAGCTCGCTCAAAAAGATCATGTCGGCAATTTCGTTCACTCGGTTAAGCACCTCGGCATCACGCTTAAACGCCAACGCACCAAACACCGAGCGGCCGCGAGGAAAAGAAATTTCCAAATTTTCAAACACCGTCAGGTCACCGTAAATAGAAGGCGTTTGAAACTTACGCCCCACCCCGGCACGAACAATCTGGTGCTCTTTCATTTTGGTCAGCTCTTTGTTGCGGAACTTAATCGAACCTTCCGTGGATTTAGTGCGACCGCAAATCAAATCCAGTACCGTGGTTTTCCCGGCCCCATTGGGGCCGACAATCACGCGAATCTCATCTTTATCCACGTAAAAGCTCAAATCGTTAACCGCTTTAAAACCATCAAAGGAGACGGTTAACCCTTCAACCGCCAAAACAAAGTCTGTATTACTGGCGCTCATGAGCCACCCCCTGGGTTCCAACAGTTGCTTTTGCGTTGTTCGACTTACCGGTTACCTTACCCAGTAGCTTTTCGATATGAGGGGCCGCGTACTTGTTGTACAAGCCTGCCAAACCGTTCGGGAAGGCCATCACCACGGCGATAAACAGCGCGCCCATGGCAAACAACCACAGCTCGGGAAAACTTTCAGAAAAGGTCGTTTTTGCCCAGTTGACCACCAAGGTGCCATACACCGCACCGAGAATAGACAAGCGGCCGCCTACGGCGCAGAAAATCACCATTTCAATGGAGGGCACAATGCCGACAAACGTAGGCGACATAAAGCCAACCTGCAGTGTGAACATGGCACCGCCAATAGCGGCAAACGCTGAGCCCAGGCAAAACACAAAGATTTTAAAGTTGGACACGTCGTAGCCCGAGAAACGAACACGGTCTTCCATTTCACGCATGGCCACCAGCAGTCGGCCCAGTTTGCTTTTGCGCACAAACTGCGCAATAAGCAGGCAGACAAACAACATAAACACACACAGAAAGTAAAAGACGTATTTAGCTTCGTCGGTACGGATGTCCCAACCCTTCAAGGTGCGCAGATCGGTAATGCCGTTTACACCACCGGTGTAGCCCTGCTGACCAATAATCAAAATAGTCAGAATAGCGGCCACGGCCTGGGTGATGATCGCAAAGTACACCCCGCCCACACGGCGCTTGAACATGGCAACGCCAATAATGTACGCAAAGATACTTGGCACCAGCACAATCGCGAGAATGGTAAAGCCAAGACTGTGGAAGGGCTCCCAGAACCAGGGCAGCTCGGTGAGCTGGTTCCAGTCCATAAAATCGGGAATACCCGGGGTGGATTGAATGGCGGTGTTTTCCGGTGACGATGCTTCAAGCTTTAAAAACATCGCCATGGCGTAACCGCCAAGACCAAAGAACACGCCCTGCCCCAAACTCAAAATACCGCCATAGCCCCAGCACAACACCAGGCCCAGCGCGACAAACGCGTAGGTTAAATATTTACCTATCAAATTGAGACGGAAAATATCCAAACTCAACGGCAGTACCACCACCAACAGCAGTGCAAGCACAGCAAAGCCGAGGAGGTCACTTTTTGGCAACAGCGAACGCAAGCCTTCATAAGACATAATAAGCTCCTCCTACTTACGCATTTTCAGCGAGAACAGACCCTGCGGACGCAGCATCAGAATAAACACCACAAACAGCAGCGTAAGAACTTTGGCCATAGAACCACTTAAGAAAAATTCCATCGTGGATTGGGCCTGAGAAATCGTAAACGCCGAGGCGATAGTACCCAACAGACTGGTGGCACCACCAAAGACAACGACTAAGAACGTATCAACAATGTACAGCTGACCCGAGGTCGGACCCGTTGAGCCAATCATGGTGAAGGCGCTACCGGCGACACCGGCAATACCGCACCCTAAACCAAAGGTCAGACGGTCAACTTTCGCGGTATTAATACCCACAGCACCTGCCATAGGACGGTTTTGCACCACCGAGCGCACTTGAATACCCCAGCGAGATTTGTACATCAGCGCGGCAATACCTACTGAAATACCAATGGCCAAGGTCATTACAAAAATACCGTTGATGGGTACTTCCACAATGTCGGTGAGCTGAATAGAACCCATCAACCAGTCCGGCAAGCTAACCCCCACTTCACGGGCGCCAAAAATGGTGCGATACAACTGCTGCAAGATCAGGCTTAAACCCCAGGTAGCCAGCAAGGTATCCAACGGACGGTGATAGAGGTGGCGAATCATTGCCCATTCGACCAGCATCCCAAGGGCACCGGCGGCAATAAAGGCCAATATCATGGCGACAAAAAAGTAAGAGCCAAACAGTGCGGGCATATAATCGGCAAACACGTTTGACGTTAGGTAAGTAATGTACGCGCCGAGAATCATAAATTCGCCGTGCGCCATATTGATAACACCCATCTGACCAAAAATAATGGCCAGCCCCAATGCCATCAACACAAATACCGAGAACAAAATCAGTCCGGCAAAGCCTTGCATGGCAAAAATTGACATTAACTCAGAGGTGGAATAATCGGCGAACATCGCTCAATCCTCGTGCTCAAAAATCTAACGAACCCCTATGAATCGGGAAAATACCCGCCGGAGAATCCGGCGGGTAGAAGAAGGCTGCTTATTGATAACCTTCGGGGAACGGATCGGGTTCGATCAGCTCGTCGGTCTCGTACACAATTTCATATTGACCATCGGTTTTAGCGTTACCGATGCGAGTCTTGGACCACAGGTGATGGTTAGGGTGAATTTTCACGTAACCTTCCGGTGCAGTGGTCAGCTCGATGCCTGGAGAAGCTGCGCGCACTTTATCCACATCGAAAGAGCCCGCTTTTTCCACCGCCGCTTTCCACAACCAAGGGCCAAGATAAGCCGCCTGAGTTACGTCACCGATCACGATGTCGTCGCCCCAGCGCTCTTTAAACGCTTTTACGAACGCCGCGTTGTTGTCATTGGGCAGGCTTTGGAAGTACTTCATAGAAGCGTAAGCACCTTCAATGTTTTCACCACCGATACCCAGAATTTCGTCCTCGGTTACGGAGATGGTCAACACCAGCGGTTTTTCATCGGTCATATCAATACCGGCCGCTTTCAACTGCTTATAGAAGGCCACGTTTGAGCCGCCCACAACAGAAGCGAAGATAACGTCAGGCTTTTTCAGCTTGATTTTGTTGATCACAGAGTTGAACTGAGTGTGACCCAGCGGATAGTACTCCTCACCCACCACTTTTAAGCCCAGCTTGTCGATGTGCTTACGCGCGATTTTGTTGGAGGTACGCGGCCAAATGTAATCAGAACCCAACAGGTAGAATGTTTTGGCCCCTTTTTCTTTAACGACCCAATCAATACCCGCCAAAATTTGTTGCGTGGCTTCCTGACCGGTATAGATAACGTTAGGAGATTGCTCCAGACCTTCGTAGAAGGTGGGGTAATACAGCATGCCGTTGTACTGCTCAAACACAGGCAATACCGCTTTACGCGAAGCGGAAGTCCAGCAACCAAATACGCTGGCGACTTTGTCGTTTACCAACAACTTGCGTGATTTTTCCGCAAAGGTCGGCCAGTCACTGGCACCATCTTCCTGGATGTACTCGATCTTGCGACCTAACACACCACCCATGGCATTGATTTGTTCAATCGCCAGCTTTTCTGCCTGTACCGAACCTGTCTCACTGATGGCCATTGTCCCGGTCACCGAGTGCAGGATACCCACAGTTACCGTGTCATCAGTCACCGCCAAACCTGTGGTATTAACTTCAGACGTTGCCGGTGCTGCGCTGACAACAGCAGACAGCGCCATAGTCGCGCCAGCCACAGCGCCAGCCAGGGTTTTCATTAACCCCGGCAACTTGCCCCCCAAGCCGCTTTGGCTTGCATGTTTCATCGTAGCCATGATCTTTCCTCGTGTGATTAGCAGATTCAGACAACCTGTGTCTCGCTATCCATTCTCAGGAAGATCGACCTCGGGGCCTATTCGCCAATCGCACCATGGGCATACGTCATTTACCCCATACGCGTGAAAGTCGCAAAAGCATAGGGTTGCGCGCGCTCATCAACAGGCACCTAAACTGGTACAGCTTTTGATAAGACAACTCACGTTGCCACACGGATAGTCGCTTCACTAGGATGCGCCTGCGTGCTGAGCCTTGCGGATGAAATTGGGTGCACCAAAAAAGAACCCTTGCGAAGTGCATCGCACCAAGTGCACGCACAAGCACACACCGTATCCGCCGGACTCATGAATCGACTGACCGTTAACTGAGCAAAGAATGACCGCAAAGCAACATATTTTCCGCGTTAGACGCAACTATAACCTTTGGGTAGCCAACCAAACGCTGGAAGACTACGCCCTGCGCTTTACAGCCAAAAGTGCACGCCGCTGGAGCGCGACCCGAGTTGCTCTCACCGCTTTAGGGGCAATTTCTTTTTTAGCGCTGGAAGCCATTGGTGCAACGGTTACCCTGCATTACGGCTTTGTGAATGCTCTGGCGGCAATTTTTGCAGTTGGACTGTTAATCTTTTTAACCGGCATTCCTATTAGTTATTACGCGGCTCGCTATGGTGTAGACATCGACCTGTTAACCCGCGGCGCTGGCTTTGGCTACATTGGTTCCACAATCACCTCTTTAATTTACGCCTCGTTTACGTTTATTTTTTTTGCACTTGAAGCCGCCATTATGGCCATGGCATTAGAGCTGCTTTTTAACATTCCCCTGGCCATCGGTTACTTAATCAGTGCCGCGCTGGTTATTCCTTTGGTGGTGTACGGCATAACGTTTATCAGCCGGTTTCAGGTCTGGAGCCAGCCGATTTGGCTGGTACTGCAATTAGCGCCCTTCGCTTTTATTATTTATGCCGACGCCAGTGCGGTGACTGACTGGACAGCCTTTACCAGCCCGCTACAAAGCGACGGGCATTTTGATCTGGTGCTATTTGGCGCTGCGGCTGCGGTTATGTTTGCCCTGATTGCACAAATTGGTGAACAAGTAGATTTTCTGCGCTTTATTCCTGAGCCTAAGGCCAACAATAAAAAACGCTGGTGGGTTTGTACCATGGCTGCCGGCCCGGGCTGGATTGTAGTGGGTGTGATAAAAATGTTGGCGGGCTCGTTTCTGGCCGTGCTTGCCCTAAAACACGGCATAGGCCTGGAGGATGCCGCCGACCCGACGCAAATGTACATGGTGGCGTTCAGCTACATTACCCAAACCCCGGAAGTAGCACTGGCCATTGCCGGTATTTTTGTTGTCTTGTGTCAGCTAAAAATTAACGTCACCAATGCGTATGCTGGGTCTATTGCCTGGTCTAACTTTTTTTCCCGCCTGACACACTCTCACCCCGGGCGCGTGGTGTGGCTGGTATTTAATGTTGGTATCGCATTGCTGTTAATGGAGCTCGGCGTTTATCAGGCGCTTGAACAAACTTTAGGCTTTTACGCTATTGTCGCCATTGCCTGGGTGGGCAGTATTGTGGCCGATCTGGTGATCAACAAACCTCTGGGTTTTTCCCCCAAACACATCGAATTTAAACGCTCTCATTTATACGACATTAATCCGGTAGGCTGCGGCGCGATGATTATTGCCGCCATTGTGGGAATGGTGTGCTACTCAGGCGCCTTCGGAGAAGCGTCTCAAGCATTGGCTCACTTTATTACTCTGGCGGCTGCGCTGATAGTTGCCCCCCTAATTGCCTGGCTGACTCGGGGGCGCTTTTATCTTGCGCGAGATATTATTAGCAGCGATGTCGAATTCGACAGCACTGGTCATCAGTGCGTCGAGTGCTGTATATGTGAGCACCGTTTTGAGCGCGAAGATATGACATATTGCCCGGCTTACGCCGGTAATATCTGTTCACTGTGTTGCTCACTGGATGCCAGATGTGGCGATTACTGCAAGCCCGGGGCCGGTTACTGGGATCAATTACGTCAGTTAGCACAACGTTTTTTACCTGTCTGGCTGGTGCCTAATATCAACTCCCGATTAGGTCACTTTTTAGGCTTGCAAACGGTTATTAACGGCTTTTCTGCGCTGTTGTTGTCACTTATTTATTTTCAGGAGCCCACCCCTCACACCGCCGCCACCTTATGGAAAGTGTTTTTTCTGTTGGTGATTATTACCGGCATTGTCAGCTGGCTTTTTGTTTTAGCGCACGAAAGTCGCCTGGTGGCGCAAGAAGAATCGCAACGGCAAACACGCCTGTTAACCGAAGAGATTCTCGCCCACGAACAAACAGACCGTGAACTGCAGCGCGCCAAAGAAGTGGCCGAGGCTGCTAACCAGGCGAAAAGCCGTTACCTCACAGGCATCAGCCACGAACTGCGCTCGCCACTGAATGCGGTGCTCGGCTACGCGCAACTCCTGGAGCAAGCCGAAGACATTCCCCCTGCCAGACGCGACGCCATCGGCGTCATTCGTCGCAGTGGTGAACATTTAGGCGATTTAATTGAAGGTCTGCTGGATATTTCGAAAATCGAAGCAGGCCGATTGGATTTACACAGCGAACAGGTGCGCCTGCCCGAGCTGATTGAACAACTGGCCAACATGTTTCGGCCCCAGGCGGAAGCCAAAGGCTTAGCGTTTGAATTTGTGCAACTGACCGGCCTGCCCGAGTTTGTCAAAACCGACGAAAAACGGTTGCGACAAATTCTGATCAACCTGCTGTCCAACGCCATTAAGTACACCAACAAAGGTCGGGTGACGTTTAAAATGCGCTACCGCTCCCAAGTGGCTGAATTTACCATTACCGATACCGGCGAAGGCATCGCTGAAGAAAATATTGAACGAATCTTTCAACCTTTTGAGCGCGTCAAAAGGCCGGGCAGTACCGCATCGGGCACCGGGCTTGGCCTCACTATCACCCGCTTGCTGACCGACATTATGGGTGGTGATTTAAGTCTACAAAGTCGCGTAGGCCGGGGCAGTGAATTCAAGCTTGCACTCATGCTTTCAAGCACCTCTCCGGTACACTACCCTCGCCAGTCAAACCGAGAGATTCAAGGCTACCAAGGAGCACCTCGATCACTGTTAGTGGTGGATGACGAAGCCAGCCATCGTGAATTAATTTATGCGGCGTTGACGCCTTTAGGCTTTATCGTCAACACCTTAGATAACTCTTTAAAGGGTGTGGCAACAGCGCAGCAACTGCAGCCCGACTTGATTATGCTGGATATTTCCATGCCTGCCATGAGCGGCTGGGAGCTTGCAGCGCAGCTTAGACAAGCCGAGATAGATTGCCCCATTGTTATGGTGTCGGCCGATGCACGCGAAAGCCATCCCGACCTGCCCGATCCACCTCACCATAACGCCTATGTGGTTAAACCGGTAAAACTCTCTACCTTACTGGAAAAGGTGGGCAACCTGCTGCAGCTTGAGTGGCGCTATAAATCGGCCAGCGAGCCTGCGCGAGCCGAAGCGGTCGATGCTGCCAACACACGACCCGATCAAGCCGCCTGCCAAGAGCTGTCATCCCTCGCGGCCATTGGTCATAAACGCGGCTTGAAAAAACTGCTTAATCAATTAATGAGCGAGCAGCGTTGCAGCCGCGCGTTTTACCAACAAGCCACGGATCACGTGGATAATTTTCAATTTGATTTACTGATATCCCTGCTTCAGGAACCCTCTAATGAAAGCGTCTAATAGTAGAGAAACGAACAATAGACAAACAGCAAACGAACAGGATGTCGTACTCGTCGTGGACGACTCGGTCGACAGCATTCGCATGATCAGCGATGTACTGGAAGACGCCAACATGACCGTGTTAATTGCCCTTGAGGGATCGCAGGCAATCACCATCACCAAAAACATCACCCCGGACATCATTCTGATGGACGCCATCATGCCCAACATGGATGGCTTTGAAACCTGCCGGGCGCTGAAAGAAAACCCTCGCTTGATTGATGTGCCCATTGTCTTTATGACAGGCCTTACCGACACCGAACACGTGGTGATGGGGTTGAAATCCGGCGGCGTGGACTACATTACCAAACCCATCAACGCCGCAGAACTGATCGCCCGTATGCAGGTACATTTAACCAACGCGCGCATGACGCAAAGCGCGCGTCAGGCGCTGGACGCCGCAGGACAAAACTTATTTGCCTGTAACCTTGCGGGGGATATTCTTTGGGCCACCCCAAGGGTGCATCAATTACTGGCGCCCTATCTCGATACCAACGTCGAACAACCTTTAGCGCAGCAACTGCACAACTGGCTTGAGCATAACCCGCAAAGCGGTCATAAACTAAAGGTCAGCAGCAGCGAATCGCTGGCGGTGGAATTTCTTACCTTTGTCGACAACAAAGAATACCTGCTCAGGCTTACCGACGCGCCCAGCGCTGAAAATCATACCGATTTACTGAGACAGCAATTTAGCGTAACCCAACGCGAAGCGGATGTTCTATTGTGGATTGCCAACGGCAAAACCAACCGTGAGATTGCGCAAATTCTCGAGATGAGCCCGCGCACGGTGAACAAACACCTGGAGCAGATCTTTAAAAAGCTGGGGGTTGAGAACAGAACCTCCGCTGCGGCCATGGCCATTCGCGCCCTGGCCGAGCGAGGTTAAAATAGCAGCAGCCGTTATACCCAGGCTAAAAAGTCGTTAACCAAGCGTTGCAACTTTTGTTGCGTGTCCGTATCGGTCAGCTCGCCATTGGTAAATTTGTTCTGTGCAGTGGCCACGGCAAACTCGGGCGCCGGAAATACCGGCGTTAACGTACCGGCCAAAATTTGCTTTAACTGACCCTGCGCACGCACACCACCCATCGGGCTCATTGAGGCGCTTAAAATAAGGGTCTTTTTGTGCGCCAGCACCGATTTATACGCGGGGCGCGACGCCCAGTCGATGGCGTTTTTTAAACCACCGGGAATGCTGTAATTGTACTCCGGGGTAGCAATCACCAAGGCATCGGCTGCTTCAATCTGCTTCTTGAGACGGTCAACCGATGCGGGCTTTTGCTCACCGTCGATGTCCTGGTTGTACAGTGGTATATCGTCTATTGCCGCTGTATCCCAGGTGACCTTATCCCCCGCCACAGACTTAGCGGCGTTTAACAATGACGTATTCAAAGATTCTTTTCTCAAACTTCCACTAATGGCCAATAGCTTCATGTAAACCTCCACCTCAGGCATCAAACGATTGAGTTTTCCGGTAGGGACAAAACCAATTTAGCATTCTGCGCCGGACAGAACTAAGGTCATGCATCACCAAGTACAACACAGGCACCAACACCAAGGTCACAAAGGTAGCGAACAAAACCCCGTAAGCCAGTGAAATGGCCATCGGAATCACAATTTTTGCCTGCAAAGACGATTCAAACATAATCGGTAATAGACCAATAAAGGTGGTCATGGATGTCAGAATAACGGCGCGAAAACGGCGTCGCCCACCCTGCAGTACCGCTTGCTGCAAACTGTCGCCTCTCTCGCGCGCGCCATTCACATAATCCACCATCACCAGCGAGTCGTTCACCACGACGCCGATGGCGGCAAAAATGCCAAACAGCGAGAGACTACTGAAATCAAACCCCATGATCATGTGGCCCCAAATCGCACCAATAACACCAAAAGGTATCACTGACATAATCATTAGCGGTTGTGTATATGAACGCAGAGGCAATGCCAAAAGCACGTAAATCATCAGCAAAATAGTGATGATATTGACGAAAAAATTGAATAGGGTTTCACGTTCATCCTGTAAATTACCGGACTCTTCCAATTCCAACTTGGGGTAATTATGCTCAATGTCTTTAAACACCCCTTCGCGCAGGGTATCCGCAACCGCTAATGGCTGAATTTTAGAAAAATCCAGATTTGCCCATACGGTGATGGTACGTTTGCCATCTTCGCGATAAATTTGGTTAACCCCGTCGACCAAATCTATCTCTGCGACTTCTTTCAGCGGCACTTTACTGCCAGAGGGTGTAGTAATTAACACATCGTTTACAGCGTCAATCGAGTTGCGTTCGCTTTCGGGGTAACGCACCATCACCCGAATTTCTTCGCCATCGCGGACAATACGCTGGGCCTCTATGCCGTACAAACTAAAAGCCGCCTGATTAGCGACATCGGCGGTGGTTAACCCCAAACTATAAGCCACGGGTTTTAAGCGAAAACGCGCCTCTTTTACGCCTTTTTGTTCGCTGTCCTGAATTTCGTAAACACCGTCAATTTTGCTCATCCCGGCGCGAATATCCGCAGCGGCCAGGCGCAGCTGTTCCAGGTCGGTACCGACCACGCGAAAACTCACATCACCGTCATCACCACCGGGCGCCATCATCACACTGTCAACAATGTTCATGCTTTTCATACCAGTGAGATTGGGCATTTTCTCCCGCCAACGAGACGATAAGGCAAAGGTATCCATAGGGCGATCTTCCGGGTCCACTAACTTGGCCTGAATTTCAGCAGTGGTGCGCGACTGCATGGAGACATACAGTTTCTCTACCATGGGGGTCTCAAACTCGCGCTCGATGTCCGCCTCGACTTCGTTAATCATGTTTTCAATGGCGAGCATGGCATCCATAGTGGTCTGTTCGGGCACACTGGGATTCATTTCGAGATTAATAATGGCAAAATCATGGGGCACCTTGGGCATGCCTACAAATTTAAGAAAGCCTGCGGCAAACATACCGGCGGTAACAAAGATAATACCGGTGAAAATCGCCATCACAATGTAGCGATATTGCAGTGACCATTTCAGTCCCGGCGTGTAAGCGTTATCGATAAACCACTGCAGCCGGGTGCTGATAAAATTTTGCACCTTATAAATCGGGTTTGAATGATTCGTGGCGGCCACGGGCTTCATGTGCGCTAAATGCGCTGGCAAGATCAGTTTGGATTCCACCAGCGAGAAGAGTAAACACAGCACCACCACATAGCCAATGGAGTTGGCAAAAGCGGCATCCGGCCCGGACTCCAGCACCATAGGCATAAAGGCCGCGCAAGTAGTGAGCACACCAAAGGTGGCGGGTGTGGCCACTCTTTGCGCGCCGCGAATCACATTGTCAATACTTTGGCCGCGTTCTTCGACCTCGCTGTGAACACTCTCACCAATCACAATGGCGTCGTCCACCACCACCCCCAACACCATAATAAAGGCGAACAGGCTGGCAACATTGATGGTTACATCAATCCAGCTTAAAGGTAAAAGCGCCATAGCGCCCAGAAAGCTAACCGGCAAGCCCAACATGACCCACATGGCGAGCTTCATGCGCAAAAATAACGCGAGAATGGCAAACACCAATAAACCGCCCCAAAACATGTTGCTCAGCATCATGTTCAAACGGCCATTCAGGTAGTAAGTTAAGTCAACCCAGGGGTCGACCGAGACACCGGCGGGAAGGGTTTGATTGCGCTCATCAAGGTAGGTTTTTACCGTACTGGAAACATCGGTAATGCTCTGGTCTTTGGTGGCGCCGATAAAAAACGTGACCGCGTTGTGGCCGTTGAGCTTGGTGTAGTTAATGCCCTCTTCAAAGCCGTCGTTAACTTTGGCTACATCGCCCAGCAACACCTTGGTGCCATCTTCGCCGGTGCGCAGCGGTAAGCGTTCAAACTCTTCGCCAATGTACGCCTGATCTTCCACACGCACCGAAATAAAACCGTCTTCGGCACGAATTTGCCCGGCCGATTGATTGGTGGACCAGTTGCGCACCGCCTGGGCGACTTCGTTAAAGGTAAAACCGTATTCATGCAGTTTGTCGCGGCTGACTTCAATGGCTATTTCGTAATTGGCACCACTGTAGTATTCAACAATATTGACATCGGGCAGAGCGCGCAGCTCATTGTAAATTTCTTCGCCCATGCGCTTTAAGTCAAAATTATTTAAGTCGCCGTACAGCGAGACGTACATAACTTCCTGGCGAAACTTAACGCGACTGATTCGAGGTCGCTCCATGCCGTCAGGAAAGCTGGAGATAGAGTCCACCGCTGTTTTGACTTCGTCCAGCACATCCTGGGCGTCGTAGTTTTCCATCACTTCAATGCTGGCGCTGGCCGCGCCGCGGTTGGAACGGGTAATCAACCGCTCAATACCCTGCACGGTAGCCAGTGCCTCTTCGAGCTTAACGGTAATGCCTTCTTCGACATCCTGTGGCGCCGCGCCCCGGTAGGTAATATCGATGTTAATCCAGTTAATTTCCAATTGCGGAAACATTTGCTTGCGGATTGTTAGTGCACTGAACAACCCCATTAAAATCAGCACTATCATCAACAAATTAGCGGCAACGCTGTTGCGAGCAAACCAGGCGATAATCCCCCGGCGAGTATCTTCTACGGTTTCCATTATTCCGCCTCCGCCTCGGCTTGAGACTCATTTGAAGCTGAAGCGGTTGTGCTGCGTATTTCCAAAGCCATACCCGGCACGGGGTAGTCCAGAGCCGTGGTTATTAACTTATCGCCCGGATTAATGCCCGAATCTATTACCGCCTGTCCCTGTGCCTCGCGTATTACATTCACCTCTCGCAACTCCAGCAGCCCCTCGTCATATAACGGGACCTGCCCATCCCGAACTAAACTTCGAGGCACGGTTACTGCCTGTTGCAACTGCCTTCCCACAATATCAGCCACCACATAAGTACCGAAGGCCAGGGTGCTTGCATCGCGCTGAGTCTCTAGCTGATACGGGTCGGCGATCTCGGCCACCAGATAGCGCATACGCGTCTCACTGTCCACAACACCTTCCCCGCGTACGATCTTGGCCTGCCAGGTTTGATCACCCGATCGCAGGTTCACCACGGAGCCAACCCCCTCCTGATGCAGATAACGAAACTCAGATTCAGCGATGGGTAAGCGCACCTGAGCCAGGCTGACATCCATCAGCTGTCCCATGGTGCTGCCAACGTTTACAAAAGAACCCAGACTGATGCTTCGCTCTGACACCAAAGCATCATAAGGGGCTATGATTTGAGTCCGCGCCAGGTCTTTACTGGCTTGCTTTAAAGCGGCCCGGGCGGCTGTTAGTTGCGCTTCAGCTTGAGCCAATTGAGGTTTACGCAACCCCAATGCGGGTGCAGGGCGATCGTTTATGTCCTCCCACTCTACTCGCGCCACTTCGCTTTGCGCTTGCTCTTGCTCTAACCCCGCTTCGGCACTGGCCAGGCTAGCTTTGGCGTTTTCTAGGGCCACTTCATAATTTGTGGGGTCAATCGTGGCGAGCACATCCCCTTTTTTGACAATGCCGCCACGCTCGAAAGCGGGGGCTAACGAAACAATTTCACCGCTAACCTGAGCCACCAATTCGGTAGTGTACTTGGCCGTTACCAGCCCCTGAGAGCGAACCGTTAACTGCATCGATGAAGGGGTTAGCGCTTGGACTTCAACCAGCTCGGCGGCATTTTGCGGCGGCCTCTCTGGCGGGGGTGTTCGCAGTGAAGCAAGCACCCCCAATAGTGCGGCAGATAAAACAATAATCAGCACAGGTGCTAGCCAGCGAATGTTCCTGCGAAAAAAGCCCGGTGTTTGCATTGAGTGTCTCTCCTGTGAACGATTAATGCTCACTCATTAAATAACTTTATTTGCCTCATACCGCTGGCGAGGCATTATTGTTTTGTGGCTGCAATATACGCAGAGGCACTCTTTTTGTCTCATACGTTTATGCCGCAAAATATGTCTCAAAATAAGGCGCTGTATTTCTCGCCTGCCCTGCCCTGAATCAGAGCTTTATTGCGATAGAGATTAACAGACGCCAAAACTGTGATAACAGTTGCACCACACTTTACGATTTCTGGTTTTTTCCCTTCTTGGTATAAGACTTGCTCAAGCAAAACAGTAAATTCGGTAAAACAGGCTGTGGACGCCGTTTACGCACCAGGCAGGAGCATAGTTAAACCGAAACCTGGCAAACGCGCCACTTACATGAAGTCACCACTTGAAATCAGGCACCATGAACGGGCAAACCAGCGTACACATTGCACCAACTGACAACGCTAATAGCGAAATTTACTGTCGCTATTACGCGGTTTATCGCCGTCGGCAAAACGCCCTCAATCTCATCCGTCAATTCAATCGCACCATCAAGACCGCGCAACGCCATCGCGGCATGAGTATGGGCATGCTTGGCGGAAACGAGTTTTTTCGTGAAGACTTCAACCAACTGCAAGCGCAACTTGAGCGCCGTATTTTACTTCTGCAAGCCATGGCTAAAAGCAGTGAAGGCCTGCTCAGTGAGCGCGACCAACAAAACCTGCAAAGCGCCTGGGTCACCATCAGCCGCGACTGGCAGGAAGACTCTGTCATTGATAATTACGAGCTGCATTGCCACATGATTGAGCAATCATTGGCGATGTTAGCGGCTCTTTCGCGCCAGCTTGAACAACCCATTCACCATCTGTTGGAGGATAACCCACCCGAGCCCGAGACAAGCAGCTACCCCAGCCGCTTTAAACATCTCGAGGTACTCCACTTTACCACTCGTCTGTTACCGGCAGTGGTTGAGCAGATTGGGCGAATTCGCGCATTGGGCACCTACGCCGCCGCCGTAGGGTTTCTGGATTCGCACCATGACAGCAAACTGCGTTATGTCATCCAGTGCACCCGGGTTAACAATGAAAAGCTTCGCCACCAGATCAAGCGCCTTGAAGGCATTCTCGATCAGGACATCGGTTTGCTCAGCCAGTTAAAAAGCTACGAGTTAAAGCTTATGTTTCTGCTCAACATGGTTGAAACAGATATTCTGCACGAAGGGGCGCTCAACGCAGACAGCAACCGCATATATAACCTCGCCAGCGATATTATCGATGTGTATTTATCGATTGTCGATAATGGTATCGATTTAATCAGCCAGTGGCACGATGCCGATATGGATCAGTGGCTTGTCAGTGGAATCGCCCCTGTGTAATCCCACACAGAAGGGCTTTTCAAGCCCACCAAGCCTAAGGCAGAATACCGCCTTGTCTCATTAAACAGGCTTGCGGCTCATGCTCTCTCGCATCTTTTCATTTATGCCGCTGGCATCTGTTCTGATAGCCGCAAACGTTTGTGGCTCCGAAGCTCCCATTAATGAAGCTGATTATCGGCAGTGTCTGGCTCGCATGAGCCTCAACGCCGACAAAGACATGACTCTGGAGCAGCTGCGAAGCGCTTGTAAAAATCTGGCCGAAGAGGATCCGGATAATATAGAAGCGCCTACCCCAGCCCCAGAACCGCAGAAGGCCGAAGAAGAGCCGGCGCTGGAAACCCGGCTGGAAATGGAGGCGCTGAACAGGTCGAACCGATTTGTTCTTACCCCCCATAACCGCAACTATTTACTTCCAGCCGTCTATACCGACACGCCCAATGAACGCCCATTTGAAGAAGAGTCAGGCGAAGACGTCAACTATCAAAATATCGAAATAGAATTTCAGATCAGTATGAAGGTTCTGCTGGCCGATGACATCTTCCATAACAACGGCAACCTGTATGTCGCCTATACCAATCAATCGTTTTGGCAAGCGTATAATACCGAGATCTCCCGTCCTTTTCGCGAAACCAACCACGAACCAGAACTGATTCTCTCTGTCATCAACAACTGGGAGATCTTTGGGTTCCGCAACGTGATGAATCAGCTGATCGTGTCTCATCAGTCCAACGGCCAGTCAGGCCTACTGTCGCGCAGCTGGAACCGAGTAAAAGGTCGCGCCATTTTCGAGCGGGGCAACCTCGCTTTTTCCATTACCCCTTGGTACCGCCTGCCGGAAGACTCTGAGAAGGACGACAACCCGGATATCGACGATTTTTACGGCCACTATGAACTGGCCGGCGCCTACACACGTAATGATCATATAGTGAGCTTTATGACGCGCCGCCCCTTTAGCGACAAAGGGGCCTTGCAGCTGGATTGGTCGTTTCCGATCAGCAGTACGGTGCGCGGTTACGTCAAGTTATTTGACGGCTATGGTGCCAGCCTGATTGATTACAACATACGCACACAATCTATCGGGCTGGGGGTTACGTTTACCGATATTTTTTAAGGTGTTATATGTCTCGCGCGCTGATTCTAACTTGCCTTTTACTGGTCCAGGCCTGCGCCGGGCCCGATATACAAACCTACCAGGGGCGCACCCCCGCCTTCGCACCCGAAGAGTTTTTTCAAGGTAAGCTCGTTGCCCACGGTGTAGTCAAAGATCGCGCGGGTGAAGTCACGCGCTCATTTCAGGCGGATATCAACGCCTCTTGGACGGACGGCATTGGCACCCTCGATGAACACTTTGTGTTCGATGACGGTGAAAAACAAACCCGAGTCTGGACCCTTACCCCCACCAGCGCCCATCAGTTCGACGCCACCGCGGGGGATGTGATCGGCACCGGTCATGGCGTGGTCGCCGGTAACGCGTTGAACCTGAAGTACACTCTCGAAATTGACTACCGTGGTGACAAACTAGCCCTGGCGGTAGACGACTGGATGTGGCGCGTCAGCGACGATGTGGTCATAAACCAATCAACCCTCAGAAAATGGGGTTTTACCGTTGGCTCAATCCAGCTGGTGATTCGCAAAACCGGCGAGTAATTTGGGGTAAATATTCACGCCGCCGGTGGCACTCCACAACAAGTTTGTGTATAACGTCTGTGCACTGAGCAGACATCAGGAATACACACTTAATGGCCTTCTCGCGTATAACAGCTACATTGCCGCGACCAGACCTCACCGCCAACGCGGCGGACTGTTCAGTCTGTAATCACTCCCATCGCCGCTATCAACCTTTCTATATGGATCCACCGGGCTGCCATCGTCTGGCATAGGCGTATTGCGCCCAATGCCCTAAGCCCGCCTGCGCGCGATAAACAATGACATAATCCGGCCCGAGGAAGCGGGCCCTGGCAACTGGGGTGTTACCACACCATGACATTATTAAGCATTATCCTGCTGCCCATGCTGGGCGCACTGCTGCCCTTTGCAACCGAGCGTTTTGGCCGCACCCTGTGCGCCTACTCCGCCGCCCTTGGCCCGCTGTGCGCTTTGGGTATTTTAATTGGCAGTGCCGCGGGCGTATTCAGCGGCCAAGTTGAATACGCCAGCTTCAGCTGGCTGCCGTCGCTGGGGTTAAACCTCAGTTTACGGCTGGACGGCCTGGGGTTGATGTTCGCCCTGCTGATTGTCGGCATAGGCCTTTTGGTGATTCTTTACGCTCGTTACTACCTTTCTGAACGCGACTCGCTGAGTAAGCTCTACGCGCTTTTGCAGCTGTTTATGATGGCCATGCTGGGCATTGTGCTGTCCAACAACCTGCTGCTGTTGATTGTGTTCTGGGAAATTACCTCGCTGGTATCCTTTTTATTAATCGGCTACTGGTCCGGCCAAACCGACGCCCGCAAAGGCGCGCGCATGGCGTTGGCAGTAACCGGTGCAGGCGGCCTGTGCTTACTGGCGGGTGCCCTGTTAATTGAGCGCGTGGTTGGCAGCTTTGAGCTGGGCGCTATTTTTGCGGCGGCCGATACCATTAAAGCCGACCCCAGCTACCCGGTGATTTTGGTCCTGGTACTGCTGGGCGCTTTTACCAAGTCCGCGCAATTCCCCTTCCAGTTTTGGCTCCCCCACGCCATGAGCGCGCCCACGCCCGTGTCGGCTTATTTACACTCGGCCACCATGGTAAAAGCCGGGGTGTTTTTGCTGGCGCGCATGTACCCAGCCCTGGCGGGCACCGATGGCTGGTTTTACATCGTCACCTTTACCGGCATGGCGACCTTGCTGTTCGGTGCTTACAACGCCCTGTTCAAGCACGACTTAAAAGGCCTGCTGGCCTACTCCACCATCAGCCACCTGGGCCTGATTACCATGCTGCTGGGCTTTAGCACCGAGCTGGCCGTGGTAGCGGCTATTTTCCACATTATTAACCACGCCACGTTTAAGGCCTCGCTGTTTATGGCCGCCGGTATTATCGACCACGAAACCGGCACCCGGGATATGCGCAAAATTAACGGCATGTGGAAGTACATGCCGCACACCGCCCTGCTGGCCATGGTGGCCGCCCTGGCGATGGCGGGTGTACCGCTGCTGAACGGCTTTTTGAGTAAAGAGATGTTCTTCTCTGAGGCGCTGCACATTGAATCCATGGGCATGTTCAGCTGGGTATTCCCGGTAATGGCAACCCTGGCCGGGGTTTTCTCGGTAGCCTACTCGGTGCGATTTATTCACGATGTCTTCTTTAACGGCGAGCCCATCGACCTGCCCAAGTACCCACCCCATGAGCCGCCACGCTATATGATTGTGCCGGTAGAGATTCTGGTGGCGCTGTGTCTGCTGGTGGGCATACTGCCCAACTTTACCGTGGCACCCTTTCTTGAGGCGGCAAGCCTCGCGGTGCTGGGCGAGAACAAGCCGGATTATCACATTGCCATCTGGCACGGTTTTAACCTGCCACTGATGATGAGCATTGTCGCCACCATTGGCGGGGTAATTATGTACACCCAGCGCTCGGGCCTGTTTGCCTTTTACGAGCGCAAATTCCGTCACGACGAAAAAATTGTGTTCGAATCGCGGGTGCAGTTGTCAGTGCGCATTGCGCAGCTGTTTACCGATTTTGTGCAAAACAACTCGCTGCAGCGCTATATGGCGTTACTCATCGGCGCAGCGGTGGTGGCGATTGCCTGCTCGCTCTACCCCATGTCTCAGTTTCAAGGCACTTTGGGCGTTTCCGAGATCGAACCGGTCAGTCTGTTAGCCGCCATCATTTTGATTGTGGGTGCGCTGGGTACGGTACTGCTACACCACAACCGCTTTGCTGCACTGCTGTTAATGAGCGTGGTGGGCCTGGTGGTGTCGTTGATTTTTGTGCGTTACTCGGCGCCCGATTTGGCGCTCACGCAAATATCCGTAGAAGTCGTCACCATTGTGTTGCTGATACTGGCGCTGTACTTCCTGCCCCAAATGACACCCAATGAATCCGGCGCTAAGCGTGTCGGCCGCGACATCGCGCTCGCCGCCGCTGCCGGTATTGGTATGGGCCTGATTACCTTCGCCATGATTACCCGCCCCTACGAAACCCTGTCCGAGTTTTACGTCGCCAACAGTGTTTCTGGCGGTGGCGGAGCCAATATCGTTAACGTGATTTTGGTGGACTTCCGGGGCTTTGATACGTTCGGCGAAATTACCGTATTGGCGGTAGCCGCCGTGGGCATTTATGCGATGCTTAATGGCCTTCACTTACCTCTGCCGCAAGCCGATGGTGAAGGCAGAGTCTGGGATAAACAGCCCCACCCGCCCATTTTGGCGGTAATGGCCCGCATTCTTTTACCCCTGGCGTTGATGGTCTCGGTGTACATATTTCTGCGCGGGCACAACGCGCCGGGCGGCGGCTTTATTGCCGGGCTGGTCACCAGCGTTGCGCTTATTTTGCAATACGTGGCCTCGGGCACCGGCTGGATGCAAGAGCGCTTGAAATGGAAGTATCGCCGCGTGGCGGTATCTGGCGTGCTCATTGCCGCCATTACCGGCGTAGGCAGCTGGTTTTTCGGTTATCCGTTTTTGACCTCAACCTTCAGCCATATTCACTGGCCCATTGTGGGCGATTTTGAGCTGGCCTCAGCCATGGCCTTTGACACCGGTGTGTACATCACCGTGGTGGGCGCCACCATGCTGATTCTGGCGCACCTGGGTAAGCTGGCGCAAACCAGTCACTCGCCGCGCCCAGCCACCAGTAAAGTTTATAAAAACACCGAAGTGACCAGAGGAGAAGACTGATGGAAATTCTGGTAGCCGTGGTGATTGCCGTACTCACCAGCTGCGGGGTGTACCTGCTGCTGCGCGGACGCACCTTCCCGATTATTCTCGGCCTGACACTGCTCACCTATGCGGTGAATATCTTTATTTTTGTCTCAGGTCGTTTAAACCCGGGCAAAAGCACCATTATCGGTGTGGGTGAAGGCTATACCGACCCACTGCCCCAGGCGCTGGTGCTAACCGCCATTGTGATCAGCTTTGCCATGACAGCCTTCGTGATGGTGCTGGCCCTGCGCGCGCGGGCCGAGCTGGGCAACGACCATGTGGATGGACGCATTAAGGTGGAGGACGTGAAATCGTGAGCCACCTTATTATTGCTCCGGTATTAATACCGCTACTCACCGCCATTTTATTGCTGCTGGGCACAGGCCGCCCGCTGCGGGTGCAGCGCAGCATCAGTTTTTTAAGCATTATCGCGCAATTGGGTGTGGCCACAGCGCTGCTGCTAAGCGCCGCTGAAGGCAGCATTACCGTGTACGCCCTGGGCAATTGGGCACCGCCGTTTGGTATTGTGCTGGTGCTGGATCGCTTAAGCGCCCTCATGGTGTTTGTCACTGTAGTACTGGCCTTTTTCTGCCTGTGGTATGCCGTGCGCGGCAACGACAAACCCGCCGACAGCTTACACAGTGTGTTGCACTTTTTGCTCATGGGTGTGAACGGTGCCTTCTTAACCGGCGACCTGTTCAATCTGTTTGTGTTTTTTGAAGTGTTATTAATTTCTTCTTACACACTGCTGCTGCACGGCGGCGGCGCGGCGCGCATTAAATCGGGCCTGCACTATGTGTTGCTCAATTTAGTCGGCTCAAGCCTGTTTTTGATTGCCGCCGCACTTTTGTACGGCTTGACCGGCACCTTGAACATGGCCGACATGGCCGAGAAAGTGGCACAAACCACCCCCGCTGAAGCCCCGTTAATGAACGCCGCCGCCCTGCTGTTGCTGGTGGTGTTCGGCCTCAAGGCGGCCATGGTGCCTCTGTATTTCTGGTTGCCGCGCGCCTATGCCTCGGCCTCGGCACCGGTGGCGGCGATGTTCTGCATCATGACCAAAATCGGTGTTTACTCGATTATCCGCATGTACACTCTGGTGTTTGGCGATACCGCTGGCACGGTGGCGAACCTGGCCGAGCCCTGGCTGTGGCCGCTGTCGCTCATCACTCTGGGCTTTGGTGTGGCTGGCGCCTTGGCTGCGCGCGAGCTGCGTTTGCAAGTTGCCTACCTTGTGATTGTCTCGGTGGGCACCATGCTGGCCGGTGTAGCACTTAATACCGAGCAAGCCCTCAGCGCCACCATGTACTACTTAATTCATTCCACCTGGGTATGCGGCGCACTGTTTTTATTGGCCGATTTAATTGTGCGCCAGCGCGGCGCCACCTCTGACCGCATTATTACCGGCCCCGCCCTGCGCCAGCCGGTTAAATTAGGGGCGCTGTTTTTTATTGCCGCCGCCGCAGTTATTGGTATGCCTCCGCTGTCGGGTTTTGTGGGTAAAGTCATGTTGATGCAGGCGGCCACCACCGACGAGCGCACCTTCTGGCTGTGGTTTATGTTATTGGCGGCGGGCTTTGTCACCATTACCGCGTTAAGTCGCAGCGGCAGCACCATCTTCTGGCGTACCGAAAACCGAGTGGCCAAAGCCGAAAAAGCCGACCGTGGCGCACTGTTGGCAGTGATTACCATGCTGGCGTTATCGCTGGCGCTATCCTTTGGTGGCAACCCTGTGGTGCAGTACACCGATGCACTGGCCCAACAGCTGAAAAACCCGAGCGTTTACACCGAGGCCGTTCTTAACCATAAAGCCATTCCGGGGGTGCACCATGAGTAGTCTGGCCGGTAAAAAACTCTTTCCTCATAAATTGCTCAGCGCTTTTATGCTGGGCCTGTGGCTGTTAATAAACAACACCATTGCCCCCGGACACTGGGTACTGGGGTTATTACTCGCCTGGGCCATTCCATTTTTTACCCAGTCGTTCTGGCCACAGTCTATGGTGATTAACAGGCCCGTACTGGCGTTGCGTTTTTTGCTGTTGGTGCTGTGGGATATTTTAATTGCCAATGTGCAAGTGGCCTTTTTAATCATGGGCTCGCGGCAAAAACTAAACCCGGCGTTTATGCGCATCCCGCTGGAATTAAAGCAGGACTTCACCATCACCCTGCTGGCCAACACCATTTCGCTGACACCGGGCACCGTGTCGGTGGATTTGCAAATGGAAGAAGGTTACCTGCTGGTGCACGGCCTGCACATTGACGATATCGATCAGGCCATCGCGGACATCAAAACCCGCTATGAAAAGCCGTTAAAGGAGATTTTCGAATGCTCCAATCCGTAATTCAAATCACCATGTTTATTATCGGTTTAGCCTTGGTGCTAAACCTGTGGCGTCTGTGCATCGGCCCCACCATGACCGACCGCATCCTCGCGCTGGACACCATGTACATTAATTCCATCGCCATGCTGATTGTGTTTGGCATGCACGAGAAAAGCACCCTGTATTTTGAAGGCGCACTGCTGATCGCGGTAATGGGTTTTGTCGGCACCGTGGCGCTGTCCAAATACCTGCTGCGCGGCGACATTATTGAGTGAGGCAACTATGAGTTTTGCAACCGAAGTGGTTATTTCCCTGTTCTTATTCTTGGGCGCCTGCTTTGCCCTGGTGGGCTCACTCGGCCTCGCCCGCCTGCAGGACTTTTTTATGCGCCTGCACGGCCCCACCAAGGCCACCACCCTCGGTGTAGGCGGCATGGTCATCGGCTCCATCATCTTCTTCACCGCAGGCGAACACGAACTCAGCCTGCACGAACTGCTGATCGCCCTGTTTCTGTTTATCACCGCCCCGGTGAGTGCGCATATTGTGGGTAAAGCGGCACTGCACCGCCAGCTACCCTGTGAAGAACGAACCAAGAACGTACCCTGGGCAGAGGGCGAAAAGGATTCGGTGGATATTAATTGATTTTGGTTAATGGAAACGTCTGACGAGAGGGTGAAAGGGGCACGGGAAGCTCATGAATACAAAAATCAAAGTATATATTGATCAAAATGTAATCAGCAACTTTTACGGCAAACCTCTTGGCTTTACCGTTCCCAACACATTCCAAATTGTTTACTCACCAGCTCTTTTTGACGATTTTAGAGTCTCAAAAAATCCTGAATTTCACTTAAACACACTGAAGAATCTAGATGCCTGCATGGTTTATTTCGATGCTGGTGACACACCTAAATTCAATAAGGACGAGACTGTAGAGAAATTGTTTCAGAAGAACGAACAATGGCGTCAAGAGACGCTAGTTGATGAGTGCACATTAGATGAACTTCGAGCCATGTCATCTTCTGGCCGCGGATTTGAAAGCAGCAAAAAAGAGTGGGACCGTTATATTGCCGCGCAGCTAAAAAAAGCGGCAGCGAATAACAATCATTTAGGCGTTATGGCGCTTAAAGTGATAGACCAAAAAATGAACGAAAACTTCCAAACGCTAAAGAGAACTGGAGAAACAAAATTGGGAGTATCTCTTCCGGGCGTGGTCAACTCTGATAACTACACCCCCCCAGACGCCTTGAAAAAATTGTGGGAAGATACAGCAGATAAAAACTTACACCCAACCCCTGAAGATTATTTTGGCTTTGTATGGCCTAACGGCAAACCTTTCCCACGTCTAACTGCCTTTGATACTTGTTGCGGCATTTTTGACAGGTATGAATTTTTGGCTGAACCGAAAAGAAAAAAGCCTAAATCTCAGAAAAACGTTCAAAATGATGCTAAACATTTAGCGTATGCGACCACATGCGACTTTCTAATATCTTCAGACAAAAATTTAATAAAACGAGCATTAGTAATATATTCCCACTTTCAATATCATTGCAAGCCAGTATGGCTAGACCCAACAACCCCAATAGACTGCTCAACATTAGAGCAACTTGAAGAAAGTTAGATCGCACACAAATTCATTTCAACATCCATACTCAATAGAAACTGAAACAGCTGAATTCCGAGGGTCAAGTCTTTGACTTTTGACTTCACCCATCAGAAACACCCGTTTCTGATGGGTTTTTACAGTTGCAACGACCTACACCATAATCTACCAAACTCATCTAAAAGGACGTTTTATGAAATTATTGGTTTTTCTCGGTACTGTGCGCGATAGCACGCCTCCTAAACCTGCTCGTTTGGGTGCTCGGGTATCCGCAGCTGCGCTTGATTGTCTGTCCAGTCAGTACAGCGAGCATGAAGTGGAGTTAATTGATGCTTTGGATTATCCCCCGGAGCCGGTTTTTAAACCGCACTTTGCTTATGCCAAAGGCAGGGCCCCAAGCCGACTGGATGAATTGGCGCAAAAGATAGACGATGCCGATGGGTTTATTATGATTAGCCCTGAGTACAATCACTCTATGAGCCCGGCACTGGCAAATTTATTGAATCACTTTGGCAGTTCTTTGTTTGCCTATAAACCCAGCGCTATTGTCACCTACTCCGCCGGGCAGTGGGGCGGCATGCGTGCGGCGGTTGCAATGCGTACCTTTCTTTCTGAGCTGGGCTGCCTGCCGGTTTCGGCGATGATCCATGTACCTAAGGCGCAGGAAGTGTTTGCCCAGGATAGCAGACTCCAGGAAGGTGAAGAGAAAAACTCCTGGTACAAGTATTTTGGCCGAACGTTCAACCAACTTATCTGGTGGGCCCAGGCTGCAAAGACACAGCGCACGGAACTCGATCCTCATCAGATGATTGGCAACTTCACTAAGCAGCCTTCTGAGAGAAACGCGCCCTAATGCGAATTTGTTAGCCTTCTACTTGCGAGTTATGCCGTGTTTTACACGGCATTTTTCTGGCTGACTGTTAACCGCCGGGAGTCAACAGGTTCACCCCGGCGCTCATGTATAAATCGTCGTACATTAAGCCGCCATTACCATAGGGCGCGCGGTGCGGGCCGGTATTACAGTTCATTAAAAAGTGCGTTAATGGCTCTTCGCGTTTCATACGAAAATCCGCCTGGCGATACACCTGGGTCTGCTGAGGGAATTCACCACCTCGGATAAACACATCGTAGCTTTGACCTCCCAGGTTCTTAGGGGCGTTGTTAACCACATACCAGATTTCATACCAAGTGCCGGGCTTGAGGGGCTTGGCCTCCTCGGCGCTGGCGGGGTTGATAATATTGGCGTAGCCACCATCCACTTTCACCATTAACGCCCCGGTATTGACCAGCCCGGATGATTCCGTTTTATCGGTCACCCGCAAGGTGGGTTCAAAGGCGTTATAGTCGTTCTTTCTAATGCCCTCGGCGTTCATATTGCTGATACCGAAAGCGTGGTTATTGGGGAAGGACTCTACCTGAATACGGGTATAAAACGTGTATACCTCGCCCACTTTTACCTCACGGGGCAAGGGCTTAAAGCTCAGCGCTTTACGATTGCCTACAACGCCTTCGGCCGCGGGCTTTTTCAGCAAATAAGCATTTTTTGCTGTGCCTACCGATTCAGTGCGTCGCTCGGTAATCTGGGGGTTTTCGACATACGGCTCTGTCTCGTTCTTGGTATCGGCGTTACTCCACTGGCTTAACGCCTGGGGCGATTCAAAATCGTCAATAAGAATCCAGTCGGTATTTTCGCCATGGCTAAGGTGCGCAAACAAGGCGGCGCACACGCCGACCAAGGGTAATAAAGCTCTCATGACAACTCCTACTCGCAACGGTTGGATAAAACTAGGGAGGCGATGACAAGGTATTTAAAGCTGACTCTACCTCCACACCAATAAATATTTGCGGCTCGGAGTGCTCAAGGTCCTGTTCATCTTCCCAGATTTCAATATGCTTTTTCGCCACATCGAACGCCTGGATAAATCCGTTGCTATCGGGTAGCGCCTTTTCAAAGTAGGCGCGGCCAAAGTAGGTCATGGTATCGGCATCGCCGCAACCAAAGCTGGTGCGATCGGCGCGAGCGGCGGTCATAATCAGGTGGTGCGGCGCTTTTAACGGCTCGATAAAACCGCCGGAGTAACAGGCCGATATCATCAGGATTTTGGCGTGATCTTTCAACGGCGCTAAGGCATCGGACAAATCGCCGGGGGTGATATCCACAAAGTTATGTCCGGGTGCCTCAAGGGAGAGTTCGTGCTCTGCCGAACCGTGGCTGGTCAAATATAAAAGCAGCACATCTTCGCTTTGCATTTTTTCGGCTAAGGCTTTTATTGAATGCTGCAAGTTGCTCAGCGTTAGCAAGGCGGTCTCATCCATGGTGCCGGGATAGTTGCTGAGCATTAGCAAATGCCCCGGCGAGACTCTGTCAGCCTGTAAGGTTTTGGCGATGGTTTGCGACTCCAAGGAAAAAACTTTTTGCGTACCATCGCCGGCGCCGATTAACGCGAATAGATCAACCGTGCCGGGCTCAGAGGCTTGTAAGGTTTCAAGTTGTTGGCGCAAGCGTGCAGGCTGATCAAACAGCGCCTGCTCAATGGCCAGCTTCTGGCGGCGGCGTTCGGCCTTGCTGACCTGCTCGCCCACAAACCGGCCCCATTTCCACTGCCCTGCTTCCAGTACTTCGCCGGTGGCTAGATCCGTTCTCTCGCCATAACCGTGGTACAAGCCGGATTTAAATTCACCGGTGTAGCGAGTTTCGCCATCTTCCCAAATACCATGGCCCTCAAACCGCCAGGATTTAAATTCGCCGGCGTACTCTGTGCCATCGGCGCTTCTAAAAGTACCCAACCCGGTTAGTTCACTGTCTACAAAATCGCCTGCATAGGCACCCTCGGGGGAGGCGTAAACACCCTCGCCGTGAAATAAATCGTTTTTAAAATCACCCCGGTAACTAACCTCGTCCGGGCCCAGCCATTCGCCCGGCCCGTTCAGCAAACCCTGCTCAAACCGACCGCGAAACACCTCGCCCGATTCTGTCACCAGCTCGCCCTGGCCGTGAATAACCCCCTCGTGTAACTCGCCGGTATAAACATCGCCGTTCGGCCACTCAATGGTGCCTTCGCCATTCATCAAGCCGTCGCTAAGCTCGCCTGTGTAGGACGATCCATCAGGCAATGGGTAATCCTCAACACTGCGGGCGTTTAGATGGCTACAGGCGGTTAATACCAACAGCAAGGGGCACAACAGAAATTTAGACATTACTGACAGGGGACTCCGGTGAGTAGGCTGAGTGATTCTAACGCTTCTTCGGCCAGCTCGCGGCCGGGCAAGCTGTGGCTGATGTTTTTTTTGCCGCCACTGCGCAGCTCGGCTTTTATTTTGTAGTAAGTGGTGTGTTTGTTGCCGGTGCTGGATGAGTAGCTTTCATCGATAAACAATTTGGTAATTTCGCTGCGCGGAGTGTGCTTATTCCCCAGACTTACGCCCAGTATACGGCGGCGGGTAATCAGTTCGGTGCGGTCGATGCGTACATCCAAGCTGGAGCAGAGCGAATAGAGCCCGCCGAAAAACATTGGCAAACCGATAAGCGCAAAAATCCATTCGGGGAAACCGTCCGCATCTAGCCACAAGCCAATACCGGAAAATATTGCCCCCATTAAAATTAACACCAGCATAGTGCTTACGTTTCGAAAGGCCGGATAATGCAATATCACCCCGCCGGGTACCTGGCGAATATCAAATAAATCTTCCAGTAATTGCTCGCGCTGCTGCGCCATTTCCGGGTGTTGATTGCTGACAGTCACATCCCCCAATTGCTGGGCCTGGTCACCAGTGGCGAATACGGGTATTTCATAGTTGCGATCAAAGTCCGTGCCGGGAAGCTCGCATTTAATATTCACCCGCCACAAGTGGTAGCGCTTGCCCGGAGGTTCGGATTCGGGCAGTCCCTCATCCACCTCAAACAACCACTCTACGCGGGTGCCGTGAGCGCTGCGTGAGGTCTGAGCAATGCCCTCGCTCTGCCATACCATGGACTCGTGCCGTTTACGGTTTTTGCCCGAGCCCGTGTAATAACTGTGCAAGCACTGCAAAGTCACGGCAAAGCTATTATCCGGCTGGTAGGGCAAGGCCACCTCCAGCGCGCCGCCTACCTGTCCGCCGATAGCGCCAGGGTATGGGTCCAGGGTTACTGGCGCGGGGCCAAAACGGCGCCAAGCCAGGGTCAGTTTGATCGCCCAGAACACAATGCCCGCCCCCACCAGGGGAAATAAAAGTGCTAACCAGGCGGCATGATTACCCGCCAGGGCTTCACCCACCGCGCCAATGGCCGCCGGGAGGCTAATAAGATTCCAAAAGGCGGCAAACACCCACAGCCCCCACATGCCGGTTTTACCATCGCTTTTAATGGTCGGGCTCGCCCAATCATTACGCGACAACCAGGGTTGTTGCTGGGCTTCAACCTCAGAGACATCGGTTTTATCGGGCCGGGCGATAAAACCATAGGCCCACATGCCTAAACCCGCCCCGCCAAAGAGCAACACGAACAAGCCTTTAAATAAAATTAAGCTTAAGCGCAGTTCGCGATTCAGCACAGCCTGTTCGGGCTGTTGTGGGTTCACCCAGGCGGTGACGCTTGAGCCGTTGCGTTGGGCGCGCTTCAGCGGCCCGATCACCCGCTGGTGGTAATCGCCCACATTGTCCGAGCCCGAGCTAATACCCACACGATTGCCCGTGTAGCTTTGCCCCTGATACTGGTAGCGATACGTAGCGTGCAGGCTGTAAGTGGTAGAATCGTCGGACTGGTGGCTTTTGATTTCGGCGCTTACAATCTGCGCCTGCACTGGCTCCCAGCTTTTCATTGCCGTCCACTGGGCCAATTGAGGCACAATCCCCCAAAACAAAAAACCTAAACCCACCGCCGCAAAAGGCGCTCCAAACAGAAATAACACCCAACGTTCTTTTAATTTTTGTAGCATCCGTTTCCCCAAACTTGATCAATGTCGCGCAAGCCACCATTATGCGCAAAACCCTGTTATTGGAATAAGTTATGGCCCGCATTATAGCCATTGTTGAAGACGAACAGGCCATCGCCGACAACTACCGCGATGCCTTCACCCGCCTGGGCTACCAGGTGGAACACTATCTGGACCGCCCCAGCGCGCAAGCCGCCTTTCGCCACGCGCTGCCGGATTTGGCGATTATCGACGTGGGCTTGGGGGATGAAATTGAGGGCGGCTTTGAGCTGTGCCGCGATTTACGCAGCCTTGCCCCAGAGCTGCCCATTGTGTTTTTGACCGCCCGCGACGACGAATTTGATGTGATATCAGGGCTGCGCCTGGGAGCGGACGATTACCTGACCAAAGACATCAGCCAGGCCCACATGCTGGCGCGAATCCACGCGCTGTTTCGCCGCATAGACGCCCTGCGCCAACCAATCAATGAAGACGATACCGTCAAACGCGGCCAGCTAGCCATCAACCTGTCGCGCATGAGCGTGCACTGGCAAGATCACCCCGTCGATTTAACCGTTACCGAGTTTTGGATTTTGCACGCTCTGGCACGCCACCCGGGGCACGTCAAAAACCGCCAGCAATTGATGGACGCGGCCAACGTCGTGCTGGATGACAACACCATCACCTCGCACATCAAACGTATTCGCCGCAAGTTCGCCGCCATTGATGCCAGCTTTGATCGCATTCAAACAGCCTACGGCATGGGATATCGCTGGCAGGGCGAGGCGTGAAGCTCACCCGCCAACTGGCGCTGGTATCACTAGCGGCTTTAATTCTGCCCTGGGCAGCGCTGCAATCGCTGTTTATTTTTGACACCCTGCTGCGTGAGGGCCAGAGCGCCGCCTTGCAAGCAACCGCCAATGCGGTCGCCGCACGCTTGGGCGGCGACAACCAATTGCTTGAACGCGCAGGGCTTGGTGCGGGTACCGCAACCGATGCCAGTCATGAGCTATACCTGCATAGCCTGCCCGCGCCCCCCCAGCTGGATGGCAGCGCGGCAGATTGGTCCACTTATCCGCTGGCGCCGCTGGAGTTAACCTCAACCAACGGGCCTGAGGTAACATTCAGCGCGGGCCAGTACGGCGACAAACTTTATCTACTGCTGCAAGTGGCTGACGCCACACGACAGTTTCACCGCCAAAGCGACACCCAGCTGGCCACCGGTGATCACATCGCCTTGTTTATCGGTAACCAGCAAGAAGGCAGCGCTCGCTATTACGCCATTCGCGCCCAGTTACCGGGAGAGGTTCAGGCGCTGTATCGTGACAGTGCCGGCCTGGCGCAACGGGACTACCGCATTCGCGGCGTGTGGCGCGAAACAGAGCAAGGCTATGCCGTAGAGCTCACACTGCCAGCTGACTGGTCGCAGCAGTACTTCGCGCTCTCGGCGGTGGATAAAAGTGCAACGCAGATTCACCACACCGGCACCCTAGGCGATATAGCCACCATGGTAGGCGGCCCCGACCCGGGCGTACTGCCCGACACTTATGGGCGTCTCATTAGCCACTCGCCAGCCCTTAATAAAGCCCTCAACGCCTTCAGCAATAACAACCTGCGACTGAGCGTGCTGGATAAGCACGGTTGGCTCAGAGGGCAAAGCGGTGAGTTAACCGCTACCGCGAGCGCGCAAGCGACCCCATGGTATGTGCGAATATTAAACCCGCGCCGGACACTCCCGCCCTGGCAGGACGCTCGCTCGGGTCAGTGGCCCAATGTGAACGAGATGCACACCCACTGGTACCACCAAGGTAGCGCGGATATTGCCCAGGTGAGCGCCCCCCTGTATCGCGATTGGCCCGACGCAGGTGCCGTGGAGTCACAAAAGGCCGGGTTAGTTATTGTCGAACAGCGCATCAACCCCTGGCGCATGATCGACAACCGCGCCGCACTCAACTTGTTAGGCCTGACCCTCGGGGCGGGAGCGCTCTTGCTGGCACTATTGATTGGTTACGCCCTGTGGCTCAGCTTGCGCATTAGGCGTTTGTCGCGCGCCGCGCTGATGGTCGGCGACAACCGCGACGCACTGAGTCAGACCCTGAAGCACTGGCCGCGCTACCGGGTAAACGACGAGGTCGCCGAACTAGCCGGGCACTACCGGCGATTACTGGAACAGGTACGCGCCCACACGGATTACCTTAAAACCCTCACCAGCAAACTCGCCCACGAACTGCGCACGCCGCTGGCGGTGGTGAATAGCTCACTGGACAATTTGCAGCACACCCAAGAACAGCCGCACAGCGCAAGTCAGGCCCCCTACATCGAGCGCGCCCGCCAAGGCACTCTGCGCCTCAGCCGATTGGTCAGCGCCATGACCGAGGCCTCGCGTATGGAGACAAGCATCGCCAGCGCCGAGCGCGAAGAGATTCACCTAGATCAGCTACTGCGCGATATGAGCGCCGCCTACCGCGATGCGTATCCGTTGTACCGCTTCGAGTGCGAGATTCAGCCCGTTAACGATGGGGGCGGCCAAGAGTCCGCCTACAAAAATGCCGTGGCCCCCGAGCTGCTGGTGCAGTTACTGGACAAGTTGATTGATAATGCCGTCAGTTTCAGCCCCAGAGAAGCACCAATCACCCTAAGCCTAAGCCGGATTTACGCCGAGGCTGGCGAGCCCCAACTGTTGCTGTCGGTTCATAACCAGGGCCCGCCCCTACCCGCCGAACTTGAAGGGCAGCTGTTTAATTCGTTAACCTCTTCACGCCCACAAAGTGGCGATAAACAACTGCATCTGGGGTTAGGGCTTTACATCGTCGATTTGATCGCGCGCTACCACGAAGCACGAATTTGGGCCGAAAATACACACGAGGGTGTGGCTTTTCATCTGCTCTTACCCATAAAGTCACCCGAGCTTATTGCTCAACGAAAAGAAGATAGTTGACACAGGCTGCCAATCCGGTAGAATGCCGCGTCTTTTAAGGGGCCAGACAACCGTTTAGGCGGCCTCGAATAAACCAGATTTTTGAATTTTAGATAGGAGCAACACGGTGGCAAATTCACCTCAAGCCAAAAAACGTGCACGCCAGAACGAAAAAGCTCGCAAGCACAACGCCAGCCTGCGCTCCATGGTGCGCACCTACTTGAAAAAAGTGGATGCCGCCATTGCAGCAGGTGACGTAGAACAAGCCAAAGCCGCTTACGCAGCAGCCGTACCGGTTCTGGATCGTGTGGCAGACAAAGGCGTTTACCACAAAAACAAAGCCGCTCGTCATAAGAGCCGCTTGAACAGCAAGATCAAAGCACTGGCCTCTTAATGTAACGCCAAGCGCTTAAAAAAACCGGCTACGGCCGGTTTTTTTGTGTCCGTAAAACGCGCCCCTCCCCCTGAAATACCGCCCCTTTGCATTGCGGACTGTTTTCGCAAAACCGTCACGGCATTGCAACAGAATCTTCAAAAACCTCACGTATAACAGCCACATCGCCACTACTTGAGGGATTTTTATGCTGCCGCGTGAACACTACATCAAACAGCCCTTTTACGGCCTGGGCGATCTGGCCGATGCCAACAAGCTGACCAGCGAACAACAGCGCCTGATTAAAAAACACGGCGCTTTGATCACAGCACTGCTGAACGATGAAGTGCTTAACCCCAACCTGGCGGATATGCGCCTGGTAAAAATCGTAACGCAAAAAAGCGCCCCCACCACACCTGTAGAACAGGCCTGGCTCAAATTTGACTCACTGCGCGAACAAGAGACAACCAAGCCCACCAAGAAATTGAAAAAATCCGCTTAACCCACTCACCTGCCACAGCGCCCATACTGGCGCTGTGGATTATTTCTCCCGTCACCACGCACTTCTTGAGCTACACCTACTCTTCAGGGGTAGATTTTCTACGCTCAAGCCAATATGATAGCGCTATCATTTGGCGTAGCATCAGCGTCACCGCGATAACAACAAGTAACGGAGACAAACGTGACTCAAACAACGTCCACCGACAGGCTGGCAAAACTCACCTGGCGCGAGCGCATTGGCTACGGCCTGGGTGATGCTGGCTTTAATTTTTACTGGGCGATTATCGGCTCGTACCTCATTTTCTTTTACACCGATATTTTTGGTATCAGCGCCGCGGCCGCGGCCACCATGGTGACCGTTACAAAAATTGTCGACGCCTTTACCGACCCCGCCATGGGCGCGATTGCCGATAAAACCAACACCCGCTGGGGCAAGTTTCGCCCCTACCTGCTGTTTGGCACCCTGCCCATGATGGGCGCGGGCCTGCTCACAATGACCACACCCGATTTAGACGAAGGTGGCAAATTAATCTGGGCCTACGCCACTTACATGATTTTAATGCTCACCTACACCGTGCTGAATATGCCCTACAACTCGTTGTCGGGTGTGTTAACGGCCAACGCACAAGAGCGCAACACCCTTAACAGCACACGGTTTTTCTTCGCTTATTTCACCGGTATTATCGTCGGCGCCCTTACGCCCGATTTAGCCGAATACTTCGGCGACGGCGACCGCTACAACCCTGTGGGTTGGCAAATTACCATGAGCATATACGCGGTGATTGCCTCGGTTTTATTTGTCATTACCTTCGCCACCACCAAAGAGCGTATTCGCCCTCCGGCCGAGCAAAAATCCGAACCGTTAAAAGATTTAAAAACGCTGCTCACCTGCAAACCCTGGATCATTATTTTTATTCTCGCCATGGTGATCATGACCACCTTCACCCTGCGCGGCAGCTCGGCGACTTACTACTTTAAATACTTTGTGGAGCGGCCCGACTTACTGGGGCTGTTTGTCGGTCTGCAAGTGTTGGGATTAATGATCGGCGCTATGTCTGCCTCCACCCTGACGCGCTACATCGACAAAGTAAAATTGCTGATGATTTTAATGGGGGTTGTCAGCGTGCTGTGCTTTGCGTTTGCTTTCGTACCCAAACCCCAGGCACTGGGGGTTGTGGACATCAACGAAACCAAACAGACCCAGCTCAATGCCAGTGACTTACTTGGCGAACCCCACCAAAGCGGTGACACCTACACCTGGACACGCTACGAAAACGTTTTCTGGGTGATTAAAAACCGCATCGAGCTACCACAAACCAGCCCTCAAATTAGCACCGGCGCTTATGCCAGCGACACCCTCAGTGTGATTCGCACCCGTGCCGATGGCAGCGAGCTGGACAGCGCCAGCTGGCCCCCGGAATTAATTCTGATGTTTATTCTGAGCATGCTTATCAGTCTGGCGCTTGGCCCCAAGGCACCCATCACCTGGGCAATGTACGCCGATGTGACCGACTACAACGAATGGAAAACCGGCCGTCGCGCCACCGGCATGACATTTTCGGCCACCACATTTTCACAAAAACTGGGCAGCGCCGCCGGCTCGGCCATTATGTTGTCGGTATTGGCGGCGCTGGGTTATCAAGCCAATCAGGTGCAGTCTGACGCCTCTTTGGACGGCATTGTTTATATGCAAACGCTCGCCCCTGGCGTGTTTGCGCTTATCGCCATCATAGCCCTCGCTTTTTATGATTTAACGGGCGAAAAGCTCGAGCGAATTCAGCAAGAACTTGCCGAGCGACAGAGTTAACACGAAACATCCTTGACCGGTGACCACTGAGCAAATGGCACCCTGCTTGAGCGTCTGAGTTAGCGGCGCTCTTTTTTATTCTGCGTACACATTATTGAGGACACTATGCTAAGCCCCTCCACCGATGGTCATTACTACCACCTTAAAAGTCCGAGCCTGATGCCACGCGCGGCCGGTTTTTTGTGGAACAAAAAAATGATGATTCAAATGAACTGTCGCGGCTATGCCGTTGCGCAGTTTATGCAGCCGGAGCCGGCCAAGTACGCCTACGCCCCCAACCTGGAGGCGAAAACGTTTATGCAACCAGAGCAGCCTTATTACGCCCATCACCCAGGCCGCTTTTTTTACCTAAAAGACGAAGACAGCGGCAAAATTTTTTCTGCCCCCTTTGAACCCGTGCGCCGCCAAGACAGTGAATTTTGTTTTTCGCCGGGCAAAACCGACATTCAATGGCAGGTTACCTGCGACGAGATTGAGGTGAACCTTAACTTATCCCTGCCGGTAAACGATGTGGTTGAGCTGTGGCAGATCCAGGTAAAAAATTTATCGGGAAAAACACGCAACATCAGCCTTTACCCTTATTTTACGCCGGGCTACATGAGCTGGATGAATCAGAGCGCCGAGTACCGTCCCGACCTGCAGGGCGTGGTCGCAAGCTGCGTCACGCCTTATCAAAAATACCCGGATTACTTTAAGAACCAGCATTTTAAAGACAAAACCTATTTACTCGCCGAGCGCGAGCCAAGTGCCTGGCAAGTGCAGCGCGAAGCGTTTGAAGGCGAAGGCGGATTGCACAACCCCGATGCTCTGCAACGCACTACCCTCGCCTGCGACGATGCCCGCTACGAGCCACCGCTGGCAGCACTGCAGTACCGCTTTGCTCTCGAAGCGGGGCAGCATGAGAGTTACCGCTTTGCGTTTGGCCCGGCCAAAGACGACGCCGAAATAAAAACCATACGCGAGCACTATTTAAACGAAGCGGGCTTTAGCCAAGCGCAATCAGAGTACGCGAACTATATCGCCGAGGGCGCTGGGGTGTTGCGCATCAATACCCCCGATGACGGCCTGAACAATTTCGTTAACCACTGGCTGGCACGCCAGGTGTTTTACCACGGCGATGTCAACCGCCTGACCACCGACCCGCAAACGCGCAACTACCTGCAAGACAACATGGGTATGAGCTATATCAAACCCGAGGTTGCCCGCCAGGCCTTTGTGCACGCACTTTCTCAACAGGAGACCTCCGGTGCTATGCCCGACGGCATCCTATTGCACGAAGAGGCTGAACTGAAATACATCAATCAAATTCCGCACACGGATCACTGCGTGTGGTTACCGGTATGCCTGAAAGCGTATTTGGATGAGAGTGGCGATGCCGACCTACTGCAAGAACCCATACCGGGCACCGATGGCAAAACCCTAACCCTTGCCGAGCGCATCAGCCGCGCCATGCAATGGTTGCTGCAGGCGCGCGACGAACGCGGTCTGTCCTACATTGCTCAGGGCGACTGGTGCGACCCCATGAACATGGTGGGCTATAAGGGCAAAGGGGTGTCGGGCTGGCTGAGCCTAGCCACGGCCTACGCACTGAATCTATGGGCGGATATTTGCGAGCAAAACAAACTGGATACCCCAACGGATTTTCACGCGGGTGCTGACGAGATTAACAAGGCCGTTAACACTCATTTATGGGACGGAGCCTGGTACGGCCGCGGTATCACCGATGACAATGTCGTTTTTGGCATCAGCAAAGATAGCGAAGGCCGCATTTTTCTTAATCCGCAAAGCTGGGCAATTTTAGCGGGCGCCTGCTCGAGCGAGCAGCGTGAAAAAATGATTCACGCCATCGAAGAGCAGCTAGAAACGCCCTATGGGGTTGCCATGCTCGCCCCCGCCTTTACCGCCATGCGAGAAGATGTCGGCCGGGTGACACAAAAACATCCGGGCTCGGCAGAAAATGGATCGGTGTATAACCACGCCGCCATTTTTTATATTTACAGTTTGTACACCCTTGGCGAGGCAGACCGCGCCTATAAACTGCTGCGGCAAATGATTCCCGGGCCAGACGCCGCCGATTTTGAACAGCGCGGCCAGATGCCAATTTACATCCCCAACTACTATCGCGGCGCTTACTACCAATTCCCACGCACTGCTGGGCGCTCCAGCCAGCTGTTTAATACCGGCACGGTAAGCTGGGTGTATCGCTCACTGGTGGAGGGGTTATTTGGCTTAAAAGGTGACGGACCAGATTTACTGATTGAGCCCAACTTGCCCGCGCATTGGTCTGACGCTGAAGTAGAAAGACAATTTCGCGGCGCCACACTGGCGGTAAGCTACCGCCGCGATGCATCGTTAAAGCAGATGAGCATCTCGGTCAACGGTGTCCCGCTAAACGGCAACCGTATACCACAACCGGAAGCCGGAAAGACCTACAGGGTGAAGGTTACACTACCCTAATTGCTCGCCTCTAATTACTCGATCTTAATTACTCGAACCTAGTGACGGAGTGGACTGACGCATCATAATTTCGTAGCCGATGTCCACTTTGTTACGACTGTCATTACCGCCTTCAAGTCGGTCGAGAATCATCTGCGCAGCGGTCACGCCCATTTCATAACGCGGCACATGAACACTGCTGAGCGATGGATTGACGAACGCCGAGGTTTCAAAGTCATTAAAGCCGCACAACGATAAATCACCGGGCACTTTGATGTTCATGCGTTGGCTTTCAAACAGCGCACCCAATGCTAAATCATCGTTACAGCAAAAAATGGCATCAATAGCCCCGGAAGATGTGCTAATTAAACTGCGCAGCAACTCGCCCCCTAACGCAATCGACGACGGCTCGGGTGTCGTAACAATCCATTCAGGTTTATAAGCATTGCGTTCTTCTAGGGCTTTGACAAAACCGTGCATACGCTGCTGGGTGCGGGTATCCATGCGTGCACCAACAAACCCTAAGGATTTACAACCAGTCTGCAGCAGCCGCACAGCCACATCGTAACCGGCTTGATAGTGGGAAAAGCCCACATTCATGTCCAGGGGCTTATCTAAGATTTCCATCATTTGCACCACGGGAATCGCGGCACTTTCGAGCATGCGATGACAGGCGCGAGTTTGATCGCCACCGGTAATAATCATCGCCTCTGGGGATTGGCTCAGCAGCGTACGCACCATTTTTTCTTCTTCGAGCGGCGAATAATGGGTATCCACCAACAGCACCTTATAGCCGTTAGCATCTGCCACATCGTAAATACCGCGTAATACGTCGTTAAAAACAATATTCGACAAAGACGGTATCGCCACCCCGATCACTCGCGAGCGCGCAGAAGCCAGAGAGCTGGCCGACTGGTTGGGAATATAACCCAAGCTATCAATGGCTTCCTGCACCCGGCGCTTCAGGTCATCCGAGACTTTATCCGGATGATTCAAGACGCGCGACACCGTAATGGCGCTCACATTAGCCACCTGAGCCACGTCGGCCAAGGTAGCGCGTTTTGAAGAAGATTTTCGGGTGCGTCCAGCCATAGTTATTCCAGCTTATAAAAAGACGTTATGGTAGCACAATGGTAAATGTTTGCGCTATCATTAGGCGTTGACTAAAGAATCACGAGAGCCCCTATGAGCAGAGCGTCCAGCGCCCCACATAACCGCCCCCAACTTGCCATTGTTATGGGGGTTTCCGGTTCAGGCAAAAGCAGCGTCGCCAAAGCCCTCGCCGAGAAAATGGGCTACCAGTATCTGGATGCCGACGACTTCCATAGCGATGAAGCCAAAGCGTGTATGGCTGCCGGCACCCCGTTAACGGATGCCCAGCGCATCCCTTGGGTGCACAACATCTGTGCACACTTGAATCAGCGCGCCAAAAACGAACAAAGTTGCACCCTGGCTTTTTCTGGGCTGCGTCGCAGTCATCGGCAACAACTGCGTGAACTGCCCTTCGACGTGGTTTTTCTTTACCTCGACGGAAGCAAAGCACTGATTGCCGAGCGCATGAACACCCGCAACAACCACTTTATGCCCACGTCTTTACTGGATAGCCAATTCGACAGCATGGAAGAAAGCGCAACGGAACACGATGTAGTGAAAATCAATATCGACGCCGAGCTGCATGAAGTCGTGCAAAACTGCTTACAACACCTGCGGGCAAGACTTTCCTCGTCGACACGCTAGGCGGCATAGGTTTTGCGTTATAGTGAGCAAAGAGCTGCTATAGGGCCAAGCCAATGACCACCGATTTTCTCTCCATGGATGAACTCAAGCAAAAAATTCATGCACTCATCACCTCGCTGTACCCCCACAGCGACCCCGAAACTTTAACTCAAGCCTGCTTTGATGCCATAGGCCCGCGTCTGAATAAAGACGTAGTCGCGCCCGAACGGCTTTGGTCTGAGCGTGACTGCTTATTAATTACCTACGGTAATTCACTTCGTGAAGCGGGCCATAAGCCATTAGATACGCTGCAGAATTTTCTCCATCAAAAACTTCAAGACACCTTTTCGGCGGTGCATATCTTGCCGTTTTTTCCCCACTCGTCGGACGATGGTTTCGCGGTGATTGACTACACCCAAGTGGACCCAGAGCTCGGCGACTGGGATGACATAAACGCCCTGTCGCAAGATTTTAAACTGATGGCGGATTTGGTGATTAACCACGTTTCCAGCCAAAGCCTGTGGTTTCGTAACTACCAATACGGCAAAGACCCGGGGCGCGACTATTTTGTCGAGGCCGACCCCAACTACGACCTGTCGAATGTGGTCCGCCCGCGCACCAGCCCGCTGCTGCGTAAAACCGATACCGCCAATGGCGTTAAGCAAGTGTGGTGCACTTTCAGTCACGACCAGGTAGACGTAGACTTTCGCAATGAAAAAGTGCTGCTGGAATATCTGGGCATTATCGGCCGCTATCTGGATGAAGGGGCGCAGTGGATTCGCCTGGACGCCGTGGCTTTTCTATGGAAAGAACTGGGCACGCCCTGCATTCACCTGCAGCAAACGCACGATGTGGTAAAGCTGATTCGTTTACTGACCGAATACAAAAACGCCCACGCGCTGTTAATCAGCGAAACCAATGTGCCCAACCGTGAAAACCTCACCTACTTTGGTAACAGCAACGAAGCACACATCATTTATAACTTTAGCTTGCCGCCACTGGTTATCCACGCCCTGCTCGCCGGTGACTGCACCTACCTGAAAAGCTGGATGATGAGCATGCCACCGCCACCGGTGGGTTGCGCCTATTTGAACTTTACCGCCAGTCACGACGGCATCGGCCTGCGCCCTGCCGAAGGGCTGCTCAGTGACGAAGAGCTTGGGCAGATGCTCAGCACCCTGGAATCGTTCGGCGGAAAAATTTCCTCGCGCACCGATGCCGAAGGTAACGCTAAACCCTATGAAGCCAACATCAGCTTATTCGATGCGTTTAAGGGCACCTTAAACGGCACCGACCAATGGCAGGTCGAGCGGTTGATCATGTCTCAGGCGATTATGTTATCCGTGGAGGGGATACCGGCGTTTTATATCCACACCCTGTTCGCCACCCCTAACGATTACGACAAACTGGAAACCACCGGTCACAACCGCTCCATTAATCGCCGCAATTGGAGCCTAAGTGATTTAGACGCTCGCCTGAACAAGCCGGGTGGTCCGGGAGAACGGGTGTTTAACGAATTAACGCGGTTGATAAAAATACGCTCGGCCCAACCCGCGTTTCACCCTAACGCAACGCAATTTACCCTGCACATACGCCCAGAAATTTTCGCCTTCTGGCGTCAGAGCATACGCCGCAGTCAAAGTGTGTTCTGTATTTACAATCTGACCGACCAACCCCAAGAAGTCAGCTTGGCCGATTTAAATTTAATCAGCACCGAGCAATGGTTTGACTTAATCAGCGATCAAGCGATGGATGATTTGTACGGCAAAATCACTTTGCAACCCTACCAAAACGTATGGCTGACCAATTATTGTGGGAGGTGAAGGGTAAGATGCCGTAAGCCTGGCCTCTGATGGCGAACCTCAAAACTTCCAGACTACTCGGGCCAACAGGCGCACATCATCGTCATCGTCATCGCCCACCGTGTATTTGTTGTCCAAAGGCGCGGGCGGCGATGGCGCTCAGGTGCCAATGCCTACTGTTAAAGCACCACCCAGGCCCGCGCCGAACAGCTCACGGCCGTCGTCGGTTATGCTTTTCCAGGGGGTTTTGTTGATCATTACCTGGCCGCCGTCGGCTTTGATCAGGCCGTGGTTTTCGGCCAAGGCGTTCAGTGCGGACTCATCCAACTGCACATTCAATAACCCATCGCCGGCAAAATCCAGCGTAGAGGCCACCAAGCTGCCCACATTTACCTGGGCGTCTTGTCCAAACAGAATGCCATTGGCATCCAACACAAACACGCGGCCGTTCGCGTTTAACTGACCATTAATCTGTGTACCGTCAGCGCTTAACACTCGGTTCAACGCCAGAGATTGGCGGTTGGGCCGCAGGAAGTTAACCACCTCATTCACATCGATATCGAGGTTATCCCACAACACGATAATGTTCTGGCTGTACTGGTTGATATCGATAATATTAACGCCGTGATGAAGAGTGGCACTGCCGTCCCACCTTGTGTTGCTCAGCAGCGCTGCTGAGCAACACAAGGATCAGAGCCAGTGAATTTCTCTTTATTTAAACCAGAGGTTGTTGAGGCGAGTCGGCATTGGGGGGTACTCTTGACCAAATTTATTGGGGCACGGCTTAACTCGCAATTGTCGCAACTGTGGGGTACATTAAGTGACCTCTAAACAGAGGGGATCATTAAACTCGTTTTATAATTAACAGCTAGCTCCATATAAAAACGAAAAGCGTTTTTAATTTTTCACTTCAAACGGTTTGTAATCAGGTTTTCTATGCCTCAACCTCTTGTGCCCTACGACGTTAATAAAACCTCATTAACAGTGACTCCGTCGATGACACAAGTGTGGGACAAACTATTGGCCTTTGAGGCTGCCAACTGCGATGAAGCCCTGGATGTTTTACTGGATGAGTTGTGCGGATTAATCAACGGCACAGCGGCCCTGTGGGTAGGGGCCCTACGAGTCAATGCACACGACCCCAGGGACCCTCTGCGAGGGTGGCGGCCGCGCATTAGCCACAAATTAGACAGCAAGCCTTGTGATAAAGCCTTTGCCAAACAAATAATGAGCGATATAGATAACCTTGACCCAGACCCACTGGTTAAACACCATGTTGCAACGGCCGGTGCTTTTCGAGCCTATCGCTTGAGCGATGTGGTCACAGATGATTGGTACCAATCTCCCTTCTATTTACAAAAAAAAGAAAAATCGAGGCTGATTGATAGGCTTTATGTGATTACTCCACTGAACGCAGATATGGAGTGCTACATCACAGTTGATCGAGTGGAAGGTCAAGCGCCGTTTAACCACGACGACTGTTTACAAGCCGCCGCCCTATTACGGGGGCTTGCCTGGTTCCAACGCCAAGTGGCTTTGTCCCACGGTCTACACATCAGCACGGCGGCCATTACCCCCACCGAGCGCCGGGTACTGCAACAGCTGCTTACCAACCAGAGCGAGCGGGAAATCGCCACCAAGCTAGGCTTGGCTTATACCACGGTGCATTCTTACGTAACCACTATTTATCGTAAGTTTGATGTTAATGGGCGAACAGGGTTAACCGCGCTATGGCTGGGAAAAGGGCTGGAGGTTTGTTAAGCAAACGCGGGTTTATATTTACAGTACCGCCTAGACAAGCGTCTCTGCATTTTAAAGTGCTACCAAAAGTGGCAGGTACAGGGCTCGCCACTTTTTGCTTTGCGTTCCGCGCGATGCGGCTAATCATTCTATGTCTATCGTATCCTGTTCGCTCCTTAATAACTACTAACAACTACGATAAGTTGGAAACCACCGGCCACAACCGCTCCATTAACCGCCGCAATTGGAGCCTAATGGATGTAGAGGCTCGCCTGAACAAGCCGGGCGGGCCGGGAGAACGGGTGTTGAGCGAATTAACGCAGCTGATAAAAATACGCTCGGCGTAACCTGCTTTTCACCCCAATACAACGCCGTTTACTTTGCATATACGAGCAAAAATTTTTGCCTTCTGGCACCAAAGCATACGCCGCACCCAAAGCACTTTCTGTATTTACAATTTAAGCGATCAAGCTCAGGAAGTCAGCCTTACGGATCTAAACCTTATCATCACAGAGAGCTGGTTTGACCTGATGACCGATCAGCCTGTGGAAGATTTATACGGAAAAATTACGTTGCAATCGTACCAGAGCCTGTCGCTTATCAATAAAGCATCCCCTTAATATCGACAGGCAATCATTGCTGGCGTAAATAACATCGGTTATTCTGCCCCTGCCAAATTTTGTGGGCGGGGCAGTATTCCCAAGATTGGTCCAACTTTCACCGTACAATAATTACTTTAAGGATATATCCATGGCTGCTATTGTCAGGCGCGCAGCTATTATTCCTGCCGCGGGGTTCGGTACCCGCCTGGGCAAGGGCCCTAAAGGTTTTCTTAAACTTGGCGACCGGACATTAATCGAGTGGACGGCACACACCTTATTGCCAATTGTAGACCGCATTGTAGTGGCCGTACCCGAAGGGTTCGAGCAAGCCGCACAAAAATTGCTGCCAGATTGCACGATTATCTGTGGTGCAAACTCGCGCCATATGAGCTTAGTTAAACTCTTCGAGCAAAGTTTCGCTGAGACGGTGTTGATTCAGGATGCCGCCAGGCCGTTTGCCTCCCGAGCTTTGTGTAATGCAGTAATACACGCAGCCGAAATACACGGAGCCGCGGGTGCGTTTCTGGACCCAGTAGTCCCTGTGGGCACAATAGAAAACGATGCAGTAGGACAATTCTGGCACCGGCATGAAGTGGGTATCTTTCAGGCCCCTCAGGCATTTTCCCACGCGTTACTGGATGACGCCATGAGCCGCCCTGATGCGGAGCTCTTCCAATCTACCGCCCAACTTGTCATCGACTCCGGGCAGCCCTTATTCGCCGTTCAAGGGGAAGCCGAAAACATCAAAATCACCTCGCCATTAGACTGGGAAATCGCCGAAAAAGTGTTAGCCCCTAAACTTAAAAATTCTGGAATTTATTAAGATGAGCTCGGAAAATCTTAACTCCAATGATAATCACTTGTTTACATGGAATAACGACAACCGTGATGAATATTTATTCGCCACCTATCTAGTCACCACTCCATTGGCCGGCGAACAGGCCGCCTACGGTATCGCCAAAGAACAGAGTGTTTGCGCAACAGCACTGGCAACAATTGACATTTCCCGTGAAGTTAAAAACTTTTGCGCCAAGGTGGTTAGTGTTGAGACTCTGCCTGAGAGCATTACCGATGTCAGCTCGCTTTATTTTCTTAATACCAGCGTTTATGGCACGACTCACAGCTCCTTACAGCGTCACAGCTACCGCATCACCATCGCCTATCCGGTTAATTTATTTCAAGGCCGCTTAACGCGGGTCTGGAACAACGTGCTCGGTGAAGTGCATCGTCTTGGCTTTCTCAGCAGCGCGTTACTGTCGGATATTCAACTACCCTCTTCCGTCTGCACTCAATTTGCTGGCCCCCGTTATGGCATTGACGGTATTCGTCAAATACTAGGCGTCTCCAATCGACCCATTTACTGCCGCTCTATGCGCCCAGCCAATGGGCTGCGCACCGATACCATGCTAGAGATTAATCAACAGGTACTGAGCGGTGGATTCGACGTCATCAAAGATGATGAGCTCACGTACGATAGTGAACTTTCGCCCTTTGCCGACCGCATAGAACGAATGATGGCCATGAAGCGGCGGGTCGAAGATGAGACTGGCGAGAGAAAGTTGTATTTTGCCAACATCATTGACGATCTGGATACCGCTTTACCCATGTTAGAGCAAGCGCAAAAAGCAGGCGTAGACGGCGTACTGGTCAGCTCTTATGCCCAGGGATTATCGTTCATTTCCGAAGTTAAACGGAGGTCTGAGTTAATTATTCTGGCACACAACACCTGTGGAGACGTCATTACCCGATCTCCCCACTGGGGTGCAAGCGATGCGGTTATGGCTAGTTTACATCGCTTGGCTGGAGCCGACCTAGCGGTAGCTCCCGGACCTATTGCCACCCACTTTCAAGATACCCAAGCTAATCACGATTTTATCTCCGCTTGCTGTGGCCCCCTGGGGAACATGCCCTCAATGCTACCAATTATTCAAGGCGGAAAAGTCCCAAGCGAAATCAATCAGTACATAAAGGATATGGGATCAGCCGACTTTATGATCATTGCCGCTACCTGGTTGGATAACCATCCGAAAGGACTGGCACACGCAGCAGAATGCTTCCGAAATCAGACTTAAACTTATGAATTCGTATACGTACACCACCTGGCTAAAAGCGATGCAAAAAGGGTTAACAGCCTATGCAGAGCATCGTTTTAAAACCGCCTACAACTATTTTAGCCAAGCTGTAAAAATCGCTTCTGACAACCCAGAAAGCTGGATCAATTTAGCCGAAACAGCTAATCAGTTGCATCAATATCAAAAAGCCATCAATTTCGCGAAAACAGCTCAAGCCATAAATCCTAGGCTACCCCAGACATACCAAATAATCGGCGATGCATTGCTTGAAAGCGGAAGATATAGAGAAGCTTTAAGTTACTTTCAATCGGCGCTTAAATTAACCGTTAACGCGGGAACACTATACCGCTTAGCTAGATGTATGATTTTATTATCAAGAGACGAACAAGCTGAGCAATTGCTAAGTCGAGCGCTGTCACTGGACCCATACCTCACCCCGGCCTCCATACTATTGGCTACGACTAAACTAAAAACGGGTAAAGCAGATGAAGCGCTCGCCAGCTTGGACGCCATCAAAAACAGGCAAATTCCTGAAAAGGCCGCTAGCGAATGTCAGATGATGAAATCTCTCATCATAGAATATCAACGCTGCCAGCCTATAGTTGACAAGTTTTTAGCCAACCCATCAACAGAGAGCCTTTCACCGCTGGTGAGAAAAAACCATGCGGACAACACAGACAAAGACCATTCGACACTTTCTCGCCTCCGTAAGTACGCGTCAGCGCTTCAATCTTCAAAGATAGAGTTAAAACCTCTCGAAAAGCCACCTGAGCAATGGCCCGAATACGAAGCTTTTTTTATGATTCCTCTAACCGAAACAGCCACACAATTTTTATCGATTAGAGATGAAGTGATCCTCAACCGTGAACAAAAGCTGGAAAGCTTAGAAACTAAGAATATGATCAATGCCATTACTCACGCACAGAGTAAAAGAAACCCCTGCAACTGTGGCCAGGAAGCTCAAGTTACGCTGCGTGAAGTTCACGCTCTAGCGTCGACAGGACTTCCTCGACTCCATCCCGGACAATACAAGTTTAGCCAGAATGGAACAGTCGCATCTAAGGTGATTGAACGGACACCACCAATAAAAGTGAATGCCACTTTACATGCGTTTTATAATGAAATATATCCGTCTGTTGAAAGTGGATTTGTAAAATCTATTTTAGTGCTCATGGCTATAGCCGACATCCACCCCTTTACCGATGGTAATGGCCGGGTTGCCATTACCATGTTTAACCGAGAACTGGAATCAGCAGGCTTGCAGCCCGTCGTATTCACGAAAAAACTTGGCATTAAGGGAGCCCTGACCTCGGCCATGAATAACTTTCGGCTAAACCCTAACAGCTCTCCTAATGCCTTAATTGAAGTAATCAAAGAATCTCAAATCACCGCCATCAATTTTATTTCAGAGCTAACAACATTAAGAAATTCTGAAAAAACCTACCCATAAACTCATGACAATTTTGTGCAGACCGTACACAAGGTTAACCTATCTCCTTCGTATCCTGATCCACCGCGTCTAACAAGCGCTCATAAACATCCGGCACCGCACTTAACACCCTTGACCAGTTCGCCATAAAGGGGCGCTCAGTGGGATCGTTGAGGAATTTTTCGCCGGCGCGCATGATGCACTGGGTAAATTGCTCGACGGTTTCCTCCTCTTTATTTCGGTCCAGCGTCATACCATTAATAACGGCGTCGTTGTGATAGCGGTCAATCAAATCCAGCGCCAGGCGATAGTAGCTGGCTTTGAGGGTGCGAAATACTTCCGGAGTGAACACCACGCCTTTAATCGCAAGCTTGCGGAAGAAAGACTTGGAAATGTCGGTGCTCATTTTTGACAAGCCACCATCAGGGTTTTCGGCGGACAGGTCCTGATGCTTATGATCGTAAGCGTCGGCAATGTCCACCTGACACACACGTTCATCGGAATAGCGACGATTCACTTCCGACAACACACCTATCTCCAAGCCCCAGTCACTGGGAATACGGATAGAGCTCACTACATCCATACTCATGGAAAACTCACCGGCGAGCGGATAGCGAAAGCTGTCGATAAAGTCCAGGTAATCATTGTGGCCGCACACTTTCTGCAATGCGCGCACTAAAGGCGACACCAACAAGCGGCTTACACGGCCATTTAATTTACCGCCTGCGGCGCGGTAGTAATAGCCTTTACAGAACATGTAATTAAACGTGGGATGTGCGATGGGATAAAACAATTTGGCAACAATATCACGCTTATAGGTCACGATATCGCAATCGTGCAGGGCCACCGCGCGGGCGCGACCTTTGGCCAGCGCATAGCCCAAGCAGTACCATACGTTGCGCCCCTTACCCAACTGCTGCGGTGCCAATCCGGCTTCGTCCAGTACTTTATCCACAGCCATCAGGCGAGGGCCATCGTTCCACAAAATAGAATGCTTTTGCGGTAAGCGGGAAAAAAACTTTTTCGCTTTTTTGTATTGCTCTTCATCGGCGCGATCAAGACCGATGATAATTTCATCCAGAAACGGCACCTTGGAAAGCTCGTCAACAATATTTTCCATGGCCGGACCTTCCAGCTCGGAATACAAACACGGCAGCACCAAACACATGGGCTTTTGTTTGCCCCACTCCATTAACTCGGCTTCTAGCTCTTCAATTGGCCGGTCACCCAAATTATGCAAAGTGCCGATACGTCCATTTTGAAAAAAGTCACTCATGGTGCTTCCTCATTGTTAAATTAAGCGAGCTAACGCTGCCTCTACGCCCTCGCGCCAACCGCGAGCGCCCTCAAAAGGTGCACGAATAACGTTTTCCAAACCATCATCGTGCATGTACGTTCCATCAGGGTGCGGCATTAAAACGGGATGATCCGCCGCCTTGAGCATTTGCAGGTCATTCGGGCTATCGCCCAGCGCAATACTGACTACCCTTGCCCCATAATAGGACTCATATAAGCTCAGCAAATAGCGTACCGCGTCGCCTTTATCGCACGCCGCCATGACGTGGTAGAAGCGCCCACCTTTGAGCACTCGTAAATTATGCTTGCGCAGTTGTTGTGCAAACTCGTTTAAATCGGCTTCATCCTGATGCCATAAAAGCGGCTCGGAGGCAGAGCGAGTCATAGCGTTCACTGCGGCCTGCTCACTTAACCCAGTGCAATCTACGACGTCTTGCACACTCATATCGGCAAAACCGGTAAACGAAAACTGCTGCTTTAGTGCTGCCAGAATTTCTACAATGTCATCGCGATTCGCGCCGCGATAGATCAGGTAGTCATCGTCTTTGGTTTCGGCGCCCTCAAGCGTCGCCGACAGCCTCTGACACTCCACCCTAGGCATAACAATTAAGCTGCCGTTCTCACACACATAGGGGCTTGTTAACGCAAGTTCTGCACACAGCTCGCTCATCTCTGCCTGTGTTTTACTGGAAACCAAAACCAGAGGAATTTCACGCGCTTTAAGCTTTTCAATAGCCGGCAACGCCTGGGCGTACGAGTAGTCGTGATGATTTAACAGTGTGCCGTCGAGATCGGTAAATACGGCGATGGGTACAGTAGACAAAGCATAACTCCATGATTCAATTTTAGTTATCGATTCACATGACAGTGGATGTCTGCCACCTGATGGTTCTCAGCCAAATCCAAAACGATATCGGCGCGGGCTGGCATTTCGCTCAGCATCCAGCGGGTTAAGCGTTCGTAATGCGCAATAAAACGCTCAATGTCTGCAGCAGTCATAACTCGCGAGTGTTGCAATTGTTCGGTACTGAGTGAATCGCGCAGTTTTTGCTCTTGCAGCTGACGCCACTCAAGTACCTGAGTAAACGACGGTGCTTTGAGCATTACCAGCAGATCAATCTGCGCAAAAAGCGCTTGGTAATCCGCCAGCGCATCATTCACAAACTGGCGCCAGCGACCGTCAGCATCTTCTTCTTTTTCCAGTGTATTAACGGGCTCGGCCAAATCACTGCTGCGCTGAGCTCTGGCGCCTACGCACCAACCTTCAAATATAATAATATCTGGGCGCCCTTGGGCTTTATCCCAAAGATTTTCGTCTAAGCAGTCGTCCTGAGATTTATCAAACCGGGGAATAGGCGTAAGTTGCTGGGCACCAGCGGCTTTTAGTTGCGTGAAAGTGTCCAGCGCCAAAGCTAGGTTGTGCGTGCCCGGCACTCCGCGGGTTGCTAACAGTGGGTGAATATCGCGGGCAAGTTCGGCGCGGGCAGCGCGTGAAAGGTATAAATCATCAATGGACAGCGCGGTTACTGTCAAACCGTGGACAGATTCCAGCAGCAGCTTAAGGATACTGGCAGCGGTAGACTTTCCCGTGCCCTGTGCCCCATTCACCCCGACCACATAAGTGCTCTGCCCTTTACTGCTGGCGCAATGTGCTGCCAAAGGCTGATACAAATTGGATAGACTTTGCGCCAAAGGTTCCGATAGAGATAACTGCGCAGCAAGCTTGCGCGTAAGTTCGCTCTCATCAAATGAGGGCTGCGCGGCTAATTCCCGTGTAAAAAAATCAGGCCACAGAGCGGTGGATGTGTGACTGGCATCGGGCATAGCATGGCCTCCTGTTAAATCCTGCTGATTCACTCAGGCTTAACCGATGCACAAACTCTGCCACTCTAGCTGGTTACGCTACCGGCGCTCAGGCGCCAGTGGCCCGCGTACCAAACGCCGCATAAATTCCCAAGGAAGCGGCGATTCAGTTCTCCACGACTCAGACAAGAACGTTCCAGCAGCTGAGCCTTCGCCAGGCCACCACCGGTGGGTTTGGCTGCCAAAGTAAAGCGAACTCTGGCGTAACCGGCACGGCTTTTAGCGGCCCTCGACCAGGCTTGAGACAGGGCGGTTACGTAATCAAACATCACGTTAATTTCGATATCCACCGCTAGCGCTTGCAAACTTAACGTCAGAGCATCCCATTGGGCGCGATTAAAATGCAGTGCAGGGCGCTCCATCAGTACAGCAACAGGTGTGTCTGCAGAACAGATAATAGTGCGCAGCTGTGCGGCGAGATGGTCGGGTTGGTATTCTTGCAGCTGATAATTATCCACTGCCGGTAACAGCCCACGCTTGCAATTGCTGTATTCGGCCTGCTCTAAATCCCACCAGGAGAATCTGGGCCAATCGCTGGACTGACTTAAACGATGGAAGCGGGTATTTAACCCTGCGCCAATGCTGATAAAGCGCGTATTAGAATTACGTCGCAACAGCTCTTGGCAGCGCGCATCAAACCAGGCGCTATGCTGCACGCACTCTACATTGGCACGAGGGCAGTATTGCGGGCACTGTTGATAACACAACTGCCAAAGCTCATTGGCCGCCAGGTCGCGCAAACCTATTTCCGGCCAGCGAGTATCGGCTATGGCGTGGCTGTATAGGTTATCCAGCAGAACCGCTGGCACTGTCAGCGAGGCGCTCATTAAAGCCCCTCCTTTTTTGCCAGTTGTTCGCAGGTTCGCGCAGCGCACATCTCGGGCTGATAGTATTCGCGCATGCGCAAAGCAACGGATAACGCGAAACCTTGCATGTAGGTTTCCTGATTACCCACCTGAGCGAGCACTGTGCTTTGACTCATACGTTCCATCGTTTCATTGGCGGCGCGTGTGGCGAGCGACTGAGAACCCAACCGCGCCATCAAATAGTTACACAGGCGCTGTCGGATGGAGTCGTATTCTGATGTTTTGTCCTGCATAAGACCTCCCTTGTATCGAGAGGCCATATTAACGCTAATGAGAATTATTATCGAATAGCAAAAACCAATATATTATCTGTTTTTGATTGCTTAGACAGTGACGACCAGGTTGTCGCGATGAATCAGCTCTGCATCACCCTGATAACCCAATAATTGATCGATGTAAGCGCTGGGCTGACCGATGATTTTGGTTGCCTCAAAGGCATGATAATTCACCAGGCCTCGAGCCACCTCACGACCGCCGCTATCAACGCACACGACCAGCTCGCCACGGGTGAAGTCCCCTCGCACGGCTTTTACTCCAACAGGCAGTAAACTTTTGCCTTTTTCCACCAGCACTTTCACCGCGCCGTCATCCAAAACCAAGGTGCCACGGGTTTGCAGGTGCCCGGCTATCCAGCGCTTGCGCGCCGCCTGAGGTTGCTGATCAGCCCACAAATAGGTACCCAAGTTATCGCCATTGGCTAAGCGGGTTAAGACGCTGTCCTGGCGCCCGCCGACAATCACGGTATCGGCACCTGAGCGAGCCGCCACACGGGCTGCGCGTACTTTGGTGATCATGCCACCGCGCCCTAGGCTACCGCCATCACCGGCCATGGTATCCAGGGTTTTGTCGGCAGCGGCCACTTCGCTGATTAATGTGGCATCTGGGTTTGAACGCGGATCGGCGTTGTACATGCCGTTTTGATCGGTGAGGATGACCAACACATCGGCGTCTACCAAATTCGCCACCAATGCCCCCAGAGTGTCGTTATCGCCAAAGCGAATCTCATCCGTCACAACGGTGTCGTTTTCATTCACCACTGGCACCACGCCCAATTCCAGCAGCGTAGTCAGCGTGGAGCGCGCGTTTAAATAGCGCTCTCGGGAGGATAAATCATCGTGATCCAGCAGCACCTGGGCCGTGTGCAACTCAAAGCGGGCAAACTCGGCTTCGTAGTTTTGAATCAGCCCCATTTGCCCAACGGCGGCGGCGGCCTGCAACCGATGAAGCTCAGTGGGGCGCTCGCGCCAGCCCAGTCGAGTCATGCCAGCCGCGACAGCGCCTGAAGACACCAGCACCAGCTCGATACCCCGCTGACGCAACTGGGCCATTTGCTCTACCCAGTGAGAGATGCCGGCGTAGTCTAGACCTTTGCCGTCATTGGTTAACAGTGCACTGCCAATCTTTACTACCCAGCGGCGGGCGCGGGTTATTTCCTGACGTCTTGTCATTAAGTTACCAATCTCGGGCTAGACATTACGGCGCGTAGATAATTTCTACGTCATCGTCTTCGTCGTCATCATCCTGCTGCTGTTTTTGCGCTTTACGCGCCGCACGGTGTTGCTCACGCAGTGTTTCGATACGCTCACGCACTTCTGCTTGCATGGCTTCTTGGAAGTCATACTCAGCCTGACGGGCATCGTCATCTTCGCGCTCGGTTTGCCACAGAGCTTCCAAGTGGCTCATTAATGCCGAAGCCAGTGTGTCCGTACCTAAGCTGCTGGCAGCAGCAATATGATAGGCGGGGCCCTGCCAGTCTAACTCGTCGATGATGCTCTGACAGATTTGCTCGCGCTCTTCCAAAGGCAGCAAATCTACTTTGTTCAGCACTAGCCAGCGCTCGCGCTTGGCCAAATGAGGGCTGAAGGTTTCCAGCTCGCGGGCAATGGTGCGCACATTTTCCACCGGGTTGCTGCCATCGGGTGGCGCCACATCCACTACGTGCAGCAGTACGCGGCATCGGGTTAAATGCTTTAAAAAGCGAATTCCCAGGCCTGCGCCTTCGGCAGCGCCTTCAATCACACCGGGAATATCCGCTACCACAAAGCTGCGGTGCTCTTGCACTTTAACCACACCAAGATTGGGCACAAGGGTTGTAAAGGGGTAATCGGCCACTTTGGGCTTGGCCGAACTCACCGAGCGGATAAACGTACTTTTGCCTGCGTTGGGCAGCCCCAGCAGGCCAACGTCTGCCAGCACTTTCATTTCCAGCTTAATTTGCCTTACCTCGCCTTCACTACCGGGGGTAGTTTGGCGCGGGGCGCGGTTGGTGCTGGATTTAAAACGAGTATTACCCAGGCCATGGAAGCCGCCTTGGGCCACTTTGAGAATTTGCCCCGCCTCGGTCATATCACCCAGAGTCTCACCTGTATCGACGTCGATAATCGTAGTGCCTACAGGCACCGGCAAGGTTAAATCTTCGCCGCTCTTGCCCCGGCAATCTTTACCGCGGCCGGACTCGCCGCTCTCGGCGCGAAAGCGACGTGTGTATCGGTAGTCAACCAGCGTGTTGAGGTTTTCATCGGCGCGTAAAAATACGCTGCCGCCATCGCCACCGTCGCCACCGTCGGGGCCGCCCTTGGCAATGAATTTTTCTCGCCGAAAGCTCAGGCAGCCATTACCGCCTCGGCCGGCTTCTACAAAAATTGGTGCCTCATCAACAAATTTCACGGTCTGACCCCGATAAACAAAAATGTAAGTGTAACAACAAAAAAAGCCCCATCGCTGATCGACGGGGCTCTTTTGCATTCGGCGTTAGCCGAGTGGCCGCTACGCAGCCAAACCTGGGGCGTTACGCAGTTTCGATCGATACGAAACGACGGTTGTGCTCGCCTTTGGTTTCAAATTTAACAGTGCCGTCTGCCTTGGCAAACAAAGTGTGGTCTTTACCAACACCTACGTTTACACCGGCGTGGAATTTGGTGCCACGCTGACGAACAATGATAGAGCCGGCTGAAACAGCTTCACCGCCAAAGCGCTTAACACCAAGGCGTTTACTTTCCGAATCGCGGCCGTTACGTGTACTACCGCCTGCTTTTTTGTGAGCCATGAGTAAACTCCTGCTTAACCTTTGATACCGGTGATTTTAACTTCAGTGTACCACTGACGGTGACCCTGACGCTTCATAGAGTGCTTACGACGACGGAATTTGATGATTTTCACCTTGTCCGCACGGCCGTGGCTTACCACTTCGGCAGTCACGCTAGCACCGTCCACTACGGGCGCACCGATTTTTACGTCATCGCCGTTAGCGACCAGGTACACCTTGTCGAATTCGATTTTCTCGCCAGTGGCGACTTCGATTTTTTCGAGCTTCAGGGTTTCGCCTTCCACTACACGATGCTGCTTGCCACCGCTTTCAAAAATTGCGTACATATTTGCTCCAAATAGTCTTGGACGACACGAAGTAACACAGCCTTGCCGTGGGTTTCGAGGACTTGCGCCGTTTACAGGGGCCGCGATTTTAGGGGAAACCCCCTTGCAAAGCAACTACTTTAGGGCGTTTTTTCTTCAAGCAGACATGAATCCGTACTCCTCGCCCCTTGGTCTGACGCAGGCTACCCCCTATAATGCCGCATCTTTATTTTCATCCAACAACCGCAGGGAACTTCAGCCCACAATGCAAGAGCAATATCACCCCTCCGAGGTGGAGACTCAGGCCCAACAATACTGGGAAGAAAACCAGAGTTTCGCCGTTACCGAAGACACCAGCCGCGAAAAGTTTTACTGCCTGGCGATGTTCCCCTACCCCAGCGGCAAACTGCACATGGGCCACGTGCGTAACTACACCATCTCCGACGTTATCGCGCGCTTTCAGCGCATGCAGGGCAAAAACGTGTTGCACCCCATGGGCTGGGATGCGTTCGGCCTGCCGGCCGAGAACGCCGCCATCAAAAACAACACCGCGCCAGCCAAATGGACCTACTCTAACGTCGACTATATGAAAGGCCAGCTCAAGCAACTGGGCTTTGGTTTTGACTGGAGCCGCGAGTTGGCCACCTGCCAAAGCGATTACTACCGCTGGGAGCAGTGGTTTTTCACCCGCCTCTACGAAAAAGGCTTGGTGTACAAAAAAATGGCCACCGTCAACTGGGATCCGGTAGACCAGACGGTACTGGCTAACGAGCAAGTCATTGACGGTCGCGGCTGGCGCTCAGGCGCCGTGATCGAACGCAAGGAAATCCCCCAGTGGTTTATCCGCATTACCGCTTACGCCGACGAGTTGCTGCAAGACCTTAACAAGCTGCCAAACTGGCCCGAGCAAGTAAAAACCATGCAGCGCAACTGGATCGGTAAAAGTCGCGGCATTGAAATGCGCTTTGACCTTGCCAGCAAATACGCCGAACACACGGGCTTTGAGGTATACACCACTCGCCCCGATACGCTAATGGGCGTCAGCTACGTCAGCCTGGCCGCCGAGCATCCGATCGCTCAATCGCTGGCAGCCGAGCATGAAACCATTGCCAAGTTCGTCGCCGAGTGTAAAGAGCAGTCCGTGGCCGAGGCCGATATGGCCAACATGGAAAAGAAAGGCATGGATACAGGCCTTAAAGCGCTGCACCCCATCACCAATGAAGAAGTGCCGGTGTGGATCGCCAACTATGTTCTGATGGATTACGGCTCGGGCGCGGTTATGGCCGTCCCCGCACACGATCAGCGCGATTTTGAATTTGCGCAAAAATACAGCTTACCAGTGCAACAGGTTATTGCCCCCAAAGATGGCAGTGAGATTGACCTTAATAAAGAAGCCTTTGTCGACAAAGGCGTGCTGGTTAACTCCGGTGAATACGACGGCCTGGACTTTAAAGCCGCCTTCGACGCTATTGCACAAACCTTAAAAGCGGCCAAAAAAGGCAAGGTACAAACCAACTATCGCCTGCGCGACTGGGGCGTGTCCCGCCAGCGTTACTGGGGCGCTCCGATTCCCATGTTTAACTTACCTGGCGGTGGCGAAATCCCGGTACCGGCGGATAAGCTGCCAGTACTGCTGCCAGAAGACGTGGTTATGGACGGGGTGCAATCCCCCATCAAAGCCGATGCCGAGTGGCGCAAAGCCGAAGTCGACGGCAAACAGGTAGAGCGCGAAACCGACACCTTTGACACCTTTATGGAGTCTTCCTGGTATTACGCCCGTTACACCTGCCCCAACTACACCGAAGGTATGCTGGACTCCGACGCCGCCAACTATTGGCTGCCGGTGGATCAGTATGTGGGCGGCATTGAGCACGCCATTTTGCACCTGCTGTACGCGCGCTTTTTCCACAAGTTAATGCGCGACGAAGGCCTGGTGGAGTCGGACGAGCCTTTCGACCGTTTGCTGTGTCAGGGCATGGTACTGAAAGACGGCGCCAAGATGAGCAAATCCAAGGGCAATACCGTCGACCCGGCCGAGCTGATCGAGCAATACGGTGCCGACACCGTACGCCTGTTCTCGATGTTTGCCGCCCCACCCGAGCAGAGCATGGAGTGGAGCGACTCGGGCGTAGAAGGTGCCAATCGCTTTTTACGCCGTTTATGGAAAACCATCCACGCCCACCTTGCCGCCGGTCAACCTGGCGAGCTAAACCTGGACGAGCTGAGCGAACAGCAGCGAGATTTACGCCGTAAAACCCACGAGACCATCGCCAAGGTCAGCGACGACTACGGCCGCAGGCAAACCTTCAACACCGCCATTGCCGCGGTAATGGAGCTGATGAACGACGTGGGCAAACTGGCAGACCGCAGCAACCCGCTGGGTCTGGCCGTTGAGCGCGAAGCACTGGAAGCGGCCGTATTGATGCTTGCGCCTATCGTCCCTCACGTTTCACAAGCCTTATGGCAGCATCTGGGGCACAGTGAAATCCCGCTGGATACCCCCTGGCCCGCTTTGGATGAAGCCGCACTGAAACGCTCAAGCATTGAGATGGTGGTTCAGGTCAACGGTAAAGTTCGCGACAAAATTCAGGCTCCGGTGGATGCCGATCGCGCCGATGTCGAAGCTATGGCGCTGAATCAGCACAACGTACAGCGGTTTTTGGAGGGGGTTACGGTTCGCAAGGTAATCGTAGTGCCCAACAAACTCGTTAACATAGTGGCCAACTGATGCACGCCGTTAAGCTCTGCCTGACTCTGACACTGCTGGCCCTGCTCACTGGCTGCGGCTGGCAGCTGCGCGGCTCTCTGATGCCGCCTTTGGAGATCGACAATATCCGTATTGTCTCGGCAGAACAGCACACGGACTTACTCCGCGAGCTGGAAGATGCGCTGCTCAATCAAGACATTAACGTCGTAGAAAGTAGCGCTGATTACACACTGGCTCTGGGCGAGGAAGAGCTGCGCCGCCGCACTGTAGGTGTCGGCGCCGACAGCCTGGCCGCCGCCTTTGAGCTAAAGCTGAGCATTGATTACCAGGTGTTCAACGGCGAGGGCACGCTCATTAGCGCCCAGGAGCAGGCCAGCATTACCCGCTCTTACGATGCCAGCGACACCACCGGCCTTGAACGCGAGCAAGACTTATTGCTCGCCGATATGCGTCGTGATCTCGCGCAACAAATACTGCGTCGCATCTACTTTATTTTGCAAGAAAGTCAATCTTAACCCGTGGCCAGAATTCGCCCCGATCAACTGCCCCGCGCGCTCCAGGATCGCCTGGCGCCGGTGTATCTGGTCAGTGGTGACGAACCTCTACTGGTACAAGAAGCCTGCGACACAATTCGTCATGCCGCGCGCCAACAGGGTTTTAGTGAACGCGAACTGCACCACGTAGACCCAGGCTTTGACTGGGGCCAACTGCACGACGCCGCAGCCAGCTTGTCACTGTTTGCCAGCAAAAAGCTCATTGAAATTCGCCTGCCTACTGGCAAGCCTGGCGACAAAGGCAGCCGCGCACTGAGCGAGTACGCGGCTACCCCCAGCGAGGATAATCTACTGCTGGTGATCACCGGCAAACTCGACAGCGCCGCCACCCGCAGTAAATGGTACAAAGCGCTCGATGGTGTGGGTGCTCATGTTCCCATTTGGCCCATCGATCCACCACAACTGCCACGCTGGATCAGTCAGCGGCTGCAACAGGCGGGGCTAAACGCCGACAAAGGCGCAATCGATCTGCTGGTGTCGCGCATTGAGGGCAACCTGTTAGCCGCCACCCAAGAGATAGAGAAACTCAAATTGCTCGCCCCCGAAGGCCACATCAGCACCGAACTGATGGCATCAGTCGTGGCCGACAGCGCACGCTATGATGTTTTCGGGCTGGCCGATCGGGCGCTATCGGGCGATGCCCGGGGCGCGGTAAAAAGCCTGCAAGGTTTAAAAACCGAAGGCACCGAAGCGCCAGCAGTGCTTTGGGCCTTAACCCGGGATATTCGCCAGCTATTACAGGTGGCCAATCAAATCGACCAGGGTAAACACCCGGACTGGGCCATGAAGCAAGCGGGTGTTTGGGCCAAACGCCAGGGGTTATTTGGCACGGCACTGCGTCGCCTTAAACGCCCGCACTTAGAGTTGCTGCTGCGCCAAGCCGCCGGTGTCGACCGCGCCGTAAAAGGCATGCGCAACGCGGACCCCTGGGACGAATTACTGGATTTAGTGCTCGCCCTGGCGGGCACATCGAGCCTGCAACCTGCTAACATCCGCCTGAGCCTTAAGCTGTAAAGCGGTGATTTAACAGCCGTACACCTAACTCTAATAACTGAACAACACCAACCATAAGAGAATCAAAATGACATTGAGCCAAACTATTACCGCCCTAACGCTTGCCACTGTAACCGGTTTCTTTTCGCTGAGTGCAGCGGCCGAGCCCTTATCTGTTCAGCCCGTGCCTCGCACTAAACAATTCGACTGGATGAGCGTATCCGGTTGGTACGAACGCCATGCCGCGGATGTAGCCTTGGCTGAAAAAGGCGAGGCCCGAGTGGTATTTCTTGGTGACTCCATCACTGAAGGCTGGGACTACCATATTTGGCAGGATAACTTCGCACCACTGAAGGCTGTGAATTTCGCCATCGGCGGGGATTTAACGCAAAACATGCTGTGGCGCTTTGAGCACGGTAACGTCGAGCAATTAAATCCCGAACTGGTTGTGATGATGGCTGGCGTTAACAATTACCTGCACAACAAAGCCACGCCTGAGAACACTTTTGCCGGGGTGCAAAAACTACTACAAGAAGCTCTTAAGGCTTACCCCAATGCCCAAGTCATTTTGCAAGCTGTACTGCCCTTTGGCAAACAGCCAAACACCCCCGAACGCCAATGGGTAAAAGACACCAACAAACTACTCAAAACCCTAGCGGACAATGAGCGCGTCAGTTTTTACGATTTTGGTGATGTCTTTCTGCAGCAAGACGGGCGCATCAGCAAAGACATAATGGGCGATTACCTGCACCCCAATGCCAATGGTTACAGCCTGTGGATTAAAGCCCTGCTGCCCGTCGTAAAAAGCACTTTAGGTGAGGGCTAATTCTATGACAATAAAACTGAACCGCCACATCAGCCTTGCCGCAATAACACTATGCGTCGCGGCCTTATCGGGCTGTGCTCACTCGCCCGGCACAAATGACAACACAGCCAGCAGCACAGCTTCTATCGAGCCCACCAGCAAACCTATCCGCTGGAGCGGACGCCACGTGGTAGAAAACCATCGGGTAAGCTTTGGGTACCCCAGCGTCAGTGCCAACATGGCGATTTCCGGCGGCACGCTGACCATGACAGCACACAGCAACACCGGCAACAGCTGGATGGCCGTGACGGTTGATGATAAACCACCCGTGCGCCTGCAAATTGCCAGCGAACCTACCACCTACACCTTAGTCACAGACGCCCGTAGCGAACGCAAGGTGCGCGTCAGCCACGTGGGCGAAACCTGGCGCGGTATAGTGTCGGTAGACGGTTTCAACCTAACCGGCGGCGAATTTCTAACCGCCCCTAACCCGCCAGAACGCAAGCTGTTGGTTATTGGCGATTCGGTCACTTGCGGGGAAGGCGTTTATACGCCGACAACACTGGATTGCGAAAACAACCCACGCCAGCCCGACTCGGATCACAGCTACGGTATGCTTCTGGGCAAGGCACTGAATGCCGAAACTCAACTGGTGTGCTACGGCGGGCGCGGTGTCATTCGCAGCTGGAATGGCAATACCGACGAGCTGCAGGCGCCGCAGTTTTTCGACCTAAAAATTCCCGAACCAGGACAACCCCAAGCAGACCTACAGGCGTTTGTGCCAGACACTATCGTGATTTCGCTGGGCACCAATGACTTCAGCCTGGGCATTGGCCCCTTACCGCAACAAGAGGACTTCGTCGGCGCCTACGTGTCTTTTGTCGAGCGTTTACTGGCACTCTACCCCGAGGCCAAAATTGCCCTTACCGAAGGCTCTATCGTTAACGATCAGGCCGACCCCGCCCGACCGCAAAAAACGGTACTGCGTGATTACCTTTTAGCCACCGTAAACACCGTTAACAGCCCGCGAGTAAAAGCCATTGATTCGCCCTACTACCCGGGCGATAGCTGCGACGCCCACCCAACCGGCGAGCAACATAAAAAAATGGCCGAGGCTTTACTACAGCAACTCTAGGCGCTGATCTGGTATTGGAGCAAAGGCCCAATTAATGGGCAAAGTTTGAACCATAACGATAAATAACATTCCAACGCTTGTAATACCGGGCAGGGTTAAGCAAAGTCTGGTATTACAAGCAAAAACACACTAACTTTACTGGTGTGGAGAAATGCCCATTTCTATTTCAAGGAATGTATAGCTAAATCAGGTGCCGTTATGAGTAGCAACAAGTCGCCCAGTAACTCTCTGGTGATTGTCGTAGTACTGATTCTAATTCTGCTGTTAGGCGGGTTTATTTACTGGAACAGCACTCGCGAAGCCGAGCCAGAAACCCCTGTTGCCCCCATGCCACAACCTGTTACTCCAGCACCAGCTCCGGTGGCCCCGCCAGAGCCAGCACCTGAGCCCGAACCAGCACCGATCCCTGAACCAGAGCCAGAACCGGCCCCCGAGCCAGCGCCTGAACCAGAGCCCGAACCTGTGGCAGAGCTGCCACCGCTGAACGAAAGTGATGACTTTGTCGCCGGTGAGCTTAGCCAGGCCGCCGCCCCCGAGCTGATTAAGCTGGTTGTGCCGGAAGAGACCGTGCGTAAAACCGTGCGCGCTGTGATAGGTGTTTCCGAAGGCCGCCTGGTAAACCAGTACCGTCCTGTGATGTCACCACTGCCCACCATGGGCGTCACTCAAACGGCCGGTGGTGCCGACCCCGAATATCAACTCACCGAGAAAAATTTCGAGCGCTACGAGCAACACATTGCTTTGATGGAATCCATCCCACCAGAAAACCTGGCGACCATGTACACCAGCATGGCACCCATGTTTAACGAAGCCTATGCCGAACAGGGACTGGAAGGCGATTTTCGCAATGTAGTACTCGAAGCGGTCAACACCCTGCTCGCCACCCCCGACATCGACGAGCCACTGACACTGAAGCGCCCCACAGTAATGTACAAATACGCCGACTCAGAAATTGAGGCGCTGCCGGAGCCACAAAAGCTGATGCTGCGTATCGGGCCTGAAAACCGTGAACGTGTAAAAGCTTATTTGCGTGAGTTTAAGCAGGCTTTGGAAGAGTAAAACCACTAAAGCTTGGTAAATAAAAAGGCCGGATTATTAATCCGGCCAGACTGCTGACAAAGCCCTAGCCTAAACGCTGGGGTTTTTTCATAATGGGGCATGCTAAAAGATCGCCCCCAAACACAGTCCGAGCTCGAGTTTGTCAGCATTGACGCTTTGGTTCCTGCCGACCACCTACTTCGAAAGATCGAAGCTAAGGTCGATTTCACCTTCATCCATGACCTGGTTAGCCCCTATTACTGCCAAGATAACGGACGGCCTGCGCTCGATCCGACACTGATGTTTAAGTTGCTGTTCATCGGCTACTTGTTTGGCATTCGCAGTGAGCGGCAATTAATGAAAGACGTACAAGTCAACGTCGCCTACCGATGGTTTCTGGGCCTGAACTTGACCGATAAAGTCCCAGACGCCTCCACGCTGAGCCAGAACCGTATTCGGCGTTTCAACGAAGCGGATGTCTATCAGCAGATCTTTGATGAGATCGTTCTGCAAGCGATGAAGCGTAAGCTGGTCGGAGGCAAAACACTCTATACCGACTCCACGCATTTAAAAGCCAACGCCAACAAGAACAAGCACATTAAAGTGCGCGCTCAATCTGAGCACCAAGCGTATATGGACGACCTGGATAAAGCGGTTGAGGAGGATAGGCTAAGGCACGGAAAAAAGCCCTTAGCGCCGCCATCGAAGCGGGCACCCGAGCGTGAGATCAAACAAAGCTGCACAGACCCGCAGAGCGGTTACATGGTGCGGGATAACAAGCCGCAAGGCTTTTTCTACCTGGACCACCGTAGCGTCGATAGCCGCTGCAGCATCATCACAGACGTGCACGTGACCGCCGGGAATGTACACGATGCCGTCCCCTTTTTGTCCCGCCTAGACAGGCAGAAACAGCGCTTTGGGTTCACGTTGGAACATGTCGGCGTTGATGCCGGTTATTTTACGGCAGCGGTCTGTAAAGGCCTGGAAGACCGTGATATTTACGCCGTCATGGGCTACCGCCGTCCCACCCATAAAAGGGGCTATTTTTATAAGCGTGAGTATGACTACGACGCAAAACACGACCGCTACACCTGCCCACAAGGCGAACACTTAATGTACCGCACCACAAGCCGTGAAGGTTATCGGCACTACCAATCGACCCCCCTCGTTTGCCAGGACTGTCCTGTCCGTGAACAGTGCACCAAGAACCAACAACACGTCAAAACACTCACGCGGCATGTGTGGGAAGACAGTAAAGAACGCGTGAATGAACACCGTTATAGCGATAACGGAAAGGCCATATACGCCAGGCGGAAAGAAACGGTAGAGAGAAGCTTTGCCGATGCCAAACAATTACATGGTTATCGCTATGCGCGCTTCCGCGGTCGCGCAAAAGTACAAGCGCAGTGCCTAATGGTCGCTGCAGCCCAGAACATGAAGAAGATAGCGCTCATGGCCGCCTAGGGGCCGCATTTACCCTTCATTTAGCCCCTAGAGGCAGCTTTGAACACCTAAATCAGCCTCTCGAACTGTCACGAATCACACCGCTAAGATGCTTGTGACGTAAGTGCTCTTAAGCTCTATCGCCCCAAAAACGAATAAACCCCAGCGAAAATGCCGGGGTTTATCAACAGTCTGGCCGGATTATTAATCCGGCCTTTTTATTTACCACGACAATAATTTTGCTACAGTCTCTTCAGATCAGAGTTACCCCCCAGAAAACACTCACCTAAACTCTTAGCGTGTGAAACTTTGTTCAAATTCACCGGCAAATAACGGCAGCGCTCATAAAACTTAGCTGCTTCTCTCGAGTCCGTAAATAAAACCACTTGCTCAAAATAAGTAGACGCATACTCCTCTATCCTCTTCAGCAAGAGTTTGCCAGCGCCTACGCCCCTATATTTCTTAGCGATATACATTCGCCTAATCCGGCCATTCAGCTCTGGACTATAAGGGCATTGACTAACTCCGCCAACACCAATCAAATCTCTATTATTGAACACCGCGAACAAGGCTTCACCAGGCAAAGAAAAACGATTCGCTCCTGATTGAAACTCAACAGCCAATCGTTTTATAAATCGATAACCTTGCGAAGAACTCTCAGATACGAGCGCATCAATCTCAGTCGGGAGAGTGTCTATCCGATGTACATTCAACGGCTATCTCTCGCTAGTTTAAAAAGTGGATAAAACCTTGTTATCTGTTCAGATCTGCCTCTTTTCCAAAGGGTTTGCTCATCAACACCAATTTAGGCAACAACGTAAGCGAACCCAAAATCGCCGCAAACATTGCCAATGCGGTTAGCGCCCCAAAATAAATGGAGGGTATAAACTCCGACAGGGTCAAAATCAAAAACCCAACAATAATAATTACCGCCGTGTAATACATAGCGCGGCCGATGGAGGCGTGGGAACTGTGCATGGCTTCAACATAGCTACCGCAGCGAGCAAACTCGTCGCGAAAGCGGTAAAGGTAATGAATTGCATGATCCACACCCACGCCGACGGTAATAGCAGCGATGGTAATAGTCATCATATCCAGTGGTATACCCGCAAGCCCCATACCACCAAGCACCACACCTGCGGCAAGCAAATTGGGCAGCAACGAAATAATCGCAATAGTCAAGGAGCGAAACAGGATCAGAAACATCAGCATAATGCCAAGAAATACCGCCCCTAGAGTGACAATTTGCGATTTGAATAAACTTTGCAGCATGTTGTTATACAACACCAGCATACCGGTAAAGTTAACCTGCTCCGGCGCCAAACCGACATCGCCCTGAGCGTAGGTGCGAATCTGCTCAACCAGTTCGGCGCGTTTTAAATTTGGGCTCGTCTCTATCACTCGCAAAGTGATGCGGGTTTGGTTGTTGGCGTCATCCAAATAGGGATTGAGCAAGAAACCGCGAATGTCATCGGACAACATGTTGCGCATAACGCCCAGCTCAAAACTATTCAGTTTACCGCCGTTAATGTCTTGGGCTACCTCATACATGGTGCAGAGCGATTGCACCTTACCCACTTCGGGCAAAGATTCTAAATACTGATGCAACTCGCACACGGTTTGTAAGCCCACCGGGTTAAACCAAGCGCTCTCGCTCGCGGTCGTCTCGGCGTCTTCGGAATCGGCAAAGGGGTCACCACCGAAGGGGTCATCAAACTCACCGCCGGAATCACTCGCGCTGTCGCTGGCAAACGGCTCATCAAAACCAAACTCATCCTCTGCCACCGGTGCGGCCTCTTGATCTGCAGACTGATCCGGCTGCGTTTGCGCCTGGGTGGGAGCATCGAGCACAATATCCAAGCTGATGGTGCCACCCAACTGCTGGTCAATCACCGACATGCCTTGATAGATTTCCGTATCTTTGTGGAAATAGTCGATAAATTTATTTTCCACTTTTAACTGGCTCATGCCATACACGCTGACAATAGCCACAGCCAGCGCAAACATCACCACCAAGTTACCATGGCGTTCGGCAATGCGGGAGAAACGCAAGGTCGTGGCCGCCGATTGGTCGCCCTTGTCTTTGGACTCACCTTTAGGCAGCAACATCAAAGCCGCCGGTAAAATCAAAAAGGCCAGCACCAGCGCGTAGCTCAGGCCGATGGTCATCATCCAGCCAAAATCGATCACGGGGCGAATATCGCTGACCACCAAAGACACAAACGCCACAATGGTCGTGAGCGCCGTATACAAACACGGTTTGGCCATTTGCCCGGCAGTAGCCAGTACCAGTTCGCGCTGCTCCCAATCGGGATGTCGCGCGTGCAGCTCGCGGTAACGCACCACCAGATGAATGGTAATGGCGAGCGTCATAATCAGCAGCAAAGCGACAAAATTAGAAGAGATAACGGTTAAGCGCCAATCAACCCAACTCAGTAACCCCAGAACAGAGACCACCGCCATAACGCAAACACTGAGAGGCAAAACCACAAAACGCAACTGACGGAAAATAAACGCCAGCATTAAGACAATAAAAATAATAATGGCGCTGCCGAATACCACGAGATCACTGCGAATAAACTCGATCATATCGGCCGTGATCATACTTACGCCGCCTAAGAATACTTCGGCATTGTCATCGTATCGGCTGAGAATGGTGCGAATGGTTTCAACGCGCTGATGGCCTTGCGCCATCAGCTCGGTGCGATAGGCGAGAAATTCAGCGCTTATTTGCTCCAGCTGCTGCGCTTCCTCATTATTTAAGCCTTCACTGTTGCGCTTAGCACGCAGCGCATCGCGCTCGCGCACCATCTCGATGTAACGATTATTGACTTCTAGATTGAGTTGCAGCGCCGTGGTTTTTTCGTCGGGCGAGAGTAACGTATCGCGGTAGATCGGACTATGCAGAAACTCCTGCTTGGCCATATTCTTGTCGACGCCCGGTGTTAGCAAGGTACGGGTAGACTCCTGCTGCTCTGCGAGCGTTCGTACCGGGCTGTAAAGCAAAGGTACGGTCAAAATCGAGTTGATACTTTTAACCCCTTGAACGCCGGCCAGTTCATCCTGCAATTGCTGCAGCGTTTGCAGCGATTGCTCTGAAAGCATAGGCACCTTTGGGGTGTAGGTGACGACCAGAAAATCGCCGCTCTGATAGCGCTTATTGATTTGCCGAAAATAATCCAGCGAGGTATCACTTTCTAAGGTCAGTGAATCGGCCGAAGCATCCAGCTTAAAGTTTGGCAAGCCAAAAGCCGCGAGTACGGTTAACGCTAGCAAGGCCAATAATACCCAACGGGGGAATTGGGTAATCAGAGTTTGGTAAAACGACGTCAGTACCTTCATGGTGGTATTGCGGCTCCTTGAGTTCCGGCTTACGTTGAGGCGGCCATTATGGGTGATTTAAAGAGTTTTATCGATCTGAGTGGCCCAGGTTGCGCTCGGGGCTCACCAAATCACGGATTCGCTGCTTAAGTTCTTTTGCCTCGGGAAAGCCACCGTCACGCTGGCGCTCCCACACTAAGGAGTCGTTCAGCCAGACGGCAAACACCCCACCATCACCAGGCTGAAGACTGACCCGATCAATCTCATCCGGGAAGGTGCTCAAGAGTTCTTGAGCCAACCAAGCCGAGCGCAGCATCCAGCGGCAGAGGTTACAGTAATGGATTACAATTTGGGTGTGGGCTACCGGGGGCGCCGTAAAATCGTCAAAAGGCATAATAAGTCTCACTCTGGGCCGTACCAAACCCCGCTGTTAGCGGGTGTAATCTGACATAATGTGCAACAGTGTTAATGTTACTTCTTTTTAAGCGGTACGAATCATGCTGAAATTACAGCGCGAGGACAAGCAACAAAGCCCGATTGTCATCGTCGAGAAGCTATACACCCTCGGCAGCTCAACACATAATGATGTGGTCATTGAGGCCGTCGATATTGACCCTCAGCACGCCAAGTTAGTTCATGCCAACAAACAGGTAACACTTAAAGACAGCGACAGCAGCAGCGGTTGTTTTGTAAACGGCCAACGGGTAACACAAAAGGTTTTACAAGTAGGTGATCAACTCAGCCTTGGCAGCGCTAATTTCAGAGTTTTGCCGCTTTCAGCGACCGATACCCGACTGCAAGCTTTTAACCCTGGCTGGCAACTGATAGCCGACGGCAGCTGGCTTACCGGCCAAATTTTTACCGTTGAACCCAATAAGCGCTACATCATCGGCCGTGCCAGTGATTGCGACATCCCCATTAAAGGGTCGCACTTGTCGCGCCGCCACACCGAAGTAGCATTACTGGGCGGTTCGCTGCGAATCCGTGATTTAAATTCCACCAACGGCACCTTTGTCAATGAAAGGCCTATTACCGACGATTTAGCCCATCATGGCGATCACCTACGCGTTGATGTCTACAGCTTTCGCATTGTCAATCCAGAGCGAGAAATCGCCGCTGCGCGCGCGCGGCCCCAAGCACCTGTACCGAGCCCCTCTTTACGCAAGTCAGAAAGCGAGCCCAAGCGCTGGAAAACCAAACCTACCAGCCCCGGCAACCGCACGGAACCTACCTACCCTGCGCAGCGCTCTCACACTCATTGGGTATGGGCAGGTGTTGTTGTCGCCCTACTCGCCGCTCTGGCAATGGCCATCATTTACTGACACGACACTCGCCCATAGGGCCGTAACGGGGGTTATCCCTATAAAGATTGTGTTAGAATCCGGCGCGAATTGACAACCACACCGGAAAATTTGCTATGAGCTTCGACAAAGTCCCTTCTGGCAAAAGCCTGCCAGACGATATGAACGTCATTATCGAAATCCCGATGAACGGTGAACCCATTAAATACGAAGTCGACAAAGACAGCGATTGCGTTTTTGTTGACCGTATTTTAGGCACCTCCATGCACTACCCGTGCAACTACGGTTACGTACCTCACACCCTGTGCGGTGACGGCGACCCCGTTGACGTTCTGGTACTGCTGAACCACGCCCTGATGCCTGGCTCTGTGATTCGCTGCCGCCCGATTGGTGTTTTGAAAATGACGGACGAATCCGGTGAAGATGCCAAAGTACTTGCCGTACCTGTCGACAAGGTAACCCCACTGTACAGCAAAGTTAAATCGGTAGAAGATGTACCGGAAATCACCCTAAAAGGCATTGAGCACTTCTTCGAGCGCTACAAAGATCTGGAAGAAGGCAAATGGGTTAAGGTTGACGGCTGGGAGGGTGTTGAGTCTGCCCGCGCCGAGATCAACGATTCTGTAGAGCGCTACAACAAGGGTTAATCACCCACCCGGTAAAGATTAACCATTGGTACCCGAAAGCGGCATTGCTGAATGTAGCACTGTCGCTTTTTTATTGTTTTGGCATTCAACAGCGCTAATCTTGCAATTGCAAACCGCTAATATCCGGCACCACCGGTTCACGCACCTCTTTCTTTTGCCCCAAATCACTGCCCACCGGAGCCAAGTCCACCGACAGTTCAGCCACTGGCACAGGTTCCGTGCGTTGGCGCTCTTGAGGTTGCAGTAGATCGGCCCCCACCTCGGATAACTCCCAGTTCTCGGTGTCGATTTCCGGCAGTGGCAGAACACCACGCTCATCGGCCTGCAACAAGTCTTCACCCGCAGGCGCTACCGCAAACTCAGGCACGTTCACCAGTGGGCCAACATCAGCGGTACGCTCGGTTTGATCCAACAACAATTCGCCCGTTGGCCGCAGGCTGTAATTGGCCGCAGGTATGTCAGCATTCACCTGACGCTGACGCTCTGTGGGCCGCAACAGGTTAGAGCCCACGGGCGCTAAAGATAGGCCTCGCCTGGGCGCAGCAGCGGGCGCACTGGCTTGTTCAGCAGCAGAAGAGGCCACCAACCTCACTTCTGCCCCGGCTTTTTGCAGTACAGCCTGGTATTTAAGGGCGGTGGCTTTATCCAGTTTACGCTTTATAGACACGGGACGACCGGTAAAAAGCGCCTCGATCCGATTGGCGTCGGCCTTGAACAACTGCTGTAACTTTTGTTTTACCTCGTCGAGGTTATGGCCCAGCACAATATCGCCGCGAAACACCAGATTAAATAATGCGTCATTTTCCATTACAACTACCTATGAACATTTTTTCTTATGTTAGCACGCGACCGAGACACTAAACCGACCCCAAACCCGCGACATTACTGGCTCATGCCAAAAGCACTATTTATCAACTTGTTAATGTGAAAAAACAATCTGGATAAGCTACAAACCGCCGCCCATACTGAATGGCCCAGGTAAACAAAGCAATATGGATGTGAGGGTAAACCTATGCGCCACGCAACCAATCATTGGCCTCAAGACCCGGCTCGATTAGCCATTAAAACTCGAGTCAAGAAAGATATTGCTTCATTAAAACGAAAAATTCTGTTGCTGGAAAGTGAGCCCCGCCGCAATACTCAGCTACTCGCCGCTTACCGGCTTATGCTCGAGACCCGAACCGAAGTGCTGGAGTGCCTAAATCAGCGAGAGAAGCACGCATCAGTCATCAATTGAATGATTCATGTCCTGCGCCGGGGTTTCTGAGGCAGCGCGACCAATGACTTTAGCAGGCACACCCACTGCCGTTGAGTGCGCAGGCACAGGTTCTAATACCACACTACCTGCACCAATTTTGGCGCAATCACCAATGGTGATATTGCCCAATATTTTCGCTCCGGCACTGATCAGAACACCACGCCCCACTTTCGGGTGACGATCCCCTTTCTCATTGCCGCTACCACCAAGACTGACGGCATGCAGCATTGAAACTTCATCGCCCACCACGGCCGTTTCACCAATAACCACCCCTGTTGCATGGTCAATCATAATGCCGCAGCCGATGCGAGCCGCCGGATGAATATCCACCCCAAAGGTTTGTGAAATACGGTTTTGTAAGTAAAGCGCCAGGCAACGCCGCTCCTGCTTCCACAGCCAATGAGCAAAGCGGTAAGACTGCAATGCCTGAAAGCCTTTAAAGTACAGCAATGGCATCAGGTATTGATTACAGGCGGGATCGCGCTCGCAATAAGCTTCTATGTCGCGGCATAACGACAACTCAATCGAAGCATCCGATGCCATGGCCTGAGAAAAAACTTCACGCAGCGACATTGCCGGTAAGGCTTGAGAGTCGAGCAAGCTCGCCAGATGGTAACTGACGGTGTCAGCCAAACGCTGATGATTGAGGATGCTGGCGTGATAAAAACTTGCCAGAGCTGGTTCTCGTTCGGCAAGCTCCTGCGCCTCTAGGCGTATTCCCTGCCAAATAAATTCTGGTTGCTGCGCTGGTTGAGACAAAACAAACCTCTGAACAAACGATAGACGTTCATAATCTCATAATTTGTGCTGCAATTCATGCATACGGGAGATCAGCGTAGCGCCCTCAGCCAGGAGTTGCTCGCGCGTGTGTTTATCCGTTTGCTCGGGACAATAACCGTAGAGTTTCATACCCGCCAGACGCGCAGCTCGAGCGCCACTGGGAGAGTCCTCAATGACCACACACTCAGAAGGTGCGACGCCCATGGTTTTTGCAGCCAGTAAAAACAAATCTGGAGCAGGCTTGCCCTCAGCGACATCCGTCGCGCTGAATCGATACTGAGGGAAATATTTTGCCAACCCCGCCTGCCCTAACGAAAGCTGCATTTTTTCATGCTTTCCATTGGAGGCCACGCAAAAAGGAATGTGTGCGTTTTGCAGATACTGCAACAACGACTCCACCTCTGGGATAGGCGCTACGCCGTTTTCAAAAGCACGCAGTGTTTCAATTTGCACTTTCGACCAGAAATCGACCGCAAAGTCTTCACGCTCAACCTCAGGCCAACTGCAATAGGGCTCAATATCAGCAATTAAAGCGGCTACCTGTTGCACACACACTGAAATAGACTTGCCTCGAAACAGAGCGAACACTTCTTTGACGCTCACATGAACGCCTAAGGGCGCCAAACAGTCACATAACACCTGCGCACCAATAGTTTCGGTTTCCACCAGCACGCCATCGCAATCAAAGATAACCAACATATAATCTTTCACCTTAGGGGCGAATCCATCGCCGTACTCGCCGGATAAATACAGGTTCAAATATCAATAGCGAAACTATTATGACCGAGTGCATCCCAGCGGTAAGGAGAAAAAAGTGTGGAATTGTAAAGTTCAATACACCTAAAAAAACAATGGCAGAAATAGAGCCCGCCACCATAAATAAGGCGTTAACAACGTTGTTGGCACCAATAATTTGTGCACGGCATTCGTTGGGGGATTCTCGCTGCATCAATGCCTGCAGAGGTACTGAGTAAAGCCCACCCGCAACCCCCAACAGCAATACATCAATAAGAATTCGCCAAAACCCGGGCAATGTTAATAAATCAGAAAGCGCGTACAAGCTTTCATCTAACGGGGGATGATTGACGGCAAAAGACTGCCCCGCAAGCGCCAGCTCAACACCAAACACCAGCACCATCAACCCACCGAGAGGCACTATCGCAGGCTCAACTTGCCCTCGACTTAAACGATTACAAAGCAAGGCCCCAGAGCAAACCCCCAAAAGAAAAGCCACAAGCAAGCAGCTCACCACACTCCCTTCACCATTGATCAGCTCACGACTGAAATTGGGCAGCTGAGTTAAATACACCGACCCTAAAAACCAGTACCACGAGAAAGCCAATACGCTCACCAGGACCAGCCGATTACGACGAACATAAGAAAAGCTACGTACGATCTGGCGCAGTGGGTTAACAACATACCCGGGGGCATTGGGTGCCGGTGGTGCGGGCGCAATACGCCTACTGATACGCCAACCCAAAAAGGCAATCAACAATGCAGTGCAGGCCACCAGATAAGCGCCAAAAGAAAACTGCATCGCTACCGTACCCGCAATCAGACCACAAAATACCGCCAACGAGGTCCCAGCGTGGAGCACGCCATTGGCACCGGTAAGCTCAGCTGGGGTCACGTGTTGCGGAAAAATTGCGTACTTTACGGGACTAAAACAAGCCGACTGTATACCCGTACCCAGCACCACCAACAGAAGTAACGCCGGACTTTGCACCCAGAAAGCAAACACCCCCAGCAACATAACACCTATTTCCGCCAGCTTGAGTGCACGAGCCATGGCGGCCTTGTCGAGCCTATCGGCAAATTGACCGGCCACTGGCGCAAATAGCAAAAACGGAATAATCAGCGCGGCGGCAACCAGGTTATTTAACACATCTACACCCTGCCCCCATAAGGTGACACCACTGTAAGTAAACAACATCATGAGCGCGCTTTTATAAAAATTATCGTTAAAAGCACCGCCAAACTGGGTCCAGAACAAAGGATAAAAACGAAGGTCCCGCAATAATTTAAACTGCGTTATAGCGTTATTATTTTTCACTGCATGACTCCAACTGCACGAAGCGTCGGTAAATATCGTCCAAGTGACGCATAACAACAGGTTTTAACGCCAAGTCGGCACATTGCAGGCAATCTCCTAGCAGGTCGCGCGTTAACACCTTTTCGTAAGCTCGCGCTAAAGGTGCATAACTCAAGTGCCAAGGCTCAGGGGCAATAGCGCCTAAATCCCGTGCATAAGGCCGATAAAATTCGCTGTGAGGTAAGTGCTCATCCAACAGCCTGTGCAGTGCGCCAAACACCCCACCCTCTTCACATTCAGCCATTGTCAGTTGGACTTGATAACCAGCTGGCATCGCCATTGGGTCAAAAACATCCATATCACTGCCCCAGTGATGGCGGGACGCGCCGGGTAAAGCGGAAAACCGTAAAATAGCGAATAACTGCTCTCGCACACTTAGGCACTTTAAATCCACCGCACAGCCACGATCGTCCAATACCTTGCGCTCACCTCGAGCCTTGGCATTGAAAATAGCCAGCTGCCGCTCAAAACTGCGATAACCACTAGCGATCCCTAAGCCGCTACCAGATTGGCCACAGATCGATGTCAGCGACTGCAACGCCGGCAGCGCGGTTGGATGAATTTTGCAATTACCCTCCACAACCACCAGATGGCGATCATCCAGCCCAAGGGCTTGCTCTTCGGTCACCGATAATTCACTGGGCATATTGCTCCATCCCGCCAATAGATTCAGATGTGCACTGGTGCAAACTTTAACACCTCCGAATTACGAAACCCTGCTAAGTATTTGCAGTTGCAAGTTAAGGCTGTAATATAACCCGAGGCTATAAATGGATGCTAACAGTGGCATTGCGAAAATAACAAATCCGCTATCACAGGAGTCTTAGGGCATGGGGACCGAGCAAAGCGAATTGCTGCAGCTAAAAAATTTAGGCATGGCTTCCGTCAACATTTTACGCGCGATTGGCGTCAATACGCACAGCGACTTACAAGAGCTGGGGGCGGTAGGAGCCTACCTTCGCATTAAAGACCGAGACATAAACGTATCAAAAGTAATGCTGTATGCGTTACAGGGTGCCTTGATGGATGTGCACTGGAACGATTTAGCCCCAGAACTGAAATCCCAATTGGTAGCCGAGGCAGATAAATTAGCCGTTGAAAACGCCTGACTTATATAGTGCTGGCCAAATGCATTCGCTATAGTAGGCCTCCAAACGCAACACCATAGACACACTCAGAGAATTACCAGCATGCATTTAGCAGCGCATGAATCCGACAGTTTGACAGAGCTTGGGTTAAAAATAACGAGCATTGCACAAAGTCTCCATGACGGCTTAAAGCTTGACGCTACGACAGTCTTTAAACAAGCCAGCACGGACCTTTTCGCCAATACCCCAACATCGCAACTGTACCTTGTTCGCTCGGGTCAGATTTATTTCAGCATTGAAAACAAGCCGACGTTAATATTCAGCCGCGGCGATATTATCGGCCTCACGCGTATGCTCAGCCTACCTGGCGGTACTTACCACTGTGATGAGACCGTAGAGTTACAGCCTTGTGACCGCGATACACTGATACACCACGTCTGCAGCGACGAAAGCCTGCAAAAGCTATGGAGTTATTTTCTTGTCGCCCAGCTAAGCTGGCTGCAACAAGCGCTCGCACAGGAAATACGCAAGGAGTTTCAGCCAAACGCAGGCTTTTTACGCTACAGTGCCGGTGACACCATTATTCAGCAAGGCGACGATGCGGACCTGGTTTACACGCTTTTGGAAGGCAGTGCCCAGGCAGTATGCGATGGTGTTATTGTCGGCGACATTCTTCGCGATGAAATCTTCGGCGCCTTAGCCGTTTTTACCGGGCAAAAACGAATCGCCAGTGTGACAGCCAAAACCGACTGTACAGTGCTGACGGTTAAGAAAGAGGAATTTATTCAGCTGGTCGAGCATCAACCTCATATCTGTATTGGGCTTATCGAAGAAATGGCTCAAAAAATCAAATCCCTCAACAACCAACTCTCTGTGACCGACAGCCCATAACCTGCCAAAGCAGTACAAGTTTAAAAAAATAAGCAACTCAACAGTTGACAACGGTAATGATAATAATTATCGTTAAGTTACTGGCTTGATTCGCTAAGGCGAGTCACCGGTGGTCGGTCAATTTTCCTGCAAGTCAATTGCCTGATCTTCTCCTCCGGTTTTACCCCACAAGGGTGAAACCAAAGGCACCTCGGTGCCTTGGCTAATCACGGTTGCTTGGGCCGCCTATGGGCGGCCATTTTTCTTTTTACGGCTATTGAAAAATCTCCTACTGACGGCATATATCTGTCGATATCACTGCATCCCTCTGAGGAGTATTAACCGTGTTGCGAATTGGCCTTTTTCTTTTAACCAACCTGGGCGTTTTGGTTCTGGCAAGCGTTACCCTGAATCTGCTCGGGGTAAACCAAATTCTGGACGAGTCAGGCACCGGGCTGAATTTAACCAGTCTGCTGATTTTCTGTGCCGTGTTTGGTTTTTCTGGCGCGTTTATCTCGCTTTTTCTCTCTAAGTTTATTGCCAAGAAAACCACGGGCACTCAACTTATTACCAGCCCGCAAACACCGGACGAGCGCTGGCTGGTTGAAACCGTAAAAGACCTGTCGCAAAAAGCCGGAATCGGTATGCCCGAGGTCGGTATATTTCCTGCGAATCAAGCCAACGCCTTCGCCACAGGCTGGAATAAAAATAACGCGCTGGTGGCGGTCAGTGCCGGTTTGCTACAACGCTTTGATCGTGAGGAAGCCCGCGCGGTGATGGCGCACGAAATTGGCCATGTTGCGAACGGCGATATGGTAACCCTGACGCTGATTCAGGGAGTGGTAAACACCTTTGTTATGTTCTTGGCTCGCATTATTGGCCATACCGTTGACAGGGTCGTTTTTAAAACCGAGCGCGGCCTGGGCATGGGCTACTACATTGTCACCATCGTGGCCGAAATCATTTTGGGGTTTCTCGCCACCATGATTGTTATGTCGTTCTCCCGCTACCGCGAATACCGCGCAGACGCCGCAGGTGCACACTTGGCCAGCCGCGAGGGCATGATTCGCGCCCTGCAACGGTTACAAGCCGAAACCCAAGCAGGCGCCCCCAGCCCCATGCCCAAAAGTATGCAGGCCTTCGGCATATCCAGTGGCTTTCAGCAATCGCTGGGAAAACTGTTCGCCAGCCATCCCCCGCTTACTGATCGAATTGAAACGTTACGCAAAGGCTTATGAGGTTAAATTTCAATACCCTCTTTACCTGGCTCTGTCTACTGCTGTGCGTTTCGCAGGCGCAGGCAGAGCCGCCCGCGTTCGCCACTGACGACGAGCGCAACACCATTGAAGTTTTTGAGTTTGCCAGTCCCGCGGTGGTGTACGTCAATCGACTCCAGGTGGTGCGCGACCGGCGCTCTTTCGACTTGCTGTCCATTCCCAGTGGCGCAGGCACCGGATTTATCTGGAGCGAAGATGGCTATGTAGTGACCAATTACCACGTAGTAGAAGGGGCACAGCAGGTTCAGATCACTCTGCCCGATCAGTCCAGCTGGCCCGCCGAAGTGGTCGGCCTGGCGCCGGATAAAGACTTGGCCGTGTTAAAAATTGACGCCCCGAAAGACAAGCTGCACGCCCTGCCCCGTGGCGATTCTGACCAGTTGGCGGTGGGCCGAAAAGTGCTGGCCATTGGCAACCCTTTTGGTTTGGATGCGACCCTGACAACAGGTGTGGTCAGCGCATTGGGCCGGGAAATTGAAGCGCCCAATCAGCGCAAAATTCGCAACGTTATTCAAACGGATGCAGCCATTAACCCCGGAAACTCTGGCGGGCCTTTGCTTAATTCGGCAGGCGAGCTTATCGGGGTAAACACCATGATTTACAGCCCCAGCGGCGCCAGCGCGGGCATTGGCTTTGCCATTCCCGTCAATATTGTAAAAGAGATTGTGCCGCAACTGATTGAATACGGCCGATTGATACGCCCGGTATTTGGGGTGGAATTTGCGCCCGCTTACTGGGCTCAGCGGGCGGGCGTCGATGGCGTGCCTTTGTTACACGTAGCGCCAGGGTTACCTGCGGCCAAAGCCGGGTTGATTGGTGCGCGGCGCGGGGCCTGGGGCCGAGTGGAACTTGGAGATATTATTATCGGCTTAGATAACACCCCCACCCGCAATCATGATGATTTTCTCACCCTGCTAGAGCAGCACAAACCCGGTGACACCCTATCTGTGCAGTTTGTGCGTAACGGCAAGATCCGACGCACCACGGTGACCTTAGCCGAACCCCAATTATGAGCGAGATGACAAGTCTATGCGCCAGTAAAGAGGTAGCTGAGGGGCGCAGTCGAGGCTATAAACTGACGCGTGAAAGCACCGACTTATCCCTACTGCTGGTTCGCAAGGGCGGTCAAATTTATGCCTATCGCAATCGTTGCCCGCATATTTCAATTCCTCTGGAATGGGTTGAGCATGAGTTTCTCACCCACGACGGCAGCCTCATACAATGCGCTAACCACGGCGCACTGTTTGTCATTGAAACCGGACAGTGTGTCAGCGGCCCCTGCCCCGGACAATCGTTAGAGAGATTACCCGTTATAGAATCAGGCGGCATGATTTACTTACAAAGCTGACGCTATAAACGAACCGGCATTGGTTCCGCTAAGCGAATCAGACTGTTAGTCGGGTCAATAAGGGCTTTATAAGCCAGTATCTCTACGCCTGCAGCGACGGCTTCACGTAGAGTTTTCCCATACAAGGGGTCAATATCGTCCGCCGGAGCTACGGTTTCAATGCCCGTATGCTGCACACAAAACAGCAACATGGCGCGGTGCCCCTGCTGGACCATACTCATCAATTCCCGCAGATGCTTTGTACCTCGGCTGCTTACCGCATCCGGAAACAGGCCTTGGCCGGCCTCTTCCATTAACGTAACGTTTTTGACCTCGATGTAGCAGTCTGGGCCGCCACCGGTGAGTAAAAAATCGATGCGGGAGTTTTCGGCACCGTATTTGACTTCGGCTCGCAAAGCCTCATAACCAGCTAAAGGTTGTATGACCCCGGTTTCCAGCGCTTCGCGAACAAGGTGATTCGCGCGGCCTGTGTTGATACCAGCCAAATGACCGATTGGCGTCGTGGCCACCTCCCAAGTGTGCGGATACTTGCGGGTTTTACTATCAGAATAGGAATACCAGCAGGGTGATCCCTCGCTGATGCAATGACGCATCGACCCCGTGTTGGGGCAATGAATGGTAATTTGCTCGCCAGTTGCGGTGATTACGTCCGCCAAAAAACGTTTATAGCGCCGAACCAATGTGCCCTGCTGCCACTGATGCTTAGCCGTCACTGCATGCCTCCGCCCAAAAACGAGGCATTATAACCAGCAGGACGGATAACGGGCATAAAAGTGCAAAAAACACTGGAACGGTAGTTGCGAATCTGGTAGCTTCGCTTTCCTTCCGTTTTAGCACCCCCGCTGGCGGTAAGGGAAGATTGGCGAAGCGTCGTGATGACGCGACAGTAACCATAAGCTGGCAGGCAAAAGCCTGGCAGGTTCTTCAGGAGATGAGAGGCGTAACCTATGCCCAACAGTTCAGCTCAAGCCGAAAGCTATACGCTGCGCACCTTTGCACCCTACAAAGAAAAGAAGGGTGAAGAGTACATGAATGAGAAACAGCTGGAGCACTTTCAACAGCTGTTGCTGGCCTGGCGTAGAGAGTTGATGGAAGAAGTCGACCGCACCATGAGCCACATGAAAGACGAAGCAGCCAACTTTCCCGATCCGGCCGATCGCGCCAGTCAGGAAGAAGAGTTCAGCCTGGAACTTCGCACCCGTGATCGTGAACGCAAGTTAATTCGGAAAATCGACAGCACACTGGAGCTGATCGAAAACGAAGACTACGGCTTTTGCGACGCTTGCGGCGTTGAAATAGGCATTCGTCGCCTGGAAGCGCGTCCAACCGCCACTTTGTGCGTTGACTGCAAAACCCTGGCTGAAATCAAAGAAAAACAAGTGGGCGGTTAAACGCCCGGTTAAGCCGGCCGGGTAAAACCGGCCGATATCACCTTGGCACTCACCCACACTTCATACACTGGTCGTTTTGCCCCCTCACCTTCCGGCCCTTTACACGCTGGATCGCTGGCGGCCGCATTGGCAAGCTACCTGGATGCACGTCATCATCGGGGCCGCTGGCTCGTTCGCATTGACGACATAGACCCTCCACGAGAGCAGCCAGGTGCCGCTGACCACATCCTGACTACGCTTGAAGCGCACGGCTTACACTGGGACGGCGAAGTTCTGTGGCAAAGCCAGCGCACTGCGGCCTACCTAGAGCTGTTATCCAGACTGGAACAGAGCGACCTAACCTACCCTTGCGATTGCACCCGGCAAGATGTGAAAGCCATGGGCGGGGTTTATAACGGCCACTGCCGAAATACTCGCCCAACCAACAAGGGTCAAACGGCCTGGAGACTGAAACTTTACGGGCTGCCTGAGCCTGTTTCACACCTACCCCACTTGTTACATTTTTCAGACCTATTTGCCGGACCACAGGAGCAAAACCTTGCTCAAGAGGTGGGCGATGCGATCGTGGTGCGTAAAGACGGGCTTTTCGGTTATCAACTGGCTGTTGTTGCCGACGACATCTATCAAGGGGTCACTCATGTGGTGCGTGGCAATGACTTGCTTCCTGTGACCGCACGCCAGATTCGATTCTTTGAGTTACTGCAGCAAAAGCCCCCCCTATACGGCCACATACCCACGGTTTGTGGTGCCGATGGGCGCAAGCTAAGCAAACAGAACCAGGCACCGGCATTAGACAACCGCAAAGCCAATGCAAACCTCTGGCAAGCACTGGTGCATCTAAGGCAAAATCCCCCCCTTGAACTTGCGCACAGCGATTGCGCCAGCCTGTTACACTGGGCCACTCATCACTGGCGGCGCGATGCTTTGGCCGGTGCCCCCTTGACTACAAGCATGGACAATACATGAACAATCAGCGCCTGGTGATCTTGCTGTTGCTGATCGCCTATATATTTTCACCGACGCTGTTCACCTGGATCGTCAACCCCGAGGGCGCTTGGTACCGGCCTTACATTATGTGGGTATTGGTTATTGGTATCGCCTACGCAGTACAAGCCCGAAAGAAACCCTCATGACCTTTGAACTTACCCATGTTGCCCTGATAGGCCTTGGCTATCTGCTGCTAATTTTCGGTATTGCCACCATTACCGAACGCGACTGGCTGCCCCGGAGCATTACCGAACACCCTGTTACCTATATTTTATCCTTGGGTATTTTCGCCAGCGCCTGGGCTTTTTACGGCGTTATCGACCTCGCCTTCCAGTTTGGTTACGGTGCCCTCGCCTATTACCTCGGTACAGGTGCCCTGTTTCTATTTGCGCCTGTCGCTCTAGGCCCCATCACTGAGCTGGCTCGACGCCACCAAGTGCATTCACTGGCTGATTTACTGGTTTTTCGCTATCACAGCCACGGCATAGGGGCGCTGACCAGTTTGTGTATGCTGCTGGGGATTTTACCGTTGATGGCCCTGCAGATTCAGGCTATTGCTGACACCATGCACATTCTTACAGTCAGCCGCGATCCCGCCATTCCGTTAGTGGGCACAGGCTTAACATTCAAAGATTTAATGGCGCTCACCTACTGCGGTATTTTGGCATTATTTACCGTTCTATTCGGCTCTAACCGCGAACGCCATCGCGGCCTCATAACCGCCATGGCGTTTGAATCGCTGCTTAAAGTATTTGCCTTGTGCGCCATTGGTTTATTAGCCGTGTACGGCGTCTTCGATGGCTTCAGCGGCCTGGATGAATGGCTAGAGCGAAATCCTGAAAACCTTGCCCTGCTGCACTCGCCTATTCGCGATGGTGCCTCGCACACCTTGCTGCTCGTCTTTGTGGCCACCGCTGTCACCATGCCGCACATATTTCACATGGGCGTTGCCGAAAACCCTATTTTGCGAAATACCCGCACCGTCACCTGGGCGTTCCCTCTGTTTTTGCTGTTTCTGGCCCTGCCAATTTTTCCAATCTTGTGGGCGGGCTTCGAACTGTCCGTTCCTTTGCCTGCACAATACTTCACTCTCGGAGTGCCTATTCTGGCAGAGTCCCCGAGCCTGACCATTCTCGCCTTTATTGGTGGTTTATCAGCCTCAACCGGTGCCATGGTGGTGATCACCCTGGCTCTTTCCACAATGGTAATGAATCACTGGCTGCTACCGTTTTTGCGCCTGCGTCGCCGCCAGGATATTTACTCGCAGCTGGTCTGGTTGCGCCGTATTGTAATCGCAGCCTTGTTTTTAGGCGGCTATCTCTTTTACTGGATGCTGGACAATCGTCAGAGCCTATTCCATCTGGCGCTGGTCGCTTTTATTGAAACCCTGCAATTTGTACCCGGTATTTTTGCCATCGTTTTCTGGACCCGAGGCAACCGCCGGGGCGTGATTGCGGGCTTAACCGTGGGTACATTGGTGTGGTTTATTGGCCTGCTCATTCCTATGTTAACTGGCCTGGAACACATAAATGTGCCTTTCGGGGATGGCTCATTGAGCGTAGGCATTAGCCACTGGAGCGAAATTACCGTCATTTCGCTCGGCCTTAACACGCTTATATTTATCGGTGTTTCCCTACTTACCCGCCAGACCGAAGAAGAAGCCTACAGTGCCGAACTGTGCGCTGCAGATGAACTGTCCCACCCTGTGCGTCAGGCACTGGACGTACACTCTGCAGCCGAATTTAAAACCCGTCTGGCCAAACCTTTGGGGAAAGTCACCGCCAGCCGAGAGGTAGATTTAGCTCTGCGGCAGCTAGGACTGGGAATTTCCGAGCGCCGCCCCTACGCATTGCGCCGCCTACGCGACCAACTTGAAGCAAACCTATCGGGCCTGATGGGGATACACGTAGCGGGCGAGATTATGGACAATCACCTTCCCTATAAACTGGCTGAGGCCCGTGATACCGTCGACATTAACCTGATTGAAAACCGCCTCTCTCAATACCGAAGCCACTTGACCGGGCTTTCAGCGGAGCTTAACAATCTACGCCTGTATCATCGTAAAACTCTGCAAGAATTACCTATGGCGGTTTGCTCCCTGGGGCGGGACAAGGAAATTCTGATGTGGAACCGCGCCATGGCCAAGCTTACCGGCATTGAAGCGGATGATGTACTGGGGTCTCACCTAGACGATCTCGTACAACCCTGGTGCGATCTGCTGGTAAACTTCTCTGGCGGCGACGATGCTCATCTATACCGCCATGAAATCACACTCAACAAACGCCCCCACTGGATCAGCCTGCACAAAGCTGCCATTAAAGGCCCTGCCAATCATCGCCGAGGAAGCACTATAGGGCAGGACGATCAAGTCATATTGCTCGAAGATGTAACTGAAACTCAGCTGCTTGAACAAGAACTGATTCACTCTGAACGATTAGCCTCTGTGGGTCGTCTGGCCGCTGGCGTAGCTCATGAAATAGGCAACCCAATTACGGGGATTGCTTGCCTGTGCCAAAACCTGCGCTACGAATCTGACAACCCAGAAGTACTGGAAACCGCTGAGCAAATTCTCAGCCAGACCGACCGCGTCACCCGAATAGTGCAATCACTGGTTAGCTATTCCCATAGTGGGCACAACAAGAAAAGCGCTTTTGAAGCAGTTAGGTTAAGAGAATGCGCTCAAGAGGCCATCGCCCTTTTGTCGCTACAAAAAGATAAAAACCCGGTAACTTTTAGCAATGACATAGCTGAAAACGCCATCGTTGCTGGAGATCAGCAACAGATGATCCAGGTTTTTATTAATCTGCTGAGTAACGCCAGGGATGCCAGCGATCCCGAAGGTCGTGTTATGCTAGAGAGCTTTGAAGATGAGGACAACATCACCCTCACGGTTACCGATGAAGGGGAAGGCATAGACCCTGACTACTTAGACCAGATTCTCGAGCCATTTTTTACCACGAAAGATCCCGGCGAAGGTACTGGTCTTGGGCTTGCTATGGTGTACAGCATTGTCGACGATCACGGCGGCACACTGGATATTATCAGCCCCGCCAACCCATCGACTGAGCGCGGAGCGCAAATCGTTATCAAATTGCCGCGTCACCTGGACTCTGTGTTATCACACATCGCCACCGACGCCCCAGAGAAGGCCGATTGACGAGTTATGACGAAAATTCTGGTTGTTGAAGACGAAGCTATTATCCGTACCGCCCTGCGCAAACTGTTAGAGCGCAACAAATACGAAGTCAGCGAGGCACCTTCGGTACGAGAAGCCACCTCAAAATTTAACTTGACTGACTATCAACTAATCATCAGCGATTTACGCCTGCCGGGAGCCCCTGGCACAGACCTGATCAAGCTCGCCGGCGATGTACCTGTATTAATTATGACCAGCTACGCCAGCCTGCGCTCGGCGGTAGACTCTATGCGTATGGGGGCGGTGGACTACATCGCCAAACCTTTTGACCACGACGAAATGGTCAGCGCGGTAAAGCGTGTCATCGGCAAAGCGTCAATGAAGGGTAAAGCTCAGAGTGCCCCGAGCGACAGCAAAGTGACAGGCATGATCGGCTCATCGGATGTGATGCAAAAGCTTTACTCGCGCATCGCCAAGGTAGCCCCCACCGACGCTACAGTGCTAGTGCACGGTGAAACAGGTACGGGTAAAGAATTAGTCGCCCGCTCGCTGCACGAACAAAGCAAACGCCACAAAGAACTGATGATATCGGTCAACTGCGCCGCCATTCCCGAAACCCTGATCGAATCAGAACTATTCGGTCACGAGAAAGGCGCTTTTACCGGGGCTGCCAGCACTCGGGAGGGTTTGGTAGCGGCGGCCGATGGCGGCACACTGTTTTTAGATGAGATCGGTGAGCTGCCCCTAGAGGCACAAGCCCGTCTGCTGCGTGTACTGCAAGAAGGCGAAGTTAGACCGCTCGGCTCGGTGGAATCACGTAAAGTGGATGTACGCCTAGTAGCAGCCACTCACAGAGACCTCCGCGCCCTGGCTCGTGAAGGTAAATTCCGAGAAGACCTGTACTTTCGCATTAATGTAGTTCAGCTCGAGCTGCCACCTTTACGCGAGCGTGGCAAAGATATTTTAAATTTAGCCGAAAGCTTACTGGGCCGCTATTGCCACCAATTCAACAAACCCAACTTAAAGCTCTCACCCGAAGCTATTCAGGCCATCACCACTTACACCTGGCCCGGTAATGTACGCGAGCTTGAAAACGCCATGCAGCGTGCGGTCATTCTGTGTGAAGACGACCGTGAAATCGGCCACGAGCTATTGGCAATTGATCTGGACCTGGTTCTGCTTGACGACACCGTTGACGACAACCCTTATGCCCAAGCGGTGAGAGAGGCGGCCAACAATCAACCACGGCACATCGATCCCTCAGAAGACCTGTCACTTGAGGATTATTTCCAGCGGTTTGTTCTCGAGCATCAAGACACCATGAGCGAGACCGAGCTGGCAAAAAAACTCGGCGTCAGCCGCAAATGCCTGTGGGAACGTCGTCAGCGCTTTGGCATTCCCCGCCGTAAATCAACCAGCAAGTAACACAAACGTCAAACATTCCCTACCCCTAACCACCCGCGTGACGTCTTCGTCACTGCGGGTGTGCGGCACCTCTCGCTAAGTATCGAAGCCAATCACACTTTTTGAGCAAAATTCCACCAAAAGACATTTGATGCGCCAAAGCGTTACTGCGCGCACATATCCGTTACCCGTAGAAGTTGTTACCTCGCACACACGGACGTAACAAAAACCCTAAAAGTCTGTAACCGAGAGAAATAACAAAAAAGAATATAACGCCCAGCCAAAAAGTTAAGTCTTTGTTTTTTATGTTTTTTTCAGTTTTGGCACGGGCAGTGCTTTATAGCGCGTACATAACAACAACAAACAATAAGAAACACCAACACAATAACAACAACAAACAATAAGAAACTGAAGCTTTAATAACAACAATAAACAATTAGAAGACGCATAAGTTCAATAATAAGAACAACAAATAATAAAAAACGAAAACTGGATAAAAATAACAACAAACAATAAGAAACTGAAAAGTAAAACAACAACAAATAATAAGAACGACGTTTGAACAATAAAAATAAGACGATAATAAAAAGCGGAATGACTGACTAGGCACCGGAAAGGAACGCACGTAATTTGGACTGGGCACGGACGCAACGCCCTTGATTTTCAGGGTACTTTATTGTGCCGCCCACTCCAACGGGAAAGCGTAAGCTTTCCCGTTTTGCTTTCCGGCCCCGAAAAAGCCAACCCCGCAGGCTGCTCGCTGCAATTTACCGCAACTTTCACGCCAGTAAGCACCATGCTAAACTCTGCTCATACTTTATTTACGCTTGCCAGCGCAACCACACATTTTGTAGAACTCTCTATGCTAAAACGGCTGTTTAAACTGATCTCCCCTAAGGGCTCCAACTCCAATACCACGCAACAGCCGATTATCATCCCCCGCGATCAGCACAATGTATCGCGCAAACTCATCAGTCACGCCGCCATTAAGGTCATGAGACAACTTAATGACCACGGCTACGAGGCATACCTGGTAGGCGGCGGAGTCAGAGACCTGCTGCTTGGCGCTCACCCCAAAGACTTCGACGTTGCCACTAACGCCAAACCCGAACAAGTAAAAAGCCTTTTTCGTGGTGCCCGTATCATCGGCCGCCGTTTCAAAATTGTTCATGTACGTTTTGGCCGTGAAATCATTGAAGTGACCACCTTTCGGGGTCACCACGAGGCTGCCCGCAATGAACATGGCATGGTGCTGCGCGACAATGTGTACGGCAGCGTGCAATCAGACGCCGTGCGCCGCGATTTTACGGTTAATGCGCTTTACTACTCACTGGATGGTTTTGCCGTCCACGATTTCACCGGCGGTATCCACGATCTGGAAAAGCGCACTTTGCGCATTATTGGCGATGCCACAACTCGCTACCAGGAAGATCCGGTGCGCATGCTGCGTGCCGTGCGTTTTGCGGCCAAACTGGGTTTTACCATTGCCCCCCAAACCGAAGCGCCTATCCGTCCGCTCGCCGATTTACTGGCCAACATCCCGCCAGCACGGTTGTTTGAAGAAGTACTGAAGCTGTTTCTCGCAGGTTCAGCCACAGCAACGTTTCATCTTCTGCGCGAATACAATTTGTTCGGTCAGCTGTTTCCGGGCACCGAAGCGCAACTAGCCACTGGCGATCCGATTGCTATGGCGTTGGTTGAACAGTGCATGTGCAATACCGACAAACGCATACGGGCGGGTAAATCGATCACCCCTGCGTTTATTTACGCGGCGCTACTTTGGCCGGTACAGCAGGCCAAGTTAAAACAACTGCAAGGCTCCATGCCTCAGGGGCAGGCCTTTGCTGAGGCAGCCAGCCAGGCTGTAGGGCAGCAGTTGGCGCGCACCTCTATACCTAAGCGTTTTCTGATTCCCATGCGCGAAATCTGGGATATGCAACACCGTCTCACGCTGAGAAGCGGCGGACGCGCTTTTAAATTAGTAGAGCACCCACGCTTTCGCGCCGCTTACGATTTCACCCTGTTGCGCGAAGATGCCGGAGAAAAGCTCGGCGGTCTGGGGCAGTGGTGGACCAAATTTCAAAGTGCCGATGAAGCTGAACGTCAGACCATGGTTAAAAGCCTCAAATCTGGCGGAGGCAACAGCGGCCGTCGTCGCCGCGGCGGGCGTAAAAAAAACACACCTAAGCAGGGTTAAGCGTGAACAAAAGCGCGTTTTGCTATTTGGGTTTGGGCAGCAATCTGGACAATCCCCAGCAGCATATTCGTCAAACCATTATCGAGCTGGACCAGTTGCCGCACTCCCAGCTGATCAATGTCTCCGCGCTCTACAGATCCAAACCTGTAGGCCCGCAGGACCAAGATGACTTTGTGAACGCCGTCGCCTGCCTGCAAACCGAACTCCCCCCACTAGAACTGTTAGACGCCTTGCAAGCACTGGAACAGAAGCATCGAAGGGTCAGGGAACGCCACTGGGGGCCGCGCACTCTCGATTTAGATATTCTTCTTTATGGCGAGCAACAGATTCACAGCGAGCGACTGACAGTCCCCCATCCGTTTATGTGTGAGCGGGCTTTTGTTCTGGTACCACTGGCAGATATAGCCCCTGGGTTAACCCTGCCTGGAGGTCAAAACCTTAACGAACTGGCCGCGAATTGCGAGCGCAATGGCTTGGCGGTTATCCCTCATCACTAATAGAATAAGCCCCGGAGTTTAAAGGAGCGACAGCGTGGCTGAACTGTTCGAAAAATTACCGCTGGATCTCAGCAGCGTTGATATCCCCCGCTATATCGCTGTAGAGGGCCCCATTGGCGTCGGTAAAACAACCCTAAGCCGTAATCTGGCAAGCCTGTTTAATTACGACTTACTGCTCGAACAGCCTCAGGAAAACCCCTTTTTAGAGCGCTTTTATCAAAACCCAAAGTCCGTAGCCTTGCAAACCCAACTGTTTTTCTTGTTTCAGCGCGCCGGTCAAATTCAGCAACTGCGTCAGGATGACCTCTTTCGCCAGGCCCGCGTTGCCGACTTTATGATTGAGAAAGATCAGCTGTTCGCCCAAGTCACACTGGATGATGACGAACTGGCGATTTACCAACAGGTGTATGAAAAACTCACCCTGGACGCCCCAAGGCCAGATCTTGTTATTTACTTACAGGCCCCTCAGGATGTGCTCCAAGCGCGGGTAAAGCAGCGCGGTGTTGGCTACGAACAGTCCATCAGCGACGAGTACCTGCAGGTGCTTAACGAGGCCTATACCGAGTTCTTTCATTACTACGATGCCGCACCTTTGCTGATTGTGAATGCGCAAGATTTAAATCTGGCCGACAATCGCGAGCACTTTAAACAGCTGGTGGAATACATTGTCACCATCAAGAGCGGCCGCCACTATTACAACCCCACACCCGTGCTGTAAACGCAGCGGAGTCAAATCATGCCCTATGTACAAGCCGACAACACCGGCGGACTGGAAAAGAAAGTCACCGTCCACACCCTGAAAAAAATGCGCGGCAACGAGAAATTTGCCATGGTTTCGCTGTACGACGCCCCCATGGCCGCCATGGCGCAAAAGTGCTCGGTAGAGGCCGTATTGATTGGCGACTCGCTGGGTATGACCGTTCTTGGCTACGACAGCGTGATCCCCGTGACCATGGAACAGATGATTTACCACGTCGAGGCCGTGGCCCGTGGCAATGACAAATCGCTCATCATCAGCGACTTACCCTTTATGACCTACGCAACGCCTGAGCAGGCTCTGGTTAATGCCACCCGCATCATGCAAGCGGGCGCCCACATGGTAAAACTTGAAGGCAGTGCCTGGCTCGTCGAAACCGTGCGCATGCTCACCGAACGCGGCATACCGGTCTGCGCCCATATTGGGCTCACACCTCAGTCGGTACACAAATTCGGCGGTTTTAGAGTTCAAGGGCGTGAGCAGGAGCGTGCCGATACTCTGGTGGAAGACACAAAGCTGTTTTGCGAAGCCGGTGCCGACTTATTGCTGGTGGAATGCGTACCCGCCTGGTTAGGCACTGAAATCACCAAAGCGTCCACCATACCCGTGGTGGGCATTGGCGCTGGTAACGAGACGGACGCTCAGGTACTGGTCATTAATGACATTCTGGGCCTTACACCACAACCGCCTAAATTCTCAAAAAACTTTCTAGAAGAGACGGGCAATATCGCGGGTGCGCTGCAAAAATACCGCGACGATGTAAAAAGCGGCCAGTTTCCCAGCAGCGAGCATCAATTCACTTAAAGCCAGTTGCCTGCAGTGCTGGCCTACAGCGGGTGCCCTAAAAAGCGCGCTACGAATCCGGCGCTTTCGCAAGCTTAAGCAGCTGTCGGGCGGCGGGCGTTTTGGGGTAAACCTTTAACGTATAAGCGGCAAGAGCGCGCGCTTTGGCGGGTTTGCCTAACGGGCCCGCCAAGGCTTTGGCCAAGCGAGTATAAATTTCTGCCACCGCCTCATCCGGCTCTACCCGCTGATGTAAGTTGGCCATTACCGTTACCATCGAGCGAAAGCGACCCGCTTTTTCCTGTGCTTTCGCTAACGCACTGGCCGTAGGTAAATGGGCAACACGATACTGCGGATGCTTGGCCAGTGTTTGCTCCACCAGGTCTACGGCTTCTTTTTTGTTACCTGCCTCAAGTAATAAATTGGCCAGATAATCCGTGTGCTTAGCCAGAGCATCGGTATCGTCTGTGTGCAGTAAAATATCTTGATACCGACGGTGCAGGGTTACGTCATCCCGATAGATATCCAGCAATTCTCGCAGCGCCTGACGCGCCCGAGCATAATCACCGGATTTTTCCAACACTGTTATCGCACCAAGGCCTCGGGCTCGAACAAACGCGTCCTCTTCCAGGTGGGGCTCTTCATCGGCCAGCGGCGCGCCTAACTCATCACCATACTGGAACAAGGCATAGCCCATCAGCGCATGAATGACGATGGCAAAATAGCACCCCACTCCAACCGCCGCCGGTAAAAGCCAGGGCGCCGGAATGTGCGGATACAGAAAATACCCGACCAGTGACGGCCCCAAACTGATCAGCGCCGTTAACACCCACAGCGCCACATAAGGCCCCACTCCCATAGCCGCCATTACGCCTAAGATCGTTATAGGGTTAATGGCCTGCAACAGATTTTTCTCACTGGCCAGCACAATGGTACTGGCGGGATAGGCCGCCGCGATAAATATCGCCACTCCAACGGCAGCGTATGGGTGCAGCATCGCAGCTCCCACGATCGCCGCCGCAAAAATCACATACACCACCAGCGCCTGCAAAAATAGCCAATAGGGGTCCGGGCGAATAAAAATGAGCAGACCCGGTGGCCAGCGCCGCCCCCTGCCTCGTTCGGTAATCACCGAGAACAAATATTTGACCGACACCACCCCATAAACAAACGCAAACACCAGCGACGGTAAGCCACCCCCAAGCACATACATACCAACAACCCCTAGAGCTAACACGGCCAGGGCATAGGGGTGTAACGGGTAAATCAGTAAATAAGGCAACACCTGCCAGAAAGGCAACTGCAAACTGGGGTCGTTAGCGGGCGTCAGGGGAGAATGGCATAGCACACACACCGGCCCCGCCCTGCCCCACATAGGGTTATAGCCATCGGGAATACAGGCATCGCTGTAATGGGTGTCGCAACTGCTGCAAAACCAGGCGGATTTAGCACCGTTAACAAAATGACAGGATGGTCGCGCCATAATCCGTTACACGCAAAAAGTGAAAGTTGGTCGGAGCGAGAGGATTCGAACCTCCGACCCCCTCGTCCCGAACGAGGTGCGCTACCAGGCTGCGCTACGCTCCGACAGTTAGATGGCACAAACACCGCCAGGGCGCGCGATTATAACCCGCCATTTTTTTTGTTGTAAATGCCCGTCCCATAAACAAAAAAACCGACGCCTTGGGGGAAGCGTCGGGAAAAAAGACCATTCTAGGAGTAACTAAAAGGAAAGATCCTATCGGCCCAGAGGCCGACCGGAGAGCGAATCGGGACAATCGCGCTCCAGTAAATTAAGTATCGCTCAAGTACGCCAAACTTCCAGCGCAGCGATGGCCTCACTTAAACCAATTAGAGATAGCGCAGTACCGACGAATGCCTAATTGATATATCGGTGCCAAACACTCCCTTTTTGGTCTACCCAATAAGAAAAAATCAGCACAAAAAAACACCAAAGCCACACAAAACTGCCTTACCAAAAATAATGCCAACCAAAAATAAAAAGTTAGCCTCAACGACACAATAACGACAATCACGCCAAACATAACCAAAAACAGCGAAAACCTCTCAAAAAACATCATTTGGCTTTACAAAAAACAAAAGAAAGACTAAATTGCCTTACCAATCAGGCTTTACCAATAATAATTGGCCTGGTGAATAAGTTAGCAGTACCTCAAATGTGCGCAGTACGCACAGGTTAAAGTCAGGTGTTCTTGGCTGCGTTACAGCGGATTAAAAAACGTAATGCATGCCGGATGGGCTTTAACTCTCTCCGCAGACAAAAAGTGATAGATGCGATTGGTCGGTATGCCCTTACCAGCTGGTAGCCGATTGCGACATCAACCCATATAACTCATAAAACGGTAATGTCCAATGAAAGTCTCTATGCGTAACATGCTCAAACCCAGTGCTCTGGCGTTGGCAGTCGCGGCAACCAGTGCTCCCGCACTGGCCGTAGACGGTTTTGCCACGCAAAACGGCGGTACCACAGGCGGTGCAGGCGGCGATGTCGTCTATGCCTCAACAGGTACCGAAATTCATGCGGCTCTGTGTAACCGCGCCTCAAGCGATACCCCTATTATTATTCATGTAGAAGGTACTATTAACCACGGTAACACCAGCAAAGTGTCTGGCGACAGCTGTAACACCGCCGACGATAAAATCGAGATCAAAGAAGTCAGTAATATCTCGATCATCGGTGTGGGCTCCGGCGCTCTGTTCGATGAGCTGGGGATTCACCTGCGCAGCGCCTCCAACATCATTTTGCAGAACCTGCACGTGCGCAATGTGAAAAAGTCCGGCTCGCCCACCTCTAACGGCGGCGATGCAATCGGTATGGAAAGCGACGTGTACAACGTTTGGGCCGACCACCTGACGCTCGAAGCCCAGGGCGGTGAAAGCGCCGGTTACGACGCCCTGTTTGATATGAAAGCCGACACCAAATATGTGACGCTCTCGTACAGCATTTTGCGCAACTCGGGCCGCGGCGGCCTGGTGGGCTCAAGCGACGGCGACACCAACAATGGTCCGGTCACTTTCCACCACAACCTGTACGAAAATATCGATTCACGTACGCCACTGCTGCGCGGCGCCACGGCACACTCGTACAACAACTATTACAAAGGGCTGGCTAAATCCGGCATGAACCCGCGAATTGGCGGGCGCATTAAAGTCGAACACAACTACGTGCAAGACTCTAAAGACCCCCTGGGCACTTTCTACACCAACGATATGGGCTACTGGGAAGTCAACGGCAATATTTGGGACAACGTAACCTGGAGCGCCGACGGCGACGACAACCATCCCGCCGGCCCCAACCCTACGTCGACAACCAGCATCAGCATTCCCTATAGCTACAGCCTGGATGACGCCAGCTGTGTACCGCAAATCATTCAAGCCACTGCGGGTGCCAATACCGGTCTTGCGGTGTCCAATGGCAGTTGCGAAATTACCAGCAGCAGCTCCAGCGCCTCTAGCGTTCCCAGCTCCAGCAGTTCTAGCTCGTCCGAGCAAAGCAGCTCAAACGGCGGCGGTGGCGATCCGGGCGTCAACCTGTCCATTGGCGCAGGCTCTGATGGCTCAAGCAAAGGAAGTGGCAGCTACGGCAACGTGCGCGATGGCGACACCTCCAGCTACTGGCAGCCAAATGGCACCTCCGATGAACGCATTTCCGTTAAATGGGGTACGGCAACCAGCTTTAACACCGTTGTTATCCGTGAGCTGAACAATGCGACCAACGCCTGGCGTCTGGTGAACGACGACACAGGCGCGGTCCTGGCATCCGGTAACGGTTTAGGCAACGAAGCGGTCATTACCTTTGCCGACACCATCGCCACTAAAGTAAACCTGCTGATCGACAGCGCCAGCAGCGCGCCACAAATCAGTGAGTTTGAGGTGTACAACGGCACGGTTGCCAGCAGCTCCAGCTCGTCGCAACCGTCGTCTTCATCATCGTCCTCTGCGGCGGCGGGTGAAGTGAACTTGAATGTGACAAGCTCGGGCGATTCCGCGCAATTGTCGTGGAACACTGAAAACATTGATGTTCGCAACCAGGAAGTGTATCGCGACACCGACCCTGATCCCTCTGGCCGATTGCGTATTGCCACCAGCGTTGTGGGTAATACCTACACCGATGCTGGCCTTGCCGACGGCACTTACTACTACTGGATCAAGGTTACCGATCAAAACAATGTAGTGACTAACTCCAACGGCGACGACGCCACCATCAGTACCGCCACCTCAACACTGACCATCGAAGAGTCGGCCGGCTTCTGTAATGTTGAAGGCACCATTGACAGCAATCACGCAGGCTTTGCTGGCAGCGGTTTTGCTAACACCGACAACGTTCAGGGTGCAGACATTAACTGGTCTGTTGAAGTCCCCACTACCGGCACTTACCAGCTCAACTGGCGCTACGCCAACGGCAGCGATAACCGCCCCGGTAACGTGTTGGTCAATGGCAGTAATCAAGCCTATGTTGACATGAACCCCACCAGCGCCTGGAATGACTTTACTGGCACCGGTACGGTTTCTGTTTACCTGAACGCGGGTTACAACGAGTTGCGTTTGCAAGCAGCCGGTGGTTCTGGCCTTGCCAACGTCGATAGTCTGAGCATTACCGGTAGCTCTCCTCAAGCGGGCGACTGCAACGGCGCAAGCACTAGCTCAAGCAGCGTTGCCAGCTCCTCGGAAGCGTCCAGCTCGGCTCAGTCCAGCGCCTCCAGCGAACCCGTACAACTGGGCGACAACAAAGCCTCGGGCGCCGACGGCAGCAGCAAAGGCGGCGGCACCAGCTATGGCAATGTTGTCGACGGCGATAACAGCTCTTACTGGCAGCCAGGCTCGTCAAGCAATGAAACCATTTCGGTCAAAGGGCTATCGGGCAGCTTTAACACGGTGATCGTGCGCGAGCTAAACAATGCTACCACTAGCTGGTCGCTGGTGAACCACGACAATGGTGACGTTCTGGCTACCGGCGGCAGTTTAGGCAGCGAGGCAGTCATTACCGGTTTTGGTGATGTTTCTGCCAGCAAAGTGAGCTTGGAAATTCACAGCGCCAGCAGCGCGCCGCAAATTGCCGAAATTGAAGTGTACAACGCCAGCGGCAATTACGACGGCTCCAGCAGCTCTGCACAATCAAGCTCATCGAGCGTGCAAAGCTCAAGTAGCTCTGTGGTATCCAGCTCGTCTTCGTCTAACGCTTCACAGGTACCACCAGCGGACTCTAACCTGTCCGATGACTGTGTTGCCATTGCTACCGACCCCAACGTGAACTGGCGCTCTACCTCGCTGCAAAGTGATCAAGAGATTGTCGAGTGTTTGTCAAACTCGCTGGGTCGCGCAGTGGGCTACGGTGAAAATGCACTGGGCGGTTACGATCCTAACGGCAATAGCCAACTGACTGTAATTACCAAAAACGACTCGCAAGGTCGCAGTGTTGAGCAGCAGATTTTGGACGCAGTAACCGGCGACGACCACAACTGGATTGTGTTCGATAAGTACGACTTCGCCAACGAAACCGAAATCTCTATGCACCGCAATCACTGTTCAAACGCGGATGTGCTCAGTGCCATTGGTGGCAACGAAGCGCAGTGTATTGATTACCGCCAATGGTGTGACGACAAAGGCATTTCTGACTCTAATTGCGCCGTTGAGTTTTACAACGACCGCTTGAACGACAAAGACTTGCCGATTCGCAACACCAAAATTGGTTCGCACAAAACACTGGATGGACGCATGAGCAATGGCTACTTCCGTTTCAACGGTTTTGCCATTGGTAGCGACAGCTCGGGTCAGCCGGTGCAAACCGCCGAGAGCGTGATTCTGACTCATCTGGACTTCCGCGGTGCGGGCCACACTGAAGACCATGGTCTGGACCCCGATATGATCCGCAACACGGGTGCATCGCACGACATCTGGATTCACAAAAACACCTTCGACACCACCGGTGACGCTGCGTTTGATGTGAAAGTGGGTGCCTATGACATCACCATCTCGTTCAACAAGCTGATCAACGTCAAGCGCGCCGCGCTGCATGGCTCCAGTGACAGCCGCGAAATTAACGCACAAATCACCACCACCATGCACCATAACGCGTTTATCACCACTGATGATCACTACGACGATCTGGGTAACACCTTGCGCCGCATTCCGCTGATCCGTCGCGGTACCTCGCACATGTTTGAAAACTTCTTTATGAACTACCGCAAAGACATTTTAAGTGTACGTGTCGGCGCCACCGTTCTGTGGGAGGACAACATGGTGTTAATGAACCGCATTCACCAGGAAAAAGACGATGTGTACCGCGCTCTGGAAGAACGCGTTGAAGAACTGGCCCGCGATGTAGACGGCGGTAACTTCCGCAGCGAAAACACCCGCGTATGGTTCTCGGATGCGAGCTGTAACCTGGACCCATCACTGGAGTTCCTGATCACAGACTCTTCCGGTAGCGTGCCCGACCTTGCGCAGAACTATTCGCAAGCATCGCGCGATACCATCAGCGCTAACTACTTGGGCTCCGGCCAAGAGCTGGCCGACTATGTAACCGCTACCGCGGGTAAAGATGGCCGCGCGCCGTTTAACTCGCCGCTCGGTTACGACCCTCTGTACGTGCTGGGCTTGGGTAAGGTCGCCTGCCAGTAACCTAGCATCATTGTTCCTCGACCTACTTAGCCGGCCCATTTGGGCCGGCTTTTTTATATCGAGCCACTAAAGCTCTATATCCACCCATACCAAGCGGTGATCGGAGCTGGCCGCTCGATTCACCACCAAACTTGCATCCGGTTCGTTTTGCGCGGGCCAGTACACGCCGGCATTCAGCACACGAAGGTTACTCGACGGCAGCACGTAATCTGCGCGCATGCCCCACCCCGCCGTGTGATAACGACTGTGAGGATTATTCGCTCGGGCCTCTGCCCCGCCGTGGCTGGCAGGTTTAGGGTCCGTTACACGGTCGCTTTCCAGCAACGCTGAAATGGCACCCTTATGCCCGTCGCCTTCGACGGTCGAACTGTTCAAATCGCCCACAATTACGAATTTTTCGCCTTCGCTTAAGCCGCCGTATGCACCGTTGTCGTCGTACAAGTAATTGGCATCACCGGAAATATAATCCACCCATACACGCACCTCGTCGTGGTTGCGCTTGCCGTTACGATCTTCTTCGCCATCGAATACCGGAGGCGTTGGGTGGCTCGCCAATAGATGCAAGGTGTCGCCGTTTATCTGCACCGGCACATCCCAATGGCTTTTTGACGATAAGCGCAGCTCATTCCAGGCGCGCTGCGAGTAGTAGGTGGATCCATTTGGGTTTAAAGGTTGCAAAGCGCCTGGCATGTGTCGCCATTTAAACGTCTGGAAGGTGCGAACCGACGGTTTATCAATGGGGTATCGGCTCAGCAATACCATGCCGTATTGACCGGGGTAATAACCAAAACCGTAAGTATCAACCGGCGCAGAAATTGTCCCGTCGCCATTCAAATCGTAAGGAAAAAGAACACCGGTATTCACCGGGGCTGAATACACAAAGGGGTAATGAACCGCTTCTTTCCCCTGCTGCGGTTTGGTTAAATAATGCTCTTGAAATAACGCTACCGCCTGCTCGTAGTCATCAGTGTAGTCAAACTCGTTGAGCAAAATAATATCCGGCCGCACCGACTGAATAATCGAAGCCACTGCCTTTATTTGAGGGTTATCACCTCGTTCAAGCTCTTCACGCAACCGCTTTGCCGAGTGGGCATCGGGCGCTGTACCGCGCGGCAAATAGTTGCTGGCGTCCATACTGACATTAAAAGTGGCCACCCTCACCGCGTCGGACTCTGTGTGACTACCATCGTTCACCATTGTTTTATTCTCCATCACAGATGCCGACTGGCACGATACCAATAAGCAAAGCGCACTGTAGAGCCCTACTAAAGCCAATTTAGACATACCTACCCCCTCAAACATTCAAGCCCCCTAGAGTAGTGAGGAAAAATGACGAAGGAATGAATCTGGCGCAAAGATACTCCTGTCACATTAGTGTCAGCAAGTCGTCACGATTCGGTCACTTAACTTTCGCATATTTGCGTTAGTGTCCTCGGGCCTAACGACAAACACCTCAAATAATAATTCCAAAGAATTCCAGACACAGACGCCAAAGACATCGTCAAGACGATGGGCTTAACTGTGCACTTAATTTTCTGTTTGTCGTTTAGCCAAAGACCATGGAGAAACCAAACGGGAAACTATGCCATGAAAAACAATTTTACTAAGCACACGTTAACTTTAGCTGTCGCAGCCGCACTGGGGGGCTCATTGCCTGCCGTTGCTCAGCAAACCAGTTCCGCCATTCAAGGTGTCGTTCTCGACGCCAGCGGCGCGCCAATTGATGACGCCAACATTGTTATTATTCACGAACCCTCCAACAGTCGCAGCGAAGTAATGGCTGGCGACTCTGGTCGATTTGCGGCCCGCGGCCTGCGTGTGGGCGGCCCCTACACCGTGGAAGTAACCTCTGAAGACGGTAACCGCACGGTTCAAGACCTGTATCTAACACTAGGCGACGCCTACCAGCTGGAAGTCATTGTCGGTCAAATACAAACCGAAGAAATTCTGGTAATGGGGAATTTACAGGCGCAAAACTACGCCGTTGTTGGCCCAAACGCCGAATTCAGTCTGCATGACCTGGAAACCGCACCGGCCATTAACCGCGACCTGAAAGACGTGGTACGCATCGATCCCCGTATTTACATCGACGAAAGCTTCAACGACTCTATTCAATGTGCTGGCGCCAACCCGCGCTTTAACAGCTTGACCGTTGACGGCGTCCGTCTGAATGACAACTTCGGCTTAAACAGTAATGGCTACCCCACCGAGCGCATGCCATTTTCTTACGATGCCATTGAACAGGTAGCCGTAGAGCTGGCGCCCTTTGATGTACAGTACGGCGGCTTCAGTGCCTGTAACATCAACGCCGTTACCAAATCCGGTGACAACGAATTCCACGGCTCGTTCTTCTACGACTACACCGATGACTCGATGAAGGGTGACTCGCTGGAAGGCGATAGCATTGATATCGCACCCTACGACGAGCAACGTTACGGTTTCACTTTCAGTGGGCCAATTTTAAAAGATAAACTCTACTTCTTTACCGCCTACGAAAAGCTCGACGGTGTAGAAACCTTTGATCGCGGCACTGCCGATGCCAACGTTGCCACTCCGGTACAAGGTGTTTCAGCCGCTCAAATGGCGGAGATTGATCGTATTGCTCGCGAAGTCTATGACTATGATCCGGGCAGCCTGCCTTCAAGTCTGCCGGTTGAAGATGAAAAGCTGTTGGTTAAAGTGGACTGGAACATTACCCACAATCAACGCGCGTCTTTCACCTACAATTACAACGATGGATTCTCCATTGCCCAATCAGACGGCGACTCAAACGAATTGGAATTCTCCAATCACTACTACGAGCGCGGCGCTGAGTTAAACGCTTATGTGGCTCAGTTGTTCTCTGACTGGAGCGACAACTTCTCTACCGAAGTAAAAATCGGCTATCAAGAGTTGGACAATCGCCAACTGTCCCTGGGCGGCACTGATTTTGGTGAAGTTCAAATCAGAACACAAAATGATCACGATAATGACGGCAGCCCATCCAGCGCCACCGTATACCTCGGCTCGGACGATTCACGTCACGCCAACAAGCTGACTTACGAAAGCCTGAACCTGAAGTTTGCGGGTACCTACCGTCTAGATCATCAAACACTGACGTTTGGTTACGAGCGTGAAAGTTTTGATGTATTCAATATGTTTATTCAAGAGTCCGAAGGGGAATACCGCTTCAGCTCTATTGAAGACTTTGCCGCTGGTACACCGAACACCATCATTTACGAAAACGCCGCTGGCACCAACGTTAAAGCCGACGCCGCCGCGTCTTTCGAATACGCCATAAATACGTTGTACGTACAGGATGAGATTTTCCTTCAAGGCGGTGACTTGCAAATTGTGGCCGGCTTACGCTACGACTGGTACGAAAGTGATGACGAGCCCGCGCAAAACTACGACATTCTGGCCAGTTACAATATTGATAACCGCCAAAACCTGGATGGTGTAGATTTAATTCAGCCGCGTTTAGGTTTTAACTGGAATTTGACCGACGCCTTCGAAATTCACGGTGGTGTAGGCCTTTACTCCGGCGGTAACCCTAACGTCTGGATTTCAAACAACTACTCAAACGACGGTGTAACGCAAATTGAAGTTCAAGACACCAGCGGCACCTCGGTGTTTGATATGGACTTTAACGGCGAAGGCCGTCCCATCTACGACATTCCGCAAGATTTGTATAATGCGGTAGCGAACAATCAGGGACGCAATGGCGGCGTTAACCTGATGGATCCAGACTTCGAAATTCCTTCTTCTTGGAAGTATGCACTGGGTACCAGTTATTCGTTTACCAATGACTTGGTACTGTCGGCAGATGTGCTTTACAGCCAGTTTCAAGATGCAGCCATTATCTCCGACATCTCTCGTGTGCAAACCGGCACTGCCGTTGATGGCCGTCCCATCTATGGCAGCATTGATGGTCGCAGCCAAGACTTTATGCTGACCAACGCGAAAGACTCATACGACTCTCTGACTCTGTCTATGGGCGTAAGCAAGTACTGGGATTTTGGCTTAGAAACGGCATTCGGTTACGCGTATTCTGACGCTGAAGACATTAACCCAATGACCAGCTCGGTCGCCTACTCTAACTACACAAACTTGGCTACCGCCGACCCAGAAAACCCCGGCGCCTATACGTCAAACTATAATATCCCGCACCGTTTCACCTTAAAGCTGGCCTACGAGCACGCCTTTTTCGGTGACTACAACACTCGCTTTACCCTGTTTGGCAGTGCCAATGAAGGCCGCCCCTACAGCTACACCTTTGCCAGTGGTTCAGCCTTTGGGGATTCTACCAGCTGGGTGTCGCGCCACCTTCTTTACGTACCTACAGGTGTAGAAGACCCCAATGTTATTTATGGCGAAGGCTTTGACGTTGAAGGATTTTACAACTGGGTGGATGCCGAAGGCTTAGACCGCGGCGAGATTATGGAGCGCAACGAACTCAACAGCGACTGGTGGGTGAAGTTCGACCTGAAAATCGAACAACAACTGCCGGGTATTATGGATGGCCACAAATCCTCGCTGTACATGGTGTTTGAGAACATCGGCAACATGTTGAACGACGACTGGGGTGTGCAGTACGAAACCAGCTTCCCGCGTTCACAACCTGCCGTGAACATGAGCGTGGATGACCAGGGTCGCTACGTATTTAACGAGTTCCAAGACCCAACAGGCCAAACGCGCGTAGGCAGCCCTTCACTGTGGCAAGTACGTGTCGGCTTGCGTTACGAGTTCTAATCAATCACCCAATGATTGATTCTTCAGGCGTGTAAGATCAGACGTCTGACGAAAAAGCTCGATAACATTGCCTGCCATTTAAGAAAAGAAAGACGGATTCTTAAATGGCAGGTTTTTTATTTTCCTCAGTCTCAGCCGTCAAGCACCCACTCCGCCACAGCAAATACAACACCGGCAGCACCAAAAGCGTCAGCACCATTGTTGATATAATGCCACCCATCATCGGTGCGGCTATACGCTGCATAATATCAGCCCCTGCCCCGCCACTTTGCATAATCGGCACAAGCCCGGCAAACAACGTACACGCCGTCATCACAATAGGCCGCAGCCTTCGTCCGGCATTGTCTTTTATTGCGGCGATCAACTGCGTTTTGCTTGGCGTTGCAGACTCTTGCAGCAATTGTTGCCAGCCTTGCTCTAAATACGTCAGCATCAATACGCCAATTTCAACCGCCACTCCGGCAAGCGCAATAAAACCCATCACCACTGCCACAGACCAGTTATAGCCCAACGCCAGCATCAGCCAAACGCCACCCAGCAAACCAAAAGGCAGGCTGGCTAAAATAATCAGCACCGGGACAAAGCGGCGGAAATTGAGATACAACAGCAATACAATCAGCGTCACCGTAACGGGAACAACCAGCGTTAAACGCTCTGCCGCGCGCTGCATGTATTCATACTGCCCACCCCAGCTGATGGAATAACCCGCGGGCAAGGCCAACTGCTCGTTCAACAATTTTTTAGCGCTCGCCACATACCCGCCTAAGTCTGTTTGTTGCGTATCCACAAACACCCAGCCGTTTAAGCGGGCGTTCTCGCTTTTTATCATCGGCGGGCCGTCTTCAATTCGCACCTCTGCGACATCGGCCAGTGCAATTGTCGCTCCCGATTCAACGACTAAAGGCAGGCGCGCAATGGACTCTGCCGAATCACGATACGACTGAGGAAAACGCAAGCTGACCGGGTAACGGGCTTCACCGGCGACAGTTTCGGTAATTTGTTCACCCCCAATCGCGGTGCGTACCACTTGTTGAATATCGGCAATGTTTAGCCCAAAGCGGGCAGCGGCCGCACGGTTGATATCAACGGTAATATAACGCCCGCCCGTCACTCGCTCGGCGTACACCGATTGCGTACCCTCAACCGTTTTGAGCAACGTTTCAATATTTTCACCCAGTTGGTTGATAACGTTTAGGTCTGGCCCCGCAATTTTGATTCCCACGGGTGTTTTGATGCCGGTAGAGAGCATGTCGATGCGCGTTTTAATCGGCATAACCCAAGCATTGGTTAACCCGGGCAGCTGTATTCGCTGGTTCAACTCGCGCTTTATATCCTCCAACGTTATACCCCCACGCCACTCGCTTTGCGGCTTAAACTGAATAACGGTTTCAATCATGGTTAAAGGCGCGGGATCGGTAGCGGTATCGGCGCGACCAATTTTGCCAAAGACCGTGTCCACTTCCGGGATGCTTTTAATCAGCTTGTCGGTTTGCTGTAGCACCCGACGGGCCTCACCCACCGACAACCCCGCATAGGTGGTGGGCATGTACATCAAGTCCCCTTCATCCAACGGCGGCATAAATTCACTGCCAATAAATTTGGCCGGATAAAGCCCCACCGCCATTAATAAAGCAGCGAGCACTAAAGTGGTTTTTGGAAACCTCAACACACCATCAAGCAGCGGCCGATAGCAGGCCACCAAGACACGGTTAAGCGGATTTTTCCGTTCACTGACAATATTTCCCCGAACAAAGTACCCCAACAGAACCGGCACCAGGGTAATGGCCAAACCCGCCGCAGCGGCCATGGCATAGGTTTTGGTAAAAGCCAGCGGCGTAAACAGCTTTCCCTCTTGTGCTTGCAATGCAAAAACGGGCAGAAAACTCACGGTAATAATCAACAGCGAAAAAAACAGTGCCGGGCCAACTTCGCTCGCCGCCTGCGCCACCAGTTGCCAGCGTTTTTCGCCTTTGGGGTTTTGGCCGGCTAAGTGTTTGTGCAAATTTTCAATCATCACCACAGCGCCATCTACCATTGCGCCAATGGCAATAGCAACGCCACCCAACGACATAATATTGGCATTGATACCCTGAGCGTGCATCACCATAAACGCCGCCAGCAGCCCCAGCGGCAAACTCACCAACACCACCAACGCCGAACGGAGATGAAACAAAAAGACCGCACACACCAAGGTGACCACCAAAAATTCTTCGCCTAACTTTTGGTACAAGTTGTTGACCGCGCGGTAAATCAAGGCAGAGCGATCATAGGTGGTAATCACCTCAACGCCCTCGGGCAAGCTGCCGGCCAGAGTATCCAAGCGCGCTTTTACCCGCTCAATCACCTGGGCTGCATTTTCACCACTGCGCATCACCACAATGCCGCCTACTACCTCACCCTCGCCATTAAGCTCCGCCACGCCGCGTCGCATGCTGGGCATAAGTTGAACATCCGCAACGTCCGCAAGCGTTAAGGCGGTGCCCGTGTCGCTCACACCTAAAGGCACTTGGCGCAAATCCGCCTCCGACTGGATATAACCGGTGGTGCGTACCATGTATTCCGCCTCGGCCATTTCCACCACCGAGGCACCGGCTTCACCATTGGCGCGGGCAATCGCGGTGTGCACTTGAGCCAATGGCACGGCATAAGCGCGAAGGCGTGCTGGGTCCACCTGCACCTGGTACTGCCTGTCCATGCCGCCGATGGTGGCCACTTCGCTGACGCCGCTGACCGCTTGCAATTCGTATTTTAAAAACCAGTTTTGCAGCCGCGTTAAGGCTTCAATATCGTTTTTCCCGGTGCGGTCCGCCAGCGCATAATTAAATACCCAACCCACCCCAGTGGCATCCGGGCCCAGCTCAATGGAAGCCGAGTCGGGCAGACGGCTACTGACTTGATTCACGTACTCCAAAACCCGCGAACGGGCCCAATACAAATCCGTACCCTCATCAAAAAGTACGTACACGTAGGAATCGCCAAAAAAAGAAAAGCCGCGCACCGTTTTTGCCGCTGGTACCGCCAGCATCGCCGTAGTGATGGGGTAAGTGACTTGATCCTGTACAACCTGCGGCGCCTGCCCCGGGTAACGGGTTTTAATAATCACCTGCACGTCAGACAAATCCGGTATCGCATCCACCGGAGTCTGCTTTATTGAATACAGACCACCCGCAAGCAATAGCAGACTCAGCAAAAGCACCAATATGCGATTGCGAATAGACCAGACAATAATCGCTTTAATCATGGCGGTGCTCTCCATGATGTTTGTCATCATCGTTCATCGGCTCGTGCTCAATAGGATGATGGCCTATATGCGAGTGATTCATCTGGCCGTGATTCCCCCCCTCTTTTGACGATGCATCGCCCGCCTCTGAGGAATGATCCACCGAATGCGGCGTGGTTTTTTCGCCATTAAGGCTGCCGCTCTCAATGTTATTGGGCTTAACCTCATCGGCGTTTAAACGGTCAAGTTCGGCCGCAACGTTAGATTCAGAATCAATTAAAAACTGCGCCCGCGTCACTACCTTGTCGCCTGCGTTTAACCCGCTCACGATTTGCGTAAAGCCACCCGCACTTTGGCCCAGCGCAACGGCCGCCGAACGGAACACGCCCGGCCGAACTTCACGCACCACCCGATCACCGGCACCGGTGCGAATCACAGCGTTATCAGGTACCACCAGCTGCGGGCTAAGCGCGTCAGCCGTTACCCGGATATCCATTAACATATTGGGCTTGAGCAACCTGGCGTCGTTCGCCACCACAATGCGTGCACGGGTGGTACGGTTAGCGGGGTTTAACACCGGATACACATAGTCCACGGTTCCCTGCCATTTGCGTTCGGGATAGGCTCGGCTGCTTAAGCTAACCTGCTGCCCCGCAGCCAGCAGCCCGGCCTGGCGCTCGAACACCTCGGCAATCACCCACACCTGCTCCAGTGGGCCGATGGACAGCGCATTCTCCTGCAGGGTCACGTAACTGCCGTTGGCCACGCTTAAACTTGCCACCACCCCAGACTTTAAGGCGTAGTAAGAAATCTCAGACTTAATTTGGCGGGACTTTTCAATGGCGGCAATTTCAGATTCGGGCACCCCTTGCGCGCGCAGCTTTTCGCGCGAAGCACTCACCAAACGCGGATTATCCCCCGCCAGTGCCTGCAAAAATTCCTGCTGAGTATTGCGAATATCCGGCGAATAAAAATCAAATAGCTTTTGCCCCCGGGTGACAGGGTCGCCTAAAGAATTAACCGCAAGGCCAGATACCCAGCCGGTAGCGCGCAAATGTAAGTGCACCAACGCCTGTTCATCAAAGCTGACAAAACCCACCGCATCAATGCGCGGTGTCAGTGATTGACGCTCAACAGTGAAGGTACTCACGCCCAATTGCTGAACCACATTTGGCGCAATGACTACGTCGCCAGACGAAGCCTGCTCGCTCTCGGCATATACCGGCACCAGGTCCATCCCCATTGGGGATTTGCCTGGTCCGTTGCGCCGGTAGCTGGAATCCATGGGCGCCACCCAATACAAGGGCTGCTTGGTTTCACTGGCGCTTTGTTTTTGCTCTGCAATACCCAATGGCTGCGCAAACAGCAGCCATCCGGCCACTAAGCCTAAGGCCGCTGCGAGCACAACGGCGAATAAAGTTTTCATGATGCTTACACCTGTTCACAAACAAAAAGTTACCCGATTAACGGGCGCAACTGTCTTGTGTCAGGCGAAAATGGGCGGGCGATATAGACGGGAAATTGGGTTGGAAACTAACGGCGAGGCTAACTCACTCACGACGGTAATCGGGTGGTAAACCCCACCAAACGGTTCATTTGGTAATGCCAGGGCAGCGTTGCACACCCCAGGGCAGCAGCACTGTTCGGTACAGTGCTCAGCGTTCATCGCTGTGTCGGGGGTATTTTCAGCAGCCTCCTGATGGCACTCAGGCATAGCGGCCATAGATGGGGCAGGCACCGACATTTCGGGTGCAGCCACTGGCGCCGCAAAGGCCATCAGCCCCTGCGCAACCAGTACTGCAATAATAAACACCCGAAATATCATGTGATGTCACTCAAACGGTTTTTGTTCGTTAAAACAGAGTATAGCCTCAGTGCTCTTTCGCTTTAACAAACTTAAGGGTCATGCGGTCGCTTTCACCGATGGCCGCGTACTTGTCCCGGTTTTTCTCACCGCCGCGCAGCGACGGAGGCAGGGTCCAAACGCCGTGCTCATATTTGGCCTTGTCTTTCGGGTTGGCGTTTACCTCACTTTCAGCGGCCAGCACAAACCCGGCCTTCTCTGCCGCAGCAATGACGGTGCTTTGTTTGATATAGCCGCTGCCTTCTTGCTCGTCATCATCACGATCTTCGGGCAAACGATGATCCACCACCCCTAAAATACCGCCCGGTTTCAAGGCACGGTAAAACGCCGAGAAGGCCGACAGCAGTTTTTCATCACCGCCGCCACGCATGTACCAGTTGTGAGCATTGCGAAAAGTCAGCACCATATCGGCACTGCCAGCCGGGGCAATATCGTACTCATCCGGCGGGTTGAATACAGAGACTTTGGTTTGATCGTACAACTCTGGGTTGGCAGCCAGCTTTTCACCGTAGTTTTCACGCGAGCGCTTAAAATATTCAACTTCGCTGTCAGGGTTGAAATGAGCGGCGTAAAACACCCCTTCGTCCCGTAGGTAAGGCGCGAGAATTTCGGTGTACCAACCACCGCCGGGCCAAATTTCCACCACCGTCATATCCGACTCAAGGCCAAAAAACGCCAGGGTTTCGCCTGGGTGGCGAAAATCATCACGGGCACTGCTGGCGGCGCGGTGTTCACCGGCCAACACATCTTGCAAAGCCTCGTCGTCTGCGGCCGCCCAACTGCTGGCAGTCACGGTTAATACGGCCAGTGCCGTTTTTATCCCATTTGCTATTCCCATGTTCACTCCTCAACCAGTGTTCTTAACCTGCTCATGCAGCCTAGCTGTCTAACCTACCACACCACCATGAGCCGACGGACGTTTTTTCAGTGAATAATAGTTAATCGGTATGGCGTCGCTATGGCTTTCCAGATCAAAGCCCGCTTCGTAAAAGAGGGCCTGCTTATCCAGCTCGTGCCAGGCATTAATAAAGGGCTCATGCATTCTCAGCGCCATCACTTTAAAGTAAATATGCCGCCACGCTTGCTTTTGCCACAGCCGCTTCCAGCAAACAGGCGCCAGCTGTCGGGCCGAAGGTTCCGCCACCAGTAATCTTCCCCCTGGGCGCAATACCCGTTTAACCTCACTCAACGCCTGACGAATGTATTTTGGGGGCATTTCATGAAATAAAAAGCAGGCCGTCACCGCGTCGAAACGCTGGTTAGAAAATGGCAGGCTCTCAGCACAAGCCTGATAAAACTGAACTTGCGGGTAGTCCTGAGCGGCGTGTTGCAATAAATAAGGCGACACATCCACCCCCCATACCTCCTCTGCACCCGCTTGGTGCAGGGCCCAAGCCAACTTCCCGCCGCCAGTGCCTATATCCAAAACCGCTCGCGCATCCCCAACCGACTCGGCCATTATTTTCCGCTGCTGTGTCATGCATCCCAACATAGCTTTGTCAAAGCCGGTAATGTAACCACGGGAAATTCGGCGAGAATAATTACCGTTTGGCAGGTTGTGAAACTCCTGCAACGCGTATTTAGGAATTGTGCGAATTAAAGGGTGCGAGCGATCGAGCTGAACCTGCTTAGGACAGCTAAGCAAAGAGCGAAAAAAACGATATAAACCACCGGGCCTATTTAGGCGAAGTTCATCCGCCCAGGTGGTTTCTAGCTCCATATTGGCCCAATCCGGCGGCACTGGATCTGAGGCTAAAGCGCCTCTACAATTACTGGTCATTATTCGGCGGGGCTCCTGTTGTACGCAGCGCAGAATAATGTTGTGGCACAGAAAAATCCAGCGTGTAGCCATTCGCTGTGTGCCCGCCTTAGGTTAGAAACCACAATTTACTTTTAACGCTATCTTTATTAACGTACCGAGAAGGACACTCCAATGCGAAAACTCTGCCTTGCACTTACGCTCTGCACCTTGCCCCTTACCCTGCCTGCTGCCCAGGCCGATGAAATTACAGACGCCGTCGACGAAGCCATGAGCGCCTATAAAGAGGGCGAGCTGTCAGAGGCTGTCAGCCAGCTGGACTATGCCGCTGGTTTGATTCGCCAGCAAAAAGCCGAAGCGATTAAAGCCGTCTTTCCTAAGCCTTTAAGCGGCTGGGACGCCACCGACATTGAAAGCGAAGCCACCGGCGGCATGATGATGGGCGGCGGCATCAGCGCCGAACGTGAGTACAGCAAAGGCGATGCCTACATCACCATCGAGCTGGTCACCGACTCCCCCATGCTGCAAAGCATGATGGGCATGCTGAACAATCCGTCACTGGTCACCATGAACGGCGGCAAGCTCACCAAAATCCAGGGCCACAAAGCCATCCTTAACGATCAGAACGGCGACCCTGAAATCATCCTGATCATCGACTCCAACGCTATGTTCACCCTGCGAGCCGACGGCGCCACCACCAAAGAGTTAAAAGCCTACGGTGAAGCCCTGAATCTGGAAGCGCTTTAACCGAAGAGCGCCTAACGGATCACAGGAACGACAACAAACAGGGCTCGCACACGCGTGCCCTGTTCCCTGCATCGCGCACTCCGCCCCACCAACCCCTTGTAACCATCCGCCCTCGGCCCTACAATAGCCGGCCCTGTGGAACTTGGCTGTCATAGCCTTGTCACACAGAACGAGTTTCGCGGCTACCGCCGCACCCGGTTACGGGGGCGATTTGGATTCGACGCCGGTGACAAAACTCAAGGTGCATGTCGTGATGGTAGCGAATCACGTAAATCCCAAGCTGCATTTTATTAGTTGCCAACGACGACAACTACGGTGCCCAATTAGCTGCGTAAGCAGTTGATGAAGCACTTCTAACGGTACGCCGTTAGCGGTCTGTAACAAGGTGCCAGTACCGCGTTGCAGACTGTCAGATAGAACTGGATAGCCTTACTGTTCGGATCGTGGCAGTACTGCGAAACCTAAAGCGAACTCGCTCGTCGCACCCTGCCCGTTGGGTCGCGGATGAGTTAAATTAATTAACGGAAACTAAGCATGTAGATCCGCGAGCGGAGCGCCGGCGGACGGGGGTTCAACTCCCCCCGCCTCCACCAACCACCCTTTGTAAATCAATGACTTACAAAGTTGCAATGTCAAAAATCGGGGCTGATTTAGGCTATATTGGCCCCGTTTTGACAGCATTTTGACAACATTGCCGATTACCCCCTGATTACACAATGAGCAAATGACTGTTAATCATTGGGTCGCTGGTTCGAGCCCAGCAGGCGGAGCCATATATAAAGGGCTGCACAGCAATGTGCGGCCCTTTTTTGTTGAATTGTCTAATATCTGTCTAATAGAATTATCAATACCACGCCCCACCAAACACCCTGACCGCCCAATAGATCGGCAACCGGTATCGCTTACGCACCCCTTCCCATTCCATCGTTTTTAGAAAAAGATCGTCAGCCTTTTTGCGCCCTACTCTTTCTCGATAACAGTAATCGTGGACTACGGCCCCGAGTATCGTTCTACCCTTAAACCACGCATACAGCGGCCCCAGGTGGCGGGGCACGGTATCGAGGTCGCAGGTAAAGCCGATGGGGATAATGCCGTGGTCAGTAATAATGGGCTGCAGGAGTGTAGCGGTTTTGCTGGTTGGGTTATGACGTAACGCAATGCCGGAATAACGCCCGGCAAATAGCTCTACGATACCCACTTTACAGCTAACGCATCCACCGGTGATTCGGCATCGATAATGAGTTTACGTTTGCCGTTACGCTGCAAGAATGCCGATTGATAGGCAATGCCGATAGCGGCGCTTACCAGTTTGGCATCTGCCAGGGTGTAAGTGTGCTGATTATAGTCAGCGTCCGTTAGCTCTATTGTTTGTGCGCCGTGAAGCTCGGCCATTTCCGCTGCATCACGAATAACGGCTGCGCTTGAGTGGCCGGGCTTCCATGGTTTTCCGTCGTAGATCACAGGGGGCAAACTAGCATCAAAGTCGGAGTCAAGCTTGTTTAGTGCAAAAGTCTTTGCATCGTCGAGCGATGGCACCACAACTTCCCATGCTTGCGTCCAAGTCTGCCCCACTTTTTCGGGCTCAATCTCCCTCACAAAATATGGCTTTTCAACTTCTGGCGCTGGCGTTCTGACGTACTCAATGAGGGTTACCCCGTAATTAGAAAGAAGCTCATTATCCCAAAATTCAGCGCTTTTCAATCCAACGGGCGCTGCCCGCTCTCGCACGTCCGACTCACTTAATACTTCATTTGTCGCAATGTCGATTAATACTTCGTTTGTCGTAATATCGGTAGACATGGCTAACCTCAGTCTAAAAATTGAATAAAGAGTCTGCTGTTCTGCCCAGGCTGGCCAGATTGCAACGCAGTAGAGGCGTTATCCCAATCGCCACCAAAGCCGCCGCGCCCCGCGTCTGAACCATCAGGATTCGTTACGCTTGCGGCATTCCGATTAAATCCAGAGCCATCAAAACCGCCTTCGCCACCGCCACCGCCATTTGCAGTAAGCCCAGCAAATGTGGCGTTACTTGCATTGCTTCCGTCGCCGCCTTCGGTTAGCGGGTTTGTCGTTGTCTCCCTTGCCCCTCCAACAGCGCCACTTGGAAGTACTGCGGTTGCTCCGGTAATAGCTATTGAGCTGCTCACCAGCTGCCCAGCCGAACCGCGCTCACCATCTTCCTGAAAGTAAGTTTTAGCACCGCCGCCACCACCGCCGGGCGCTCTTAGCTGCACACTGACATAGGCGACTACGCTTATTGGCCCGGATGAGGAATAAACGTCGAAGACTGAATCAGCAATAAGTTTCCGGTTCTTAATTTCACCATTAACACTGAGTTGAGGTGTTTTCATGCCAAGCTGCATATCAAGTCCTCGCGTCAATTCGGCTAAAGAGCAAGCGATTAGGGTCGCTGGAAACGTAGCGGATTTCGTACAAATCAAAATCACCCGCACCGCTCTGATAGGTGGCCGTGCCAATTCGAGACTCCGTTACCGAGCCCGGTAGCGTGAAGACGACATTCTTGCGCCCCGCTCGGTTGAACTGGATATGCCACACTTTGACGAAATCGTCTGTCGCGGTATTAGGGAGGTTCGTGATGGTGATATTGATAGTGCCCGATGTGGTTATAAGCGGCGTAGTGTCGAAATCCAGCGTAAAGAATTTGTAGATTCCCGTGAAATCAAGACTTATCGCAATATTGCCCGAGCCGTCTTCATCTGCACTGGTATATTCTTGGGGGCCCGCGTAGGTTATGCTGCTGGAGCCCGCTTCCTGCCACCCCGCCCAAGAGCCCGAAATCATTTCATTCGTGTATCGCCTCCCTGAATCCGGAACATAAACTTCAAGGCTCTCAAATGACGATGAGTGGAAAATTCTTCTTACGTATCCGCTTGCGCTTTCCTCGGGAGGGTTCGAAGGCACTGAAGCCGACGAATATTTGTATTGCGCAACCTCCCCCGGATTCAAGTCAGGGAGGTTGTAGAGGTCATCCCCACTGTTCAGTAGGATAGGAACGCCTTGCCCCATCCACCCAACAGTAGGAACAGCATCTGATGTAGTGTCTGTGGGGGATGATACTTTTTGGAGGTTATGTGTACTCCACAGCTCGTTCCAAGAACTGAAGTTTCCGTTTAAATTAGACCCTCGGAAGAACAGAGAGGAGCCATTGATCCGCCCGGCGATCTGTATGCCCAGAGTTTGACCTGCGGTTTGATTAATATTAACACCTACGGAAAAGTCTGCAGGAGAATCGCTAGTGGCAGCGGTCTGGGCATATATAAATCTAGTATCAGTAACATCTGAAAAATCTGTATCAGGGATAGCGGCTCCGCCCAACCCCCACTTCTTAACCATAGCATGTCCACCAGCAGCATCGAGAATCTTCCCTGCGGTTCCCGCTTGAGCCTCGGCCTTTGAAGCCAAGTTCGCAGACAGCAAAAAATCCGCCGCGTGTTGCCCGTCCAGTAAATCAGCATCAAGGCCAGAGCCTGGGCCGTCTACGGTTTTCAGCCTTGCGAGAATTTCCGCTGCCGTCATATCGGCCGGATCTTCCCACTCAGGGCCGGTGCCTGGCTCGTTATTCAGGTTGTCATCTTCTGCTGACAGCCAAATGCGGTCGTTATGAGTCACTACCTTGCCTTGGGAGTACTCAACAAACTCATTCCACACGGTAATGAATTCAAGTTGCTCCCAGTATTCGGGCGATGTAACCGGATCGTGCCCTGTGTTATTGCTGTCGATGGATCGGTAGTAGTTGCCATCCGAACCGCGCACGATTTCGTTTTGGCGGTAGCGGGTAATACTCGACCAGTCCTCAAACTGTGAGCTGTCCTCGGTTGAACCCACATTATCGCGCGACCATACCTGAACGTCGTTTTCGTCGGTATAGACAACGGTGTACAAGCCCTCGCCGAAAATGTCAGGCAGGTAAGCGCTTGACGTTAAAACGATGGGCTGTGTGTGCGCCACGGTCATAAGCGGGTCAGAATAGACCATTTTAGGCACCGGGGGCGTGGTTTCGTTTTCGTAAAAGTACAGCTTCCCGCCCGAGGCAACAGAGCCGTCCGGCAGCGTCATTTGATTGGCTGGCAATACAAGTCTAGGCATGGTTTTTCACCCAATAGGAGGCCGCCACGGCCATTTCTGGCTGTGGTATAATGGCTAAATAATGGTCAGGAGAGTGCTATGGCTGCTGTTGTCTTTGTTCTGTTTGCTGCTGTTGTTCTTTGGCAGCCTGCAATTCCGCTACGAAAGCGGTCGTGGCCGCATCAAGAAGTCGTTTTTCTTGGATGCTGCCTTTTTGGCTATTGCCTATTTTCAGCATTAGGTTTCTGAACGGAACGCTTTCATAGGCTTTCGCAACAGCAGACAAGGTGCCCGCCGTCGCCATGGTCGGGATTGCTCCAAAGGCTGTAGCCCCGGCAGCCCCTAAACCACCACTTATCAAAGGAACTGTCTGGACGCCGGTTGGCGGCGCAACTGACGCCCTCTGAGCCTGGCGGGTCGAGTCCAGAAGCCTGCGCAACCCCTCAATTTCACGTCGCTCCCTACCCTCAAAAAACGTATTGATCGCTTTCATCCGGTTTGACTTTCCCATGCTTGTAGCCAGGCGATCTGGATTCACATCGCCACGAAAGAAACCGGATTCGTCCAGCATGTCGCGAACCAGGGCGGCCTTTGCGGATTTAATGCCGTCTTCAGTAAGGCCAGATTTTAGGCGTTTTAATTCGCTTGCTTTCCCGCCCCGTAAAATGGGCAACACCTTCTCTGGTGTCACATCACCGCTATTAAGTACGCGCTTCAGCTCTGAGTCTCTGGCGCTACTTAGGGTTTCGGCAAACTTACGATTGGATTGCGTCCATTCTGCGGCCGCTCTACGGTCGTTTGCTTTTGCAAAGTCCATAAGATCGTCGTCAATGGCAGACTTAACCGACTGAACAGACGAAAGAGCGCGCTGATCTTCAGACCGGGCCAGCGCCTTAATGTCGTCAATAACTTCGGTTCGAATATCCTTCACCAAAGAGAAGTTGCCGTTCTCAAGCGCCGATTTAGTCCTCGTTAACTTCTCAACAAGTGCACCATCTGCACGAGCTCCTAATCGCTCTTGACGGGCCAACTGACGGTCTATTGCTGCCACCGTTTTGGTGAGAGGGACCTGGCCATACTGATCCAGTTTTTCAACAGCTGACTTTCGGATTGCGGCGGCTTCAGCCATATCTTGCGCATGCTTAGACTTTAATGACTTAACCATTTCGTCCGCAAAGGGACTATTTAGCTCCGCATTAAACTCTTTCGCGAGAGACTCAACAGCCTCTTGCCGCGCCGCCTGCTGGCTAGCCCTTGCCGTACCGCTGCCGAGCGGCCCCATTTTCTCGGAAAACGACTGCATGACTTTTCCAGAGAATGTTTTTGGAGGGTTTACGTCCGTATTCATTACGGGAACATCCCAGCGCTTACCAGCATCAAGAACTTGCTGGGCTTCTGCCGCCGGCGTGGCTTTTGCGATATTCCGAACCGAATCAGCCGCCCTGGCCCCGCGACGCACCGCACCAAGCCCCGCCAATTCCATTGCAGCAGTGGGCGCAGCTGTGCCAACCGCACCGCCAATTGGCCCCGCCTGATCGTAACCAAAATCACCCGATGCCTGCTCTACGCCTGCAATGGCATCGGTCACTGGCGCAAGCTCATCCGCCATCTTTCCTACGTACTCTTGGCCCGCCTCGCTTCTCGGCTGGTAGGTCATGGCGTCTCTTACAGACTCAACCATTTCACCGCCGGTCTTGCCGCCCGGCATAACAGCAGCACCAATTCCCGCAAGGCCTGCCACGGGCTCTGCGATCATTCCTGACGCCATCGTTAATGCCGCTTCTCGACTGCCCTTGTAAGCGTCATAAGCATCACCGGCAAAACCCTTAACCCGATCAACAAAGCCTCGCTCCTGCTCCGGCGCTTGCTGCTGAGTAGAACTGGGAGCGCCGCCGAAGTCCGCCTCGGTAGCCAACCCCGCCGCTATAGCCTTTCGCATTATCTGGCTTTTAGTTGCTCCATCGGGAACGCCTTGAATGACAACACCGTTTGGCAAGGTTACATTCATTCTGGCAAATCCTCCCAGTTAAATGTTTTGGTATTCGCCGCCTGCGAAGAGCCCCCTTGCCCTGATTGCTGCGTACGCTGTTGTTGTAGTCCTGCCAAGGTTCCACCGTTACCCAGGTACCGAATGGCGCCATTAACGTAATTGGCAAGTTTTTGTTGCGCCGCTTTTTTACGCGTGAGCCAATCTTTTAACTCAGGGCCTTGGAGGTTGCGAGGAATTGCCGAATCAAGCGCAAAACCCAATTCACTTTCGGAGAGTGCGCCAAAGGTGGTATTGCCGATCACATCAAGGCCAAGGTTATTAACCGCGTTGTCGAGCTCAATGGAGGCGGCTCGAACACTGGGCAATCGACTCGCTATTGCGCCCGTGTCAGCGCCACGGTCAATCAACCCTATAATTTCATCGTAAGAGCTAATCGTGTTTTGAATGCCCTGATATTGATTAAAAAGCTCGCCAATTTTTGTCTCGGCCTGTTCAGCTGATTTTTTCGCGCGCGTGACCCGGTCTTCAACCTCGGGGCGCTTCTCAATCTGAGTGTCCAGCTTACCGCCCTCACGGGCTCCATATATCCGGTTTTCCAGTTCAACGCCATAATCGTAAGCACTGCGCACCGCGTCTACAGCCTCTTGGCCTGAAAGAGTTTCTCCTGATGGAGATTTAACCTGCACCGAACCATCAGACATAACGATCTTGGTGTATCCGCCCGGCAGGTTTTCCGAAGATTGCGCTCGCACGGATTGGGCACCGTCAGGCAATACCGCTCGCATTTGAGCTTGCAGCCCCTGCAGCCCCCGGTCAGTGAGCGACTCTGGTTTTATTTCGCTTAGGTCAATGCCCAACTGTTGCAGCATTCCGCTCTGGGCCCACTGGCTAACTTGCCCCATGCGTTGCTCAGGAGGCAGCGACAACAAATGGTCAGCTGCCCGCACGTAGAACCGCGCCCTGGTATTGGCCAGCTCCAAGTCAGGCCGTGAGGGTGCATTCATGGCCTGTTCGTTTTGCTGAATAGCCTGATCGTTCATGCGAATGGCTTGCTCGTTCATTTGCTGGCGCTGTTTGCCCATCTGCATGTCTTGATTAAACGCCATGGCGCCCATCAGCTGGCCTGCAAAGTCAGGGCGAGGCGAACGGACGCCCGCTAAAATTGAACCCTGTGAAGCAACCATACGGCCTCCTACATCATCATCGCGTTGTTTAAGTTACGGTCGAACGTGGCCTGCGAGCCCGAATTTTGTGCTGGCTGAGTGCCACCCAGCATTGACCCCCAGCCACCGCCGCCACCCATGTACATTTGCGCCCCCGCCATAATGCCCTGAGCCCATGGGTCAGTGTTGTTCGCGCGGTACAGGTCACCTCCGGCCAACGCATTGCCGTAGTTCTGCGCAAGCTGAGCTTGGTTATTGGCACTGCCGGTTTCGATGTTGCCGATAGCGTTACCTTGGTTAGCCTGCATGTTCGCAACGTTGCTGGCGTTGTTGGTGGCAAGACCGGCCAGTGCATTGCCGTAATTCGTCGCCATGCCGGAAAGCTGTTGCCCTTGATTCAAGAATAGGTTGCTTTGATCGTTCGCCTGACTTAAGCCAAGCCCTGCCATAGTGTTGGCTTGGTTCATGCCCAGGTTTGCCATGTCGTTAGCCTGCCCCATATCCAAACCGGCCATAGTTTCGCCCCGGCCAAGGTTTAAACCGGCCAATGCGTTGCCATAGTTTTGGTTTAGGCTGGCCGTGGACTGAGCCTGCTGCGCACCCAAGTTGGCGGCGGCGTTGCCGTAGTTCTGGTTGATGCTGGACAGCTGGCCACCGCGCCACATGCTGGCGTTGCCTAAGTTGTTGCCAAGGGCCATATCAAGCCCAGCAATAGCGTCTGCCTCGCCCGTGGTCAGACCTGCGATGTTGTTTGCTAGCGAAGTATCAAGCCCAGCCAGTGCGTTACCTTGGCGCTCTGATAAGCCGCTAAGCGCTTGCGCCATGGCCTGCTCAATGTTGCCACCAGACTGAGCCAGTGATGTTTGCAGGTTTGCCAATGCGCCGGACGCGGTCGCACCACGGTCACTGATCTGGCCAAGGCGGTTAAAGTGGTTGTCAAAATCGGTTTGCGCACGACCAAAGGCCTGATCTTGTAGCGCGGTCATTACTCGGCCATCTGCCGACAGCCCACCGCCTAACGCGGCCTGATTGCGCAACAAGGCCTGCTCTTGTTGATTGCGCAAAAACTCTTGCCCGGGTGAAGCTGTCCATGCATCGATTGCCTGTTGCTGGGCCTCTGGACCGCCCGCCCCTGCAAGCGCCGCCTGAGCTTCGTTTGACTGTATTCCCGTTTCAATCCAGGGGTTCAGCGTGTTTTGCGCATCGGCTCTTCCCTGGTCAATTTGGGCCATAGCGTTGTCGCGACCCGTGTTTAAATCGTCACGCGCTACGCCGTATTGATCGACCAACTGCTCACGGGTAGCGCCGTAGTCATTGGTTAGCTGATCGCGCGCGGCGCCGTAGCCTTGGCGGGTTTCATCGGTGGCGGATTGATGCGCTTGATTGAAGTCGTTGCGGGCCGTGTTGTAACTGCTGTTGACGGCGCTTGATGCTGCCCCTCTGGCAGAACCTAAATCACCCCTTGCCTGATTAAATCCACCCTCAAGGCCTGCCAGCGCATTACCAAAGGCGTCGTTATAATTCTGCTCTGCCGCGTCAAACCCTTGGGTGTAGTTGTTGCGGGCGCCGTCATAACCTTGCGTTAACTGGTTCTCGGCATTACCAAAACCTTGATCGTATTGGTTGCGGGCTTCGCTGTATCCGGCACCAATCAAGTCATTGGCTGCACCAAAGCCCTGATTGAGAAAATCCACCGAATCGGCTTGCGCACCGCTGAGGATTTGCCCAGCTTCGGCCGTACCTGCGTTTAGCGAATCGATTGCATCGTCGTAGCCTTGGGTGACCGCCGGTAACGCGCGCGCGCGGCCTAACGCCTCAGCGTCTTGCGCATTTGCTACGCCTTCAGCCTGCCTATCAGCCGCGCGTTGCGCTGCTTTTTTCTGCTCATTTGCAGAGTAAACGGTTGCACCGGCAACCACTGCCGCCGCTGTAATTGCTGCCATGTCATAGCACCTTTGTGTAGCTGGTTTCTGCTTTCGAATAACCAAGGCGCTCGTACATTTTGCGAACGGTGTCGGGCATGGAGGATTCCATGTACAACATCGTCCAGTACTTAACGCCTTGAGCTTTGGCCAACTGCTCCATGTGCTTGAGCAGCGCTACACCGTTTCGTCCCCCTCGGTGCGCGGGGCTGACGTACCACGCCAGTTCTGTTGCAACCTGGGCTTTGGTAGAGCCCATTAAAGGCGAGCGGATGGCAGCACAAAAGCCAACCACCTCACCGGAAATTTCCACCACCGCTAACAGCCCGTGGTCGTGCGCCATTTGCACGTAAAGCCGCGTATGCTCGGGCTCGAACGGCTCTTCGAACTGGGTGTGCTGCCAAAAACTTTCGGACAGGCGCAAGATGGCCCCGAAGTCTTCAGGCTTCGCGTTTCGAATCATTGGATTAACCGTTTAGAGTGGTGCGGATGTCTTACGAAAAAGAGCAGATAAGCGCGATTCGCGAATCTGATGTTTCTGTGCCAAACCCATTGATTGGCAGTGCGCAATGGAATTGGCCGGAGTCAAACGCAATGGCGCGGTTTTCTTTCATTTTTACCAAGTGGCGAATGGCCCACTTCTCAGGGTTGTTTTGGTCGCCTCGCGCCACATTGACGAAAGTGTCGCTTTCGGGCGCATAGCACATTCCGGTTTCGCGGTGGCGCAGTAGCGCAGTACCCGCATCTTCGCGGTCATTTAGGTACAAAATAAATGTGAAGGCGCCCATGCATAGGTCATGATGGGCAATTTGCGGGGCTTTCACTCCCTCGGGGGATTTACGCAAAAACAGGTAATTGATCTTTGCTTCGCGGCCAAGAATTTTATCCAGGCGCTCTTTGACTTCAGTTTTTACACTCTCCGGAACATCGACACAAATATACGGATACGTCACGCCGTCCGCCGGGCTCTCTACACCAGGGTAGTCAGCCTTAAGGGCATGCTCTTTTAGCTCATCATAGCTTTCTAAAAAGTTTTCGTAGACGTTTATCATGAGTCCTCACTGTTTAAACGGCAGACCAACCGGTGTTACCCGTTTCGGTGGTTTTGATGTACAGGGCTGGCCCTGATTCATCGATGTAGAATTTGCCCTTGGTGGCGGTTACCGCGCCCTCTGGCGTTCCGGCACCGGTTGCCACATCAGACTTATTGGCTTGCTTGGTGACGTCTTCCAGCCACGCGAAAAACACCTCAGTGGGCCGACCATTTGAGTCGACCAGCACATCACTTTTGAGCGGGGGAATAATCACAGCGCGTTCGCCATTAGCTTGTTGAAGGCGCAAGGGTTAGCGCCGGTGTATTCGAACTTCAAAACTCGAAGGCGGGGGAATGAGCCGAGGCGATACCACGTTACACGACGACCGTACTCACCCAAGGCGCCCAATCCGCGCAGTAAGGGGTTTGACCAGGTATAGCCGCCATCGTCTGACCACGACAGCGCCACGCGATCTGCTGAGTCATTACCGGCATCGAAATAGGCTTCGATTTGCGATACTCGAGTACGAACGCCCGCTTGTTGAAATGGAACCGTGGTAATAACTCGGTGAATGTTGATGCCGTACTCGGTGTAAACGTCATCATCCAGCCGACCAATGCGGCCATCTAAAATGTCGTTAACAAACACGCGGTTGTACGCCTGCACAACGCTCGACACCCGCCATTGAATAGAGAATTTATCGGCGCCCACGGGAATTCGGGAGCTGCGTTCGTGCCACACTTTTTGACCGGACAAACCCGAGGCCACAAAGTCATACACCAAGGTTCGTTTGCCTACGGTGAAGGCCACAAAGTCTGCCCCGCCCTGTGAATGGCGAATCGCATACGCCTCTTGGATTTCTTCGGCAGTGGCGTTCTGCAGCAGGTAATCAATGGATTCATCACTGATTTTCGCCGGTGATCCGCCGTTAAACACCCACACGCCCAGCTCTTCGTTTTCACCACCACCGATGTAAACGAACGAACCGCGGCTGGCTGATTTTGCGTGAACCGCTGCAATGCCCGAATCCACTACGGCGCCCGGCTGTGGGTCAAAAGCAAACTCTGACGCGCCCACGTTGCGGTAAGGCACCATCACGTTGCGGCCCAAGGCAATCAGCTGGTTTTGATACACCTGCAAGCCAACCACTTCGGACGCCTGATTAACGGCGGTTCGATCAAGCGCGCTGTAGTCACCACCCTGGTTAATCTGCGAATGGAATATTTCATTGGTCCCGGTCTTACAGAACACAAAGTACGAATCGACCGCCACTACATCATTCGCCGGGCCGTTAAAGTCAGGGTCGGTGATTTCGTCTAACGTGCCACCCTCGGTGTACAGGTAAGACTTGCCGCCGGGCACTACGATAACCAGCTGGTTTTTAATGCTGGCCATGCTGACGCGAACATTGCCGTCAATATCCCCGATTTCCACACGGGTTAACGACTCCGCACCGCCGGCATCAAATGCGCGATCAATGCGGTACAGCTTTGTATCGCTCACAAAGTACGGCACACCGTTCATTACCCAAGCGCCCCGCCCTACACCGCCGCCAGCATCGGGGAATACTTCCTCAATGCCGGGGGATGGGTAAAGGTTCACTTGGCTCAGCGCATCGCCCTCGGCGTAGTTTGGGTACCAGTTGGTGCACTGCTGCGCACTAAACTGGCGAGAGCGGGACATAAAAAACCCGCCACCCAAGGGCAGCTCAATGCGGCCGGTACGCTTAGCCATTTACTCTTCCTCGGGGCCGGGGTAAAACGTGGGATCGTACAAACGGCCAACACCGGTATTACCCGAGCCGGTTGGCAAAGTGGGTGGGTAGCTCATAGGCTCAATCGTCTGGTTTTGCAAAAGCATGTCTTGCTTGGCAATGCGCAAACGATCTTTAAGCAGCGCGTAATCTTCGGCAGGAGCAAAGTCGGGGGCCAGCCTTAAAGCCAGCTCCAAAACCGCCCACTCTTGCGCGTAATCGGGAATGGTCACATCGTCGCTATTATGCTCAAGCGGCGTATAACCGAGCTCCAAGTACGCGAAGGTGCCGAACATGCGATTGCACTCGCGCACAGCTACGGCGAAGTCGTCAGGCTCCACCGGCTGATTGGCAGCGCGTACCCCGAGTTTCCCCAGGGCATCACCGATTAACTCACTCGCTTTCATTCTGCTTTGCTCGCGTGGTTCGCTTGGTGGTTTTCTTTTCTGCCTCAGCGTAGGTTCTAGCCCACCCTTCAGCCTCGAAAGCTTTTAAATTCTTGCTGTGGACCATGCACGGCAAAATCTCGCCGCCCATCTTCTTGAACAGCTGCAGTATTTGATCTTGCATTGTTGCCACCTGTAAAAAAGGCGCCCCGAAGAGCGCCATAAGTTGATTTTTAGGATTCGCCGAAAGCGTTACCAGCCCACTGAGGGTTGAGGCAAGCAAACACCGGCACCAGGTCAAAGCGGATTTTCTGAACGTTTTTGATCGCGTCGGCAAACTTGGTAACGCGAATGGTAAGGCCACCTTTAGTGATGTACTTGGTGTCCGCACTGCCTTCAAGCTTGGGCGGCTTGATAGAGGATACGGCGAACGCATCACGGTGGAAGAACAGGTTAGGCTTGTACGCGGTGTCAGCACTACCCAGCAATGAGAAGGTGTCACCCGCCTCAATAGCGGTGCTGATGTTGTTGTACGCGCCGTCGGTTTCATTAATGGCGGCAGCCGAAACGGTTACCGTAACGTTTCCAGAAGCGTCAGTGTCGCCACCGGTAACCACCACATAGGTGTACTGGATTGCATCACCATCCGCATCAAAGATGATCTCTTTGGTGTGCGGATTGATGCGGGTGCGTCCAGCCTGGGTGATGCGAATCAAGTCACCAGCGCGAACCGCGTCAGTGGTTGAGGCGTCCAAACCGGTCAGCGCCAGAGTCTGCGTCATGGTGTCTTTGGCGGTAACGTAGGTTTGGTCTGGTGCAGACGCCACGGTACCGGTACGAGTGGTACAAGCGCCAGCGGTGTAAGCCTTCAGCGCGTTAGACGAAAGCGCTTGAATGCCGCCAAAGTCTTTCGCGATTAAAGCTTTACGCCATGCCTGATTCACCAGCTCTTCACTGCCAGAGGCTAAACCGTTTTGCGCGTCGGCCAGCTTTTGACGGGTGAAAGGGTTCATCACGTAATAGGCGTTTTCCAGGGTAGGAATGCCCATTTCTTCCATCATGCTATTGGCGGCAGCCACATCGCTCCACTTACTTACAGGAGTATTGGGCGCACCCACCAGAAGGCCTGAATTCTTCTGCATAAATGCAGCAAGGTTCAACTCCATCTGGGTAACAAGGCGAGTGGCGTAAGGCTTGAGGTATTCGCTCAGCTCATCCAGCTCCAGCATTTCTTCTTTGTTGGTCCAATCCGCATAAGTGGTAATGTACGGCTGTACCTTCGCGGCGGCGCGACCGGCGATGATTGAGTCAGTCACACCGGTAAGGTCACCGCCTGCGGTTTCGTGGGCCAAGGCCTCGACAGAACGTTTCAGGTAGACGGTATCGCCGGTGGATGCATCAACTTCGCCAGCAACTAAACTGGTGTTAACGGTTTTGGTCAATACCTGGGAAGACTCAAAGCCTTTCGCCAAGCCTTTGACCACTTTGGTCATAGTGTTACTTGAAAGATTGTTAGCCATGATTTAGCTCCAATAATTACTCGATGGTCCAGCCATCCGGCGTCGACTTTCCAGCCGGGCGCGATCCACTTACTTTCGTAGGCGGCGGAGGCGCGGACGATTTGCGTTTTGGGGTTGGGTTCAGGCCGCCGAATCGACGTTCGATTTCAACGGTTGCGCGGTGCGCAGGCAGATCACGCAGCGAGTAAAGTGCTTCAGGGTCTTTGCCCAGCTCAGCAACAATGGCGGGGCCCTTGTCGTGCTCTAACAGGTACTGCATAACATCGTTATTCAACCCTGCATTGGCGACGAACTGGCCTGCCTGCTGTAACTCGGCGGGGTCAATCTTTAGCTCTTGTACGCGCTTGTTATATGCCTGCGCTGCCTGCTGCATCTGCTGTTGCTTGGCGGCTTGCTTTTGCTGCTCAAGCTGTTTTTGCTGATGCTCGTGCACGGCCTGATTGCGCAGATAGGCCTGATGACTTTCCAGCTGCTTTCGGTAAGCATCGGGATCATCAATGGCCAAATCTGCAGTGGGCGCTTCGACAGGTTTCGGTGCGCTGCTTTCGGACTGTTTGCGTTCCAGTTCCTCAAGTCTGCGCTTAAGTTCGTCTGCCTCTCGTTTCGCCTCGTACTTCTCGCGAGTCAGCTGGCCTAAACGGGCTTTAACCTTTGGGTCGTCCGTCTCGACATAGCCTGAATCGCTCTCCTGCTCACCCTCATCGCCCGCTTCGGATTGCTCCGGTTCATCATCGGGTTCACCCTCTTGCTGTCCCTCAGCCTCGGGTTCGGCCGGTAAATCCTCGGTGTAATCGTCGTCGGTATCGAATTGGTCGCTCATGTGCTTAACCTCTCGGTCGCTAGGTAATACAAAGCCGCCGCCCTGCTTTGGGCGGTAGCGGTTTAAAAAATCGGGGGGTTAAATTTGCTCTTGCGCTTGGTCGATCATTTCCGCTTGCTGTGCGTAAGACTCAACTGCTGGCCGTGTGACCATGGCGTCGGCGCCGACGGCCTCTTTGATCGTTTTCAGGGTTTCAGCCATGGTTTTGATGTTTTCAAAATACTCTTTCTGACTGTTTTGCTGTTGCTCGAACTGCTCCCGCATCAACTTCAATTCGCGCTCAGCATGATCAAAGTTGTCGTTATCCTGACTCTGGCGAAGCTTGGCGATCTCAAGTTGCGTTTGAACTTTTTTCGATTCGTAGTCAGCCTGCGCGCGCTGTGCCTCGGCCTGAGCTTTGGTGGCCTCGGCCTGAGCAATGATCTGCGCGGGGTCAGGAGGTGGTGGGTTTTGCTGGGCCTGTAGTCGCGCCCGCTCGATTTGCTCGCGCTCTTGCTCTGTCCACTGGCTTTCCGGAATTTGACCGGCCTGCAGCAATTGCCAGCGCGCCCGCTCGGCAGCGTCTTTCATGCCGGGTAGCTCTTGCGAGGCCAGAAGCAGGTCTTTGTTTTGTTGGATAATGGTTGGGTCCAGCTGGCCAAATACCGCCAATTGCTCGGCAGTCTGATCGCGGCGTGAAGCGAAGCCGGGGCCAATGTCGCAGGTAACGTCGTAAATGCCTTTGCTCAAATCGTTGAGCACAATCGCTTCGCCATTGGGTCCCTGAATGCGCTCGTACAGCTTCACAGTAGATGAATCGCCGTCCTCGGCAATCATCATCGCCTCGCGTTCTTCGTCGTACACTTTTGGCAGCGCGTGAACAATTACCTTGCCCGTTTGCGCGATAGCCACCTCAACCGCTTTGAAATACTCAATGGTGCCGAGGTCGCCCTTGTGCTGTTGTTTCGCAATCGCAACACCTGACTGAACGCCTTCGTTTTTAGCGAGGTTGGGGCCGAACAGACCGGCACTCTCTTCAATGCCCTGACCAGCCAAGCCGATCACTTCTGATAGGCCTTGGTTGTGGCCTGGCACTTGCGGGTAGTACGGGGCGGGATGGCCTTCAACGTGCTTATACACAAACGCCGGGTCATTGTTGTTGTTCATCGTGGCCAGCTTGCGCTCATAGCCCGCCACCTGTTCGGCAGTGGTCATCAACTTAGGCTTGGGCGATAGTGCAGTATCCTCAACCTTCCGGCTTACGGCGTAGTTCAACACCCGCTGCTCATCCATCAGCAACTCGATAGCGCCACGACTAAGCGGCTTGTTCTGCAGTATCTCGAAATTGGGCAGAACGGGAATTACCGGCAGGTGATCGAATACCGTCTCTTCTTCATCGGTAATAAATCCCTCAGCATCGAAGTAGCGCACACAGACCTTAAACGTCTCGCGCTTGCGGCTTCGCCATTCTGATGCATCAACACCGGCGGCCTTAATTTCCTCGATGTCGTCTTCGCCAAAAATTTCACCATTGGGGCTTTGGTACAGCGTTTTAGTGACAGGCTTTTTGTAAATCAGCTCGCCAATTCGCTTACCTTCACGCTTGTAGTTGAATGTTTCCGATGCATTGGTACAGCCCAGGCCCACGATAGAGCGATCAACTGTTTTGATTTCGTCAGCTTCAGCTTCGCTTACCGTGTGCTCGATAATGACACCATCAGCATCTTCGGCGGTTTGCTCCTGGTAGTTGCCGAGGAACCACACGCGATCAATGGCGTCGTGAATGGGGCGAATAAATAGGTCTTGGTCGAAGCTGTCAACGTCTGCCCAATCCTGCTCTAAACGCCAACAGGCGAAGCCCGTCTTAATCGCCGCCTTGGCGCAATGACTGTAAACGGTGCGAGCATTTGAGCGCTGCTCAATACCGCGAATCAAACCTGCATAAGTCTTGGCGGTGTCTTCGTCCGCACCCTTGCCCGCAGGCGTTACGCGAATAGAGAATTCGTTATCAGCCAGCTCACCCCAAATCGCCGCAACAATCGGGTTTACTTTGTCAAAGGTGTACTTGGGGCGGCGGTAATCGTCAAACAGCCGACCAACATCGTCTTCCCACTGGCCACCGTCGACGGACAGAAAGACAGCGACTTCCATCATCTTCTCGCGGCGGTCGCTTTCAACCTCCTGAGCCGATGTGCGCGCCGTTTTCAGCGTCTCAAAGTTGGATAAATCCATCATTAGCGGTAACCATCAAAGTTGATTATTACGGGACCGGCGTCGACCTTCCCGCCCTCTTCCGACATCATCACGCAATCGGCAAGGTTGGGACTCGGGATTCCGAGGCGTTTCATTTCGGGCTTGCTGAGTATTTGAATTAGGCCTTGGCCGTTATCCTTCAAAGGAATGCGGCAAAGCTCTGTGCGTAACTGACTCAGGCACTCCATATCAGAGCTAAAGCTGATCATGTCCGCCGGGTCGGTGTATTTCTTCTGAGTCACCGCGAGGAAGGTGCGGTAAATTTTGTCTCGCAGGCCCCAGTAGCGCTGAGCCCGTCGATTCTTAAAGGTTTGCTTGTTGGTCTTAGGCTTCGATTGCTCGTTAGCCACAGGCTGGTAAATCTCTTCGGGCTTATCCACGGCACCCGAGCCGTTAAACGCGGTAAGCGTTACTTTCTTGCCCTTGAACGCTTCACCCACTTGGCGCTTGAGCGGGTTACCAATGCCGTCAGCGTCCCAAACGAATTCATCAGCCTTGACCTGGTTGGCGTAACCCGTTGCCCAGTCGCAGGCGCTGTTAACGTCGCCATCATTCTTTTGCTTCGCTTCTTTCACTACCGAGCCGTGGCGATACACCAAGCCTTTCGCGTCACCACTGTCTGCCGGGTCGTGAATAACCTGCTCAACACCCAGCGGCTCAAAGCCAAGCTTCTTATGTGCATCCACACACGCATCGAACCATTCAGGCTGAATGATGGCGTTGTCGATGGTTTCCAAGTATTTGCCAAGCCACTTGTGATCGTATTGCTGGCGAGTCATATTCAGCTCATCATCAGCGCGCTCAGCTTCAAGGCCGGACGCCAAAAACCAGCTTCGGGGAATGTCCGAATAGTTGGCCTCGACGATCATCACACCATCGTCTTCGTAGTAACCGCAGCGCTCCAATTCAGGTTCGGCCCGCTCCAAATACTTTTTGGCAATCGGGTCAGACCGTGAGCCCCGGTTCATCGTTATCCAGATTTCCGGCGTCTTCATCTGATCGATGGGAATGCCAAGCTTTTTCGCCTGATCAAACTCTTTCGCCGTTGTCCGAACCGAGCCGGTCATTACACGAAGAGTGTCAGCGCTTAAACCCTCACCCTCTTCAATCCATAACCCATCAACCCCGGACAAAATGCCCTTGAGCGATAGAATGTTTCGGCCTAAGCCTTTGTAGAAGTTGCGCCCGCCGGAGACGTGACTAATATCGGTTTTGTTGATCGTGAAGCCCGCGACCTCTAACCGCTCGATTTCATCAGCAAGCAATCGGTGTACAGACTCATCAATACTGTTCTGGAACTCACGACCACAGCACCACAACTGGCCATTCGCCATACACGCAGCAACATAGTCAGCAACAAAGGTGGACTTGGTTGAAGCCCTCCCCCCGACCAGTATCTTTACGCGCTTTTTTTTGATGATCAGTGGCTTGAACTTATCCAGGCACTTAATCTGAATCTGCATTGACGCCAATGAATTGGAATGTGGTGTTGGTTTGGATGGGCTCACCATCCTTGCCGGTGTGCTCGTGCTTCTCGACGTATAAGCCTGAGGCTTTACCTCGGTTAGTCTCAGCCGTCACAGCCGCAGCAAATTTTCCCTCTTGCTCAGCCTTATCCCTTAGACGCTTAAGGTCTTCCAGATGCTGCTCAAGCGTTAACTGAGCCTTTTCGCGCACCGGTGCGCGTAGCTCATCGATTCTTGATGCGATCTTGATGTTGTCCATGAGCGCCTTTGCAAGTCGATTCACGGACGATTCAGAGCTGTTTGAGCAGTCGTAACTACGCCGATAAGCCTCACTCGCATTGCCTGTTTCGATGTAAGCCAGACAAAAGCGCTCTTGCTTCTCGGTGAGCTTGGCCATTACTTCTTCTCTTGCCACGTACGAATAGCGCCATTCACACCAGCGGCGCCGAAGTAGAAGACCATGACCAGATAGAACGGTGAGTTGATGTGCTTGGTCAGCTGATTGTCGATAGAGGCTGCTGCCATTGCTGCTCGGCACACCTCGGCATCGGGTGCACATATGACTACTGCGAGCATGTACAGCACCGTGCTAACAATTAGGTGAATGGCCCAGATGCCACCGACGATAAAAGCCAGTGCGCGCATGGCCACGTTAAACGGCTGCATTGCTCCGAGTAGTTTTATGTACCACTCACGCATCTGAGCGCGGCCCGCCTCTTTCTCTTCCTCGGTGTAAAACAGCGCATCACCAGAATCGATAGCGGCCTTCACCAGAGAGTCAGCGCTCTTAGTGCTTGGGAATATTTTGCTCCACCAGCTCACTTTGTGGCGTCCCGTAAATAGTTTTCGATGTTGTCCAGCTTGGATTCCACACGGGTTAGCTGCTCTCGAACCAATCCGCGTATCTCATCCTGGCGACGGTCGCTGGCCACCTGCAGCTCACGCACATGCTCTACCTCACGAGTAAGACGCATGCTTGTGGCAGCGTTTGCACTGATTAGCGTGTTCTGCGCCTGTTGGTCTTTGTTGTAATACGCATAGGCGCCGCTAACCGTGGTCAGTACCGTAATGGCAAAAACTCCAAGCGTGAGCGGGTTTATGCTCTTGCTTAGATGCCAGCGCTCTTTGTCATCGTATGGCGTGTATTTATTGGTCATACTGCGTAGCGTCTCGCGTTCTCAATGTATTGTTGGGGTGTGCCGTGACCGGCCTCGCTGTTGTAGTGGGCCTTCCAGTAATAGGCGCGCCCTACTACGTCACGAGGGAATGGCTCAGGCACTAGAATGTAATGCAGGCGGCAAAAGATCATGCTCAGCATTGGGCTGTGATCTAACTGTTCGTGAGTAACCGTGTGAATGTCGATGTTGAACGCTTCAAACACCTTTCCTACGTTTTCTTCTCGGGTGCGAGCCTGAACATCTTCAAACGCTATCGGGTCGATCTGGCATAGGCCTCTACCCGCTCCCGCTGTTGGGTCGCGGTACCGGCCGCCGTGGGTTTCCTGTGCTGCGGTCTCTACCAGCATGTTGATGGCGGTGGCGTTTACGCCGTTACCCAGCACATCACACACACGTCGGGCGTACTCCCGTACATGACCGGGAGATGCTAAGCCGTAGTAGACCATTCAATACTCAATAAAAAAGCGACCCCGCAAGCCTGGGGGACCTTCGATTGTCGAAGTGAGTGATTTCGGAGTCGCGAAAACGAAAAAGCCCCGACCGAGTGAACGATCGAGGCTGAAATTCGAGGCCCGCTGAGCTTACACGGGCGATATTAAAGCTCCTAGTATTCTCGGCCAACTGATTGACAAAAGGCTCGCCACACCTACCGACCACTCTTCTCAAGATGGCCACCATTGCTAGGCAGCCCTCACACCCTTGGCGGTACGTTCATATCAAGGGCGTTAACCAATAGCCGTCGCCGGGAACTTCCAACGCTTAATATCGCCCGCGAATGCGCAGACCGAACGGCTAAAAGAAAAAAGCCCCGATCCGTTAAGATCAGGGCTTTGGAATTGGCTTGGCAACCGCTATCAAATTGGTGTGTTGGTTTCGCCGCATCGTCATGCAGCGCGATTGCCACAAAAAAGGCCACCTCACTGGGCAGCCTTTCGAGTAGAGCGCACTATCGCACCCTGCCTAGACTGTACCCAAACCCTGGCGCCAAAGCAAGAATTTTCTGTATTTTCGTACAGTTATCCATTTGCGGCCTCGGCAATTCCAAAATAGAACCCCTCAAACCAACTTTCCCCGGCAGACACCAGCGCGCTTACCCCTTTTCGGTTCAGGTTCGCACCCTTCACTTTTCGATTAACTCTCTCGGCCAATGCCTGATAGCTTGCGCCGGTCAAGTAATAGAGCGCGGTTAAAACCCCGGTCGTTTCATCCCGGGCGATCATTGATGCGAGTATGCGATCGGCAACCAGCGCAGCTTTATCATCAATCACGGGCGGCGATATTTCCCCAGGAACCGAATACATTCGCCGGTATGGCTCTGTGCTTGGATAGCACAAAGAGTTGATCGGGCTCTTGCTTGCCCATATCCCCCAGTTGATTAACAGCGTCTTGGTATCCAGCTCGGTGTGATTCATATCGCCTCCGGTATTGGCGCTGCCACCCAAATAGGTTTTGCCTCACCAGGAATATCAACCAGCGCAGCACAGCACCACTGACCGGCCTCAAGCTCTCTGTACTTGCTAACCATGGTGGTACCGTAAGTACCTCCGTCTTGCGGTGGTATTTTTACGTGAATCATTCCCGCCGGCGCTTTACTATCCACCAGTGCGCGAGTGGCCACCTTATGAACGCAGCCGGTGTAACCCACTATTGAACGTACCGCGTCTATTACTTCGCCTTGCTCTACAGATAGGATTGTCATAGCTGCCGCCTCTTCTGATCGTCTCGCCAACCGGCCTTTTTGCGTACTTGGTTACCCAGAACAATGGGCCATGCGAAAAGCAGTAACAGGACTTCACCAGCACCTTCGGCGGTGTAATTCAGCCGGTCAAGGCACAGCCCCATAGAAAAAAGGAACCCGATAACCCAAATAAAAAGCATCATTCACCTCTCCTGTTTGCGGTATCCGGCTTTGTGCAAAGCCTCACAGTCGATACGCGTTGACTCACTGGCAGGATAGGGACATGCGGAAATCATCGCCGCAACTTCACGCTCCGCCTTGGTTTTTGGTGGCTTCAGGTCTTGATACTCAACCAACCCAACCTTCCCGCCCTTATATTTCACGCAAGCCAGCATTTTCTTGCGGTTTAGTGCAACAACCGTTACCAACCCCCTTGAGGTGCTATAGCTTTCACCAACGACAATTGACCGCTTCAGAAGCCATAGACGATAAAGCCTATCAAGAACCAAAAACCACATCACTCACCCATCCCCTTGATTAACTCTTTGCGCAGCGCTTTAAAGTGCGCCTCGATTTGCTTTAAATCTTCTATCCGGTACCGCTTGGGTTCGTGCGGACCCTCCAACCACTCCAAGTTTTCGGCGCCAATGCGGTTAATCAAGTTGATGCGATACTCAACCACGTTGCCGGATAGCTGGTTGTTGCACTGCTTGCATTGCTTGTGAGCGTTCAGCGGCTCGAATCGAAGTTCAGGGCAAGCCCCTGTTGAGCGGTAGTGGCCGCAATCCCAGTACCCGCCAGTCAGCGCCTCGATAGCATTCGCAGGCTTACTGCAGCTAATACAGCCATGCTCGCGGTCGCGCTCTCGCACATAAGCGTTAAAGGCCTTCTGCGCTTTCTTGACCCAATCACTCAGCGTTAAAAGCGCCTGCTTCCGAGCCCGAGCATCGCGCCGCTTGCGCTTCTCATCTTCAGCCTTATCTTTGGCCAGCTGCTTCTTGGCCAGCGCGATAGAGCAAGGCACCGAGCAAACAACCTGCATAGAATTCATGGGCTGGAAGCGCTCAGGGCATACGCGGCACTTTTTCAGCTTTGGCTTTTTGGTTTGCAGGGCCATATCAACTCCACATCCAGAAATCGATAACCACCAGAACGGCTGCGCAAATCAGCCAGAGCCCCAAGCAAAGGCCAGATGCTAATGCCGTGTCTTTGTGACCATGTGGCCAGGGGCGGTTTGTTTCGTTGTCGTTATTCACTGATTCTGCTCCCTCTGTAATTGCGAATATTCTTCATAAGCTGCCAATGCAGGCTCCGACCAATTCACACCCTGCTCTGTGCCGAACGCATAAATTATTTCAACAATGTCAGCGAACTCTCTTGGCGCGACAGTGCTTGTGCTTGCAGTAAGCACACAAAACCCGCTGGAAATTGCAGGAACCAGTTGCTGAGGCTTCCACTCGTGACAGATGAGGTCTTTCCATTCCTCTTTAGTCATTCGGCGCCCATACCAAACAAGCTGTTTCTCCAAGTCAGTGAGCATTGCCCACATCTTTGAATTTTGCTTATTGCTTCGCTTTGGCTCTTGCATCATTCCCATAACCACCTCTTGAATTGGAGCCCCGTACGACCACCGTGGGGCAACCGGCTACGATACCCAGTAAGCTAGGAGGCTGACTGACTACGGTCTAACTCCGCCAAGGGTGCTGAGGCCTTGGCTGCTGGAGTGTTCTGGATGAAATCTGGTACGCGATCGCTATCACTCTCAGCGGTCAGGAATTCGCTAACGGAGATACCCAGGGAACGGCAACAACGCTCCACATAAACTGCCCGGTTCATGTCCTGCGCGATTCTCTCGCTAGTTATTTCACTATTTTTCACGCCGCCGCCCCCGCTTCCTCGTTTACGTACAGCCGGTAACAGCTCTTGCCGCTTACCGAGTCACGCTTTAAGCCACGCTCGACCAGAGCCTTGCTTGCCAGTAGTTCATTTACCCGGGGGCAGCAAACATTGATCGGGATTCGCTTGAAGTGCCGTGATATTTCCTGGCGGGTGCAGCCTGGGTTCTCTTCGACAAAATCAAGAATATCCATGCGGTCGCGTGTGGATTTGTTCGGGTCTTTTTGCGCGTATGCTTGTCGGCTGGTGGATTTCATGGTCATACCCTCACTGCGCCCAAGAGCGGTCGGTTAAGTCTTCTGCCAAAGTTGTGTCGCGCGTGCTTGGTGGTTCCATGCCGAACATTCCAAACATGTTGCGGCGCGCTTCTTCTGCTGCCTTAGGGTCACAAGGCTTTGGCGTTTCAGGTGCCTCAACATCCTCAGGCTTTGGCAGGCAGGACGAAAAATTAAACCCATCCCTTGCCATCTTTCTTGCCTCCACCCAAAGCCCGGAAAACTCTTTTTGCATTTCCTTGGCTGTCATATGCATCCAGTCAAACGTGGATATTTGGCTGTAAACCCAAAACACGGCAGGATGGTGAGCCGTCCAATCCTTGGCGTATGACGGGGCGCTAATAACGCTGGAGAACGCTCTGTAGGCAGCCGACTCGCTCGGCAGTCCCGCTGCGTTTTCCGAAACCTCGTTGCACCACTCGACAAACTGACCAATGCTTGGCAGGAATGGCGAGTTGTGAGAGCGGCAGCGAGCAAGACCGGCGCGAATCTTCTCTTCGCTATCAATGCGGTTTTCCAGCAAGCCTTGCAGCCATTGGCGACGCGCCTCAGCCTCCAGCTCCGGTGTTTTGAGGGCTGCTGTCCAGGCGGGAAAAATCGCCTTCAATTGGTTGATCACATGGTTCACTGCTCGGGCCGTCCACTCCCGATCCGAATGTCCCGTTTTCGTAGAGTTCGTTGATCCAGCTGGTGTCGTTTGGGTCAAGGCCTGGCTGGTTAGGTTGTTTATGTGCTGCATGATTTGGTGCCCTCATCTTGGCTTTGAGCTGGTCGTATTTCTCGCGGAGCTTTCCGGCGGACAGGATGTTTTGCTGCCAAAAGCTATCGGCTCTTGCGAAGCTCCACACTGCGCGAATGTCATCGGGTGATCGGTTGTCACGCTCTCGCATCAGGCGAACAGAATCTGCCCAGCTCTCAAGGTTTGGTTTTTTAAGATCGGGCTGAACAGTGAGAATGGTTTGATAAAAATACTCGGCTGTTTCGAAATCCCAATCAGAATATTTTTTTGCCTTCGGTGCGTTCGGTTCGCCAGAACCGGACTTAGGTTTTTTATTTCTCTTATCTTTGTCTTTATCTTCTTCTTTATCTGTCGTGACTTTGCGTGACTCTGCGTGACGTTGCTGTGACTCCTGCTCTAGCTTGGCAATTCGTTCTCTTTCACGCTGAGCCCGCTTCCTCTCCGCAGCAGACATGGCGCCGCCTTCAGGGCTTCCAGAGTCTTCGCGCTTAACCTGCCTCTTGTCCCAGCCGGTAAGCTTTCCACTTTCAACAACACGGCCATCCATTGCATCAAGAACAGCCTCTATTTGACTTTCGTCTGCATCAAGAGCACTTGCCAAATCCTCCGCCGTGACATCGACGTGACCGCGCGTGACATTCTGTGACGCATCAACAAGTAGGTGCAGATAAACAGCAAGCACAAGCGAGACAGGCTCACCAGAGCGGCGCGCAATGGTTCGCCACTTAGGGTCGTTAGGCATGTCATGCCAAAGCCTTAGCCACTGATTGGCCATGATTACGCCGCCTCACGCTGCGCTATAAACGCATCAATGTTGCAGTGGTGTACTTTGAATTCGATTACCCATACCCAGGGGTTGGCGTCCCAGTTTTTGTATAGAGAATCCCAGAGGCCTTTAAATCCAGCACGGTACGATTTTGGAAGCTGCGCACATGGGAATGGATAGCCGGTACACGGAGCCGAGCAAGCCCCTTCCGCTTTAGCATCGCTCTCGCTAATATCCTGCAAGCGCTCTACGCGAACGCTGGTGATTTCAAGCGTTAGGCGTGAAGCCCAGCGGGGCATGTGGATTGATGGGCGCGGGATTTCCCAATCGCCATGTTCAGGGCTGCCGTCAGCCCAGTACCATGTTTCAGGTGTGAGTGATGCAAGTCGACCAGGGTGCGGCACTAAAAGCCTTTCAGACGGCTTTACGTCAGATAGCCAATACTCACCGCTGAAAGTCTCGCGCACCCAAAGCAGTGCTCCAACGCCACCAAGCGGACATAAATCTAAAGCCCGGCCGGATTGATTTACCTCGCCCGCTATCTCGCAAGGCGCTAAGTCAACGTCAAAGCCTTTATCGTAGGCAGGCTTAACTTCGCGCCGCGTCTGAGTCTTACGCCCATCCAAAATGGCGCGCACCATTTCAGCGTTGAATAAAATCGGTTTTGTGTTCATAATTACCTCACTCACTTTGTTGTTTGATTAAGCCCCGGTGGTTGCAGCCACTTAACGGGGCTTTTTCTTTATGCGGCTTTGCGCAAATTTCCGTTGCCGTCGTACTTGTTATTCAGCCCGTAAAAACGAGCCACACGGCGGCGCATAGCTTTAAGCGCACACTCCAAATCGATAGTTCCCGGCACAAAGCTGTAAGGGCTTCCGCCGGACGCAATGTGAGCTGCACGGGCAGCCTGGTTGTTTTGGTTAATGTCTTCGGTAAGCATCTTGGTCTGCTTTTTAACGTCGCTGAATTCGTAACTCATGACCTTCTCCTAGTGAAATAACCCGCGCTGACGAGTCTTGTATTTACGGTTTTTTCTGTACCGGTCTGGATGGGTGCACTCGACTACCCCCCCTTCGCCAGCATGTGCAAATAGCGGCCGGCATCTTCCTGCTTGATGTGACACTGAGCCGCTATATCTTCTGGTGAGTATTCGCGGTCGAATGTCATTGACGATAAAACGCGGTCTGCAATGCTCATGGTCGTTACTCCACTGCTTTCAGTTTTTGCTTTCCCAAACGCTCAACTACTGCGATAGCGTTTTGCATAGCCGCCACGGCTTCACTTAATTCGCGAACGGCAGCGCCTTTACCCTCGGGGTTTGATTTGAGCAGTAGGAACGCCGCCTGGGCTTCGCTGCACTCTTTGATCATCTGGCCCAGGGTCATATCAAGGCAGTCGCCCGCGCCCTGCTCTACGCTCGCCACAGCCAGCCCAGTGCCAGATAAAATTTCGTTACCGCAGGCAGCGCGAATGTCGCCGGGCATTGCATTCAGAATTACCGGCAACAATTCAATAATCCGCGCTGAATCTTCGTGAGCACCGTCCTCGGCAATACCCAGCCAGCGGAATAACTTCTGCGCGTTGGTGCGGCCTATGGCGTAAGTGTCACCGGTATCGCGAAAGCTAATGTCTGCCTCCGCTAACAGCTCGGTCACACCCATGCGTTTAATCGCTTCCACCAGTTCCATTGCCACGGTTTCGCGGCTAATGCGGTGGGTGTTAATCCACTCGCGCACGTGCTTTCGGATAATGTCCTTCACTTGAATCTTGCGTTTCATGACGCCTCCCAGGCTTTGATTTAATCTGTCGTTGTATTGTGGGAATCCTGATTCCCGAAAATCACTGATAAAAAATGCCACTCCCGGCGTTGGCTGGGGTGGCAGTGGAGTTAGGCGGTAGCTTTTTCGACTAAAAGCAGGTCAGTGAATCCGAGCCGGTTTTCTGAGGCGTCAACCAAACGCTTCGCCAAATCAACAGAGGGTCTGCGATGGCCATAAGCAATTTGTGAGAAATAGGCGTAGTTGGTGTTTGCTTTTTGGGCTACCGCCCTTGCCTCATCACAACCAAACCGGTCGATAAACTCTTTTGCTGTCATGTCTATTTCCGAATAGCGCTTAGATAGCAAAAGGATAGCGTTTAGCTATCCGTAGGTCAATAGCTGTTTGCTTGTTTGTTGGGGTAGCAATTTGCTATTTAATAAGGAGATGGACATTAAAGAAATCAGACGACAACACTTGCTGCGATCTATAAGCCAATTCGGCTCAATAGAGGCGCTGGCAGACCGCACTGGCGCCAATTCAAAGCATGTTAGTCAGTTAAAAAATGGCACTCGCAATATTGGTGACCGGTTCGCCCGAAAGATGGAGGCCGCTCTTGGTTTGAGTGTCGGCGATTGGGACAAATCCCCCTTATCGGTGGCGGAGCCGTCCGGTGAGTACAGCGCAGGCAAGATGGACTCTATAAGCATACCCAGGCTGGATGTTGCAGGGTCTATGGGCTTTGGGGCGGCCGCACCAGCAGGCCACATTGATGTAGTAGAAAGGATTACGGTGAACATGGAGTACCTAAGAAGGAACTTAGCAATCAGTAGCCCCGCAAATCTCGCCATGATTACAGGGTATGGCGACTCCATGGAGGGAACATTCAACGATGGCGACCTGTTGCTGGTTGACCGAGGCGTAACAGAAATCAAAGTTGATGCCGTCTATGTGCTATGCCTGGGTGACGAGCTTTACATTAAAAGAATACAGCGGCGCCCCGGCGGAAGCTTTTTAATGCTTTCCGACAACGTCAAATATCCTCCTTACGAGATTACAAACAGTGAGGCAGATAACTTTCAAGTACTAGGGCGAGTGCTTTTGGCATGGAACGCCCGCAAACTCTAGGAGAGACCAATGAAAATACATCTTGCTCTTGGATTGACCGCCATTTTTTTAGCTGGTTGTTCAGCCAAACCGCTTAAGCCTGAGGCGCAGTCGGTATGGATTACCGAGGATAAGCCTGCGGATGAATGCGAATTCGTAAAAGAGCTGTACGGTGGCCAGGGCAACTGGTGGACGGACGACATTACCAGCACCAAAGCGCTTACCGAGGGCTCGCGCAACGACCTGCGCAACCAGGCTTATGACGCGGGCGCCAATTACGTCCAGATTCAGCAGGTAGAACGCAACGAATCGGCACTTGGCGGCGGCAAAATGGCCATGGTTGGCCATGCTTACAAGTGCCCCTAATAACCCTCTATTTTCCAAGGCGTGATTGGCAGATCATAATAGTCAATCACACTGTTTAACTGTATCCAGTACCGGTAATCGCCCTTGTCCCGCAGTATCAGGGCGATGCCAGCCTTCTTATTCGTCTGAAAAGCGTAGTTAAGCGCCTGCCCTATCCCGTCTTTCCACTTATTGGCAAACTCCACCTCTATTGCGTACCGATCTGTAACGCAGTCTGCACGGCTCCTATCCGGCATAACCACCTCGGTTTCACCCTTGCACCATTCCTGCTGGTAATCAGCCTCTGACTTAGACGCCACTCCCTCTGAAGCCAACAATAAAACCACTGCAAATGCTTTTCTCATAACTCCCCACTCAAAACGCGATGCACCTCTAAATATTGCTACCCTAAAAATCTAGCATTTTGCTATTGACAGGAAATAGCCTTTTGCTATTATGCTATCCATCAGCAACGCAAACGGAGCGGGACAATGGGACACGACGAACTGAAAGAAGTAATCGCAAAGCACCAACTCTGGCTGGATGGCGAAGAAGGCGG
>NZ_KB898706.1:821273-829763 GCF_000377745.1 Gilvimarinus chinensis DSM 19667 | reverse complement strand
CGCCAATCTGGAGGACGCCAATCTGCGGGGCGCCAATCTGCGGGGCGCCAATCTGTGGGGCTGCGCCGGCAACCGAAATCAAATTAAGTCCCTATTTATCTCCGAAAAATACGCAATCACTTACACCTCAGAATACCTTCAAATAGGCTGCAAGCGGTTCCCTATTGCTGAGTGGTGGGAATTTGATGATGAAAAAATTGCAGCAATGGATACTGGCGCGCTTGAGTGGTGGAAAGAGTGGAAAGACTTTATTCGCTCTGCAATTGAGAAATCTCCAGCGACCAAAACTCGCCATAAAGAAAAAGAGGAGGCAGCGTGAATACTGTTCTCCAATTTCCAGCAAACACAGACGGTAATGAAGCGGCAGAACACGCCAGAGATATTACCGAAGCGAAGGACGAGGCCGAAAAGGCTCGGATTATTGCCGAGCTTAAAGAGCAGTACTTTGACTCTCTTCGCTTATCGCTGACGAAAAACCCCAACTTTCTCTACCTGATCTCAGAAGAGCCTGACGGGTATTTCGTGGAACGCCTGCGCACTATCGCGATGTACGACAAGGCAGAGGCCGGAAACCTGATAGCAGAGGAAGGCGAAGCCCAGGCGGAGGCGTTTGCCAACGAGCTGATACAGCACGGCTCAGAGTCTCGCATCTTGTTTTGGCTCGCAGGCGTTGAGCGTGGAAGCGATGACGCCTACCAATCAGCGGTATTTGAAGCAGAGAAGCACCTCAAGGAGCTAAGCAAATGAAGCACGTAATCGAAGACAGCAGCCACCCACTAAAGCCCCGCCGCTGCATTATCAGCATCGGCAAGCCGGGCAAGGTGCGCGAATACGCCGCCCTGGGTGCAACCAACTCTGAGGCGTATCACCGCGCTATTCAGGTAGTCAAAAACTCAATGCAGCCGCGAATGGTAAGGGGGAAAATCTAATGGGAAATCTATCAGTAATTGAGCCGGAAGACATTACCGCAGACAAAGCGCCTTCGATTTATGGCCATGGCGGCTTGGGTGCTTACGTTGAATACGCCCGCGAGCAGGTCGCAGGTGAAGTGCCAGACCTGTCAACCGCGGCAAGCCGTGCGCGCATTGCCTCGCTGGCTGCAAAAGTCAGCAAGTCAAAGGTTGCCGTTGAAAAGCCAGGTCGTGAATACCTAAAGCGCATCAAAGAGCTGCCCAAAAAGATCGAAACCGAGCTGCGCGAATTCACCCGGGAAATGGACGCGCTGCGCGACGAAACCCGCAAGCCGTTGACCGAGTGGGAAGAGGCGGAAAAGGAGCGCGTTGCCAGCCACGAGGCGGCAATAGAGGCGATTCGTCAAACCGGCCAATACGCCGATGAATTTGGTACCCGCTTTAACAGCGAGAAGCTAAAGCAAAAGATCGAACACGTTGAAGGTGTCACCCTAGGTGAACACTGGGAAGAGTTTGAAGCGATTGCGGCCCGCGAAAAAGATGCGGCTTTGTCCGGCCTTAAGTCTGCCCTTGATGCCCAGCTAAAGCACGAGGCCGAACTCGCAGAGATTGAGCGCCGCCGAGCAGAACAAGCCGAGCGCGAACGCAAAGAGCGTGAAGCCCAGCTTGTACGCGAAGCCGAAGAACGCGCCAAGCGTGAAGCCCAGGCAGAGGCAGAACGCAAAGAACGCGAACACCAAGCCGCCATTGATCGCGCAGCCCGAGAAAAGGCAGAAGCTGAGGCCAGAGCGTTGCGCGAGAAAGAAGAAGCCGAAAAGCGCCAAGCAGCCGCCGTGGAAGCTGAGCGCCAGCGCATCGAAAACGAACGAATTGCCGCTGAGCAAGAGGCCGAGCGCAAGGCTGCCAATAAGCGCCACCGGGCAAAGATTAATCGTGAAGCACTGGCTGGTTTTACCGCCCTTGGATATTCCGAAGATCAGGGGCGCCAGCTAATCAAGGCAATCGTGCGAGGCTACGTGCCTAACGTATCGGTGAACTATTAACGCGGCCCAGCCGCAAGGGGAAGGTATGAACGCCCAAGCACAAGTAGCAGAGCGAGCCGCTAACTACGACCTGTTTGAGTTTATCAAGGGTCAGGCAGATTGCAGAGATGGTGTACCGCACAAGTCTGGCAAATCAGAAAGTTATGACGCGGGTTATTCAACGCAGTACGAACTAGAGCAAATCAGGAGCGCACGACATGAACGTATTTATTGATCTGGAAACAATTCCGGAGCAGCCAGAAGCCGAAGCAAAGGCCGCAATCGCTGAAAGCATTCAGGCCCCGGCAAGCATGAAAAAGCCGGAAACCGTTGCCGACTGGCACAACGGTGTAGGCAAGTACGCAGGCGAAAAAGAGGCGCTCATTGAAGAGCGCTATCGCAAAACCGCGTTGGATGGCAGCAAAGGCGAAATCATCTCTATTGCCTTCGCGGTTGAGGGTGGCGAAGTGTTTGTTTCCTCTCGCCAGCACTTTGAATCAGAGGTGGGATTGATAGAGAACGCCCTTTACCAGCTCGACCAAGAGTTGTCCTCTTACGGCCAATCGCGCCCACCCTACTTTGTCGGTCACAACATCGGCGGCTTTGATCTTAAGTTTCTGTATCAGCGCTGTGTGATCAACCGAATTAACCCAGGCTTCGATCTTAAGCAGTGGGGACGCCACGGCTCGCAGTTCTTCGACACTATGCAGGCGTGGGCCGGTTGGGGCAATCGAATCTCACAAGACAACCTCTGCAAAGCGTTGGGAATCGAGGGCAAGCCAGACGACATTGACGGCTCAAAGGTGTGGGATTTCTACAAAGCTGGCCAGATAGGGCGAATCGCAGAATACAACGCTGATGATGTGCTCAAGGTTCGTGAGATTTATCAGCGCTTAACCTTCGCCACTCAAGCAGCAGCTTAACTCGCAACCAACCAATACACTGACATACACAGGCATACATTATGGGCACACCAGTTTTAATCATCGGCGAATCCGGTACAGGCAAATCAACCTCGCTTCGCAACCTTGATCCTAGCCAGTGCATTCTTGTTCAGGCCGTTAAAAAGCGCCTCCCCTTCAAGGGTGCGGGCGCGTGGAAGACTTGGGATAGGCAAGCGAAAACCGGCTCTGTCGTGGTCACCGATCAGTCTCAAGGCATCTGTGATGCAATCATGGCCTTCCCAGCCCACTACGGCAAAAAGATCATCATTGTTGATGACTTCCAATATGTCATGGCGAATGAGTTTATGCGTCGTGGTGGTGAGACAGGTTTTGGAAAGTTCACCGATATAGCCAAACACGCATGGGATATTGTCATGGCTGCACAAGCCGCTCCTGATGATGTGACCGTGTATATCTTGGCTCACACCCAAACCGACGATAAAGGCATTACCCGCTGCAAAACCGTGGGCAAATTACTGGACGAGAAGATCACCTTGGAAGGGCTTTTCACCATCGTTATGAAGTCAGTCCGCCGAGACGGTCAATACTACTTCACCACTCAAAATGACGGGTCAGATACGATCAAAACGCCGATGGAAATGTTTGATAGCGAGCTGATCGAGAATGATCTTAATTTTGTTAATCAGGCAATCAACGCCTACTACTCGGAGCAATAAACCATGAATCAACCAGCATACATTCTGCAGTACAACGAAGAGTCCGGCACCAAGGCAGGCGGCGGAGATTACTTGAGCGAAGGCGGCCCCAAGGTGGTCACCATTGCCCAAGCCAAGTTCATCACTGCCAACACTGGCAGCCAAGGCATAGAATTTTCATTCGTAACCGAAGGCGGTCAAAAGGCCAACTACGTGAACGTCTACTACGCGAAGAAAGGTTTTAACGGTCAGCAAGGCGAGCCAATCAAAGGCGGCCAAAGTGTTCTTAACGCGCTAATGGGTCTGTTGAGCATTCAGGGCCTTAGCTCACAGCAAAACGGCCAAGACTACATTTGCCCCGAGTTGACCGGCAAGCGCATTGGTATCTTTTTCCAGAAGAAATTGTTCACCAAAAGTGACAACAGCGAAGGTTACAGCTTTGAGATTGCGGTTCCATTTAATCCATCGGACAACAAAACCCTGCGCGAGATTGTGGAAGGAAAGCCAGCGCAAACTGTCGAACGTATGACTGCCAGCTACAAAGACCGTGACGAACGCAGTCAGGGTGGAAACTCTGGCGGCTATCAAGACCAGGGTGGCTACGGCAGCGGGCCATCACCTTACTAACCATTAACCGCCCCCTATGGGCTCATTGTGGGAGATATGACAGTGAATACACACGGCGTAGTTTTGGATTTTGGCAAGCATAACGGAGAGCTTATTACCCGTGTGCCTGTTAGCTACCTTCGCTGGATGGCGAACAACGGAACCAAGATGGCGGAGTATGCAAAAGCCGAACTGGAGCGCCGTGGTGACACCATGCCAGTCGTGGAGCTTTCAGGTCACGCTATCGACCGCGCAAGCCTTCGCGTTAGAAAAATCTGGCACGAAACCAAATTAAGCGACGACGAAGGCCTTTACTCCTGGTTACAGCGCATGACGCTTGAGGCATTAGAGAAAGGCGAGCGCCTAGAGTCTGGAAAGATCAAATACAACAGAATGAAATTTGTTATCGAGCAAGGCGAAGAGTTCCCTTCCTTGCTTTCGATTATGCGCTAACCCACCCCGCCTCGAATAGAGGCGGCACTGATAAGGGCTCTGCCGCTGGGGCAGCCCTCGGGCCGGTCGAACGTTCGATTCTAGACCTGCAGAGTCCTTTTCAGTGTGGTGAATTCCTCAAGACCTTGTCGGTGGGAATGGTACCGGCCACCACACGCCAAACAACAGGAGAGAGGGTATGACAATAATTTGCGTCCATTGCGGCCATGAAATAGAAAGCGATCCACACGACACAACCTATTCAAACATAGAAACCGCTCGCGCAAGTGTAGGCCAACATACCGGCGACATTTACAAATGCGAAGGGTGTGAAGAACTAACCATTAACGATTTTTTAAGCGGTGATCAATACGCTTGGACTTATTAAGCCCCAACAGGGCAAGGGGGAAGAGTGTTAAATAAACTTGGGATTAGAAGGCGCTATCTACTGAAAACAGAATTTGGTTATCAAGATAACACCGGCGAAGGTATCTGGTTCAATCTTTATATTTTAGTCGTTTGGTTTGGCTTTATTCGTTACAAAAAACGTATACGCGCGCCCGTACCGTACCACGTAAACCTCGATAAATTGCTTGCTAAGTGGAACAAGCGAATTGAAGACCAAACGCCGTATTAGGGCAAGGGGGAAGAGTGAGCGAGCAACGAAAAATGACATGGAATGAAGTTGTACAGGAGTTATCCCGAGTAAAAGCCGAATACGTCCATCTACAAATAGATCTACGAAACAAGAGCTGGGTAAACGAACAGCTAAAGGCAGAGCTTGAACAAGAGCGGGAGCGGGTGAAGGAGTTGTGCGAAGTTATTTATCAGGCCCGCGATCAGATCGCCAATAGTCCAGAAGATTGCCTTGGCACCGGCTATCCGTCCAATCCAGATGATTGTCCGCCGTGGCCAATCCGTGACGAAATTGTGCACCGCTTTACTGTCGCCCTATCCGCTGGCGAAGGGGGGTGAGTGATGATTAAAGAATTTAAATGCTTTATTCAGGTGGCAATATTTTACGGCGTGATTGCGCTGTATGTGGCGCTAATATTTCAAGGAGCCAACCAATGACTAAACAGAAAAAAGAAAAGTGCATCCACTGCCGCAAAAAGATGAAAGCGTGGACTGTAATCTGCCCACACTGCGGCGGCATTAACGGGCATAACCGGTAGGAGCTAACCAATGACTGATATGAGAGAAGTTATCGAAGCGCTAGAAGAGGCATACGCGGCAGACAGCTCGCTTGACTTCATCCGAGACGCTGCAATCCTTTTGCGCGAGCAAGCCGCCCGCACTGCCGGGGAGGTGGTATCTGCCGAGGATTACGACTACGCAACCCGAACATTAATTGAAGTTATCGGACACGCTCAGCACTGCAACGAATGTCATTCTTTTGAGATTGCGCGCAACTGGGAGCAAGACACTCATGGCGGGCAATTGGCGAAACGCAACACCCACCCCACCCCATCGGCGAAGGTGCCAGATGGATGGATGTTATTCCCGGTTGAGGCATGGTCATTCCTGCGCGGCATCGGCGAACTGGACGGGCTACATTTTGGCGAAACACGCGAAGGGCTTGGAAAGTTCTGGTGGAGGCCCGTTATTCGAGAACTTCTAAAAGCCGCCCCGCAACCGGTGGGGGAGAGTGAGGACATCAAGAGGCTGGCAGTGATCTCCGCTAACAGGCTGGAAGAAGCCAACCGCGACCTAAAAAATTCATGCACAAACATCGACGGCAAATGGGACGACGCCGACATTGAGTCCGAATACAAGCAAGTGCGTGATCTTGTCAGGGCAATTAGGCGCTTAGCCCACCAACCAGAGGGGGAGCGGTAGCATGGTGGTAAGTGACGAATACATCCAAAGCCTATTTGCAGGCACCAACTTTGGCGCACCGGTAAACGGCTCTATAGACGCGCAGCGTGATCTGATCGCAAAGAACCTGAGAAACCAAGTAGCTGGCTACTGGAGTGGCCACACGATTTATCAAATCATGGTCAACGGCGGCTTTTTGCATGACGCAAAATCGTCAGAGGATAAGCGGCTAACCGCACTAGGTGTCGCATTTCTGCAAGATCGCCAGCGCTCAGGAGGTGAGGAGTGATGCGTAAATCATTAGTTTTGGCGGCCATATTGGCTATGACTAGTATGCCGCCGACCGTCCTTATGCCTGAACCCCGGAAGCCAAAACCAAAACAACCGGAATCCGCCAAGCGCCACGCACTGGAAAAGGCAGAGGCCAAACGTAAGCGAAAAGCCGAAAAGTTAATGCGTGATGCAGAGAGGCGAGGTCAGTAATGCGTAAAAAGCTATTACCCCTGGCCATGCTGCGCGGCTTAGGGGGCCAAGCCGGTCGAGCTGAAGCTGTGCACATAAATAGCGACGGACTCAGCGAGACTTTGATTTACCCCTATGGCGAAAAGCTAACACCCTGCCCCGCTTGCCGAGGCTACAACTTAGAACGCCAGCACTGTGCAACCTGCAAAGGCTCTGGCTTTATTCTGGAATCACGGGAGGTAGTGAGCGGTGCTTAAGTACGTCACCATCGAAAAATTCTCTGAAATTTCAGGGTACAGTGAGGCCGCTATTCGAACAAAGCGCCGCGATGGAGTGTGGCCGGAAGGCTTAGTATTTATCAAAGCCCCTGACGGGAGATTGCTGATTGATGTGGAAGGTTACGAACAATGGGTAGAAAAAGGCGAGGCGTCCGACCAGCGTCGGAAAGCTCCATTGAAATCAGTTTCATGTATCAAGGCGAGCGCTGCCGCGAAAGGCTCCCGCTCAAGCCCAATGCCACTAATCTAAATCGGGCCGAGCTTCACCGGGCGGCGATTCTTGATGCCATTGCCCGGGGCACGTTTGATTACTCGGTCACCTTCCCCGACTCCAAAAAGGCCAAATCATTCAAGCCTGACAGCGGACACAACACCGTGCGCCGCTACTTTGATGATTGGCTAGACCGTAAAGAGGGGCAAGTACAGGCCAGCACCATTCACGGGTATCGCAAGGTGATAAAACGCCTTGATGCCGCTCTTGGTCACTTGGAGCTGGTAGAGCTCAACCGACGCACCCTTCGCGAATGGCTGGAAGGCTTGAGTGTGGGCAACAAAACCCTGCGCAACATTCAGAGCGCAATCAGAGCGGGCCTGAAAGACGCGGTAGACGATGAGCTGGTAGAAACTAACCCTCTGGCGGGCTGGACATACCAGAAGCGCGAAGAGCTGAAAACCGAGGATGATGTAGACCCCTTCGATAAAGACGAACAGGCGTCTATTGTGGCGGCTCTGGAAGGCCAGGCGCTTAACCTGGTGCGCTTTATGTTCTGGACCGGGCTGAGACCATCGGAAGTGGTTGCCCTCGATTGGGCTGATGTGGACTTGCGGCGAAAAGAGGTGAGAATCACAAAATCGATCACCCAGGCGGCGAAGGGAAAAGCAGAGGTTACCAAGACAGCGGCCGGCAAGCGCACGATTAAGCTGCTGGCTCCGGCTCTCGAAGCGGTCAAAGCTCAAAAAGCGCACACTTACCTGAAGGGTGAAGAGCTGTTCCAAAACCCGCGCACCAATGAGCGTTGGCAGAGCGAGCAGCCTATCAGAAAAACCTTGTGGATACCGGCACTGAAAAAAGCCCAGGTGCAGTACCGGCGCCCCTACCAAACGCGCCACACCTACGCCAGTATGATGCTATCAGCCGGCGAACACCCCATGTGGGTAGCCCAGCAGATGGGGCACAAAGATTGGACGATGATTGCCCGGATTTACGGCCGGTGGATGCCCTCGGCAGATCAGCAGGCAGGCAGTCGAGCGGTAGAGGTTTTCGGTCAAAGTGACAGCATTAAGACAACATCGACGCCCAGCCCCTTGCTATAGCTGGCGCAGACGCGGGTTCAACTCCCCCCGCCTCCACCAACCACCCT
>NZ_KB898706.1:635262-821173 GCF_000377745.1 Gilvimarinus chinensis DSM 19667 | reverse complement strand
TTTCGGTCAAAGTGACAGCATTAAGACAACATCGACGCCCAGCCCCTTGCTATAGCTGGCGCAGACGCGGGTTCAACTCCCCCCGCCTCCACCAAACAAACAAGGTCACCCAACTGGGTGGCCTTTTTTGTTTGTGGGGTGAGTAGAGAGTGTCCCCCGTAGTGGGGTTCACAAAATGCCGGGAGCATTTTGTACCGCGAATGCGCCCGAAGGGTTGGGGCCAGGGACGGCCCCCAAGTACACTCTCCCCCCCGCCTCCACCAATAAACAACCCTCAGATCGAGAAATCTGGGGGTTGGCATCCCCATCCCTATTCCGGATAATCATTACCAACCAGATGATGGAAAAACACAGATAAGTTAGGGAAGCCACATGATTCCAGATTTTCAGAGCTGTATGCGCCCACTACTGGCGGCGGTGCAGGACGGGCAGGTACACCGTTTCAATGATGCGTTCGAACAGGTCTGTTTGCACTTTGAGCTTACGGATGAAGAACGTGCCGAGAAACTACCCTCTGGCAAGCAAACAGTTGTTCGCAACCGCGTTGCCTGGGCCAGAACCTATTTAGGCAAAGCCGGGCTATTAACAGCCCCTGGGCGCAGCCAGCTACAAATCACCGACCGAGGACAGGCGGCCCTTGCACAAGAGCCCGAGCGGATTGATGTGCGCTTTCTCAAGCAGTTCCCCGAATTTGTGGAGTTTCATAGCGCCAAGCCCAAAGCCAGTAAGTCACCCGCCGCTCAAGATAACAGCGATAACGAAGAAACAGACCCCACAGAGCGGCTGGAAGAAGCCTACAGTGAAATCCGGCAAGAGCTTGTCGAGGAAGTGCTCACCATGGTGATTCAGCAACCCCCTGAGTTTTTAGAAAAGCTAGTGGTGGAGCTGATGCAAGCCATGGGTTACGGCGGTTGGAGTAAAGACTCCGGGCAAGCCACACAATACACCGCCGATGGCGGCATTGATGGCCTTATAAACGAAGACCCTTTAGGCCTGGAAACCATCTACCTACAAGCCAAACGCTACGCGGAAAACACCGTTGGCCGCGAGGCCATTCAGGCCTTTTCAGGCGCGCTGGATATGCAACGCGCCCACAAGGGCGTTTTTATTACCACCTCCAAATTCAGCCGTGGCGCTTTGGAGTACGTAGGGATGATCCAGAAAAAGATCATACTGATAGACGGCCCCAAACTCGCCGCCCTAATGATTAAGCATAACCTGGGGGTTTCAGTTAAAGAGATCTATGAGATTAAAGCCTTGGATACTGATTATTTTAGTGATGAATAGAGGGCTAGTAAGGGAAGAATGAGGCCAATATTTAACCAGACTCGCCACAACCTGAACTTAAAATAAGCACAACCGTTATTTTAACTTCGCCTCGAACTTAAAATAATTCGTCGCCAGCGCAAGGCGCCGGTTTCATATGTTGATGGCATCGAGCTATTCGCAAAGGTGTCCCCGATTAGCCCTGAGCAATATCCACCAATTTGGCGTGGCCACCAGAACTGTGATGGGGTAGACTTTTAACGACTATAAACGACTCTAGCCTTTTAGCCGAGTGCCAAAACCATGACCACCGAACCCTGGGTCACCGCCCTCGACGTTGCCCAACACTTGGGTATCGCCAAAGATACAGTCTACCGCTGGCGCGAACGCAAAAACCTGCCCGCCCATAAAATCGGCCGGCTGTGGAAGTTTCAGCTGTCTGAGGTCGATAAGTGGGTGCGCGCCGGTGGGGCGGATGAAGATAGTCTGCAAGGAGTGCAATAGCGAATGAGCAAAACCGAAGCACAAACCCGGTCAGAACTCATTGACCAGCAACTTGCTCTGTCAGGTTGGAACATCAAAGACCCAACCCAAGTCGTGGAAGAGTTCGACATTGTAACTGCCTTGCCCGAAGGTGTAGCCGAGCCGCGCACCAAGTATGAAGGCCACCAATTCAGTGACTATGTACTGCTAGGGAAAGATGGAAAACCATTGGCTGTAGTCGAAGCCAAGAAAACTGCGAAAGATGCTGCTATCGGTCGCGAGCAAGCCAAGCAGTATTGCTACAACATTCAAAAGCAGTTGGGTGGTGAGCTGCCATTCTGCTTTTACACCAACGGGCACGAACTTTACTTTTGGGATTTAGAGAATGCCCCGCCGCGCAAAGTGGTAGGCTTTCCTACGCGGGATGATTTAGCACGCTTCGCGTACATTCGCCGCAATCGTAAGCCACTCACGCAAGAATTTATCAATACATCCATTGCCGGGCGTGATTACCAAATCCGCGCCATTCGTTCCGTACTCGAAGGCATCGAACAAAAGAAGCGAGACTTCCTGCTGGTAATGGCAACAGGTACCGGCAAAACCCGCACCTGTATCGCCCTTACCGATGCGTTGATGCGAGCCGGCCACGCGGAAAAAGTGTTGTTTCTGGTAGATCGCATCGCGCTGCGCGAACAAGCCCTCTCCGCCTTCAAAGAGCACATGCCCAACGAACCGCGCTGGCCCAATGTGGGCGAAAAGTTAATCGCCAAAGACCGGCGCGTGTATGTCGCCACCTACCCGACCATGCTCAATATCATCCGCGATGAGTCACAACATCTCTCGCCACACTTTTTCGATTTTATCGTGGTCGATGAAAGCCACCGCTCCATTTACAACACGTTTGGTGAAGTACTCGATTATTTTAAAACCATCACTATGGGTTTAACGGCCACACCGACCGACATTATCGACCACAACACCTTTGAATTATTCCACTGCGAAGATGGCATCCCCACCTTTGCTTACACCTACGAAGAAGCCGTTAATAACGTGCCGCCCTACCTCTGCAATTTTCAGGTGATGAAAATTCAGACCAAATTCCAGATGGAAGGCATCAGCAAACGGACCATCTCACTTGAAGACCAGAAAAAGCTGATCCTGCAAGGCAAAGAAATCGAAGACATCAACTTCGAAGGCACGCAATTGGAAAAGCAGGTGATCAACAAAGGTACCAACGCCTTGATCGTTCGCGAATTTATGGAAGAAGCCATTAAAGACGGTAATGGCGTGTTACCCGGCAAAACCATCTTCTTCTGTGCCACCAAAGCTCACGCCCGCCGTATTGAAGAAATCTTCGATAAACTCTACCCGCAATACCACGGCGAGTTAGCCAAGGTGCTGGTATCAGATGATCCGCGTGTTTACGGCAAAGGCGGGCTGCTTGACCAGTTCACCAATAACGACATGCCGCGCATAGCCATCAGTGTGGATATGCTCGATACCGGTATCGACGTGCGTGAAATCGTCAACCTTGTATTTGCCAAACCCGTATATTCCTACACCAAATTCTGGCAGATGGTGGGCCGTGGTACCCGTTTGCTCGAAGCCAGTAAACCCAAGCCCTGGTGTTTAGAAAAAGACGCGTTTTTGATTCTCGACTGCTGGGATAACTTCGAGTACTTCAAGCTCAACCCCAAAGGCAAAGAACTCAAACCCCAGTTACCGATACCCGTTAAGCTAGTTGGATTGCGGCTGGATAAAATTGAAGCCGCCAATGACACTGGCAATGCCGATACCGCAGCGCGTGAAGTGGTAAAGCTACGCAACCAAATTGCCACCTTGCCGCAAAATTCTGTGGTCATCAAAGAAGCCACCGCGCAACTTGCCCGACTGGGCGATGACAACTTCTGGCTCACGCTCAACCACGATAAGCTTGAATTTCTGCGTACCCACATCAAACCCTTGTTCCGCACCGTCTCCGAAGCTGATTTCAAAGCCATGCGTTTTGAGCGCGATGTGCTGGAATACTCGCTGGCAGTGATAAGGGAAGAAAAAGAACAAGCCGAAACTATTAAAGAAGGCATCGTCGAGAAAATCAGCGAGCTGCCGCTATCGGTGCCGTTTGTAAAGCTAGAAGAGGAACTGATCCGCGCCGCGCAAACACCATTGTACTGGAGTGAAGCCGACGAAGATCGCTTTGATGCGATGATCGCCAAACTCGGCCCGCTGATGAAATTCCGCGAGCAAGATAACGGGCAAGAGCAAACCCACCTCGATTTAGCAGACGAACTGCACAAAAAAGAATGGGTTGAATTTGGCCCGCAAAACGAAGCCGTGAGCGTCACCCGTTACCGTGAAATGGTCGAAAGCCTGATCACTGAACTTACCGACCATAACCCAATACTGAAAAAGCTCAAAAACGGCGAACCAATCAACAGTGATGAGGCAGAACAGCTGGCCGAACTGCTACACGAAGAACACCCGCACATTACCGAAAACCTGCTGCGCCAGGTGTATAAAAACCGCAAGGCGCGTTTTATTCAGTTTATTCGCCATATTCTGGGCATCGAAGTGTTAAAAAGCTTCCCCGATGAAGTGAGCGCGGCGTTTGATCAGTTTATTCGTGCTCATACCACGCTCAACAGTCGCCAATTGGAATTTTTAAACCTTCTGAAAAACTTCATTATCGAACGCGAAAAGGTCGAGAAAAAAGATTTAATCAACGCTCCCTTTACAGTAATCCACCCGCAGGGTATTCGCGGTGTATTCAGCCCCACCGAAATCAACGAAATTCTGCAGCTAGCACAAACGCTGGCCGCTTAAATAGGTAAACTCATGTTACAGAACAACCCCGAACTCAAAAGCAAAATCGACCAGCTGTGGAATAAATTCTGGAGCGGCGGCATCAGCAATCCGCTGACGGCTATTGAGCAGATCACCTACTTGCTATTCATGAAGCGCCTAGATGAGCTGGATTTAAAACGCCAAGCCGATGCCGAGTGGACAGAAGAAGCCTACACCTCCAAATTCGAAGGCCAGTGGATTCCGCCGGAATACCGTAACCAGGAAAAACCCGAACAATACGCCATCGCCAAGAGCACCCTGCGCTGGAGCGAATTCAAACGCATGCAGGCCGAAGAGATGCTGCAGCATGTGCAAGGCAAAGTGTTCCCATTTTTAAAAGACTTAAACGGCGGCGAAAGCAACTTTACTCACCATATGAAAAACGCGGTGTTTATTATCCCCAAACCTGCGCTTTTGGTGGAAGCGGTCAAAACCATCGACGAAATCTTCGCGGTGATGGAAAAAGACTCAGAGGAAAACGGCCAAGCCTTTCAGGATATCCAGGGCGATGTTTATGAAATGCTGCTATCCGAAATTGCCACCGCCGGTAAAAACGGCCAGTTCCGTACCCCGCGCCATATCATCAAACTGCTGGCCGATTTAGTGCAGCCACAACTAGGCCACAAAATTGCCGACCCGGCATGTGGCTCGGGCGGCTTTTTGCTCGGAGCCTATCAATACATTGTTACGCAGCTTGCAATAAAAGAGGGTGCGAACAAATTAACACCAGATGAAGATGGTTTTGTGCGCACCTCAGTCGCCGCCGCGCTTAGCGAAAAAGCCCAAGCTATTTTAAGTGCTTCACTGTGGGGTTACGACATCGACAGCACTATGGTGCGCCTGGGTTTAATGAACCTAATGATGCACGGCATCGACGAACCCAATATCGACTACAAAGATACGCTCAGTAAAAGTTACACTCAGGAAGCCGAATACGACATCATCATGGCTAACCCGCCCTTTACCGGCAGCATCGATAAAGGCGACATCAACGAAAACTTGCAACTCTCTACTACCAAATCCGAATTACTGTTTGTCGAGAATATCTATCGTTTGCTAAAAAAAGGCGGCACTGCCGGGGTGATTGTGCCGCAGGGCGTGCTGTTTGGTGGCGGAAAAGCCTTTAAAGATTTGCGTAAAATTTTGGTCGAGCATTGCGATTTAAAAGCCGTGATCACCCTGCCCAGTGGCGTGTTTAAACCCTATGCCGGTGTCAGCACTGCGATTTTACTGTTTACCAAGGTCTGGGGGCCAAAAGACAAAGTCACCCAATCTGCCACTGAAAACGTCTGGTTTTATGAAATGGCCGCCGATGGTTATTCACTGGATGACAAACGCAGCAAACAAGAAGGCTGCGGCGACCTGCAAGACATCATTATAAAATACCATGCCCGCGATGCCGCAGAAGACACTGACCGCACCGCCAAATATTTTATCGTGCCGCGCAGCGAGATAGAAGCTGGAGGTTACGACCTGTCGCTAAGCCGCTACAAAGAAGATGTGTTTGAGGAGGTGCATTACGATGCGCCGAGCGTGATTTTAGATCGGCTGATTCAGGCGGAAGTGGGTGATGTGGATGAGGCGGATTTGGCGAATGTGAATAGCGGCATTGTACGTGAGTTGTTAGCGCTGAAGGGGAATATCGGATGAAAAGCCGTTACCCACTAGAAGAGCTTGGAAAACACGTTAATCAGATAAGCAGCAGAAACCGATCTAGCGCTGATGTCGAGGTATTTTCAGTAACAAACTCAGAAGGTTTTACACGATCAACTGAATACTTCAGCAAGGAAGTATTTAGCAAAGATGTCTCTAACTACAAAGTCGTTAAACCAAATCAATTCGCATACAACCCGTCGAGGATCAATGTTGGTTCAGTAGACTATCTTCGTTATTCATCCTCAGTTTTAGTTAGTCCTTTATATATTGTCTTCGAGTGTAGCGAGGCAATTCATGCAGACTATTTGCTACGCTACCTAAAAAGTGATTGGGGCAACGCACAAATCAGGGCAAACACTGAAGGGGCTGTAAGAGACTCATTAAAATATAAGGGTTTAGAAAACATTAAATTCCCTTTTGCTCCCATAAACGATCAAATCCGCATTGCTAATCTGCTCGGCAAAGTAGAAGGGCTGATTGCCCAGCGCAAACAACACCTGCAACAACTCAACGACCTGCTCAAAAGCGTGTTTTTGGAGATATTTGGTGATCCGGTTCAAAATGAAAAGAGGTGGGAGAAAAAGCCATTTAGTGACTTATTGTCGGATATTGAAAGTGGGAAGAGTCCAAAGTGCGAAGCCAGACCCGCTACTGGTGATGAATGGGGGATTTTAAAGCTGGGGGCGGTGACTCGTTGCGTCTTTGATTCCAGTGAGAACAAAGCACTTCCACCGGAAACCGAGCCTACAGCAAAACATGAGGTGAAGGCTGGTGATCTATTATTCAGCAGAAAAAACACATATGAACTTGTAGCAGCTTGCGCTTATGTATACGAAACTCCCCCCCGGTTATTAATGCCAGATTTGATTTTTCGGTTTGTATTTAAAGAAGAAGCTGAGATTAACCCGATTTACGTTTGGAAGTTACTAACGAATGACTCTCAACGTAAAGCAATACAAGCATTTGCAGCTGGCGCAGCAGGTTCAATGCCTAATATTTCCAAAGCAAATCTTAAAACAGCTCAATTGCCTGTTCCACCAATCAAACTCCAAAACCAATTTGCCACCATCGTCGAGAAAGTCGAAGCCCTTAAGTCCCGCTATCAGCAAAGTCTTGTTGATCTCGAATCTCTTTACGGTTCGCTCAGCCAGCAAGCCTTTAAAGGCGAGCTGGATTTATCACGTGTGCCTTTGCCGAATACTCAGGTTAACGCCGAAGAAGCTAGTCCGTTGAAACAAGTAGAAATACCCGAAACTGAAAATGTTGCCATAAATCTTCCCGATACCGGCTATCTGTTAGACGCAATGACTGATCATTCGCAACTAGAGCGTTTGCTATGCGCGTGGTTAGAAAGTTATCGCCAACAAATCGGTACAGCGGAATTTTCTACCGATACCTTTTTAGCTGCCGCACAAACTCGCATTGCCGAACTTCACCCGGATAACGATTTTGAGCTGGGCGCTAGCGATTACGAGATTGTTAAAAATTGGGTATTCGAGTCATTAAAAACGGGCAAGTTGACTCAACTCCTTGATAAAACAGTTAATCGCCTTCGGTTAACTGTGGGTAAGCTTGCATGAAACTGCTACGCTTGAAAATCACTGACCCAAATGGTTTTCGCAGCTTGCCCTGCGGTTTTGAGCATCACTTTTGTAGATTTCGCTCTTTACAAGAAGAACTCGCCAAGAACAATGGCTTTGCGCCTTTTGTTTGCGCAGGCCCTAATGGCAGTGGTAAATCCAACCTACTGGAGGTGTTGGGTGCGATCTTTTACCACATGGAATGCCTCTATCTGGCAAACCTGCCCGATAGCTTTGCCTACGATGAAGAACAAAACCCAGAAGGCTTTCAGGGGAGCAAATCTATACCCGACGGGTTTGAGCTTGAATACCTGATTAAACCCATTGATGCTTTCAAGGTGAAGGGCTTCAATAGCATGGCGCAGGTATGCATTAACAAGATACCCGGCGAAGCGCCCAAGTGGTGGCTACTGAATGATGAGGGTTCCAAACAACCCACTGAGCTAACCTTGGGCAGAACTTACTTCCGCGAGTTGCTGCCGGATTATGTGCTGGGCTACTCCTCCGGCGAGAACGAAATTTTAAGCCTGCCATTTTTTAAAATGCGTTTCATCCAGTTTGATGAATACTGGAATGCCCTAAGCAAACAATTGCCTTACTCAGGCTACCCGGAAACTCGCATGGCTTACCTGGATAGTAGTTATAGTCAGGCCTTATTGCTTTGTAATCTACTATTTCATGATGAAGTAACTCTGGAACCGTTTCATAAGAATGTTGGGATTGAGAAACTTAAAGAGTTTCGTATTATTCTGCGTCGTCGGATCGAATTAACAACCGAACAGTTTGAAACCTTTGCTCTCGAAGATGAAAAATCAGTAGACGCTGTTACTCAGCGTAATAATGCACTTTACTCTTACTATGACGATGAAGAGCAAAGGGAGCGTTATTATCTAAATCTTTTATACAACTTCGAAAAAACAGAAGATTCAAACGACAAGGCGGATCCCATATTAGAGCGGTTGAAACGTTGTGCAACACTAAGTTATGAAGATGATGCTAGTGATAGCTTGATTTTAGATTACTGGGTAAATGAAACCACTCAACAAGCTTTTAAAGAAAACTTCAGCAACGATCCGCTATCGTTATTCCAAGCCTTTCAGGTATTACTGACTCTAAATTTATACACCGTCAGCGACCAACTCAAGGCAGACCTGTACCAAAGTAATAGCCATTATGTGAGCGAAACTGTTCCGACTCTGGCATCGGATCAGCGCATTATGCGTTTTAAGTTTGTACGTTTTAACAAGACGGGTTGCGACGAGCCTTTAATGCTTAAAGAGTTATCTGATGGCGAGCATCAACTCTTGCATAGCCTTGGACTGTGCCTGCTGTTCCGCAATACAAACAGCCTATTCTTACTCGACGAACCCGAAGCTCATTTTAACCCCGACTGGCGCGCCAACTTCATCAGCCGCCTGCGCCAATGCTTCCCGAAAAATGGCGACCACAGCCAGGAAATGTTGATCACCACTCATACCCCGTTTTTGATTTCCGATAGTAAACCGGACAAGGTGCTGATATTCAAAAAAGATCAGGATACCCGCAAAGTCAGTATCGCTCACCCCAAATACAACACGCTGGGCGCTTCGATTAACAAAATCACCATGAACACTTTCGGAAAACGCGAAACTATCGGGGCTTATGCACAAGGTCTTTTAGATGATTTGCGCAATCGGTTTTATCAGGGTGACGAAGACGGTGAAACGCTAATTAATGAGATTCATCAGCAACTGGGTGACTCGGTTGAAAAGCTACTGCTGATTAAAGCTATTCTTGCCAATAAAGATGATGACAGCGAAGAAAACAGTGAAGAGGTAAGTCCATAATGCTGTTTGCCTACACCTACGTGCCGCATCAAATGGAAAAGATGCAAGATTTTGTTGATTTTATTTTTCATAACGTATGGTGCAAGGCACCTATAGGGCTTGAATTTACACTCGCACTGTTCGATGACCAGCCGGGTTTGAAAGAAGTACTGTCATCATTCGGCTATGGACAAAATGCACCAGAGCGGGGTAGACAGTTTTATAAAGAAATTAAAGATATCTATACGCTCTTCGAGCCATTAACACCCGTAGAGATAAACCAGTTCAAACAATGGTATAAAGCCAACAATGACATAGAAAGAGCCTGCAATAATGACCCAAGCATTCAATTGGCGCGTTACACAGACATTGCTGAGCATCACAACGATCTTGTAGAACAACTTGCTATATTTTTTAAAGGACTATACTCGCAATCATTGCTCAAATTAGCAGCTCTAAAAAACAAGATTGGGGATATTGATGACCACTATAAAAGCGCTTTTTTAGCTGGCAACACCACCGGTAAATGTCCATTCTGCGGTATCACAGATATGAAAGGAGAAGATCATCAGTACAGGGAAGCTTATGATCACTACCTACCAAAAGCTCTTTATCCGTTTAACTCAATCAATTTGCGCAACCTCGCACCAGCATGCCATGAGTGCAATAGCACCTATAAAAATGTCAAAGACCCTGTGCTAAAGGACACAGTAAGACGCAAAGCATTTTATCCTTATGCGCTTGCCTCGCAGACCATAGAACTTAAGGTCGGGTTGCTCCATTCTAACATCGCTAAACTTTCTTCCGATGATATCGACCTGGCATTCGGCCCAGCCGCAGTAAACGAACAAATTGAAACCTGGAAAGATGTCTATGGAATCGAAGAACGCTACAAAGCCAAACTCTGCGGTGAAAACGACGGTAAGTACTGGCTGACACAAGTGCTGGACGAATGGAAAGAAGATGGCCGTGACCCTGCCCAATTTATACGCACTTTAGCAAGGCAAACTGATGCAAAACCTTTAGCGGAGTGCAACTTTCTCAAAAAGCCTTTCCTCGATGCCTGCCAGGCCACGGGCCTGTTTGATTCACTCCCTCAATCACCAGAACTGCCTGAAAAGTGATCAACAGAAGCAGATAAAACTTAAATTTAATGGGGCCACATGAAACTTTTGACGTGTTTTGTCAGCCCCCTTACCCTCTCTTTGAAAGCCCCCCAGTGCTCCCACCCGGCAGGTTCCGCAAACAGCCCTCCCCCAACAAAGCGCCAAAGAGCTACATGAAGACTTGCGCCCCATTCTCGAATGCGGTCTGCGCGGCGGGCGGGGCTGTTGGCGAGAGCTTGATTAGCTTGTTAACGCCTGCCGAGCCAGTACTGGATACTCAAACCCCGCCACTCTACTCCCACACTCGCGTAAACTACCCCCAAACTCCCAACCAGGAAGTACCCATGCGCGGCATGTCCAGCAAATTGCCCCCTTCGGCGCCCGACCCTTCAGTGCCACGGCTGAACCTGCGGCAGGTGTGGGGCTATATCTGGCCCTATCTGTGGGATTACAAATGGCGGGTTGTGCTGGCCATTGCCGCGCTGTTGGCGGCCAAGGGGGCGACTTTGGCGATGCCCTGGGCACTGAAGCATATTGTGGATGGGGTGGACCGAAGCCTGCAACCGGAGCTGGTGTTGCCTCTGGCCTTTTTGCTGTTTTACGGGTTTTTGCGCTTTGGCGGAGTGTTTTTTGGTGAGCTGCGCGATGCGATTTTCAGCCGAGTGACCGAGCGGGCCATGCGCCGGATTGGGCTGCGGGTGTTTAGGCATTTGCACCGGCTGGAGCTGGATTTTCACCTTAGCCGCCAGACCGGGGGCATTAGCCGGGATATTGAACGCGGCACCAGTGCCATCAGTTTTTTGATGCGCTTTTTGATGTTCAATATTGTCCCCACCCTGTTTGAGATTGTTATGGTAGCGGCGATTTTTACCTTTGCCTTTTCCGCTTGGTACGCGCTGATTATTCTGGCGGCGGTGTGCGTTTATATTGGCTTTACGGTGTTTACCACCGAGTGGCGCACCCGCTTTGTGCGCGAGGCCAACCGGGCGGACTCGTCCACCAATACCCGGGCCGTGGACAGCTTGCTCAATTACGAAACGGTTAAGTATTTTAATAACGAGAACTTTGAGGCGCAGACCTACGATCAGTTTCTGGCCGAGTGGGAACAGGCCAAGCTGAAAAACCGCATGTCGCTGCTGGCACTCAATTCGGGCCAAGCGCTGATTATCGCCGCCGCCATTACCGGCATGATGACCATGGCGGCCCAGTCGGTGATTGCTGAGGAGATGACGCTGGGTGATCTGGCCATGGTGAACGCCTATATGATTCAGCTGTTTATACCGCTGAACTTTCTCGGCTTTGTCTACCGGGAGATGCGCCGGGCGCTGACCGACCTGGAAAATATGTTGGGGCTGTTAAAACGGGCGCCGCGCATTGTGGACGTGCCCGACGCCGAGCCGTTAAAGGTAACCGCCGGGGAAATTGAGTTTAAAAATGCGGCCTTTGGCTACCGGCCCGAGCGAGCCACCTTTACGGATTTGTCTTTTCGCGTGGCGCCGGGGCAACGGCTGGCCATTGTGGGCGCCTCGGGCGCGGGCAAAAGCACTATCGCGCGGTTGCTGTACCGTTTTTACGATGTGGACAGCGGCTCCATCGCCATTGATGGGCAGGACATTCGCAAGGTGACCCTGGACTCGCTGCGCCAGGCCATCGCCGTGGTGCCGCAAGACACAGTGCTGTTTAACACCAGCATTCGCGACAATATTGCCTATGGCAACCCCGAGGCGACCGACGAGGCCATCGACCGGGCCATTACCATGGCGCACTTGGATGGGTTTATCGCCGCCCTACCCGACGGTGACAAAACGCTGGTGGGCGAGCGGGGTTTGAAAGTATCGGGCGGCGAGAAACAGCGCATTGCCATTGCCCGCGTGCTGCTTAAGAGCGCGCCCATTTTGATGTTTGACGAGGCCACCTCGGCGCTGGATTCTCATGCCGAAGCGGCGATACTGACCGCCATGCGAGAAGTCTCCAGCGGCCACACCAGCCTGGTAATTGCCCACCGGCTTTCTACGGTGGTGGACGCAGACCAAATACTGGTACTGGATAACGGCCAACTGGTGGAACAGGGCAGCCACCACCAGCTATTACAGCGCGGCGGCCGCTATGCGCAGCTGTGGGCGGTTCAGCAGCCGGAGGAGCGTTGAAGGCTAAGCGGCACTGCATTGGCCTTATCGAGCGGAGTGCGTCGCACGCTATCTGATGCGGAAATCCTTGTGCAGGAGGCTCCAGTGGTGAATTAGCTTTTGCTTATGTTGGTCATTCATGGGCAGATCTTTTATGGATTTTGGCCACATGTTGCGAGCTTTTTCTATAACCTCATCCAAATGGGGCTTAATGGCCCGCCAGGGAATTTCAGCACGATCAGCCCATGACTTAAAGTGCTCCATTGACACGTTATACCATTCTTTGGACTTTCCTAGGTTGAGCGCAAGGTTGCGCTCCCCCTTTATGTATACGCTCGTGGTGACGATATCGTAGGCTGGCGACAGCCGTGGCGTTATTTTATCGGGGTATATTAGACTCCAGTTTTTTAGATGGGCGTCGCCATTGGCGAGAAGAATATTAACCAGCAACCGCCGGGCAAATTGCTGCGCATCGGCCAAACCATCACCTGAATAACCATAAATAATACGGCCAATTTGTTCATAGTTCGCCGAGTTGTATTTTTCATGGGGATATTTAACCAACACCTGGGCAAAGTCTTCCATGTGGATACGCGTATTGGCATCGCGATCAAAGCGCTTAATGGCGAAGGCTAGGTTTTCATCGGGCAGGTTTATCTGGGGGAGACTCTCGAGGTTATTTAGTTCAACCAATTTTATCTCTGGAATCTCGACGCCCACTAACTGCGCAAGTGTCATTGCGGTAAATTCATTCACCGGCACATCTTTGTGTTTGGTGGATGGGGTTTTTACAATCCAATCACCCAGAACATTGCCTTTGGAAAGATTGTAGCGCCCATCTTTTTCCTCCATGGAGAACTTCATCTGAACGCCAGCCAAAGAGAACTGGTTTTCAGGTGAGAGCTTTTCAAACTTTACGGCTTTCACCTGACCGTGAGCCGCCAGAACGCTAGCGGGAACATCCTCGGGCTCCATTGGTTCTGCCACCAGGGCGCCCGGAAGGTCAGCGCCTAAGTACGACAGAAGATGAAACTCGCTGTCGACATGAACTTTAAGCCCCTGCGCCATCAATTCACGTAAGGCTCCCTCAGGCAGCAAATTGGACAGCGTTGGAGGCAATTTTTGGTTTCTGGCCCAGGGTTCTGAAATGATTTTTTCAGAATGGGGAAATGCGGGGTGGGTAATCAAACTGAAGGTAGGCCGGCCCTCGTCATTCTTAAATGCCTCGGCAAAGCTCAGTATATTTTGGCCGCTTTGCAAACCCACCAAATAACCTACCAGCCTTTCGTGCAGAGTTAGCTTGAGCACGTTGATTTGATCGACTCGGCTGTCGCTCACGATTCATCTCCCAGCAAACCTTGCCAGGGGTCATCTGAAACGGGCTTCTGTGTCTCTTCCTGTGATGGTTTTCTCGCGTGAAAGTCTGTCCCATCCTGCGCAAGCAGCGCCTCAACAGCGTTTAGCTTTTCTTTGGGTATCAACATCAGCTCACTGTTCAAGCCCTGTGAAATGAGCGCCAATGTATCCAGTCTGGGATTTCCCTTGGATTCCAGGCGCTGGTATTGCTGCCGAGACACGCCGGCTCGCAGCATCATATCGCTCTGCTTAAGGCCTAGTGCTAATCGTCGCTGTTTTATCTGCTCAAGTATTGAATTCATTCCTGTAAACACATAAGTTGCTCTTGATCATTAAGCAACATACTAGTTGCCTAAAAACTTAAAAGCAACTTATAAGATTCTTTTATGGCGAAAATAACACCAAAAGCAACAAGTACGTTGCTTTTGGTGTGAGGCATTGCCAACAACAGGCTTTGTCCTGCACCCGATCTATACGAATCAACACGAATCAATTAATGAGCCGATTAAGGCAAATATTCGGCTCAAGAACAATAATCGACCCGCGAGTCATTATGCGTCGTTGGCCGCTGCGTCCGTTTTTTGGGTCAGGCCATCCAGTAAGGTCAGCATTTCTCGATTGGGACGAATATAGGGCTGCCCCTTGATAGACCTCCACATGCTAGCAAGCCAGGCGCCGAGGGCGTATCCGGTCATTTCGGCGATGTTGCCGCCGTTATCAAGGTAAGCCTCTACCTCGCCTTTAAGTTGGTTTAGGGTGCCCTGCTCTGAACGATTACAGACTGTATCCACTTGCAATGGCCGCAAGTAGCGCTGAGCGGCGTTCATTTGTGTTTCGCTCGCGTCACACTTAAGCAAAGTGTTCATAAACGCATCCACAAAGTGATCGTTAAGCGCGGCAAAGTCGGGTTTAGTCAGGGCCGGTAGAAGCAACGGAATTCGGGTGGCATCGTGCACTAGCAATACACTGTTGCGCCGCTGAAACATTACAAGGTTGCCGTGCCAACCGCTAAGGGGGTTTTCGGCAAGGGGTGGTTGATCATAAAGTGATTGGCTGCGCGCGGTGACGGCAAACTGGCCGCTGCTGCCGAGCGGTAAGCACGCCATTAGTTTTTTCGTGGCATGGAGTTGAATCAAGGCTTTACCTTACGCTTGGGGGCATGTGTGCGTTTAATCATACCCCCTAAGCCACCTACATCAACCTACGCCATGCTTTGATTGTACTGCTCAATCAGCTCGTCCATGACGGGTTTGTCATAGTCGATAATACCGGAGACAAGCATAATTTTTTCACCTTTTCCGACAAGCTCATCGCCGTCTTTCCAGTTAAAGGGCAAGGTGAGGCTGCCGCGCTTGCCATCGCAGGTGAAGATGGCGGGCAGAGGTTCCAGCAAAGGATTTTGAATATCAGTACGGTCGAATTGAACCGACATGCTCTGGTACATCACCATGGGGCGCTTGGGGTTAATCATCACCTTTTGGGCCGACATGGCTGGCACTACTATATGCGGGAAGGCTTCGCCCGAAAAAGCCACATATTGCTTGATGATACTTTCTACACAGGTGGGCTCGGTATTGTTATCGCCAGAGCGACTCACAGTAACGTAGGATTTTTTGTCATCCGAAAATACCAGGGTGTCAGACGGTTCCGGCAAAGTAATGACCGACTTCTCTGTGATCATCGCGTCGAATGAAAACTGCATATTCTGCGATATACCGTACTTTAACAGCACAACGGCAAACAACAGGTCGCCCGGCACACAAAACCGCTTTGCATCAATGTTGTGTAGAGGGTTGTAATCCCCGGCCACTTCTTTTGCAAACTGGCTCGCTTGCTCGCGGGTAAAAGACAGGGTGTTATCGTTCTGTTGAAAAAAGTGATTGAGCATGTTCGAGGGGTCTGGCAGGCCGTAAAAGGCCGAGAATATTACGCTTTTGAAGGTGATTTTACAAACCCACCTTTAAAAGCCCAACGCGGGCAACGGGAGCGCACTAGCAGTGCGTGATGTCCCCCATCGATATCCATCCATCGGCGCAGATTCACAACGCTATTTCGCTTGTAAAACGCTTCACTCCGCCGGCTTTATCAAACCCAACTTTTCCATATGCTCGGCGTAACCGGTCACCTTAGCGCTGTGAACCACGGGTACACCTCTGGCCTTTAAGTCGCTGCAAATAGCCGCCACGGCCTCTCTTCGCGATTTTCGCTCCAGGTCGTGCAGGTACACCGCTTTAATGCGGCCGGGGTTTTCCATGGCAATTTGCCAGAAGGTTTCGGGGTCGTGCTGGCCACTGTCGCCGATAAGCACAAAGGGCAAGTGCGGGTAGGTATTCATTAAAGCGCGAATGTAATCAATTTTGTGGTTATTGCTACCGAGCGCTATAGATTTAGCCTCGCGCCAAGCCAGGTCGCGCAAAAACATCGGCCCTTGCGGCAGTTCGTTAAGGTCTAAAAATTCTTCAAGCAAATTGTTTAGATTCCAGCCGCTGCGCGACAGGTAAAACATAGGGTTTTTCGCGTTGCCACTGGAACCCTTGACCAACCGCTGGTAAAGCGGCACCACCTCATCCACGGCGGTGCGACTGGCGGCATCTTTAAATAGGGTTAGCTTCACCTGTTGTATTTTATTAAAGGCGCTGCTGTTCAGTACCGTGTCATCAATATCGCTGATGACGGCAAATTCCGAATCCGCTGGTGGCACATACGAACGTGCCACCGCCATCGCACTGTTGCCACCGATGGAATCATTTAGCTGCAGGGTCACTTGGTGCCAACCCGGCTCCAACGGCTGGTCATGACACCATAAGTTCAGCAAAAAGAAACCTTCGTTATCGGTGTAGAACCGATAGGTGCTACCACGAAATCGCGCTTCTAACTCCGCACCCGGAATCTCATTAGAACGAAGGCTGCGGACCATGGTGAAAAAGTTGTAAAGCTTTTTATTGCACTTAAACAGCGCTGTTTTCTTGCCTGCCGTCTCGATCACCCGACCTTTAATTTGCAGGCTTTTGGCTGTGCCATGCCCACGGTAGGTGAGAATTTCGGCATCCCGCAGCAGTCCGGCGCGCTTTTTAAGCCTTAGTTTTTTACCGGGACGCGACACGGTCGGTAAGGTGCCGTTTTCTGTGGTGTCGGATTGCGGATTACGATAGTCCATCTAAGCCTCGGGACTGATTCGCGTATCCGAACGCAAAACGTTTTCGGGCGCAGTTACCAGCGCTTTTTTTGGCTTTGGTGTTGTTGGTTTACTGGCTGCGCGTACGCTTATACGACCGCGCCACGAGCGCGCTTCGCTGGCTGTATTTATTGCAATAGCCTTGACCCAGCTACCCTGAGCCGTTTTGGTGTATGACTTTTCAACCACCGACCAGGCCACCTTATGAGCCACCGTTTCCCGATCGTCGTTGCCGATGCGCTTCTCCGGATCTGCAAAGGTTTCCCAAGCACTGTTGTAGGCCTGCAGGTATAGGTTTAACCCGTCCTGAGGCAGCGAGTTTTTTACCGAGTCAGGTAGCTCGGCGGTGTTTTGGTAATACATCGTTTCCCCTTAACAAAAGGCGGCTTGCGCCGTGTCGAGCAAAATGGCGTTTAAGCGCCTTAAAGAAAACCTCGTTATAGCAAACTGCGTTCCAGCGGGATTACCGCTTAAATTCGTGTGTTAGGGGGAAATTGGACACTGAGCGAGGGGATTTATGGGTAAGAACTGCAACAGCCGTGTAGAGTTTGCTTTTTGCGGCACAAAGTCCTACTCGTGGCGTTAATCAATGTCATGTTAGGGCAGCCCGACTGGGCCACCCAAAAGCACGGGCAAAGACGGCTCGCAGAAACAGCTTAAACGCTTCAGCCCACTACCCTTTTATTAAGAATTCCTCCGCACTTAAGCAATCGGCGTAAGCAAACGCCAAAGCCGCCATAGACGATGCATGTACTTGGGCAGCCGGAACAGTTACGCCACCAAATTCTACATCCATGGTGGCGCAGGCATCGTGCACTACCGTCACTTGATAGCCCAGATCGGACGCGGCGCGGGTGGTGGCCTGGATGCACATGTGACTCATGGAGCCGACAATTACCACGCGCTCTACCCCCTGGGCCTGCAGGAACTCGTGCAGGTCGGTTTTAAGAAACGAGTTAGGGTAATTTTTCAGAATCACCTTTTCGCCTTCGGCTGGCGCAACTTTGGGGTGAAACTCGATGCCGTCGCTGCCTTGGGTGAAAAAAGGCGACTGGGGGTCTGGCTCTTGATGGTGAATATTAACCACCACATCGCCGTTGGCGCGCGCTTTGGCCATAACTTGGGCCGCATTATCGGCAGCGGCCTCAACACCCTCCAACAGCATTTTACCGCCGGGGAAATATTCGTTTTGGATGTCTACAACGATTAAGGCTTGATTGCTCATAAGTTTCTCCTGTCAGTTGGTTTTGCTGAATCGTTGTGGACAGTGTGTTCTCAAATCGCCATACTGCGAAGTGGCATATTTGACAATCTTAAAGGCAATAGTGACAAATGACTGATAAGGCCATCGAAATCGCGTTAGTGTTGTACCCCGGTGTGCAGCAAGCCGCTGTATTGGGGATCACCGATCTGCTGGCAACGGCAAACCGTATGGCTGCACTCGGCAATACCGGACTTTCATTTACGGTCAGTCAATGGCAACTCGATAAAAATTCTCCCCCCAAAAAGGTGGCTACCGCCTCGCCAGACAAAACCCAAGCACTGGCGGCCGTTATTCTTCCCCCAACCCTCGAAGACCCAGCGCAAGTGTCTGTGCCCCAGCCGTTTATTGACTGGCTGAATGACAACCACAGCCAAGGCTCGGTAATTTGTTCGATTTGCGGCGGCGCGTTTTTACTGGCGCAAAGTGGCATGCTGCAAGGCCGCACCGCCACCACCCATTGGATGTTTAGCGATCAAGTTGCATCACGCTACCCAGAGGTGCGATGGGACACCGAGCGTTTGATAGTGGACGACGGCGATATTATTACCGCCGGGGGCGCTATGTCATGGACGGATTTAGGATTGCGGTTGGTAGCGAAGTTTTTAGGCCCACGTGTCATGTTAGAAACGGCGCGAACTTTACTCATTGACCCGCCTGGGCGGGAGCAACGTTACTATCGCACCTTTTCCCCCAAACTAAACCACGGCGATAAGGCCATACTCAAAGTGCAGCACTGGCTGCAAAGTACCGATGCCAAAGAAGGTTCGGTGCCAATGATGGCCGAGAAAGCCGGGCTAGAGCAGCGCACCTTTTTGCGGCGCTTTCAAAAGGCCACCGGTTTAACCAGCACCGACTACTGTCAGCATGTTCGGGTGAGTAAAGCGCAAAATGAACTACAGCTAAGCCGCACACCGATAGAAACCATTGCCTGGCAGGTAGGCTATAAAGATCCCGCCTCATTTCGCAAAGTTTTTACACGTATCGTAGGATTAGGGCCCGGTGAATATCGCAAACGATTTGGGGTGCAGAATAGCTGATTAAGCCATACAGACTCGGTTTCGCCCTTGTTTTTTAGCGCTGTAAAGTGCTTGATCCGCGCGGCGCAACAGCTCATCTATGGTTTCGTTTGACTGGCAGTGGTGGGCACCAATACTCACCGTAATTCTGGTGCCGGTGCGTGCACTTTCTTCTTCAGCGGTGACGCGAATACGCTCGGCCAAGCCATGCAGTGCCTCTTGATCACAAGGGGCCATTACCACCACGAACTCATCACCGCCCCAGCGACCCACCTGGTCATAAGGACGCACCGCTGCGCGTAACCAAAGCGCAAGCCGACGCAAAATATCATCGCCAAACTGGTGGCCAAATTCATCGTTAATACTTTTAAAGTAATCGATATCCAACCATAGCAAACCGAAGCTCTGTTGTTCGCGTTGGGCAAGGGCAATCATATCCTGCAGCGCCTCATCCAAACCACGACGATTTTTTAAGTCGGTGAGTGGATCAATTCGAGATTGGCGATGCAACTGCTCTGTGCGATGGGCAACCCGTCCTTCGAGCTCCTGGGTGCTATGCCGAACCCGGCTAGTCATTTTTTCGAAATGATCCACCAGCTGCCCAATTTCATTATCAGGCTTTGGCAAGTAAGGTAAATCATAGTGGCCATCTCGCACCTGTTTTACGGCTTTCTCCAAATGCGCCATGGGCCTTAATACTCGTGATTGAATAGCCCACTGAAACACACTGAGCGACACCAACAGTGCCACCACAAAAACAAGGCCTAAAGGCCAAAAGTCACGTTTGGGGAGTAATACGGTTAAATCCAGCAGGGTAATTTCAAACCAACCAATAGTGGGCAGATAAGCAACACCGGCCAAATGTTTTCGCCCATTCACTTCGACGAAACCACTTTGTACTATACCTTGAGTTGGGCCCTGCTGTTTTAGCATGGCCAACATGCCGAGCATTTGTTGTTTATCCCGCGGTTTTTCAAACAGTAAATCGACCGTTTTCTTTTGCCCTACAGGTTTTATGATGCTGGCAAAATCGATGTAATTACGGTCGCGGTATAACTGAATTGCACCGCTGTAATCCGCAAATAAGGTTGTTACGCCCTCCTGGCCAATATCGACAATATCGGCTAAAAAATCATCCAGATTTAAGCCTGTGCCCACCATAGCAACGATGTCGTCGTTGTCGTTCCGTACCAGAACATCAATCCACAGCTTGGTAACACCTAAATTCGTATCGGGATTGACATTTAAATGAAAGTCTCGATTTTCATTTATCAATTGGAAAAACCAGGCATCGTCGCTTTTGTCTGGATCGAGAATATAGCGAAACTGATCGCCGGCGAATTCGTTAGCGGCATTATTGAAGTAGTAGTGCAGGTTTTTTGTTAAGGCAACAAAATAGCTTTTATCACCAAAGCCGCCGCGGAAATTTTCAAGCTCACGCAGGGCACGTTGCTGCAAGCTTTTATCGTCTGGTTGCGTGGCCCAGGCAATCAGACTTGGCGATCGAGCCAGCTGTTTAGCCAAGCCTATTTCACGCTCCAGTGAACTCAGTAAGCGAGCACTATCGTATCGCACTTGAATTTCGGTAACTTGCTGGCCCCAGCGCTCGATGATTGAGCCAATCAGTGTTTGATACGCCACCCATGATCCAGCTGCCGCCGCCAAAATCAATGCGGTGGTTAACATTAAAAAGCGGAATTTTAGGCTCACAGTGACGCTACTCGTAGGATTATTTCAGCGCCATTACAGCAGAAATTACGCCAATTATCCACGCATTGGTCACTTTACAACCACAAAATACAATCGCTTGGTCCAACCAGCCAATACCGCTACTATAACCACTCCAACCTACACCCTCAGAAGAAGAGTGATCATGACTGATTTTCGCACCGTTAAATCCTCACAAAACATTCTCAAAGAATTAATGATTCCTTCATACGCCAATTTTGGTGGTAAGGTGCACGGCGGCGTAATTCTGTCATTGATGGATAAGATTGCCTATACCACTGCGGCTAGCCACTCGCGAAGTTACTGCGTCACCGCCTCGGTGGACTCGGTAAACTTTGTCAATGCAGTTGAAGTGGGCGAACTTGTCACTTTAATGGCTTCGGTGAACTATGTGGGTCGCTCATCAATGGAAGTGGGTATTAAAGTATTTTCCGAAGATTTTAAAAACGGCATAACCAAACACACCAATACGTCCTATTTCACAATGGTGGCCATCGATGAAGAGACTCGCAAACCTATTCAGGTGCCGGGGCTAATTTTGCAGGATAAGATTGAGGTTCGCCGGTTTATTTGGGGGAAAATCCGTAAACGCTTGAAAGCAGAATATCGAGAAGCGTTTCAGTCCTTACCCAGTGAAACGGATATTGAGCGCGAGCTTAACCAGCTTGCTGATGACAACTGCCAACTCGCGCTCGACACCACGACCGCTTAATGGGTGGGGGGAAGGCGGTCTTTCAGTGATTCAGAAAAAGCACGCGATAAAGCCGCTGTAGACAACCCCACCATTAACACGCCGTTTAACGCTTCAAGCGGGCCCAGTAATTCATGCTTGGGGGACATTACAATATCGCCATACCCTAGCGTGGCAAAGTTAACCGCTGAGTGATATACGGCAACGGCAAACTCATCAAATTCGCCCAAGCCATAAAATAAAGTCCCCCATGCGATGACCTGAGCAATATTACCCGCAATGAGTATTGCCATCATACCTGCGGTAAGGCGCATAGATGCAGCGAAGGATACACCCACCATGTGTTCATGACGGGTAAAAAAGCGTAGCGCCACCAGTACCAATATGCCCTGCAAAAATAAACAGAACACCATCATGGAAATACCGAGCACAAAATTCATTAACATGGGCTACCTTTTATTCGTCACCTGACTTGAGTTGGCGGCGAGTGCGCCAATAATTTAATGCTGCCATCGCAGCCGCAGCGTAAACCGCAACCAACAAAAACAGACTAATACGCACGAGAAAAGCCTGATAAACATCTTTACCGTTAGCGCTGTCCTGCACTGCAGCGCCGAGCAAAATAATCATGGTTGTCATGGTCCCCATCCAAAAAGAGGGTTTAAACCCTGTGCGAATCACGCCATACATACCACTTGCAAGCAGCAAGCACACCAGTAACATCCAGGCAGCGTAAAACCATAAAGAAACCGCAAGGCTTAATAAGCCCCAGATAACAATGGCACAAGCGCCTCCCAGCAAAGTTGAGCCAATCATCTCGACATTCGCTTCACGCAGTTTTAACTGCGATGCTTCACGCCCAAGCAAAATACTTTTTACTGTTAGGGGAAGGTAGGACGCCGGGTTTGTCAGCGTGAGCAAAAACGCAGGAATAACAATGGCCGTAGCTCGCCAGCATAGCCAGTTAGAATCCGAAGAGTTGGCCGGTGGCGGGGGGGCTTTTGCAGCAACCACATCTTCGGGAAAAAAAGGGTACACCAACCATTGCCCCACCACCGCTAAAGCAATACTTGCCACCAACGCTGAAATCAGGGTTGATGCGAGGGTTGGGCTGATGCTGCTGGCCGCGGCAATCACCGTCACCCCCAGCGCCAGAAGCGTTCCGACGGCGGCTTTGCCCGGCTGTAATGCCAAGCGATTACTGATATACAGGCCCAACACAATAAGAACCAACGCTGGCAAAGGCGCACCTTGCAGTAGAGGACCAAGTATGACCCCTACCCCAAGGCTGACCATTACCGCCAGCAACAGAATAAACAGTTGTTTTGGCCCCGGCGGAGGTGAGGGTTTGGCCGACAAAATCACCACAAATAAAGGTGCAAGCAGTGGAATGCCTAAACCAAAGCCATAAGCCATCGCCAGTACTAGACTTGTGCTGAAGGCAAGCCTATACGCACGCCTTGCTGCCAACGGCAGTCGTGTTGACTTAATACACTTGGCAGCCCTTACGAACATCATTAATACGCGTAAGTAAGAATACTTTGCAAACGAATATAGAGTTTACCCAGTAACCCTAATAATCCGTGTCCCTCGGTATACGCGATAACCGAAGCCTGACCACCAATACGGATCTGCTGGATTGCCTCATTGGATAATGACTCGGCAAACTCCACCTGTACCGGAAAACGCTGAGCTTGTCGCAACCAGTCGCGGTCGTTTTGCACTTTGGGTAAAGCGCCCGCATGAGCCGGTTGACCTGCGCTAACACCCACGCCAATACTCCGAATACGACCTTGAAGTATTTTTCCCGGCAGGGAGTCCAACACGATTTCAACCTCGGTACCCGGTGTTAAATGGCCAAGATTATTTTCGGTAAAATCCGCACTGATCCACACATCGTCAATAGATACCAGTGTTAATACCGGATTACCGGTGCCGGCAAACTGCCCTACATCAGCTCGCAAATCTGTCACTACGCCCGCAGCCTGGGCCACCACCGTCGTGTTATTTAAATCCAGCGTAGCTTTATCAACCGCCGCCTGAGCCGTTTGCAGCAGTGTATTGCTGTCGGCAGAGTCGCCACCTTTTTGCTCAATTGCGCGCTGAATGTCTGCTTCAGCCGCCACCACCTGAGCACGTGCCTGCTCTAGGCTTGCCTCGGACATTTCTAAGCGCCTTGCAGAAATAGTGCCCGGATCATTTTCACGTAAACGTTTTAAACGTTTGTAATCTTGCTCCGCTTTTAATTGTCCGGCCTTAGCAGCACGCAATCCCGCCCGCGCTTTTTCCACCCCCGCATCACCCGCCTGCACTTGGGTTTGGGTATTGTTTAAATTCGACTGCGCCTGCTGCAATGCAATTTTGTACTGAGACTGATCAATGGCAAAGAGTTTTTGACCCGCTTCAACACGCTCGTTGTTCTTTACCCATACATCCGTTAACACACCGGCCACTTTCGGAGCCACACCCACCACATAACCTTGAACCCGGGCCTGCGAGGTGTATGGCGTGAAGCGATCAGCCAGCAAATGCCACAACAATGTCAACAACACAACCGACAGCACAACAACAGCACCTCGAGATACGGCTTTTGTCGCATTCGAGGAGTCGGGAGCAGTGTTTTTTTGATCGTTAGTATCCTGTTCGGCGGTCTCGCTCATGGAGTGTTTCCTGTCTCTGGCGGGTAATCTAATGGAGCCTCTAGCAAATCACCCCAATCTGTGCGATTTTTCAGGGTGGCGCGGGTTTGCTCTCCAACAATGGTTTCAATATCTGCTTTTTGCCAGCCGCCACCTAAGGCTTGGTACAAACCTATTACCGCGGCGATATGATCTCCACGGTTGGTAACGGCACGATCCGATTGACGGAAAGTGGTTGCCTGAGCATCAAGGACACGCTGAAAATCTGAATACCCTTCTTTGTAGCGACGGGTAGCTATGGCTAAAGAGCGCTCGGCGGCGATTAGCGCATCGTCCAAGATTTTCTGGCTGGCTTGTGTTTGCGCCACACGGTTGGCGGCATCATCAATTTCCCGAGCAGCGTTCAGCACACTGGCTTGATATGCCTCCAAAGCCTGCTGTAAACGGGCATCCTGTACGCGAACGTTATTTTTAATTCGGCCATAATTGAATATGTTCCAGGTTAACGATGGCCCCGCCGCAAAACTCAATACATCATCCACAATGTCTATGTCATTGCCCGACCACCCTACCGTGCCAAACAGCGACAAAGACGGGTACAGATCGGCTTCGGCCAACCCCACCTGCGCCGATTGTGCTGCAGCCTGCCAGGCCGCGGTTCGTACATCCGGACGCCGTAACATCAATTCAGCCGGAATGCCCGCCACTGTATTTGAATCAAGCTGCGGCAAGGTACTGTCTATAGAATCCAGCTCAGGTAGGTTATTCGGCGCGCGGTTAAGTAATACACTTAACGCATTGCGCTGCTGCTGAAGCGCCAGACGCAGGCCTGGAATCGTCGCCTTAGTGGATAAATACTGGGACTTAGCCTGCTGCAAATCCAGCTCGGAGTCTTGGCCTTGTTTAAAAAGCTGCTCCGTAATATCGTAGCTTCGCTGTTGCAGTTTCAGATTATTTTGCGCAATTTCAATACGCTGCATCGTGGTTTTAATGCCGTAATATAAACTGGCAACCTGCGAAGCCAATATGACTTGCACATCACGATAGTTACTGAGAGAGGCGAAATAAGCCGCATCGGCGGACTCGACACCGCGACGAAAGCGCCCCCAAAAATCCATCTCCCAACCGATATTAAATGCTGCCTGGCTGGTAGTGAAATCTCGGTAGGCACCACCGCCGCGCTTTTTACCCACGTACGCCCCCTGAGCGGTAATTTGCTGCACTTGGGGGTACTGAGCTCCTGTCGCTACGCCGTGTAACGCGCGACTTTCAAGAATTCTCAAACCGGCAATTTTTAAACTGGGGCTCTGCTGGCGGGCCTCATCCATTAACTGATTCAGCACCGGGTCATTAAAACGGTGCCACCACTGACTGAGTGCCTCAACACTCTGGGACTGACTATTACCGTATAAATCTGACTGCCAGCTGGCCAGCCAATCCACGGCTGGCTCTTGAAAGTCTGGCCCGAGAGGGGCGCACCCTACAGCAACGATACATACCGACAGTGCTGCACTTAATGTCCACTTTTTTGCCCCCTTGCTCGCCGAGGTTTTGCTATTCACTGGCCGCTGATTCCTTTTTCACCCTGGCAACATTATCCTCCAGGTGTTGCCCTTCATTCACCCAGGCCATAAATAACTGATAGCTCACAGCCAAGACTACGGCCCCAATAAATAAACCAATCAAACCGCTGACGAACATACCACCCAGGGCCCCAAGAAGTACCACGGGCATAGGCACGGCCAGCCCCCGGCCTAACAACATAGGCTTGAGGACGTTATCGGCAAGACCGGCAACAATCAAATAAACCGTAAGAATGATATTGCTCAGCGTAGAACCATCACCCCCCGCCCAGAGCCAAATCACCACCGGAATAACGAAGATGGCGGCAGGCAACTGCACAATTCCACACACCAACACTGCCAAGGCCAATAAGCCAGCCGCGGGAATACCCGCGATTAAAAAGCCGACCCCTAATAACAGCGCCTGTATAAAAGCGACACCAATAACCCCGACAGCTACGGAGCGAACAGTCGCTACACTCAGAATATGCAGCTCATCACCAATATCGGAACCACACACACGATTAAAAATTCGGCCAGTGGTTTTTGCACCCGGCTTGGCGTAGGCCATAAAAATGCCCGCAATAATAAAGGCCGCCAGGAAAGCTAACGAAGTGGTGATTACCCCTCCCATAATCGACAGCGCTTTGCGAGCATAATCGCGCACTTGATGTTCGTGCTCGACTAGAAAGCCGCGCATATTCTCAGACGCCGCGCGCCAGGTTGACTCTACTTTCTCACCAACAATTGGCCAGGAAGCGACTTTTTGCGAAGGCTCGGGCACCTGCAAAGTTCCAGAAATTGCCTGGTTATATAGCGTAAGCATGTGATCCATAAAAGAAACGCTTAACAACACCGTCGGCGCGCCAATCAGCAATACGATGCCCCCAACCAGGATAGTGGCAGCGCGCCCTTCCCGGCCCCCGACTTTGGGGACAATTTTGGCGTGTACTGGATACAGAGCGATCGCTAAAATCATCGCCCAGAGCATCAAACCTAAAAAAGGACGCAGGTAGTTAAATGACAAGAACACCAACAAGGCGATCAGGCCAAGGCGAATGACTACATCAATAATGGGGGAGGAGGAAGGTTTCATTTTAGGTGATTCATCCCTATCAAGAATTTTGTCTATACCGCCGAGACCCTGGGCGATCCGTTGCGTCATTATAGCGACGTTTTATGGCGTTAAAGCTTACGTCAAATCGCTCAGCCGTTTCCAGCGTTAACGGCTCTGAAAGCTGAAATTAGCGCTTTTTTTATTAACACGTCTAATAAAATTGATGCAGTTTTAGAGTTCTAACGCTCAACTTACAGAGGCGCAATGGGCAGTGGAACATAAAAAAGCCGCCCTGCAGGCGGCTTTTGGCACGATAGCGGTTTTTATTACTCGGTATGAGTTACTTCTACCGCTACCATTGTTGTCATGGTAGCCACCAGCGCGTCACCAACATCGGCCAGCTTTAAGTTTTCTGGATTACGAGCGGTAAACTGACGTACCTCACCATCGACATTGCGCAACTTAAAGGTGTTTTCTTCCAAGTCAATTGCTTCAACCATAAACACGCGAACTTCAGTCGCACCAGCCAGCATGCCCGGCAGCTGCCCTTGCTCGGCACGCTCTGCAATTTCCACCAACCCTTCACCTGCCTCCAGGCCTTTACCATCCATCACCTCAAGGGTTAACTGCTTCATATACTCAGCGACAATTTCATCGCCTGCTTGCACCTGATCTAAATTCTGTACTTCCTCGCTGGCCACAAAGGTAATTTCACCATTCTCACCCACCAAAGTCACTTCGCGGGTATCATGATTAATAGCAGTAACAACCGCTGTCACCATGTCAGTTTCGGTCAATGCAATAAATGGTTTATCGCTCGCGTCAGTATCCTCAGCCATCAGCTCTTGAGCCGATTCTGCCACATCGTCAACTGCCGCAGCAGCTGGTTCGACGGCATTCTCTTCAACTACGGCCACAGCGGAATCAACCTTTGCGGCGGCGTCCTCTTGATTCTTTTCGCTGCAAGCGGTTAGCACGCCCAAAGCAATAAGTGTGGCCAAACTGGTTAAGGTGGAAACCTTTTTCATACAATCCTCTCCAATGGATACAACTGACAGCGCCCTAACAACGGACTTAAATGAAGGGTGAGTATAGAACCAAAAAAATGTTAAGAAAAGATAACTATCCCGACGATTTAAACTTAATCAGCCGTAGAAAGCTCTTTAACCGGCTCTAATCGCGCTACGACGACTCTATTTTTACCTGCCTTTTTAGCGCGATAAAGGGCATCATCGGCCTGTTTGAAAAACTGATCTAAATTATCACTCACCAAACTTGCCACCCCAAAACTCGCTGACATTGATGGTAAATCGGCATGTTCTTCCGTTTGAATTTTAACTCTCAGGTTTTCAGCCACCACTCGTGCACGACCTAAATCGGTATTAGGGCAAAGAATCATGAACTCCTCTCCTCCCCATCGAGCCACGATATCAGAGCTTCTTACACTGCTCATCATTAACTTGGCCAAGTGCACTAAAGCGGCATCCCCGGCATCGTGTCCATAGGTATCATTCAACTTTTTAAAGTCATCAAGATCCACCAATATCATGGATAAGGGTGTGGCCTGACTCCGCCAGGCCTCAACGCCATCGTATAAAGCCTCTCGAATACCTAATCGGTTGGCAGCACCTGTAAGCACATCCGTTTTGGCTAAATCTTCAATATGTTTATTCTCTAAATCCAGCATACGGTTGATTTTCATCAGCTTACGTTGATAAATCCCATGACGTTTCAGCTCAAGCTTCAGATAAATCACTCGCCCAAGCAAACACAAAAAGACCACTGCCACCCAGACGATGACGAGCCCCCTGTACATTTGCGCTTTTGATATTATTGGCCCTGAAAATTCCAGACCAGACAGACTGAAATTGTGTTGCCCGCCGAAAAGGTCAGCCCCCGTTTGAATTTCAATAAATAACACTTCATTAAAGTCAGGGTGTGCCAGAGAAGGGGGGATAGAATGCTCCGTCACCCACCAATCGGCTACGGAAAAGTCACTCAAATTAACCGTGTAGGGTTCGCCATTGAGATCACTGGCGCTGAGTTCAATGCCATTGTATTTGGTGGTGCCGGCGTTGCCGATGACATAATACTCAGGCTTACGGCTGCGCAAATAGATTCGGACGCTTTTGCCGTCACCGGAATAGCCTAAGGATAATTGAAGCGTCTTGAAACGCGACAAATCCATGCCATTGCCATCGGGGCCAACCAGATTGATTTGATAACTGCAAAAAGGATGGGCAAAACCAGGCTGCAGCTGACAGCGCCAGTGCGATGGTTGATCGGATACGAGCGCCGCTTCGCTATTGCCTCCAATATCACGATCAGAATACAGCCCGGCTGAATGTGCATTCAGATCTATATTGATTTTCCGTACTAACCAATCCTCGGGCAAAAATAATAGACCGATCGATATCACCGCCAGAAAGCCCAGTAACCACTCCGTTGCTGCTACGCGTTGTCTATCCTGCTTTCTCATAAGAGTAAGATACACCTACCACAAAGGTATCAAAGCAGTAATTCTACCAATCGTTGAACAATGTGCCACCACCTATTGCTTATACTCACCTCTCAAATTGAACGATTTGTACATAAGAGGCTTCTTTAGCGGGACAAGGATTGAAAAATGCCAACCTCGTTTTCTGCCCCCAGAATTACCGGTACTCGCTGATGCAACTGATCGGGAAGGATATCAAGAATATTCTCAGCCCCCGCCACGGCTTTACCACCTGCTTTTTCCACCAGCAAGGCCATAGGGTTAGCTTCATACAGCAGTCGCAATTTACCCTTGTGTACTTTACTTTGCGTATTCGCGGGATATAAAAAGATACCACCGCGCATTAACACTCGGTGAACGTCTCCCACCATGGCTCCATTCCACCGCATATTAAAGTCTTTACCGCGATGCCCCGCACTACCTTCCTGCAAGCCTGATATATACGCCTGTGTAGCGGGTGCCCAATGGCGCTGGTTAGCCATATTAATGGCAAATTCCTGACAATCTGCCGGGATGCGAAGTTCTGTTTCGGTCAACTGATATACGCCTTTATCGGGCACCAAGGTGTAAAGACGAGTTGCTCCGCCCGTGGTAAGAGCCATCTGAGTAGAGGGGCCATACAACATATACCCAGCACACACCTGACTGCGCCCCGGTTGCGCGAACTGATCGGAACTGTCACAGGCCACCTCATCGCGCGCCGGATACACGGTGAAGATAGTACCAATTTGCCCATTGATATCGATGTTGGAAGAGCCATCTAACGGATCAAAGGCAACGATGTAAGCACCACCATGATTGGCAGCCACAACATTGTCTTCTTCCTCCGACGCGATAGCCCTCACTTGCGGTAACGACAGCAGAGCCTCTTTGAGCATATCGTTGGCGATAACGTCTAATTTTTTTTGGGTTTCACCCTGAACGTTTTGTTCGCCCGCACTGCCCAGCACACCAGACAAAGCGCCCAAGCGCACCTTGGCAGCGATTTCGCCACTGACATCGGCCAGTTTCATAATCAATTCGGCAAGCGTATTAGGCGTCTCATCAACGCTGAGTTGGCGGGCTAAATCTATCACGGCTACTTCCTTTTCTCGGTACTTTTTGACCGGTTTATATAAGTTGAGGCTGGGCTGTACTAAGGGGCAACATCATTAGCGATGGAGCATATTTGGGTAAAGTGCTCGGGGTCTAAGCTGGCACCACCGACCAATAATCCATCCACATTGGGCATAGCCAAAAGCTCGGCCGCGTTATCTTTTTTCACACTGCCACCGTAGAGAATTTGCACTTGGCCGGCGGCTTCAGCACCCAGAATTTCAACCAACTCCTGATGTATGTATTCGTGTACTTGTTGAACCTGCTCAGCGGTGGCCGCCTTGCCTGTACCGATAGCCCACACGGGCTCATAGGCTATGCAAAGACGCTTGCCCTGCAATTCCAGACCGGGCAAAGCCTGATGCAACTGACGGTATAAAATATCCTGAGTTAAGCCTAACTCGTGCTGCTGGTTATTCTCACCCACACACAATATGGGCATTAATTCAGCGGTAAGCGCGCGTTCAATTTTGGTGTGACAGGAAGCGTCATTTTCAAGGAACACCTGACGCCGTTCAGAATGACCGATTAAACAAAAACCACATCCTACCTCTTTGAGCATTTGCGCTGATGTTTCCCCAGTAAAAGCGCCTGAGGCAAATTTACTCACATTCTGACTACCGACCATAATGGCGGAGTTGCGCAAAAAGCTCACCATGTCACTGATGTACACATAGGGTGGCGCGATACCAATTTCAGCCTTAAAGCTTTTGGTCAGAAAAGAAGCCACCGAGGTACAGATAAGATCCGTACCACCATTCAGTTTCCAATTTGCTACCACAAGCGGCGCGCGTTTTTTCATCTACCAGAATCCTCAGATCGAGATTTTGCCAAACCAAAATAAATAACTGGGCTTACCAATTTAATTCTATCTGAATCTATTGGCCTATCCAAACCCAAATTTTATTTGCGCCATATATTAGGGGAAAATTGGTTAACAATCAGCGCCGAATAAGCGGAAAAGACTCTAGTTACAGATGTTTTGCAAAAAAAGCAGCAGCAAGTGCACGAGATTTAAGCCCCCGATAAAGGCACAAACCAAGAAACCGATTACATTAATTGTCACACAACCTGGCCTTACAAAAAGTCACAGCGACCACAAGCGCCGAAATTCCACCCCTTGGCGCTTTGAAATAAGCACTTCGAGGTTGTTTCGAAGCGTTACAACAAAACCGCCGCTGACCGCTGGCTCTATCACTTCAATGTAGGCGGTATTAATAATCCAGCTGCGGCTGGCGCGAAAGAACTGCGAACTGTCGAGCCGCTCGGCGATAGCACTGATAGGTCGATATACCGAGGGCGCGGCGTCGGCGAGATGAACCTTGGTGTAATTGCCCATAGCTTCAAAAGCGTAAACATCGGCGAGGCTGACGAAGAAACAGCGTTCGCCGTCTTTGATAAAAATGCGATTGTCGGATTTTAGCCGCTGCAATTGCGGGCGGCTTTGTTGTACCTTGGCCAGCGCCGCAGCCAAACGCTCTTGGCGCACCGGCTTGAGTAAATAATCCAGTGCGTTTACTTCAAATGAGCGCAGGGCATATTCATCAAACGCGGTAACAAAAATAACCTGGGGTACCGTCGCGGCCTGCTGTAGTACATCAAAGCCACTGCCGTCGGGCAAATCAATATCCAACAACAACAGATCCGGCGACTCCCGTCCCAGCAGCGACACCGCCTCGGCCACGGTGGCCGCTTCCAGCACTGCTGCGGTGTGCCCGAGTTCGGCCAACTGCTGCTTGAGCTCGACACGTGCCAGGCGGCTGTCGTCGACAATGGCTACGCGCATGAGGCGGCCTCCGCGGGCAGGGATACCATCACCCTGACACGATCGTGATCTTCCCCTGTGGTACGCTGATAATCCAGCTGTGCAACCTTGGCCGGGTACATTAAGGCCAGGCGCCGCTCGACATTGTGCAAGCCAATGCCTGGTTTGTTTTCACAGGCCGTGTCGCTCGCACGCGGACAGGGATTTTGGATGGCAATCAACAGGGTCTCGTCCTCCATTGTTATCTGCAGAACAACCTCTCCACCGCGCGGCAATTTGCTAATGCCGTGTTTGATGGCATTTTCCACTACCAGCTGCAGCAGCATGCGCGGGATTAAACACTCAAGTGCGGTGGGTTCGACCTCCGCGTTAAAAATAAGCCTGTCTTCATAATGCAGCTGACACAAGGCGATGTATTCGCGCACTATTTCCAGCTCTTCGGCGAGGCTGACTTTGCTGCTGTTATCGCGCTGTAAATTGTAGCGCAACATATCCGCCAGCTGCGCCAGCGCTTCACGGGATTTGGCCGGGTCGTGCAAAATCATCGCGCGGATATTATTGAGCACATTAAACAAAAAATGCGGGCTTAGCTGTTGAATCAGCACGTCTAACTGACTGGAAGCTAACGCCTGATTCATTTCCCGCAGTTGTCTGGTTTTTATGATGGTCAGGTAAATAGCGCTCCACAAAACCAGTGCGGTAATCATGTTAGCCGCATTGCCCCAGAACACCATTTTAAATACCAGCCACTGCTGCCCAGGCGCTATTGGGTCGGCGATGCCGGCGACCGATAATCCATATACACACAGCATAAGCACCAAACCGGCAAAGCAACCACCCACTACCGACTGACAGAATAAATACAGCAACTGCCAGTAAATCGCGGTGTGGTACAACCAGCGTTTAAACCCTAGGCGGATCAGATGTGAATAACAGGCCGCTGCGCCTATCAACACAGCACCGTACAGATACTCAAACGGAGTGAAAAAAGCCTTAAGAGAAACGACAAAGGTAAGACCGATGTATAAGGCCAACCAGCCGAGCGCCTGATAAACCGGGTAAAAAATACTGTTCATGGTGTTGTCAGCATGGGTGCCAGCGCCTCTGCCCCTAGGGGGATGGACTGGTTGTTCAACAGCACCATCGCCCGCGATCCGTCCAGGTAAAATCCGATCACACTAGTAAAGCCTGCTGTCATGCCGCCGTGCCAGGCATAGGCACGACCCTGGGCATCTTCGCCCAGTATCCAGCCGAGCGGATGCATACAGCAGGGCCCTAACTCAGAGGCAGGATTGAGCATGGTGGCAAGCAGCGCACTATCATCCCGTGCCAGCTGCAGCATCGCCTGCAGGTATTTCACCATATCTGGCAGAGTGGCAACCACTGCGCCGGCGCCAGCGAGCGCGTCAAAATGCCAAGCTGATACGGGTTTATCGGTTACGTTGTAGCCTTGAACCAAATTGCCCGGATCCCCTCGCGCCGTTAAAGCCACAAAAGCATCCTGCATTTGCAATGGCGCAAATACCCGGTGTTGCAACAGCTCGGCGAAACTAACACTCGCGCTGCGCGCCAAAGCCTCGCCCAAAATGCCGTAAGCGAAATTAGAGTACTGATACTCCTCGCCCTGCGGGGTTAGGTCTTGCAGCGCCGCGTGCAGCTCGGCCTGACCATAGTCCGCGTAGGGGTCGGCAAAAGTTTCGGGTGTTAGAGAGAGATTATCCGGCAGGCGCGGCAAACCGCTGTGGTGGCTGGCCAAATCCACCAGCCTTAGCTGTGCAGAGACATCGGGCCAAAAGTCAGCGACTTGGCTGTCACTGTTTAGACGCCCCTCAGCCAGCATTTGCGCCAGCACATAGGCGACCATGGTTTTGGTGTTTGAGCCTATCTCGTACTGGGTGCTGGCATCGTGATCGGCGTAGTAAGTTGTTTCAACATTTGCGCGGGTAATCACAGCTAGGGCGCCGCCGTGCTTACCCGCCTGCGGCTTTGGGGAGGGTACTTGCGCCTCCTCTGCCAAAGGCGTTTTTTTAAAACTGAGGGGGCGCTCCATTCCCTGAGTAAAGGTGCCCCGGTAAGCACCATCTTTAAATTCACCTCTGTAACTGGCGTGAATCAAGGGCGAGGCAAAACTGACACGCGCAGCATTGATATCGACCTCCGTTAGCGGAATGTTGTATGAATGCTGCGCCGGGCTATCCAGGGTGCCAATGTAGCCTGTGGGCAAAACCGCAATATTCAATTGCAAAGGCAGCGCGGTAGCCCCATCGATCAGCAGTTCGCCACTGTAACGGCCCTCAAACGTTAAGCGCTCACGATCGGCCGCAGTCAGTGGCTGCAAGTCAATCTTAACTGACTTGCCCTGGGTAAACTTACCCTTTAAAACCCCTTCGTTTAACTCGCCGCTGAAACTGGCATTTAACTCTTGGTCGGTAAAAGTAACTCGATTGCCGCTCAGGGCAAATTCGCTAGGGACCCGGCCGAACATGCTCTGGTTGGGGCTATCCAAAGTGAGATTGCCGTTTTCAATATTGATACCCAGCACCAGATGCACGCCCTGAGGAAACTCCAGCAGTCCGCGCCAGCGGGCGTTTAGCTCCTGCGAATAATCGGCCGCCATCGCCGAGCCGGAGCAGATCGCAAGACATACTGCTAATAAAGGCTTAAGAAATAGTTTCATGGTTTAACCCTCCTTGTGTATCGAGCCCCTACAATACCGCCGCCAGTGTTGAAACACTGGCAATTTATGACCAACGGGGCGTCTGCAGGTCGAGCGTCCTGGAGCAACCGCCGTGTAACCCAATGGCGGAACAAGCGCGGTTCTGGTAAACTTGGCGACCTTTCTTCCTCATATTATAAACCCCGCTATGACGCTTCCCGAACTCGACCTTGCCCAGGCCGTGGGCTTTGTCAGCTTTGCATTGGGTATTGCCTGTTTTTACCAGCGCGATGATCTGCGCTTAAAACGCATTATGGTGGCCATGAATTTAAATCATGCGTTGCATTTCGCCCTGCTTGGCGCGCACACGGCCGTAGCCAGTGCGCTGCTTTCGCTTGTACGCACCACCCTTGCGCTGCACACCAGCTCTAAACTGGTGGCCTTTATCTTTATTGCGGTATCTTTGGCTTGGGGGATTTATTTGTCCGATGCTTGGTACGACATCTTCCCTATTCTGGGTACCTGCATCGGCACCTACACGGTATTTTGCTTAAGTGGTATTGCGATGCGCTTTGGCTTTTTGTTGGGCGCCTGCTGCTGGTTAACCAACAATATTCTGGTGGGCTCTATTGGTTTAACCCTGCTGGAAATCACGTTAATTGCCGTCAACCTAAACACTATTCGACGCCTGTACTTGCAACGCCGTACAACCATTACGACCGGCTAGCGAAGCACGAAACTTCGCTAGCAAAGCTCGATTACTCGCCCGCCTGCATGACTTTTTTGAAAAACGCGCCCTGCTCTGACGGCGTAAAGTCCCAATCATTAATCAGTGTTGGCGACCAGTCTGGATCAAACACCCAGGCCGTCCAGCTGATATCACGTGCTGCCATAAACTCAATAATACGCGGGCCGTAAGTGCCCTCATTATGAATAACCGGCACATGAGCGCCATAGCCATCTTCACGTACCCAGCCAAGTTCAGTGGCCATCACGGGATAATTTTCAGCCACGTAACCCCATTGTTTTTGCCAGGCATCAAAAAACGCCTGCTTGGTATCTACCGCAGGTTTGGCTTTTTGCGGATAAGGGTGAATGGCGTAGGCAATTCCTTCACGACGCACGGGTTTGTCAGGGACAAAACTCAAATCATACGCCCAGTTAAACCCGCTCACTAAAGGGATGACGTTGTTATCATAAACGTAAATTAAATCTATCAGCTCCTCATGAATGTCGCGCAACCCTTCCCAACTCGCCTTTCCCAAAGACTCAGCACCATTGCCAATAAAATCGTGTGTCGGCTCGTTATACAGCTCATACACCGCCATGGTAGGCACACCGCGATAACGCAGAGCAACCTGCTGCCAGAATTTGCGGGTTTCAGCCATGGTAGTTTCGTACATAGGATGCTGATAAAGGTTGGACTGAATATTCCCGATGACATGCCAGTCCAGAATGATGTAGAGGTTGTTGTTGTTCGCCCAACGCACGGCTTCATCTAAACGCTGGAAATACCAAGTTTGCCCCTCTCGCCGCCACGCCATGGGGTGAATAGGTATGCGCACGGTATTCGCACCCCAGGCGGCGATTTCGCTGAACAGCCTTTCACTCCACTGGCCGTTATAGGCGAGCTTGGCGGGGTCGGCGATATTAACCCCCTGCAATACCACCTTTTGGTTTTGCTCGTTGACGACCAAACGGCTATCGACACGCAGCTGACTTTGCGGCTTAGCCAAACTCGCGGTATCGAAGGCTGTGGGGTATGGAATATTCCAGAATTCTTCTGCATTTAATTGAGCGGCGGTAAAGCCGTGGTTTTGATTCAGCGTTTTATCGTCTGGTACCGTGTTGCAAGCCGTGAGCAGCCAGGCGCAAACGCACACCAAAGCCAGGTGAGTTTTGATCATGGGGATTCTCTCTTGTTGTACTTTAGTATTATTAAAATAGATGTTATTCAATAATTACCGGGCCTTGGCTGGCCCGGTGAAAGGAATATAGCAGCTCTTGCCCCGCCCCATCACTTTTGATTTGATGAAATGAGATTAACGAACGGCGGCCGCCCCCTCGGTAGATAGCGCACGAGTATCGCTCGCCATGACGGCATCACGCAGTTGGGCGGCTTTTTCGGCTTCATAGCGCTGGGCAGCACCGGCAATCTGGCTGCCCGAGCCCGAGGTAATCCAACGCTTACTGCGCCCGGCATCCCCAAGGGGTGTACGCTTACCAAAAGAGTCGAGAAAAACCATAGCCACGGGTTCATCCTCGATCGAAGTCACCATCACCAGGCATCGCCCCGCCTCCGTCAGATAACCCGTTTTACTTAACTCGACCTCCCAGCGAGAGCTGCGAACTAAAGGGTTGGTGTTGGCGTAATACAGCGAGTAACCGGGTTGGGTGAACCAAACGTCGTGCTTGGAGCTGGTACTGGCTTCGCGAATAGCCGGGTACTGATAAGCGGCTTTGACCATGCGCATCAAGTCACTGGCTGTAGAGACATTCTTTTCTGACAGACCGCTCGAATCGACAAAACGGGTGTTGAGCATACCTATATCACGAGCTTTCGTGTTCATTGCCTCAATAAATGCGTCATAGCCGTCGGGGTGATGCCAGGCCAGCAGATAAGCGGCGTAGTTCTCCGAAGACATCAGGGCTATTTTCAAGAGATCCGAACGTTTGGCGGCTGAGCCAGGGCGAATACGGGAGTAGGCGTTGGCGGCAGCGGGGAAATGGCGTTTTTCGACGGTTAAACGCTCGTCCATATCAGCCTTCGAGTCCAGCACCACCATGGCGGTCATCACTTTAGTAATAGAGGCAACGGGCATAACCCAATCAGAGCGCTTTTCAAACAGCGGCTGCTCACTGTTTAAGGGCATTATTTGGGCGCTTACCGACGCCAACTGCAATGCGGGGGCGGTGTCATCAGCCCCTGCCAACGGGGCCAGTACTACAAGAATTATCGACTTCAACCAACGTGACATTTATCCCCCAGCCTAACTTGGTAAAAAGTCATAGGTTAGCATGAATAATCCGCCAGTTCTGACTTGTGGCTCACACCCAGCCTATTGCGGGGAAATATTGAACCACGCAAAATAAAGCCGCCGTGAGCGAGTAATCACGCTACTATGAGCCTGCGACTAGTTACAATGGCCGACTTTCAACCAATGGAGATGTTATGAAACACATATTAATCGCTTTTTTGTCGCTGGTTTTTGCCGTTACTGCAAACGCCTTTGATATGGGAGATGTGGATAAAGCACTGGGCTCTAACTCTGAAAGCGCCTTACCCTCTGGTCTTTTGAGTAATTTAACTGAGTCACTGGGTGTTAGCTCTGAACAAGCGGCTGGCGGTACCTCAGCACTATTGGCCATGGCCGCTAACAACCTGTCAGACGACCAAACTTCGGTTTTAGGCGATATTCTGCCAGTGGGTAACAGTGGCGGAATTGCTTCGCAGCTCATCAGCCAGGTTACCAACATGGAGAGCGTCAAAACTGTGTTCGACTCATTGGGCATGGATACCGCGATGGTAAATCAGTTTGCGCCTATCGTTCTGGATTATGTGGGCAATAACGGTGGCAAAGAACTTTTGGGTTCTCTGAGCTCTCTGTGGGGACAGTAAACTGACAAGCTCAATCGTTATTGGCTTACTGTAACCTTCATGATGTACAGCGGGGGCCGCGATAGCGCCCCCCGTCTGCTTTAAACAAAATCAGAAAATGCTTTCTTACCCATTCTTATCGAGCACTGAGTTGCTCACGCTCTTGCGAGCTCAGTAAATTAACTTCTACCCGGCGATTTTGCTCTCGGCCTGCTGCATTACTATTGTCCGCAATGGGGCTAGCTTCGCCATGCCCTTGCACTTGCCATTTAACGACCTCGGCACCCTGGCTTTCCAAGTACTTCACCACGCTCTGGGCACGGCGCTCGGATAGGTCTCGGTTGTAGTCACTGGGGCCAGTTGCATCGGTGTAGCCATCAACCGCGGCATGTACGGGGACGCCTTCCGCATCTTCTGCAGCATCGAGAAGGTTTAAAAGTTCTGTTTTCGCTAGAGGTGTCAATTTTGCAGAATCAAATTCAAACTGTACCGTTTTCTCCACCGGCAGCACCTCACTAACCTCAGTGTCAGAAGAGGTAGAGGTTGGCGTAGGAGCTGGCGCAGGATCGCGCGAACTGACTTCGGTTTCTTGCGCTGCTTCGCTGTCAGTGACTTTCACCGAGTGGTAACCGCTTTGAGCGGCGTTGACGTTACGCACATCTTTTTCGGTGCGCATGTTCACCAATTGATATTCATCACCTTCGGCATTGGTATTGGTTTGTGCGGTGTCTGTATTGCTGCAGGCAGACAATGCCATTACCGATACACTAAGAGATACACCTAACCATGTAGCTTTACTGTTCATCTGTCGCTCCTGTTTCGTTGTGATACTGATCACAGAGCGAGACTCGTGCCAAGGCATACAAATGCCGAAGAATTAAGGAGTTTTTGTGATAACTCGCAAACTTCACCTGAGAAGCGGGCAAAAATCACACAACAGTGAGACAACCACAGCGGGTTAGCACGCAAGCTTTACGGTAGGAATGTAACTTTTACGAGAAAATATTTACCAATCTAAAAAAACATCTTTAGGGTCAAAGCGGTAATCCACTTGTGAGTGGACTTTGAGGCTGCGCATTTGCTTTATATCCCTTTGGGCGTGCAACGACCAGATAGGGTATCCCTCCCGTTGCAGCTGAAAATCGCCGTTCAATAATTGCTGGATGATCGCCCGGCGTGCCCCAATGGCCTGGTCCATATTTTGATAAGGGCTTTGCGCCGTCGCTCGTTCGGGTGTCGATAAAGATGCGGCACCCGCATAAGCCAGCAGCGTGGTGATGTTGTCCTCGTCTCGACGAAGGTGCAGCTCCACCCGCCGCGTATTTTTGGTTAATACAACCGGGTCCGGCGTATTCGGAATAATGCTACAGCAATGAGGTGTTTGGGTGGTATCGGGCATGGCGCCCTCCGTGGGAAATTAATTGAATAATTTGTCGCCGGAGGCATAACCTAAGCGTAGAAGCCAAGCCCGATAATCGCTATTTTCATTGCGCTTTTTTTACTTAATCACGTGGCGCGGGACACACCCGCACGCTTATAAGTGCTCACGCAAAAAAGGCAGTATGTCATTGTTAAGCACGGGCACCGCATGAGTATCAAAACAGCTGTCCAGCACTTCAATACATCCGGTGTCCATATAGGCGTGATTATTACCCTCATAAACTTTGATCGTAGCAGGCTGGCCAGCGGCGTGTAGTGTATCGACATACGCATTCACCGCTTTAGGTGGTGTGGTGGTATCCATGCTACCCACGTGATGAAATTGCGGCGCAAGTTGATACTCACCCGAGCTTGGAATGTTATAAAGCGGTGACACCGCTTTGTAATAATCTGGGTTTACCTCAACGGTAATACCATTGCCAAAAATGCCGCGCGCTTCGGCATTGGCAAATTGCCAAAACATATTTTGCGACGACTCAAAGCCACCTTTGGCGGCGGCATGCAAATCAAACGCACCATAGCTCACCACTGCCGCTTGTACTTTTAAGCCGTCCTCGGCGGCAACTTGCTCCGCGGTTTTACCCTCTGGCAACCACGTAGGATTAAAACCCAAACTGTCACCGGCAAAGCCGTCGCTTTCCAGGTTGCGCCCGGCGGTTAAAATCATACTGGTTAAATGGCCCCCTGCACTGTCGCCGGTAATGGCAACGCGATTGGGGTCACCGCCGTAGTCCGCGATATGAGCCTTGACCCACAGCAGGCCGCCAAACACGTCTTCGACGATTTCATTCATGGTGGTGGTATTACCATTATCCGTCAGCAAGCGGTAATTCATATTCGCCACCACATAACCGCCGTGTTCAGTCAGGTACTGGCTCATGGCATCCATCACACTTTCATCGTTAATTAACCAACCGCCGCCGTGGTAAATTACCACCACAGGTCGGGCTTTTGCGTCTGTTTCGGGGGTGTAGATATCCAGCTTAAGCGCTTTGCCATCGGCGTCGGCCCAGTGAATATCGTTGTGCTTTTTAACGGTGTAGGTGTCGGCAGCAGCGAGGCCACTGCAGGTGAAAGACCAAGCCATTAGCAGGCTGATAGCGTATTTCATGGGTAGCTCCTGTAATTGTTATTGTGTGATTGCAACGATTATGTAAAAGCAACAGGGCCTAACCATAGCGAGGCCCCAGACCCCTCGCCAGCGCATTTTCAACTCTTTACCCATCTTCGCCCTTGGCCATTTTCACAAAAGCATCCACATAATCGGTTTGCCGATCAGCATTACGCACCCCCAAATAAATGTGTTTGGCAACGCCATTGTTGCCCAGCCGAAGCGGTGTAATGGGTAAGCTGGCTGCATACTCCTCCACCAGCCAGCGCGGCAGTGCCGCTACGCCCCGCCCGGCTGCCACCGTGTGCAACATAATGTCGGTGGTTTCAATGGTTTTATGCTGCCTGGGCGCAATGCCAGCAGGCATTAAAAAGTGGCTGTAAATATCCAAGCGCTCAATGGGCACGGGGTAGGAAATCAGCACTTCGTCCACAAGGTCTCGCGGTTGCACATGGCTTTTTTTCGCTAGCCGATGGCCGCTGAAAACCACCAGCACCTGCTCATAATCAAACACCGGTGTGAATTCCACGCCCGGTTTATGCAGTGGGTCGGGCGTGACTAATAAATCGATATCGTGACCAAATAATGCCGCCATCCCGCCAAATTGAAACTGCTGCTTAACGTCCACATCCACACCCGGCCAAGCGTCGAGGTAAGGCCCCACAATCTTCAGCAACCACTGATAGCAAGGGTGGCACTCCATACCAATGCGCAGGGCGCCTCGCTCCCCCGCCGCCATTTGTTGCAGCACCTGCTCGGCGTGCTCAAACTGAGGCAGCAGGCGGTTAGCCAGCGACAGTAAGTATTCACCTGCTGCGGTCAAACGCAGGCGACGCCCCTCTTTTTCCCACAGTTCGATATTAAGGCGCTGTTCTAACTTTTTAACCGAATGACTCAACGCCGATTGCGTCAAGTGCAAGCTTTCGGCAGCTCCCGTCAATGTTCCTTCTCGCTGTACCGCACGCAGTAATGTGAGGTGGTGTCGCTCCAACATAACCATGAACTCAGATAATTGTTTTGGCAGATACTAACACTTTTAGTCATGCTTGGTGGGCTAGCCAATACGGGCCCACAGTATGGGCGTATTTCAATCACCTCCAGAATCACAAACTCAGCGCGGCAACATAATCAGTAACAGTTGCCGTCTATACTTAAATGGTCCGTTCTTTGTTGTTGAGGTAATGATGGTATATCGCACCCCTTTTTTTCTGCTTGCGATTGCCAGCTCACAAGCTAGCGCCGAATGGTCTATCGACCCTTCGCTAATCGCCTTTGGCGACGTTTATACCATCCCAAACACCATCTTAATGCTGCGGATAATGATGCGGGCTTGTGGTTGCGCAGACTCTATTTAACTCTGGACGTAACGCCCTCTAACCTACCCTTTAGCCTTCGCTTGCGCAGTGAAACCAATGGCCCAGATCATATTGCCGAGGACGATGATTTCAGCAACCAGTTAAAAGATGCCTACCTTGAATGGGATATTCATCAGCATAAAATCATCTTCGGAAAGCAGAGCGCTCTGACGTTTCAACGAATTGAATCCTTCTGGCAAGTTCGTTCACTGGAGAAAACCGCACCGGATTTACAGGGTATTACCAGCCGGATTTTCGGCCTCGGCGTAAGCGGCACTTTCTTTAACAATAACGTTCGATATGCGGTGGCAACCTCTACCAGCGGCAGTCTTGGCATTGACCACGCCCAACGGGCCAAATATCAGGCATCGCTCGATTTCACATTAACCGATCGGTTATCTCTTGAACTCTATGCGGATGAGCTAAAAAATGAAAATCACAGTGCCAGCGCCAACACCCAACAAGTGTTTTTGCGCTGGCAAAGTGAGACCAGTCGTATCGGCGTACATTACACCCAACGCGACTCACGTGGCGGAGACAACACCCCCGGAGATGTTGAACTCTTCTCGGTGTTCGCCTCAACCTCAGCAACACCCTGGCCACTTATCGCCCGAGCAGACCGTTTGCTCAAGCCCAGCGCGCGCGGTGAAAACATCGACTATATGCCGTTTTCCCCCGAGTCAAAGTCCACGCTGTACATTCTGGGTAGCGAGTTCCGGCTCTCGCCCGAATTTCGCTTACTGCCCAATATTGAGTATGTGGATTACGATCAGGATATAGCGAGCGATTGGTATCTAAAACTTACGCTGGAATTTACTCTTTAAGCAAAAGGGTTCTGACTGAGTGTTAACCAAAAGACAACGTACTGTTGCTGACTAACCAAAAAGTACCACCACATTTTCAACTGAAAACTCAGTATACGAATGTATCAAACTGTAAAACTGGCATGCGCCCACGAACTTCACCTCGGCTTATTTCTCTAATTCCGTACGCTGAAATCGCCAACAATAAGTGGAGCGCGGCTTATGCTTGTAAAACTAAAGAACGATTTAAACCTGACACAACCCCGCCCTCGTCACCTGTCACAAAGGTTAGATGACAAGCTGGCTGGTACGAGACTGGCAGGGTGCGGCTCGGCCAGTAACAACACGGGGGCCGCAAATGCAAGCAGCTCCCCCAGCATTAGCACTGAGCAAGGCAGCTGTGTGCTAATGCCGCAGGAAACTGAAGGCCCGTATCCACTGTCAGTCATCCTGAGCAATTCGGCTTATGTTCGCGGCACTATTCACGAAGACAAACCGGGCATTCCGCTCGCGTTAAAATTTAATTTGGTGGATATCAATAACGGATGCGAAGCTTTTCCTTATGCTTCTATTTACGTCTGGCACTGCGATAAAGACGGGCTTTACTCCGGCTATTCTCAACCGGGCGCCAACACCATCGGCGAAACCTTCTGCCGGGGAATTCAAGACGTAAATCAAAACGGCGAAGTCACTTTCCACACTATTTTCCCCGGTTGGTATGCCGGGCGACTAACGCACATCCACTTTCAAGTATTTCTCTACAATGATACGGCCTCGGTCGCTACCGCCACCTCTCAACTGGCGTTTCCCGATGACATCGTCGAAGCCGTTTATAACTCTGACCTGTATGGTGAGAAAGGACAAAACACGCCGGTGCGGTCATGCGCTGAAGATGGCATTTTTGCCGATGGCATTGAAAGCCAGCTTGTCAGCATCAAGGGTTCGGTAAGCGATGGATACACTGCGACACTGACCATAGGCGTCGCAGTAAATTAGCAGAGAGTGTATTGAAAGCCATAGCGAGCGGCCTATTCAAGTGCCGCTCGCATAACAACCCTTCGAGATTTACATAGTGGCCTGACGGCTGCGCAAACAACCGAGCAAAGCGAAAAAGAAAAAACCAATCAAACCCACGCTTACCACCGCCAAGCCGTGGGCCATGGTCAAGCCCCACAGAACCGGTGGTGTTGCTTGACACATATCCTGCACCTCAAACATCCAGGGAAGCCAGCTGTCTAACGGGGCCCACTCGGGAAAGTTGGCACGAAAACCACAGGCACTGCCATGACCAATGCCGTACTCAACTTTCATTAAGTTCCAGGTTTCAATACCAAGGCCAACACTCAAACCAAGCCCTGTCAACGCACAACCAACACGCCCCCAGCGCCAGCGCTTTAACCACAGTGCGACCACGCTCAGCAAAAAGAGCGCCGCCACCCACACGCGTACATAAATGCACAACTCGCAAGGGTAAAAATGTTTAACGTACTGAAAGTAAAGGGCCCCGCCCTCTAACGCCAGCATTAAAACTGCCACCACCAACCAGAAGTTGCGACAACCTGCAGCGGAAAAGAAACGGGTAAAGCACTGACTGAGCATAGTAATTCCAAACGTGTCGTCAATTAACAGGTCGCTACGACCATTATTAGGTGTGAAAGTTTAGCAACTCTCTATCACCGCATCTCAAACTTTTTTGCTGATTTAAACAACCTAAAAGAGACTCCCAGCGCAAGGCCGGCTTCTGAAAGAACCGAGTTTATCTACTGCCTCGGCAAAGCCGTCCGCTTTCGGTCGCCCGCTATACGGCAACTCGATAACTCATAACCTTCCTTACCCGCTCTGCCTTGGTATTGGTGAACTCGAAAATATCGCATTGGCGATAGCTTTCTTTTGCTTTCGCTTGTGCATTGACAGCACCGCTTTTGCCGTGCGTCAGCACATGAGTTATCACCAGTGATTTGGGCGGTTTGAGCTGCTCAAGGTGCTGATAAATCTCGGTACCAATGAACGTTTTACCGCAGGCCGTTTGCCATACGGCGCCTTCCGCCAGCAGCCTTTCGGCGGTTTCAGCATCGCCCGTGGCCAGAGCGATAGCGAGTGTTTCCGCGTTTTGATTTTTGGCGGAGTTTTTACATTGTCCGCTGGGAGTTACATCGGTTTTCACTCGCCCGTCTCCCTGACAATAACGGCTCTTACGCAGCGCAACACCCCGTAATCGTAAGCACCATCCAATGCCTCGTACACTGGTTTAAGTTTAAAGGGTTGATCGTCGTGAGCGAGCATGGCATCGATAATAGTATCCAACTCTTGCTCGGGCAACTCCACCACTTCGGCCACATCCAGCTGCCCCTGCTCAATCAAACCCGCCAAGTGACCATAGACCGTTGTTTCAGTAATGTCTCGCTGGCGCGCAATATCGGCCACCGTCATACCCGCTTTAAACAGAGCGAAAGTTTCGTGTTCGGTGGCCTTCACATTGGCAGCACTACCGGCGTAATCGGCAAGACTTTGTACGTGTTCGGTGATGACTTCCACAAAGGCTTCACCATAATGTTCGCGTTTGCTGGCCCCCACACCGGAAATACGAGCAAAGGCGTCTAAATCCTGAGGTTGCAGGCTGACCATTTCCATCAAATGCGCATCGTGAAAAATCATGTACGGAGCGATATTTTGCTCTGCGGCTAAACGCTTGCGCAATTCACGCAGGCGATCCCAGAGCGCTCGATCCGGGCCCGACAAACCATTGGCGGCCTGGCCACTGCGGGATTTTTTACCGCCATCCACTTTGGTGTCTTTGCGCAGCTCAATGGTGGTTTCACCTTTTAGCAGGGGACGGCATTTTTCCGTCAGCATTAAGCCGCCGTAGCCTGCCACATCAACCTGCATCAGGCCTCGCGCCACCAACTGGCGAAACACCGAGCGCCACTGATTGGTATCCAGCTCATCACCGATGGCGAAGGTACTGAGCTTGTCGTGGCCGAATTGGGTAACCTTGTCGTTGTTTTTTCCCAGCAGTACATCGATAAGGTGATTTACACCAAATTTCTGGCCAGTGCGATAGCAAACGCTTAACGCTTTTTGCGCCGCAACTGTGCCCTCAAAGGTTTCGGGCGGCGTGAGGCAAGTATCGCAATTGTTGCAACTGGGGTGATTCTGTTCGCCAAAATAAGACAACAGCGCCTGGCGGCGACAGCTGGTAATTTCGCACAGCCCCAGCATCGCATCCAATTTATGATGCTCGACGCGCTTATGATCTTCAGTGCCCTGTGACTGACTGAGCATTTGCTTGAGCTTGATCACATCCTGCACGCCATAAGTCATCCAAGCCGTTGCGGGTTCACCGTCGCGCCCGGCGCGCCCGGTTTCCTGATAGTAAGACTCAAGGCTTTTAGGCAAATCCAGGTGCGCCACAAAACGCACATCGGGTTTATCAATGCCCATCCCAAAAGCGATGGTCGCCACCACTATGACGCCCTCCTCACGCAAAAAACGCTCTTGGTTTTGCTGCCGGGTAGCCGCGGGCAGGCCCGCGTGATAAGGCAAGGCGGTATAACCCTGGCTGCTCAGCCAGGCAGCGGTTTCTTCTACTTTGCGGCGAGATAAACAGTAAACAATACCGGCATCCGCAGAATGCTCATTGTGTAAAAACCGCAGTAACTGCTGGCGGGCGTTCTGCTTTTGTTCAATCCGGTATTGGATATTCGGGCGATCAAAACCGCTGACGAACTGCGCAGCACCTTCCAGCTGTAAACGAGTGACAATTTCCGCGCGGGTGCGCTCATCGGCAGTGGCGGTTAGCGCGACGCGCGGCACTTGCGGAAACTGCTGATGCAGCAGGCTTAACTGCAAATAGTCAGAGCGGAAATCGTGCCCCCACTGAGACACGCAGTGAGCTTCATCAATGGCAAACAACGACACGGGCAAGCGATGCAGTAAATCCAGGGTGCGTGGCTGGATTAACCGTTCAGGAGCAATGTAGATAATTTTAATATCGCCACTCAACAAGCCTTGCTCTACCGCTCTAACTTCCTCCAGGTTGAGGCTGGAATTTAAGTAAGCGGCACTGATATCCAGCTGAGCCAGGGTATCCACTTGGTCCTGCATTAAGGCGATCAGGGGCGAGACCACCACCGCAACGCCCTCGCGCACCAAAGCGGGTATTTGATAGCAAAGGGATTTACCGCCACCGGTGGGCATCAGGACCAGAGCGTCTCGGCCATGGATTAAGGTATCGATAATTTCGGCTTGCTGGCCGCGAAATGCGTCATAGCCGAAGGTAGTTTGCAGAGTGTGGAGGGCCGCTGAGTTCATAGCGGGGAGTTTAGCAGTTTGCCCGTCCTGAGGGTAAGCCAGCCGCCCGATAAAACCTTTGCTTATTTATGCCAGCCACTCAACTCGCACAGCTCTTGCCCCGTAGGTGTGACCTACCCCTAATTTCGCAGAAAGATCGCTGCTCTCAAAGACTTGCTGCCCTCATGACGATGGTTATCAAGCCCCATAACCACCTTTGCTACAGATACAGATAATGGTTCGTCTTGGCCGACTGAGGGCCTCGTGGACAAAAGCACGCTTGTCACCACTGCGTTAAAGCCCTAGGGCACTTACGATTCTCTAAAGCAAACCAAATAAAAAATAGGGTATACAGCAAGCATAAGCGGGTTAACATGATCATTAACTCGAGCAGCAGTCTCCCCAAAGTTGAACAATTGCTGACCTGAAGGAAGGTTCGGTAATCGCCCCATGAGTCGTTTGAATACGCTCACGAAAAACGCTCAAGCCATCAAAGTCATATTCCGACAAATTATCATGAAACAAGCTCACAAACTCATCGTTGCCTTCAGGTAGAGCACTGGTTAAAAACAAATTTGCAACCAGCTCATCACTGGCTTGAAAACGATTTCTTAACAGCTTTTCTGTCTCGTCTTGATGTTGATAAAAACTGGCATCGAACGCTAACAGGTTACGAAATTTTGGCGCTACCGGGTCATCCATCAATAACGCCAAACCCGCAAAAACACCACCAAAAGAGGAGCCAACAAGGGTGCGCTGAGCATCATTTACCCGCAACCCTTCCTCAGCTGAAGGTATCAACTCATGAAGTAGAAATTGGAAATAATCACGTGCCCCCGGCAATAAATAATCGGTTCGGCGGCGATCTTTTGGCCCCTCAGAAATCGCCACTAAAATCGCCTCTAAGCCTTCATCTTCTATCAGATAGGGCAAACCAGGGAACAATACCTGCCCATCCAGCGCATAAATAATGGGGTAAGCGGCATTTGAGTTTGCGTAATTTGGCGGTAAATAGATATGCACATGATATTCAGTTTGAGTGATTGCTGAATAGAACAACCACTCTCGGGCCACCTCACCCTGTAAGAAGCTGTAGACATCGTTGTCATTAATTTCCTGAATATCAGCATCACCGGAGAATTCATCAGATGATTCATTAATTTCTGATACACGGTCTGTAGAGTTTGAGTGAGAGACTGAACTATTGGAGGGTGAGTTACTGCCACCGCCTCCGCACGCGGTTAATACAAGAAAAAGAGCAGAAAGAAAATATTGTTGCCAATAAGCCATAAAAAACCTTTGAAAAAATCAGAGATTTCGTACACGAACGAAAAAGTCCAAGCACGGGAATCAAATAGTTAAACGCTGAGTGAGCGCAGTAGACCTGCGAACCATTCGCAGGCCATAACGATTCCTTCCAAAGACTGAGGGCGTTTAGCTGAAACGCTGAGGGAGGCCAGTAAAAGCCGGTGATATTCCTTCAACCCACGGGAATAACAGTCAAATAACTCCTGCCGAAAAACCGGTTAGAATAATAGATTATCAAGAATTGACTGTAAAATAACCAAAACGGATAAGTGTCGCCAAAAACCACATAAGACGGTATAAGCGGGTGGTTTAGCCACCGCAACGATTATATGAAAGGCACAAAAAAGCCCCGTTACCGGGGCAGGGAAAGCGCTGCATTAGCTGGGGCAAATCCCTCTGCCCCTTGATTTAATGGTCGATACAACTTCAAACCAGATTCTAATCACATCTCGAGACACTAAAGTGGTGGAGGCGCAACGCACATGGAGTGCACTCTCAGGTTACTTAATAGTCCCACTACAGCAGCCTTGGAGATTTCAATCCGGTCGAATTCTTGGCTGGTCGACATCATCAACAAGCGCTGGTCGGTATTGTTGAAGAGTCCCAATAGTTGCAAGTCTAACAGTCCACTCGCACCACCCGACTCTCGCTCAACACCATTGAGGTAGGTGGTGACCGTGACATTGTCCAGCAGATCCACATCCAACAGATTATCTGGAACGGACACCACGACCCCTACTCTATGAGTACCCGTATAGCTGCTTGCTGTATCTTCAGCTGCCAGGCTGACAGTTCCCGCCACCGCGATGGGTGTTGAGATTGTGGCGTAATTATTCAAATCGCTGTCTTCAATTCTGGCAGCATTGAGTACCCCACAGTTAACACAAAGAACGCTTGATACATCGGTGTAAACCGTAATATTGGGATCAATAAATGGCTCAAACAGCTTACCGGGTGCGCAGGCTACATCTTCTGTCGAGTCGCATACATCACCCACTCCGTCGCCGTCGATATCCGCCTGGTCAGCATTGGGAGTCGCCGGGCAGTTATCTACGCCATTGTCTACTCCATCACCGTCCAGGTCGTTATCACAAGCATCGCCTACACCATCACCGTCTGCGTCAGCTTGGCTCGGGTTGGCAACGAGTGGACAGTTGTCGGCGTCATCATCGGTGCCGTCACCATCTTGATCGTCATCGCAAACATCCCCCATGCCATCGCCGTCGATGTCAGATTGATTGGGGTTGCTGACTAAAGGACAGTTATCGCCACTATTGATAATGCCATCGTTGTCGCGGTCGCTGTCACAAACGTCGCCAATGCCATCGCCGTCCGCATCCGCCTGATCCGCGTTAGGAGTCATCGGGCAGTTGTCGGCCCCATCGGCAACACCATCACTGTCGCTGTCGGTTAAGGCATCACAGGCATCACCAATACCATCGCCATCGGCGTCTGCTTGATCACCGTTGGCGGTGTCGGGGCAATTGTCGGCATTGTTGCTCACCCCGTCGCCATCACGGTCGTCGTCACACGCATCCCCAACACTATCACCGTCAGTGTCAAGCTGGTCTGCATTGGCAATGGCAGGGCAGTTATCCGAGCCATCATCAATACCGTCACCGTCACTGTCTGTGTTGGTATCGCATACATCACCAATACCGTCGGCGTCGCTATCTTGCTGGTCGGAATTGGGCGTTGCGGGGCAGTTATCTGCACCATTAGCAACGCCATCACCATCCAGATCATTATCGCAAGCGTCACCTACACCATCAGAGTCCCAATCACTTTGGTCAGTATTACTGGTACGAGGGCAGTTGTCGCTATCGTTAAGGATAGTGTCGCCATCCACATCCGCATCGCATGAGTCACCGACGCCGTCACCGTCCAAATCATTCTGGTTAGCGTTGGCTTGATTCGGACAATTATCGACACCGTTACCTACGCCGTCATCGTCACGATCATTATCACAAACATCACCCACACCATCGGAATCTAAATCCGCCTGATCGCTGTTGGCAATGAGCGGACAGTTATCGGCATCATCCTGAACTCCATCATTATCGGCATCGGCATCGTCGCTGCCATCACAGGCATCACCAATACCATCGCTATCGGTATCCAGTTGGTTAGCATTAGGGGTAATGGGACAGTTGTCTTGATCGTTAAGGACACCATCGCCATCCACATCCGTGTCGCAGGCATCGCCTACTCCGTCACCATCACTGTCCTGCTGACCGGCATTAGCCACCAGCGGGCAGTTATCTGCGCTGTCGACAATTCCATCGGCATCAGTGTCGACAGTGGAGTCATCGTCGCAAACGTCCCCGATGCCATCACCATCACTGTCAGCCTGATTGGGGTTGGCTGTGAGCGGGCAATTGTCGCCGGCATTATTGACACCATCGCCGTCACGGTCAGCATCGCATACATCACCTTGACCGTCGTTGTCCTGATCGGCTTGATCCGTATTGGGGGTTAATGGACAATTATCGGCGGTATTAATAACGCCATCGTTGTCCACATCGTTATCGGCTGAATCATCAGAGCCATCGCAGATATCGCCAATACCGTCACCATCACTGTCACTTTGCGACGCATTAGGAGTGAGCGGACAGTTATCGGCCGTATTAACCACACCGTCGCCATCACTGTCGTTATCACAAGCATCACCCAAGCCGTCGCCATCACTATCCTGCTGATTGGCATTCGCAGTTGCCGGGCAATTATCTTGCGGATCTATCACGCCATCATTGTCAGTATCAGTTTCATCCGAGCTGTCGCAGGCATCGCCAATGCCGTCGCTGTCGCTGTCCAACTGATTGGCGTTAGGGTTTACAGGGCAGTTGTCCTGGCCGTTGGGCACGCCATCGCCATCGGTGTCGCTATCACAAACATCTCCTATGCCGTCTGCATCGGCATCTGCTTGATCTGCGTTGGAGTTAAGTGGGCAATTGTCTGCGTTATCCACAATGCCGTCACCGTCGCTATCAACTGGATTAGTTGGAGAGCTACTGGTGTCGCAAACATCACCTACACCATCTCCATCGCTATCTAGCTGACCAGAGTTTGGAGTTGCCGGGCAATTATCACCAGAGTCGGGTATACCGTCCCCATCGCGGTCATCATCGCAGGCATCGCCTATCCCATCATCGTCTAAATCATTTTGCGCCGCATTGGCGTTGGCCGGACAGTTGTCTACGGGGTTGGGCAGGCCATCGTTATCACGATCTAAATCGCAGACATCACCCACGCCGTCGCTGTCGGCATCCAGTTGATCGGCATTAACATCCACCGGGCAGTTGTCCACGGCGTCGTTAACTCCATCACCGTCATCGTCACTGTCACAACTGTTTCCTAAACCATCGCCGTCGTTATCCAACTGCAAGGTGTTTGCCGTGAAAGCACAGTTATCGGCAGCATCAGACACGCCATCGTTGTCTGCATCGATATCGCACGTATCACCTATCCAATCATTATCTTGATCTATCTGATCTGGATTAAAGTCGAACACACAATTATCAACGCCATCGTCAATACCGTCACCGTCGGAATCGGCATTGATATCACAGCTATTGCCTACACCGTCGCCATCAGCATCGGCCTGATCTTCATTAGCGTCCCGGGGGCAGTTGTCGCTGTCGTTATCCACTGCATCGCCATCAATATCGGTATCGCATAAATCGCCCGAACCATCGGCATCAAGATCAGACTGAGCGGTGTTTGCTATGACAGGACAGTTGTCGTTATCGTTTTGTACACCGTCACCATCGCTATCGCCATCACAGGCATCACCCACACGATCACCGTCACTGTCTTCCTGGTTGATATTTATCAACAGCGGACAGTTGTCTTGTGCGTCACTAATATTGTCGCCGTCGTCATCCTGATCGCAGGCATCACCCACATTGTCATTATCGGTGTCTTGCTGGTTTGTGTTTGCAATAATCGGACAATTATCCAAACTGTCATCAACCCCGTCACCGTCGGTATCAACCGCTGGAGAAGACTCACATAAGTCGCCTACACCATCGCCGTCTGAATCCAATTGATTGGGGTTCGCTATGGATGGGCAGTTATCCGAAGCGTCCGTCACGCCATCACCGTCGGCGTCTTCTGGAATATCTATGGGATCCGGTTCTTCAAAACCGTCAGAACTTGAGCTGCTTGATGATTGACTCGGTGGGCTTGTCGTCTGTGACGACCCACTACCGCCACCACAGCCGAATAAGAAAAAAGAACACAATAATGCCAATAAAGCTATGCGGTACATGTTAAATCCCTCAACAAAGTGTATCTATACCCTGAATGGTCTTAATTTATAATCATCTATTTTTTATAACCTTGACAGCCTAAAAAGGTTTAAGCGCCAAGCCTTAAATTGACTGTAGCAAAGCAAAGCTGTAGCGCAAATGCTCGCTAATATAGAAAGGGTCTATGCAGATATCTGGAGATAACTTGAAGAGATGATGAGAAAAAAGTGTGACGTAATTTTGCGTTTTAATAATTATTGAAGATGTCAGGAAGCTTTTAAAAATAAAACAATATAACCCCCACATCAAAAATGCAGGGGAAAATTGATCACTTACCAAACATGCCTTTAAAGGCGTTAGCCAAGTCGGCTGGGTAGACGACCGTTTTACTGTTATCAGAGGTGGATAATTCACCGATAGACTCAATGTATTTTTCACCCAACAAATACATTACCGGCAACTCGTCGCCACCTTTCACTGATTCGGTCACCAGCTGTATTGATTGAGCTGATGCATTTGCCAACACAATTTTTGCCTCGGCATCTCTTCTGGACGCTTCAAGACGACCATCGGCTTCCAAAATCGCCGCCTGTTTTTCACCTTCGGCTTTGGTAACTGCCGCGCGACGCTGACGCTCGGCCGCCGCTTGTTCTTCCATGGCTTGCTGCATAGTAGGCGATGGATTGATGTCTTGAATTTCTACCGTCTTTAACACAATCCCCCAATCAGCAATATCATCAGATATTGAAGCTTTAAGCTTGGCTTTAATTTGATCGCGTGAGGACAGCGCTGAATCCAAAGCCATTTCACCGATAATTGAACGCAAGGAGGTCTGAATTAAGTTTTGAATAGCGATAATGTAATTCTCAACCCCATAAACGGATTTCTCCGGGCTGACAATATTAATGTAAGCCACAGCATTGGCGATAATAACGGCATTGTCCTGAGTGATAACGTCCTGTGAGGGAATATCCAAGACGATATCTTTAGTGGTCACCTTATAGGCAACCGTATCAAAAAACGGAATTATCAGATTTAACCCAGGGTTTAAGGTGACATGATAACGCCCCAATCGCTGCACCACATCTTTCCGACCCTGGGGAACAATACGCACTCCGCGAGTGATCACGATAAGCGCCAAAAATACAATGGCGCCGACGGTAATTAATGCATCCATTTCAATACCCTTACTGTTGTTGTTTTACAATTAAATCGTTACCTGAAAAATCCGTTACCGTGACTCTGTCGCCCGGTCGTAATTCACCCGCATGGATAAAACGCCACTCTGCCTCCCCTAATACCGGCGCTGAGAAACGCAACACACCGCGTTCGGTGGCCGTATTATATTCCAACACAGTACCCTGCTGACCTAACGTTGATTCCATCGCCATGCCCGACAGGCTGTTGGTTTTCATACGTGGAGATACCCACCTAAACCAACCGACCAAACACACCAGAGACAAAGTCACCCAAATAAACAGTTCAGCGGCAAAGCTCATTGGAATAAACAGACAGAGAATACCGACAACTATGGCGCTAACGCCCAGCCAAAGCATAAAAAAACTCGGCACGAGAATTTCAATCGCTGCCAAGGCAAACCCTATTACCAGCCACAACCACGCGGGCAAACCGGTATCTAACCACTCGTTCATTTTCCCTCCTTGCGGGCACCTGATGAAATTAGAAGTATGCCAGGTGCCTGAGCACGACAGTATAAGCAGAGGGACATACAACGCGCTAGCGCTTCTAACGCGTGTACGTTGTGAGGGTTCCATCAGAACCTGTGTAAAGAGAATTGAACCGGGAGGTATTTTGTAAGGCGCGTCTTAGCTAAGCAACACGCGCCAATGGTTGCATTACTAAGGTGCCTCGGCAGCGGGTGAGAGCTGAAACTCCCGCAGCTGCGGCTGAACATGGCATATATCTTGGGATACCACCACATTTTCTAAGGCTTGGCTTTCATACCCTGAAAGAGAGACCTTAAGATCGTAATTTCCCGGCCGTTCGCCCGCGCCATAAAAAACACAGGCATCCAGGCTATTACGGTAATCGCCGCTGAGGACTTCGGAATAATCGCCATCGACTGCGATTACTTCTGCCTCGCAATAATCAATGGGATGCAAAGGGCTTCCACGAACGGTTATCTCAAGACCGTAAACGTATTGTGTATCGCAAGCGATGGGCTCACCATCTCCCAGCTTTTGTGGTGCCTCGGCCGCCCCCCATCGACTAAACCAAATGTTGTTGTCGTGAGCGTAAAGCACGGCGTCATTGTGCAGCAGGCCGCGCCGCACACCACCGTTGTAGTCGTAATGGCCATTCGTTCCCGCCTCAGCAATCAGTACCCCTTTATTTTGCATGGCAGCGTGTGTAGCACCTTGAGCACTCTTTAGCCCACTAAGTTCCAACATCTGCAGGCCACTGTATTGCCATTGGGAGTAGTCGCCAGCATCGGAACCATATACCGATACAGGAAAGGAAATACGAGCATTGCTATCGCTTAACATCAATACAGTAAGTGCGCGCAAATCGTAGAGCGCTTCGCTGTGGCTGAACCTGTCACCAATTAAGGCTTCACCCACCAATTCGGGAACACCACCGGTAACCTTGACCAACTGAGCTTTAATACCCTGAGCCCATCCAGACTGGCTATCTGCATCCTGGCCCAGTGTAAACAGATAGTCATCGTTCAGTGGGTGTATATAGGTCGCAAAGCCAGGCACCTCCAACTCGCCGCTTATTTTCGGATCTTCTCTGTCGGATAAATCCAACACATAAAGCGGATCGATACGACGGTAAGTCACCACATAGGCAGTAGGGCCCGCAAAGCGCACCGCATAAATGTCTTCTTCTGGTTTTCCAATGGGTCCCGGCCGCTCACTGTTGGGTAGCTCGGCTACTGTGTCAAAACCCGATCCGGACTGACGTAAAATACTGAGGTGATGCGAAGGCTGATCCCATTCCCCCCTGGTGGTTACCACCCGTAAATCACCGTTGTACTCATTAATTCGGTAAGGTGCATCTCCACGAATACTGCCTGGCACGCGCGCCATTGCACTGTAGTTCGCACCAATTTCGCTCAGTGTAAATTTATGGATGATGGTGCGAACCTCGGTATCGCGCCTGTCATTTGCTGTCAGATAGAGTGCGCTGGAGTTCATCGTCATCGAGCTGACATCCGTACTAAGACACTCACTGGAAAGCACCTGACGGGCGTTCAAATCAATGGCGGTAATATTTATGATGGAAATAAAGCCATGCTCAGGTTGCGTATTGCTGGGAGCATAACAACTCGTATTCAACGGAGCCGTCAACTCGCCCTGTCGATATTGTGGCAACAGGTCGGCAAGCTCAGTGCGACTTAACACTAACTCGTTATTACTGCGAGCTTGCTCGGCAAATGATTCAAACTGTAACGATTCAAGCCAGGGGTCGAAACGAGTAATCACGTAAAGCCTATTACCGACCCGGCGACTGTCAATTAGCGCACCATCCAGTAAAATTCTATCTGCCAGAATGGGCGTAGCAGGTTGTGTCACATCGATAAACTCAATACTGAGTTCACTGCTTCTGGATCCACTCCAGAGGCTCATATCTTCCGTAGAAAAATCAACACTATTCCAGCCTGGCAAATCAATACCCATATAGCCACGTGGACCGCGCAACGCTACCACATAGGAGGCTGCAGCGTTTTCTTTCATCAAGTACAGCGAAGAAGCCGCCCCCCTGGCAACGTCCTCAAAGCGGTAGGTAGCGGTAATGGAAGCGTTGGGAATATCGGGTTCGGTGGCAATGATCTGCACACCCGGCAACTCGCCGCTAGAGTAATTGGGCTGGTAGGCGACGAACCAGTGGCTACCGTCGTACTTAGCCACATCTGCTTCATCAACACCGGCAATGTGTACATTGGTATCTGAGTAGGTACCGCGATCATCGCGGTCAGGGGAGGCCGAAAAATCTAAATCACCCGATTCGACACCATCATTCTGTGCATAGGCCCCCGTCACTTCTAAGCGCAGGCCGTTTTTAATAAAACGCTCAAAATCCTAATCCGATAAACGCACCAGTGGGGCATCATCGGGCTCACTGATTTTCAGCTGACTGTAATCCACCGGGCTTTCTGGCTCGGCTGCAACCGATGAACCTCCCCCCGATGAAGCTCCCCCACCGCAGCCACCTAACAGTAGCGCCGCGCCTATCCAATAGGCACGCATGCTTAACCTCCCCTGTCCGTGTATTACTGCTTTAGCTTAACGCTTCTTGACAGAAGTTCTGTGCAAATTTGTAAAACCAGGAGAGATAGGCCATGAAACGGTTAACGAGCGCGACGCCGATAACCGTACAACCGAATACCGAGTAAAACCAGGACAATAACGCCGTAAAGTACAGCCTCAAAGTAACTGGAGCGCACCTGCCATAACACATGCAACCAGCCGAGAATAAGTGCCGCATACACCAGCCGGTGCAGCTTGACCCAGTTTTTCCTCAGCCTTCGCATCATCCCCTTGGTGGAGGTGACCCCCAGAGCGATCAAAATCAGTACGGCGGGCATGCCGGCGGTGATATAGGGGCGCTTGACCATTTCAGAGAAAAAGCGGCTTAAATCCAAACCGAGAATAAACACTAAGTAAGCCGCCACATGACAGAGTGCGTAAAACAGTGCAAACAACCCCAACATGCGCCGGTGCGTCATTAACCAGCGCCATCTAGCAAGCTTAACCAGCGGGCTAACTGACAAGGTTATAAACAGAAAATAAATCGTCCACTCGCCGGTGAACAGAACAATGGTTTTGGCAGGATCTGCGCCCAGCTGTTGCGTCACCGTGCGATAGACAAGCCACAGAAAAGGGACAAGGGAAACACTGAAAATAATCAGCCTACGCCATACCGCTGGCATTAAAAGAACCTCCGGATTTTACGTCAGACATCGAACACCAAAAGTTCTGCGTTCAATAATATTTCTTTAAGTCCATGCCACTGTAAAGCTGTGCCACCTCATCGCCATACCCATTAAACAGTTGGGTATCGATAATATTAGGGCTGAATAAGCCGCTGGGCAGACGCCTTTCGGAGGCTTGCGACCAGCGAGGGTGATCAACCTTCGGGTTCACATTGGCGTAAAAGCCATATTCATTGGGGGCGCGAACATTCCAACTGGTGGCCGGTTCTTTTTCGGTAAACTCAATTTTGACAATGGATTTAATACTTTTAAAACCGTATTTCCACGGCACCACCAAACGCAATGGCGCGCCATTCTGATTCGGCAGCACCTTGCCGTATAACCCCACCGCCAGAATCGTTAACGGGTGCATGGCTTCGTCAATCCGCAGCCCCTCCCGGTACGGCCAGTCAATGGTACTAAAGCGGCTGCCCTGCTCGGGCATCTGCTTTTTATCCAGCAAGGTGGTAAAGGCCACATATTTAGCACGGCTGGTAGGTTTAAACTGTTTGAGCAGTTCACCCAACTCGAACCCAACCCAGGGGATGACCATAGACCAGGCTTCAACGCATCGCAGGCGGTAAACCCGCTCGCGCAAGGTGACTTTCCCGAGCAAATCTTCCAAATCAAAAACACCGGTTTTATCCGCATGCCCGGCTATTTCCACCCTCCATGGATGAGGCTGTAAAGAGCCAGCGTGTTTAGCCGGGTCGGACTTGTCATAACCAAACTCATAAAAGTTGTTGTAACTCGTGACATGTTCGTATGGCGTTAATTTGTCGGTAATTTTTTTATCGTATGCCTCAGCTTGTGCAATCTGTTTGGCTAACCAGTCAGGGCCAGATGTAAGCGGCGTTTCGGTCATAAACCCGGGTTTACTGCTAGCCAAAGGGCTCGCCGCGAGGGCGCCCGCCCCCAGCGCCATCTGCATAAAGCGGCGCCGGTCACGGTAGACAGACTCTGGGGTAATTTCATTTTCTTTAATATCGGCTGACGATTTAATAAACATAAGCATTCACTGGGTTGATTCAATGTCACTTTGTAGACTACGACGCAGCGCAATTGTTACACGCGGTATTTGGCTATACGATACCGGCCGTTAAATCGATGCATTCAAGGCATAGAAGATGTGTACGGAAACCACCATAGCGCACCTTTACCAACAACATTCCAGGCAGGTACTGGCAACGTTAATTCGGTTGTTAAACGACTTTGATCTCGCCGAAGAGGCGCTGCACGATGCCTTCGCCAGCGCCCTTAAACAATGGCCACAGCAGGGTATACCCGAGAACCCCACCGCCTGGCTGGTTTCTACCGGGCGCTTTAAAGCCATCGACAAGCTCCGTAAAACCCACCGCGAGACCGCGCTTACCCCTGAGGCTATCGAGTGGGAGACACAAGAGCAGGATACGGACGCGCTCCACCTGCCCGACGACCGCTTACGTTTGATTTTTACCTGCTGCCACCCCAGCCTTAATGCCGAGGCCGCCGCCGCACTTACCCTGCGCGAAATTTGCGATCTGAGCACCGAAGAGATTGCCAATGCTTATCTGACCAAGCCAACCACCATCGCCCAGCGAATTGTTCGAGCTAAACGAAAAATTCAGACCGCCGGCATTCCCTATGAAGTACCAGGCAAACACGAGTTGGGGGAACGCCTACCGCGGGTATTACAGGTGCTATACCTGATTTTTAACGAGGGTTACCACGCCAGCGAAGGTGAAACACTCATTCGCCACCAGTTGGCAGAGGAAGCCATTCGCCTCGGACGGCTGTTAACCGAACTACTGCCAGAGCCTGAGGTGTACGGCTTGTTGTGCTTAATGCTGCTAAACCACAGCCGCCGCGATGCACGCACCAATGCCCAGGGCGATATTGTGCTGCTGGCCGAACAAGACCGTACAGCCTGGAACCAAGCAGCCATCGCAGAAGCCCTGCCGCTGGTGCGCCATGCCTTGGTGGGGCCAGCCACTGGCCCCTATGGCGTGCAGGCCGCCATTGCCGCCCTGCACGCCGAGGCAAAAAGCGCAGCCGACACCGATTGGCAGGAAATTTACGGGCTGTATCGCGCGTTGTACGCTCGCAGTCCAAGCCCTGTGGTGCAATTAAACCTTGCCGTAGCGCAAGCTATGGCCGGTAATCTACAGCAGGCACTGATTACCGTCGCTCGGCTAACGCAAACCGAACTTACCGATTACTGCCCGGCCCACGCCGCAAGGGCCGACTTACTGCGCCGCATGGGCCGCCTCAGTGAGGCGGCCGACAGCTACCGCCAAGCACTGGCACTGTCTAACCAAACGCCAGAGCAACGCTATATGCGTCAGCGCATTAACGAGTGCGAAAAAAACTGAACCCGCCTGTCGATTACCCATCACGCAAAACGACTAACCTCTACCATCAGCTTCTAACGTAAAAGGAAACCCCTATGAAATACCTATGCCTGGTGTACAGCGACGAGCAAGATTTGCACGGCCTGCCCGACAGCCCCGAAGATCGTGAGTGTGCCGCTTATGCTCAAACTCTTGCCGAGAGCGGGCATCTCGTTGCGGGCGAAGCCTTACAAAGCGTCAGTAGTGCCACCACCGTGCGCGTGCGAGGCGGCGAGGTACACATTACCGACGGCCCCTTTGCCGAAACCAAGGAACAACTGGCGGGGTTTTATATGATTGAGGCGAAAGATTTAAACGAGGCTTTACGTATCGCCCAAGGTATACCGCCTGCACGGGTAGGCAGCATTGAAGTAAGGCCCGTGCGCCAGTTGCAGGTGGATTAAAGAGCGCAGTGACCATTTACACCACAAGCCTTTGTATCGACAAAGTTAATTACCGACTATCAGGAGCACAATAAAATGCCTGACAAAATTTTTGTGAATCTACCGGTTAAAAATCTAACCACCAGCATTGAATTTTTTCGCGGCCTCGGTTTTGAATTCGACCCACAATTTACCGACGACAACGCCACGTGCATGATTGTGAATGACAATATTTTCGTTATGCTGCTCACCGAAACCTACTTTAAAAACTTTACCTCGAAACAGCTGTGTAATACCCGCACCGATATTGAAACCCTTGTGGCCCTATCCTGCGCAAGCCGCGACGAAGTTAACCAACTCGTTGACCGCGGCGTATCCCTGGGCGGCTGCGAGCCACGCGATGCTATGGACCACGGTTTTATGTTTCAACGTACGTTAGAAGATTTGGACGGCCACACCTGGGAGCTATTCTATATGGACCCTTCTCACCTGCAGAACACTGAGCAATAGCGGCCCAAAGGAGTTTCCGGTTATGCGAGAGCTAAATCCCTATGTTTTTTACAACGGTGATTGCCGCACGGCATTTGAGTTTTACCGCGACACTTTACACGCCCCATCGAGGTGATGATGAGCTATGGCGAGGCGCCGGGCGGATCACCCGTGGGCGCTGAGTACGACGCCAAAATTATGCATGCCAGCATGCGCATAGGCGCAACCACGCTCATGGCCTCGGATGCCCTACCCGATAGTTATCAGAAGCCACAAGGGGTTTCGATTTGTTTACAAGCCGATAACGCCGACGAGGCTGAATCTCTGTACGCCGCGTTAAGCGTGGGCGGCGATATACACATGCCACTGGAGAAAACGTTTTGGGCCGCCCGCTTCGGCGCCTTTACCGACAAGTTTGGCATTAAGTGGATGATCAATTGCGATCCGCAGGAGCGCGATTAGTCCCAGTAAGGTAAATTTTGTTCACGCTTACCGACGTGTAAAAACATCTCCGGTTTACCGTCGGCGCCTGTGTATTGCGCCATCACACCGAACTTGCCGCTGTCAGGGTACTCGGCCAGCTCCGGGGTTAAACGGGTACTCACCGCTAAAAAGCGCAGCGGAATACCGCCGGTGTTAATAATTTGATGAGCCGTTTCGGGACCACCGGCGGGGCAAGCAATCACATCCCCCGCCTTAATCGCCTGGTGTGCATCTCCAAAGCGCAGCTGCCCGTCGCCCTCCAAAATAAAAAACATTTCCTCATTCACCCGATGGCAATGATAGGGAAAAGCGCTTTTACCCGGCTCTATCTGGGTCAGGTTATAACCGAGCTTTTGCGCCCCCAGTAAAGGGCCTATGTAAGCCATGGTCGCGCCGTACTTTTCACAGGCATCGCCCTCGGGGGCCATACCCGGCGGCATGGGCTGCGTGTTTAAATCCGCGATGTTAATAATGTTTGGCATAAGCAGGTTCCTTGGCTGATGGAGCGTTTACTGCGAGTTCGTCGCTTTTTATCTCGTTATCCATGTTTGTTGTATCGTAACTGGCGGCGATGGCACGGGCTTTATCCCGCACCAAAGTAATCAACTCGGGCGGGCTCTCCAGTCGTGCCCCCGGTAAAAAGCCCATCACCCTGCAAGCGGCCATGGACAAGTCTGCGCTTTTAAAAGTGACCGTAACCGCACCGTCGTCATGCTCCATCAATGAGTCCCAGCAGCAGGGATGATCTTTGGCGATCAAAGCGTGGGAGGGAGGGAAAAACAGCACCACCACAAAAGGGTCGGCATCCAACGCATTAGGGTTAAAGTGTTCATCGGCATCAAAATCGGCAGGCCTTACAAACGTCTCCGGTAAGGTTTTTACCGCTTCAATCCGATCCACCCGAAATGAGCGCAGCGCGCCACGTAAATGGCAAAATGCCAGACAGTATTGCTGCCCCCAGCTGTACACCAGCGCGTAGGGGTCAATCGTGCGGCGCTCCGTATTAAGCTGGCCCCGGCCACGATATACAATCTCAAGCCGGGTGTGCTCGTGCACAGCGCTGTAAACCATTTGTAATGTGTCTTCATCAACACTGGGGTTAATGCGCGGCATACCCCGCGTTAACAAACTCTCACGCGCCCAGTTGATATCGGCGAGCTGAGTCTCGGGCAACACATTGGCAATTTTCGTCACCGCACTTTGCGCCGAAGGACGAAACAGCTTACCCCAGGCGCGAGCCACCATTTCAGCACCAAGGCACACCGCCACCGCCTCTTCGGCCGAGAACATCAAAGGCGGCATACGGTAACCGCGCACCAATGAATAACCGCCATGGGTTCCGCGCTCGGCGTATATCGGCACTCCCATGTCTTCCAGCATACCGATATAGCGCTGCACCGTGCGCACGGACACTTCAAGTTCTTCGGCCAGCTTGGAAGCGGGCAGATTGGGTTGACGCTGCAGCGCCATGATCAGATGAATTAAACGGGTTGCGGTACTAGCCATAATATGTACGCTCGACGAAACTCTTTTAACCCTAACGAGTATATACGTCAGAATATGACGTATATCAGGATTAGCGTAGCGTTTTTATCAATTTGAATGATCCGGTCGAATTCACCCTTGAGTTAACGACTACTTATTTTGAAAAGGACGCCCCCATGAATACCGACGCATCGCTCACCTCTGACGACACTCGTCTGCATAACCTTCGCCGCCTTATGTTTGAGCTGACAAACCGTCTGGCCGATACCAGCCACCAAGGGGCGGCAGACGCTGTCTCGGCATTTTTTCAGCTATCCGCACAACTGAACACCGCCCTCGAAAAGACCAGTAATCATCTTGAACCGGTATTGCGCGAGTACGACCCAGTGCTGGCCAATCGACTGGAAGACGGCTCCTTACGTTTGAGCGCTCTGCTAACAAAGTTAAACCCCCGCTTTCAACGCCTTGCCGAGCTTACAGGTGCCAGCTTTGACGCCGAGCGCTATAGTCTCTACCTGGACTGGAACTTACTGATGGCAGAGTGTTTGGTGCAGCTGGATTTTCAAGTTCGTTTGGCGGCGCTTGTGCCTCAGCCCAATAACCAGCCCGACACCAGCAACCCATCCGGCCATTATCCAGGGCTCTTTTCCCGCTGCCGGGATAGGGTGCGCGAATACTGCGCCTGCCACTAAGCGAGTGTTTATTTGAGCGTTTAAAAAGGAACCACTGTGGATTCAATTATTGAAGTAAATAACGTCAGTAAAACCTATAAGACCGGGTTTCAAGCGTTGCAGCCCATCGACTTAAGCATCAAACGGGGAGAGATATTCGCCTTACTGGGGCCCAATGGCGCAGGCAAAACCACCTTAATCAGTATTATCTGCGGCATTGTGAATGCCTCAGGCGGCACTATCACCGCTGACGGGTTAGACATTCAACGCCATTACCGCCAGGCGCGCCAGCGCATTGGCTTAGTGCCGCAAGAGTTAGCCGTGAATATCTTCGAGTCCGTCTGGAACACGGTAAAGTTCAGTCGCGGACTGTTCGGCTGCGCACCGGACGATGCCTACCTTGAGCAGCTGCTGAAAAACCTGAGTTTGTGGGACAAAAAAGACAGCACCATTATGGCGTTATCCGGCGGCATGAAACGCCGGGTGCTTATCGCCAAAGCCCTCGCCCACCAGCCGCGAATTTTATTTTTGGACGAGCCCACCGCCGGGGTCGACGTTGAGCTGCGCCGGGATATGTGGGCCATGATTCGCCGTCTGCGCGATGAAGGGGTGACCATTATTTTAACCACCCATTATATTGAAGAGGCCGAAGATATGGCCGACCGCATTGGTGTCATCAATAAGGGGCAGTTAATGCTGGTGGAAGAAAAACACCGCTTAATGCGCGATCTGGGCCGTAAGAGTTTGACCGTTCATCTCACTCAACCGCTTGCCGTTTTACCCAGCCCTATCGATAGCGAAACCGTAGAGCTGGCAGCGGATGGTCTGAGCCTAAGCTACCAATACAATACTGCCGCGACGGATACCGGTGTTGCAGAATTATTGCAAACGCTGGCGCAATCGGGCATCGACTATTCTGATGTGTCGACCAAACAGAGTTCGCTGGAAGAAATTTTCGTCTCGCTGGTGGAGGAAAAAGCGTGAACACTTACGGAGTTAAAGCTATTTACTTGTTTGAGCTGGCGCGCACCTGGCGCACCTTAATGCAATCTATCGCCTCGCCGGTGCTATCTACCTCGCTGTATTTTATTGTGTTTGGCTCGGCCATCGGCTCGCAGATTGTGTCCATTGACGGTATCAGTTACGGGGCGTTTATTATTCCGGGGCTGGTCATGCTGACCATTCTCACCGAGAGCACCTCCAACGCCTCGTTCGGAATCTATATGCCGAAATTCAGCGGTACCATTTACGAGATTTTATCAGCGCCCGTGTCCGCGTTTGAAATTGTGGCGGGTTATGTGGGCGCTGCGGCTACAAAGTCCATTCTTCTGGGGCTGATTATTTTGCTCACGGCGCGGTTATTTGTGGATTACTCCATCGCTCACCCGTTGCTGATGCTGCTGTTTTTGGTGCTTACCTGCGTTACCTTTGCGCTGCTGGGTTTTCTAATCGGTTTGTGGGCCAATAGTTTTGAGCAGCTGCAAATTATTCCGATGATGGTCATAGCCCCGCTCACCTTTTTGGGCGGCACCTTTTACTCCATCAGCATGCTGCCGGAGTTTTGGCAAAAGGTCACCCTGTTAAACCCGGTGGTTTACTTAGTCAGCGGCTTTCGCTGGAGCTTTTACGGCAGCGCCGATGTTCATATCGGTGTCAGCCTGGCGATGATCACCCTGTTTATCGCCATCTGCAGCGGCCTGATTGCCTGGGTTTTTCATACCGGGTACAAGTTAAAAAACTAATCGTTATTTTTAAATAGCAACAGAAACTTCCAAAAGGAGACAAGGCCGAAAGCCACTATTTCTGGCGCTTTTAGCACACAAAATGTGGAGATAACTAGGGGTTTTCGCCCGATTATGACTGAGCCGAGCGGAGGCCTATTTTAGTGGGTAAGCAAACAGGACGTTTGCGCAAGTATCGTCAGGCCATGGAAGGCCTGTCGATACGGCCCGCTAAAATAGGCTGGAGTAAGGGAACCCCGCAGGGGCCAGTTGTTGGGCGAGGTTTTTGGTTACTTTTTGCCGCAAAAAGTAACTCGCAACGCCCGGCGACACGGGCATATCAATAGTAGAGAATTTATTTTCAGCCTTTCTCTCTTAAAGAATTTGCATACGTATTCATAAAAATGAATACGTATGCAAATTTCTGCCTGGGATTTCCTGGCGTAATCTCTCCCACTCCAATAACCATAAAATACGGAGAGTTTATCCATGCGCTCTATTACGCTTGGCGTTTTTATCAGCGCCGCTATGCTCAGTGCCTGCGGTGGCAGTGACAGCGACGACCACTCGGTCTCATCCAGCAGTATCGAATCTTCAAGTTCTTCCAGTGTATCTTCCTCCAGCGTGTCCAGTTCTTCCAGCTCGGTGCCGAGCATGGAGTTGCCGGTCGCGCTCAGCGATACCCAGGCCATCGTGTTTTATTCTCGCGAGGATGGAAACTACGACGATTGGGGTTTGCACTTATGGAATAACGCCGCCTGCGGTGCGCTCGCAGACTCTGCAGTAGAAGGCGTCACCTGGGACACCCCCATGGCCCCTACAGGTATCGATGAAACCTACGGCGCTTACTATGTTTTAGACTTGGCGCAGGCGACAAGCGAAGGCGGTTGCGTTAACTTTATTGTGCACCAAGGTGACAATAAAGCACTGGGCGAAAACGATTTAATACTCGATTTAGAGCGCGGCAATATTGCCCTTACCCAGCACGGTTTAGCCAGCATTGAATACCCGCAAGACGACAGTGGCGAAGCGCCTTTGCCCTTTACCTTAAGCGACACCCAGGCCGCTATTTTTTACACCCGCGCCGATGGCGAGTACGAAGGCTGGGGCCTGCACTTGTGGAACGGCGGCGACTGTAACGCCCTGGCGGACAACAGCGTTAACGGCATTACCTGGGATAACCCCATGCCCGCCACCGGCGTCGATGCCGAGCGCGGTGCTTACTATGTATTGGATTTAAACAACCCCGGCGGTTGCATCAATTTTATTTTGCACAAGGGCGATGAAAAAGCGCTGGGCGACGCCGATTTGGCGATGGACTTAACCCAGGGCAATATCGCCTATACCGAACACGGCTCCAGCGCCATTATTTACCAGGGCGAACAAGGCCCTGCGCAAATCACTCTTTCGGGTTACGCCGCCCACTGGGTAGACGCCGACACCCTGGTCTGGGCTGCACCCGCCAACGCCAGCCGCATAATGTTGCACGCCGAGAGCGCGGGCGAGATTAATGTAAACAATAATGAACTCACGGGCGGTACAGGCGTTGAATTAACCGCGGGCGAACTCAGCCCCACCAGCGCGGAAAAATTCCCTCATATTGCCAGCTGGCAAGCGTTTAAGATTCCGGTTAACGGCATCGATAGCCAGGCTTGGCTAGCCGGTGAACTGGTAGCCAGCGCCTACGACAGCGACGGCAATTTACTCAAAGCCACCAGCGTGCAAACACCGGGGGCGCTGGATGCCTACTTTACCACCGACGCCAAACTGGGCAGCTGGATTGACGGCGGCAATACGCACTTTGCCGTTTGGGCACCCACCGCGCGTAACATGACCCTGGAAGTTTTTGCCACGGTAAGTGATGAGCCCAGCGCAACCCACACCATGAGCCAAACCGATGAAGGCGTGTGGCAAGCCAGCGTAGAAGGCGACCTACACGGCCAGTATTACCGCTATCGGTTCGATGTGTACCACTACTTAACTGACTCGGTAGAAAGCCTGACCACCACCGACCCTTACGCGCTCAACCTGTCCAGCAACAGCACTCTGGCCCAGGTGGTGGATTTAAACCGCGCCGACACCCAGCCCAGTGGTTGGAGTAATCACAGCGTGCCGCCACTGGCCGCCCCCGAAGACTCAGTGATTTACGAGGTGCATATTCGCGATTTCTCGGCGTTGGACGCCAGCACCCCCGAAGCCCATCGCGGTAAATACTTAGCCTTTAGCGCTGCCGACAGTGCGCCGGTTAATCACCTGCGCGATTTGCAGCAAGCGGGGCTGAACACCATTCACCTACTGCCCACCTTTGATATCGCCACCGTCAACGAAGACGAGAGTATGCGGGTAGATATTACCGACACTGTGGGCGACTTATGTGCCCTAAACGCCAGCGCGGCTATCTGCGGTTCCGCCGACAGCAGTGCAACCATCGAATCTGTGTTGGCGGGCTTTGACCCCACAAGCGCCGAGGCGCAAGCGCTGATGAATAATGTGCGCGGGCTGGACTCGTTTAATTGGGGCTACGACCCCTTCCACTACACCGCCCCCGAAGGCAGCTACGCCACGCAAAGCGAAGGTTTTGCCCGCATTGTAGAGTTTCGCCAGATGGTGCAATCACTGCACGAGATGGGCCTGCGCGTGGTAATGGACGTGGTCTACAACCACACCAACGCGTCGGGCCTGGGAGATAAATCCGTGTTGGATAAGTTAGTACCTGGCTACTACCACCGCCGCAACGAACTATCGGGCGCGGTAGAAATGTCCTCTTGCTGCGACAACACCGCCAGCGAACACGAGATGATGGAAAAGCTGATGGTGGACTCGCTGGTGGTTTGGGCCGATGCCTACAAAATTGACGGCTTCCGCTTTGATTTAATGGGCCATCATATGCGCGAAGATATTCTCGCTGCCCGCGATGCCGTGCAAGCGGTGGATGCCGACAGCTATTTTTACGGCGAGGGCTGGAACTTCGGCGAAGTGGCCGACAGCCGCCGGGGCGTTAATGCCATCCAAAATAATATGGCAGGCACCGGCGTGGGCAGTTTTAACGACCGCATTCGCGATGCGGTACGAGGCGGTGGCCCCTTCGACAGTGGCGACGCCATTCGCCGCAACCAGGGCTATGGCACCGGCTTGTTCCATTACCCCAACAACTTAAATTCAGGCGCCGAGAGCGAACGCGAGGCATTAACGGATTTAACCGACCGCTTGCGAGTAAACCTGGCGGGCAGCTTAAAAACCTACCCTTTGGTGGATCGCAACGGCGACCCAACCACCGGCGGCGAAGTGCCCTACTTTGACCTCAATGCCGGCTACACCGAAGACCCGCAGGAGAGCATCAATTATATCTCCAAGCACGACAATCAAACCCTGTGGGATAACCTGCAATACAAAGCGCCCAGCACGTTAACCGCGGCCGAGCGTGTGCGTATGCAGAACTTCTCGCTCAGTGTGCCTATGCTGGCTCAGGGCATTCCGTTTATCCATATGGGCGTAGATTTGCTGCGATCCAAATCCATGCAGCGCGACAGCTACGATTCCGGCGATTGGTTTAACCGCGTAGATTTTACCGGCCAGAGCAACAACTGGAATATGGGCCTGCCCCGCGAGGACAAAGACGGCAGCAACTGGCCCCTAATTGGTGAGATTATCGCGGATGAACAGGCCGCGCCCTCGGCGGAGCATATCGACACCGCGCGCCAACTGTTTCAAGAGTGGCTCGCCATTCGCACCAGCTCGCCGCTGTTTCGGTTGCGCAACGCCAGTGAAGTAGAGCAAACGCTTGCGTTTCACAACACCGGCAGCGAGCAGCTACCGGGAGTTATTGTTATGAGCCTCACAGACGAGTTGCAACGCGACCCTAATTACGATGCAATAGTCGTGGTGTTTAACCCGAGCTCGCAGTCGGTTAACATTGCTAACCCTTTAACCGGAGATTTCACTTTACATCCAGTTCAATTCAACTCTGTGGATGCCACTATCCGCAGCGCAGCAATTGAAGGCTCAGAGCTTACCGTACCCGCCCTGACCACTGCGGTATTTACTAAAGCTAAGTAATTACTTGTCCTAAAGGGCTGGACCTTGGTCCGGTTCAGCCCTACTAGCATCAACTCTTGTTATTAAGGCGCGCGCATTTTTACGCTATAGTTGCTAAAACTCATTAGCACTAAGCCATTACTCATGCGCGCCACCTCTATTTCTACAAGTGCAAGCAACCAGCGGTTGTTCATCTCTCGCACTTACTACCTAGTCATCTCCCTCATTGTGGGCATTACCGCCCTTGCAAGCGGCTACTATATAGATCGGCTCAACTATGAAAACCATCTGCACCAAGTCAGGGCTCAAACTCAGGACGACCTCGCACTGCTGCGGGCCAGGCTGGAAGGCAATATCAACGCAAGCCTGCAAACGGTGCAAGGGTTAGTCGCCGCCATTCAGGTTAACCCTGACATGACGCAACCTGTATTCAGCCACTACGCAAAGCATTTATTCGGCAGCAACAGCTTACTCAGAAACATCGGTGGCGCCCCCGACTTAACCCTTTCACTGATTTATCCCTACGAAGACAACAAGGCGGCGCTCGGTCTCCATTACTTTGAGCACCCTCAGCAAAAACTTGCCGTACAAAAGACTATCGCCTCTGGAAAAATGACCATAGATGGCCCTTTACAGCTTTTACAAGGAGGCCAAGGGCTAATTGGCCGTATACCCGTTTATGATGATAAAAACCAGTTTTGGGGTATCGTTTCAGCGGTAATCGACCTTAATGCGCTCTATCGACGTAGCAGCTTAGATCAGCAACACGAAATAGACATAAGCATTCGGCGAGAGAAATCCGATGCAGCTTTTTGGGGGGACGATAGCATCGCTCAAAGCGATCCAGTCACGGCTCAGGTAGACTTACCGGGCGATCGCTGGTATTTATCCGCAACCCCCAAAAACGGCTGGCCAGATCAGGCTCCTAATGCTACCGCTTTGCGCATGGCGATATTTCTAGTGGCCTGCCTAATCCTAGCGCCACTGCTCTGGGTTATATATCTGCACGAATTGCGTCGTGGCACCGAGCAACGACTACACACTTTATTCAATTTCTCCCCTCTAGCGCTCTCGCTGCATGACTACAAAAGTGGCGAGTTCCTAGACGCTAACCCGGCATTACTGCAGTACTGTGGATACATTCATGACGATTTACGACATTTGACCGTATACGATTTAATCTGCGAATCTGATACTGATAAATTACAGTCACTACGCAACAACTTGCGTGACCAAGGAAGGTTTGGCCCCGCGCAACTGAAATATCGGCGCCGTAACGGGCAGATATTTTCGGTGCAATTAAGCAGTGTATTGGTAAAAGACCAACAGGGCCGCCAGCTGGTCTGGAGCATTGCCGAAGATATCAGCGAGCAGCTGGAGCAGGCGCGCAAACTCGAAGAACAGCGCAAACAACTGGAACTGGTGATCGAAAGCACAGAGGTCGGCATTTGGGACTGGGATATCCCCAGTGGAAAGGTCGCTTTTAACGAGCGCTGGGCCAATATTATTGGCTATACGCTAAAAGAGCTAGAGCCGGTGTTTATTGGCACTTGGCACAAGCATGTACATCCAGACGATTTACTAACGTCAAAACAAAGCTTGAAACGTCACTGGAATGGGGACGAAAATAAATATACCTGTGAGTGTCGTATGCGGCACAAGGATGGACATTGGGTATGGGTTAATGATACCGGCGAAGTGGTCGAGTGGAGTGACGATGGTAGCCCCAAACGCATGGTTGGCACACACTTGGATATTACAAAGCACAAAGAAGCGCTTCACGCCATGGAGCTATCGCAACGCGAGTTAAACCAGTACTTCAAGAACGCTAATTCATTTTTGTGTATTGCTAACAGTGATGGGATGTTTGAGCGAGTTAATCGGCACTTTACAACAGCTCTCGGATACACAGAACAAGAACTTTTACTGACGCCGATAGTCGATTTTTTACACCCAGACGATATTCAGCCGACTGTTGATGCATTGCAAATGCTGATCAGCGGAAAAGCCCTGAACTCTTTTAAAAACCGCTATCGCCACCGTGACGGACGGTATATTTCATTACTTTGGAGCTCTAACGCAGACTCAGAAACCGGAAAGCTCTACGCTTCAGCTATCGACATAACCGAGCAGGAAGGCTATGCCAAAAAGGTTGAGCGTCAGAGCGAAATGTTAGAGGCTATGAGCGAACTAGGTAACATTGGAGCTTGGGAAGTCGATTTAGTTAAAGGAACTCTTTACTGGTCAGACATGACCAAAAAAATTCATGAGGTCCCCGACGATTATCAGCCAGATATGGAAACCGGTATGGAATTCTATAAGGCAGGAGAAAACCGGGAACGAATCCAGAAATTAGTCGAAACCACCATAAATCAAGGTACACAATTTCAAGACGAACTGATTCTCGTGACTGCAAATAACCGTGAGAAGTGGATCTCGACCACTGGTAAGGCTGTGATAGAAAACGGACAGTGCGTACGCATGTTCGGTTCATTTCAAGATATACACGAGCGAAAATTAGCTGAATTTGCGCTGCAGAGCGCGAAAGTGGAAGCAGAGTCTGCCGCGCGTTCAAAAAGTGAATTCCTCGCCATGATGAGCCACGAAATACGTACCCCCATGAATGGGGTGCTGGGAATGCTAAACCTTTTACAAAACTCTGACTTACATGAACCAGACCTGCACAAAATTCACATCGCAAAAACCAGTGCGGAGTCTTTGCTGACTATTATCAACGATATTTTAGACTTTTCGAAAGTGGAGGCAGGAAAATTAGAACTGGAGCAAACCGACTTTGAACTGCACCAGTTTCTCGATGGTTTCTGCCATACCATGGCGATGCGAGCACAAAACAAAGGACTGGAGCTTGTCATCGATAAAGCGGATTTGTCGCAAACAAGCGCTAACGGTGATTGCGGCCGGCTACAACAAATACTCACGAACTTAGTGGGTAATGCCATTAAGTTCACTTCACAAGGTAGTATCTACATTCAGTGCCAAAGCCATGTAAAAGACAACGAATTACATTTTTCAGCACAAATACATGACACCGGCATCGGTATTCCAGACGACAAGATCCAACAACTGTTCGACCCTTTTTCTCAGCTTGATGCGTCCACCACCAGGCGTTTTGGTGGCTCCGGCTTGGGACTGGCAATATGCCGCCAACTGACTCATTTAATGCGTGGCGATATCAGTGCATACAGCACAGAAGGAGAAGGATCTACCTTTGAATTCAATGTCCGCTTGGGGCTTGCGTCAAAAACGCTCTTCCGCTCACCCGATCTATCCGTACATCGTCCCAAAATATTAATCCATACCCCCAGCACATTGCTCGCCGATAGCCTTAGCCGGCAATTTCAAAGCTGGGGAGTTTGCGTACGGTTAACTAACGTAGAAGATGACCTTCTCTCTTTACCCCGAGAACGTTTCGACCTCGCTCTTATTGACAGTAAATGCTCAGACAAAGCCCTAAACAAGCTGATTGAGTTAAAAGAAAATCAATCAATAACCTTACTTTCCTCAATGATAGGTCTCAGCGAGGCCTTTCAACGGCACCATGTTGACCATTATCTGTACAAACCTGTTAGTACTGTAAGCCTGATGCAATTATTGAGTGACATCTGCCCACATACTGGATTTCTACACACAAAGCCCGCTCCCAAAGATACAAAAAGCAACTCCCTCCCAAACACATGGCCGGAAAATACCCGTATTCTTTTGGTGGAAGACAACTCCATTAATCAGCAGGTGGCAAAGCTTATGCTCGAAGAGTTGAGCTTAAACGCCGACTGCGCTGGCAATGGTCAGGAAGCCTTAGTTGCTCTGCGGCAATCACCCGCCCAACATCCCTACACGCTCATCCTTATGGACTGCCAGATGCCAGAAATGGACGGCTTTGAAGCCACAGAAGCAATTCGCAAAGGTGATGCTGGTGAGCGTTATCGCAACACCCCGATCGTTGCGCTGACAGCCAACGCCATGCAAGGGGATCGGGAACTGTGCTTGCAAAAGGGGATGAATGACTATTTAAGCAAACCCATTCAGGGTCAATCGCTGCACTCAACGCTACACCACTGGCTATTGCACAAAAGCCAGCAGCCATCGATACCTAAACCTAAACTACCAGAGAAAAGTGCTGAGGCTGCCCTTTGGGATCAAGACACAGCTCTAAAAAGCTTATTCAATAAGAGAGAGTTTTTACAGAACCTGCTCACTCAGTTTATTAACACCGCCAACGACAAACTCAACTCTTTTGAAAACGCAGTAAATGACCAAGATACTGATGCAATCAATCGGCTGGCCCACAGCTTAAAAGGCAGTGCCGGTCAGCTCAAAGCGCACCGTTTACAAGACATATGCCAGCAAATCGAACACGCCGCACAAGAGCAAAATATAAACCTCATTAACACCTTGAAAGTCGATTTCAGCTCAACCTTGACAAAAACGCTGGACGCCTTTCAAGAGTTCATAGAACCAGTCCAATAAAAAAAGGCGGCCATTAGGCCGCCTTTTTACCCTGGAAAATTTCCTAGCTCACTAAAGCTCGTCTCTCTTTTTCGGTGAAATCCATTCACCAAATTTCACCACCACGACATAAAACAGCGGTACAAAAAAGATTGCCAGGAAGGTGGCAGAAATAATCCCACCAAGCACTGCGGTACCAATGGCGTTCTGCGCACCAGAGCCGGCACCGGTGCTGATCGCCAGCGGCGTAACACCCAGGCCAAACGCCAGCGACGTCATAATGATGGGGCGCAAACGCATCCGCACCGCCTCCATAGTTGCTTTAATCAGATCCATACCTTCTTCGTACAAATCTTTGGCAAACTCCACAATCAAAATCGCGTTTTTCGCCGACAGACCCACCGTGGTGAGTAGCCCCACCTGGAAGTAAACGTCGTTAGACAAACCGCGCCCCATGGCAAACAACAGCGCACCGAGAACACCCAACGGCACGACCAGCATCACCGAGAAAGGCACTGACCAACTCTCGTACAACGCGGCCAAACACAGGAACACCACCAGAATCGACAGAGCGTAAAGCATTGGTGCCTGGTCACCGGATTCTTTCTCTTGCAGAGACATACCGGTCCATTCAAAGCCGATACCGGGCGGTAACTGTGCGGCCAGACTTTCCATAATCTCCATTGCTCGACCAGAGCTGACGCCGGGTGCGCCTTGGCCTTGAATATTTAACGAAGACACGCCGTTATAGCGCTCCAACCTTGGCGATCCGTAAACCCAACGGCCTGTTGAGAACGCCGAGAAAGGCACCATTTCGCCGGCACCATTGCGTACATACCAGTCGCCGACATCCTCGGGCATCATGCGATAAGGCGCATCACCCTGCACATACACCCGTTTAATACGACCGTTATCAATAAAGTCATTGACGTAAGACGCGGCCCAGGCTGTGGAAAATACACTGTTGATTTGGCTGATGGATACGCCTAACGCAGAGGCTTTTTCAAAATCAATATCCAGCTTAAATTGCGGCGTGTCTTCCTGGCCGTTGGGACGAACACCAACCAACTCAGACTCCTGCGAGGCCATGCCCAGCAACTGGTTACGCGCATTCATCAAGGCTTCGTGCCCCACGCCTCCCAAGTCTTTAAGTTGTAAATTAAAGCCGGAAGCCGTACCCAACTGAATGATCGGGGGCGGTGCAAAAGGGAATACCATGGCTTCTTTAATGGTCATAAAGTAGCCCATGGCACGCCCGGCCAGGGACTGTACATCCTGCCCCTCTTCACCGCGCTCTTCCCAATCGCGTAACTTCACAAAGGCAATACCATTGTTCTGACCGCGTCCGCTAAAGCTAAAACCGATCACCGAGAATACCGATTCCACCACAGCTTTTTCTTGCTGTAAGTAATAATTCTCGACGCGATCCATTACCTCAATCGAGCGCTCTTTGGTGGCATTCACCGGCAGTGTCATTTGCGTAAACATAATGCCCTGATCTTCGTCGGGCAAAAACGAGCCAGGTAAACGACCAAACATTAAACCGAGTACCACGACAATGGCCAGATACACCAGCATAAAGCGGCTTTTGCGCGCTAAAATACCTTTAACACTGTTCTGATAACCATTGGATGAACGATCAAAAAAGCGGTTAAACCAGCCAAAAAAGCCTTTTTTGTCGTAGTGACCATCGCTGGTCGGTTTAAGCATAATGGCGCACAACGCCGGGGTTAGCGTTAACGCCACCACCACCGACAACACCATCGCCGATACAATCGTGATAGAGAACTGACGGTAAATAACGCCGGTCGAGCCACCAAAGAAAGCCATGGGCACAAACACCGCCGACAACACCAAGGCGATACCAATCAGCGCCCCGGTAATCTGATCCATGGATTTACGCGTGGCTTCGCGCGGCGGCAATTTGTCCTCGTGCATTACCCGTTCGACGTTTTCCACCACCACAATGGCATCGTCCACCAGCAAGCCGATAGCAAGCACCATGGCAAACATGGTCAGGGTGTTAATGCTGAAACCAAAGGCTTCCAGAATCGCGAAAGTACCCAACAGCACTACAGGAATGGCAATGGTCGGAATTAAGGTGGCGCGGAAGTTCTGCAAGAACAGGTACATCACCAAAAACACCAACACCACCGCTTCAATCAGCGTATGCACCACGCCTTCAATTGAAAGCTTTACGAACGGCGTAGTATCGAACGGATAGACCACCTCCACTGAATCCGGGAAGAAGGGTTTTAACTCATCAATACGTTCACGTACGCCTTCAGCCGTTTCCAGGGCGTTCGCACCCGATGCCAAGGTAATGGCTAAACCTGTCGCCGCCTGGCCGTTATATTCGGTTTCAAACTGATAATTCTCGCCGCCCAGCTCAACTCGGGCGACGTCACCCATACGAACTTGTGAGCCGTCTTCATTAACCCGCAATAAAATATTGCGAAATTGCTCGGGTGTTTCCAGGCGTGACTGAACCACAATACTGGCATTCACGTCCTGGCCAGGTAGTGCCGGTGCTCCACCTAATTCACCCGCTGCAATTTGAACGTTCTGCGAGCGAATGGCCGCTACCACATCTTCACTGGTTAACTTGTAGGTAGCCAGCTTGTCTGCATTCAGCCAAATTCGCATGGCGTACTGCGAGCCAAATATCGTAATGTCGCCCACACCACCCACTCGACTGAGAGGCTCACGAACGTTTGCGGCTACATAATCCGCAATATCGTATTTATCCAAACTGTTATCGGTAGAAACAAAGCCCAATACCAACAAGAAACCAGCCGAGGATTTATTCACCCGAATCCCCTGCTGCTGTACCTCTTGGGGCAAGAGCGTCATAGCGCCCTGCAGCTTATTCTGCACCTGTACCTGAGCGATGTCCGGGTCAGTGCCGGCGTCAAAGGTCACAGTAATTTGGCCAACACCAGAGGAGTCACTGGTCGAGGACATATACTGAACGTTATCAATACCGGTCAGGTTCTGCTCGATGATTTGCACCACCGAATCTTCCACCACTTTGGCCGATGCACCCGGGTAAGAGGTACGAATTTCAACCGACGGCGGCGCCACCTCGGGGTACTGTGAAATTGGCAGCGTGTTGATGGCCAACGCCCCCGCCAACATAATGATGATTGAGATCACCCAGGCAAAGACTGGGCGATCGATAAAAAACTTCGCCATAATTTACTCTCCCTGAGCGCTGCCTTCTTCGATGGTTGTCACCTGCGCACCGGGGCGGACTTTTTGCAGCCCGGCAACGATGACCCGATCACCGGCGCTCACGCCACTTTCAACCAACCAATGACTGCCCACAGCACGGTTTGCCGTGATGGGCCGAGGCTCAACGTTATTTTCAGCGTTCACCAGCATCACACTGGCGTTACCTTCCCGGTCGCGTTGTACAGCGCGCTGCGGCACTAGCACCGCGTTACTGCGCACACCTTCAGCCAGTTCTGCTCGTACAAACATGCCCGGCATTAGCATGCTGTCCGGGTTTTCAAACAGCGCACGAACTACCACGGTCCCTGTGCTCTCGTTCACGCTCACATCGGAAAACTGCAATTCGCCCACATGGGGGTATTCGCTACCGTCTTCCATAATCAGTTTCACTTTAGGTGTTTCGGCACGAGAAACTTTGCCGTTTTGCACATCGCGGCGCATTTGCAAAATGCGGCTTGCCGACTGCGACACATCCACATAGATCGGATCCAGCTGGTTGATCGTGGTCAACACAGCCGCCTGCTGAGCAGACACCAATGCGCCCTCAGTAACACTGGAAATACCGATGCGACCGCTAATGGGTGCCTTTACTTCGGTGTAACGCAAATCAATTTCAGCCGTACGTAAAGCCGCTTCGGCCACCGCGACATCGGCTTTTGCCTGGTCGTAAGCTCCTAACGCATCGTCGTAATCCTGCTGGCTCACGGCTTTTTCAGACAGCAAGTTCTTATAACGCTTCTCACGGGCCTCGGTGGTAGAAACATTGGCACGGGCGCGAGCTAATTGCGCTTTGGCGTTAGCCACAGCGGCTTCATAACGCGCTGCATCAATCTGATACAGTTGTTGCCCCTGTTCAACAAAGGCGCCTTCGGTAAACAGACGCTTTTCAATAATACCGTTCACCTGAGGGCGAACTTGGGCTTTGCGAAAAGCAACTGCCCGACCAGGAAGCTCTACATTCAAATCTACCTCCTGCTCCTGTAGTGTCACTACCGTTACCTCAGGTGGAGGCATAGCCCCTGCCCCACCTGCGGCTGGAGCGTCGGCTGATTTTCCACACGCGCTCAGCAATGCCACAGACAAAGCCAAAGCTATGACTGACCGACTATGGCTTAGCGCGCCTTTCCCAATTGAACGTAACAACATTTGCAGCTCCTTTGTGGCAGGTCAAAACCTGCGGTAACAATAAAAATCTGACGCCCAGATGAACAATCGTTCATTATCAGGCAAATAGAAGCAGGCTGGTAAGCCTGTTTAACAAAACTTTAGGGATGTGTACTAATCGCGTCCCAGCTGGCCGCTATTAGCGCGTTCAGGTCATCATTGGTCACACAGACAATCCCCAGATAATGCCCCCGTGCGAGATCGCACAGCGGGTCAATGCACAGCGCGCACAGAAATTCATCGCCCAGGGGTTTGATCATGCCCAACTCACGCCCACTGGCGAATAAGTCCAGCATCGGCTGGAACACAGCCAGCAGCGTACTGCGCTGATCTAACAGCGCCTGCGGGTCTTTACCCTGATGGCCAAACAATAAATCTGGCGGCATGGTGTCAAACTGAGCCTTGCTGAGCATAATTTCGGGACAATCACGATGGAAGGACCACAGGTTTTCCATCATGCGTCGATACTGCTCAAATAAGGGCAAACTGGCATCGTAGTTAACGAACAGGCGGCGTGCGACCTCGCTCAAGATGTCTTCATGCAGCTTACGGATCAGGTCATCTTTATCTTCAAAATACAGATAGATCGTACCCGCAGCGACACCGGCCTTCTCCGCCAACTGCTTCATCGAAAAACCATGCAAACCACGCTCAGCCAGCAAACATAGCGTGGCATGCAATATGGAACGGCGCTTATCGTCGGCCATACATCACCCGAGAAAATGAACAATCGTTCATTTTAAACGCCTAGCGGCATGAGGTAAAGCCCATACTGGAACCGGGCAGCCAGGAGCACCCCCAGCCGCTGCTGCATCCACGATCCTCCTCAAAAAAGCTAAAAAATCACTCAAAAAGCCACCAATCAGTACAATTACTGGTCGAACCTATAACATTTAAGTTAAAATCCAACTCAATTTATAAAACAAATTTATATCCTGTTGGGGGAACTTTTATGTCACGCAAAATCCTGCTGGGCGGTGTCTTCGCTTCTCTATCGTCTTTTACTTTCGCCGATAACGTCATCTCTGATGATGTTGTTGTGGATGGCAGTGCATGTATCGGGCTGGACTGTGTCAACGGAGAGCATTTTTCGTTCGACACCATGATATTTAAAGAAAATAATTTGCGACTGTTTTTCAATGACACAAGCACCTCCGCCAGCTTTCCCACAAACGATTGGCGAATCGTTATCAATGACCCTGAAAACGCCGGGCGCAGTCATTTCTCTATAGAAGACTCGACAGCCGGCCGTGAAAACCTAACGATAATGGCCGGAGCTCCGGAGAACAGTCTATTTATCGACAGTAACGGCAACACCGGTTTCGGCAGTGATTCACCGCAACAAGCCATTCATGTGGTAACCGATAACACCCCCGGCATTCGTATTGAACAAGATGGATCGGCCGGGTTTCCCGTCGCACAGTGGGATATCACTGTCAATGAGAACGGCATTCACTTTTCCACAGATGGTATCGAGCGTGCTGCCATAGATTCTGCTGGAAATCTTTACGTATCTGGCACTGTTCACTCAAGCCAAGGCGCCGGCCCGTTCCCCGATTATGTATTCGCCCATGACTATCCTCTTATGCCCTTAGGTGAGTTGCATCAATACGTTCGCAGCAATAGTCACCTCCCGGGCATTCCTTCAGCCTCCCAAGTCAGTAAAGAAGGCCTGAACCTGACAGAAATGCAGGTACAGCTTTTGAAAAAAGTGGAAGAACTCACGCTCTACACGATTCAACAGCAAGCACAGATAGACAGCCTAAAGTCACAGCTTAACGCTGTGCACTAATTCGTGATACGTCTATCAACCTACCGCTAGCGAGTCAAACCATGAGAATCGCCAAACACTTTTTATACCTACTGGCAATAGTCGCACCGCTAAGCCATGCCCAATCAACCATTGATGTCAATTTTTCACCGGCGAGTATAGGGCCGGGCAGCCAAGCCTACCTGGACTTTACTCTGGCCAATACTTCCCTCGATCCCGTTACAGATCAATCTTTTTCTGTCACCTTACCGGCCGCCGTTACAGTGGCCTCTGGGCGCATTCAAAACAGCTGTTTGGGTGCACTCAACGCACCAAAGGGAACAGGCAGCATTAGTTTCTCAAACGGTCGGCAAGGTGAAGATACAAGCTGTTCCATGCGCATACCGGTTACCAGCAGTACAGTGGGCACTCATTCACTTACCCCTGTCACCCTTAACCACAGCGCTGGCAGTGCCACTTCTGGCACAACAGAGCTCACTATTGATTCTGAAATCCCAGGCTTAACCCTCTCTGCATCGCCAAATAATGTAAACTACGGGGCCGAATCGAGACTGACTTTTACAATCGATAACCGTTTAAGCAGCACTCAGGTCTCTGATTTATCCCTGCGCGCCCCACTGCCCGCTGGAGTCAGCTTTGCCGCAAACCCCGATCTAGAAACAGATTGCAAGCACAATTTAATCCCGCCCTCTACCTTTAGCAGCGAAAACAACACACTTATCTATGGCTATTACGGTACTAATATTTATCCTGCGGTAGCCGCTGGTGATACGTGTACGATTGCGTTTAACATCAGAGTTACCTCGGCCCCTGAAGTCACGGTTAGCAGCACACATTTTGAAGCTTCATTGTCATTAAAGCCTGGTCACGCCAGCGTAGATATCGCCGTAACCAGCTCCGGATTAAACGTATCGTCTAGCATCAGCCCGACGTTTATTTCCCCCGGCCAAACGGCCACCTTGACTTACACGGTTACCAACACCAATCGGCGCTCTGAGGTCTCGGACGTCAACTTTAATACCGACCTTAACGCAGCCTTGAGTGGTTTAACGGCCTCAGGGCTGCCGCAAAACGATATTTGTGGTGTCGGCAGCAGCTTAAGTGGCTCATCACTGCTTAGCGCAAGCAACCTTAATATACCCGCTGGCAGTAGCTGCTCTTTCAGCACGACCATCAATATTCCTGCCACTGCCCCTTCAGGAGGGCACGCACTGCACCACACCTCACCAACAGGACTTATTGATGGCGCTCCCACTAGCGGCATTGCCAGTGCCCAGCCTATTGAAATTCAAAATAGTTTATTGGTTTCTAAAGCCTTCGTAACACCTGTGGTGGGGGCTGGCAATGAAGTGGACTTGGCGTTCACCCTGACCAACCCTGACCCTGTAAACGCTACCAGTGACATTTACATCGTCAATCCTTTACCCACAGAAGTCGCTAATTTGACGGCTTTACCCGCCGCTGGGGCCTGTAACGGTAGTGGCAACTTTTATTACACCTATCCATCCGGCTCTGATCCCCTGTCGTTTATAATTGACAGCGTCGTCCTTGCCGCCGGCTCTAGCTGCACTTTTTCCACCCGGTTACTGATTGATGAAAATGCGGGGGCCAACACCGCCCTAGAAATCGGAACCGATCTCGCGACCTACACTTCGAACGGTCAAAGTGATTTAAAAGCACTGGTCCAACAAAACAGCGTTGAAGTCGTCGGCGCTATCGCCGCGAAAATTAGCGCCGAACCACAAACAACCCAACCCGGTGGCTTTATTGATTTCACCATTGCTCTTGGAGGAGGCTCTGAGTCAGAAGTTATCGATCAAGATGTATACCCCAGTTACAGCGACCTGCAGTTTGACCTTGACTTAGCCACACTCATTCCTGGCTTAAGCGCACTCAACACGCCTGTGTCAGGCTGTAACAGCAGCCTCAATGGTACAACGGCATTAAGCCTCAGCGGGGGCACGCTGGCTGCAGGTGAGAGCTGTGAAGTCAACTTCTCCGCTCAAATTCCACCTGACACGGCTTTTGGTCACTATTCCCTTAGCGGTAGCACCGTGCGCTCGACCAGCGCAGGGCAAGCCATGCAAAAAACGTTAAACCCTCTTGAGATCGAAATACCGGGTTTAATCATCAGCACACTAATAAGTGACCAGCCTGCTGAGCCAGGGGATACCCTAACGTTAGCGGTGACTCTCCAAAACGCCTCCAGCACCGATGCCATTTCTAATCTGAGCTTTACTTTCGACCCTAATCAGCTGGCGGGTTCGTTGACGGCCACCTTACCGCCATCCCCCAACCCGCCCTGTGGTGCGAGCTCCGCTATCACTCCAAGTGGTTCTGGGCTTGGCCTCTCGGGTGGCGCATTAAATGCGGGGGAGAGCTGTACGTTCAACATACCTCTTGAGGTTCCTGCCAACATCCTATCCGGTGATTACCACCATATTTTCCAATCAATTTTGTACCAACTCGATGGCAGCTTTATTAACGCCCCAAATCACCCTATTCAGCTATCCATTTTAGCTCCAGGTGATGCGAGAGATTTGGGCGCCACTGCCAATGGCCAAACTCCAACCGGCGTTGACTCGGCAATTGAAACAATGCTTGGTGACGTCAACGGAGACTCCATCAACGATGCGTTACAAGATCACGTCGCCAGTATTATTAGCCCTATAACCGGCTTGCCGGTTTCGCTGGTGTTTGACCCTGCCTGTTCACTGGCCAGTTTCACAATGGTGGATGCAAGCCGTTTAGGTGCCGATGGCAACATTGTCTACCCCGACGGAATCGCCCGCTTTGAACTTCGCGGTTGCAGTGGTTCAGCCATGGAACTGCACCTTCCAGGTGGCAGCACCACCAATGCGACAAACATTCGTAAGTTCGGCATCGAAACCCCCTCCTCCACAGCTGCGCCACACTGGTTTGAGTTCTCAGGGTCAATCGATGCTTCCGCTGAAGTCATTCTTTGGAGCCTCACCGATAATGGCGCTGGAGATCAGTCCCCGAGCGCGAATGTTATTATCGACCCGATCGGTCCTGGCATACACCCAGACCCGGACGGCGACGGTATAGACTCGAGCATTGAACAGCCCTTAGGAGACGTCAACGGAGACAGTATTGACGATTACCTACAGGCCAACGTGATCAGTATTATCAGTCCAGTAACAGGGTTGCCCGTATCGTTAGTATTCGACTCGGCGTGCTCATTAACCAGTTTCACAATGGTCGCCGCAAGCGATCTGGGACCGGATGGCAACTTTATTTACCCCGATGGTGTAGCTCGCTTTGAGCTTCATGGCTGTAGCGGCTCTGATCTAGAGCTTCATTTGCCCGGCAGCAGTATTTCGAGCACCACCCATCTACGCCAGTTCGGCCGTGAGACACCAGGTTCAAGCAGCGCCCCGCATTGGTTTGATTTTGCCGGAAGCATTAACACAGACAATACCGTCATACACTGGGCATTAACCGATAACGCCAACGGCGACCAGTCACCTAGCGCGGACATTATCATTGGCACCATAGGCTCGGCTTATAACACTGACGCCGATGGCGACGGAGTGGCCTCAAGCGTTGAACAGCCTTTAGGTGATGTCAACAACGATGGAATCGATGATTACCTGCAAGCCGGCGTGGCAAGTATTATCAGCCCGGTAACGGGCCTGCCAGTGTCATTAGTTTTCGACAATGACAATTGCAATCTGGTCAGTTTTACGATCATTGACGCAGCGACGCTACCGGACAACGCCCATCATTTGTACCCTGACGGCCTCGCCAGCTTTAGCCTGAGCTGTAGCAGTTCTTATGTCGAAATTCACTGGCCTGGCAGTAGTTTAGAGTACGGATACGCGGTCCATAAATATGGCCCTGTTGCACCTGACTTTACCAGCCCAGACGCTTGGTATGCGTTTCCATCAGCTACTCTAGACACAGACTCAAGGGTGGTGAGTTTTACCCTCACTGACGGGGCTTTAGGGGATGGAACCGCCATCGATGGGTTGCTAGTAGACCCTGTTGGTGTTGCGTCAACCACCACTGAACCTGGGCTAAACCGAAACACCAGTCTACCTGTCAACAATACCTTGGCACTGCTGGCTACACTCGCAGGGTTATTGACGATAGGGTTTTGGGGCCGCCGCAGGCTACTTAAAGTCACTAGCGACCGTCGTTAAGTGAATACCCCCGGCAAGAGCGCTTGCCGGGGGTTAGCTTACAAGGCTGAGTATTTAAACTTTTGTCCGCTTAAGGCCGCTTCGTACATTAAGCCACCTTTCGCGTGAGTAAAGACCGCCATTCCCTCGTTATAAATAGCCTTTTGCAAACCTACTTTATCAGAAGTACCCGACGCACCAACACCAGTGCCTGTTGTGCTCACCTTAGCGTTTGCGCTGGCGGTAATGGCCACCGCACTCGCCTGGGCACCAAACTCAAAGTTACCTGAAGTAAACTTTTCAAAATCTGCTTTGGTTTCAAAAAAAATAACTTCACTAAACGCTTGCCCCCCAAGCTGGAAACCAATGCTTAGCTGAGTCATGCTGGTATTGCCCACATGAACCCCTTGCTCATAAACTCGCCCCTTGCCATGTGCGCCGCCGACACCTACACCCGCCTTACCAATGGTTGGAAACACTGCATACCCATAAGCGGTGTTAAAAAAAGTGCTCACCTGAGGTGACTCTTTAAAAGTTTTTAACGCTGTTTGATACTTTTCATCTTCATTCGCTTGTGCTGCCGAAAACAAAAACACCCACATGAACGAAACCACCAATACCGATAAATGTTTCATAAAGCCTCCAAATTGCCAATACACCCAATTCGAGAAATTAGGAATAACCAGATAAAGCACCTGAGCCAACCTGTTGGCGCAAATGCTTTACAATAGATTAATACATTCAATAGCCAATCACACTATGGTAAAGCTGGTAGTAGATAAACAGATTATTGAAGCCAATTCTGGCAGCTCCCTACTAGACACACTGCTAGACAACGGTTTCCAAGTACCTTACAGCTGCCGTGCCGGAGTCTGCCAATCCTGCCTGGTGCAACTGACTGAAGGCTCACCTCCCGGTGAAACGCAAGCGGGGCTAAGCGACTCACAAAAATCAAAGCAATTGATGATGAGTTGCCAATGCCGCCTTCACAGTGACATGGCCATTCAGCTCTACGACCCTCGTGCCGAACAACAGCTTGCGCAGGTCTCCTCCTTAGAGCTTCTAAGCCCTGAAGTATTTGAACTTTCTTTACGTTGTGAATTGCCTTTTCGAGCGGGTCAGCACATCACTTTGTGGCGTGACCACCAAACCGCCCGCTGCTATTCCATCGCCAGCCTGCCTGCTGATGGCCACATCAGCGTTCACGTCAAACGGCATCCGAATGGCCGTTTCAGTCAGTGGGCGCTCGAAAACCTGACCCCGGGCTCAACCATAGGGTTGACCGGGCCGTCTGGTGATTGTTACTACCACAATGATGCCCCTGAACAACCATTGCTTTTTGCCGCCACAGGCACCGGTATCGCCCCTCTGTATGGCATTGTTCGAGACGCACTATCCCAACAGCATCAGGGTGAAATAACCATTCTTTATTGTGGCCGACGTGCAGATTCCCTTTACCTAAAGACAACCCTGCAAACCCTTGCGCTAAGACACAGCAACATCACCCTGAAATGCCTGGCTCAAAATAACGAAAGTACTGCCGATGTTAACCAAGCCGACGCTTACGACCACATAAAAAACCTGTCAGAGAACCTCGGCCACCATCGTATTTACCTTTGTGGTGCACCAAGCTTTGTACAGAAGATGCGCAAACAATGTTTTCTAAAAGGCGCTAAACCCAGAGCGGTCCACTTTGATGCGTTTGAAGCCGCGCAATAAAGTAAAAGCGCGATAAAGAGCGTCTATTGAAGCGTCCTTTCCACTCGCCACACGCCCATAAACACGGTAAACTTCGACAATGCTAAATCCGTTACATTTTGCTGGTTTATAACCGTAACTTACGGAAAATGCACTGCTATCGCTTACAAGGACTCGAATAAGAATACTCATGAAACCCACCATTAAAGATGTTGCCAAGCTGGCCGGCGTTTCCTTCAAAACCGTTTCGCGCGTCATCAATAATGAGGGCACAGTTGGGCAAGAGCTTCAAGACCGCGTCTGGAAAGCAGTAAAACAGCTTAACTACCGCCCCAACCTATCGGCTCGAGGCTTGCGTGGCGCAGCATCCTCAATTGGCTTTATCTACGACAACCCCAACAGCAATTACGTCATCGACATGCAAAAAGGTATTCTCGATGAATGCCGCAAGCAAGGTTACGAGTTGGTGATTCACCCCTGCGATGCCGCAAACCGTTCAATTGTTCAAGAAGTGCAGGAAATGATCGACCGCAGTCGCGTTGGCGGCCTGGTTCTCACCCCGCCCATTTCTGAAAACGCAGAAATACTCGCCGCCATCAGTGAGCGCAACATCAAATTTGTCCGCGTCTTATCCGGCGCTAAAGCTCCCGATGATTTGTCTCCTTGTATCTACATTGATGACCGCAACGCAGCCTACGCCATCACGGAGCATTTGATAAAGCTCGGCCATCGGGACATAGCCTTTTTAGGCGGTGACGAGGAACACCAATCCAGCGGAGAGCGTTTAGCCGGCTATAAAGCGGCCCTTGAGGACAACGGTATTAAATACGTGGCGAAACGCTTTTTACCCGGCAGCTACTCTTTTGAGTCTGGCGTGGAGCGCACCCGTAAACTGCTTACCTCAAAAGGGGAGAACCCTACGGCTATTTTTGCCTGTAACGATGAAATTGCCGCCGGAACACTTTTCGCGGCACGCATAGAAGGTATTGATGTACCTCGAACCCTGTCCATAGCAGGCTTTGAAGACAGCCCCTTCTCACGCCAGGCCTGGCCAAATCTCACGACTGCCGCACAGCCCACCAGCACTATTGCGCAAAAGGCGGCCTCACTGCTGATAAAGTCTCTGCGTGAAAGCAAGAAAGTGGAAAGCGAAGGGTTTTACCCTGAACTGATTGTTCGCGAATCCAGTTGCCCGCCACCCGCCAAATAGCGGGTAGCATTAAACTCAGCCAACCCTTGTGCGTAAACCGCTCGCGAAACCTTAAATAGAAATAACAATATTACGCCTATCCAACCACCACGCGATAACCCAAAGAATGGCAACATGCAGCAAAGCAAACATAAGCGATGCGTTGTAAGGGTTTAAAAAATCAGTAAACAACTCAAAAATATGCTGATACAGCGATACACCATCAATATTGAACAGATAGTAGGTTTTTACCCAAAGAATGCTCAACACGTAAATAAATAAAGGGTTTTTCCCCAGCAGAGTAAAACTTTTTAACACCGGCACCGCCGCTGGCAACTTTTCCAACCACACTAAAGCCAGCAGCGTAAGCATGCCCGCACCGGAAGTAAGCAACACAAACGAACTAGTCCATAAAGATTTATTAACAGGGAACAGCGGATGCCAAGCTAAAGCAGCCAGAACGCTCAGCCCCCCCAACCCCAATAGCGTCAATTGCGCACGCTGTTTATTTTCACTGCCAATTAAAATGCGTGCAGCTTCAAAGCCAATTAAGACATTCACAATCGCAGGTAACGTGCTCAACAATCCCTCAGGATCAAAAGCAATACCTTTACCCTGCCACAGATGTTCCGCACCCAGCACAGCAAGATCGATGTGACGAACCACACTATCTGCTAAGGAGTAAGGATCTGCGGAAACGTTTAGCACTCCCCAATACCCAGCGAGCAAAACAGTGCCAATAACCAACCGCCACATACCGGGAAGCCAGACAATAAACGCAGCAGCACAATAAGCCAGGGCAATACGCTGCAGCACCCCGAGGATGCGCAACTCATCCAGCGCGCCCGTAAACGGATAAGCATTTAACAGCAGGCCAATCAAAAACATTAAGGCCGTACGCTTAAAAATCTTTCGCGTTCGTTCTGATTTTGCAACAGCCTGTTGCGAACGGTTTGAGAAAAACATTGCCGAGCCGACAATGAACAGGAAAAACGGAAAGATATAATCGGTAAAAGTGGCTCCATGCCAATCAGCGTGCAGCAGGGGTGCATACACGTAAGACCAAGAGCCGGGGGTATTTACCAAAATCATCAGGGCCAAAGTCAGCCCACGCATTGCATCAAGCGCAATGTAACGCTGTTTTGCCATCGTTGCCTCTTATTAAGATTATCACTCGACGGCCCTGTCAGATTGTAAAATTACATTATTGCGCTACCGCGACTACTTCACTTGCGTAACTACTACGAGCAAAGTGGACAGCACCAAATTCTGGCTGGTTTAACGGATCAGACATGCGCGAAGCGATGTCAGCGTCCATCCAGTCGACTATGCGGGTAGACACACCACCAAGCATAGACATACGCGGAGGGTTCAGCGCCCACAACTTACGAGCCACATCGGTCAGATAATCAGCGCCACCACGAATAATAGAAAGCGCCACTTCATCACCCTCTTCCGCAGCGGCAAACACGATAGGCGCCAGCTTGGCATAATCACTGGACTTCGCGCCATTTAAACGCTCTACAATCATGATTCCACGAGCCTGCAACTGCTCAGAAACTAATTCAGTCAACGCTGTTGCTGGCCCTAAACCGTCCGAGTCCAGTAATACAGCTTTAATACATTCAAGGCCAATCCAGGCACCGCTGCCCACGTCACCACAGGGAAAACCATGTGCACCTAAGGTGAGGGATTGACCATCAACATGCGCAAAACCGCAGGAACCCGTACCGGATACAATCACAGCGCCATTGTCTTGTTCATGCGCAGCAATACAAGCAATATGTAAATCGGTAGTCAGATACTGAGCTTTGTAAGGGTGTTCCCATTGGTCAACAATTTTGAACAAGCTGGGTAAATTAACTCCCGCCAAACCTAGCCCTGCCACTACGCGCGACTTATCCTCTGGCGTTAAACCAGCGCTACGCAGTGCGTTATCGGTGGCATTGACGATAGACTCAAGCGCGCGGGCCACACCATGATATGGATTTGACGGGCCGCCATTACCCACCCCTAGCACCTGGTTATTTTCGTCAACCAGCACAGCGCGACACTTAGTACCCCCCCCATCAATACCTAAGTACAAAGTCTCACCGATTCCAGGCTGATTGCCCATGCTCACCCTCATTTATTGTCTATAGGATTCCGGAGGGAACCCATTCTGCCGCAGACGCCACAGAACATTTATTTGATTATCAAGTTCATACGACTCTGAAAAAGGTGGTTGGTGCCAACTGGCACCAACCACAAGGAGAGCCATGATAGATGATACTTACAGTCCCTGCGTATCACACGATGCGATCCCTGGCACCGCGATTCAGGTCGAGTGATTAAAATGCCCATAATAATCACCCAACACCAAATTTGTCTGCTGCCGCTAGCGCGACCCAGAAGTTGTCAAGTTGCGCCACAGGACAACGTTGTCAACGACTCTAACTTTAGGCCCATAAGACAACGTTGTCAATAGTTATATAAAATTAATTAGCACTTAAACATTACTTTTTTTCACTTTATTTTCAATAGCTTATAGGTAACCAAAGGGGAAAGTTAATATTTTTCTTATTATTTTCACCTAAGCGGTACTTTTTACCAGAAAAGAACGGAAGGTGACACGAGTGCCCACTCTGGGCACTCAGAGTGATTCATATTATAAGCGGTAAGCTTGCACACCATTGGATAGAAAGGTCGGAATATAAAGCCGGTTGGTTGCAGGGTCATAGCCAATATCGGCAGTATTGACCTGCGGCTCACGGCTATCGCGCAATAATGTCAGGGCACCAGCGCCATCCACTCGATACACCAACCCCGCCCAACAGGAAACGAGGTAACCGCCTTCAGCCAGAGGTTCAACCCCATCCGCTTTCTCTGCAAAACCTTTGGCAATGACTTCCAACTCGCCGTCGTGAAAGCGATACAAGGTATCTCCAGCAGCAATCACCAGGCTATCGCCCTCCACCAGTAACCCGTTCGCATTAGGTACGCCCGATAAAAAGGTGGATATAACCCCATCCACTAACACATGCACCCTCCCCGTACGCGTATCCGATACGTACACAGTGCCTTCGGCGTCCGCGGCCACATCGTTCAAAAATACCGCCCCTTCTACCGGGTACGAAGCAATACGTTTACGCGCTGCCAAGTCAATGGCCACCAACTCTGTAATATCGGCCACATATAAGGTGCTTCCTACCACCGCCATACCTTTGGGCGCGTTTAGGCCGCGAATAAAGTTCTGGTCTTTTATGTCGCCCTCGGTACTCAACAACGCAATACCGCCCTGGCCGTCCGCGGCGGTTGAATCCCCCTCAATTTCGGACACCAACAACTGTTTACCCTCTGGGCTTTGCCAAACCAACACTGATTCGGGAGTACGCAACCCCTCAACTTGCCATTCAGGAGCCCCAAGCGAGGGTGTTTCCGCCAGCGCCTGCGAAGCCAAACAAAAAGCCAGTATTATTTTGAACGGTTTCATAAAGTTCTTCCTTTGATCGTTAGAGACAGTGTAACCAGAACTCACCCCACCCGCAGCCCCTCCAGTGGTGATACACTCGCCCATCGTTTTTCCAGAGTAGACAGATTGGTATGTGGTATAAGAATTTACGTATATTTCGCCTTGGCGAAGCCTTTAACCTAACGCCTGAACAGCTCGCCGAGCAACTGGAGCCCGCCAGCTTTGTGCCCTGCGGCAAAATGGAGCTGTCGCGTTACGGCTGGGTCTCGCCCCTGGGGCCTGAGGGCGCAAGCCTCGCCCACGGCGCCGGTGGCTACATTGCCCTGTGCGCCAAAAAGCAGGACAAAATCCTGCCCGCTGGCGTCATAAAAGAGCAGGTGGAAGAAAAGGTGCGCGAAATTCGCAGTAAAGAAAGCCGTCCGGTAGGGCGTAAAGAGCGCGAAAACTTAAAAGATGAAATTACCTTTTCCCTGTTGCCCCAAGCCTTTAGCAAATCCAGCCATTGCCACGGTTTTATCGACACTCGCAACCGCCTGTTAGTGGTCGATTGCGCCAGCGCCAATAAAGCCGAAGAGTTCACAAGCGCCCTGCGCGATGCCTTGGGCAGCTTAAAAGCCACGCCACTCAACCCCAAGCAGCCCGCCAGCAGCGTCATGACCGCATGGTTAAAAACCGGCGAGCCGGAGGGTGATTTTGCCTTGGGCGATGAGTGTGAATTAATCGCCAGTAAAGACGAGCGTGTTATTCGCGGTAAAAAGCTCGATTTACTGGATGATCAAATTACTCAACACTTAGACACAGGCATGTTTGCCAGCAAGCTGGCCGTTAGCTGGAAAGAGACTATCAGCTGTTTAATTGACGACCAATTCACCTTCAAACGTGTTAAGTTTTCCGACGAACTGCTAGAGCGCGCCGGTGACCGCAACCCAGAGACAATGGCCGAACAATTCGACAACGAATTCGCCATTATGACCCTGGAGCTAAGTGCGTTTATTCAAGCCGCCCTGGACGCTTTTGGCGGTGAAGATAGCATCAACGAACCAATATAAAGCCACAGCAAATGGAGCCAAGTATGCAACTGTACGGAAGTTACACCTCGCCGTTTGTGCGCCACTGTCGTATAGCCCTGCTAGAGACGGAGCTTAAGTGCGATTTTATTGAAACCGACGCAGCCGCCAGCGCGCAAAAGTCCCCCAGTAAAAAAGTGCCATTTTTACACGATGGCGACACTCAGCTGACTGACTCAACATCCATTTTAAAGTACCTGCGCGAGAAATCCGGCGGCAGTTATTTCAGCGATGTTGCCGCCTATGATGTCTTCTGCCTGGTAAACACCGCCATGGACGCCTGTGTAAATTTATTTTTCTTGGAAAAAGAAGGGCTGACCCCGGCGCGCAGCGATTACTTAAAACGCCAGCAGGCACGGGTGGACTCTATTTTCGCCGAGCTGGAAAAAATGCCACTACCCCACAGCGCCCCTTACAATGATATGGAACTGCGCTTGGGGTGTTTTCTTGCCTGGGGCATTTATCGGCAGCGCTTTAGCCTGGGGGGCTACCCGCAGCTTGCGCATTTTTTAGAAACGTTAAATAACTACCAACCGTTTCGTGATACGGCACCGCCTGCGCTGTAAACTCTAGCGATAAAGAGCGCCTGGCGCGAAGCCGCGCTGGACGCTCACTAACTCATTGGTTATTCTCGCGGTATAAATTCTCAAGCGAGCGAACCCGTGTCACACAGTCAAATCAATCACCTTACCATTGTCGGCGGCGGCACAGCAGGCTGGATGGCCGCCGCCTCCATCAGCCGACAACTGGCAGACTTTAATATAAAAATCACGCTTATTGAATCCGAAGACATTGGCACTGTTGGCGTGGGTGAAGCGACGATTCCCAGCATTCGCAGTTACAATGATTCACTCGGCATTGATGAAATTGATTTTATTAAAGCCACTCAGGCCACTTTTAAGCTCGGTATTGAATTTCGAGATTGGCGAGAAAAAGGCAGCCGTTTTTTTCATCCTTTCGCCGATTATGGTATTGATTTAAACGGCGTCGCTTTTCATCACTATTTAGCTCGCGCAAAAATAGCAGACCTACCGGCAGACCCAGCACAATACTCCTTTGCCACTCAGCTTGCCTGGCAAAACCGGTTTGCCCAGCCGCACCCTAACCCGCCATCGCCCTTAGCCGATTTCGGCTACGCTTATCATTTTGATGCTGGTCGCTACGCAAGGTTTTTACGTCGCTATGCCGAAGCTCGTGGTGTAAACAGGGTAGAAGGAAAAATCGCCACCACCCAACACCACCCGGATAGCGGAAACATCACTTGCGTAACACTGGGCGATGGACGCACAGTAAACGCTGATTTCTTTGTCGATTGCTCGGGGTTTCGCGGTTTACTGATTGAAAAAGCCTTACACACCGGCTATGACGACTGGCGCAGCTGGCTGCCCTGCGACAGTGCCATTGCCGTGCAAAGCGATAAAGCCGCCGAGCTGACCCCTTACACTCGCACCACGGCTAAAGCCGCCGGCTGGCAGTGGCGCATCCCGTTGCAACACCGCACGGGTAACGGCTATGTGTACGCCAGTGAGTTTTGTGATCAGAACAAGGCCGAATCCACACTGCTAGATGGGCTTGATAGCACAGTGCTAACCGAACCGCGCCGGTTTCAGTTTGTGACCGGCAAGCGGAAAAAAATCTGGCACAAAAACTGTTTTGCGCTCGGCCTGGCGTCTGGCTTTTTAGAGCCATTAGAGTCAACCAGTATTTCCCTGATTCAGACTGGCATCAGTAAACTGTTAGAGTTCTTTCCTCACAACGGCATCAACACGGCAGACCAAAATGAAGTGAATCGCCAGCACGCACACGAGTTTGAGCGCATTCGCGATTTTATTATCCTGCATTACAAAGCCAGTAATCGCAGCGACACCCCGTTCTGGCAGCACTGCCAGACCATGAACATTCCCGACACACTTGCGCATAAAATGGAGGTGTTTAACAGCCGGGGTAAGGTGGTGATGCTGGAACCCGAAGCCTTTGAGCGCGACAGCTGGGTTACCATGTACTTAGGCTTCCATAAATTCCCACAAGACTATGATCGGCGCGCGAACACCCTAACCAGCAGTCAGCTGGCAGAGCAGCTGGAAAAAATGCGCAACGCTGTGCACCAAGCTGCGAGCCAACCGTTAAGCCACGCGGATTTTATTCAACGCCACTGTGCGGCGCCGGAGTAAGCCGCCAACCGCGCTCTTACTATCGCCGTATCTACAGGCTAGAAGAGTGCCCGTAGATAACAGAGGCTAGGGTGCGGCTGCGGCGCAATTTTCAGTAATAAACTCATCGTGGCCAGGTACGCTGGCCACGGCATTGGCCACCGAACGCCGCATATCACCCAGGGCTTTTTGCAAATAAGCCGGGTCCATTTTTTTAACGCGCTCATCAAAGCGTTCAGGCAGACAATGAAAACCACTGTATATTGCCAGCCAACTGGGCGGACCGAAAATTTCAATAGGGTAACGAATCAAATCACCCCTCTCTTTAAACGCATCTAGCTTGCGGCTCAGAGTGTCGGGAATATCCATCATCTGGCACTCTCGCCAAAAATCACTATCACCCCGCTGATTCAGCTTGTAATGCAAAATAATAAAATCTCGCACTCGCTCGTATTCTTGAGCGGTTAAATCATTGAATTCCTGCACCTGCTTTTCAGTGTAAAAAGGACCACGAAAGACTCGACGAATCTTTTCGATAGCGGTTTCTACCAAGGCAATACTGGTGGACTCTAACGGTTCCAGAAAACCGGCGGCCAAACCAACAGCCACCACGTTTTTATTCCAGGCTTTCTTACGCCGCCCGGCCACGAACTGAAACGCGCGCAAATCGGTCATCAGTTCGCCATCAATATGATTCGTTAAGGTAGCGGCGGCTTCATCGTCACTGACATGCTTACTGCAATACACGTGGCCATTACCCTGACGGTGCTGCAGGGGTATCTTCCACTGCCATCCCGCTCGGTGCGCCTGGCTGACAGTATAAGGCGCCGCCTCACCCTCGCGAACACTTTGCACCGCCACGGCGCGGTCGCACTTAAGCCACTGGCTCCAATCCTCGTAGCCGGTGTGTTGTGCCTGCTCAATCAACAAACCTGAGAAGCCCGAGCAATCTACAAACAAATCCGCTGTAACAATCGCACCATTCTGTAACTTCAACGCGCTGACGCTCTGATCACCAGCAACGTCTACTCGCTCAATTTTTTGATCAACATGAATAACGCCATTTTCCAAGGCGTAGCCGCGCATTAAGCGGGCAAACAAAGCGGCATCGAAGTGCAGCGCCCAATCAAAAACAGACAACTCAGAAGGCGGTTTTGGTGAAGGCTGAATAAATTTATGCTGTTTGGCTAATTGTACCCCCAAGGAGTACTCGTCGAGACTACCCGCTTCACCCTGCTCACGCAGGTACATCCAGTAGTGGTGAAAATCGATACCATTGGCCTTTTGCCCATAAAGACCAAAAGGATGAATAAATTGACTACCCTGTTGATACCAGTCACGGAATTCAATGCCCAATTTACACGTTGCCTGGCAGGCACGCATAACATCCAGGTCATTCATTCCCAATTCGGCGTAAAAGCGCCGCAAGGTGGGAATGGTTGCCTCCCCCACCCCGACGGTGCCAATTTCAGATGAGTCGATTAACGTCAGTGCAATATCGGTTTTACGAAAGTGCTTGGCCAGCATAGCTGCCGTCATCCAACCGGCTGTACCGCCGCCAACAATTACAATACGTTTCACCGAAGTTTGAGTCACAACTTTTCCCCTGACATTATTTATTTCAGCTTATACAAAAAAACCGCCACACAAAACCCTGAAGTTTAGGTGGCGGTTAGAAAAATATGCGCCGCCAAGCGACGCACGAATTGCTTCAGAACTTAGAAGTTTACGCGAGCACCCAGTGCCCAGCGAGCTTCGTAAATGTTCTGGAAGGCTTTTTGATCTGAGAACTCAACGTAGGTCTGCTGGTACTCTTCCATAATGTTAGAGCCATTGACATACAAATCGATATTTTCAGTCACATACCAAGTCACGTTCATGTCTAACTGACCGTAATCGTCTTGATACAAAGCCTGAGAGCCTGTGGCATCATTACCTTGAGCAATCAAACGAGGCGAACGGAAGTTATAAGCCAAACGTGCCGCCAATACATCATTCTCAAACCAACCCACAACGTTGTAGGTATCTTCAGAGTTGTTGATGAATGGCAGCTCTCCGTTCACGCCCTCGGCCTCTTGTGAGCTGTCAGAGTAGGTGTAGTTCACATCAAAACCGAAATTAGACATAAAGCCATCGGTGATATCGCTAAAGGCCACTTTAGCCTGCAATTCTACACCGGTCACGCTACCGCCAGTTCCCTGAGTCGGACCTTGGAATGGCCAAGGACCACGGTTGATACCGTCAGCGTCAGGCTCGTCTAGGTAGGTCGTACCCGTTTGCACAAAACTATCGATTTCAATATCGAACAAAGAGGCACCCACCATAGAGGCGCTACCCAGATACCATTCGATTGCCAAATCCATGTTTTCAGCGCGGGTAGGATCAAGCGTCGGGTTACCGTTCAAGTTACCGCCGGTAACACGCATGCAGTTACAGTCTTCGTTAAAGACACGGCCAACGGATTTAGCACCACCCCAGGTGAGAAGGTCCAAAGGCTGCATGGTTTTACCGTAAGAAGCACGCAGAATTAAATCGTCAGCTAAATGGTATGACAGGTTCAAGCTGGGCAGCACATCGGTGTAACCGCGCTCGGTCACCACATCGCCCGCGTCATAGCTTACGCCAGAATGAGGCACGGCATCACCGGTAACGTTTTGTACTACGGTAAGGTCAGTTTCAACAACCTTAACACCCAAGTTACCGCTCAGATCACCAACGGCAAAGTTGACGTTACCAAAGTAGCTGAACTCATCCAGCCCAACTTTATAGGATTGTCCTGGCTGGACAAATTTAGTTTGTTCACCGAACACTTGGGTTTGGTAAGCCAGGGTGTCATCCAACGCTTTAGGATCAACGGTCCAAACACCGGGGATACCCTCTACCGGGCCAAAGTCATCAATCCACACAACGTCATTGTGCTCATCAATGCGAGTAGGCATCAATAAAGTGTACGGAACAAACTCACCATCAACCATTTCACCCTGCTGCAAGCTCATATCACAATCAGGCGTGTTGGCAAACTGGTCTACCGCTTTCCACTGAGCCATACAGCCAGTATCGGGAAATGTACCAAAGTAAGAGAACACGTCGTGATCTACTGAGCGTTCACTTTGACGTACACCGAAATCCACACTGGTAATGAAAGCAGTGTCATCAAACTCGTAATTCCAGCGAGTGCTGAAGGTGTTAATTTCACCTTCATCATCAGTGTTGTTTTCCGATGACATGGCGCCTACATGGTAGGAATCGATGCTGGCCATATACTCAGCAACGGTCATTTGACCTTGGCCACCGTCAACAATCTGATCGAAACCACTGAATACCGGATGCTCACCAGAAGCGTCGTACTTAATCAGGAACTCGTCATCTTCAATGCCGCCCGGCGCATACTGAATGTAGCACCCGCCGTCATCACCCATGCTTGAGCCAGGGATATGATTCGTCCCATCACAGTATTTACCAGGTACCAGACCACCAGGGCCAGTTACCAGCGTGCCTTGGTCGATGCTCAGCATATCGCCTTCCACATAACCATGACGCATGCTGGCAGAAGCTGTCGCACGAGTAACTCGTACTTGACCGGTCAACGGACCGCCATTGTCAAAGTTTAACTCAACACTGGCATTTTCAGATTTTTCGGTGTTGCGGTTAACCTGAGAGAAAGACTGTAAGCGGTAAGGGTTGGCGTAGAAAGCATTGATGGTATTCCACGACTGAGGCGCACCTTCCTCGGGGGTTCCTTCATTAGGAATAAAGGTAAATTCATTACCCAGCAATCCAGCTTCGGTCTCAAACGCGTAGCCGGTAAACGTCTGCCAGCGGTTGTTGTGAGAGAAGCCCGCACGACGGTTAAAGCGGTCTTGCTCACTGTAGAAATAATCAGCTACCAGCTCAACACCATCGGTCAATTGCGCCTGGAAAGACACATTGGCCCCATCGCGTTGACGCTCTTCTTCTTTATGGAAAGCCGCAAAACCTTGTGGAACCAAGTGATAGGTATTTGGGTTTACCGCAGGAGTGCTCCAAGTATGGTTGCTGTTGGTCGCACCAATGCCGCCATTTTCAGAGGTATCAAAGTAACCGTTAAAATCGGTTGCCAGATTCTTCTCGGTGGTTACCGCGCTGACCAGAATGCCCCAATCTTCCGCATTATAGGCAATTAAGCCATTAACAGTGGGGTCGTATTCGTCACTGATAGAGCCGTGGTCTACTTCTGCACCGGCAGAAAAGGTCCAGCCTTCATCCAGGTCGAACGGACGACGGGTTTGCAGGTCAATAACACCCGAAATACCCTGCGCGCTCACGTCGGCACGGGGTGATTTGTACACCTCTGCGCCAGAGAACAGTTGTGACGGCAGATCACCAAAGTCAGCACTGGACGCATCAATGGTGGTGGCGCTCAAAAATACTTCACCATTGAGCATGGTGCCCACATTGCTTAAACCACGGATTTGTACCGGGCCACCCTCACCAGCGGTACGCTCTACCTGAATACCAGGAATACGCTGCAGCGAGTCGGAAATGGTTACATCGGGGAGCTTACCGATATCTTCGGCAGAGATGGCGTCAACGACCGAAGTGGCGTCGCGCTTAGTGTTAATAGCATTTTGTTGCGATGCGTAAACACCGGTCACCACAACTTCTTCAAGCATTGGCTCAGATTCTTGCGCCTGAGCCATATAAGCGGATGCCAACAGGCAGGATGAAATACTGGAAGCCAGTACCTTCCTCCGGAAAGTGCCTTTGTTAGATTCCATAACTGTCTCCTCACTATCGTTTTAATGTTATTTTCAAACTTAATGACGGCTCCAGCAGCGGTTACCCCACCCCCGAGTCCGCCGGACGAACTCAATCGACTTTTCTTATGGATATAGCACTTGCACGTAGTCACAACGCAAGCGATATATAGATTTACTAGCCCTTAATTTTGATCATTAGAAAGCTCGCATGTTACGGAATGTAGTTTTACACCCGCCCCGACAACGTTGTCAAGAAAGTTTTTTGAAGCCGCTTACGTTAGCAACAGAGACACCCAGACTGCAGGTTACTTATTAACCTTTAAATAACAGAGAGTTACAGAATTTTTACCGTATAAACAAACCTCTTTATCTCACCAAAATATGAAAAAAAACACGCCAATGACAACGTTGTTCACCATGAACCCCCGGACAGATGAATAGCCGTTTCTGTATCACGCAGACTCGAAAGCTCAGCCCGCTATCGCCAGTGTGCACTGGCGAGCCAAACGCGCGTTATGCTCCTTGAATCGACACTGGGGATGATATGCCATTGCTGGGGTATGCCGAAAAGCCTTGCCAAACTCACCTTTACCGGCCAACAGACAGTACCAGGACGTTTTGTGATAAACCAAAGCATCCTTTACCTCGTTTAACGCCGCATCAAAGCTATCCTGCCCCCTCCAGGCGAGCAACAAGCATCGCAGTACTGGGGAGACATGGTCATTCGTACGAGCTACTCGCCAGTAGTTGGTATCGGTGCGGGCACTGACCAAATAATGTGCCTGTAAATAATCGATATTACCGTCAATAAGTCGATTGACCGAGTGGTTGAACTCGTCGCGCGCCGTGGCAGTGGCAGTGGCACCCTCTTGTTCATAGAGCTCAATAAACCGCTCACAACTGAATTGAATAATTCGCAACATCGGCGCCTCTAAAGGCTCTAAAAAACCCTGTGACAAACCAATGGCAACGCAGTTTTTTTCCCAGTGACGCTGAAGCCGCCCAGGTTGCCAACTCAACCTGCGTGCAGAAAAAGCGTCTGAATCACTGCCCAATTGAGTGCGCAGTTGGCGCTCTATTTCATCAAACGACGTATCGTCGCTGTTAAACACATAGCCGTTCCCCCAACGCTCAGTGAGAGGAATACGCCACATCCATCCATTGGGCTTAGCCTCCGCCAAAGTTTCGGTCGGATAGCGCCATCGGTTATCGCTGTGCTTGTCAGAAGCGCAATTGACCTCGTTACTCGGAGTATGACTGGAGGGCAGCGCTATGGCCGCATTATTGACTAAGCGATCACGACAACTGATAAAGGGCACCCGTAAAGCTTCGCGCATGAGCACCGACTTAAACCCTGAACAGTCGATAAAAAGGTCGCCGCCTACTCGCCCTTCGCGCTCCAGCTGCAAGGTAATGATATCGCCCGTATCCCCTCGTTCGACGTCAACGACTGTGTCATCAACATGAGCAACCCCCAATGCTTGTGCGTGCTTTTTAAGAAATTCACCCAGCAACTGTGAATCAAAATGATAGCCGTAATCTGTGAGTGGCTTTTCAGAGCCGTCAGAAATTCGCGCAAACGGTGTTCGCCCCTCTTTTGCAATGGCGCTGGAGGCAAAATAATCATCCGGCACAGGGGACAGGTCATAGCCCATACGCCGTGCGTAGCAATCTTTAAAAAACTGTACGGCGCCAGAGTGGTCTAACTCCGTATTAAATGGGTGAAAGTAGCTGTTAAAGCCTGCCCTTTCAGACCAGCCATCAAAACGAATTCCACACTTATAGGTGGCGTTACAGGCGGGCATCCATACGTTTTCGGCAATACCAAGTTCCGCAAAAAAATCACGCAGAAAAGGGGTAGAGCCCTCGCCAACCCCCACGGTACCGATGACCTGGGATTCCACCACCGTCACAGCGACATTTTTAGCTTTCCAGCGGTGCGCCAGTAAACAGGCGCACATCCATCCCGCAGAACCGCCACCAACAATAACGATACGAGCAGGGTTCACGATTTGGCCTTTGCTTTTACACGTTCGGAGTACGCCTTCAATAACGTTCGCTGATCAGGGAAGGCGTGTTGTGCTTTCGCCTTACATTTTGCAGCTGCAATCTGATCGAACTGACGATGGCAGTTGCTTGACTTAAAACACCCCATGCCGGCCAACAACACGTACCAGGAGGGGCGCAAATACGCTAATTCATTATGCTGATGCTGCAAAACCGCATCAAAGTCTTCGCCTTTGCGCCATGCCTCAATTAATATCGCCAGTGTTGGTGGCACAGGTGCATCACGGCAATCGCGCCAATACGCCGTATCGCTGCGACTGTTCATGCGATAGTGCGCACAAATATAATCCAACACACCGTCGGTTAAGCAATTAACCTTGTCATTCACCTGCTGCTGGTTATTTTCCAGTACAGGTTTTGCTGAATCAAAAGAGCGTATAAAGGTATCAACGGTGTATTGCACCAGCATAAGCGCGGTAGCTTCCAGCGGTTCAATAAACCCCTGAGACAAACCGACACTAAGACAGTTTTTGTGCCAATGCTCGCTCAAACGGCCCACCTTCATCGACAAATGACGAACATTGGCCCCTTGTTTTTCAGCCCCTAAAAAACTCAACAATTCGTGCTCGGCCTGATCGTTTGAACAGTACTTCGAGCTATAAACATAGCCGTTACCTGTGCGGCTTTGTAACGGAATTTTCCAGGCCCAGCCATTTTTCAGGGCGGTGGATGTTGTCTGAGCCTGAAGAGTTGAATCCGCTTTTGTCATAACGGTAACGGCGCGATCATTAAAGAGGTAATCCGCGTAGCTTTTAAACGTTAAAGCATACGTTTGCTGACTTAAAAGCCCACTAAAGCCTGTGCAATCGACAAACATATTTGCCCGCATCAAACCACTGGTGCGCGTTTGCAAAGCCTTTATAGCTCCGTCCTTATCGTTCAGAAAAACCTTATCCACATGATCAATGACACATTTAACGCCGAGATTTTGTGCATTACGTTTTAAAAACTGGCCGAGCTTTACTGCATCAAAATGATATCCGTAGTCGATATTCAACGACGGATCTTTCGCAACCGGTGCCAGCCCCAACGCAGCCAAGGGCTGATTCACAAAATAATCGTCTGGGTGTACTGGCTGGCCAACCCCTCGCAAGGCTTTTTTACTAAATTCAAAGAAGGGTTCGGCGGTAGGAATATCTAATTCAGAAAAAAACGGGTGAAAATAACTTTCAAAGCCTGAAACTTCAGACCATCCTGGAAAACGGATTCCAGCTTTATAGGTCGCATCACACTCGGGCATCCAGACAGAGTCTTCAACCCCCAGTGTGTTAAAAAACTGTTTTAAATAAGGCGTTGAGCCCTCACCCACTCCAATTGGGGCAACTTTGTCTGACTCTATCAAAGTAACTTCAGCATCGGGGCAATGATGTTTAATTAAATTTGCAGCCATCCAGCCAGCAGTACCGCCACCAACAATGATCAGGTTAAGACCATTGAGAGAGTTGTTAATCATATCAATTCACCGAGAAAAAGGGCTGGCCCGAGGGCCAGCCAAGGTGAGAAAAGCCAACGGGCTTTAGAACTTGTAGCTCGCACCAACAAAAATGCGCTGACCATTAGAGAACGAGGTTCCACCTAAACGAGCACCATCGGTTGCTCTGATGTAGTAGTTCTCTATGACTTCATCGGTGAGATTGAGCGCCTCAAGCTTCAGGCTCAAATTATCGGTAACATAGTATGAGATTTGAGCGTCCAGCTGTACTTGCTCATCGCGCATCTGGTTACCAATTTCAGTTTGTGCCATAAAGTATTCTGAACGATAGCTGTAGTTCATCCGCGCACTGATAACATCATTCTCGTAGAACGCACCCAGGTTGTAAGTGTCTTTCGAGGCATTGGGGAAGCGAACTGTGCTGGTTTCAAGCGTTGCACCAGTGATGTTTCCTTCATCGTCGAGAACGGGCACAGCATTTTGAACTTCTGCAGGGCTGACATCGGTGTAGGTGTAGTTAGCCAACAAACCAAAACCAGAATCAAAGGTATGGGTAAATTGCACCTCAACACCGTCAATATTCGACGCACCACCGTTTTCCGGACGCTGTAACTGGTTATACTGCACACCATCAATTTCAGCGCTTACGGTTTGGTTAAAGACAAAGTTGGTAATGTCTTTTTTAAACGCCGTCGCACTCAAGTTAGACGCATCAGCAAAATACCACTCGATGCCCATTTCGTACTGATCCGCCACCAGAGGTTTTAGATTCGGGTTACCCGCGGTACCTCGGCCCGTCTCTGGCGTAAGGTTAAACGAAGGTGCCAACTGGAAAGGTGCTGGACGGGTCAGGGCACGGCCTGCGGCAAAACGCAGCACGACTTCTTCGGTCAAATCGTAGGCTACGTTCAAGCTGGGCAAAAACTCGGCGTAATCAGACTCGTAGGCATCCTGAGCCGAACCGTCTGCATTGTAGCCGTAAGCCAACTGATCTGTTTCAACGTAACGCAAACCAACGTTACCGCGAATACCATCACTTTCAAAAGTTGCCATGGCGTAAAGCGCGGTAATATCTTCTTCAACTTCGAAAGACGCCAAGTTTTGAATTTGATCATCCACGCGGCACAACACTGTGGTATCTGTTGCACAAGGGTCAACTGCATAGAAGGCGTTGTACATCAACTCACGGTCGGGCATGAAGTAGGTTTGGCTACCGCGGCCTGCAGTTGCAGAATGATCAACGGTAATCATGTCACCGGTCCAGAAGTCGCCGGCTGGCCCCAGACTACCTTCACCGGTAGGGTTGAAGTTGGCGAGATTGGTCTGAAAACGCATTTGCGAGAAGGAGCGGTCGCGAACTTTTGCACCGAAGCTCAACATGTTCACCGCACCAAGATCAACTTCTAAGTCGTAATCCAACTGCGCATAGTTTTCTTGATCTTCAGCGGTGTTAATTTGATCAAAAGCGCCGCCCAGCCAAAGTTCGTCGGTAGGGTTGCTCAACCATTCGTTGTAGCTGGTAAAATCTATGTACGGAGTCTGGCCGCCGGGGTTATAAAAATCAAAGCCGGTACGCTCGTCGGTAGGGGCACCCCAAAATTCGGTAAAGAAATCGCGGTTGGTGCCTTCACCGGTTGTTTGCCCCACTTGCCAATGCAACTGGTGCGGGCCATTGTAATAGGTCCCTTCAAAGTCGATCACCTCGGTACTCATTTCTGAGCCATCGCGGTAAATATTGTCGTACGCCAGAAAGCGAGACCAGCTCGCCGCCTCGTGGTTTTCACCACCACGAACGTACAGCTCGTCGGTAATGCCCTGCTCGTTGGTATTACCCATGTCGGTGTCAGTGCCTAAATAAGCAACGCCGCGAAATGGAATACCAATCAGATTAGAGTTAACGTTATCCGCTTCCATTTCCGATGACAGGTAATGCAATGACATATCAAGGTTATCAGAAGGGGCAAACTGTGCCGTAATATCGATACCGGTACGTTTGCGGTCCTGTTCAAATAACGCCGAACCCATCCCCCAAGGAATTGCACCTTTATCATCGTTGGTACCGTCGGCCAACGTCGGGCCTTCCATCAAACCTTCTACACGTGCCACTGAGGGTCCGAAGTACCCAAAGTCTTCCATCCCTTCACGGAATACTGAACGATTTTGCTGCGACAACGAAACCATCACACCGAAGCTGTCCGCATCGTTTTTCCAGCTGTACATAGCTGACGCGGCCGGGTCGAAATTCTCACCGTTTGAGCTGTACTGACCTTCTATACTGGCGTGAAAAGTGTTTGCATCCAAATCAAGCGGCTTGCGGGTGCGCAGAATAACAGTCCCCCCCAGGCCACCTTCATCAATGTCGGCCTGCGCCGACTTATACACCTCAACCCCAGCAATCATTTCCGAGGCAAGAATTTCGTAATTGAAGTTACGAGTTGGGTTAGACAGTACAAACCAGTTACTGGTACCCACTGCCTGGCCGTTAAGCAGAGTAATGTTTTGGTCTGGAGCCACGCCACGAATGGTAACGCCCTGGCCTTCACCAAAGTCACGATCAATGGTAATACCGGGAATGCGCGCCAAAGATTCGGCGACGTTTTTATCGGGAAATTTACCAATATCTTCAGCGGTAATAGCATCCACCACGGAGCTGGCATCGCGCTTCATGTCCAAGGAGGACTCAAGCGAACCGCGAATACCGGTTACCACCACTTCTTCAAATAATTGCTCGGTTTCCTGAGCCTGTGCCATTACCGGCAGCAATAAACAACTGGCAATACTGGATGCCAGCATTTTCTTTTGGAAACCACGATGACCCATTTTCATAACCACATCCTCACATCTAAGCTTTTAGGAAAGTCGATCAGGCCGTTGTGTTAACAGTCTGTGATTGCTGCTTTGCACCACAACCGACTTGAGTCCCCCTCGCCTCTTGTTAGTTTTTGCGCACTGCTGCAACGCACGATGCAGTAAACAAATAACCCTTGGGCTTTTTCAGGGAGTGGCTATTGTTTTACGGCTTAAATGACAACGTTGTCAAACGGTTTTAAAGCGATTTTTTAAAAAAACTTCCGCCTCAAAAAAATCGCATTTAAAGGATGCAAAAAAATTTACGCGTCGATTAACCGCACCAACAAAAAGCACAAGCTTGTTTAATTATTGCACCACAAAAAGACACAGAAAAAAGAGGTCGCGCACATAAAAAAGCCCGATCAGAAAACCTGACCGGGCTTGAAAGGTAAAACAAACGTCTACTTAATGATGAAGTGTTACTTGCTCTGCGCGACTACTTAGCTCACCTAACCGCGCTCTGATATAAAGATCCTCACCCTCCAGCTTGAACGGCCGCTGGTAAAGCTGCCAGCTCTCACCATCCACGCTGTATTCAAGCTCGGATTCTGGATAAGAGCTATTAAGTTGTACCAAGCCATTTTTTACAAGAGCACCAGGCGGGGGAATATACAGCGCCGCCCCCTGCGCTTGCAGACGGGGAATTTCGCGGCCAAACAGCGCGCTGGAAAACCCCTGGTAGTCGGCTTGGCGTTGCTGCTGCGAGCGCGTTGCCTCCCACGGCGCTTTATGCCAGGCACGCTCCGCCATGACGATCATTCTCGGGTAAATCATTTGCTCCAACTGAACTGCGGTGCGGATTGTCTCGCTCCATACCTGCCCCTGAATGCCCAGTATGTTCTCAGGTTTTTGCAATGGCGGCAGCGGACGTCCCACCAAGGCTTCAAGGTTTTCAATGGCATCACCGTTACGGGTAAAGTCTGCGTTGGCATACATGTCATCAGGCAGGTAGTTAAACACTTTGCCGATGTCGGTATAACGCGCAGCCCAGTAATAGCCACGCTCCTGCGGATGCGCCTCATGTGGGTGATCAAAATACAAATGTGTGGCGTGTGATAAAACCACCTGGTAGCCGTTATTGGCCAGGCGATAAGCCCGGTCGGCCACACCCCACTCCCAAATATTATCCCAGGCATTGGCGATCACATGGTCGTTCACAAACTGCTTACGATTAAAGGTGTTAGTGGGGTCATACATCAAACCGTCTTCCCAGCCAGCTAAATCCAAACCTCGTTCACTGGCCAGCTCAGAAACACGACTGACAAAGTAAGGCTTTAAATCGGCGGGCCCGGCCACCCCCAGTTCGCGGGCAAACAGCTGCTGACAAACAGGCGAGGCACTCCAGGAACCCTTACCCACTTCATCGCCCCCCATGTGAAAGGTGGACAGTTTCAGGCCCGCTTCGCGATACATTTGTTGCAGCTCGTAGATCACCTTATCGACAAACCGATAGGTGGATTCCAGGCAGACATTAATGGAGTTATCGGTGTAGTTCTGTACGGTAAGATACTCAGACGCATCCTCGGGGTCAGCCAGCAAATACTCTTTTGCACCGGCCTCATCCCCTGCCTGTATGAGCTTAGTGTAGCGGGCGTCCATCGCCTTTACGGCCGCCCGAGCGTGTCCCGGCATATCAATTTCAGGGATAACCTCGATATGACGGGCAGCGGCATAGCGTAAGATTTCAACAAAGTCTGCTTTACTGTAAAAACCGTTACCTGAGCCACTGGAGTCAGGTCCAGTGCCTAGCTGGGTCAACAAACATTGGGTTTCTTCTAAATCAAAACAGCGGTTAGCCCCTACTTCGGTCAGCTCGGGCAACCCCGGAATCTCTAAACGCCAACCTTCATCTTCGGTTAAGTGCATGTGCAACTTATTGAGCTTATAACGCCCCATCTGCTCAATAAGCCGCAGGGTCACCTCTTGGCCATGAAAGTTGCGCCCCATATCGTAATGCATACCGCGCCACCCAGCGCGTGGGCTATCGCTGATGCTGGCGTTTTTAACGCTTACCCCTTTGTCTGTTTTGTGAGCCAGCGCCAGCAAACTTTGCACACCATAAAAGGCACCTGCAGCATCTCGACCATCAATCACAATACGGTCATCGTCAATTTTAACGACATAAGATTCTGCCGCCTCTGGTACTGGCAGCTTTTTTTCACCCTGCCCGGTAGCACGAAGAAAGATTGTAGGGCCTTGCGAAGGAACATGATCAGCCTGCAACGGCAAGGTAAAGCCATACAACTCTTGCAAGCGAGTGTTTAAATACTCCGCCTCTGTTTTTAAACTTCCAGCGTAACGCAGTTGCCACTCAGCACTCAGCAGTGCCTCTCCGCGATGGGTCTGCATGGAAACCGGGGCTGGAATAATACGCCGTGTAACCGCGTCTTTATCAATCGTCGCCAGATCGGCATTTTGATGATAGCGGCTTTGCGCTGTGGCAATCTGGTAGTTATCTTGCGGATTTCGCAACTGCTGTTCAGGCTTAACAATAGGTGCCACAAACGCGGTCATATCTTCCGTATCGGTATTGGCAAAAACCTCAGCGTTTAACCCATCCGCCACCATAAACGAACGCGGCATAAAATCGGTGTAACTCACCATGTGCGCGGAAGGTTGATAAAGAACGTTGAGCGCAGCGCCAGGCTTGAGCCCTGCAAAATTCTCGGTAGGAACCAGGCGGTGTAAATCTCCCTGAACATGCTCAATTTGTACGGGCTGATCCACCAGCGGCGCAATTTTTCTCACCGAGTGAAAGTAAACCGCCCAACCTGACGCGGGCATACTCAGCTCTGACTGGTTGTCCAAGGTAAGCTGCATCTGCTTACCCTGCTCATTGAAATTAGAGACTACGGCAAACGTCAGTTCGGCCGAATCGGTAAACGTCGCCAGCTGGGTCTGAGACCATTCAGCCGCCTGCGCCACAGAACAGCCAGCTACCGCCAGCCATGCAATCAGTCGCTTCATTGTTATTTTCCTCTTTATCATTTACTTACACGAAATCTAAGCCTGACCCCAAGCCCGAGCAAACAGACAACGTTGTCAGAATACACGAAAGAACGCTTATTACCACCTAAATTAGCCGTTGCCAAACAAGCCTCAATAAAACTTTACGCCACCAGCGCACAAAATGGGGGCGCACACTCTGTAAATTGCACCAATTTAAAATCTTCTATATAGCCAAACACCTAAGTCTTTTCTACGTCTTAAACGCAAGAGGAATATTGCGCCACAATATATTGACAACGTTGTCCACCATTTGTTTACCTTGACGAAACTGTCTACTACATCGAGCACTAAAAAAGAGAGGCTGGCATGACACTGCGCTGTAAAATGTGGGTTTTATCCGGCCTGATATTAGCAGGCTTACTGATCATTGTTAGCGTAGGGTTATGGACATTACGCCAAGCTACCAGCCTCGATAACGAAGCGCGGGTAAAACAGCTGCTCGCAAGCACCTATTCTACGGTCACCGAGATGGAACGACTCGCGGCCAGCGGTGCCATCACCGACCTGCAAGCCCAGGAAACTGCCACAGCATTACTTCGTCAAAATATCTATCACGACTCAGAATACGTTTACGTAGCCGATCAAAACCTCGATTTTATCGCCGCCCCTCTCGACCCCGAACTGCACAACACCAGCTTTCACGAATTTAAAGACGCCGACAGTAACAGTGTCGGACATATCATGTTACAAGCCCTTGAGCAGGCCAACGGCGGGCTGGCCCAATACCCTTGGTCGCAACGTCAAGCCGATGGATCTGTAGAAGAGAAGCTGTCCATTGCTCAACGCACCCCCCGCTGGGGTTGGATTGTGGGAACAGGTATTGGTTTTAACGAGGTGAATCAACGTTTCTGGGCTAGCGCTAGTAATCAATTGCTGATCTGCCTGGTCATTATTTTACTGATAGTTATTCCTGTTCACCTGGCTGTTAGCGGTATCCAAAAAGGGTTAGGCGGCGAGTTGAATGAAGTTTTGCAGCTGGTGCGTAAAGTGGCCGGAGGCGACTTGAGTGAAAATGATCCAGTTCATCTCGCTCCAGAGGACAGCATTTACGCTTCAGTGTTGAAAATGCGCCACGGCCTACGTGAAATGATGGCGACCATGACCTCTGCCGCACAAACCTTAAATGGCATTAGCGATGACATGGTGGGCAAAGCCCAGGCCAGCAGCACAATGGCTGAAGAGCAAAGCGAAGCAACAACAAAAATTGCCAGCGTGGCTGAAGAGTTTAACCAACAGACCATGCAGGCAATGAGCGAAGCGGAGAAAGCTCGCAGCCAAACCCACGCGGCCTCACAAACTTCAGAGTCAGGCCGCCTAGCCATTGCCAGTGCTGTTGCTCGCTTCACCGATATTGATCAGACAGTCGCCTCAACACAGCAAAGCATTGATGAACTGGCCGCAAAAATCGACAGTATTTCTGCGGTGGTATCTGTCATCACGGCGGTGGCAGAACAAACCAATTTACTCGCGCTTAATGCCGCGATTGAAGCTGCCCGCGCTGGTGAACAAGGTCGCGGCTTTGCCGTGGTGGCTGATGAAGTGCGTCAACTGGCGTCGCGTACCACTCAAGCCACCGAAGAGATTTCAAGCTCAATCAATGCGGTTCAATACAGCAGCCGTGACAGCAAAAGTCAAATGGACACGATGGTAAAAGAATTACAACAAGGCATTGAGCAAACCAAACAAGGAGGAGCCACGGTAGAATCCATTCGTGAAGAAACCAAAGTGGTCGAGGACATCGTATCGCATATTGGGCAGGCTATGGCAGAGCACGTCGAAGCCAGCGGCCTTATTTTACAGTACGTAAGCCAGGTGGAAGAGCTGTCCATTAATGCCAAAAATACGGCGCAAGGGGCACTAGACAGCTCTCGACAAATTCGCCACGCCACTCACCGCCTTAGCCACCAACTGGAGCAATTCCGCCTATAAAGCCAGCATCAATCTTAACGCAGGGGTCGAATTACTGAATTACTCGGAAAAAAACTCTTGCAAACTTTTACCAGGATCAGCCTGACGCATAAAAGCCTCACCCACCAAGAAGGCATTGACATCGGCCTGACGCATTAAAGCCACATCAGAAGGCGATAAAATACCACTTTCTGTCACAACTAACCGCTCCTTATCGATATGAGGCAGAAGCTGGAAGGTGGTCTCTAAACTGACTTCAAAGGTATGCAGATTGCGATTATTAATCCCTATTAATTTATTCGGTAACGTTAAAGCAATATCCAGCTCTGCTTTATCGTGCACTTCAACCAAAACATCTAAACCTAAATCGAGAGCAAATTGATTCAACTCTGTGAGCCTCTGCGCCGTCAATGCGGCAACAATCAGCAACACACAATCAGCCCCCATGGCACGAGCCTCAAGCAGTTGGTACTCGTCCACCAGAAAATCTTTGCGTATAACCGGCAGGGTTACTGCCGCACGAGCTTGCTGTAAGTAGGTATCACATCCTTGAAAGAAATCTTTGTCGGTTAACACCGATAAACAGGCAGCCCCACCACGCTCATAGCTTTGCGCAAGCTCTGCGGGAACAAAGTCTTCACGAATAACCCCCTTGCTGGGAGATGCCTTTTTAATTTCAGCAATAACCGCTGCCTCACCCGCAGCCACTTTTGCCTCTAATGCATGTACAAACCCCCGGGTCTCAGGTTGCAATGCCGCTTTTTTTTCAAGCTCTGAGGCACTAACCAGTGTCTTTCGCTCGGCAATTTCTTCCCATTTACGGGCGATAATGTTCTTTAAAATCGTAGGAGTGTCCGACATAACATTTTCAATTCAGTTGATTTATTAAGCAAAGCACTGCGTAAACGCTGCTAATTCGTTAAGCTTTTCACCGGCCAAACCAGACCCTATGGCATCCTGGGCCATCGATACACCCTCTACAAGAGAGTCTGCGATTCCGCTTACGTAAATGGCAGCGCCTGCATTCAGTGCAATAATGTCAGCGGCTTTCTGCCCTACGGCATCGGGTTTACGCGCCAACGCATTTTGGATTAAAGCTAAAGATTGCTCGGCGCTCTCCACCGCAAGCCCAATTAAACTTTGGCTACTGATGTTAAAGTCTTCGGGCTTGATTTGATATTCACGCACTTCGCCAGCTTTTAACTCGGCCACATGGGTTTCACGGGCGAGGGATATTTCATCCAGACCATCGGCGGCGTGTACCACCAGAACGTGCTCGCTACCAAGTCTACTTAGCACCTCGGCCATAGGACGGCATAGCTTATCGCTGAACACACCTATTACCTGGCGCTTAACATTGGCGGGGTTTGTCATAGGCCCCAACATGTTAAAGATGGTGCGCAGGCCCAGCTCTTTGCGGGGGCCGATGGCGTGCTTCATTGCTCTGTGATGAGCTGGGGCAAACATAAACCCCACTCCCAGCTCTTCAACGCTGCGAGCCACTTGCTCAGCAGTTAAATTAAGGTTTACACCTGCCGCCTCCAGCAGATCAGCGCTTCCGGTAGAGCTGGATACCGAGCGATTACCGTGCTTGGCAACACTGCCCCCGGCTGCCGCCACCACAAAAGCACTGGCGGTAGAGACATTAAACAAATTAGCGCCATCACCGCCGGTGCCACAGGTATCGACCAAGTTCTCAGCGTTTATTTCAACTCGGCTTGCCAATTCACGCATAACTGTCGCGGCGCCAGTAATTTCGTCAAGGGTCTCACCTTTCATACGCAACCCCATTAGCAGCGCACCTATCTGGGCCGAAGTTGCCTCACCGGTCATGACTTGACGCATAACCTGTATCATTTCATCAGTCGACAAATCCACCTGAGCCACGATTTGCGCTAACGCTTGCTTTATGTCCACGGATTAGCCCCTCTGCTGACTGCCGGATTGTTGTAAGAAGTTCTGTAAGAGCTCGTGGCCCTGTTCGGTTTTTATCGACTCTGGGTGAAACTGAACACCCTCAAGGATATATTCACGGTGGCGAAACCCCATTACCTCACGCGCCCCTATCTGGTTAACACTCCAGCTCGTCACTTCAAAATCAGCCGGTAAAGAGGATTCATCAACCACCAACGAGTGATAGCGTGTAACCGTGAGCGGGTTATCCAGGCCTTTGAACACACCAGCACCGCCATGCTGTAGCTGGCATGTTTTGCCGTGCATTACCTGATGGGCTTGAACCACTGAACCACCAAAAGCCTCGGCAATGCATTGATGCCCAAGACAAACACCAAGAATGGGAATTTTACCAGAAAACGCCCTGATCGCCTGCACGCAGATACCCGCCTCTGCAGGCCGTCCCGGCCCCGGAGAAATCACCATGGCTTGCGGGCCCAACTGAGCTATTTCATCCAGGCCCAGGCAGTCGTTTCGACGCACCTCGACCTCGGCCCCCAGCTCTTCAAAGTAATGGACCAGGTTATAGGTGAAAGAATCATAGTTGTCGATCATCAACAGCATGGCAGAGCCTATGGCGAGCAAGAGCGAAATGCTAGGCGCTGACGGCCGGAAATTCAAGGCCTGGGACACGGTGAACATCTTGTTACTACTCTGAGTCGGGGCCATAAGGTATGATGTCGCCCTTGCAACCACGCTCGGCCAGAATGGAAACCTTTAACGGATAACCGCGAACGCAATGAATATTATTGTTACCGGAGGCGCAGGTTTTATCGGATCTGCCGTCATCAGATACCTTATCAACCACACCGACCATCGCGTCATCAACCTGGATAAGCTCACCTACGCTGGCAACCTAGAGTCGCTGACGGAGGTATCCGATAGCGACCGCTACCAGTTTGAGCAGGTGGACATCTGTGATGCTATTGCCATTGCAGGTGTGTTTGCCAAGCATCAACCCGATGCGATTATGCACTTGGCGGCCGAAAGCCATGTGGACCGCTCCATCACCAACGCTGGCGAATTTATTCAAACCAATATTATTGGCACCTATACCTTGCTGGAGCAATCACGGCGTTATTTTGATGGGCTGCCCGATGATGCTAAAGCACGCTTTCGCTTCCATCACGTTTCCACCGATGAAGTCTACGGAGACCTGGAAGGCACCGACGACCTGTTCACCGAAACCACATCGTACGCCCCCAGCTCACCCTATTCGGCCAGCAAAGCCAGTTCTGACCACTTGGTAAGAGCCTGGCAGCGCACATACAAGCTACCCACCGTGGTGACCAACTGCTCCAACAACTACGGCCCGTATCACTTCCCGGAAAAGTTTATCCCACACATGATACTCAGTGCGCTTGCGGGTAAACCCTTACCGATTTACGGAGACGGCAATCAAATCCGCGACTGGCTGTATGTCGAAGATCACGCTCGCGCATTGGTAAAGGTACTGCTGGAAGGAGAAATTGGCGAAACCTACAACATCGGCGGCCACAACGAGAAACGCAACATTGACGTTGTGCACCTGCTGTGCGACCTCCTCGAAGAATTGGCCAGCGAGCAAAAACCAAGCAGCATAGCCCGCTACAAGGACCTGATTACGTTTGTCAAAGATCGTCCGGGCCACGACTTGCGCTACGCCATCGACGCATCGAAAATCGATAAAGAACTCGGCTGGCGTCCCCAGGAAACCTTCGAAACAGGTCTGCGTAAAACCGTGCAGTGGTACCTCGATAACCAACACTGGTGGAGCAATGTACTCAGCGGCCACTACCAACTGGAACGCATAGGGTTAGATTCATGAAAGGCATCATACTCGCTGGCGGCAGCGGCACACGCTTATATCCCATAACCCAAGGGGTCTCCAAACAGCTGATTCCCGTTTATGACAAGCCGATGATTTACTACCCGCTGTCTATATTAATGCTGGCGGGAATTCAGGATATTTTAATTATCACCACCCCTGAAGACCAAAGCAGTTTCCAACGCCTGCTCGGAGACGGACAACATCTGGGCCTTACGTTTGAATACATCGCCCAGCCGTCACCCGATGGCTTGGCTCAGGCCTTTATACTGGGGGAGCAATTTATTGGCGACGATTCCGTTTGCCTGGTGCTGGGCGATAACATTTACTACGGCCACCACCTCTCAGAAACCTTGCAAAGTGCCGTAGCCAATGCCGATCAAGACCAGGCAACCGTATTTGGCTATCACGTTCACGACCCGGAACGGTATGGCGTAGTGGAGTTCGATCGCAACGGCAACGCCATCAGCATCGAAGAAAAACCCGAAAAGCCTAAGTCTCATTACGCGGTAACAGGTTTGTACTTTTACCCTAACGACGTCGTAAAAAAGGCGCAGCAGGTAAAACCTTCCAAGCGCGGCGAACTTGAGATTACCAGCATCAACCAAATGTACCTGGACGACAGCCGCCTTAAAGTAGAGCTGATGGGGCGCGGTTACGCCTGGTTAGATACAGGCACCCACGAAAGCCTGCTGGAAGCAGCGCAATTTATTGAAACCATTGAAAAGCGCCAGGGCTTAAAAGTAGCGTGTATTGAGGAAATCGCTTACGAACTCGGATACATCAGCCGCGAGCAACTACAAAGCCTGGCCGCGCCTTTAGCCAAAAACCAGTACGGACAATACTTGCTGCGCCGTGCAGAAGAGGAGCGCGCTCTGTGAAAATAACACCGCTCTCGATTCCCGAAGTCTTGCTTGTCGAGCCCAAGGTGTTTGGTGATTCACGTGGCTACTTTTTTGAGTCTTTTCGCCAAGACCTCTTTGAAGCCGCAACCGGTTATCCGGTCAACTTTATTCAGGATAACGAATCGTTTTCCGCTCGCGGCGTTTTGCGCGGCCTCCATTACCAGCGTGCACCCTACGCGCAAAGCAAGCTGGTTCGGGTTATTCAGGGCGAAGTACTTGATGTTGCCGTGGATATTCGCGTTGGCAGCCCAACCTTTGGCCAACATGTAGCAGCACGACTGAGCAGCGACAATAAACATCAATTGTTCGTGCCTCGTGGCTTCGCCCACGGGTTTGTGGTGTTGAGCGAGACAGCGATCTTTGCCTATAAAGTCGATAACCTGTACGCCCCCGAACATGATAACGGCATTCACTTTGCCGATCGCCAACTGGCCATAGACTGGGGCATTGATTCAAACGAAATCCAAACATCAGAAAAAGACAAAACATTGAGCACACTCAGCGAAAAACTTACCACCGAACCGGATTCGCTTTTTCGTTACGAGCAAAACCTGTACGAGTAGCACTATGCAGATATTAGTATTGGGCGCCGCAGGACAAGTTGGCCAAGAACTCCAACATCTGGCGTCTCGTGGCGAGCATGACATTCAGTGGATTTTTTTTGATCGTCAGCGGTTAGATCTAAGCGACACTTCCAATATCGCTCCTACACTGATCAAGCAGAAACCCGATATTATTATTAACTGCGCCGCTTATACCGCTGTAGATAAAGCCGAGCAAGAGGGTGCCACGGCCGATGTGATCAACCATCAAGCCGTTGCCGAAATAGCCCGTGCTGCACTAGCGCTCGATGCGAGCCTGATACACATTTCCACTGACTACGTGTTTGACGGATACCACTTTCAGCCTTACAAGACTACAGACAAAACCAGTCCGCAAGGAAAATACGGCGAAACCAAACTGGCGGGCGAGCGTGCCTTTATTAAGAGCGGAGCCAAAGGCATTATTGTGCGCACCAGCTGGGTTTACAGCGCTTACGGGAATAACTTTGTCAGAACCATGCTGCGACTGGGGTCAGAGAAAGACCGCCTGAATGTCGTCGCTGACCAAATTGGCAGCCCCACCTGGGCCAGAGATTTGGCGGCTGCACTCATTCACATTAGTCAATCAACTCAACTGGCGAAAAAACAAGGCACCATTTACCATTACTCAAACGCCGGGGCGTGTAGCTGGTACGACTTTGCCTTCTGTATTATGGAAGCTCGCCACCTCCCCTGCCAAGTACACCCAATACCCAGCGAAGAGTTCCCCACACCAGCAAAACGACCGCACTACAGTGTTTTGGATTGCGGTGAACTGGAAAAAGATTTCTGCATTCAAAGACCCCATTGGTTAAGCTCGTTAAAAACAGCGTTAGTGGAGTTTATGCCCTCACCATGATCAGCGTTTGTCTGGCCAGCCACAACGGGGCCGACTATATTCAGCAGCAAATCGATACGATTTTGCACCAGCTACAATTGCAAGATGAGCTTGTCGTAGTAGACGACTGCTCACAAGACGACACGGTCAACATCATTCGCAGCTTTGCTGATGACCGTATTCGCCTCTTCCACAACGATCGACAACTGGGTCACGTAAAAACCTTTGCCAAAGCAATAACAGAAGCGCGCGGGAAATACATTTTTTTGGCCGACCAGGATGACATCTGGCCTCCAGGTAGAGTGAACCTGATGCGTAGCGCACTTGATAAAGATGATTGTCAGGTAGTAGCGGGTAACTTTAAAATTCTGCCCACTAAAGATACTGCGCCTCAGAGACAGCAGAAGATACTGCTTGCTGCCCAGAGCAACCACACCCTTTCAAATCTGCTGGGCATACTTTTAGGCCGTAGACCCTATTATGGCTGCGCCATGGCCTTTGATCGCTCATTAAAAAAGATGGTTCTTCCAATCCCAGAATATGTTGAATCCCACGACCTCTGGATAGCAATGATTGGCAACACCGTTAAGAAAATGTCGCACCTGGAAGAGGAAGTGCTCATCAAAAGAGAGCACGGCAAAAACCTTTCAGCTCCGGCACGACGTCCCTGGCCAACCATCGTACAATCAAGAATCAAAATGGTTCTTGCAGAAATGATTATTTTAAATCGCGCACGGCGGCTAAAAGCAAATAGCGGCAAGTAAAAAACACAGAAAAAAACACAGAAAATTTCAGTTGTTGGCGATAGATGTGCCAGAAAAAAGGAACCACCTTCAGCTTATTTGCCGATAAAGAGTCTCTTCGTTTTCTGTAATAAGTGAGAGATTCTTGTAAAATTCCTGCCTGCGCATTATCCCGCAACAACAATAACCACAGAGCGTAGTCTTCGTGCCCCAAATTAGGGAAGGGATTTTTTTTTAGCAGCTCAGCAACACACATCACACTGGAGCAAGCGAATACATTACGCTTCAGCAAGGAGCTAAAAGTAACTTGTTCTGGAGGGCAACGCTTACCAATAACACAGCCCTGCTCGTCACACACCTCAACCCAAGTGCCGGACAGGTCTAGCTGTGTACTTTGCATATAAGCCAGCTGCTTTTCCAGCTTATTTTCACCCCAGATATCATCGGCATCCAAAAGAGCGATGAAATCACCTGTTGCCAGAGCAATGGCTTTATTACGCGGCTCAACCGCACCGCCACTATTGACGGCATTGGAGAGCACGGTTATGCGTTTATCTTTTGCAGCAAACTCCTTCGCTAACACTAATGTACTATCTACCGAAGCATCGTCTACAACAATAAGCTCCCAGTCTTCAAAGGATTGCCTGCGAACTGACTCTATTGCCTCACCTAAAGTAGACTCACAATTAAACGCAGGCATTACAATGCTGACTAAAGACATTCTTAAACTCGATGCCGTGTGCGCATATTACGACAAAATTCGCCGCACGGCTGGTTTCGCGGCATCCGGAGAGAAATGGGACTCTAGATTGTTAATACCACCTAAAGAAATTTTACTCCATAATTCTGCATCGTTATAAACCCGAGCAATATTTTTGGCAAAGGTTTTGGGATCATCAGAAATAAGGCAATCCACCCCATCCTCAGCGTGCATCCCTTCAACGGCGCACGCAGTCGCCACGACAGGGATAGCGTAATTCATGGCCTCATTCACTTTACCCTTTACACCCGCACCATACCGAAGCGGGGCAATAGAAACACGGGCCGACATTAATTCAGGCTCGATATCCTCAACAAAGCCCAATACTCTCAAGCTTTCATTACTGCCTAAAGACTTTATCGAGTCGGGCATCTGACTGCCAATAATGGTGGTCTTAACTCCCGGCAACATCTGCTTAACATGCGGCAACACTTCGCCAACATACCATTCAACAGCATCCACATTAGGGGGGTGCCGGAAGCCACCGACAAAAATAATTCCTTCGCGCTCGGTATAGCCGGGACGCTCTGGCGTATGAGAGTGTATGTTCGACACAATCTCGACCCGCGCTTGCGGCGCAATATCGGCGAGCAACGTTTTTTCAAATTCCGAAACAACGAGGGTAATATCGCTGTCTTTAATTAAACCCAGCTCTTTTCGCTTTGTATCACGCGATTGTTGCAACAACGCCTGATCGCCACTGAGCTCTGCCTCTCGCTCTTCACGCACAAAATGGAGGTCAACCGTATCAAAGATGAACTTCGCCTTAGGAGCTACAGCGCGAGCAAGCGCAATGTATTGGGAGGCAATATAGTGTCGACTCACAAAAATCGCGTCCAATGTCGGTCCCAACTTACGCAACACCCGTCGAACAGAACCTGCCCAGGCACCATAAAGCACTTCCACTCCCATAGCGTTTAACTGGCGCACCACCTTTTCGCGGAACTCCAAATTATCGGCAATGAACGTGACGTGATACCCCTCCGCCTTCAGAATTTGCAGCAAATTCAGCATTCGTACAGACCCTGAATCTTGGTCAGGTGTGATCATGCAGGCTTCAACAACCAAGACATTGCCCCTGGTTGCTCTGTGGCATTCGCTCTGAGGCTCAATCGCATTGTCATTATGACTGGCTAAAACATCCTTCCAGCGCTCGTAAAACTTCTTGCCGTTGGTTACCTGGTACGCTTTCACGCCGCTCGTTTCATCCGTACCATGACTCACGCCTTCCAGATGAAAAACCTCAGCGGCTGGCTGATAAACCACCCTCAGGCCACGTTGTCGAATTCGAAAAGCTAAATCGGTATCTTCGTAATAAGCCGGCTTGTAGTATTCATCAAAGCCTTTCAGCTCGACAAATAAGTCTCGTTTGAAGGCGAGTACGGCACCGGAGCAATAATCCACATCGCGCACATAATTAAATCTCGGATCGTCGGCGCGCTCACCCCGCCCCCAGTTCCAACCACTGCCATCTCGCCAAATTATGCCACCCGCCTCTTGCAAGCTGCCATCCGCATTTAAAAGCTTGGCTCCGACTAAACCCACATTCTGATGCTCGGAGAATGTATCGATTAAACGGTCGAAAGCAGCCGGAGTTACGATCGTGTCGTTATTCAGCAGCACGACCCACTGCCCGCGGGCAGCAAAAGCACCGGCATTACTATTCCCCACAAACCCTTGATTACTTTCACCGCGAACAATCCTGATACCTTTCACCATGTCTAACGCCTGAGCCGCCGGCTCGGGTGAACAGTCGTCAGCCACGATGACTTCATAAGGTAAAGAAGGGGGATTATCGGATATGCTTTTGAGGCACTGATAGGTCGTCAGATGCTGACCATACACAGGTATTACAATTGAGACCTCAGGTCGCTCTGAGGTCTCGAGCGTAAGGGGTGATAACTGTTCAACTGGCTCAAGAACTTTCTGAGCGTACTGAACTCTTTGCTCCGTCTCTTTGGCGATATCCGTTAAATTATTCTGCTGCTTCAATACACCCTGGGTTTGATAACCTAATATGCCAACAGCGTCTTTAATTCTGCCCTGCTTGAGCAATAAAAATAATCGACGGTAAGACGCGGGGCGAAAAGCGTGGCGAGTCAGTACTTTTAAAAGGTGTACAGCTTTAATCATAAAACGCTTTAACACGCGGATAGGACGAGTTACCTTCCAAGAGAAGCTCTCAAGCAACGCATCTCGCTCACTGATCGCCTGTATAACATGCTCCCGCGCCAGTTTCAGCTCAGATTCTAAATGATCAATATACTCTTGAGCATTATGACCTTGTTCCTGTAATTCTTGGATATTCTCTTGCGCGGCATCCAGGTTTTTAGCGTAGCGCTCGATAGTTTCATCTGCCGCGACCTTAACAACCCCCAGCTCATATTTAAGGGAGCGAAGTTCATCTTCAGCGTCAGACACATAAGCCGAAAATTCAGCTTGCACTTGATCAAGCGCAACGGTCTTGTCATCAAGGTTGCTCACAGCATCTCGAAGCTGCTGCATACCCGCCACTTCTGTTTCTGAATCGGGAACAACCTGCATACGTCTTGCGACTTCCTGCAGCACACCAAAGTGGTGAGTTTTAATGCCGTAATGCAATAGCGATTTTATGGGCTTATCCGCTTGCGGCATAGGCGCTGGAAAAGTCTGGAGAATATCCAGGAGGCCAATCACATCGGCCAGAGGCTCTGCAGATTTTTCGCTTAAAGGTTGCTGATACCAATCTCGATAATCACTGCGGGAATCCACAAAAAAACGGTTTTCAGCATCCTGATAGGATGCAGCCGTTTTCAACGCATCCAACCACTCCAATGGCAGAGAATTGGCGTTCAATAAACAGTGACGCTCATAGGTCTCTAACCGCTCCTGCAGCGCCCCTATGTTTGAACTTACAATCGGTAAACCCGATGCCATAGCATGGGTTAAAGTGAAGCTGTAGGTTTCTGGCACCTGAGCTGGAAACCAAATAACATCTGCCTTTTCAAGGGCAAGCAAACGCGGTAACTCTTCTGCATCGTAGTTACCTCGAACGGTTATATTCGATTCAGTAGGGACGGTCGGATATCCCAACAATACGATTTCTAACGATACTGCCTCACGAAGAGCAAGTTCAGCCACCCGCTCAACAACCTCCAGCCCCTTTTCTTTAGATAAAGCTCCCAAAACAACTACTTTGAATATTTTAGCTAAGGCTGGAACTTGCTCAGGGTGTGGCACGACACATACGTTAGCGGCCGGAAAAGCTTGGGTTATATCTGCCTTGAGAAAGGCGGAAGGCAGCACAACACGCTCAGCCATTTCAACGATGGGGCGAAGAAGCTCCTGTCGAGCCACATCTACTTCTGGCCATCCGACGTCAGAACAACTTGGGCCAGTAACATCCTTATGATAATAGCGGGAAGTCAGATAAGCATCGTGAACGGTAATATCAAGCGGCCGCCCCAACACTTGGAGCAACTCGAGAACTTCAACCGGCCAGCCATGCAAATGATGCAAATGGACTCTTTGAACGGGCACAGCCGACAACCACAGGCGCCACCCCTCCAAAGTGTTCTTGCCAAAGCCTCCAGCGTCAATAACAGCACTTTTGGATTCAGCAGGTTTTAATTCAATCGAAACAGAACCACCACCCATCCCTTTTAATACAATAAAGTTTACATGGCTTATATCTGCCAAGCACTGGATGTGCTGCTGAACCCCACCACCCCACCCATGGGTAACAACAAGAACAGTAGGAAGCTCTGAACGCAGTATAAAGTCTAAGGCCTGAGCGGCCGCCGTGGGGATATTCGTTTTAACGTCCATTAGTACTCAAATTAATTACAGCGGGAGAGGTATTCTTGCGCTCGTAGCGCCCAAAGTGCTAAGGCTGCTTCATCACTACGACGAAAAATTTCGGCATCTATTCTATCGCGAAAAGGACGAATGGGGTCTTGCTGAATAAACTTTTTAACATCATCAAAATAGCTAGGGTAGCGATTCGCGATCACCGTTTCCGCATTAGCAACCAAGGCCTGCTTTTGCTCGCTAAAGCTAACCCCCCCCTCATGATATACAAAGCAATCGGCAGCCAGGATATTCTGCCACCCAGCAGCCTCAGCCCTAAGGCAAAAATCATTTTCCTCGCCATACCCTTTTCCAAAAGCTGTCGAATCAAATTGACCAACCTGATCAATCAACGCTCGGCGAATATACATACAAAATCCAACCGCCGTTGGTATAGGCAAATACAATCCATCGTTTACCTTTGACGCCACCCCATGCAATTCACCCTCATTCATCCCTTCCAGCAGACTATTTACACAACAGATCTGTGGGTACGAACAAATCTCGGCATTGTTCGAAAAAGGGGTGACAGTACCAATATTAGCTTTGCGGTACGCAGCAGTCTGTAACCTCGACAACCAATCTCCTGAAACGCGGGTATCACTATTCAAAAGCACCAGATCGCGCTTGCCGGTAGCTTCCATAGCTTTGTTAACCGTTCCCACAAAACCTAAATTCTTATTATTTTTAATGACAGAAACTGTTTCTCTTTTACTTAGCGTCTCACAATAAGCGGTTATTTCCTTTTCGGGCGAGGCGTCATTGACCAGCAGCACGTCGCTCTCACCTATTTTGCTTTGCAAAACAGAGTCTAAACAGGCTTTCGTCTGACTTAAGCCACGATACACCGGAATAACGACAGTGACGGGTAACTTACCCCCCATATCCCCACCTACTGTTTACAGCAAAGCGAACTGACCGCTTTTCAGCGCACTCATGTCCAAACAAAAAGAAAACCGCCTCAACAATCAGCCTGCCGCACAACTCTTTATGGATAGAGCCACCACTCGCTATCAACTAAGATCCAAGTGTCGTTCTTATGGCTAGGCAAGGTACCTTTAAAGAAATTAGACGTATACTCAAAGCTAATCACTACCTGACACTTGCTTTCCTCACAGGTAACTTTTTTTACATTAGCATTTTGCCAATTCGGAGCACCTAGATATTTAGCTTTAAATCGAGTAAGTGAAACTCCATCTCTATACCCTGGGCTGGCGAATTTATAAGCACGCTCAAAATCACCGTCCGTTACCGCATCAAGCCACTTCTGAGCGCGGTTTTTTACCACCTGATCGTCAGGCTGGTTATTTACAGTTGCACAGCCTCCAATTAATAACACCATAAAAACAATAGAAGTAAGATTTTGAAATTTCATATCTTTACCTTAAAACGAAGGATCAACTAGCTTCTCATCATCAATTAACTCCTGGAAGGCTTCCAAACCTTTCATTCGCCTACGCATCTCTTTTGTCACATCGCGCATATCCTGATCACTTTTCATTACATGTGGAGTAATTATGACCAACAACTCTTGGCGCTCTTCCTCTATGTTAGTACCGCCAAACATCCATCCAATTAAAGGCAAATCACTGAAAAATGGCAGCCCTGCTTTAGTGCGGTCCTTCCTATCGTTAATCAAACCTCCAAGCACTACAGACTCTCCTGAACGAACAGCCACCTTACTACTGATTGATCGCTCAAAGAATTTTGGTGCACCATCAACTTCACTCGCGGTTCCCCCGTCTGTAACAGACTGCTGTAACTCCATAGTCACTAAACCACCTGCATTTACAGAGGGCCTGACTTCTAACTGCACCCCGGTATCACGATAGTTAACATTCTGAGTCGAGCCATAATCTCCATTGGTAGTACTAGAGTTATAGGGTGTCGAATCGCCTACTTGAATAGATGCCGAATGGTTATCTAATACCATTAATGATGGAGTAGAGAGCACCCTGATTAGGTTTTTCTCCGCTAAAGCGCTTAGAACACCCTGAACTTGCCCCATAGCCTCGCTAAACACATACCCAAAATTCGGTAACGATGCCTCTACAACACCATTATCACCTAAACTCATTCCCACATTTCCTTGCCCAGTGGCTCCCCCACTAAACTCATTTTCAAAATACCACTCCAATCCATAACGCAGACTATCTTCAAGACTAACTTCGATAATACTGGCTTCAATAAGCACCTGAGAGGGCATTACGTCAAGACGTTTTAATGCACCTTCTATTTTTCTATACTGGGTGGCAGTAGAATAAATTAAAAGTGTGTTATTTACCTCGTCCGCAACAATCCTAGCGTCATCTCCTAATGAAAAGCTTGATGCTCCCGAGCCCGACGAACGCCTTTTTGTCGACGAATTCGAGCTATCGTTACCAGATCCGTTGGATGATAAGTTAGATGGAGTTAACCCCGGCGCCACACCACTGTTACTTCCACTTGATCCACCGCTGCCTCCAAACACGTTGCTTATCAGCTGTGCCAAATGGCTCGCTTCTGCGTTTTGCACAGCGTAAACATATAACTGTGGGTCTGCGCTTTGTGCCGGCGACTTATCGAGCCTTTCAATCCATTGCTGCACCTGGGCAAGCAGGTTTTTACGGGGAGTAACAACTAATATTGCTCCTAAGGATTCAAGTGGCGCGATTCGAATCAGACCAGTAAGAGGACTGTTTTTTTCATCTCCTGAGCCGGCTAATAGTGTTTGTAAGGCCGACTCAATTTCTTCAACGGTGGTATATTCGATAGGGAAGACCCCAACCGACATCCCGGCCAGATAATCAACATCAAAAGTCTTAACAATGTCCAGCCAGCCTTCGAGTTGAGAGCTCATTCCACCGAGTATAAGGATATTGCGTACGGTATCGACCCTGACAAACGCAGTATCTGGAGCTACCGGCCTCAAAATTTCGGCCATTTGTGCAGCGCCAATGTACTCAAGCGGCACGATAATATTGCTGTAGCCTGGCTGCAAAACTTTCCCATTTTTATACGCGGGGTTTGATGCATTAAACCCTTTTCGCGCGGTCACGAGGTAACGGCCATCAGCTCGTTGAATCAGTGCAGCGCCATTCGCAGCCAACATGCTTTCCAATATTTCAAGGAGTTCATCACGACTAACCGGAGCTTGCGTACGAAGGGTAACGACACCTGGAACCTCGCCTTCAATCAGGTAATCCTGCCCCAAAATATCACCCAAAATGCCATGCACGACATCAAGCAAAGGAGCCGCTTCGAAGTTCAAAGCGACTTTGTCTCCGGCCAAAGGTGTTATGGCTTTTGTGCCAGGCATAGCAATGGTTTGATCGGTCCCACTGTAAACTTCAGCGTCAGCTTTAACAGGCTCATCGCTTTTTTGATTATCTGGGGCACCAAAGACTGGTTCAGATGAAGCCGGTGAGTCGCTAGATGGCTCAAGTAGCGACTCGGTATCGTCATTCATTGGATCATCAGGGACTTCCGCGGTTGTCGTGCAAGATGACACCCACGACAACACCAACACACCGATAACATACTTCCAGGGCTTACCCCAGAACTCTCTAGTTTCAACATTAGTCGTTTTCATGAATTCTCCAAAAGCTGACCTTGCTTACCCAGCCACTCTCTAGGTAAAGGCTCTCTTTGCATAACCTCAATTTCTTTAATGGGGGGTTGATTGGCATCATTACCCTGCTTGAGCATGAAAACCACTTTTTTGTCGGTTACCTCAATCAGCTCCCAACCCTCATAATATTCATTAAGCTGTAAACGAATCACAGACTCGTCCACTTTAAACACAACACTCGATGCCTCTTTTGCCGCCATCACGCCTAGTATTTGAGCACCATCCAGCTTCGTGTTGCGCTTAACTTTTTCTGGTTTTGGAGCTGGTTTTTCAGGCTCAGAGTAAGGCGTTCGCCCCTGCCAGAATAGAGGACGCTCCACAATCTTTTCGTATTGAACTTGAGGAATACGGCTGAGGACATCAGGAGAAAATGAACCTGCCGTATTAGGCGCTTCTTTTTGTACGTGAATAGGACGACTGAGCAAGATAAACGTTGCGACAGCGAGTATGGCCGAAACACCTAAAAAGTAGACTGCACATTGCTGGATTTGTTTATATGATTTCATATCTAACTCTGCGGCAATGCAAAACTACTTAACACGAATGAAGTATCAAGCTGTTGTCCAGAGGAATTTCTACGGCGCTCAGGCTTGAGATCTATAGAGTCGATCACAACTAAAGGTCGCGCAGCATCTAAAAGCTCAAGCAGGTAAACCAACGAGAGCATATCAGTGCTGGCATTCAACTTAACCCGAACACGCTGTAATACTCCCTCTTCTGAAGCAGGCATCACCTGGCTACCACTCACATCTACTCCAGCCTCCCTAAAAATCTCTCTCATCTGTTGCTGCATGTTATTTCCGAGCGCGGAAGAATCTGACGACGCTGGATAAACGAGCTGTAACAACACACTCTCAGAATTTTGAACGGCCGCTTCTAACTGCTCCTCTGCTCCGGCTAAGCCTTTTAATCGGGCAATCTGAGGAACGATGCGCTCTATCTCCTGGTGAGCTTTATACGCTGCCCCCCAGAATTTAACCACCACGACAAGGAATGCAATGCCTCCAATAGCGGCAAGCAGGGCCATAAACTTTTGTGCAGGACTCCAATTGCTAATCAACCTTCTCGCCCCCCTCTCGATGAGTTGGCAGCTGTAGCTCCAAACGAAATCGATCAACGCTATTGTTCCCTACCTGCCGGATCGCCGAGGTGGGTTTAACGCCGAAGAAATTAGCACTTTCAGTCAACTTTTGAATTAATGCTGCGGCATTTTGAGCATAACCATCAATTTCTAGTACGCCTGATTCTTGCTCGTATCCAGACAGCCAAGCATCGTCATCAAGTTGATCGGTCAATACTGTCAGAGGCAATAAAGGCCGAGCAGATTCATTAGCCCGCGCCTGTAGAAAACTCAGCCGATCATTATTTTCTGAAAGGGTCGCCCGCATCTGAATTGCCGTACGGGCCTCTTGACGCCCCTGGGATAAAGAGTCTTCCAGTTGTGCCAACCTGAAAGACTGATAAACCCAAGGCAAACTGCATACAAAAATCAGAGCCAAAAGACACACAAAGGATAACAGTGCGGTCTTAACCAGACGTTTTTTATAAAAGGAGTTACGTTTAGACTCAGCGAAGCCCTCAAAAACCAAGGGCTCACCTTGCACGGGTGCCCAGATTTCAAAGTTTTCTGAAGAGGCAGACTTTCGATGTAACAACTCTGCGATAGCAAATTTATTCGCAATTGCGAGCCTTAACTTGATTGTACGACCATCAAGATGATCAACACGATAAGCTTTCACCGTATCTTCTGGTACAAACGGACTAGAAGCCGCGACCTCTGCTTCTATAATCTGGTTAAGGCTCGCTAAAGCAGCCCTTGGCAAAACCAGGCAACGGGACAGAAACTGATGTTCCGGCAGCATTAATGCTGCTGCAGTTTCTTTCGGGTTATGTTCGTCTAAACTCTCAGTCTGCTCACTGAAGACACGCACCGGCCGATCCAAAACTTTGCGAACGGGAGAGTGGAAGGACCAAAAAATTTCCTGCCAAACTTCTATAAAGAATGCGCCTATTTGGCGCAAGTCGAAACCGAATAACTGCCACTGATTGTTACTGGACAAAATCGCCGCTCTCAAACTCAATACTGGAAACTTTAAACGGATTGAATCGGCGCTGAATTGAACCCCTTTTGGAAATCCAAACGCTACGCTGAACAACCCACCCATTATCCAAGGCGACACGAACATCCAATCGCCCATCCATAACCTGCAGGGGGTTACGCCCTTGTGAATCAGTTGCCTGTTCTTGCAACACGTCATCACGGCCTAACTTGCTTGCCAAATCAGCACTCGCCAGCTTTGACTCAAAACGCCCCTGGTTACACCCCATACAAACGTGCCACTTTACAGCTTCAAAGATTGAACGCCGGAAGCCTTGCACCGCCATAACATCCTCTAAAACATGTATTTTCGGCCCTGCTCCACGTTGCTGAGACTGGGCTTTTGTCGGGGTTCGCCACTCTATCACAGAATGTGCCAACACCCGAGCATCTCCGGGCTCGACCCCGGCTGCTGTTTCAAATAAAGAAGTCATTAACTCCACGTCTGCAAACTGCAAATCCACAAGGCCTTGAGCCGGAATAAACCTTAACTTGGCAACCACACCGGCAAACTCAATCCAAGCCTGGCGCTGCTGACCATTTTCGGCAGCTGAAAAAACCTGACCATTAATGGCCAGCTGTGCAATGCCATCCCCTATCGCTTCAGCCTCTGCCCGACTTAGCATCGACTGGGTGGCCCTAACCTCTTGTTTCGACACACCTATAACACCTGACACGAGGAGCGTCATAGCGGCAATAAACCAAAGCAAAAGAGCCAAGGCCACACCTCGCTGCCTATGGACTATATTCATAGCCCTGCCTGCGAAGTCGCTATAATAATTTCTGGCCAGTAACGGCCAGAAACCTTTAGCCGTAAACTGATATGCGAAGGAAGTTGATTTTCTGCTCTTTGGACTCCCCAGTCATCTAGCCACTCGCCGTAAACACTAGAGCGATAACGCACAGACAACTCTTCCACTCCCTCTAAAAGAGTATAAGACGTCTTAGAGCCTGCGCTGTTAATGTCACTTTCAGATAAAGTGGAATCAAGGTTGAAAGTCACCTTTCCATCGACAAGACTTAAACTCACGCCTAATACCCCACGCGACTGCTCAGGAATAGCTATCGGTGTGGCCCAACGAATAGAGTCTTTTGTGCCATAAAAATATATACCCACTGGGGCCCCAAACTCGAACAAGGTAACGGGTTGAGCGTCGGCTATTGTTTTTCTCAGGTATTGCGTCACTGCAACCATAGTAGAAACTTGGTCGATCTTAGTTTCCAGCTTAGTTTGAGTGTCAGCCAGCGTTCTCATCGCTGTGACTGTCGCTAATATTATTAAGGATAATATTGTGATCGCCACGACCACCTCTACCAAAGTAAAGCCGCGTACATTCGTTCTCATTGGGGCACAACCTCAACAGGAACGACCGTAGGTAGATGCACCTCTTTGTTACGGCCCCAGCGTACCCATACATCTAAATATTTAAGTTGAACTTCTTGCCCATCTGCGCGTAAAACAGGTCGCGTTGATAATTCCCAAGAGAAGCCGTCGTCGGTCTGACCTTTTCCACTCAAACCATCAGGAGGGACTGAGCTGTGGGCAGCCAACAGGGACTGCGCCATAATGATGGCGTACGAATGGTCTTCTGCGGCACTCACACCTCGAACCGCACCACCTGCAGCCTGGTAAAGCATCCCCAAAGAAATCCCTAAAATGGCAACCGCAACCACCATTTCGAGCAAAGAAAACCCTGCTTGAGGCCTTAAAAAATTCATATTGTGTCGACCGTTTGCTCCACTCGGCCGAGCAACCAGTTTACATGGAGGTTGAACCATCGATCATTACGACCTATTCGTATTGTTCCGCCGGAAGAGCTGCCATCGCCATAGAATTGAATTACGGCCTCATCATCAGCGGTACTGAGCTCGGCAGCGGCTTCTGTTTCCAATTCAATATACTCAGGTAATATAACCTCCAGCTCTTCGCCAAAGACAACACTCCTGAGCCTGGGCTTGATAACAACAGATTCAGGGCTTCCGGAAACTATGGCGGCATATCGCGCGGACTCCAAAGTTCTGCGCACATCCCGAACCGCTTCACGAAACTGCATCGATTGGTACATTTTATAAGATGCCGGTGCAGCAACAGCCAACGCCAATCCAGCAATGCTAATCGCTATGAGCAGCTCAAGCAGAGTAAAGCCATTCAGCCATCGAGTAAGTTTCATCTGACTCAACGAGTCTGCCAGTTACCTATATCAGCATTATCACCTTCACCGCCTGGCCTTCCATCAGCCCCATAAGACAGTACGTCAAATTCAGTATTTTCCCCCGGGAATTTATACTGATAATCATTGTTCCAGGGGTCTTGAGGCAAAACGTTGCGACGCAGATATGGGCCATCCCAGCCAGCTACCCCTGGATCTCTGACCAGAGCCTCAAGCCCCTGCTCAGTGGACGGAAACTTACCCGTGTCAAGCATATAAATTTCAAGCGCCTGCTCAAAGTCCCTGATTTGCACTCCAGCGGTATCGGTTTTTGCTCCGCCAAGTTGATTTAAAACCTTAGGACCGACCAGTCCCGCCAATAAGCCGATAATAGCCAATACAACTAACAATTCGACCAACGTAAAACCCTGCTGTCGTACTTTCATACTCCACTCACCTTTTCTTGCTTATCTACACTGCCAAATCATTGACAGACAAAATACCCATTAGGATCGCCACAATTATAAAGCCAATCATGCCCCCCATCCCCAGAATTAATATCGGCTCAAGCAATGTTAAACTTCTTTTTACCCCGGCCGACACCTCGTCATCATAAATCCTAGCCAGCTCGATCATCATATCGCCAAGCTGACCTGACTCTTCCCCTACTCGCACCATCTGTATAACCATCGGGGAAAAATCACCACTGTCTTGCAGAGCCTGAGAAACTCTACCGCCGCCTTTTACGGCCGGTGCCAGCCCTTCCAAAGAGCGACGCACCACACTATTTGAAACTGTCTGCACCGATATGCTTATTGCTTGGAGCATTGAGACACCGCTTTCAAGCAGAGTTCCCAATGTTCTGGAAAATCTCGCAACTTGGTACTTAGTGACAACAGCGCCAAAGATAGGCAGCTTTAACAGCCAGGCATCAAGCCAAGCAGCGCCTTGCTCCGTTCGCAACCAACGACGAACAAAAAAGCCTGCCACCCCTATTAGCACCACCAAGAAGATACCGTTATTCTTTATCGCCTCTCCACCTGCAATTACAAGCTCTGTAACAAGCGGTAAAGACTCCCCCATATCCGCGAACAAGGCTTCGAACTGTGGCACCACAAACCCAAGCATAACCAAAACAGACACCACTGAGACAACAGCCAAAATGGCGGGATATATCAATGCGGAGACAACGCTGGATCGAACTTGCTTAGCATTCTCAAGTTGAGCGGCTAGACGGGATAATATAGACGCCAGGTTTCCGCTAGCTTCCCCTGAGCGAATCATGCTGATGTAAAAATCATCAAACAAATCGGATCTTTCGGCTAAAGCGACACTAAAGCCTTTGCCGCCCTTTACCGTTCCCAAAATACCTTCATAAACTTGTTGCACAGCAAGATTGGGCGCCATGTCGATTAACACTTTAAGCGCGCGATCAATCGGCAAGCCAGCCCGTAGCAATACAGCCAACTCGTTGGTAAAGGATAAAACCTGATTTTTCCCTATGCCTTTTTTCGAGCTTTTACCTGTACCAGACGCTCCCCCCGCCAGACTGATAACCACCATGCCCTGGGCCCGTAACCGGCCCGAAGCGACAACCTCAGAATCCGCCTCAATGCTTCCTTGGACGAGACTCCCATCGCGTTTAGCAGCTTTGTAATAATACTCAGGCATAGGGACCTTAATGTAGACTGGTAGGATCAGACTATGATCAAAGGGGTATTATAAAGGTTGGATCAAGCAAACTCAGCCGTTTCTGTCTGGTCTTGAGTTACACGCATAACTTCATCTAACGTAGTTACACCCAAAGCAACTTTCTTAAGACCATCCTCATAAAGAGTTCGCATACCAGCGCGACGAGCCGTAGCATGAAGCTCAGTAGCGTCCGCCCCAGATTGAACAGCTTTATGCATGCTACCGTCCATGACAAATAGCTCGTGAATCGCCGTTCGCCCCTTATAGCCACTTTGCTTGCAGGAGTCGCAACCAACGGCTTCGTATACTTGATTCTGCCCCTTAGCTAAAAAGGCGTCCAAACCGGCACTTTTCGCCTCTCCTTCATGCAGTTTTCGAGGTGCTTTACACCTCTCGCACAAGGTTCGAATCAACCGCTGAGCCAAAACGCCATTAACCGATGACGTGATGAGGTAACGCTCAATACCCATGTCCTCAAGTCGGGTAATAGCACCGGCCGCGGTGTTAGTATGCAATGTGGATAACACCAAATGCCCTGTCAAGGCGGACTGCACCGCAATTTGGGCCGTCTCACCATCCCGCATTTCCCCAATCATGATAATGTCCGGGTCTTGCCGCAATATTGCTCGCAGCGATCGGGCAAACGTCAAGTCAATTTGAGCCTGAACCTGTATTTGGTTAATGCCATCCAACTGATACTCAACAGGATCTTCAACCGTAATTATTTTAAGCTCTGAGGCATCTAAGGTCGCCAAAGACGCATACAGTGTGGTGGTTTTGCCCGACCCCGTTGGCCCGGTCACCAGCAATACCCCGTGTGGACGCTGCAATAAAGCCTGGTAACGCATGAGCGTGTCCTCAGCGAACCCCATACTCTCCAAGCTCAATTGAATACTGTCTCGATCAAGCACACGCATAACAATGCTTTCGCCATGCACCGTCGGAATAGTAGACACTCGCAAATCCAGCTCATGCCCTTTCACCCGTGTCATTATTCGCCCATCCTGCGGCAAACGCCTTTCTGCAATGTTCATTCGAGATAACAGTTTTATGCGAGAAGCGATGGCAGGAGCCAACGTAAGATCTGGCGGGTCAGACGCCTCTTGAATGACACCATCAACTCGATAACGTAAGTGCAGCCTGTCATCAAAAGGCTCCACGTGTATATCAGAGGCACCAACCTCTAAGGCATGATGGATAATCTGGTTCACAAGCCGAATAACCGGTGCCTCGCTCGCCAAATCACGTAAATGCTCCACAAACTCCGAATCTTCCAGCTCGCCGCCGTATAACCCCTCGTCTTGCTCTTCTTCGGAAGAATCTGCTTGCTGGACCAAGCGAGCCAAAGCAGTAGCGACATCCCCCTCCAACCCCAAATGAAGCTTAACAGGGCGCCCTACTGCCATCTGCAAAGCCTGCCGAATAAAATCATCCTGAGGCACAGTCGCGGCAAATTCCGGACAATCGCCAACCACTAAAGGGACAACATTATTCGCCTGCAAAAATGCGCCAGAAAGACCGCTTATTACCGGGGCCTCCACGGGGTAATCCTCCGAGCGCAACAAGCGAACCTGCAGCTGCGAGGCCAGAGCCTCTGCCATATCCTGTTCTGACACTAAGCCTAACTTGATAAGCACCTGACCGAGATAGCCCCCCATTTCTGCCTGGGCTAAAAGAGCTCGCTCTAAGTCTCGATGTGAAAGCTTATTGGCTGTAGTTAATATCTCTCCGATTTTCACGTGATTATCTGCCAACTGTTAATCTTCTGGGGAGAGTTCGGGAAGTGGTTCCAACCCATATTCTGCTCTTAGTTCATTAGCCGCTTCGGTATTCAGCTGACGACTATAAACCTCTGAGCGAAGCTCGGTTAACGTAGCCTCAACCGTACTCTTAGCCGACCGTTCTTTTAATTCTTCTATCAACTGCGATTTTACTTTTTCGTAAGGCTTTTTTGACCCTGGAATTTTTTCATTCAATAAAATAACGTGATAGCCAAACTGAGTTTTAACGACTCCACTCACATCTCCTGGCTGCTGAAGGGCGAAAGCGGCTTCAGAAAACTCCGGAACCATTTGCGTAGAGTCAAAAGCCCCAAGGTTACCACCCTTTTTTCTAGATCCCTTGTCATCGGAGTATTCTTTTGCCAACTCAGAAAAGGACTCCCCGTCTAAAGCACGCTGACGGATAGAGCTTATTAGCGCTTGTGCTTCTTCATCACTTCGGTCTTTGGTTTGGATCAATATATGGGATGCATTCACTTTATCCGGGGTGTAAAAGCGTTCAGGCTCAGCTAAGTAGAGCTCTTTCGCCCTAGCGTCCCAATTAACATTTTTCTGCGCCTCTTGGATCAAGTGGTCCTGATAAGCCTTAACCTGCCATACAACGCTTTGATACTCCTGCTGCCAAGCCAACTGCTCAGAATCTATTCCCAACCCATTGCGCTCGGCCTGAAGCGCCAACGCTCTCATCATTAAAATATTACCAACATATTGATGAAGGTTACCTTTTAGAGCAAGCGAGCGATTCTCTTCAGGCAGATAAAACTGTAAGTAACGACGCATATCATCCTGAGTAACCTTAATTTCTTCATATTGCGCCAATACATCATCTTTCTCTGCGGCCATAACTATTGCCGGTAAAAACAGACCAGCAACGATTAACCCCAACTGTCTTACACTCAAAATATCACTCCCATTAAAGAAAAATGGCACAAGCCGAAGCTTGCGCCATTTTGATCTTACGAAAAAATCAAAGTTCCAACCTATAGATTACCAGCCACCCAAATGCTGGATAATGGCCCGACAGCCCGAAGAGCGACTGCAAGAGTCCGATGAAATATTAAAGTAATAAGTTGCATTTTTATCTAGCGAACAAGCAACTCTAGAGCTTCCCTGAATCCAGCGCATCGTAGTCAAGTTACCTGGGCGCTCACAGCGATTAGACACAGGCTCACCTCCGGGACACTCCGAAATCCACATGTTGCGCATATCCTCGCTGGTGCCAGAATCGCCGCCGAGGTTAATTTGGCCGTTGGCTGAGCCACCTGTGGTAGTGAATGCCCGTGACAACACTTCTGACCGTGGTATATCAAACTCGATCAGAGCTGTAGCCATACCAAAACTACTCAATGCCGATATATTGCTTAATGTAACATTGGCTGGAACTTCACAGTTACCAACATTAGTGCTACCACCAACCAAAGTGATAGACCGGCTACCACCGCCTCCAGAGGCGCCATTGGTACCTTGATAGCTTCCTGAGCTCACACTAACATTAATAGTGCCGGATGCATTGCCACTACGGTTTATCGTGGCTCTGAAGGTATCACTGTCCACTGCAGAAAACCCAGTCAGAGTGTGACTCGAAGGACTAACGCTAATATCGTTAGCATTAAATCCAGTCACCGGGCGGCTAAACTGGAAAGTTAATGTCGCCGAACTGACACCATCGCCCATAGACGTAGGACTGCTACTAATACTGAGCGTAGGTGGCGTTGCCGGGACACACTCTGAGTCAGTAGCATCAGGCTCAGTTCCCAAGCCACAACTCAAACCACCACCCGAGCCAACACAGACCCCATTTTCAATGGTAGTTGTCAGCGGGTCACAAGTTACACCAGCGCCACCGGCGCCGGGAATGGTACCGCCCTGATAAACGCCGTTACTCACTGTTATCGTACCGCTTTGAACAGTAATAGCATCTGCTGAATAAGTAACCAGCACATCACCCTGGCCATCAAGTATTTCAACAGTGTCCGCAAGCGTAACCGCGGAACCCGCGGCCAAGGCACAGGCCAAGACTGTTTTGTAAAATTTTTTCATATCACCCTCACATTTCAAAGTTTTTTAAAACTTATAGTCCCTAGCGCATTACTTTTGATGCAGTCTCAGGGCTCAAATCTATTGATTTTAATTTGCGCGCAGGTTGCCTGCCCGACATTTAATAATGTTCATTATATGCGCGCAACTTTAAATTACTATTCCCTATTAAGCGCTTTTGACAACCGCTTGTCAATTTTGTGCACAGTTTTTTACAACGAACGCCAGCCATATAAATTTCAGGCATAAAAAAACGCGGCCCTTAGGCCGCGTTCTAGTACTCTTACTAAATCAAACCTTACAGAGAAGAAGGAGTGATTGAGCGAGTGTAGTTGTGCTGCACTAACCAAGCGTAGTTGGCCAAAGTACCACCATCCATAGAACCGTTGATGAACTTCTGAACAGCAAAACCAGTTACTGGCAGACCTTCAAAAATGGCGCCATCAGCACTTTCCAGCTCACGCTCACCGGCAGTATCGCTAGAGAAATCCAAACGAACCCAACCATTCTCGAAGCCCAACTCTGGCATACCGTACTGGATGCGAGGAGAAGGATAAACAGCAGAGGCATCGTCGAAGGTCAATACGTTCACTTCTGAACAGATTGAAGAAGGCTCTGGACCATCAGCAGCAGGCGGACGAGGAGAGAAGTCGATGTCGCCAGTCAACTCAGTAACAGCTTCTTCACGATCCCAAGCTTCAATACCAACCACTTCACAAGCAGTACCGCCTGACCAAGCATTGGTGAAAGGAGGCAGAGCATCGTTTGGCTCATCATCTGAATCCAAACCTTGGTTTACGTAAAAACGCTTGGTTGGCATGGTGATTACCCAATCGGTATCAGCATTTACCGCAGCATCCAATACAAAGTCGTTAGACAGAGTATCGTGCATGAATACGGCAGAAACCGCGTCCCAACCAGTGGTCATAACTTCATCTACGATAGCGTTGCCATCGATAACCTGAGCAATCTCGTATGCACTACCCAAAGAAGGCAGAGTAGTACCTGGGTTGGTGTGCTGAGGCTGATACAGGCCATCTACAACAGCCGCGCCGAAGAACTGATCCAACGCAACAGCGTTGTAAGCAGAACCAGAACCTTCCGCTGGGTTAATCAGTACGCCGTAGCCGTACAGACCGCCCAAGGTGTATTCGGTGTCTTGGTCAGCTTGAACAGCAAAACCTTCGTTCGGGGTTGCAGTCCAGTAACCGTTACCCACTACATCAGCTGGGTTTTCAAAGCTCTCGCTAGTAGCACTTGGGCTAACGCCATTTTCCATCCAACGAGCGCGCAAGCCGTCACAGTCGCCAGGCATGCCAGCAGCATTGTGCTGAATTTCAGCCTGTACGTCTGGGTCGGTGATCACACCCATTTCAATCAGTTCTACGTAACCTTCTTGAGTACGGGCTACAGTTTGGTCGCCACCATCACCTTGGTACTCATAAGTACGGAACTCAACACCGTCAGAACCTTCGCCTTCAGCGTTAGGACGAGGAATCCAAGGCACAGTACAAGAGTTATCGCGAGTGATTACTTTAGTGCCGCCACCTTCAATAGCAACAATAGCACCAGTCCACACATCTTCAGGAGACAGGTACAAGTTAAAGTCAAGAACCTCAGCAGAGTTTTGACCTTCCAGGAAACGCACTTTAACCGCTTTGTACTGGTCGGTGGTGTTGGTCACGTTGATGTAAGTGTTTTGACCTTCTTCCACACTGAAGAATGGATAGATCAGGGTTTCACCGTGGCCATCAGTATTGACGTATACGGCTTGGGCGGTACCTGCTGCACCAGCCAGTCCCGCCAGCATTGCCAAAGGTAGAAGTTTTTTCTTCATTTCTAGCTCCTAGAGTTACAAAGTATCGTATTGTTTTCTGTTAGCAGGCCGCGAGGCAGCCTCACAAACTCGATTACCACCAGCACATGACCGGCCAGATGCTCTACGAACACCCAATCGCGTTCTAACTTACCATAGCGCCCGAGGGTTCACAATAGCCTTCCCGAGCATTTTGGTACGCCAATTGATGCGGCCAGCGTCGGCACAAAAAAGTTTGACTGCCGTCACAATTAACCGGTAGACCAACCCACCAATTAAAAAACTGAGCCTAGCTTTAATCGACGCAGGCAGTTTACCTGCTGTTTGCGCCGCAGGGAAGCCCCAAACGCGACATTTTTTAAACGTTATTTTTTCTGCTACAGCAAGCCGTTACAAACTAAAGCTTAGGTAGAATCGCCCCTATTGATGCACAATCGCTATACAGTAGCAGAGGCCTTTAACTGCTTGATCACATCGCCGTAGCTTTCGCTTGAAAATATCTCCGAGCCCACCACGAACGTATCAGCACCGGCAGCAGCTACCTGCGCGATATTGTGCACTTTAATACCTCCGTCCACCTGAAGCCTTACCGGCCTATCTAATGCATCAATTAGCTTTCGCGCCCGCTCAATCTTGTTCAAAGTGTAAGGAATGAATGCTTGCCCCCCAAAACCCGGGTTAACCGACATAATTAGCAGCATGTCAATTTCCGGCAGAACCTCTTCCACGAGAGCCAAGGGGGTAGCAGGATTTAGCACCAACCCAACCTTACAGCCACTCTCGCGCACCAAGTTGATAGATCGATCCAGATGGCGAACCGCCTCCGGGTGGAAACTAATACCAGACGCACCAGCCTTCGCAAAAGATTCAATAAGCGGATCTACCGACTCCACCATTAAATGGACATCTATCGGCGCGCTCACCCCATAATTACGTAAAGCACGACAAACCATTGGCCCCACCGTCAGGTTCGGCACAAACTGATGATCCATTACATCCAAGTGTAACCAGTCACCGCCGGCATCCAGCACCGCCTCGGCCTCCTGACCCAAGCGGGCAAAATCTGCATTAAGGACTGAGGGGGCAATTATGGGCGGCTGCATACGGTATCTACCTCATGAAACTAGAACTATGATGATGCGAAAGCTTATCACAGCCAAACAACATTAGAGACTCCGATAGCCAAGGAGATATACAATAGAAACAATTAGAATTCGCCGTCGCCCTAAAAACGCGCTGACGACCAAACCTAGAACACCCCATGCAATTCGACTCTTTAACATACCCTGTTTTTTTAGCTCTCACCCTTTTGCTCTATTATGGCTGCCCGACTTGGGGACATAAAAAAAGCCTACTGCTACTATCAAGCTATGCTTTTTATGCGGCCTGGAACCCCTGGTTCCTCCCCTTGCTCATTTTGACCACCTCGCTGGATTGGTGGCTGGCCCTTAAAATGGCAAAATCCAAAAACAAAACCACTCGCAAACGCTGGCTTTGGGGCATCCTTGCCACGAACCTAGGGGTTCTTGGCTATTTTAAATACCACTACTTTTTAACCGACAACTTATCCGTACTCGCCTCAAATTTGGGGCTGAATTGGCAAAGCTCACCAGCTGACATAATCCTTCCAATCGGTATATCGTTTTATACGTTTCACTCCCTATCCTACTGTATCGACGTCTATTACCGGAGGTTTAAACCCGTTCGCAACTGGCGCGACTATGCACTCTATGTGAGCTTCTTTCCTCAGCTGGTCGCCGGCCCAATAGTGCGCTGGACTGAAATGCAACAACAAATAGAAACCCCCAGATCAACCAGCTTACAATCAAACACTATTGGCCTGTCATTGATCATTTGGGGCCTTTTTACCAAAGTCGTGTTAGCGGACTCGCTTTTAGCGCCAACAGCTAACGATATATTCTCCGCCCCCCCGCCCAGCCAGGCTTATATTGCCTGGCTGGGGGCGCTGGTTTTCGGAAGCCAAATTTTCTGTGATTTTGCGGGCTACTCCAGCTGCGCCATAGGCTCCGCATTACTGTTCAGCTTTCGACTTCCGGTTAACTTTTTAAACCCCTATTGCGCTCTGGGCTTTTCAGACTTTTGGCGCCGCTGGCACATATCACTATCCTCTTGGCTCAGGGACTATTTATATATACCTTTAGGGGGTAACCGCAAAGGAACTATTAAAACCTATCGCAACCTCGTCATAACCATGCTTTTAGGGGGCTTGTGGCACGGCGCCGCATGGACGTTTATTGTATGGGGGCTTTTACACGGTTTATTTTTGATCTCGGAGCGTCTTGTACAAACCGTAACCCCTTCAAAAATACGGAAAACTGCCTTTACCCGATTAATCGCCCGCTTAATAACACTTAGCGCCGTTTCTTACGCATGGATCTGGTTTCGCTCACCAAGCCTAGAGTTTGCTCAACAAATGTCCGCCACAATGTTTTCTTTTGACTCCTACGCAACTCTCCCTGAATTCACCAGCCAGCAATATATGGCCATTGGTGCAACCTGCCTCGTCGTCTGCTATCAATGGGTCATGCACAATCGCACAGAGGCCGATCTATTTTCCCGTACACCCGCCATAATCAGTGGAGCCATTGCCGGCATTTTGCTTGCTGCCATCATCACTTCCCCTGGAGATAGCCATGCTTTTATCTACTTCCAGTTTTAACAAGTTGAGCACCGCAAAATGCTGGCTTCAGCTTGCAACTTTAGTGTGCACATCTGTTTTCGGGATATGCTGGTACGAAAACGTACTGCGAACAAAAGGTTATCAGCCTGCCGTTATTGACTCTCCCATGCTGTGGTCTATACAACGCGATATAGCTAACCACCCTAACTCACTTGTGTTTGCTGGAGCATCAAGAACTCAATTCGGCATCGATTTAGATGCAGTTAACTTGATGCTACCTGGTCACGCCCCATCTATGCTGGCGGTCAATGGTCGCTACCCATTAGCAACCCTTAAACATTTAGCAGAATCGGAGTCTTTCGACGGTATAGTATTGCTGGATATCGACGCAAGAGGGCTTCACACATCGAATCACTTAGCTCAGGAGGCTTATGGTGACTACTATCAAGACCAATGGAGCCCCAACTGGAAGATTCACCGAATGCTTTTAACCCAGTGGCAAAAAAATATGGCATTAGCTCGCCCTGCACATAGCCTTTCAGCTATTTTGGTACGAGCTATATCCAACGCTGGGCCACCTTTTAGATTCCACTCTTTCATCCATAGTAATCGCAGCGGGTATATTGATTTTGATCTGGTTAACAACAAAGACTTAGCCGACCATTTTGCTCAAGGGTTAGCACAAGATCTTGAAAACAACCCACCACCACCGCCCGAAAAATGGTTGGGTGCCTTAACTCGCGTAGCGCAATGGGTTAGCGCCATCGAATCTAGGGGCGGAAGCGTCATTTTCTATGAACCACCCGTACAAGCTCGCCAGAAGGCGCTAGCCGACACTGCATATCCAAGAGATAACTATTGGGATGCCTTTATCAACCAACATCAATTTTCCGGAATTACGTTTCGGGATGTACCTGAACTGCAAAAATTCGACTTGCCGGACGAGTCCCATATTGCCAAAAAGGATAAAACTGCTTATACAAGGGTGCTGATTTCAACGCTGATTGAAAAGCAGTTTATTCGGCAATAAAGGCGTAAATGATTTAAAGCTTCTGCGCCGCCAGTAGCCTCTCCGGGGTGCCGATATCACTCCACGCGCCGTGATAAACCTCACCTGCAAGCTTACCGCTATTAATTGCCCAGCGAAAAACCTCTATTAGCGGGAAAATTCGTTTATTACTGGCAAAGGTTGAAACCAGCTCGGAGCTCAGCAAGCTAATCCCTGAAAATGTGTGGCCAATTAGTTTTGAGTCGTGTAGATGGCTTAGCCTGCCATTATCAAGGCAAAAATCTCCCACACGTTTAAACTCTGGATTTTCAACCAAAATTAAACAGCCGAGCTCCTTGTTCCGCAACCCTCGATCCAGCAAGAACTTCAATTCGAAGTCAGTATATATATCGGCATTAATAAGTACAAAAGGCTCGCCACCTAACAACTTAGCTGCATAAGCTATCGCCCCACCCGTCTCAAGCGGTTCTGGCTCTTCGGAATAGGCAACACTCAACCCCCATCGCTCACCACGCCCGACATGCTCGCGAATCATATACCCGAGGTACGATATATTGATCACCACCTCGGTGATACCGGCACGGGCGATGCGCTCTAAGTGCCATTCAATTAATGGTTTTCCGCGCACCTCTATGAGCGGCTTGGGAATGCGGTCAGTTAGAGGGCGCATGCGCTTGCCGAGTCCGGCGGCGAGAATCATGGCTTTCATGGATGTTCACCAGCATAGTAGGCGGTTACATAAAGCTCATCTTCGCTATACCACGCCTGAGTCCTGCAGGTCGGCAACACGACCTTTTCAAACCAGCCCTTAAAAACGCTAAGTTCGGGGTAACGGGCACAAACTTCCTGCACGTAACCTATAACCCGTGGCAGGTCGTGCAGGTAACCTGATTTTTGATCACGCAGATGCAGGCGCGCGAAGATGCCCAGTATTTTTAAATGACGCTGCAGCCCCATTAGGTCAAAACTGCGGATGAACGAATCCACCGATACATCCGTCAAAAGCCCGGCCTCACGGGCCATATCACCGTATACCAACGCCCAGCGCTGAACATCCTCAGGTGGCAGCCTTAAATAGGCGTCCTTTAATAAAGACGCCAAATCGTAAGTCAGCGGACCGACAACGGCATCTTGGTAATCGATAACCACCGACTTGCCATTCACCAAAAGGATATTTCTGGAGTGATAATCACGATGCATAAACACGAATGGCTGCTGCAGAGCTTCACGAGCCAATAACTCGAACACCGTATCAAGAACCTTGATATCCTCAACGCCCAGCTTTACACCAAGCATCTGCTGCACAAACCACTCTCGGAAAATGCCCAATTCTTGCAGAATAAACTCTCGGTCAAATAACGGGACGGATACTCCTTCAAGGGGAATTTGCGCCATCGCCAGTTGCGTAAGCAGTGCTTCGCCGTAAATAACCGGGGCGGTTTCTGCATTGACATGTTTGGAAAATAACCCTTCGCCTAAATTCTCGACCAACAGGAAGCCTTTTTCGGCCTCTGTCGCAACTATGGAAGGAACAGGCACCCCATGGCGACCGAAGATGCCAGACAGGTATAAAAACTGTTTTACTTTTTCAGTTTCCGGCGGGGCATCTACCGCCAGCCAGCCGGGTTTTTGCTCAATATTAAAGTAGCGCCGCCCACCGGCGTCGCCCTGCATCGGGACCAAGGTAGCCTCTATGCCCAACGCTTGGTCGACCCACTGATTAAGCTGTACCAGACGCGAGTCTGTTTCTGAACGCACGTTATTCTCACCTACTACACCTTTCAAATCGAATCCGTTGTAGCCTATTTGCCCCCCTAAGCACAAGCGACGGCAACAAATTAGTCCTGAAGGGTCGTTTTACAGTAGAATTGCCCGCTTAGTTTGCAGCCCCAAAACGGCAATGATTTGAGAGTTATTGATGGCAGTTAGACCTTCAAGAAATCGGTTAGCACAGGCTTTAACCGCCCTAACGGCGACCATAGGTCTTTCTACCCAAGCGGCACAGCAATCAGCACACCGCTTAGACTGGGTAACCATTGAAAATCTTCCCCCCGAAGCGATTGAGGCCATGCCCCCGGGGTGTTGTGGCGCTTATGTCAATCCTTACCAGCCAGTAGATAATGGGCTAGCCTACGACCAGCTGCCAATAGACGCGCAAGCCAACAGTTTTCGCACCGCAGGAGGAACTCAAATCATCCTAGAGGGCGACGTGGTCATTCAACAAGGGCCTCGTATGCTCAAGGCCGACAGAGCCGAGATTGACCAGACAAGCCATACCCTAGACCTTTCTGGCGACATAACCCTGCGCGAACAAGGGCTGCTGATCTATGCCGATAGCGCAAAACTGAATTCGGCGAGTGAAGACGCCAGCCTGCAGGAAGCCGAATATGTTTTACACCAAGCGCGGATTCACGGCACGGCCAAACAGCTGAATAAATTTGGCAACCGAGTTCTACAACTCAGCGATGGTAGTTTTTCGACCTGTGAACCAGATAACGAATTTTGGAAGTTTCGCGCCAGCGAACTTAACGTCGACAATGACCGCAACCTGGGTACGGCTAAACACGCCCGGCTCGAAATTAAAGATATCCCCGTACTTTACGTGCCTTATTTGATCTTTCCCGTAGGGGACGAGCGACAAAGCGGCTTACTTTTTCCTTCTTTTAGCACCAGTGAGCGCAACGGGTTTGAATACTCTCAACCTATTTACTGGAATATCGCCCCCCAGCTCGACGCCACGTTTACCCCTACCTATATGGACAAACGCGGAGCCCTTTGGGATACCGAGCTGCGCCACTTAAGCACGTTTTTCTCTACCGAGGTTTCTGGCGCTTACTTACACAACGACAAAGGGGGTTATGACCGCCAGGCAGAGAATGATATTGCCAGCGGCGAGCTAACCCCGGAGGAAGCCTACCCACATAAAGGACAAGACCGTTGGATTGTGCAGTTCAATCAGGACGGGGGTAAGACCTCTCGCTTAAAAACCCATATCAGCTATACAGACATCAGCGATGTGGACTACCTGCGAGACATTACCACCAGCGATATCGATGTAGAGCATCAAACAAGCATACAAAAGCTCGGCACGGTGAGCTATAACGCGGACTCATGGCAATTCGGGGCCCGCGCAAGAGAAACTCGCTACCTAAATCAGTCACAACAAAAACCTTATAAAGAACTACCGCACCTTTATGCGTTTGGCCAATACCATTTAGACGACTGGCAAATCACTCTGGACAACCAATTTACCGAATTCGGTATTACGGAACACTACCAAAGCCCCACCAATCGGCTTGTGGAAGGCAGCCGAATCAACACAGATTACAATTTGGCCTGGAACAAGCGCTGGGAATGGGGCTTTATCACCCCCAAAATAGGCGTTAAGACCCTCAGTTATGACCTTGAACAGGCGGCTTATGATGCCGATAGTACGGCACCCGACCCGACGGTCAACGACAGCACCCCAACGCTAGTGGCACCACAAGCCAGCCTTGATATGGGCTTATTATTTGAGCGCTTTGGCAACGTGGGCGACAGTCATTTTATTCAAACCCTTGAGCCTCGCGTGCTGTATTTTTACAGCGACTACGAAGATCACTCGGACATTTACAACCCGTTGAACGACACCAACGCGCCCATTCTGTTCGATTCGCGCTACTTGACCTTTGACTACAACCAGATATTCCGCACGACCCGCTACACCGGTCACGATCGCATAGACGATGCCAACCAACTGGCCTGGGGTGTAACCAGCCGCTTTTTATCGGCTCAAACCGGTGAAGAATATTTAAGCCTGGGGCTAGGACAGATCCATCGGTTTAGCGCCCCCAAGGTTGCCTTAAACCCTTTGTATCAACCAGAGCAGGAAACCTACGAATGGTCCGAATTTGCCGGACGAATCAGCGCCCGTATCAGCGACTCGCTTAATATCACCAGCGACCTGCTCTACGACCAAAACCAACATTATTTATCCAGCGCCAGCGCACTGCTTGAATACGCCGATGACGAAAACCGTCTGGTCAGCCTGACCTATCGTTATACCCGCAATGTGCGAGATAACGCTGCGAATTTAGGTATAGATGGCCAGTACACAACTGAGCACAGTTTAGATCAGATCGATTTGGCCGCGTATTTGCCGATCTCCAATAATTGGAGCATCATGGCGCGCACTAACTACGATTTTACCTACAATCTGGAACTCGATTCTTACGCTGGGTTCGAATACAGCGATTGCTGCTACAGAGTTCGCCTTATGTGGCGAAAATGGCTTAATTTCGATTACAACTCCGGCAATCAGCTAGAAACCGTGAATAGCGATGACTACGACCATGGCTGGATGCTCGACCTGCAATTAAAAGGCCTGGGCAGCATCAGCGACAGAATCGGCAACTTGCTAGGCAAAACCGTGTTGGGCTATGACCAACGCAATGACAATTTTTAAACACAGCGACGACATTATGCGAAACAAAACCACGACATTTCCTCGCTTGGCACGCAAGCTTACTGGTATCGGCAGCGCCTTTTTGCTTTGCCTCAGTACTACCGCGCTGGCCGAAACTCAAGTACTCGACCGGGTAATTGCCATTGTCGACGACGGCGTGGTTCTGCAAAGCGAGTTCGATGAGCGTAAAAACGCCGTGTTACAACGCTTGCAAGGGCAATATGACCAGCTGCCGCCCATGGATGTACTGGAACAACAAATTCTCGACCAACTCATTCTCGAACAGCTGCAACTCGAAGAAGCGGCGCGCTATGGCATCGAAATCCCGGATCAGCAGCTCAACAACACCCTGCAGCAAATTATGGCCAATAACGGCATGAGCTCGATGGACGAGTTGGCTGCAAGCCTGGCAGCCGACGGCATGACCTTGGATCAACTCCGCGAAAAAGTTCGTCGCGACCTGCTGCTGAATCAAGTGCAACAGGGCGTTGTTAACAACCGCATTCGCGTCACCGAGCAGGAAATCGATAACTTTTTGTCATCCAGTGACGGCAAGTTTGCCACTTCGCCGGATTATCGCCTGGGCCATATTTTAATCAGCGTATCCGGCTCCAGCACTCCCGATGAAGTAGAAGCCGCAAAACAAGAGGCCGAAAGCCTCTATCAGCGTCTTCAAGACGGGGCGGACTTCGCCCAGCTTGCCATCAGCAACTCTGATGACCAGACCGCCCTTGAGGGTGGCGACCTAGGCTGGCGTAAACTGGCGCAATTGCCCGAATTGTTCGCCGATGTGGTCGACGGGCTTGAAGTTGGTGAAGTGTCGAAACCTATTCGCTCCGGGGCGGGGTTTCACCTGCTGAAAAACTTTGAACAACGCGGCGGCGGCGAGCAACTGGTACAGCAAACCAAGGCACGCCACATCCTGATCAAAACCAGCGAAATCATGGACGATGAAACCGCTCAGGAAAAACTGAGCGACATTAAGCAGCAAATTGAAGATGGTGCTGATTTTGCCGAAATGGCTCGGGAAAATTCCGAGGATATTGGCTCGATGCTCAACGGCGGCGACTTAGGCTGGGCCAATCCCGGCACCTTTGTACCCGCCTTTGAAGCGGCGATGGCCGAAACCGAGATCGGCGGCATTGCCGGCCCTTTTAAAAGCCAGTTCGGCTGGCACATATTACAAGTGGTTGATCGCCGCCAGGAAGATTTAAGCGATGTGGTTATTCGCAACAAAGCCGCGCAAATGATGCGAGAGCGCCGCTTTAACGAAGAGTTACAAGTCTGGCAGCTGGAACTGCGTGATAACGCCTATATAGACATTAAAGATGTTGACGGTGCCGAGAGCTAATGAGCACAGCTCCATTACGTATAGCGATCACACCAGGTGAGCCGACCGGTATCGGCCCCGATTTAGTACTTAGCCTGGCGCAGCAACCCCAGACTGATGAATATGTCATCATCGCTGACCCCGAGCTGATAGCCGAGCGCGCCTGTACCCTCGGGCTAGAGGTACAAATCAAAACGGTCGCCGCCAGCGACTCAACCCAACCTGCAAAGGCGGGTCAGCTGCATGTATTACCTATCCCGCTAACGGCCCCCGCGGTTGCAGGCCAGCTTAATTCGGCCAATGCCCCTTATGTGTTAAAAACGCTGGACGCCGCTATCGATGGCTGCACGGTGGGACACTTCGATGCATTAGTGACCGGCCCTGTGCACAAAGGAGTTATCAACGAAGCGGGTATACCATTTAGCGGCCACACAGAATACTTAGCCGAGCGTACAAATACCGCTCAAGTGGTGATGATGCTCGCAACCGAGGGGCTTCGCGTAGCGCTGGTGACGACTCATCTGCCATTAAAAGATATTGCGGCGGCTGTTACGCCCAAAGCGCTTACTGATGTCACACGCATTTTGCACAAAGATTTGACCCAGCATTTCGGCATCGCCCAACCCCGTATTTTAGTGTGCGGACTCAACCCGCACGCAGGTGAAGGCGGTCACTTAGGGCGCGAAGAAATTGAGGTTATTGAGCCGGTGCTGAACGAGCTACGTGAGCAAGGTCTTAACCTGATTGGCCCACTCCCGGCCGACACCCTTTTTACCCCCAAATACTTACAAGATGCTGATGCCGTACTGGCCATGTATCACGATCAAGGTCTGCCGATACTGAAATACAAAGGCTTTGGCCAAGCCGTCAATATTACTCTGGGCTTGCCGATTATTCGCACCTCTGTAGATCACGGTACCGCCTTAGACTTAGCCGCCAGCGGCAAAGCCGACAACGGCAGCCTTCACACCGCCCTCGAATACGCCTGCGGTATGGTCCGCACGCGCCAACAAGTTAATCCGTTATGAAACAACCCGCAGCCCCCGGCAACCCCCATCGCGCCCGCAAACGCTTTGGGCAAAACTTTCTGATTGATCACGGCATTATCCAGCAGATCGCCCGTTCGGTTAGCCCCAAAGCGGGCCAGGTGATTGTGGAAATTGGCCCGGGTCAGGGCGCATTAACCGAACCACTGGCCGCAGCTGCCGAAACGCTGCACGTGATTGAGCTGGATCGCGATCTGGTGCCCTGGCTGAAAGTTCGGTTTGAAAAGCATCCGGGGTTTCAGCTACATCAGGCTGACGCACTGAAATTCGACTTTGCCAGTTTAAGCGAAAACGGCAAACCGCTGAGGATTGTGGGTAACCTACCCTACAATATTTCCACGCCGCTCATTTTCCACCTGATAAGCTACGCCAGCCAGGTTCAGGACATGCACTTTATGCTGCAAAAAGAGGTGGTAAAACGGCTTGCAGCCACACCCGGCGATAAAGCCTATGGGCGTTTGAGCGTTATGGTCCAATATTATTGCGATGTCGCCTGGCTGTTCGATGTGCCGCCCGGTTCATTTGACCCAGCGCCAAAGGTGGATTCAGCCATTGTGCGTTTGGTACCACACAAAGCACTACCCCACCCAGCCCAGAATATTGAAACCCTGGAAAAGCTGGTAACGGCCGCCTTTGGCCAACGCCGCAAGACTCTGCGCAATGCGCTAAAATCTCTGCTTAGTGCAGAGCAAATGGAAGGCTTACCAGTGGATACATCACTGCGAGCCGAAGCACTCAGCGTTGCCGAGTTTGTTACCCTCAGCGACGCCATAGACGAACGATTACAGCAAGGATCATGAGCGATATCACCATAGAAGTTGAAACCGGCTACCTGCCCGAGCAATCCGCTCCAAAGCAAAGCCGCTATGCCTTTAAATACACCATCACTATTCACAATCAGGGCTCTGAGGCGGCGCAACTGATCAGCCGCTACTGGCGCATTACCGACGCCGAAGATCAAGTCCAGGAGGTTCAGGGTAAAGGCGTGGTAGGAGAACAGCCCACTATCGCGCCCGGCAGCTTCTATCGTTATAGCAGCGGCGCCGTACTGCAAACTCAGGCTGGCACCATGGAGGGCCACTACCAAATGCGCCATCCCAATGGGGACGAATTTGAAGCAGCCATTCCATTATTTGCATTGATTCACCCGGGCGCACTGCATTAAGGGCAGCAAATGAGCACCTACGCAATTGGCGATATTCAGGGTTGCCTTAAGCCCCTTCAGAGACTGCTGAACCAAGTTGAGTTTAATCCATTGCACGACAGGCTATGGATTGCCGGCGATATGGTCAATCGCGGTCCAAGCTCGCTGGCAACATTGCGCTACCTGTATTCTCTGGGGGATGCCGTAACAGCCGTTTTAGGTAATCACGACTTGCATTTTCTCGCCGTTGCCTACGGCTACAAGAAGAAAAGTTCGTTCGACACCCTTGACCATTTATTGCGCGCCAACGACTGCGACGAACTGATACAGTGGCTGCGGCGCTGCAAATTGATGCACACGGATACAGAGCTTGGCTACACAATGGTTCATGCGGGCATTCCTCCCGTATGGAACCTGGAACAAGCCGCAGCCCATGCGCGTGAAGTAGAAGCGGTATTACAAAGCGATTATATCAATGACTTTTTAGCCAATATGTACGGCAATAAACCCAATCGCTGGCGCAACCGATTAATCGGCCACGAGCGGTTGCGGCTGATCACTAACTATTTTACCCGTATGCGATTTTGCTCGGCCGAGGGTGAACTGGAATTTGAAAACAAGTCAGCTCCCACTCGTTACCACGGTAAAAGTTTTTTACCTTGGTTCGCTCACCCCAATCACCTTTGCCGGGGCAATAAAATCATTTTTGGACACTGGGCGGCACTGGAAGGAAAAGCGGATGCAGCCAATGTAACGGCGCTGGATACCGGTTGTGTGTGGGGCGGATGCTTAACGGCACTGCGACTTGAAGATGGGGAGTTGTTTCGCACCGACTGCGAAACAGTTCAAAGCCCGTAACATTTGCCAGCTTTTATTCTGCAACCACCTCCACTCTATTCCTTCCTGCCTCTTTAGCTCTATACAGGGGCGCATCAGCGGCCTTAAAAAGCGATTCAATGGTTGCCCCATCCCCCAGACTGGCCACACCAAAACTTGCCGTGACTGTACCCACTTCAGAAAAGTGCTGCTTCTCGATTAGGTCGCGCAGTTTTTCAGCGGTAGACGCGGCGTAATGGCGATGGGTATTGCGACACACAAGAACAAACTCTTCCCCACCCCAGCGGGCCAACATATCCGTGGTTCGAATATTGCTTTTAACTAAAGCGGTGATACTCGTTAAAACTTCATCGCCAACGCCGTGACCGAAGGTATCATTTATACTCTTAAAATGATCCACATCCATCATCACGATGGACAAAGGTTTACGACCATGCCGCCATTCCCACAAACCCTGCCTGACGGCCTCTTTGATACCATTGCGGTTGAAAGCACCTGTCAGAGAGTCCGTTACTGCCAAACTCTCTAACTCTCGACTACGGCTACCCAATAGGGCGTTCACCTCTATCAGCTCCGCTTCGCGCCGCTTGCGTTCGCGCACCTCACCTGACAGCTTAACGACGCGATAGAGTAAAAAGATCAACACCAAGCCACCCCAGGCCAGAATAATGGCCAAGTACCAATCTGCTGTATCGATGCGCTGTCCTACAAGCTCAACCCGACGCAAAGTAAACTGATGTGGCCCCAAAAGATGGGACGAACCACTTTGAATTTCAAAACTTACGAGGTTATCAAACTGAGGGTGGCTCAAACCGGGGGCAATACTGTGTTCACGTAGCCACCAATTTGCGACAAAGAAATCATCAAAGGAAAACTCGTAATAACCCTGAGGGGAATTTGTCTCAAACTCCACTTGGTTATATTTCGTTGTGATTTCGTCACTCACCAAACTGTAGCGCCGATCAAAATTACGCAGAAAAATCCTAACCGACTTATTGCGACCATGATAATCAAACCAAAGACGCACTTGCTTATAGCGGCTCAAATCCAAGCCACGACTGACACTTTCACCGAGAATAATTTCCAAGCCGCAATAGGGGTAGGCATTACCTTCCAAAAGGTTGCAGCGCCAGGTGAAGTTATTGGGGGTTTTAGCTAAGAACTGCGCCTCACTATTGCCGCCCGCAACTTTATCGCTGTAAAAACGAACGGGGGTGTGTTTGTTCAACACTAACACATGGCTTTGCTGCAATAACCAATCTTGTCCGAATAATGCCAATGCGGTGACAAACACCAACACGGATAGTGACTTTTCGAGCCGCAGCGTTTTGAACATTTGAGACCAGCGCTTATTTATTATTGTCAGTTAGTTTCTGGCATATGCTTATTTATTATTGTCAGTTAGTTTCTGACATATAAAAGTACCATACTTAACCACCGCGCGCCTGAACGAAAAACCGTGGCGAGTACATGACCCGCCTCAGCTGCGATTTACAATTCCAACTCCCACATATCGTCAAAGCCTAGCTCATCACGCAAACGGCGCCTTTCTAATCGATCTTCCAAGCGACGACGCATTTCTAACTGACGCTGAGAATTGTCTTTACTGTGAGCCGGGACGGTTTCAGCTTTTTCCGATTCGATCTCATCATCCATAAAGGTGTCTTCATCGTGATCTTCAGTCATTCTACTACCTCACACGAAATACTCTAAAGATGCGAATCTTGGCCTGCCTGCAGCTAGAACAAGATTCATGGGCGCTATTTAACATAGTTTTTTGACATGACAAAGATATTTTTAGCTCACTAATTTTCAGTTAGTTTGAACACTAAAAGTTTTCACCAATGATCTTTTTCTTCTGAATATAAGCCTAGACACGCTCTGTGAATTAACTGCTATAGTGAGTGGCAGTTATGCCTTTAATCGCTTAGCGAATGGGGTGATATAAGAATGTTGGATACAAGAGGTAGGCATGCAAAAAAAAACCTGCGTTGGTTGGCGTGAGTGGGTCATGTTCCCGGATTTTGGCTCATTCCATGTTAAAGCCAAAGTTGATACCGGTGCTAAAACCTCGGCGCTGCATGCTTTTTTCGTCGAACCTTTTGAGCGTCAGGATACCCCGTGGGTTCGCTTTGGTTTGCACCCACAGCAAGGCACTTCTGGCCCCGAGATAATCTGTGAAGCCCCAGTCAAGGATCGTCGACAAGTAACAGACTCTGGCGGCCACAAAGAAGATCGCTACGTTATTGAAACCGCTTTGCAGATAGCCTCTCACACGTTTATTACAGAAATGACCCTAACCAATCGAGAATCGATGTTATTTCGCATGCTGCTCGGACGTAATACGCTAAGTGGCCATTTTCAAGTCGACCCCGAGCTATCCTTTTTATGTGGTGGCAACAAAGAAAGCCATAACGGCTTATAAGGGCAGCAATATCACTTCTCACCTGATTATTAATTAGGACTCTAAATGAAAATTGCAATTTTATCCCGCAACAGCAAACTCTACTCGACCCGCCGTCTGGTGGAAGCCTGTAAAGCGCGAGGCCATGAAGTCCAAGTGATTGACATCCTAAAGTGCTATATGGATATCACCCCCTCCAAGCCTGCCATGTGGTACAAAGGCGAAGAGTTAGAGGGCTTTGACGCGGTTATTCCGCGCATTGGTGCCTCGGTAACCCATTACGGCTTAGCCGTGATTCGCCAATTTGAAATGATGGGGGTTTACTGTTTAACCGAGTCCGTTGCCTTAGGCCGCTCACGGGACAAACTACGGGCGTTGCAGTTACTCTCACGCAAGGGTATCGGCATGCCACGCACCAGTTTTGCCCATAACGTTCATAACACCAAAGAGCTGATAAAACTTGTGGGCGGAGCCCCGCTGGTGGTTAAACTGTGTGAAGGCACACAAGGCCGCGGGGTAGTGTTGGCAGAAACAGCGAAAGCAGCGGAAAGCGTCATTGAAGCTTTTCGGGAGCTTCGAGCTGAGTTTTTGGTGCAGGAGTTTATTAAAGAAGCAGGCGGCAGTGATATTCGTTGCCTGGTTATTGGCAATAAAGTGGTAGCTGCAATGCAACGTACCGCACCCGATGGAGAATTCCGCTCCAACCTACACAGAGGTGGCAGTGCCCAGCTTATAAAGCTACGCCCTAACGAGCGCAGCACCGCGATCAAAGCGGCACAAACCATGGGGCTAAAAATTGCCGGGGTTGATATCCTGCGCTCCTCCCGAGGCCCTCTAACCATGGAAGTCAACTCATCTCCCGGCCTTGAGGGTATAGAAGGTGCCACAGGCAAAGACGTTGCAGATGCCATCGTAAAATTTATCGAGGAAAACGCTCGCCCCCACAGCAATCGCACCAAAGGTAAAGGATGAGTCGAACAGTAAACTCCAGCGTCACTATCGGCGGCGAAACCATCGCTCCCGGAGAAAGTAAAAGCGTCGATATTCCTCTCGCCGCGATGTACACCCATACGGACGTGGGCCTGACAGTGCACGTTATTAACGGCAAACGTCCTGGCCCCTGCTTACTTCTGACAGCCGCTGTACATGGCGACGAAATCAATGGCGTTGAGATTATTCGCCGGGTATTAGGGATTAAAGAACTAAGCAAGTTACGAGGCACCCTGCTTGCCATACCGGTTGTTAATGTGCATGGCTTTCTCAACCAGTCGCGCTATTTACCGGACGGCCGCGACTTAAACCGCTGCTTTCCTGGCAGTCAAAGAGGCTCTTTGGCGGGCCGTGTGGCCTACACCTTAGCCAACGATATTCTCGGCCACTGCAGCCATTGCATCGACCTGCATACTGGCGCGCGCCACAGAACGAACTTACCGCAAATCCGTGTTGATTTAAGCCGCGACGATACTCGAGACCTAGCCATGGCGTTTGGTTCGCCTGTAATTTTAGATGCCAAGCTGCGAGAGGGCTCATTCCGTGAAACGGCAGCAGAAAAAGGGATTCCTCTCTTATTGTATGAGGCCGGCGAAGCATTACGCTTTGATGAATTCAGCATACGGGCAGGCACCCGCGGGGTGGTTAATATTATGCGTGAGCTGGGTATGCTGGCGCGTAAAAATCGCAGCAAGAAAATCCCAGAAGTAGCCATTGCCGATGACAGCCGATGGGTACGTGCGCCATGCAGCGGCGTGATGCGCGCCTTGGTCAGGCTAGGAGCAAGAGTCAAAAAAGGCACCATTCTCGCTTACATCGCCGACCCCGTAGGTCTAACACAAGTGCCAGTGATAGCACCTGCAGAGTCTATTGTTATTGGTTTAACAAACCTGCCTTTAATCCATGAAGGTGAGGCACTTTTTCATCTGGCTAACTACAGCAAACAAATTCACCAAGTTGCCGATCAAGTTGTAAATTTTCACGATACCTTTGGCACAGCTGAAGACGAGGAGGAGCCGTTTTTTATCGGTGAAGATGAATCTTTAGAGAACTAAGACAGGAAACTTTAAGCGAAATCCTTTAACGAAACGATGTTACTACTAAAATCAAATTGACCGGCTCCATTAAAGTAGGCCTCAAACTGGGCAGCGGGCATTGGTTTAGCGTATAAAAAACCCTGGGCTTGATCACAGCCCTCTGAAGCTAGCCACTCAGCCTGATGATGCTGCTCGACCCCTTCAGCCACCACTGTTAATTGCATATTATGCGCAAGCCCTATGATCGATTTAGCAATAGCGGCATCGTTTTGGTCCAGCGGCACGTCATGAATAAAACTACTGTCGATTTTCAATTTATCAATAGGAAACCGTTTTAAGTAGGCCAGAGATGAATACCCGGTACCAAAGTCATCGATCGACAATTGCAATCCCATTTGATTCAGCTGATTTAACTGATTAATGGTTTCACTGGCATGTTCCATCGCACAGCTCTCAGTTATTTCCAGCTCAAGGTACTCGGCAGGTAACTCTGTTTCTCGCAGTACTGTAGCCACCTTACCGGGGAAGTCCCGCTGCCGAAACTGCCGGGTAGAAAGATTCACCGCCATTTGCGGTACTTGAAACCCTTTGTTGAGCCAGCTTTTTTGCTGCTTACACGCGGCTTTTAGCACCCACTCACCCAAAGGCACGATAAGCCCAGTCTCTTCCGCTAAAGGAATAAAATGAGCGGGGGACACCAAACCTCGTTCAGGGTGTTGCCATCGCACTAAGGCTTCCGCTCCGGTAAGCTCACCCGTATGCAAATTAATCTGAGGCTGAAAATGCAGAGTCAACTGCTCTTGCTCTAGTGCGCGGCGCAAGTCATTTTCCAACAGCAAATAATTTACCGCTGTTGCACTCATTCCTTTTGCATAAAACTGGCAGTTATTCTTACCCGCCTCCTTAGCTTTATACATGGCAATATCCGCATTTTTCAACAGCTCATCCGTCGCCTCACCGTCCGTGGGATAAATACTGATGCCTATACTTGCCGTTATAGAGATTTCATGGCCTACGATTTCCACTGGACGTGAGACTTGAGCGAGCAGTTTATTCGCCACAAAACGCACATCCTCTAAATCATGAACACCTTCAAGCAGAACAACAAATTCATCACCGCCCAGTCGAGCCACGGTATCCATATCCCGGACACCTTCATTTAATCGTGTAGCAATCGACTTTAACAACAAGTCACCCGAATCGTGGCCCAGACTATCGTTAATATTTTTAAAACGATCAACATCCAGTAGCATCAGTGCAAGCTTGCTATCTGAGCGCTGCGCTCTGGCAATTCCATGACTAATACGGTCATAAAATAGAGAACGATTCGGCAAGGTAGTAAGCGCATCGTGGAAGGCTAAATAATTTAAACGCGATTGCTGTTCACGTAAGGCATTTTCAGCAAGTTTTCGATCTGAAACATCGGTGCAAATAGTGCACACGCCAAAAAGGTCGCCATTTCGATCACTGAGAGGAAACTTAACCATCAAATAAGTGTGGAAGCTGCCATCTTTGTGAGGCAGCTCAATTTCGGTTTCTAACGGCTTACGCGCATCAAGTGCCGCGGACTCCAAAGATGCTAAGGAATCGACCAACTCGGACGGATAGATGTCAACGTTGTTTTTGCCAATGAGTGAAGAGTCACCTATATGCGCCAATTGTTTATAGTGATCACTGGCCATCACAACATTGCCGTCCAAATCTTTAACAGCGATTAATGCCGGTGAATAACGCAATATGGCGTTTAGGTAGGTTTCATTTGCCCACAACGCCTTTTCAGTAATTCGATTGCGTTCAGCTTGCTCTTCTAATCGCTTCACATCCAATAATTGACGCACCACTATGGAGCTAAACAACCATGTAGACTGAGCTCCACTCAGCTCTTTGAGCAATTCGGATTCATCCAGTGAAGACTCAACATAGAAAGCGGCTATAGCAACTTTTCCCTCTTCAATGATTTGCAATGCGCTGCTGCCCTTATTTTGGACAGGTATAGTTAACAGGCTGTTATCAGGAGTATATGAGCGATACAGTCCTTCAATCTCCGTACCAGGAAGATTGCGGGAGGGACTTAGCGGGGCGGAAATAGCGTGAATATCCACTTTTCCTTGTGAATCTCGAAAGGCTATTGCTTCTATATATAACTCATCGCTATGTTCGACAATAAGAGCTGCACGGTGGATATGTGTACGCGCCACCAATAAGCCGACCAACTTTTCTGCGACTTGCTTGTAACTTAACCGCTTAAACAGCTGCTGATATTTTTTAATTAATACAGCTGCGCTATGATTCGGTACCATACTTGTCCAGTTGAATTTCGGCGCACATAAAGTGTGAGCAACAGCTATATCAAAAGCGCTACCTCGGTGACTCCAATCCTCTAGAATTTGCAGGCGTCCTTTATACCCAAGACGACCACCACCCTAAAAAATTAATAACCGCAATTTATTAGAAACCTCCCAGAGACGCAAGTAAGAACTTTAGGATTTATTAGAATCTTCGTTTTATGACGAAAGTTTCGACTGAGAGCAGAATTGCGCTAGAGTGTTTTGCAGCAAAAATAAGTAGATCAATAACTATTGACCATTAAAAGTCATCATCAGCTCTAAATAAGGGCCCTTATCTCTTTTTTTCGCTTAAGTTACCCCAGATAGAAACAAATAGGATTAAAAATACGCCAAGCTTACCTTTATACTGCCTGTAAATAATACAGTTTGAAGAACTTTTAACCTTCAGCAGGCCAATAAAGATAATGAAAAACAGCGCACCATTTATCGGCAACGAATACTTAACGCTTAGCAGCGATAAAAAACCTCTCAAGAGGCCTCGCGCTACGGCCACCCCACAAGACAAGTGTCCGCCTCAGCTGGATTGGCACCCAATAAACAATGGTCATGGCATTAAAGTCTACTTAGCCGGCGACCTGACCCTATCCGCACTCACCTTGTGGCGTAAGTTTATTCGGGAGACAGCTAACAACGGCATCCATCAATTTGAGCTTGATTTTAAAGGCGTGCACAGATTGAGCCTGGCGGGTTTGGCCATACTTTTACTCTTTAAAGAGAGCAAACAGGCTCAGCCAAGCAATATCACCTTAACCCAGTGCAACGAGGCATTGTATAAGCGCTTAGCTTGGAGCGGTCTAACGGAAGAGTTTATCGTCAGACCTACTCGAAAATTATAAACCCAGTTCACCCAATGCGAACAAAAGCGTGTCCATCTCTTCGTCTGAGCCAATGCTAATGCGCAGGTAATCACTAATACGAGCCTTAGCAAAATATCTAACCAGTACCTTTTTCTCTCTTAGCTGAGCGGCGAGATCCGCCGCGCCAAGACTGCCAGGTGGTTTTACCATGACAAAATTAGCACTGGAAGGTAATACCGTGAACCCTTTGCTCGTAAGCGCCTGAGTGACACGCTGACGAGTGGCAATCACTTTATCTCGGCAAGCCACAAAATAGTCCACGTCATCCATGGCGGCGGTAGCCGCTGCCTGGGCAATTGCATCGAGCGGGTAAGAATTGAAAGAGTTCTTGACCCTTTCCAAGCCTTCAATCAATTCAGGGTGGCCAATGGCAAACCCAACCCGTAAACCCGCTAAGGCGCGAGACTTGGAGAAGGTTTGAACCACCAGCAAATTGTTGTAGCGGGCGGTTAAGGGCACGGCAGACTCGCCGCCAAAATCAATATAGGCTTCATCCACCACCACCACCGAGTGTGGGTTTGCCAGCAATAAGGCTTCAATTTGCTCAAGCTGACTCAATAAGCCTGTGGGCGCATTCGGGTTGGGGAAAATAATACCGCCGTTGGACTGTTGATAAGCCTGTAAATCCAGAGAAAAGTCTTCTGCCAGAGGAACAGGGTTGGCTTCAATACCGAATAACTGGCAATAAACGGGGTAGAAGCCGTAAGTAATATCCGGGTAAAGAATTGGTTCTGGCTGTTGAAAAAAGGCCATAAACGTTTGCGCCAGTACTTCATCAGAGCTATTGCCCGCAAACACCGACTGCACAGCCACTCCGTAATAATTGGCGATGGATTCACGCAGCTTTACCGCATTCGGATCAGGGTAAAAACGCAAACGATCAATCACATTTTCAGTAATCGCCTGGGCCACTTTAGGTGACGGCGGATAGGGGCTCTCATTGGTATTGAGCTTAACTAAGCCTTCAACTTGCGGTTGCTCTCCTGGCACATAGGGCTCAATTCCCCGAACAACCTCGCTCCAGTACTTGGACATGCTGACTCCGACAAAAAGGGAAACAGTATACCAGCACTGCCAAGGGCAAATTACTGTTATCATCCGGCCTGTCTTTGTTTGCCTGCGGGAGTCCCCATGTTCGATCAATTATCTCTTTTACAACCCGACCCTATTCTAGGATTAAGCGCCGCTTTTCGCAGCGATACCAATTCAAACAAAGTGGACTTGGGCGTAGGGGTATATAAAACAGAAGTGGGAGAAACCCCAGTTCTTGATTGTGTCACGGCCGCCGAAAAGCAGTTGCTTCAGCATCAAACCACCAAATCCTATACCCCTCCAGCAGGTATCGAAGGGGCCAACCGAGCGGCAGCAGAGCTAGCCTTTGGTACCGAGCATTCCGTTATAGAAGAACAGCGCCTGAGTACGGTACAAACCCCGGGCGGCTGCGGTGCGTTACGCCTTGCAGCCGAGCTCATTGCCAAAGCGAACCCTCAGTCCACCATCTGGGTAAGCGCACCCACCTGGGCAAACCACGTACCCCTACTGACAAGTGCCGGGCTGCGGCTAAAAGAATACCCATACTACGATTTCGCCAAACACAAAATCGACTTTAACGCGATGGTCAATACTCTGAAAGCAGCAGGCCCCAATGACCTGGTATTGCTCCACGCCTGCTGCCATAACCCCAGTGGCGCTGATTTAAGCAATGACCAGTGGCGTCAGCTTTCTGAGCTTGCGAGCGAGCGCGGATTTACACCATTTATCGATATGGCCTATCAGGGGTTTGGCAGCGGTATCGCTGAAGACGCCTACGGCGTGCGGCTCTTGGCTGAGACACAGCCTGAACTGGTACTTGCCATGTCGTTCTCGAAAAATCTAGGCCTATACCGCGAGCGAGCTGGCAGCCTAAGTATTGTCAGCGCCAACAAATCACAAGCCGGTGCCGTACAGAGCCAGACATTGAGCATTGCCAGAGGTTTGTACTCTATGCCACCGTCTCATGGGGCCAGCATTGTCGATACGGTCTATCACAGCGAAGAGCTGCGCAGCTTATGGTTTAGCGAACTTACCGATATGCGCGAACGTATTGCGGGGCTGAGACTGGAGCTAGTAAAAGCATTAAACGAGCGCCAAGACAAGCGTGACTTTGGCTTTATCGCCCAAGAGGCTGGCATGTTTAGCTTTCTCGGGCTGAGTGTTGAGCAAGTTAACACTCTCAAAAATCAGTTCAGTGTTTATATGACAGATAACAGCCGCATCAACGTGGCAGGCATCAACCAGCAAAACCTGCCGTATTTAGCGGATGCGATTGTGCAAGTCTTATAAACAAAAAATAGTGCCTATGGTTCCATTAGCCTTCGCCGTTATCACGCTCTAACGGCAAGGCACCAGGTGCTACTTTGAGCACCGCCCGCTGCAGCATGAGAGAATTAGGATAGGTGACCGTGTTGCCATCCTCCATACGTACGATCACATGAAACATGGTGATTTCACTGATAACACCGCACAGTTTGGCATCGGGGTCGAGAACCTGTATACGATCCCCCACACGGTAGGGAAAGCCGAAGAAGATAATGACGCTCGCGGTAATATTACTGAGAATGGACCATTGAGCGAACAGCGCTATCCCCACCACCGCAAAAATAGAAGATAAGAATAGAGAGATATCGCCATACCCCAACCCCAACAATAAGCAGATCACCGCAACGGAACAAAAAAGCAGCGCGAAGCGAGTGATTTTGGTCACATATTCTACGCGGTACTCACTCACAGAGCGTTTATTCGCCAGTTCTCCTACTACACGATCCACCAACTGTGAGATCAGTAAAAAGAAAACAATAACGCCGCACACCAGTAAGATTTTTAACAGCATCTCAAGCCTTTGTAACGAATCGGAAAACACGCATACTAACAGGACTGTTTTACGACACAACTGGAATTGTGAATATGCTTTGCATCGCCCACCGAGGTTTGGCCAACACAAATCGGCCAGAAAACACTCTCGCTGCAGTGGAAGCGGCTCTAGAATTGGGAGTTGACGCCATTGAAGTCGACCTTTGGTATATTCATGGCCGCTTCTGGATGACACACGATCGTATCTGGCGCGGCGCATCGAAGAGTCTCACTGGGCACACTAAACCCCAGCTTGAGGCCATCCGGCATCGAAATGGCGAGCCTTTGGCAGGGTTGGACGAGCTACTTAACCTAGTGCAGGACCGCTGCCTGTTAAATATCGAATTAAAAAATGGGGGCGGTGCCGACCAGCTGTGCAAAACCCTCACAGCTTATTCTCACGACACCCGTATATCACTTGAGCAGATCATTATTTCCAGTTTTAATCATCACGAACTTAACGCCTGTAAACACCTACTGCCGACGGTTAAACGGGGAATGCTATTAGCGAGCTTACCCCTTGGTTACGGTGCCTGCGCAAATGACCTGCAACCCTACTCTATCAACACCTCAATCAACCTAATGAGCAAAGACTTTACCGAAGATATTCATAAGCGTGGTTATCAACACTGGGTTTACACGGCCAACACCCGGGAAGATTGGGATCATTTACACGATTTAGAGGTGGACGGGTGTTTCACCGATGTAGCGGATCAATTTAAAGCGTACCTCAATGCCAGGACTCCTCTTTCACCCCGGTAAGCTACGCCTCATTACATTGACCCGCTGGCGGGCAACATTCGCCTGACGCACGGCCTGCCAGCCGAGCCGGACATAAAAGCCCGTGTACTCTCTGGCAATCAACCAGAGCGAGTCATGACCCAACTCTTGGGCAAACTGCATGACCTGTGAAATCAAGGCGACGCCGAACCCCTGGCGACGAAACTCCGGCTCAACAAATAGGTTACTTAACCACAAAGGCACTTCGGCGGAGGGAGTGCCTGCAGAGGCATTAAGCTGATAACTCACAAGACTGATACAGCCCACAGGCGCGGCTTGTGCAGAAGAGAAGGCCAGCCAGGTTTGTGGAATACTCGCCCCCCCGATGGAGTGGTCCCGCAGCCTGTGCAACCGCCGAGAATAGCGACTGCTAAGACCTTGGCGCAAACACTCTGTGTGATGCCAGCGAGCTACCAGCTTTAGCCAATCGGGATGATTGGCTAAAGCTTCAACACGATAATCCAGAGGAAGTTCTGCTTTCACAGGCCTCAGGCCTTTTGGGCCTCAAACCACTTAATGTCCTCGCCGTGGGCCTGCTTGTCAGCGTGGTAACTGGAGCGAACCAGTGGGCCGCAGGCAGCGTGAGTAAAACCCATTTGTTCAGCAAGTTCGGTGTACTCTGCGAACTCATCAGGGTGCACATAACGGTCTACCGGCAAATGATCTTTCGAGGGCTGCAAGTATTGACCTATGGTGAGCATATCAATGTTGTGCTCACGCATGTCGCGCATCACTTCGATGATCTCTTCTTTGGTTTCTCCCAAGCCAACCATTAAACCGGATTTTGTCAGAACATCCGGCCGGCGTTTTTTATATTCCGCCAGCAGCTTTAAACTCCACTTGTAATTGGCCCCCGGGCGCGCCTGTCGATAGAGACGGGGAACCGTTTCAAGGTTGTGATTAAAAACATCCGGGGCTTCTTTTTCTAAGATATCCAACGCGGGCTCCATGCGACCGCGAAAGTCAGGGGTTAAGATTTCCACCTGCAACTTCGGCGAACGCTCGCGGGCCTCGCGTATACAATCGGCGAAATGCCCCGCTCCACCATCACGTAAATCGTCTCGGTCCACCGAGGTGATCACCACATACTTAAGGCGCATTTCGGCGATGGCTTCGGCCAGTTGCACAGGTTCTTTCTCATCCAGCGGATTGGGCTTACCGTGGCCCACATCGCAAAACGGGCAGCGACGGGTACAGATATCACCCATAATCATAAATGTGGCGGTACCGCCGGAGAAACACTCGCCCAGGTTGGGGCAGTTGGCCTCTTCGCACACAGATGACAGGCCATTTTTGCGCAATAACTTTTTGATTCGATCCACCTCGGGTGAGGCGGGTACGCGCACACGAATCCAATCCGGCTTACGCGGCGATTCGGTCGCATCGGTGGCGATAACTTTGACCGGAATACGCTCTACCTTGTCGGCATCGCGCAGCTTTTCCCCTTGCTTGTGGCGACGGGTACGCTTTACGGGTTGTATCTCAGGAGTCTGTGTTGTCATAGATAACTCGCAGTTTTTGGGGTGGATCTCACCCCACGGAATGTTGAGCGGCGGGTATTATACCGGTTTTGTCGCCTAACTTCTGTACAAGAATGGAGGTCAGCTTGTGACCAACCTCCGCAAATGGCGGGGCCTTGGGCATCAATCTGGACATATCCACCATAGCCAGCCCCTGATAGCCACAGGGGTTAATCTGAGCAAAAGGACTGAGATCCATAGCCACGTTAAGCGCTAAACCATGGAAACTGCAGCCACGCCTGACCCTTAACCCCAACGAGGCAATCTTCGCACCGTCCACATATACACCCGGCGCATCCGGTTTAGCATTAGCCTTAATACCGTAATTGGCTAACAGCTCAATCAAGCTCTGCTCAAGCAGAGTGACCAAATCACGCACACCCAGCTTTAATCGTCGCAAGTTCAGCAGCGGGTATACCACCAGCTGGCCCGGCCCATGGTAGGTTACCTGGCCGCCACGGTCGGATTGGACTAAAGGAATGTCGTCTACGGCCAATAGGTGCTCGGGTTTACCCGCTTGCCCCTGAGTAAACACCGGCGGGTGCTCTACCACCCAGATTTCATCGGCCGTATGCTCGTCGCGCTGACGGGTAAAATCGGACATTGCAGCCCAAACGGTCTCATAATCCGCAATACCAAGTTGCCGAATATAAATAGTAGAGGCCTGCATCAGAGAACGATTTTAGTAACCGGATTCGCCCGTAGGTCATTATGAATGGCCTCGAGCTGCTCAATCCCTGTGGCTGTAATAAAGACAGTCACTGACTGCCAGCGCCCTTTGCCACTGTCCTTAATGGTGATGCGCTCTGGATCAAACCCTGGAGCATGCTTGGTCATTACTTCAATAACCAGCGACTGTAAAACATCACCCGCTTCGCCGAGCACTTTGATGGGGTAATCGGGGCAAGGGAATTCAATTTTAGGCGGGGTTTTCTGAGTCATGCGGCCTCGTCATCGGTAAACCAGGCCGCATTATACCAGACGCTAGCTGAGTAAACCTTTTATAAACAGCTTAAGAGAGTCAATCAAACGCGCAAAAAAGCCTGCTTCTTCAACGGCTTCAGCAGCCACAGCTGGCACCTCGGCAAGCACTTCACCATTGAGACTCAAAGTAACAGTGCCCAGTTGCTCACCAGAGCTTACGGGCGCTTTGAGGGTCTCAGGTAGCTTAAGGTTTGCCTCTATACTGTCTCGACTGCCCCGAGGGACCGTCAAGCGTATATCGTCCGCGACGGTAAGCACCACCTGATCCGTTGTACCATACCAAATCCGGCCAGAATCCAACTCTTCACCCGCGCGGTATACCGTTGTATTCTCAAAATAGCGGAAGCCGTAAGCCAGTAATTTTTGCGTTTCAGCGGCACGTGAATTTTCACTACTTGTTCCCATGACCACGGAAATCAAACGCATATCACTGCGTTTAGCTGAGGCCACTAAACAATATCCCGCCGCTTCAGTGTGCCCGGTTTTTAAACCATCGACAGAATCATCACGAAACAGTAAGCGATTGCGGTTAGGCTGATTTATACCGTTATATTCGAAATATTTTTCAGCATATAACGGGTAGTACTGCGGATGGTCGACGATGATCGCTTTCGCCAAAAGCGCCAAATCGCGCGCAGTAGTTAAGTGTCCCTCGGCAGGCCAGCCAGTTGAATTAACATAATGAGTATTGTTCATGCCAAGTAAGCTGGCCGTTTGATTCATTACATCGGCGAAGGCATCTTCCCCTCCGGCGATATGTTCAGCCAAAGCGACGCTGGCATCATTTCCTGATTGAATGATAACCCCGCGCAGAAGATCCATTACCGGAACCTGGGTACCTTCACGCACGAACATTTTCGAGCCACCCATCTTCCAGGCTTTAACACTCACATTAACCAGGTCTTGTTCTCCCAGTCGCCCCTGCTCCAATTCATGGGTGACAATATAACTGGTCATCATTTTAGTAAGGCTGGCAGGCGGAAGTTGTTCATCGGCATTATGTTCTACCAGCACCTTGCCGGTTTCGGCGTCTAACAATAAATAGGCGCTAGCAGCCAGTTGAGGGGGGGCAGGTATGAGCACCTGTTGAGCGTTGGTAGAAACGGCAAGGGCTAACACCCCAAATACAGCAAATAATTTGGCAAACATGGATTATCTAATCTGGTTAGTGGACAACAAAAATTTATCTTACCCCAAAGGGACTCGTCAGTCTTGCACGGTGTGACTGGAATATACACCAGCTTGCGGTAATCGTGCTCGCACACGATTCACAGCCTGCTGATCAGCTAAGGGGCCTATGCGCACTCTGTAGAGTGGCCGAGCCGCTAAAAATTCACTGATAAATACTCGCTCGTCGGTAGCAGCGGCCACCTTGTCTTTTAGCGCCTGCGCGCTTGAGGCGGAGCTGAAAGCCCCTACCTGCAAATAGATGCCGCTGGCCTGACTGGCCGGGCGGTTTTCTGGCTTTAACGGCGGCGGTGGGGTATCCCCCGGAATAATAATTTCCACCTCTACCGGACCGGTGCCGGTTTGCGTAATCCCCAAGCGCTGGGCAGCTGCGTAGCTCAGATCGATAATTCGCCCCTCGTGAAACGGCCCCCGGTCGTTAACTCGAACCACGACACTGCGGCCATTTTCCAGATGCGTAACCCGCACATAAGAAGGAATAGGCAAGGTCTTGTGGGCGGCGGTCATGGCATACATATCATAAACTTCACCATTAGACGTTTTGTGCCCATGAAATTTTTTGCCGTACCAAGATGCCCTGCCTCGCTCTTTGTAATTACTTTCGTCTTCAATCAGATAGTAAGTTTTACCCAGTACGGTATAGGGGTTTTTATTGCCCGCCCGAGTGCGCGGCTCAACTCTTGGCACGGCATCGGGAACATGAGACATATCAATAGGTTTATCCGGCCCGACATCCTGCTCAATGTGGTACCGGGACGAAGAGCTGGACGTTTGTTTATTCGATGAGCAGGACACCAGCGAAGCGACGGCAACAAGCCAAAGCATATAAAAAGTAAAACGGTTGCTTGGGTGAGAAGTCACGGTCAATGGTCTCCTTGCGCTATATCAGCCTCGCGATAAATAGCCTGTGCCAATTGATGCACAGCCATCGCGTACATGGCGCTGCGATTGTAGCGGGTAATAACGTAAAAATTGGTGAAGCTCAGCCAATACTCATCCCCAAGAGCACCGTCCAAGCGGATGACGACCGCGTTAGCATCAGCGGGCACCTCTTGCACCGGCGTAAAACCCGCTTTGCGCCAATGATTAACATCGTATTCGGGTGTAGCAATCGGACTGGGCAGCTCACCCACCTCGGCTGAGGGCCTGGCGCGTACGGTAACAAAAGCGCCGCGTTGCCAGCCGTGCTGCTTAAAGTAATTAGCAACACTGCCAATGGCATCGGTGGTGTTATTCCAGATATCCGGCCAATTATCACCATCAAAATCCACCGCATAATGACGATAACTGGACGGCATAAACTGGCCGTACCCCATAGCGCCAGCGTAAGAACCTTTATTCAGCAAGGGGTCTTTGTCGTGCTCACGCATCAACAATAAATAATTTTCCAGCTCTTTGGTAAAAAATGGGCTGCGTGGAGGGTAGTCAAACGCAAGCGTACTCAAGGCATCCATAACTCGGTAAGATCCGGTTACCCGACCGTATAAAGTTTCCACGCCAATAATGGCAACAATGTACTCGGCAGGCACACCATACGTTTGTTCTGCACGAGCAAGTGCTTCTTTATTGTCTTGCCAGAACTTTACCCCATCGGTGATACGTTTATTCTGAATAAAAATCTTGCGATAGTCGGCCCAGCTTTTGGTTTTTTCGGCTGGGCGAGCAATAAGCTCTAAAATCCGCTCTTGCTTTTCAACTTTTGAAAACAGCGTTTCGAGTCTAAGGCGATCAAAATCGTGCTCAAGGACCATTTTCTCGATAAAAGCCTGCGCAGGCGTGTTGTTTCGATAATCCGCCAATACCGGCATAGCCAGCCACGTTAAACACCCCAGCAGCAGCCAAGCGCGAGTTATTATTTTCAAAGTTAACCCCTTAGCGAATCACATTTTACTCAGCGAATGACTTTGCGCGGTTCGGTGGCAATCGCCATCAATATACCAAAGCCTGTCATCAAGGTGACAATGGACGTACCGCCCTGACTCACCAACGGCAAGGGCACCCCCACCACCGGCAGTAACCCCGACACCATGCCGACGTTGACAAACACGTAAACGAAAAACGTAAGGGTAAGGCTGGCAGCCAAGAGGCGCCCAAAGCTGTCTTGCGCACGAATGGCAATGGTCAGGCCGCGCAGCACCACCAAAACATAAAGCCCCAGCAACGTCAGCACCCCGATCAGGCCAAACTCTTCAGCCAACACGGCAATAATAAAATCCGTATGCCCTTCCGGCAAAAAGTCCAAATGAGACTGGGTACCCTGTAACCAACCCTTGCCTGGTACACCACCAGAACCAATCGCCGTTTTAGATTGAATAATATTCCAGCCCGCCCCCAAACGGTCAGCTTCCGGATTCAGCAAGGTAAGCACGCGTTTTTTCTGGTAATCGTGCAACACGAAATGCCATAGGGGCCACAAGCTTGCCAGTAAGGCACCGATAGCAACAAATATATAACGCCAAGATAAACCGGCAAAAAATAACACCATCAAACCCGATGCCGCTACCAAAATCGAGGTACCTAAGTCAGGCTGCTTAATGATAAGCACCACCGGTATTGCCACCAATACCAGCGTAAAAAACACGTGTTTGAATACCGGCGGTAAATGCCGTTGCCCCAAATAAGCGGCAATGGCGATGGGCATGGCGAGTTTCATAAACTCGGACGGTTGGAAACGAAAGCCTCCCAAGCTCAACCAGCGCTGGGCGCCCTTGGCCCCAACGCCGATGAAAATCACGGCAATCAACAAACCAACGCCCGCCACATAAGCCCAGGGCGCAAGACGCCGCATAAAATGTACCGGAACCTGAGCGACCATAAACATCGCTGTATAGGCGATAAAAAAGTAAATCCCCTGACGCTTTAGGGTACCCAGCGACTGATCACTGGCACTGAACAGCACCCCCAAACCACCCATGGTGATAATGAACAGCAGCAATAAAAGCCAAAAATCAATATGCAAGCGCTGTTGCAGTCGGTCACGTTTACGTAAAGCTCGCTCAGACTCAGGCAAACGCCGTAAAAAATCCTGATGAGGCACTAGCTCTCCCCTTCATGCTGATGATGCTTGTCGGCCAGCCACGCATCAAACACCTTTCGCGCTACCGGGGCCGCAGCTCCCGAACCGGATTCGGCATTTTCAACCAGTACTGCCACAGCAATTTGAGGGTTTTCAAAGGGAGCAAAGCCGACAAACAAAGCGTGATCGCGGTTGCGCTCGCTGAGCGCTTCAGAGTCATATTCCTCACCCTGAGCAATGGCAACGACTTGAGCGGTGCCTGTCTTTCCCGCCATGCGATAGTCTGCGCCGCGGCGAATGCGCTGAGCCGTGCCTCGCACGCCATGAACCACCTCTTCCATAGCCCCCAGAATTGCATCCCAGTGAGTCTCTTCCACTTGGACACTTTGCATGACTTCAGGCTCCACCGGTTGGCCGCCTACGCTCGCCACCATGTGGGGTTTATAGCGCACGCCTTTACTGGCGAGTGTCGCCGTCATTACTGCCAGCTGCATAGGGGTGGCGAGCACATCGCCCTGACCAATCGCAACATTTAAATTATCGCCCGGGTACCACGGTTGCCCTCGAGCACCGCGCTTCCAATCTCTCGAAGGCCATATTCCGCGGCGCTCATTGGGCACATCAATACCGGTTTTTTCGCCCATACCAAACTGATAGCCAAAGGCATGCATTTTATCGATACCCATTTTATGCCCCAGATCATAAAAGTAGGTATCGCAAGATTCAGCAATTGCTTGTTTTAAATCGACTTTCGCCCCATGCCCGTGTCGTTTCCAATCTCGGTAAACACGGCTGCTATTGGCCAAACGATAAAACCCCGGGTCATAGACCGTGTCACTGGGGGTCACGATATCGTAGTGCAATCCGGCCATACCAATAATCGGCTTAACCGTTGACCCGGGCGGGTACTGCCCCTGTAAAAAACGATTAAAGAGAGGTAGATCCCTCGATTGATTCAATTCCCGGTAATCTTTAAAGCTGATACCCGTCACAAACAGATTGGCATCAAAACTGGGAGCACTCACCGCGGCCAAAACGCCTCCTGTGTTTACATCAATTGCCACCACGGCACCTCGATGCCCCTCAAGTGCGGCAAGCGCCTGCTCTTGCAGGTAAGTATCCAGATGTAACACCAAGTCTTTACCTGGTTTAGGGTTGCCGCTTTCCAGCACACGCAGCACCCTACCCCGGGCATTTGTTTCCACGTTCTGATAGCCCACTTCGCCAAGTAAATCCGACTCGTAGGAACGCTCAAGCCCATTTTTACCGATTGAGTGTGTACCGGCGTACGCTTGATACTCCTGCTCATCAAAGCTCGCTAACTCGCGCTCACTGATGCGCCCCACATAACCGATGGTGTGGGCAAACAGCTCACCATGCGTGTAATGTCGCACTAGCTGAGCATGTACCTCGACCCCATCCAAACGGAACTCATTAACGGCTAAGCGCGCAATTTCTTCTTCGGTGAGGTTATAGCGCAACGGCACCGCATCAAACGGACGACGACGCTGGCGCAGCTGGTCATTAAACTTTTCGATGTCATTAGGGGCAATATTGACCAGCTCTGCCAATACCGCGAGAGTCCGGCCCAAGTCATCCACTCGTTCATGCACGATAGAGAGCGTATAGCTGGCACGATTTTCGGCTAGCAGCTCACCGTTTCGATCGTAAATAAGACCCCGTGTCGGCGGAATGGGCAACACATGTACCCGGTTGCGGTCCGACTGGGTGACGTAGTCTTCATGGTGCGTGACCTGCAGTGAGTAATAGCGCACAACCAACAGCGTGGTCAAAACGGTAATCACCAACCCGGCAAATAAAGCACGACCAAAAAACAACCTCGCTTCGCGGTGGTGATCTTTAAACTGGCGCGCTTCGGACATAGAGATTTACAATAAGGCTGTTATTTATGATAGGGATGATGATTAATAACCGTCCAGGCGCGATACAGCTGTTCCATCAATAACACCCGTACAATAGGGTGCGGCAGTGTCAGTGCCGACAATGACCAGCGCTCATCAGCACGCGCCAGTGCCGCTGGGGCCAAACCGTCTGGACCACCCACCAGCAAGCACACGTCGCGTCCGTCCATACGCCAGTCTTCGAGCTTGCCCGCCAATTGCTCGGTGCTCCAGTTGCGGCCTGTTAGCTCAAGGGCTATCACCCGGTCACTGCGGCCGATAGCCGCCAGCATGGCCTCACCTTCTTTTTCCATCGCGCGCTTAACATCACTGTTCTTGCCGCGCGCCCCCAAAGGCAACTCGACCAGCTCAACCGGCATATCGCCCTTCGGCAAACGCTTGGCGTATTCGCCGTAACCTTCTTGAACCCAGGCGGGCATGCGCGTGCCTACCGCCAGCAATTTAACTCGCATTAGTCCGCAGAACGTCCCGCCGGTTCCACCGACCAGAGTTTTTCCAGATCATAAAATTCCCGCGTCTCGGGCATCATCACGTGCAAAACGATATCGCCAAAATCCACCAGCACCCACTCACCACCTTCGAGCCCCTCAACCCCCAGAGGCTGAAAACCAGCCTTTTTTGCGTCTTCAACGGCGTTGCCCGCGAGAGATTTAACATGGCGCTTGGAGGTGCCAGAGGCGATCAGCAGAGTATCCATCACATCGCTTTTACCGCGCACATCCACCTGCTGCACGTCTTTCGCTTTCAAATCGTCTAGCGCCTCTAACAAAATTGGCATTACTTGCTCGGTCATGAGTTACCTATCTGTAAAATCAAAAATAAAAATGTTGTCAACACAATCAGCCCGCCCCATAGAGTCCGCGCTCAGCAATATAGCGGCGCACGGTTTCCGGTAACAGGTATCGGGTCGATAACCCTTGTGCAGTAAGAGTGCGAATTTCAGTGGCGCTGATATCCAGAGCGCGAATATCCAAATGCACCACAAAACCCGCACTGGCCTGATCCAGAACCTTTACCGCTGCACGATGCTCGCGATCAAACTGCGCCAGCTCACCGCTGGCGGGCATTTGATAGCCGGGCCGATCCACCACCACTAGGTGTCCTAATTGCAGCAGCTCGTCCCAGCGGTGCCAGCGCATTAACCCCTGGTAAGCATCCAGTCCCATAATCAGGGCAATAGAGGCATCTTCACCCTGTTCGGCACGCAGCTCAGCCAGGGTGTCCACGGAATAAGAAGCGCTGCCACGCTCCAGCTCGCGGGTATCCAAAGTTAGGGTTGGGCTGTCGGCAATAGCCAGCTCCACCATGCGCGCACGGCGGCGACTGGCAACACTGGGGTCTTCCCGGTGCATGGGAATATGGCAGGGCACCATGCGCATCTGGTCAAACCCAACTTGCTGCACCAGATCCAGAGCCAGGCGCAGATGCCCGTGATGAATCGGGTTAAAGGTACCGCCAAAAACAGCAATCTTGCGGCGCATCAGTGGCGAATGTGGCCGTCGCCAAACACGATCCATTTTTGCGAAGTCAGCCCTTCCAGTCCCACTGGACCCCGGGCATGAATTTTATCCGTGGAAATACCGATTTCGGCACCCAGGCCGTATTCAAAGCCATCCGCAAATCGGGTCGAGGCGTTAATCATTACCGAACTGGAATCCACCTCAGTAATAAATCGACGCCCCCGTGAGTAGTCTTCCGTAACGATAGACTCGGTGTGCTGTGAACTGTATTTGGCAATATGCTCCATCGCCTCATCCAAAGAGCTAACCACGCGAATAGCCAGCACTGGTGCTAAATACTCCGCCGCCCAATCTTCTTCGCTGGCCGCGACCGCCTCGATAATTGCGCGAGCTTTCTCACAGCCTCGCAACTCTACGCCCTCGGCACCATAGGCTTCGGCTAAACGGGGCAGGATGCTGGCGGCAACGGTCTCATCGACCAATAGCGTTTCCATGGCGTTACACACACCGTAGCGATGGGTCTTGGCGTTCAAGGCGATAGCGAAGGCTTTATCGAGATCGGCCTTGGCATCAATGTAAACGTGGCAAATCCCATCAAGGTGTTTAATCACTGGCACCGAGGCTTCGCGGGAGATGCGCTCAATCAGCCCTTTGCCACCGCGCGGTACAATCACATCCACATACTCAGGCATGGTGATCATCTCACCCACAGCGGCGCGATCGGTGGTTTGTACCACTTGCACGCAAGCCTCTGGCAGCCCCGCCTCGCGCAGACCGCGACCAATGCATTCGGCAATTGCACGGTTGGAGTGAATCGCCTCGCTGCCACCGCGCAAAATCGCCGCATTGCCGGACTTTAAGCACAAGCTGGCGGCGTCAATGGTCACATTGGGGCGAGACTCGTAAATAATTCCTACCACCCCCAAAGGCACGCGCATCTTCCCCACCTGAATGCCGCTGGGACGATAGCTCATATCAGTAATTTCACCACAGGGGTCAGGCAGCGCCGCTACCTGACGCAGGCCTTCGATCATGCCGTCGATGGTTTTAGGCTTGAGCGCCAGGCGATCGACCAGCGCATCGTCCAGGCCATTGGCCCGGCCTGCGGCCAGATCTTTTTCGTTTTCGGCCATCAAATGTTCGCGGTGCGCATCCAGCTCGCGCGCCATTGCCAGCAGGGCTTCGTTTTTTACCCCGGTGCTAGTAGCGGCCAGGGATCGCGAGGCGGCGCGCGCGTCGATACCCACCTGGGCCATATACTCTTTGACAGAAACCTTATCCAACATGCTAAACCCGTGTAAATTGCAGAAAATTGCGGCAATTATACCTGTAACCCCGGCCTTAAAACCATGCACAACGACTGTGCTTCAGCTTTTGTTAAGCCATTCGCGGTAGTATCGGGATCTGGCAGTCACACAAACGCAGGCATTACAATATCGGTCTCTCGACAGTCGCCCAATTAAACAGGTACACGCAATGGCCAAATGGCTTATTCCGGTTTTTCTCGCAGCAGTGGTAATCAACGCACAGGCCGGAGCCCCTAACATTTCCTCGCCCTATGCCGGTGAACAGGCATATTGCGCTATCAACGCTGCACAAGCGGGTAAAATTGCCAGCAAAACCTTCGGCGGCAAAGTCATTGATATCAAACGGGTGCAAGCCAAGGGCAAGCCCGCCTATCGAGTGAAACTCTTGCAAAAATCCGGTCGCATCCACTCAGTACTGATTGATGCCGCCAGTGGCCGCCCAATTAAATAACATTACGGCCTTACACCACAGGAGCCACCATGCGCCTTTTGATTGTCGAAGATGACCCACAACTTAATCAGCAAATTGCCGCGCAGATGAAACAAAGTGGCTTTGCCTGTGACACCTCCCTCGATGGGCGCGAAGGCCTTTATCTTGGACAGGAATTTAATTACGACTTAGCGATTATCGACTTGGGGCTGCCCGAGCTTGACGGCATTAGCTTAATTCGTCAGCTGCGCGAACGACAACGTAACTTTCCGGCACTCATTCTCACGGCGCGAGATGCCTGGCAAGACAAGGTAGAAGGGCTTGAAGCCGGGGCGGACGACTACCTCACTAAACCCTTCCACCCCGAAGAGCTGCGGGCGAGGGTTCAAGCTCTATTGCGTCGCTCTTACGGCTTAGCACAAAGCCAGCTTCAATTTGGCCCCATTGGCATTGACACCGATGCCAAGAGCGTGAAAGTTAACAATGTAGAAGTTGAACTCACAGGCTATGAGTACAACACCTTACTGCAATTAGCGCTCAACAGCGGCAAGACGCTCTCGAAGGCAGATCTGACTGAACACCTGTACGCGCAAGACTTTGATCGCGACAGCAATACCATTGAAGTATTTATCGGGCGCTTACGCAAAAAGCTGGACCCTGACGGCACCATCAACCCCATTAGCACCCTGCGCGGCCTCGGTTACCGATTTAATTTAACCGCCGAGCCACCATCAACTCAGCCATGAAGCCCTCGACCCTCAAGGCCCGCCTAGGCTTTGGCACCTTACTGGCCCTGCTTTTACTGTTACTGCTTACCGGTTTTGCACTCGATAAAGCCGTGCGCAGCAGCTTGCTTGCCGCAGAACAGGTGCGCCTGGAACGCTACTTTTATTTATTATTTTCTCTTGCTGAGATGAGTGGCGAACAACTACAGCTGCCAGAATCACTGCTAGAGCCCGACCTGGAGCAGCCCACCTCTGGCCTCGCGGCTTACGTTTTTCGCACCGACGGCTCGCAAGTATGGCGCTCCGCCTCAAGTATGCTGACTGAAGAGCCGCCCCAATACCAAGATTTTGGCCATCACCATCACCCGGGCCAAATGCAGATACAACAACACCGCGGGCCGACTAAGCGAGCGTTCTACGCCGACTATGACATACTCTGGGAAACAGACACCGGCACCGTAATCCCCTACCGGTTTGCCCTGGTGCACTCGGGTGAGAGTTTCTACAGTGCGCTTGGCGCATTCCGTACTACCATGGGTAAGTGGCTATTGCTTGCCGTCACGGCCATGGCCATATTTTACGCGAGCCTGCTCGCCTGGGCACTGCGCCCCCTTCGAACACTGGCAAACTCATTAAGCAAAATGCAAAGTGGCGAAACAAACCTGCTTATCGGATCTTACCCCAAGGAAATCCAGCGGGTTGTCGACAGGTTAAACCAGGTACTTGAAAGTGAGGTGAGATTACGTAAGCGATATCGTAACAGTTTAGGCGATTTGGCTCACAGCCTAAAAACTCCTCTAGCCGTATTACAAAATGCAACACCGCCGCCAGAGGCAAAGGATTACGCTAGACAAATACAAGAGCAAGTTGAAAGGATGGATCAAGTGGTGAAATATCAATTACAACGCGCTGTCAGTGAGCAAAGCTCAGGCAGCAAAAAACAAATCCCTTTACTCAAAACCTGTGAGCGCCTGGGTCAATCCCTACGAAAAATATATCGAGACAAAGGCATCAGCCTGGCGCTCGACATCTCTCCGACGTTGCTTTTTGTGGGCGACGAACAGGACCTTCTTGAGATTATGGGTAACCTGCTAGATAACGACTTCAAATACGGCCACAGCCACGTAACCGTTAGCGCTCATATTAATGCAAATTATATCCATATAAATGTCGATGACGATGGCGACGGTATTGCCGAATCGTTAAACGCTAACCCTGTCGAGCGCGGTCAGCGGCTGGACACATCAAAGCCCGGCCAGGGTATTGGCCTTGCCATCTGCGCTGATATTGCGGCCGGTTATCAGGGTGGCTTAAAAATTTCCCGCTCGCCGCTAGGCGGTGCACGATTTACCGTCCGCCTCCCCGGGGCTGAAGCTTAAAGCTCACCCCATTATGCAAGCCACTTAAAACAACCCATAAAAAAAGGGGCAAACCTACGTTTGCCCCTACAGCTTCATGCTCGCTGTCTTTTACCGTTACCTCTTGGCATCGGCTTATTCTCGTTTACCTTAGAATTCGATAGGCAGGCTCAGAGACACAATGAATTTAGGATCGTCATCATAAGCGCCATCAACATCATCAACCGGTACACCAATGGTGAAGCTCAGGTTGTCATTGAATGAGTAGCCCAGATCCAGGTGCGAGAAATCGTCTTCGTGCAGACCGTAGGTCACGCTGAACTTATCAAAGCTCGCACCAATGGTGGTGTACCAGTACTCATCCAGATCTTCCAGGCCGTGGTAGTAAGTCACAGCAACCGGACCAAAACCTAAAGACACAACCGCTTCAGTCAAATCACCCAGGTCTGGAGAGCCGTCAGAGCCATCGGCGTTCGCAGGAGCGCTTGGGTAGTTGTAGTTCCACAGACTGATATCGTAAGTAAAGCTACCTGCTTCGCCACCGTAACCTACGTAGAGGTCGTACTCGGTACCCATGCTAGCATCACCAGAGGAACCCCACACACCAGCATACAGGCCACCAGTACTAACGGTAATATCACCTGAGATAGCTGGATCACCATTACCCAGATCAATACCGCGCCAGTAGTACATGTTGGCAGCGCCTACCGATGCAGACACTTCGGCACTGGCGGAAGGTGCAACAGCGCTCAAGGCAATGGCAGAAGCGGCAACGGCACTGGCCAGTACTTTTTTGTTCATCATCTTCATGAAATCTTCCTCTAGTTTCTAATGGCAATAATGTTTTTGTGTAGCCGTCGATTAGCACACCGAACAAGCTTGCCGAGGTATTAGCGAAGAGCGAGCCAACTTAAAATTATCTTTAAATATCATAAACTTATAATTATAAAGCCCATTTTCCCAAGCGATTACTAATCTTCCAGGCACCAGCAGCGTGCACTGAGAATTCCCAAACCCAGCACCACGCACCAAAACAGCACATCGGGTTATTACAGGTAACCTTTATCCCCCTCAATGATCAATTCAGATGACAATATGTGTAGGACTTGTTTCGTTAAATCGCTACCATAATCACATGACAGATACCTCTGATAACCTCCAAACCTACTTAGTGGGCGGCGCAGTACGCGACCGCTTACTTGACTACCCCTTCACGGAAAAAGATTGGGTAGTCATTGGCGCAACCCCCGCACGCATGACCGAGATGGGCTTCACGCCCGTGGGCAAAGATTTTCCTGTTTTTCTTCATCCGCACACTAAAGAGGAGTACGCCCTTGCCAGAACCGAGCGCAAAACCGCACCAGGTTACGCAGGCTTTAGCTTTTACTGCTCTCCCGAAGTCACTCTAGAAGAAGACCTGAGACGCCGTGACCTGACCATTAACGCCATAGCCGAAAGCAGCACCGGAGAGCTGATCGACCCTTATGGTGGCGCGCGTGATATTCAACATAAAACCCTGCGCCACGTTTCAGAGGCATTTACCGAAGACCCGGTGCGAATTTTACGGGTAGCAAGGTTTGCCGCCCGCTACCATCATCTGGGTTTTACCATCGCCGCTGAAACCCTGAGCCTGATAAAACAGATGGTCACCTCCGGCGAAGCCGATCATTTGGTGGCCGAGCGAGTCTGGAAAGAGTTTGACCGCGCCCTCAGGGAGCGCCACCCGGAAGTATTTATAGCCACCCTGCAACAATGTGGCGCCCTGGCCGTTGTGATGCCCGAACTGGCTGCCTTGTTTGGCGTGCCTCAACCACCACAGCACCACCCTGAAATAGACACGGGCTTACACAGCCTGCTGGTGCTGCAACAAGCTTGCCTTCTCAGTAACGACACGCCCGTACGCTTTGCCGCGCTGATGCATGACCTGGGCAAAGGCCTTACCCCGCGCGAGCAGTGGCCCCGACACATCGGCCACGAACATACCGGGCTTAAGCCCATCAAACAGCTTTGCCAACGACTGGCGGTACCCAACGACTGCCGCGACCTAGCACTTATGGCAGCCGAATTTCACACTCACTGCCACCGCGCCTTTGAACTAAAACCATCAACATTGCTTAAACTGTTTAAGCAGACCGATGCTTACCGTAAGCCTGAGCGTTTCAAGCAATTTTTGCTTGTGTGCCAAGCCGATTCACAGGGGCGTACCGGCTTTGAAAACAGAGAGTACCCGCAAAGCCACTATCTGGCACAAGCACTGCAAACCGCAAAGAACGTCAACGTAAAAGCCTTGGTAAACCAAGGGTTCAAAGGTGCAGAGCTGGGCGAAGCCATCGAGCAGGAACGTTTAGGCTTATTGCAACAATTTAAGCAGGAGCACACTCAATGAATGCAAGACCCGTTGCGTTAATTACCGGAGGTGCGCGCCGCATTGGTGCTGCCATAGCAGCCCACCTACACCAACAAGACTGGAACTTAGTCATTCACTATCGTCGCTCAGGCAGCGATGCCACAACACTGGCCGAGCGGTTAAACCAGCAGCGCACAAACAGTGCATTCACCCTGCAGGCTGATTTGGCGAATATGGGTGAGCTGAGCGTACTGGCTCAAGCCGCTTGCGCTCAGTGGGGCCAGCTGAATGCATTGATTAACAACGCCTCCAGCTTTTATCCCACCCCTCTGAGCCAGGCCAGCGAGCAGCAGTGGGACGACTTATTTGCCAGCAACTTAAAAGCGCCCTTTTTTCTCAGCCAACAGCTTAGCCAGGCACTGCGAGCTAGTCGGGGCTGCATTATCAACATTGCCGACATTCACGCCGAACGCCCGCTGAAAAACCACAGCATTTACTGTATGGCAAAAGCGGGGAATGTCATGCTAACCAAGACCCTGGCGCGGGAGCTGGCGCCCGAGGTACGAGTCAACGGTATCGCACCGGGCGCCATCGCCTGGCCAGAAGATGAAGCCGCCCTGAGCGATAGCGAACAACACTCTATACTGAACAAAATAGCGTTAGAACGCAGCGGAGAACCTGAAGACATTGCCCGCACAGTGGCGTTTTTACTTAACGATGCCCCGTACATAACCGGCCAAATTATTGCCGTTGATGGCGGGCGCAGCCTGCAACAGTAATAGGTAAAGCTATGATAAAAACTCTCTGGCTATGCGAATCAGGCGAGCGCCTCACGGGCGGAGTCGAACTTGTCGCCAAGTGGCAGCAAAGTGGTGACGGCCATTTATGGGTAGACATACTGAGCGAAGACCCACGCGCAGAACGCGAGCTATTACGTACGCTTGACTGCCACCCTTTGGCAATTGAAGACGCACAACGCAAACGGCACCCACCCAAAACCGAAAGTTTTGAGAATCAAGAATTAATTCTGTATCGCGGCATTACTCATTTTGATGATGAGCTAAACGTGGAGCTGGTACCCATTGCGCTTTTTGCCTCAGAAAAGTGTTTTATCAGCATTCATCAAGGCAAATCCCTCAGTATCCAGCAACACTGGAACGACAGTAAAAGCGTGCTCATTCGTCAGCCTGCGCTACTGGCCATTCGCATTATGCATTATTCAGTGGGGCGGTATCTCGACGCCGTATTGGCGTTTGAGGAGCGCATTAACGACCTAGAAGACGCTATGCAGGAAAGTCCTAGCGATGCGGTAATGCGCACACTAATATCTTACAAATCTCGCCTGCGTAAATTAAAGCGCGTGTTTAACTACCATGAACGTATCGCTCAAACATTGCTAAAAGAAACACCCGAGCTTTTTATTCGCACCGAGCCTGACATCGTTCATGCGTTGCAAGATTTATTCGACCGCTGCGAGCGAGTGCACAGCTTAGCCACCATGTACTACGAGATTTGTGGTGATTTAATTGAAGGCTACCTGTCACTCACCTCACACATGCTCAACAACACCATGCGCGTACTGACGGTTATTACCGCCATCTTCGTGCCTCTCACATTTATTGCCGGTATTTATGGCATGAATTTCGAGTACATCCCCGAGCTACACATTAAACACGGCTATTTTATTGTCATGGGCATAATGGGATTGATTGGTGCGGGACTACTGATATTGTTTAAAAAACTGCGCTGGCTATAAGTCGCGTAATGATGCGTGTAATGAGGGCCTGGGGCCACAACGTCGCCCCTTTTGGCTCACCGGCTTTGTTCTTGCGCCACTGAAATTTCCTGGCCACGCCACACAAACGACACAGGCCAGAGCTTTTGCGAGTGCTGGTCATAATCCTGCCAAAGTTGTGCATAAGAGCGCCCGAGCCTGGGGTGAAACTCATCGGGAGCCAACTCTGCCATCGGTAAGAGTACAAACGCATTTTTGGTGATTTCATCTCGTGGCAGCTCGACCCCATCCACCATACCCACAACGTTATCAACCGTGAGAATATCGATATCTAAAGTCCGCGGGCTGAATTTGGGGCCCTGTCGATTGCGGCCGTTATCGTCTTCTATTTTTTTCAGTTTAGCGGAAAGCTCCCCCACCGCGAGCCCGGTACTGCCCCCCACCACCAGATTCAAAAAATTGCGGCCGTTAAACCCTACCGACTCACTTTCGTAAACAGTCGATATATCCAAACTCCCAAACTCCACCGCCAGCGCATCCAGCGCAGCGGCTATGTGCCGATAGCGATTAATATTACTGCCCAGGCTTAAATAAACACGGCTCATGCCGGTTTTTCTCCCCGCTCGATAATCAAACCCACATCTCTGGCACCACGCAATGCGCCCGGCTTACTCAAACGCAAACGCAACCAAGGCACGTTAAACTCTTCGCGCACCAGCGCGGCAATTTCTTCCGCCAAAGACTCCACTAAAAGCGCGCTGCGGTTTTCTACATGGGCAATGATGCGCTTTGCCACCGCTTTATAGTTGAGGGCGAATTCAATATTGTCCGTCTCGGCCGCACGACGTATATCGCTGGCCATTTCTAAATCAACGCTTACCGTCTGGCGCACCTCGCGCTCCCAGTCGTAAATACCAATAATGGTTTGGATTTGCAGATCTCTGATATAGACGATATCCATGAATTTCTCTTTTTAGTGTTCAACCGCGCAGAAGGCTACCCGCGAGTTTTTATAAAGGTGGCAGAGTGTCCAAAGGCCAGCGAGGGCGTACATTAATCGCCAAGCCTTCGTTTTGCCCCGCCGCCAAGCGTTGCGCACCCGCGTAGGCAATCATGGCACCATTGTCGGTACAAAACTCATGACGCGCATAAAACACCTGAGCGCCGATTTTTTGCAGCGCTGTCTCTAGCTCAGCGCGCAAACGTTTGTTAGCTGACACCCCGCCTGCAATGACCAGACGCTTAAAACCTGTTGCCTCGAGCGCCCTGCGACACTTAATCACCAAGGTGGAAACCACGGCCTCCTCAAAGGCGCGGGCAATGTCGGCACAGGTTTGATCGTCCGGCAATCCGTCTCCATCTTTATGCTCAGCAACCGTATTAAGCGTATACGTTTTTAAGCCTGAAAAACTAAAGTCCAGCCCGGGACGATCAATCATGGGGCGGGGAAAGGTGAAACGCCCCACGGTACCTTGCTCGGCCAGCCGCGCCACATGCGGGCCACCGGGATAATCTAAATCGAGCATTTTGGCGGCCTTGTCAAAAGCCTCACCAGCGGCGTCGTCTAACGATTCGCCGAGCAGCTCGTAACGACCAATGCCCTCTACTTTCACCAGCTGAGTATGGCCACCAGACACCAGCAACGCGACAAAAGGAAACTCAGGCGGTGTGTCTTCAAGCATGGGGGCCAGTAGGTGCCCTTCCATATGGTGTACGCCGATGGCGGGAACATCCCAAGCATAAGCCAGCGCCCGGCCGACACTGGCGCCCACCATCAACGCCCCCACTAATCCTGGGCCCGCGGTGTAGGCAACGCCATCAATATCACTAAGCTGCAAACCGGCCTTGGCGACCACCTCCTTTATGAGCGGCAGAATCTTGCGCACATGATCGCGCGAGGCCAACTCGGGCACTACGCCACCGTATTCTGCGTGAACCGCTATTTGCGAATACAGATCGTGTGCCAATAGCCCCTTTTCGGTATCAAAGAGTGCAATTCCGGTTTCATCGCAGGAGGTTTCAATGCCCAGTACTCGCATGTTTTACGCCCGTCTCCGGTAAAAGCCCGCTATCATATAGATCCCTTTTGTCTGGGGCCAGCCGCGACCGTAAAAAACACGCAAGAAGCGCTTGCAGGCTGAGTGCGAAGTGTATAGAATCCCGCACCCTTAGAACGTTAGACATTTTTTGTTCAACCAAAGGTAAAAGCATGCCTTCAGTAAAGATTAAAGAAAACGAGCCGTTTGACGTCGCTCTGCGTCGTTTCAAGCGCGCTTGCGAAAAAGCAGGTGTATTGGCCGAAGTTCGCAGCCGCGAGTTTTACGAGAAGCCCACCGCTGTACGCAAACGCAACATGGCGGCCGCCGTTAAGCGCCACGCCAAGAAAGTACAACGCGAATCTCGTAAATTCCAGCGTCTGTACTAAGTTGGAGCCGGCTGTCTTTTGGCAGCCGGACCACACGCTCTGCATACAATAGGGTAGATTATGGCCTCTGAGCTAAAATCCCGTATTAATGACGAGCTTAAAACCGCCATGCGAGCCAAAGAAAAGGCACGCGTGGCTGTTTTGCGTTTAGTCATGGCGGAATTTAAACGAATTGAAGTTGACGAGCGCATCGAGCTGGATGACGCACGAGTTTTAGCCGTGCTCGACAAAATGCTCAAACAGCGCCGCGATTCTATCGCCCAGTACCAAGAGGCGGGCCGCACCGAACTGGCCGAGCAAGAACAATCGGAAAGCGTCATTATTCAAGAGTTCTTGCCGCAGCCGCTCAGCAGCGCCGAGCTGGACGAAATTGTCGATAAAGCCATTGCGCAAACCGGGGCCAATGAAATGCGCGACATGGGCAAAATCATGGGCCTGGTTAAACCTCAGGTACAGGGCCGCGCCGACATGGCCGAAGTAAGCAAGCGGATTAAAGCCTCGCTCGGTTGAATTGCATTTCCTTCGGCTCACGGACACCGTAAAATCACTCCATGAGCCGCATCCCCCAACCCTTTATTGATGAACTGCTTGACCGCGTCGACATCGTCGAAGTGGTGGATCACCGCGTCAAGCTGAAAAAGACCGGTAAAAACTACTCCGCCTGCTGCCCTTTTCACGACGAAAAAACCCCCTCCTTCACCGTCAGCCCCGATAAACAGTTTTATTACTGCTTTGGTTGCGGTGCCAGTGGTAATGCCGTTGGCTTTTTGATGGACTATGAGCGCGTCGGCTTTCCCGAAGCGGTTGAACAACTGGCCCACCTGTGCGGACTGGATGTACCCAAAGAAGAAGCCAGCCCCGGTGCCTCAAAACAGGACCGACTGCGCAAACGCCTTTACGAGCTGCTGGAAAAATCCAGCGATTTTTACCAACTGCAGCTGCGCGAGCATCCCGGGCGTAGCAAAGCCGTCGATTACCTGAAAAGCCGCGGACTTGACGGCCGCATAGCGCGAGATTACGGCATTGGCTACGCCCCCCCGGGCTGGGACAACTTACTCAGCGCGCTTGGCACCAACGGCGAAGCAAAAGATGGACTGCTGACCTCTGGCATGCTTATCCAGCCAGATAACAGCGACCGACTCTACGACCGCTTTCGTTTTCGCATCGTCTTCCCCATTCGCGACACACGCGGCCGTGTTATCGGTTTTGGCGGCCGGGTGCTGGGCGACGACAAACCCAAATACCTGAACTCCCCCGAAACCCCGGTATTCCACAAAGGTCGTGAACTTTACGGCCTGTACGAAGCACGCGAAGCCTACCGCAACCTGCCGCGCCTATTAGTGGTGGAAGGCTATATGGATGTGGTCAGCCTGGCGCAGTTTGGCATTCGCTACGGCGTCGCCACTCTGGGCACAGCCTGCGGCGAAGATCACCTGGAGCGCGCCTTTCGCTACACCAGCGAAGTGGTGTTTTGCTTTGACGGTGACAGCGCTGGGCGCCGTGCCGCCACCCGCGCCCTGGAAGCCTCGCTTCCCGCCATGACCGACGGCCGCACGGTGAAGTTTTTGTTTTTACCAGAAGGCGAAGACCCAGACACCCTGGTGCGCCAGATAGGCCCGGAGAAATTTGAAAACCTCATCAATATGGCGGTGCCGCTGGAAGATTATTTATTCGATGCCGCCGCCGAAGGCATCAACATTCGCACGATGGAAGGTCGCGCCCACTTAAGCAAACGCGCCGCCCCCTTGCTGGAAAAACTCCCCAAAGGCGTCTTTCGTGAGCTTATGTTCGACTCACTGGCCAGTCGAACAGGGCTGAGTCGCGCCACCCTTGAAGAACTGGTAGAAACACCCGAAACACTGCCCAGCGCAGCCCCGGTACCGGCGACGGAACCAGAGCCCGTGGCAAGAATTCGCGTAGATGAGCTGCAGCCACCACTGGAAGATATCCCCCCGCCGGACGACTATTACCCAGCAGCAGAGATGCCACCACTGGACTACGAGCCTGCACCAGTAGCACCGGCACACGCCCCCGAACCGGCCCAGCCTGCCAGCCGCTACCTAATGCCGCCCCAGCAAAAGGCCATGGCATTACTGTTAGCGCACCCAGAGCTGGCCGACGCCGAACCCGAGCACGAGTTCTGGCTCAATCAAGACAACATTGAGCTGCGTCGTCTGGGGCGCCTCTTAAAGCTCTTGCACGAACGCAGCCATTACCAGCTGCCCCACATACTGGGCCACTGGCGTGCCAATTACGGCGAAGAGGAATCCGACCGCCTGGCGGCCGTAGCGGGCAATGACCTGCTGCTTTCGGCCACAAGCCTGACCCGCAAGGAAACCGACAGCGAGCACACTTACAATCATCGCGCCGCCCTCGAGTCCAGCCTGAGCAAAATCCGCGAGCTGCAAGCAAAAAGCCGCCGCGCTCAAGCGCTGGCGCGACTGAAAAGCCCAGAGGCCAAACAAATGTCGCGCGAGGAAAAAGATGCCTTGGTGGCAAAAGCCATCGGCCGGGAAAAATAAACTTTTTTCCCGCTTCAACCCCTTATTCACCTTGAAATTCCTAGAAGTGACGCCACCGTTTGCGCTATAATCCCGCGCTTGCTTTTTAACTGCTACTTTCACAGGGTATCGAATGGCTGACGACGCTAAACAGCAACAGTCTCGCATCAAAGAGCTCATTGCTCGTGGTAAAGAACAGGGTTACCTGACCTACTCCGAGGTTAATGACCACCTGCCCGAGGACATCTCAGATCCCGATCAGGTCGAAGACATCATCCAAATGATCAACGACATGGGCATCCGCGTTTTCGAACAAGCGCCCAATGCCGATGATCTTTTGATGGCCGATGGCGACTCATCTGCCGACGAAATCGCCGCCGCTGAAGCCGCTGCTGCTCTGGCGGCCGTAGAAACCGAAGCGGGCCGCACCACCGACCCCGTACGCATGTACATGCGTGAAATGGGTACGGTTGAATTGCTGACGCGCGAAGGCGAAATCGCCATTGCCAAACGCATTGAAGAAGGTGTGCGCGAGCTGATGCACGCCATTTCTTACTGGCCCGGCTCGGTACAGCAGGTCATCAATGAATACGAGCTGGTGGAAAAAGAAGAACGCCGCCTGGCCGATGTCATCATTGGCTGGCTCGATCCGTCCGACGAAATTCCCACCGCCGGTGCCGCACCGTCAAAGAATGACGACAGCGATAGCGACGACGATGAAGAAGAAAGCACCTCTGGCGTCGACCCCGAAGAAGCTAAAGAGCGCTTTGGTGCACTGAAAAAGCAATTGGCCAAAGCTGAAAAAGCCGCAGAAAAACACGGCCGCGACAGCAAACAGGCCGATAAAGAACTGAATGAGCTGGGCGAAATTTTTAAATTCTTTAAATTGCCGCCGCGCCAGTTCGATCCCATTTACGTCAATGTACGCAGCATTCTCGACCGCGCCCGCCAGGAAGAGCGCGCGATTATGGAGCTGTGCGTGCGCCGTGCAAAAATGCCGCGTAAGACCTTTGTTAAAGAGTTTCCCGGTAACGAGTCCAACGATGAGTGGATCGCCGAAATCATCAAGAAAAAACGCGATTACTCAGAAGCACTCAAGCCGTATGAAGCCGAAATCACTCGCGCGCAACGCAAGTTGCAGCAGGTTGAAGAAGACAGCGGCCTGAGCCTGGCGGCCATCAAAGACATCAACCGTCGCATGTCTATTGGCGAAGCGCGCGCCCGCCGCGCCAAGAAGGAAATGGTCGAGGCCAACCTGCGCCTGGTGATTTCTATCGCGAAAAAATACACCAACCGGGGTTTGCAGTTCCTTGATCTGATTCAGGAAGGCAACATCGGTTTGATGAAAGCCGTAGACAAATTCGAATACCGTCGCGGTTACAAATTTTCGACCTACGCCACTTGGTGGATTCGTCAGGCCATCACCCGCTCTATTGCGGACCAGGCACGCACCATCCGTATCCCGGTGCACATGATCGAAACCATCAACAAGCTGAACCGCGTCTCACGCCAAATGCTGCAGGAAATGGGTCGTGAACCCACTCCCGAAGAGCTGGGCGAACGCATGGAAATGCCGGAAGACAAAGTTCGCAAAGTGCTGAAAATTGCCAAAGAGCCCATCTCGATGGAAACTCCCATTGGCGACGATGAAGACTCTCATCTGGGCGACTTTATCGAAGACACCACCATCGTTTCACCGGTGGAGTCGGCCACCAGCATCGGCCTGACCGAATCTACCCGCGAAGTATTAGCGGGGCTGACCGCACGCGAAGCCAAAGTGCTGCGCATGCGTTTTGGTATCGACATGAACACCGACCACACGTTGGAAGAAGTGGGCAAACAATTCGATGTAACCCGCGAGCGTATCCGTCAGATCGAAGCCAAGGCACTGCGCAAGCTGCGCCATCCTTCGCGCTCCGACCACCTGCGCAGCTTCTTAGACGAATAAGGGATTTACAAGAATCAGGAGCGGGCTATAATGCCGCTTCTTGATGACTGCGCGGCGACTGAAGTTAAGAAATATAAGTCGCTGACGTAGTAGAAGGAAGATTTATTTAGGGCCCGTAGCTCAGTTGGTTAGAGCATCCGACTCATAATCGGCAGGTCCCCAGTTCAAGTCTGGGCGGGCCCACCATACAGAAGCCACTATCCTCGGTTAGTGGCTTTTTTATTGCCCGAAGCTCAGAGGGTTAGAGCATCC
>NZ_KB898706.1:0-634891 GCF_000377745.1 Gilvimarinus chinensis DSM 19667 | reverse complement strand
GGTTAGAGCATCCGACTCAACTCTCTATAAAAACCCGGGGCAGGCCCCCAGTTCAAGTCTGGGCGGGCCCACCATACAGAAGCCACTATCTTCGGTTAGTGGCTTTTTTATTGTTTGAAGCTCACTGGGTTAGAGCATCCAATTCACTCCTCAATAAATAACTGAACTAACTCCCCGCGCAAAATTTGACCGGATAAAATTTGGACCTTAAAGCGACGTGATGGAGACGAAATCGAGGTCCAGGACATACCTAGCCCTCCCCACCATTTAAATAACGGCTCTCCCTCTAGCAGCGCTCTTAGCACAGCTCCGTTAATAAACGACAAAGCCTCTATCCGTCTGAGCATTATCGCGCTATCACAAGAGCAAATGCAGTAAGAGTCGGAACCGTCATTCGCATTGAAGGTCAAAAACGCGCAACAAATTCAACGGATAGCATCATGGACGTAGCGCGCATCAAGGAAATTGACACTAGTTTTTTTGCGCCTGCCTGCAGAGCAAGGCGGGACCACCGAGCCTGGACTGCAGCCTTGGTAGTATCAATATCAGCGCATGCACTGATGGTATGGCTGTGGGACTTTCCTAAGCCCGAACCCGCACCCTATCCCGAGACAATCAGCATTAAACTACAACGGCAGGCGGTTCGAATGCCCCCCCTGCCCAAGTCAGTAAAACAGAAAGTATAGCTGACGCTTCTAAGCAATCCCTCACTAAGGAGCCCCAATTGGAGGAAACACGCTCAAGCAATACAGAACCACTTAATATCGAAGCCGTGCGCCCTGCAGAACCTAAACACCCGCGACCAGAAACTGAGAGTTCGGTAATACTTGCTCCCCCCACAACTCCGTCAGCGACTTCCAGAAACGTATTTGACCCACGCCTACGAGCAAAACTAAACAGCCTCCCGCAGGAGCGAGCCAAGTCAACGCCCAATATCTATACCGATATCAGCGGTAGTACTCAGGTAGATTTTGGACGCGGCAATTGTCTTCGGTCCGCCATAGAAAATACACGGGGACTATCTCAGAACTGGTACCTAACCCAATGCAATAACAGGAAGAGTGAAGGCGATGCGATTCTTCAAGGGTTGAACGATCGGCTCAAACACAGAGCGCGTTAACGTGCAGTGTAATAGCCTGTTTCGCGATTGTTATCGTCGCGGCATCCAGCTGGCCTTCACTTTTCCCCAAGCGCCGTAACAAAGGCGTACGCCCCACCAGTAAAAAGGTCACCTGCCCGGCCAGCATATGGGTTTGTACAATCACCTCAGGCGATTCAGGCTTAACCTCACTGATTTTTGCGACCAACTGACTTAAAAATCTCTGCACTTTAAAAAAGGCGTTGTCATATAGGGTATCAAATGCCTCGGTGGGAGCAACCTGTTCACGCAGTATCAACATCAACCACTTTTCGGCTTCACCGTCGGTGGCGAATACATCCACCATGCGATGAAGTATGGCGATAAGTTGTGCGCTCGCTTCGTGCTTGCTTAATGCCGCCACATCAGGGAATTGCGCAAACGACAGTTTTTCAAGAATGCAGCGACTGATTTGCTCGGCAATAGCCAGATAAAGCCCCTGCTTATTGCCAAAATAGTAGGCAATTGAGCCTATGTTAGCATTGGCTTTTTCAGCCACCATACGTGTTGTGGTTGCTTTAAAGCCAAGCTCACCAAATAACGCAATGCCCGCCTCGATCAATTTACTTTCAGTGCTCTCGCTGTGCATTACTTCGCTTCCTGCAAACCTGCGCGCACATCTGTCACAGACATTTTAAACGCGTAGCTGTACAAAACAGGAACCACCGCCAGCGACATAACCGTACCTACCGCCAAACCAAACGCCATCGCGCAGGCCATACCATAAAAAAGCGGATCGTTCCCGGCGATTAATGGTAAAAAACCCAGCACTGTAGTGACGGTGGACATAATGATAGGTCGCAACCGTCGCACCGACGCTTTGATCACTGCCTCGACAGCGGTGTATGCGGAGTTTTGTCGATCAATATCAATACGGTCAATCAATACAATCGCATTATTAATAATGATACCCGCCAAACTGTACAGCCCCAGCAACACCATAAAGCCAAAGTCGGCCCGCATAATCAGCAACCCCACAGAGACACCAAGAATAACCAGCGGGATAGTAACAACAATCAACAGCGGTCGCTTAAAAGAATTAAACTGCGCGACCAGCAACACGAAAATCAACCCGATGCACATGGGAAGGTTAGCCTGCAAAGCCGCTTGACCTTCAGCGGACATTTTCACGACGCCATCGTACTCAATCCAGTGACCGGGCGGCAGCGTTTTTTCAAGTTCAGCCAACTGGTCAAAAACTTCGGGCTGCATTTGCTCTGCGGTCATAACCGTACTGCGAGCCTGAATGGTGATGGTGCGCACCAGGTCTTCACGGTCAATACGCCCGTAGCTACTGACAAGCTTAATTTCGGCTACTTGGTTTAACGGCACACCACGACCATTGGACTCCAGCGGGTAAACGGTTAACGATTTCAGTCGCTCAAGGCTCGCTCGCTCTTCCGCCTCGTTGCGCAGCACAATCGGAATCAGTTTATCGCCCTGGCGAAAGCGCGACAGCTGGTAGCCGTCAATAGCGCCACGCAAAGACTGCGCAATGTCCTCAGAGGTGACACCCGCAGCGCGGGCTTGAGCTTGGTTGACCTGTACATCCAGCGCTGAAATGCGCGCCTCCCAGCTGTGCTTAATATCACGCGCACCGGGCTGCTGCGCCAAAATAGCTTCTACGTCTTTTGCCCTTGAGAACAACACTTCGCGATCAGGCCCCTTGAGCTGAACCTCTAAGAGGTTGCTGTCGGATGGACCTAAAAACATTTTTACCACTTGTGCACGAAGCTCTGGATGGCGATTTATAAAGTAATCGTGCAGACGCTGCTTTACGGCATCCACCTTGTTGCGCTGCGCGACGTTAACCACCAAGAACCCCTTATTGGCGGCCGGATCTATCGGAGTTAATGACAAAACAAAACGCGGCCCACCAAAGCCGGCGTAACCGGCCACACTGGCCACATCGGAGGCAAGATCAGCATGTTGCTGGACTTCCGCGCTGAGCTTTTGAATAGACTCATCCGCTTGCGTGGGCGAAATATCCACCGGAAAATCCACATACACCAGCACTTGATTGCGATCGGAGTCCGGGAAGAACTTTTGCGGCACAAGCTGCATTAACCCCACCCCCAGCACTAACAACCCCAACATGACAAACAAAAAGATAACCCGGTGGGCGAGCGCGTGACGCAAAAGCGATTCGTAACGCCCGCTCATAGCGCGAAACAAACGGTCGGATAAATTGACGCTTTCGGTTTTCGACTTATGTTGTTCGGTAGTTTCTGGCAGCGTTAAAAAGCGGTGGCACAACACTGGTGTTACCGTAAGCGATAAAAACCAGGATGTGATTAAGGTAATGGCGATCACGATAGAGATTGAACGGGTGTACTCACCCGCCACATGATTTGCCAACATCAACGGCAAGAAAACCAAAATGGTCGTCAGGGTGGAAGATAACAGCGGCAACGCAAGCTCCGAGCCTGTTACCCGCAAAGCTTCATCCCGCGAGTCGCCGCTTTCCAATCGTGTTTTAAAATCTTCGGCCACCACAATGGCGTTATCCACCAGCAACCCTAAGGAGATCACCAGGGTTGCCAAGCTCATGCGCTGCAGCGACATGTCCATAAAGCCCATAATGGCCAATGTCACGAGCATAACGGCGGGGATAATAGAGCCGACAATCAACCCCGTGCGCAGGCCTAAAAACAGAATCACAACCGCCAGCACAATTGCCAGAGTCTGCAACACACTGGAGGTAACCCCATACACGGCGTTGGCGACCTGGTCGGCTTGAAAAGTCATAATCTCCAGTGCATAACCGGGTGGAAGTTCGCGCTGCAGGCGCTCGATTTTCTCTTTCACCTGATGGCCGTAATCTAATACGCTGCGCCCATCGAGCATGGAAATAGCCAATACAATGGAGCGTTTGCCATTAAAGTACGCGGTCTGGCTAACCGGCTCTTGGTAACCGCGCTCAATCTCACCCAAATCGCCCAAGCGGATGGAACCACCATTATTGGGCAACTGAACTTCAGCGTTGGCAAGATCTTCAAGGCTGGCGTAAGAGCCGGACACCTGCACCGCAAAACGTTGTTCACCCGCTTCGATTTCCGCCGCCGGCGGCAAAATATTACGCTGCTGCAGTTGCGAGGCGAGCTGCCCCGGGGAAAGCCCCAACTCAGCAAGCCGGGCCTCGGGCAAGTTGATATAGATGCGCTCATTTTGAACGCCCAGCAATTCAACGCGCTTGGTGCCTTCTAAGGCGTAGAGTTCAGCGCGAATATGCTCAGCCATTTCCAGCTGTTCCGCGTGGCTGTATACGCTGGATGACAACGCGGCGGTGACGACGGCAACATCGCCAAAGTCGTCGTTAAACACCGTTTCTTGAGTGCCGTCTGGCAAAGAGGGATAGGCGGCGTTTATTTTCTGTCTGACCTCGTCCCATATTTGGTCCAGATCAAAAAACTCATCGCGAATTTCTACGTGAATAAGCGAGCGACCGCGCATGGAGGTAGAGCGAATCGACTCTACCTGCCCCACCTCTCGGATACTCGCCTCTAAAGGTTTGGTAATTTTTTCTTCAACTTCTTCCGCAGACAACCCCGGATAAGCCGTACTGGCCAGGGCTTCGCGGATAATAATTTGCGGATCTTCCCGCGCGGGCAGAGTAAAATAATTGGCAATACCGGCCAGCACAGACAGCACCAGGCACAGCAATAAAACAGGACGGAAACGGTACGCGAGCTGAGAAATGTTCATCAGTTAAACCGCTCCGGACCCTGGCCCATAATCTCTACGGTTTCACCGGGGGAGACAAACTCGGCGCCGCGGGCGACGATAAAGTCTCGGGCGGCCAAGTCGCCACTCACTTCTGCAAACTTAACCCGCGGCTCAATGATCGTGACTTCAACCTGCTCCAGAACCTGACTGGCATTGATACGCAGCACGTGAACCGTATTTTGCTCGCCGTGCACCAGGGCCGTTAGAGGTACCAAAACGCTGCCTTGGCTTTGTTTGCCGCTGCGTGGTGACAACAGGGTCTGGGCGGTCATGCCTGCCCGCAGCTCGCCATCTTGCGACTCGAGCGCTAACACCACTGGGTAATTGTTTGAGGATTCGGGGCGAGTGCCTATATGCTCAATAGTCGCGGTGAGCTTGTCCTGGCTGAGCGCGGGAATGAGTACCTGCTGCTTGCTGCCACGCTGTAACTTGCCAACCAAAGCCTCGGGGACATGGGTGTAAACCTCAAACCCGCCGCGCTCAGAGATTGCCTCCAGCACCGGCTCGTTAGGGCCTACCCGTTGCGCCGGTTGCGCCAAGCGCTCACTGATGGAGCCAGAGAACGGGGCTTTTAACTGTGTAAGAGCGACATCACGCTCGGCAATATTCACCGATGCCTGGGCAGAGCGGTAACGCGATTGGGCCGTCTCCAGCGCCGCTTTTGCGGTGTCCAGATTCGCTTTGCTGACAAAGCCCTGCCCCTGCAATTCGTTTAAGCGATTGTAATCCAGCTCTTTTTCCGTAAGGGCCGCCTGGGCCTCTGCCGCCTGGGCCTCTGCCTGACTTAGCACTAACTGATAGCGCTCATCGTTGAGGCTTGCCAGAATTTGTCCTTGCTCTACCGCATCGCCCACATCAACGTGCAGGGTGGATATTTCACCGCTTACCTCAAAGCTTAATACGGTTCGCTCCACGGCCCGCACTCGCCCACTCAGGCTAACCACACTGGCACCATTGGCCGCCTTTACCTCGGCGGCATCCACCAGTCGGGGCGGCGACTGCTGGAGCTGGCTATCGCCATCAGAACACGCCGTCAGTCCCATCCCAAGCAACGCACACAAAGATAAAGCCAGTAGTCGAAGCCGCGGAAAATATGTCACATCCATCTCCTAGGTAGGAAAGAGTTTAATCAAGCGATTAATCTTATAATCACTTGATTAAACCTACAAGGGGTCAGACTTCTTGTCGACCTCATTTGATCCGGAGCGACGAGTTTGATCCTCTTGCAGTACCCGGCGCAGATCATCCAGGTTTTTGCGAATGGCACGGCCGTAACTTTTATCATCGCCCCAAACCTTGGCGAGCTTGCTTAGGGAGTTCTCGTCATGTTGCTCAAACAAATCGCCCGCACGCTCCGCTGACTCCTTGTCTTGCCCCAAAAGCTTCAGCGCATCCACACCTAACTTAAGCGCAGAGTGGAATGTCTCACGGCGTAACCCGTCCACCTCTGCGGCAATTAATTTGTAAGCATGGGGGCGATCAATGGCGCGCACTAAAATTTTCAGATTAGGAAAGTGACGCTTCGCCGTTTGTATAATACGCATGGCACGGTCGGGTTCATCCACAGCAATAATCAACAACTTGGCCTGCTCACCGCCCGCGGCACGCAGCAAGTCTTCACGGGAGGCGTCACCGTAGTACACTTTGCTACCAAAACGGCGCACCAGCTCAACCTGGCCCGGGCTGTGATCCAGAATGGTCAGCTCATACCCCTGTGCCGAAAGAAGCCGCCCGATAATCTGACCGAAGCGACCATAGCCGGCAATAATGACATGCTCCGACGAAGGTATAGCCTCTTCTTCTGGATAAGGTTGAGCACTTTTACGCCCGGTACGAGAAAACAGTGTTTCGTAAGCCGCCAGCAATAGCGGTGTAAGCAACATGGACAGTGCCACCACGAGAATGACCGTATCCGCAGCACCCGCCCCAACCACTTGGTTAGCCTTGGCCGCCGCAATAATCACAAACGCAAATTCCCCTCCCTGAGCCAACGCCAAGCTGAACAGCAAGCCTCGCCACTTGCCCATTTTAAACACCACGGCCAACAGCATTAATACCACAAGCTTAGCGGCAACTAGCCCTATAACGGCGAGCGTCACCACTAATGGTTTATCAAGCAGTAAGTCAAAATCGATGCCGGCACCAACGGTGATAAAAAACAACCCCAGCAGCAATCCCTTAAACGGCTCAATATCCACCTCAATCTCATGGCGATATTCACAGTCTGCCAGCACGACTCCGGCAATAAATGCCCCCAAAGCCGGAGACAACCCTATCGATTGCATCAACACCGTGATAGCGACCACAATAAACAAAGCAAACGCGGTGAATATTTCCCGTAAATCCGTCTCGGCAATTTTTCTAAAGATAGGAGCGGCCAGGAAACGCCCTGCCAAAATGACGGCAACTATGGTGAAAAGACTGATAACCACCTGCACGCTTGCGGGCCAGGATTCAATCAGGCTATGACTTTCCAACGGCGACTCACTGCCCGAGACGCTAGAAAGCAAGGGCAAAAGTGCCAATATGGGGATAATGGCGATGTCTTGGAACAACAGCACCGAGAAAGTATTTCCACCGGCCGGGGTATTAAACAGCCCTCGCTCTTGAAGCGACTGCAGAACGATCGCAGTGGATGACAGAGCTAATGCCAACCCTATGGCCAGGGCGCTTCGCCAGCCAAGATCACTGACCCCAAGAATCAGCGCAGTAATAAGGCCTGCCGTCAACACCACCTGCAAGCCACCTAAACCAAGTATGGGTCGACGCATATCCCACAAACGGCTGGGCTGGAGTTCAAGTCCAATTAAAAAAAGCATCATGACCACGCCAAACTCGGCCACATGCATAACGTCTGTCTGATCCCCCACCAGCGCCAGAACATAGGGCCCAATCAACACCCCTGCCAGCAAATAGCCGAGCACCGCACCTAACCCGGCGCGTTTAGCCAAAGGCACTGCGATAATGGCAGCACATAAATAGATTAGGGCATTGATCATGCTAGAGTACTCCGTTTACTAGTCACTATAGAAATAGTGAACGTCTGGTCCCGTTCAATAAGGCACCCATAAGTAAAACAATCAATTTTTACTGAACTGCATCGAGGGGATACCGGCAACAGCGTCAGCATAACCAGAGCTGGCATTTTGAGCTGTTGCCCTGCCGTGCGCATAGCGTTAATACCCTAATGGATCACAATAACCACTAGGTTATGATTCGACTGCTCTACTGGGGCAGCGACCTACCCCGGCTGCCTGTTTGAAACAACGTCTTTATGCTAAGCCGCACAGAACAAAAACAAAACCAATATAAAACGTCCCTGTAACAAGTAAGGTGTTTTGAATTAGCTCATTTTAAGCATTTTTAGGTTCTGCCTCGTTAGCGGCCTGATCAACCCGCGGCATATTCTGAACATCCAGACGAGCAGGCGGAGCCGCCCCCTCTTTATCCTCGCCAAAGTAAATGGTTTGATGAGGAAAGGGAATTTCAATATTACGTTCGTCAAAGGCATATTTCATCCGGCGATTAAATTCACGGCCCACGCCCCATTGCTCTTTAGGTTTTGTTTTTATTCGCGCTTTAATAACCACAGCGCTATCGGCAAACTTATCCACTCCAAGTATTTCTATGGGCTCTAGAATAACGTCTTTGTATTTTTCGTCGTCCATCATGCCGCGACTGATCTCTTCCAGCACCTCAATCACTTCATCTGGGCTTTCACGATAGGCGATGCCCACATCGAACATATAGTAACTAAATATCTTGGTATAGTTTTCAACCACCGCTATTTCGCTAAAAGGCACGGTATACACACGACCATCCAGGTCTCTTAGCTGAACTTTTCTCAAGGTGATTTTTTCAATAATGCCCGTTTTGCCGCCCACTGCAGCAATATCACCAACTTGGATCAAGTCCTCCACAATTACAATAAAACCATTGAGGACGTCTTTGATCAGCGCCTGCGCGCCAAAGCCAACGGCCACACCAATGACACCTGCACCCGCCAACAACGGAGTTACATCAATTCCTAGCTCAGAAATGACGGTGATTCCGAACAGCACGAGTAAAGTGCCGTAGAGCACAGTGCGAGCAATCGGTAAAAGGGTATCTATTCGAGCGCTACCACGCAGAGATAAACGATAGAAATAGCGCTCTAGCGCAACAGAGATCACCTCAAACACCACCACCGCAAAGACCGCAGCGACCGAGAAGCTCAAAATATTAATAAACCAAGTAGTTGCCAGGTTAGAGAAAGCAACTTTGCCTTCACCATCCAGCCAGACCAAAAACAAAGTGTAGGCAACGAAACACATGACCAGCAAAAATACTATGAAATTAAAAATACGGCGGTAAATCGATAAGCGTCGAGCACTGCCATGAAAGTCACGGTATTTCTTCTTTAGATGTTTATACACCCGACGAGCGCTATAACCTGAAACCAATAAGATAAGGGCCGCTGCCACTAAAATGATGGTGGTTACTACAGCCTTGGCAGACCAGCCACCCACGCCTATCGCCTGCAGCCAGCTGTGAACTTGCGCCTCCCAATTCTCGGCTACTTCAGCCACATCAATAACTTGACCCACGTCCAGGTTTACGGGCAAAGATGATTGCCCACTGTCACACTCTCCAGATGGGCAATCGCTATTGCTGGACGTGGATGAACTGCTTGAAGATGAGTCAGACTCGTCCACGCTCACATCCACCTCAGGAACAACCTGAGCCTGACCTAGCCCGCAAGCGAGTGAAAGAACGAAAAGAACAACAAAAAAGCCAAATCGCCTCATCTGTTTACCTCTGAACAATGATTCCAAAACACAAAAAAATTGCGGCCACAAAGGTGGCCGCAACTTGATGAATATCTGAAAATTGAACGGTATCTTTAGTTAAGATCTAGCAATTCTCATCGGTCATGTCTTCACACGCATCTTCTGCGCTGTCCGATACCTCATCGGCAGCATCATCAAGAGCGTCACGGGTATTATCTGCCGCATTATCAATCTTTTCGCCCAACTGCTCGGCACCACCGTCATTGGTGTCGCAAGCGGCAAGAGGCAAAGCAAACACTACCATCAGTAAAATACGTTTCATCATGTTCATAATCGAGCTCCTTGATAAAAGGGTGTTTCTTAGTTTTGTGAGGGCGGAAGAAACCGCCTAACGCTTTCACAGTATGACTATAGCTCAAAGCATGCCAGTTTATTGAAAATATTAAAAATATTTATAACCTTTTGAATTAACTAGGTTTTTATGAATTTTAAATTTAGCATTAAGTATCATTCAACAAAATGAAGCCAGGCCTGTTGCAAGAGTTACAACATTTATGGAAAAACGAATACTAAAGAGTTTGTAGGTCGCTTAACGAGACCGGCTTCATAAAACTGGCGCTGATGCCCGCCGCGGCCACTCTAGCTTGATCAACAGGCTCACCACTTAATACGATGATTTTCGCCTCGGGCGCTAAAGATTTGCACTGCCCTGCCAAGTCATAACCACTGGCATCAGGAAGATTTAAATCCATAAGAATGGTCTGCGGGCTACCAGAGTCAAGATGAACCAGAGCCTGCTGTGCGTCAGAGGCCTGGAGAACCTCCCAGCCCAACAGCTCTAATAAACTGGACGTAGCCTGCAGGGCATCAGCATCATCTTCAACAACCATAATAGTGCGATGGCCAGATTCCACTTCAGCCTTTTGCTGCACGTTCAAATAAGTTGCCAAGGCGCTGTAGAGTTGTTGCTGATCAACAGGCTTACTTAAATACGCACTAAAGCCAGACTCCAGACACTTATCCATATCGCCTTTCATGTGCGCAGCGGTTAAGGCGATTAACGGCTGCTTTGCTCCGGCTTCGCGAAACTTCTGTGCGGCCTCATGCCCTCCCATAACCGGCATGTGAATATCCATCAATATAATATCAAACGGCTCGCCTTTCTCTTCTTCCAGCGCCGCCACTTTAAGCGCCTCTTCGCCGTTACGAGCATAGACAACCTGTAAGCCTGCCTGCTTAACAAAGTGACCTATCAGCATGCGAATATCGCGCAGGTCATCAACCACCAACACTTTACCCGTCAACTGAGGAATATCACTTTCAGAGGTGCGCTGGCTATCAAACTCTATAGAAAAAACCCGCCGCTCAATATCGGTCACGTCCCCCATATCAATCGTAAATTCGAAGCAGCTTCCCTCTCCAGGGGTGCTATCAACGCTAATTTCGCCGCCCAGCCGCTCTACCAGTTGCTGGCTGATCGCAAGCCCCAGCCCCGTTCCAGCCCTGGGCTCAGAGTAAGACGCTTCCCGCGTTTGGACGAATGGCTGGAAAATATCGAGCAAGGCCTCTTTTCTGATACCAATACCAGAATCTTGAACCAAGAATTTAAGCTGCTCTCTACCATCGTGCAGGTGAGGTATAACTTTTAAAGATACGCTTCCAAAGTCGGTAAACTTGATGGCATTGCCCAATAGATTCAGCAGCACCTGGCGCAGTCGTGTAGGGTCCGTGTGTATCTGATAAGGGAGCGGGCTGGGGGCCTCTAACTGTAGCTGTAAGCTCTTATCGACAGCCGCGCCATGCATCAAAAAATAAATATCGGTCAGAAACGAAGAGAGATAAACCGGTTGAATTTCAAGCTCAAGCTTACCGGCTTCAATTTTCGATAAATCGAGAATATCGTTAAGCAAGCCCAATAAATGTTTGCCATTGCGCTGAACCACTCGCAGATGACTTAAAGAATCCTCATCTTTATTCGTGTTAATCAGGAGTTCCGTAAACCCCAAAATAGCGGATAACGGTGTGCGCAATTCATGACTTAAATGTGCTAAAAATTCGCTTTTCGAGCGGTTTTCAGCCTCAGCTTTAAGGCGCTCAACACGCTCATGCTCCATTTCACGGCGCGCCAAAGCGTAACGAATACTCCTTGCAAGCTGCTCAGCGGATAAGCTGTCTTTCACTAAGTAATCAACAGCACCGGCCTGTAAGGCCTGCATATCCACTTCGCCCTGGTGCATGCCAGTGAGGAGAATAATCGGACCGGTATAGCCCAGCGTTTGGGCCTCGCGCAGCAACTCAATGCCATCGTGTGCGCCAAGTTTGTAGTCCATCAAACACAAATCATGGCGGTTCTCTGCCAGTACCTCTTTACCCGCATCGTAGCTGCCGGCCCAATCAAGCTCGTAAGGACCTACCGTAATTTCATCCAGCAGATCTTTAGCGAGCATAAAATCGTCTTCGTCATCGTCGACGATAAGTAGTTTTACGCCTTGCATTTATGGTAGCTCTACAAACTCAACCCAATATTTACCTAACGTTCGCATTAACTCAACCAGCACATCAAAGGTTACCGGCTTAGTAATATAGGAAGCCGCACCCAAGTCGTAGCCCTTGAGCATATCCTCTTCAGCCTTTGAGGTTGTCAAGATAACAACCGGTATACGTCTTAATACCGAATCTTGTTTTAATAATGCCAAGGCCTCTCGGCCATCCATTTTGGGCATATTTAAATCAAGCAGAATCAACCCAGGCAAAGGGTATTTATCACGATCGGCGTATTCACCCTCACCGCGTAAATACTCCATCAGCTGCACGCCATCCTCAGCAAAATGCAGCTCATTAAGCACCCGACTTTCAACGAGTGCTTCTTGTGTTAACAGGCGATCATCTGCATCATCGTCCGCCATTAAAATCACTAATGTTTTTTTATCAGCGCTCATTCATTATTCCTCAGAAGACTCAAATTGTGGTTGTTGCAGCGGAATATGGATAATAAACTCCGAGCCCACACCAAGCTGGCTCTTTGCTTCTATCTTCCCCCCGTGGCGCTCAATAATTTTTCGGCATAGGGCGAGGCCTATCCCCGTGCCAGTGTATTCGTCTCGTCCATGCAGACGCTGGAACAAATTAAATACCTTATCGGCATATTGCTCATCGAACCCAATACCATTGTCGATCAAGCGCAGTCGGCACCAGCTCACATCGTCATAAAGGTGATCATTTTCCAACGCGAACTCTGGGCCTATTTCAGAAATAATTTCTATAACGGGCGGCACATCCGCACGTCGAAATTTGATACTGTTACCAATCAAATTCATAAATAATTGGCCGAGCTGCGAAGCGTCTGCATCCAAGCAAGGCAAGCTTCCTACCTTAATAGTGGCTCCAGAATCTTCGATGGCATACTCTAAGTCATCTTGTACTTGCACCAGGACCTTATTAAGGTCAACCTCTTCAAAAGGCTGCTGGCGTGTTGAAACCCGAGAGAAGCTCAACAAATCGTCAATCAGTTGTGACATTCTCTCCGAAGCGGCGTGCATACGTTCAACGTAATCGGCACCTCTCTCCCCCAACTCATGGCGGTACTTTTGCCGAAGCCGGTCGCCGAACGCTCGAATTTTCCGCAAAGGCTCCTGTAAATCATGAGAGGCAACAAAAGCAAATTCTTCCAATTCACGATTACTGCGCTGCAGCTCTTCTGAATATTGTTGAAGCGCCAGAGTTCGCTCTTCAACTTTATCTTCCAGCTCATCGTTTGCCTGCTCAATACGGTTATAAAGAACGGTAATTTTCCGATTGTGACGATAGATGGCAATAAACACCACCAGCGTTAATATCAAACCTAGTATATTGGTTACAATCAGTGTATTTAGGATGAACTCACGATCTTTCTGCGATTCCATTCGGTTTCGGTACAACAGCGCTCGCTCGTCAGACTCCATTTGACCAATTAACTCTCTGATCTCGCGCATCATGATCACACCGCGGTCAGTGCGCACCTGCTTCAGTGCTTCAGAACGTCGGTTTTCATCCACTAACGTTATGGTCTCTTGCATCTCATCAATTTTGGCGCGTACTTTTTGATTAAGAGCCTGGAACCGCTGTTTTTGCTCGGGAATTTCCGTAGAAGATTCGGACAGCGATATCAAAAGGTGATCCATGCGCGCCAACGCAGTATGATAAGGCTCTAAGTACTGTTGATCGGAAGTCAACAGATAGCCACGCTGCCCACTTTCGGCACTTGCCATCTCCGTACGAAGGTCTTTAATCAAAGCAATAACCTGTAGGGTATTGTTTACGCTCTGACTATTCTCATGCATTAGACCGATAGAGCGATACGCCGAGGCCATACTGATACAGAAAAATGCAACCACGACAAACAACGCCAAGATGCCGGGCTTACTGGGCATACCCGCCTCTTTCAAACTTCGAATAATATTCACTCTCGCTCTTTCGCCTCTAATGTATCGGCCAGCGACTGCAACTTTTGGCTGCAGCGCTGACACTCAGACAAAATTACGTCCAATGAAGTTATGGCCTTATCGATATCCGAGCTGGTCTGCAATGCCAGCTTACTTAACTCAGCATGTACTGAAATGTTATTAAGCGGGTTTCGCGCGTCGTGTATTAGCTTGCGATAGTCTTCATCCATATTAACTCTTACTAATGTTCTTCTGCGTAACTGTTTAAACGGTTATATAGGGTTTTTAAACTGATACCCAACATTTCCGCAGCCTTTTTCTTATCACCATCTAGATGTTCTAACGTTGTTTCAATTAACTCGCGCTCAACATCTTCCACGGTTTTACCAACGCTAATGCCAGAAATTTTACTTTCACCGGTTTTCGAGAAAGGTGAAGACAGATCGTCGGGCAACACCAGATTATTCGTATCTCGGTCGGCCATAATATAGGCACGGTGTATCGCGTGGCGTAACTCCCGAACGTTGCCAGGCCAGTCATAAGTCTGGAGTCGGCGGAGACTTGCTTCATCGATGCCGACTTCGGCCTGGTATTGTTTATTAAAATCTGCCAGAAAATGCTCCACCAGAAGCGGTATATCTTCGAGCCGCTGACGTAATGGGGGAATGTAGATAGGAAACACCGCTAAACGAAAGTACAAATCTTCGCGCAGACAATTTTCTTCAGCCAATTGAGATTCGGTGCGATTGGTAGCGGAAACCACCCTACAGTTGATATCAATGGCGCTGGTAGCACCCAATCGAGTTACCTTTTGCGTTTCCAGAACCCGCAAAAGGTTGGGCTGCTGCTCTATTGGCATCTCTGTAATTTCATCCAAAAACAAAGTGCCCTTGTTAGCCAGCTCAAACACCCCCGCTTTACGGTGTGAAGCCCCCGTAAACGCGCCTTTCTCGTGGCCGAAAAGCTCACTGGAGATCAAATCTCGTGCAAACGCGCCACAGTTCGCAGGTACAAACTCTCCCTCGGGCTGACTGGCATAATGAATAGCACCAGCCACCACTTCTTTACCTACGCCACTCTCCCCCATCAATAATACATTTGCTTTGGTGCCAGAGACACGATCGATCATCTCATAAAGCTTTTTCATGGGCGCCGACTCGCCCACCAAATGGCCAAAGTGCATACCCGGAAGTTCTTCAGAGCGCACTTTCTTAGCTACAGGTTTATCCAATAAAGACTGCAACTGTTTAAGGTCAATAGGTTTGATCAAATAGGAAATGTTAGGACCGTATAAATCCTTAACGACTGACTTTACCGAGGGATGCCCAGTGACCAGGGTAACATTGGTGGTGTTGCCACTCTCTAACTGGTCCAGCACATGCAGGCCACTTCCATCAGGTAGGATCAAATCGAGAATCACATGATCAAACACTTTACCCGAGGCAACGCGCTGCGCCCCAGCCACAGAGTCAGCAGTCACCACTGAATGGCCTAACATTGTTAATAACTCACCAGTTGCATCCAAAAAAGCCTGGTCGTCATCCACCAGTAATATCTTCGCCACTGTATCCTCTCTTATTGACAGACAGACCTAAACAGGTCACTTATTTTGCAGGGTTAAAATTATCCATAGAACGCTAAGCGGCTGCCCCAGATTTACAGCACAGTTGTAATCTATACCAGCGCCCTTGGCTAATGAGCACAGCAATGCGACTAAGCGGGCAGGAATCACCGAAACAGAGCCGCTCGTTGGGCTTAAGGCGCTGGCATACAGCTTGCTAAGGTCGAGTTAGGCGAGTCTAAACCAACCTTAGGAGCAGTACAATGGACCATTCAACCCCCAGCAGTAAGACCTTAACCTACTTAGCCGGCCTTGGTGGAACCGACGCTTGCGGAGGGAGTTTATCACCCTCAGACAAACAGAGATGGAGCACTATGGTCGCAACCACAAAAACACAGAAAACACCCTTTTTTCAACGCCTGGCTTCGTACTTTAGCAGGCGCTAATAGAACGGCCTTGGCAGCCGAGGCCAATCGGGAAACAAGTGAACGGAGTCAAAAGGGTCGTTAAAAAGACTGGATAAATCCACTTAAGGCGGCCCGACGAGCCACTTTCGATAACTTTGAATTTGGTGCCAGTTTTTGCCATACCACGCCGGCAAAGAATGCACCGAAAACCAGACCCCGCCAAAGCCCCTGCGGATCCGTATGAGGGTCGTCTGCCAGTAACTGCTTTAACCGCCGACCCTGCGTAAGCAGCTCAAGATGACGCTGTTGAATCTTCTTTTGCAGTCGCATTGGAAAGCTCCTGACGGAAATTGTGTAACGTCTCGGTTGTGTAAGGAAAGGTCATATTTCGCTGGTATTTTTTCAATGCCCACCGCAGCACACCTAAAGATATAAGCTGCAATAGAAATAAGGTAAAAAACCCGGCTAAAGCATGCCCTGACCACTCAAAGGCAGCCCACGCGCACAGCGCAGAGAAGCTCAACCAGACGAGCAAGGCAGCAGGCAAAATTAGCAACCAAGTAGCTATAGCCTTAGGGATACTACGAACTGCAAGCGTAAACTCCAACTTAAACAGTTCAGCACTACCCTTGACCACATCCATGGTCTGCTCACCTAGAGCCAGTATGCGCTCAAGCTCTTCAGTCAACGCAGAATGAGCAGAGCCCCCGCTGGACTCTTGCTTGTCGCGGGGGGTGCTGGTTGGGTCGTTGGAGTCCACAACGTTTAACTCTTATTAGAGCCAGACAAAAGACGTGAGACAACCCAACCGGCTGCAAAGGCGACACCAACCGTCAACAAAGGGCGTTCGCGCAAATAACTCTCCGCCTGAGATCCGTACTCCACAGCACGCTCGCGTCCTTCCTCAACTTTTACCCGAGCCGAGGCTGCCCCTGCCGCGCCCACTGCGCCTACTGCGTCACGAACACTTGCGGAAGCATCCTTTACTTTATCGAAGGCTTCACTCATAGAAGCTTGTTCACCAGAATTTCCAGTAGATTTCTTTGCTTGCGTAGCCATATTTAACTCCTGTTAAAATTAAGCCTTTAAATTAAAGAAAATATCATCAACCAAAAAACAGACACTTATCGACGTCGACGACCGAAAATAAGTGATAGAACAAACAGCACGATAAACACCACAAACAAGATTTGAGCAATACCGGAAGCCGCCCCTGCAATACCGCCAAAACCAAGTACGGCAGCAATCAAAGCGATAATAAAAAACAAAATAGCATAACCTAACATCATCATTCTCCTTTTAAATGACTTCACTGTTAAACAGTCAAATCCCGTGCCAAATATTTAACCCGAAAACCGGGGCTTTAACGTGAATACCGAGCAAATTATTTGCAAAGCGTGCAAAGCGAAATCCTTTTTTACACAAACTACCATTAGCTTTCCGAGCTCGAATTAAAAATGGACGAAGAGAATCCGCCATTAAGAACCTTCACCCAACCGCCCACCAAATCCAGGTGAGTGGCTAAAATACGAAAACACACCAGCAAGGGGATGGCGATAAGCATACCCACAGCCCCCCACAACCAGCCCCAGGCGAACATCCACAGCACGACCAGCAAAGGGTTAATGTTAAACCTCTGCCCCAGTAAAGTAGGCGTTACAAATTGACATTCGATAAAGTTCAGCACCAAGAAAACCCCCGGCACAGACAAAACATGAAAGATTTGATAAAACTCAATAAAGCCTACCCCGGTAAGAATAATCACGAGCAACATAGGGCCGACATAAGGAGCAAAATTCAAGATAGTCGCCAGAGCGCCCCACAGCAGAGGGTCATCAACGCCTAAACACGCCATCGCCCCTGCGGTAGCCGCCCCCAGGCCAACATTAATTAATGAGATAACCAACACATAACGGGAGACATCGTTTTGAATGGTCTGAAACATTACCACCGTAGTTTTCTTGTGGGAAAATGATTCTTGCGCCCGCACTATATTGCGCATTAGCTCATCACCAAAAACAAGAAAGAAATAGGTGATAACAATAATCGCACCTACCTGTATCGCAAACAGAACCGTCGTCTCTGCAAGAACAGAAATAACATTTTGCAACGTAGAATCTACTGCCTGTTCGATAGACTCTCCACCGCCTCCACTGCTGCCCACACCGTTTCGCAAAGATTCCAATGGCTGTGCCACATCCCCTACTTCCGTGGATAAGCGCTCCATCACGGCGGGAATGACTTCAAGCCATCGCGTAGCCGGATCCACCAACAGTCCCAGCACGTAAACCACTGCACACAGCAATCCACCAATAACTAATATAGCCCCCAATGGTCTGGGAATTTTTAAAACCAACAGCAGCCGGACAATAGGGCTAGAGAACAGCGCAATAAAACCCGCCACACAAATCGGCACCATTAATGTTTCCGCAAAGTACAAGGTATAAGCTACTGCAATCAATGCCAGAATATTCAAACCAGCCATCCGCCTATCCGTTTTAATCTCGCTTCGATTGTCTACATCCGTTTTTGTGTTCATTCAAAGTTCCGCCTTCCGGTGATGAAATGAATAACCAACGGCAAATGCCAGATTCATACCAGAAGTACCGCCAGCACGATCAAGCCTTCCCCCCCCTAATTACAAAATTCTGTATTTTTTTCACACCAACTGACATTAGCGTCTGCCTAAACGGCCCTGCCTACACCGGGATTTCTGCTCTGGAAAAACCTGGCACAGTTTACGCATTAACGCCATCACCACTTATCGCAACGTTATATTCATCTTAACGAGCTTGGAGAAACACAATGCAACGCAACGCCTTACAAACTGTTATTGCACCAGTAACCTCTGTCGCCTTAGTCACGGCTTTTTCAATTTCTACAGCCGTTGGGGCGAACTCGGAAGGCGCCTACGATGATAAACGCAGCGCCGAAGAATACTGGGCCGACTTTAAACAGGACAGCGAACAAAACTGGGAGAACACCCAGGACGCGTTTCGTGACGGCTGGATTGAAAGTAAGTTGGAAACAGCTTTAGTGTTGAACGAACATTTAAACCCGTTTGAAATCGACATTAGTGTGGATGATGCCAAGGCGACTTTAGCGGGCGAAGTGTCCAGCGATATTGATAAAGAGCTGGCCGAAAATGTTGCCATGGGCATTGAGGGCATTGATGCCGTAGAAAATAAACTTTCGGTAAAGGCAGATCTCGACAAAAGTAAGGGCGAAGAATCTGGCCGCAACTTTTCACAATACATGGAAGACATTTCCACTACCGCAGCCATCAAAACCGAACTGTTAGCGTCTTCAAACATTAATGGTATGTCTATCGACGTGGATACCTATAAAGATGAGGTAACCCTGTCAGGTGAGGTCGAAACCGAAGCACAACGAAAGCTGGCCGAAGCCATTGTCAGCAAACGCGATGGTGTTGCCAAGGTGGTTAACAACCTAAAAGTTGCCTCGTAAATACAGACATCCGCACTCAAGATAAATATACCCAACCTTGCCGGGGGCACCCCGGCAAGCAAGCTGGAGAAGTTCATGACAGAATCTGCATTTATTCAAGATCTGGATTCCCGACGAGAGCAGGCGCGCAAGCACATGATGGATGGCGCCGTAACGGAAGACTATACGGAAAACCGGGACACCATTTTAAAATTACTGAACGAAGCGTTAGCAACCGAACTTATATGCGTATTGCGATACAAAACACATTACTACACGGCTAATGGTCGGGGCACAAAAGCAGCAGCTGAGGAATTTTGGGAGCACGCCCAAGAGGAGCAAGAGCATGCCGACCGCCTCGCAGAACGTATTGCCCAACTCGGGGGCAAGCCGGAAATGAACCCTGACCTTTTAAGCACGCATGCCCACAGCGATTACCACAGTGGCGGCGATACGTTAGATATGCTGAAAGAAGATTTAATTGCCGAGCGTATTGCGATCAGCAGCTATCGTGAAATGATCGCGTATGTGGGTGACCAGGACCCGACAACGCGTCGGATTCTGGAGGATCTACTGGCGCAGGAAGAAGAACACGCCGATGATTTGGTCGACTTGATCGAACATATTGGCAACTAAGCGGAAAAAGATGACGAGGGCTATTACGGCCCTCTTTTGATCTTAAGTTAAGCGCGTGATTTTTTAATCAGATCGTAGGCTACCTGAATTTCCTTAGAGCGCTCCGTCGCCGCCTTAACGGCATCCTCAGGCAACCCCTGGCCCGCCAGTTTATCCGGGTGGTACTGACTCATTAACTTGCGATAAGCCCGCTTTACTTCTGCATCGGTCGCCGAAGATTCCACCCCCAAAGCGTCGTAAGCCTCGGCCAGCGCATTAGGGCTGGACTGCGAACCGCCTCCGGCCCCCTGACGATAACCACCACCAGCGAAAGAGTTCTGCGCCTTGATCATTTTCAGGATTTGCTCAAAAGCAAACCCATTAATCCCCAGGCCCGCTGCAATTTCGCGTAATACACGCTCTTCGGATGCATCAAAGCTGCCATCGGCCAGGGCCAGGTTAACCAGATACGACAACAGCATCTGTACCAGGTTATGACGCCGCCCACACTGAGCACGAAACGCCGCCATAGTGGGCTTGGGGTCAAACTCTTTCGCTGAGCCCGCCTTAAACAAAGCGATGGCCTCGCGGCGCTGCTCGGCCGTAAGCCCCATTTGCGTCATCAACTGTTCAGTTTGCGCCACTTCCGCTTCGCTGACGCGGCCGTCTGCCTTGGCCAGATACCCCAGTAGCGTAAACGTGGTTTCAAAAAAGCTTTTGCCAATGGCGTCGCGGTCAGCCTGAGAGGGCTGGCGCATATTGGCCGCATACCCCTTATCGAACAAATGCCCCAGTATCACCCCAAGGATCGCGCCGGGAATAAACCCGATTACAAAACCGATAATACCGCCAACGAGTTTACCCATCGTTTACCTATTCTCCTGCCGTCTAAAGTCGCTTAGCTTATCACAGGCGCCCCTAACGCTGATTGCCCCATAACACCCGACGGCAACAATTCTTAACCCATTCAAACCCTGCAGCGGGGTTGAGTGCCTCGCGTGCTGAAGAGCCATTACGTATAATCGACGTACAACCTATAAGAATTTCACGCTATGACAGAACCACCAAACACACTGCTTGAAGAGCTGCTATTGCCCCGCCTGGACGACAAAGCGCAAAAATTTTGGCACAACGCCCGTACCGAGTTGGCGGCTGGTTGCAATAAAAGCCGCTTTGCCGCGCTGATTGCGCTGGCCAGTCGTTACTGCAAACGACGTCCGTTAGACGTGAGCCATATTGAGCGCGAAAGAATAAGCACGGCCATACCCGGTCTCACTCTGGATGAATGGAACCTGCTTGAGCTTCTCAGGGTTGCTCTGATCTGCGGGCGCAATGATTTAACCTCGGCTCAGTTTGCGGAGGACTATGAAGCCCAATTCGTCTATGCCGATGAAGGCGAAACCTGCGCCCTGTATCGCGCCCTGCCTTTTTTACCCGCGGGCGAGCGTTTTGCGTGGCGTGCCGGTGACGGCTGCCGCACCAATATGCTGAGTGTCTTTCACGCCATAGCGCTGGATTCACCCTACCCGGCAAAACACTTTGACGATACGGCCTGGCATCAGCTGGTTATGAAAACCCTCTTTCTAGAGTTACCAGTTTGGCGTATCGTCGGGCTTGACGAGCGGCGCTCGGCCGAACTAAACCGCATGGCACTGGACTATGCCGAAGAGCGTGAAAGCGCCGGACGCAGTTTACCCATAGGCCTGTGGCTGTGCTTTACCGAGCACGACAAAAACCGCCTGACAGCACTGGTCGAACGCCACTGGCACAGCGCAACGGCGCAGGACCGCAAAGCCATTGTCTTTGGGCTGGTAAGGTCCGGACTGCACAGCCAGGTACACACATTAGCCACCAGTGAATCAGACGCCGGGGTTGCCCACGTCATTGATCACACGCTAGGTGGCCAAACCCAACAAATCCATTTTGCCCGTTTGGTGACAGACTAGAGCGAGAATTAGCCATGAGATTTTTTGACCCCCATATTCATATGTCCAGTCGCACCACCGACGACTACCAAAACATGGCCGCGGCGGGTATCCGCGCCGTCATTGAACCGGCCTTCTGGATGGGCCAGCCGCGTACCAACGTAGGCAGCTTTATCGATTATTTCGCCAGCTTGGTGGGCTGGGAGCGTTTTCGCGCTTCGCAGTTTGGTATTGCCCACTACTGCACCATTGGCGTTAATTCCAAAGAAGCCAACAACGAGGGCCTGGCCCGCGAAGCGCTGGAGCTGCTGCCCCAGTTCGCTCTTAAAGAAGGTGTAGTAGCCATTGGTGAAATCGGCTATGACGAAATGACTCCCGCCGAGGAATGGGTATACCAGCATCAATTGCAATTTGCCGTGGACCACGACATGGTCGTGATGGTGCATACCCCACACCGCGACAAAAAAAATGGGGTATTGCGTTCGATTGACGTGGCCCGAGAAGTGGGCGTGCCCATGGAAAAGCTGGTGATAGATCACAACAATGAAGAAACCGTTCAAAGCGTGTTGGATGCCGGCGCCTGGGCGGCCTTTACCATTTACCCCAACACCAAAATGGGTTCTGAACGAATGACGGAAATCGTCCGTCAGTACGGCCCTGAGCGCATTATTGTAGACAGCTCGGCCGACTGGGGCGTAAGCGATCCGCTGTCAGTCCCCAAAACGGCTCACCTGATGCAAGAGCGCGGTATCGATCAAGCCGCCATTGAGTTGACCTGCTGGCAAAACGCCCTGGACGCTTACGCTCAGTCTGGCCAGATCGACGTGGAAGAGCTGTTAAAGGCTCCCGTGATTGACCAGTCACAACGATTCAGTGAGAACTCAGTTCTGCGCGGCCAACAACCACGCATCGACGAACCGGTTAAAAACTAAAGGCCGCTGTACGTGTACCAAATAGACCAAAGCTTTACCATGACTTACTCCTTCCCGGTCTGCTTTGACCGGGACACACTGGCCCCTGAAAGCGCGGTGCTGACAGACATTTTAAGCCGCGCAGGCGAAGGCCCCCACCGGGTTTTGCCGGTTATTGATCAAAACGTGGTGGAGGCACACCCTGATCTGGTGGACCGTCTGCAGCTTTACGCCGATGTGCACGGCGATGTGATGGAGCTGATTGACCCGCCTTTGATGGTACGCGGCGGTGAAATCAGTAAATCCGAGCCCGTTGAGGTCGACGAGTTTTACCAGCGCACCCAAACCCAGAATATTGATCGCCACAGTTTCGCCCTGGTGATTGGCGGCGGCGCGGTGGTAGATGCCATCGGTTATGCGGCCGCCACCGCGCACCGCGGCATTCGCCTTATTCGTATGCCTACCACGGTACTGGCGCAAAACGATGCCGGTATTGGGGTAAAAAACGCGATTAATTATCGCGGCCGGAAAAATTACCTGGGCACCTTTGCCGCGCCTTTTGCGGTCATCAACGACTTTGATTTTCTCGCCACCTTACCCGCCCGCGATAAAGTCAGCGGTATCGCCGAAGCCATTAAAGTTGCCCTGATTCGCGATGGTGAATTCTTTGATTGGCTGTACCAAAACCGCCAAGCCCTGGCCGACTTTGAGCAAGCCGCCACCGAGCGCATGATTACCCGCTGCGCCGAGCTGCACTTAAACCATATTCGCACCAGTGGCGATCCGTTTGAACAGGGCAGCGCCCGACCGCTGGATTTTGGTCACTGGTGCGCCCACCGCTTAGAAGAGCTGTCCGCCAGTGAGCTGCGCCACGGCGAAGCCGTAGCCATTGGTATCGCGCTGGACTCTCTGTACTCGTATCTCAAAGGCATGATCAGCCTTGCCAGCGTTGAGCGTATTCGCGATACCTTAGAAGGTGTGGGTTTTACCCTTAACCATCGCGCGCTGGAATCTCTGGATATTCACAAGGCGCTGGAGGATTTTCGCGAGCACCTGGGCGGCAAGCTGTGCATTACCCTGCTAACCCGTGAAGGCGCCGCCGTTGAAGTCAACGAGATTGATCATCACGCCATGGAAGAGTGCCGCCAGCAGTTGCTGGGGGGCGTATGGCCGAAGTAACCACGGCGCCTGCAGTCACCTATTGCAGCAACATCCACCCGGGCGAGTCCTGGGCGGATGTTATGCATAACCTCAACGGTCACGCGCTTGAGGTCAAACAAAGGCTTAACCAAAATGCGCCTTTCCCTCTGGGGCTGCGTATTGCCCATCAGGCCGCCCTTGAAGCAGACGCCAATGCCATTGCCGAATTTCGCGCCTGGTGTCAGCAACACAATACCTACCTGTTAACCATTAATGGTTTCCCCTACGGCACCTTTCATCAAACGCGAGTGAAAGAAAACGTCTACCTGCCCGACTGGCGCGAACGCGAACGGGTTGAGTACAGCAAACGGCTGGGGGATTTGGCCATTGCCCTGCAACCAGGGGCGCAGCGTATTTCCATTTCCACCGTGCCCATTGCCTTTAAACCCGGTTTTAACGAAGCGGACTGGCCCCAGGCACTCGCCCATGTGCGTGAAGTGGCCGAGCACTACCGCAGCTTGTCACAGCAAACCGGCACGCAGCTGGTATTAGCACTGGAGCCAGAGCCGGGCTGTGTGCTGGAAACCACCGCCGAGGCCATCGATTTTTTCACCCGCTTAGACTTAGCCGACGCCCTGCGCCCTTATGTAGGCTTGTGCTTTGACGCCTGCCACCAGGCCGTGGAGTATGAAAACGCCGCCGAGTGTTTGCAGCAGCTGTCACGCGCCAATATACCGCTGGGCAAAGTACAGGTGTCCAGCGCCTTGAAAGCCTCTGGCGATGAAATTGACACATTGCTCAGCTTTGATGAACCTGTGTACTTACACCAGGCCGTCGCCCGCCACCGCAATACCGGCAAACTGCACCGCTTTAACGATTTACCCGAATTTGCCCATGCACGCGCGCAGGGCGAACACTACAGCGAGTGCCGGGTGCACTTTCATGTCCCCATCTTTTTAGAGCATCTCGGCCGCGTGGGCACCACCCAGACTTTTTTACGCGAGCTGCTACCCTTATTGGATAACTCGGTACCACTGGAAGTAGAAACCTACAGCTTTACCGCCATTCCAGAAAACCTGCGCCACGGCAGCGTAGGCGAAAATATCACCCGCGAACTGCAATGGGTGCATCAGCTGTTGGGCCCTACTCACACGAATTAAACTACGAGGTTGTCATGCAAAGAACCGTCGTCCTCAATGTGGTCGGCCTGACCCGCGCGTTACTGGGTGAGCACACACCCAACATCAATCGCCTCGCCGGTCGCAGCACCACCATCAAACCCGTTACCCCGGCGGTCACCTGCGCCGCGCAAGCCACTTACTTAACCGGCAAACAACCCAGCGAACACGGTATTGTTGCCAATGGCTGGTACTTTCGCGACCAAAACGAAGTCTGGCTGTGGCGCCAGAGCAACAAGTTAATTCAGGCACCCAAAATCTGGGACATTGCCCGCGCGCGCGACGCCAGCTTTACCTGCTCCAATACGTTTTGGTGGTACGCCATGGCCACCGATGCCGACTACACCTTGACGCCTCGGCCACTGTATCTGGCCGACGGCCGCAAACTGCCGGACTGCTACACTTATCCGCTGGAGTTGCGCGACACCTTGACCGAAAAGTTTGGCACCTTTCCCCTGTTTCACTTTTGGGGACCAGCCACCAGCGTCAAATCCAGCCGCTGGATTGCCGACGCCGCCATGCACATGGAAAGCGAGCACTCGCCCACCTTGCAGCTGGTGTACTTGCCCCACTTGGATTACTGCCTGCAAAAGTTTGGCCCCGATGGCGACATAGCAAAAGACTTACAGGAAATTGATGCACTCGTCGGTGAGTTGATGGATTTTTTCACCGCGCGCGACTGCCAGGTAATCGTGTTATCCGAGTACGGGATAGGCCCGGTCAACCGTCCCATCCATCCCAACCGCATTTTACGCGAGGCGGGTAAATTATCGCTCAAGGTAGATTTAGGCCGCGAGTATATAGACTTTCACACCTGCCGCGCCTTTGCCATGAGCGATCATCAGATCGCGCATATTTATGTGCAAGCCGAACAAGACCTGGCAGAAATTAAACACCTGTTTGCCAATACCCCAGGGGTGGCAAAGGTACTGGCCGGTGCCGAACGCGCCGAGTACGGGTTAGATCACGAGCGCGCCGGTGAACTGGTGCTGTTGGCGGAGCCCGACAGCTGGTTTACCTATTACTACTGGAACGACGATACTCGCGCACCGGATTACGCCAACCAGGTAGAAATTCATAAAAAGCCCGGGTTTGATCCCTGCGAGATGTTTTTAAACCCGAAACTCAAGCTGCCCAAGCTGCGCATTATTCGCAAGCTACTGCAAAAGAAGCTCGGGTTTCGCTATGTGCTGGATGTTATTTCCACCGACGCGTCGCAAATTAAAGGCAGCCACGGCGTGTGGGACGGCAGCGATTACACCACCCCCGTCTTGATGAGTAGCAACCCGGACTTATTGCCAGGCCACCAGGTTCACGCCACCGATGTCTGCGATATTATTCTGCAGCATATCTTTGCCGAATCGGCGAATGGTGCCAGCCAATTATCATCCGACACCGATGATTTTCAACAAGAGATTCCCGATGCTTAAAACCGCACTGGCCCTGGGCCGCGTGAGTAACCTCCCCACCGTTTGGATGAATGTGCTGTGCGCGTCGGCATTGACGGCGGCCAGTTTCGGTTTAGCACTGCCGGTGGGTACCGCCATTCTCGTTGCGCTAGCCATGAGTTTTTTTTACGCGGCCGGTATGTGTCTGAACGATTACTGCGACCGTCACTGGGACGCTGAACGGCAACCTTTTCGCCCCATACCCGCCGGGAAAATCAGCGCGCCGACGGTATTGAGCTTGTCGTTAGGACTGTTTTGTGTTGGTTTCGCATTACTGTTGCTTACCCCCAGTGCCCGCGGTGTTATCGCCGCCTGTGTTTTGGCAGCCCTCATAGTCGCCTACGATTACCTGCATAAAAAACACTGGGCCACCGTGGTTCTTATGGCGCTCACCCGGCTGGGTGTTTATGCCGTGGCGGGGTTTGCCTTGGCGGGCACAGTCACTACCGCCGTGACTGTAATGGGGCTTATTCAATGCGTGTACACGCTGCTGGTTACCGTCGTGGCACGGCTTGAAAACAGCAGGGCCGGTGGTTACGGTTTTCCGGTCATTCCCTGGATGATTGCCTGCATGGGGTTGGTTGATGGCATAGCCCTAGCGATATTGTTGTCGCCAGCATGGCTGATCGCAGGAGTCGTTACGCTGGTATTAACCCGCTGGGGACAAAAATACGTGCGCGGTGATTAATACCTACCATCGCTACTTGGTATTATCAGGGCTACTGAGAAGCTACAAGGCAATACAGGATGCCATGCTGGGGTCACTGTAAACCGGGCAACTGATAATACTGCCGTTCAAGTGGATTCAGAACCTGTTAGAAAACAATAACTTCACGGTAAAGTTATTGTTTTTATTTACATTTAATAAAGCGGCCATGTTTTTTAATTGCCAGAGAACCGTGAATAGTTAAAACGTGGAGCGTTACTGGACCGAGACGAATCCCTCGGCCCTCTGTTTCGATATTGACGTTATTGACGTTTAGAACAACTTACCCAGTAACGAGGCCGCTCCCGGCCCCGCCATATTCGAGAGTAAATCGCCGCCCGAGCTGGCTTTGTCAATGAGCTGCGGAATCATATCCGACAAACCGCTGGCAGCGGTTTGAGAGTCCACCCCGACCTGATCGGCAAACTGAGAGACCTTGTCCTGCCCTAAAAGCCCCATGACATCGGCGGCCGAAAAACTCTGATTGGCTCCGTCACCCAACCAAGAGGAAGCCATCGCCGCTAAGCCACCACCACTGCCGGTAAACTTCTGTACCAATGCCGGTATATCCAAATCGCCACCTTCGGTGGGTAACAGCTGCTGCAGGCCGGTCATTACCGAGCTTAAATCCAGCCCCCCACCCTGCCCACCTAGTTGCTTGATAAACAACTCACTTGCCATTTTCAGTAAACTCATGGGGTCTCCTACAGTTTGGCAAATTCAGCGTCGAACAAGTCGGCAGCTGCGTCAGTGAAGGGAAAGGTTTCGCGAATATAACGGAGGGTACGAAGTTCGGTATCGGTAATACCTGGGCCGTCGTTGGCCGATTTAAACAAGTCTTCTACTTCATCTTTCGCCAGATTACCTTCACCACGACCAGTGGTGTGGTGCTTGGCAAGCTCCAACAGTTCTTTTTCATACTGCACGCCATCGATAGTCACGTAAGCCATTTCTCTGTCCTTTAGAAAATGCCCAGAGCGGGCGACAGGATTGATAATAGACCGCAAATTGTGACCATGCCATGTCAAAGCCCCGCCTACCGGCGGGGCTGTGTCGCGTTACTGTCGTTCAGAAACAGTTTCACCAGAGTTGGCGATAATAATCTCCACGCGGCGGTTTTGCAGACGCCCAGAAGGGTTATCGTTACTGGCAACCGGATGAGCCTCACCGTAACCACGGGTTTTAATCCGCGCGGCACTCACGCCATTGCTGACCAAAGTGTCCTGTACCGAACGCGCGCGGCGCTCAGACAAGTCCTGATTATAACTCTCACTGCCGGTGCTATCGGTAAAGCCTTCGATCATCACATCGCGATCCGGGTATTCACGCAGAAAATCGGCCACGCGCTCCAAGGTACGTTGCGATCCGGCCTTGATGGTCGCCTTGTCTACTTCGAACAAAATATTACCCAGAGTTAGAACAAGACCTCTATCGGTTTTTTCGGTAGAAATATTCTCTAATTCTAGCTCGAGTTTCTTGGCCCGCTCACTCATTTGGTCCGCTCGCGCTTGCGCTGCCAGCGCCTCCTCCTGAGCCAAACGCGCTCGAGCTTCGGCCTCTTCAGCGCGCTGGGTTCTGGCAGTTAAAAGCATGCTGTTTCGGCGATCACTGGCTTGATCAACCATTTCATCGGCCTGCTTCATACGTGATGTTTGCGTCGCAATTTGTAAGCGGCGCTCGACAATATAAATTTGTTGCTCAACCTCAGCCGGCTCCGCATCGTTAGCAATAAGACTTTCAAGTTTTGCCAGCGATTTTTTCGCGTCGTCTAATTTTAAAGGCGCATACTCGTTGGCCTGTTCCGTAGCGGCAACCATTTCATACTGATCGCGTAGTCGCTCAACGCGGTCATCCGGCTCGGGGGTTGTGGCGCAACCACCCACCAGTAACGCGGCAGCCAGACTGCTTGTAGCTATCGTTTGTTTAAACATTGTCCTTCCTCCAAACTGTTTTTACATTCATCAGGCTTTAGCGAATTTCCGCTTCCAGTGCCCTTAGGTTTTCTTCCAGCTCATTCGCGGCTTGTTGAGACTTTTTGGCCTGGCTGGTCGCAACGGCCAGATCCGCGTCTGCCATAGAGCGCTCTAATAAGGCGCGAGCCTGATCAAATTCTTTGTTGGCGATAGCCTTTTTCGCTGTCTCTAAGTGAGTTTGAGCATCGCGAAAGGCGACGGGGGAATGACGATCCGCATTGAGGCTGCGAGCTTGTTCAATACGAGCTTCAGTTTGCGCAACCACGGACTCTGATACAGGGTCTTGAGTCGCGCAGCCGAGCATCAGCATTGCAAGCAATGCAGGGACGAGTAGCGTTAAGCGCTTCATAGGTTTCTCCTTTGTAATTCGTACACCTGTGAACTCTGGTTTGTAAAAAACGCTCCAGACAGAGTTAAAATCAACTCACACAGTGGGTAAGAGCAACACAGATGCCAACAAAGGAAAATAAAGGACGTCAGACAGCGTCAGGCTTACAACGAAATCGCTGCAAGCCTTTATAGACAAGGACTTTCGTAGATTTAATAAAAGCGACCAGAGTTAATACAAATTAAACGAATTGAAAATCTTACGCCAGCCCAAGCCAGGCACGTAAAAATGCAATTTGGCGCAAAATTAATTTTTCAACCAACCACAACATCAACAGCGACAGCCCCACTATCGGCAGCAGAATGCCCAGCGCCAATATGACGAGGGCGACCACCTTGGCCACCGCGTGTTGCGGTAAAGAAGCAGGCGCACCCAGTCGCCCTGCGGGCTTTTTACGCCACCACAAAATGGTGCCGGTCACCGATAAAAACACCAACCCCAAGGTCACTAGTACACCCAATAGCTGATTAAACCAGCCAAACAAATGTCCCTCATGAGCGGAGATACCAACACCAATGACTCGATCTACCAACGGCCTGTCGGCAAAAGGTTTTTGCCGCAGCAATTCACCGGTGCGGCCATCCACCCAGGCCTCGGCGCGCAGTGGCCGGTTTTGATTTTGCGAGCTGACTTTTAAGGTGTTTAACTGCGCATTCGACACCGACACTTCTACCGGCGGCGCAAAACCCAGCGCTTGGATACTCGCCAAGGCTTGTTCAGAAATATCCACGGTATCAACCGCCATCGGCCCCCAGGACTTTTTCTCATCGGCGCGAGATTGATTCCAGTCCTGCTGTACTACAGGCTTATTCCAGCTGCGAACCTCTTTAAAAGCGCCGCCCCACACCATCGCCCAAGGTAAACCGCTGACAATTAAAAACAGTGCAAACGCCGACAACCAAATGCCCACCACGGCATGTAAATCCCGCCAGAATATACGTTTGCTTTGGCGTAAACGCGGGTAAAGTACTCCGGCCAGGCCCTTGGCGTTGCGAGGCCACCACAAGTACAGGCCGGTTAAAATCAAAACCACAGCCCAGCAAGCGGCAAGTTCGACCAAAATAGAACCGAAGCGACCAGCCATCAGCTCGCCGTGAAACTCGCGCACCTGTCGCATAAAGCGCTGGTCAAACGCGACCTGCGACAGTACTTCACCGGTATAGGGATGAACATATACCTGATACTTTTGCCCTTCAAAGCGCAGGTTTACCAGCGCCGCATCACGAGGACTTGAGGGCAGCTCGTAGGATAGAAACTGCGCCCCAGGCAAACTCGCTTGCGCGGTGGCTATCACCTCGTTAACCGCAATCCTTTGCCCTTGCACCGTCAGGTTGTGCCAATGCCTATCGGTAAAGGCTTCAAATTGTGGCTTGAATAAATACAGCGCTCCCGACACCGACAAAGTAATGACAAAGGGTATACAGAAAAGACCGGCATAAAAATGCCAGCGCCACAGAGTACGATAAAGGCGCTGGCTTAAACTGATGCTTGCCCCTCGCCCTTGGGTGGGGGCTTTCACGGTAGATGCGATTTGGTTCATCGTTTATAGATCGTAGGAAAAGTTTATGTAGAAGGTGCGCCCAGGCCACGGGTGCGCCACATAGGCAATCTCATTGGTGATATTGTCTACACCTAACCCCGCACTAAAAGCTTTGCTAAATTGATAATTCGTTTTAACCCCTAATCGCGTGTAAGAATCTTGAGCGCCGTAGACATTGCGCGCGGTATCTGCGTTATCCAACCGACCATAGCTGTTACTTGCGTATTGCACGCTGCCGCCGACATTCCAATGATCTGACAGCTGATAAGTGGCCAGTACATTCCCGCGCCACTGCGGCATACGGGGAACCTTATTGCCAATAATGGTAGGATCCGCTTCATTCGCCAGAATCTCGGAATCCGTGTACGCGATGTTTAAGCGTACATCCAAGTCATCCACCAGCAGCTGATTAATGTTGGCGATAAACTCGACACCGCGAATGCGCACTTCATCGATCGGAATAAACGTGCTGATGGATGAGCCTCCGGGCAAGATGGTCGACTGCGATTCAATGGCCTGCTCAATATCATCCTGATACACATTAAGCCGTACATAGCCGTTGCTTAAATCGCGCTGCAACATCAAGTTCTGATGGAAACCTTCTTCCGGTCCTAACTCTGGGTTTGCCAGGCTGATGGAATTGTAGGCACGATACTGACTGAACAATTCTTCGACGATGGCAAAGCGATACGCTTCGGCCACCGAGTAGCGCAATTGCCACTGATCGCTCAACTGCCACCCCGCCGAGAATTTAGGCGAGAACTTATCGATGCTGTTACCGGGCACAGCGGTAAGATCAAACTCGGGCGTGCCCGGGTTATCGTCAGAAAAATAACCGGCTTCGCTCTGCCAGCTTTCAAAGCGGCCGCCAAAGGCGATATCCAGTTCATCGGTCAGCTGCCAGTTAAACTGAGCAAAAGCCGCCGCGATATTGGTTTCACCGCCACTGCGGCTGGTGTAACGATCTTTGCTGGAGGCTAAATAATTATCCGAGGCATAAACGCTGTAGTTTAACTCGTAGGCCTCGTAGCGAACCCCGGTGACTAAATCCAGATTCTCCAGCAGAAAGTCATTGCTGGTTAAGGTGAGCCCCGCCGTTTGCCAGCCGGTATCGTCATAATCGCTCACCTGGCCGCTTAAGTCGTAATCTGCAAAAGCGGGGTTAGTAGCCGAAGCGCGGCTGATGTCTTCGAGAATATCAAACTGGCTCAGGTTGGCCTCAAGACTGGTTTGTTCTGATACATCCCAACGCAAGCGTAAGCCTACCGACAAGCTTTCACGGTCGGCACTGCTGACGTTTAAGCGATGGGCGGGAATGGAAAAACCTTCACCATCGATGGCCACCCGCCCGCCATAAACCGGCTGACCGGCGGCATCGACAATATAACTGTTAGGGCTGTCGGTATCCGAATGTCGGTCTTCAAAGGCCACATTGAGCAGCGCGGAAAAGCGGTCCAGCTCATAACCCAGTTTAAACTTTACGTTATCGGTAGTGGTGTTAATGACGCCCGAGTCGCCGAAGTAAAGGCGCTCGTTCTCTTGGGAATCCGGCCCCCAAATTCCACCACTGGCAGCGCTTGCACCTTCGGCCGGAGCACTGGCTGCGTAGTAAAAAGACTGGGGCTGGGAGTCATTGTCTAAATGGTTATAGGATACATAAAAGCTGGTATTGCCGATTTTATCGCCATAGGAAACAAACCCTTTGTAACCACTGACCGAATCGTCAAAGCCATAATCGGCAAAGTCCTGGCTGAACCAGGAGCCATCTATATGAAATTCACGGCGCTGGGGAATGGCGGTTTCAATTTCCACCACGCCGCCCATGGCGTTGCCACTGTATTCGGCGGAATAAGGGCCGTAAATAACATCAACCTGTGCAATTTCACTGGCCGATACCATGGTCCAGCGCGGCGCACCGCTCCAGCGCGATTGCAGTAAATAATGCAAAGGCACGCCATCGGCAAATACCATAGAGCGGGAAGTTTGAAACATATTGGCACTGCGAATACCCAGAGTGCCGTTAGAGTCGCCAATAAAACGGCGGCGAATGACCAGGCTGGGCTCGTACTTCACCACATCTTCGGTGGTGGCCATATTAATGCTGGCAAAATCGCTCGGCAGCAGGCGACTGATTGGTCCCACACGCTCGGCGCTGCTGGCTTCGGCACTGTGTCCCCAGACCTTTATTTCTTCAATTTTAGGTGTATGTTCGGCCGCTGCAGGCCCACTTAACGTTACAACCAACCCGAACCCGGGCAACAGAATGTTACTTATTTTCATAACTCTCCCCCAAAGAGGGTAGAGAATTTATGGTAAAGCAAACCCTGCGCCCAGTGACAAATTGTCGCACCTTGGTGGGTTTGATTCGAACCCGCTCACAAAACCATAAATCGCCAAACCATCCATTCAGTTTCCGTAACGAATTTGGTCATTACTGCGCTTATCGAGAGAGCGCTATCACACCCACGCGAATAAAGATTCAAACACTAACTTTACGCCCGCCACCGCGAGCAATACATAACAAACACCGTAAAACCATTTATCAGAGACTCGGTGGTGTAACCACACTCCCAGCCGTACACCTATGGGCGCTAAGGGCAAGAGGACCAGCGAGGTATAAAAAGCGCTTAAATTCAGCTGGCCTGTCCACACGTATGGCACCAGTTTGATGTAATTCACCACACTGAAAAACAGCACCGTCGTGCCGACAAATAGGGTTTTGGGTAAATGCTGTGGCAACAGGTAAATTGAAATGGGTGGACCACCCGCATGGGCGATGTAGCTGACAAACCCGGCAATGGTGCTCCAAAAACCGCCGCGAGTCACGCTGGCTTTTTGCACCGCAACGCGCTGCAGGATATGTTTACCCCAGACGTAATGACCCACAAAGTACAGCGCCATCAAGCCCACCATAAAGCGAATCATATTCGCATCCATATAGGTAAACATGGCCGCGCCGAGTGCTAATCCGAGCATCGCAAAAGGAAACATGATAGCGAGGTTTTTCTTATCCCAGCGCCCGCGAAAGCTCCATAGGCTAACTAAATCCATACTGCAGAGAATGGGCAGCAACACCGCAGCGGCTAAACGTGGGTCTACCGCAAGGGACAATACCGGCACCGCCAACGATCCCAGCCCGCCACCAAAACCACCTTTGGATAACCCCACTAACAACACCACCGGAACGGCGAGTGCGTAAAACAGCCATTGATCGATCATTGTGCCCCCGTTGTTAAGGGCGCAATTTTACACTACCTGCAAGGGCAAGACATGGGCCGCTTAGCGGCCCCATACCTGAAGATTGAAGATTAATGAGCGGATACTTGGTAGGGGTTGCCGCCAAGAGCACTGGAAATATCGGCAATGGCTTTTTGCGCACGCACACTATTACCAGCGGCATCCAGCGGTGGTGAAATCACGGCAATACCAAATTTGCCCGGCGACACCGCAATAATGCCGCCACCCACTCCGCTTTTTGCGGGCAAGCCGGTTTTGTACAGCCATTTCCCCGCATCGTCATACAGGCCCGCCGTCGCCATTACCGCGAGAATTTCCGGTACATTTTCCGCAGAAGTCACCTGCTTTTGAGTCACAGGGTTTTTGCCCGCATTCGCCAAGGTTGCAGCCATTAACCCCAGGTCTTTGGCGTTAACACCTACCGAACACTGGCGGGTGTAGATGTCCGTAGCGCGCAGAAAATTTTCATCAATATGACCGTAGGCATGCATAAGAGACGCAATAGCCTGATTGCGCTGATTGGTGGCCGCTTCGGATTGGTACACATCCTCCATCACAGTAAGTTCGCGCCCGGCAAACTCGTTGTATTCGCTGGCAATTTTACCCCAGATCTCATCGTAGTCTTTGCCGTCGACTAAACCGGTAGTGGCAATTGCGCCAGCATTTACCAAAGGGTTCATTTCCGAGCCCTGATACTGTTCAATCGCCACAATGGAGTTAAACACCTGCCCGGTAGCATCCGCCCCCATGTTGTGCAGCAGCTCATCGGTGCCGTCCTGATCTATCACCAGTGCCATGGTAAACACTTTCGAAATAGACTGAATAGACACTTCAGACTTTACGTCGCCTTCGGTGTAGACCTTACCATCGGCTGTTACCAGTGCAATACCGTAAATACCCGAATCCACTTTCGCCAACGCAGGAATATAATCGGCGTTTTTACCTTCATCCAAATGACGATATTTTTTATAGGCATCGGCCAGCGCTTGTTTAATATTTGCCTTGGTCATTTCTGCTGCCTGGGTAAAACCTGCCACCATAACCGCGCAGCAAAAAACCCATGCTTTACAATTTAATAGTACTTGCCTCATGTTCTGCTCCTTAGAAAAAATCTTTACTGCTAAAGGTGTACTTCACGGAAAATTGCACGCGGTTATCAGTGCCGGCGTCACCGTCAAAATCCGTGCGCTGCCCCCAAAGGTATTCAGCGCCGACCAGCACTTGCGAAAACGGACTGTAGAGTAAGTTAACGGACGCATACTCACCTTTATTGAAGGCACTCCCTAATTGCTGAGCGTGATTATCTACCTCGGTAAAACTGTAACCCACTGCGCTGCTCATGCGATCATTCCAGGCGTGTTCGTAGTAAGCCATCACCCCCAATAAAGGCACAGAAGTTAAGTCCTCAGGGTTAAGCGTATCGGGCGCCATATCCATACCGCCATCGTTCATATAGCTGGCGATACCTTCGCCGTACACAACCCCTGCGCGCAGATGATCATCGCCCAGGTTAAGAACGCTGGTAATATTGAGGCCGTAACCCAAGTCACTGCCGCTGGGCTCATGGTCGCTGGTGCTTTGCTCTTCGTAACTCAGGTCGCGCAAAATACCGGCCACCTGCACATGCCCCCATGCATCCTGAGCGCGATACTGAGCGGTCAGGTCCGGCAGGGTTTCACTGCCGCTTAAATTAAAACCCGCCGCTCCCAGAAGCCCATCGTCCACATCGTTGCCTGGGTTTTCAATGGCGATGGCAAAACTGTTGTTACCTTCTACGGGCGTCCAACGAATTTGCGGGTTGCGCAAATACACCATCCCCGATGGGCCCCAATAATCAATCACATTGGGAAACAGGTCACCATCCATAAACAGGGTGTTGGTTTGCCCGGCCAACAAACTGCGCCACTGACCATAGGCGTGGCGCAGGCGAAGTGTCGTCTGCCCTTCATCGGAGCCAACACCAAACATATCAATTTCAAAAACCGTGTAAATACTGTCATCACCAGCGGGAAGCTCGGCTTTCACCCCCAACCGACTTTGCCTGGCACTTAAAATGGCTTGACCGTCACTGCCGTATTGACCGTCGGTGGTGGGAATACGCGAGGGGCGTAAGGTGGAATCCCATTCAGGTTGTACCCGTTCAAAATCCTGAATGTAATCCAGCTGGGCGAAGCCATACACCTCAAACTTTTGTCGCCAACTGTCGTTACTGCTGACAATGGCCTCACCCAACCCCAAACGCGCTTGCAGTAATTCAAGCTGAGCGCGGGTAACCATAACTTCTTCGCGCAATTCATCCAGCTCATCGGCAAAACACACACCGCTGCTCGAGGCGGCAATCATTAAAGGGAGAAAACTTTTCAGGAAACAACGCATATCACGTCCTCTTATTGAATGCGTAGAAATAGACAGCCTTACAGACTGTCAGAGAATATAGCGCTGCTTTATGACACTGACAATGCACGGCGCATGCAGTGACGCTTGGCGCGCTGAGTATGTTTTAAGAGACGGCGCGAAAAACGAGTGAGGTATTCAACCCGCCAAAAGCAAAGTTATTGCTGACAATGGTGTGGATTTTTTGCTCGCGCAAAGAGCCGCTTAAGTACTGTAACGGCGCGCAGCGCGGGTCAGGCTGATGCAAATTTAATGTTGGGGCTAACACCTGATCGCGTAACATATGCAAGCAGGCCCAGGCTTCAATCGCACCGCAAGCACCCAGACTATGGCCCAGATGCCCCTTTAAACTGCTCACCGGCATGGGATTACCATACACCTTAAAACAGGCTTCGCTTTCGGCGATATCGCCCCACTCGGTGGCGGTGCCGTGCATATTAATATAATCCACATCGGCGGCATTAATCCTTGCATCTTCCAGCGCCAGTGCCATCGCTTTTTGCATGCTGCTGGAATCTGGCTGGGTCACATGCCCACCGTCGGAGTTCGTGGCAAACCCTATTATTTCACCGAATATCAGTGCGCCACGCGCCTTGGCGTGGTCGTAATCCTCCAGCACCAAGCTCGCCGCCCCCTCCCCAATCACCAAGCCATCTCGCTCGGCGTCAAAGGGGCTGGGGGTTTGTTGTGGGCAGTGGTTTTTACGGCTAGTCGCGCGAAAGGTATCAAACACCGCCGCTTCAGATGGGCAGAGTTCTTCGGCACCACCGGCCAGCATAATATCTTGCTTGCCACTGGCGATGGCTTCAAAAGCGTAGCCGATGGCCTGGCTGCCCGACGTACACGCGGTAGAGGTAGAGTAAGTGCGGCCCTGTATTTCAAAACACACGCTTAAATTTACCGCCGTGGTGTTACTCATCATTTTCACGTAATTGGTAGCCGTGACACCGGACAAATCCCGCCCGCTGAGGCGCGCTGCAAACTCGCAAATGGCATCGGTACTGCCCGTAGACGAACCATACGCCAGCCCCATTCGACCGCTGTGGCGCAGCGAACTTTGCGTCAAACCCGCCTGCTCCAGAGCGGACGCGCTGGCAACGGCGGCCAATTGCGACACCCGCCCCATACTGCGGATTTTTTTACGCGGGTAATCCGTCGGCATAACAAAGTGATCGACCGGCCCGGCAACCTGAGTGTTTAAACCCGTGTAGTCGGCCCATTCCGGCATCAGGCGAATACCACTGGTGCCAGATTCTAAAGCGCGTCGAAACTCGGGCCAGCTATTACCCAGGGCAGTCACGGCCCCCAGGCCAGTCACCACCACGCGCCTCATAAGCGTTTGATAATCAGTGAGGTATTCACGCCACCAAAGGCAAAGTTATTGCTCATGGCGTACTCGGCATCCAACTCCCGTCCGCTGCCCATCAAGTAATCCAAGGCACCGCATTCGGGATCGGGATTTTGCAGGTTAATGGTCGGAGCAAACCATCCGCTGCGCATCATTTCCAAAGTCATCCACGCCTCCAATGCACCGCAGGCACCGAGGGTGTGGCCGATGTAACTTTTTAACGAACTAAAGGGTTTGTCCTTACCAACCGTATTTTCCGTCGCCCGGGTTTCGGCGATATCGCCCTTGGCGGTAGCGGTGCCATGAGCATTGACGTAATCAATCGCGGCGGCGTCCAGGCCCGCATCATCCAGCGCAAGTTGCATGGCGCGCGCCATGGTTTCAGCTTTGGGCTCAGTCACATGTGCGCCATCTGAGTTGGTGCCATAGCCGACGACTTCACCCAGAATATTGGCGCCGCGTGCCCGTGCGTGTTCGTACTCTTCCAGAATCAAAGAGCACGCCCCTTCACCAATCACCAAACCATCGCGTTCTTTATCAAACGGCCGTGGTGTCAGCTCGGGCGAATCATTGCGGGTACTGGTGGCAAATAGCGTGTCAAACACGGCGATGGGGGTTACGTGAAATTCTTCAGCGCCACCAGCCACCATCACATTCTGCAAACCATACTTGATGGCTTCATACGCGTAGCCGATACCCTGGCTGCCCGATGTACACGCGGAGGCGGTGGGAATAATGCGTCCAGTCATACCGAAAAACATCCCGATATTCACCGTGGCGGTGTGGGTCATGGTACGCAAGTAAGTAGACGCCGTGAGATCAACGGTGGTTTTATCTGTGACCACCTTACTGAGCGCAGGCACATCCCCCGGCGTACCAATGCACGAGCCGTAGGACACACCGGTTGAACCGTCGGTTAGGCACGCATCGTCGCTTAGGCCTGCCTGAGCCAATGCGCGCTCGGTGGCGTAAACCGACATCACCGACACCCGGCCCATACTGCGCAATTTTTTGCGCGGGTAGTTGGGAGCGATAAAGTCGGCCGGCGCCCCTAAACGCGTATTAAGGCCTTCAATCTCGTTCCATGCCTCAAACACGCGCACTTTATTTTTGCCGGCACGCAAGCTCGCCTCAACCTCAGCCCAGGTGTTACCCAGTGAACTGACAGCACCCACTCCGGTAATAACCACCCGACGCATCAGAGCATTCCACCGTTTACCGAGATAACCTGGCGAGTGATGTATGCGGCTTGATCACTCATTAAATACCCCACCAAACTGGCCACCTCATCCACCTGGCCGAAGCGTCGTAAGGGAATCATTTTCTTGGCCTCATCCGCAAACACCTCGTCAATCATATCGGTTTCGATAATGCCGGGGGCTACACAGTTCACAGTGATTTTGCGCTTCGCCAACTCCAATGCCAAGGCTTTGGTGGCGCCAATCAGTCCCGCCTTGGTAGCGCTGTAATTAACCTGGCCACGATTACCCGCCAACCCGGCAATGGACGACAAAGTCACAATACGCCCGCCTTTACGTGCCTGAACCATCGGCATAACCAAAGGCTGAACGACGTTATAAAAACCGTCTAGATTGGTGTGAATAACGCTGTCCCAGTCCTCTTCACTCATGGCTGGGAATGCGTTGTCCCGGGTGATACCCGCGTTACAGACGACACCATAGAACGCGCCGTGGCTGGCCACACTTTGCTCTAAAGCCTCGCGCGTGGCGGCTCGGTCAGCTACATCAAAGCACAGGCGTTCCGTTTCGCAGCCCAAGGCTTCGATCTCGCGGCAGACCTCATCGGCCTTTGCCACATTTCCACGGCAATGCACACTGACGGCAAAACCCTGACGCGCCAAGTTAAGCGCAATTGCACGGCCAATACCGCGACTTGAGCCGGTAACTAGGACCCGACGCTGCATAACATTCTCCTGTATTACCACCGGCTCAAACCCGGTGGTTCACTCGCTGCTAAATACGCTTCGGCATCATCTGGGCGGAAAGCAGAGAACACTGCTTCGGCCAAATAACCTTTCGCATTATCAGAGGAGTAAACCCTGCCATTAAACGACACGATTTGCTCCTCCTGTAGCGCCACTTCTACAGCGACTTGAAAACTTTCCCCTACGGCAAATACCGGCTGAGTTACCGTGTAGTGCCGAGTGCTAATTAAGAAGGCGGGCGCAATAGCGCGACCGGCTCTTTCATCGGCAAGGCCCAGCCAAACCGCAGCAGTCTGCGCCATAAACTCTATGCCAGCCCAGGTAGGGACACCGGCGACACTCGCATCAAAAAACACGTGATCCCGGTCAACCGAGAACGCCGTCACTACCTGCTGAGGTGTCTCGCTAACCAGGTTGTCCACCAGCCGCATAGGTGGCCGGTGAGGTATATAACGTTCAATGTCCAGCATGTAAAATCACGGCGGCATTATTACCGCCAAAAGCAAATGAATTACTCAGGCACACTTGTGCACCCGGTTCAGCCTTCCCGCCCGTCGGCACCAGGTTTAAGCTCGGTAACGACGGATCGTAATGACCATCAAAACAATGGGGGGGCAGTTTACCATCGCCATTCGTCAGCGCCAGCCAGATCAAAGCAGCCTCGGTGGCACCTGCGGCACCCAAGGTATGCCCCAATTGGCCCTTGCTACTGCTACACCAGGGGCGATGGGGAAATAAGCGATCAATAATCCCCGCTTCCATGGCATCGTTTAACGGTGTGCCTGTGCCATGTAAATTCACATAATCTACCGCACAGGGCTCGAGGTTGGCCTGCTGCAAAGCCATACGGATTGCGGCCTCTGCGCCTTTTCCCTGCGGGTCGGGCGCGGAAATATGATAGGCGTCGGACGAGGCCCCCACACCCAGTAACTCCACCCGGTGCAGGATGGGCTCTCGCGTTACCAGAAAAAACGCCGCCGCCTCGCCGATATTAATACCGTCGCGCCCCTCACTGAACGGGCTGCATACACCCGAACTGACGGAATCCAAGGCGGCAAAGCCGTTCACCGTCAGTCGGCATAAGCTGTCTGAACCACCGGCAATGACCGCATCAGCCATATTCGCCGCCAATAATCGCCGCGCCGAGGCCAGCGCATGTGCACTGGAGGAGCAGGCTGTCGACAAGGTATAAGCAGGCCCCTCAGCGCCACACAATTGAGCCACCAACGGCCCCAAGTTGCCAATCTCCTGAGCGTGATAATGGTAATCTGCAGGAATAGGTTCACCTTTAGTATGCGCGGCCACAGCGGCCTCGCCCTCCGCGATACCCGACGTACTGGTACCCGCTACTACGGCAATACGTGACGGTGCGTAGCGCGCCCTCACCTGCGCCAACGTGTTTTGCAGCTGGCTAATGGCGCTGTAAGCCAAGCGAGCGTTGCGACTGTTAAACTCTGCGAGTTCAGAGGGCAGTTCGGGTAAGCTGGCGGTAACAGCTGATACGTAAGTCGGTTTATCAGCCACCCAGTCGCAGGGTTGAAAGGCCCTCGCACCCGCGAAGAGAGCTTTACTCACTCCCGCCTTCCCTTCCCCTAAGCCATTTACCAGCCCCATATCGGTTAAATAAAATTTCACGGTGCGGCCTCGTCTTGTGGGTGAGCAGTTTGTGTTTCATTAATGGTTACCGAGATGCCGCCATACTGGTACTGCATAGGTTCAGACTTTTGCCATTGCCACCAAGGTTTTTTACCTCTGAAAAGCACTGCGCGTTCACTATTTTCTGTCAACTGAAAACCAGCGGCCATCGCACAGGCAGCCGTTAATGCGGCTCGCCTTTGCCACCAGCTATACGCTTCAATCAGTTCACTGGCAGCAGGGCCGCGGTACAGTTTGTTCACCTCTATTTGCCACTCCTGCGCCTCTCCCCCCGCAGTTCGGGCCACAAAAAGAGGAGCACCTAAAGTATCTAGGGCAACAAAGGTAAAGCCTTCGTCTGTGCGCTCTGCACGCAGTAGCAGGCGCACAGGGGAATCGTGCTGACGAAGTGTGAGAAAGGCGGTTGCGCTGTAAAGCTCAGGACAATGTGCGCCGGTAGGAACCATTACCTGACGAGCACAGCCGCTCGCGACCAATACGCTAAGAACAAACAGCCAATAACGTACTTTCATCAGGTCACCGAGGAACAATACTGTGCCAAGGTATTCATGCGACGCTTAGGTTGCGCAACAAAAGGGTTGTCGCTATCCCAGGCATAGCCCGCCAATATGGAAGAGATCATTTCTCGCAAGTTCTCCGCCTGATCGGGATAAAATATAATGTCTTGAAACAATCCGTCGTACCAGGCATCCACAAACACACGAAACGTGGCCACGCCTTGGCGTAAAGGTCGCTCATACTGCGCCTGCCAATCGACAGACTCTCCGGCTAATTGACGCAAAAGTACCCGCACCGCCATGCTGGCTGAACGCATTGCTATGGTTACCCCGGATGAGAAAACCGGATCGAGAAACTCCCCCGCGTTGCCCAAGAGGGCGTATCGATTGCTCGCTAAATGTTTGACGTTACATGAGTAACCCGTTAATTGATTTGCAGGGCAGTTCCACTGTGCGGCGCTGAGCGTCTCGGCCAGTGACGGAGCTTCTCTGACCATGGTTTGCAGCAATTCAAGGGGTGAACTCGCCCCTCGCTGGGCGAGTTTTTCGGCACTGGCTACAACGCCTAATGAGCTTTTTCCATTCGCAAAAGGAATTAACCAATACCAGATGTCCCGCTCTTCAGGATGTACCGTAATTAGAATTTTATTGCGATCAAACGAAACATCACGGATACCATCGTCTATGTGGGTAAAGGCCGCCTGGCGCACAGGAAAATCTGAAGGTGACTCCAGGCCTAGCAGTCGAGGTAACACCCGCCCAAAGCCGCTGGCATCCAGTACAAAACGACACTCAATCGAACCACTGTTACTGTCGCTGTCGCTATACCCCAGTCTTACGCCATCTGCTGTTTCAGTGTAGCTGGTTACACTGTGCTGATAGGCGATTGGCACACCTTGCAATTCGGCCTGCTCTGCCAGCAGCTGATCAAACCGGGCACGCTCTACCTGAAATGTAGTACCTGGCCCCGGTGAGAATTTTTCTTCAAAATTAAAGTAAGTTTTACGCTCACCCCATGCGAACGCGGCACCGTTCTTATACTGAAAGCCCGCCGCGCGCAGCGCTGGTAAAAAACCGGCTTCTTCAATGTACTCCATGCACTGAGGCAACAGGCTTTCTCCGATTGAAAAACGCGGAAAACGATCGCGCTCCAACACCACAACATCCACACCAGCACGGTGCAGTAACGCTGAAGCAATAGCCCCCGAGGGCCCCGCGCCAATCACAACCACCTCGGCTTTGTTCGGCACCACGGCCAGCTCTGGCTTATCCGCCATAAAACATCCCCACTTATTAACGTCCGGCGTCACACCTGTGCACAGATAACGGCGCCAGTAAAAATACCAGAAAAATTCCCACTAACACCACCAGGCCAAAGTTGTGAATGGCCGTTGTAGAACTCAGGGCTAAAAGTCCAAAGGATAGTACGGTGGTTATCGTGGATAAACCGATGGCTAACATGGTAGCGCGAGACTTGCCTGCGCTTTCGCGCCAGAACAACGAGTAATCCACGCCAATCCCCAACACAAGCAATAAAGCCATTACATGAAACACACTCAAGGCTTGCCCTGAGAGCAATAAAATCGCGATAGTGAGTACACTCGCCAAGGCCGGCGGCGCTATCACTTTTGCCGCACCCAACACACGGTAACGAATCAATAAAAGGCAGAAAATCACGCTGTAGGCGACCAACAATAGAACGCTGGCGCGCTCACGATAAGTTTGCAGTAAACCACTGGTGCGGGCCACGGGGTCAACCCATTGTCGCTCAGCATGCTGAGCTGCCAGAGAAGCCGCCGCGGCGGCATCCACGGGCGCATATAAATGCACAACACTGTAATGCTTGTCATTCATCGCAAAATAGCCAGGCGCCCCAGGAACCTCCGATAATATCGGTAACAGTGCTTCTGGTGGCAAGTTACGGGCAGAACTCCAACGAGCTGTATAGGCCTTTGCCTGCTGAGCTTTTACCCCGAGCTTTTCATATAAGCGGTTTAACAACCCACTGTCGAGTACTTGCTGCTGCCACAGCCTGGCGCTATCGCGCTGGCGCTCAAGCGAAGGCACCCATTGCGACAGGAGGCTATAACCGCCAAGTTTATTTTCCACCACTAGCGCATCTAGTTCAGCTTGCAGCTGCTCACCACGACGCAACAAGGTATTGATATCATTAGCCTGGACTAAAAGATACTGCAGCGCCGGTTGTCCGGGCATGTATTCGCGCAAGGTACTTTCAGCTTTCTGAAGTGCCGGATTCATACTTTGCATCGCTCTGATATCATCATTTACCTGCCAGCAACTGATACCTCCAAGCACCAAAACAATACCCCCAAAGTACACAGAGGGCCGCTGGCAATTGGCCAAAAAACGACTATGCCCACCGATAACCTTTGCCACCAAAACCGCGAGCCAGCGCGGCATGGGTGTACTTACGGGGCGCGCGAGTAATAATGGGTACCATCCCATCACAAAAATAAAAGCAGCGGCCAAACCTGTGCTCGACAAGACCGCGATCTGCATAAAACCGGGAAAACCCGAAGCCATAAAACTCAGATAACCGGCGCAACTTGAGACCAATCCCAAAGCCAGCGGTGCAAATAACCGCTTTGCTCCCTTTGGTGCCTGCCAAGCAGGACCACTGTCGAGTCTTTCGGTAAAAAAGTGCAAGCTATAGTCAATAGCCACCCCCACCAGCGCTGCGCCAAACACAAGCGCCATAAGGTGTACACGACCAAATGCCCATTGAGTAACTAACAGGCCTGCAACCACACCGACAGCAATAGGCGCAAATGCCAACAACACAATGTCTACGCGGCGAAATACGATCAGCAGCAACAGTACAATACCGGTTGCAGAGCCGACTCCAACGGTTGATATCTCAGTACGGGCCTGCTCCGTGCCGTCCATAGTGTAAAAAACAGCACCGGTTTGCAGCTGTCGGAACCCGGGTAATTCTCGTACCTTTTTCAGTGCGGCATTAAGAGATTGTGCAAATTGCGCTTGCGTACGTATAGAAAATGGAGACCCCTGCAACTCGACCCGCAGTAAATAAAAATGTCGCTTTTCAATAACAATGTACGGGTTGCCCTGTTCATCAAAACTCACTGACTCTGGCACAGAGCGAAGTGTACGAAGAAAATCCTGCACACTGCCTAACGGATCGTTGGCCAGTATGTGTTCATTAAGCAAACCAGGGGAAGTTACAAATTCCCGCAGCCGTTGTTGTTGTATTTTCTCGGGTGGCTCGCGCAACAAACGATCACGCCATGGCTCGGTAAGCACAATATTAGCGTGATTTTTATAAACAGCGTCAAGCCTATCGGTGGCGTTCTCTGTCTTGAATTGGGTGCCCGCCCAGGCGATGCATTCGCAAGCCTGTAAAACATCCACAATAAGAGGCAAGTGTGTGCGTAGAGCACTGGAGTCATCGGCCGCCAATAACAATAATACTTGCTGTTCGTATTTTTTCGAGAGCAACTCTTCAGCGCGGCCTTGGGCCTCCGGTTGCTGTCCTGTGGGGAAAAGAGCAAGCAGGTCGCTATCGATTTTCAGCTGAGGTAATTGCCACACAGCCAAAAGCATAATGACCAGCACAAGTAGCCTGCAGCAGCGGCTAAAAGCGCGCATCATCAGGGAGCCACAGCCTCGGTAGACACTGTATTGTCATAGCGAAAGCTCAACACCGTGTAGTCTTCACCCGGTTCGGTAATCGTCACTTTTTCCACTCGGCCGCCATCACCACTAACAATAAGAGTAGCCACCACGTCACTTAGCGGCGCTTTTGAGGGCACCAGAGCCATATCCCAAGCGTGACGGTCTGAAGCAGGAGCAAGATAAATTAAAAAATAGTGTTTCAGAGTTTCTGCGTCGAACTTGAACAATTGCTCGAACATGCGGAAAAAACCATACACCGAAGGCTCATGTGTGGCTGTTATTGTCTCTACCTCGCCGTCTACTTCACGAGTAATTTCACCTCCTTGGACGCTGTAGCGAACCGCAAAGGGCTCACGTATCTGCCACTCAATATCGCCATTCACCGCCAGAGAAAAAGCCCCCGAGGAAATCAGTGGTTGAGCGAGCACAGCCATGTGTTTTTCTTGCCTTATTTGAGCCCGAACCGGTAAGTTGGCACGCATAGCGCCAGCTATTGTGTCCAAACGCTCTATCTGTTCAGGGGTATTGACTGGGTAATCAAGGATGCCCTGGGCAATCGCGGTCGATACCGTTAAAGTAGAAGAGCAGAGTAACAACAGAGCGAATGCCCTCACGATGCTTTTCATACTACGCGTCTCCGACTTTACCCAAATAAGTTAGGACTTTCTCAGCGAGAATGGGCGGAGTTGCAAAACACATTTCACCGTCATCTACACTCACCGCCACCTGTACACTGTGTCCCTTGGTCAGGATATCACCGGAGTGCAAATCGATAATGCGATAGCGAATTTTCAACCGAACTTCCCATTCTTCGAGCGTCGCCTCTACTTTCAACAAACGGTTAAACCGCGCGGGCTTCACATATTTGAGATGTAAATCCACCACCGGAAAGCCATAGCCTGAGGCACTCATTGACTCGTAGTTGTAATCGATCGCGTCAAGCAGCGCACAGCGGGCATCCTCAAAATATTTTATGTAATGGCCGTGCCAGACAATGCCCATGCTATCTACATCGTAAAAAGGTACTTTGACTGTTTGGGTAACAATTACCTTTTGCTCAGCCATGGCTGTATAACTCCCAGTGCTGCTCGCGGATTAATTGCACACTTTTTCGCAACACACCCTCCAAGGGACGGTCTTCTTCGACCACATCAAAGTATTTGCGCACTTGCTCAGTCATACTCTGTAATGCAGGGGTAATTAATTGCTGGTTAAAGTCGGATTGCTGTTGACGTAAAGACAAGGCCTGGGTCGCGGCCAGCAGGCCTGCGGCAACCACTTGCTCGGTCAACTCAAGCACACGCAGACTGTCGCGGGCGGCTATGGTCCCCATGCTGACCTTGTCCTGATTATGACATTCAGTTGAGCGCGAAAATACACTGGCAGGCATAGTGTGTTTTAACGCCTCGGCAGCCCACGCAGAAGCGCCAATTTGTACGGCTTTAAAACCATGATTAATCATGCTGCGTTCAAAAACCGCACCCGATAAATTCGAGGGCAGCCCATTGTTGAACTTTACATCCATCAACAGGGCCATTTGCCGGTCAATTAAGTCGGCGACATTGGCAACGGCCACTTTCAATGAATCCATAGCAAAAGCGATATGCCCACCGTAAAAATGCCCGCCATGCAGCACATGCTCTCCTTCACCATCGATAATGGGGTTATCGTTAGCGCTGTTTAACTCGGTTTCAATAAACTGACGAAACCAAGGTAAGGCGTCTTGCAAAACACCAATAATATGCGGTGCGCAACGCACCGAGTAGCGGTCCTGAAGGCGATCAGAATTACGTTCCACTTCCGGGGCGTGTAAGTCGTCGTGAATCCATTGGGCAATTTGTCCCTGACCAGGGTGCGGCTTTACCGAAAACAACTTACCGTCAAAGTGATTGCTATTACCTTTGAGCGCAACACTGACCATAGCGGTAATTCGCGTGGCGAGCTTGGCAAGATACTGCGCCCTATCGAAAGCCAGGCACGCCACAGCCGTCATCACGGCCGTTCCATTCATGATGGCCAAGCCCTCTTTAGGAGCCAACTGCAGAGGTTGCAAATTTTTCTCTTGCAGAACGGCTGCGACACTTTTGCGCTGACCTTGATGGTAAACGTCGCGCTCACCGACCAAACTCGCGGCAACATAAGACAACGGGGTTAAATCACCACTGGCACCCACCGACCCTTCTTCAGGAATTACAGGCACAATGTCCAGCTCGATATATTCAGCCAAACGCTCTAACAACTCCATGCGCACCCCGGAATAGCCGCGCGACAATGACGCTAAACGCGCTGCCAAAATTGCACGCCCCTGTATTGCATCAAACTCTCGCCCCAACCCACAGCCGTGAAATCGGGTTAGATGCAAGGGTAATTCCTCAACCAAATGCGGTGGAATTGATACCGTACATGAGTCCCCATAACCCGTAGTCACCCCATAAATCACGCCCTCTTCGCGCCACAAATCGGCCACAAATTTGGCGCTGGCATTAATGCGGGCGCAAGCGGCTGGGTCATCAGTAATGCGGGCACTGGCCCCGCGAGCGATGGCAACCACATCTTCAATGGTAATAGCCTTGGCGCCAAATTCGATGGCGGTGTTACTTATGCTCATTGCGGATCAATGCTCCTGATTTTCGGTGGTATTTGGTGGCGTATCATCGCCCCAAAAATCGTAAAAATTAAACCACTGCAAGGGGTTGCGGCGGCACAGTATTTCTAGCTGAGTAACGAAGCCATGCAGTAACACTCGGCAAGTCTCGTCCCTTTGCGACCGGAGTACTTTGGCGCCGTTATAAAGAGGTTGCAGCTCTGCGCGGTAGCCGTTTTTGCTGCGATACCCCGCCATAAAAAAAACCGGCGCCTGCAGTAGAAGAGCCAACCAGAATGGTCCGACCGGAAAGCGAGCATCAACCCCTAGAAATTTTTGAGTAAAAAATCGCTGTTCATTACTCGGCGGCAAACGATCAGCCAGTAAAATCAAAAACTCGCCATCATCGAGCTTTTGTTTCAAGGTAATCGCCGTTGCCGGTGTGATTTCTTCAACTTGAATCAAACGCATTTGTACTTGATCGCTGGCGCTGTCCAGCAACTGATTAAATTTTTGCGTGTTCGCCGTATGCAAGATCACATTGAGCTTTAACGTCCCTTCGTTTTCCACCACGGCCCGGCACATTTCCAGATTGCCATAGTGTGCCCCCAACATAACGGCACCTTGTTTTTCACGCTGTAATTGCAATAACCGTTGATGGCCGGAAAACTCCACATCTGTGCGTTTAATTCGCCCCATCCAGGCACCGAGCCTATCCACTAACGCTCGGGCAAAGCTCACATGATGCAACCAGACATTCCAGAGGCTTACTGAAGCCTCTGCACGCTTTAAATACAGACGGCTATACCGCCGAGTGGCTGAACGAGTCAAAAAGAAATAGAACACCACCACATAAACAACGGGCAAAATAAGAAAGCGACCGCCGTGGCGATACAACCAAAAAAGCAGCGCCATACCAATTCGACTGCCGCGCTCTCGCTGCTTGTGCCATTCAGCCATTGCCACGCCCTCGCAAAGCCCAATACAACAGCTTTGGCAAACGCAGCAACATGCCACACACCAGGCGTGTATGCATCCAGCTGATCACCACATTGTCTCGCCACAGGCGGAAGTTAGACACTCCATGCTCAGGGTAAACCACTCGAGTAGGTAGCGAGATAACACGCACCCCCCGCCAATAAAGGCGTACCAGCACCTCGGTATCAAAGTCCATGCGCCCACCCAGCGTAACCTGGCGTGACAGGTCTACCACGGACGCTAGCGGATACACACGATAACCGCACATCGAATCTTTAATTTCAAAGGAGAGGGTCTCTATCCATACCCATACGTGGGTTATATAGCGACTGTATAATCTGTGCTTTGGCACTGAGTCGTCGTAATTTGGAATGCCCGTAATCACAGCATCGGGGTTGGCCTGCGCCAGCGCCAAAAGGTGCGGTACATCATCGGTATCGTGCTGGCCATCGGCATCAATTTGCAGCGCGTGGGTATAGCCACGATTTGCGGCGTGATGCATTCCCAGAACCACTGCGCGGCCTTTACCACCATTGGGGCGTTGCTCGATAAGCTCGCAGCCTGTCGTGCGACTTAGCTCAGTTAAAATGGCCGTCGCCTGCGCGTCGCCACCATCATTCACCAAGAGACAATCAAGCCCTTGGCTCTGTAGGCGGGCAAGGGTGTCACCAACCAGATGCGCATGATTGTATACGGGAATAACAGCGCACACGCGCAGCGACTCAGTCATCGGCTCGCCCCACGACCGCCACCGCACCTTTAGCCGTCACACCCGAAGCATTTTGGTAAGTGAATTTAAGTAAACCCTTATCGGCTTGATATTGGAGAGTCAAACGCAGGCGAACCGGTGGGCGCACCAGCTGTTGGAATTTGTTAGACCTCAACTCAGAAAATGAGAGCGAAGGATCAAAATGCGTTTGCGCCAGCTGATAGACCCAAGCGATTTGGACAACGCCTGCGAGCACAGGCAAGCCTTGAAAATGACCTTCAAAGCAAGGGTGTTGCGCCTCAAGATCAAACTCGCACACCAACCGCTGAGCAGACGACTCTAGGGTTTCAATTGGGGCAGGTAACGGTATCATTCGTCCTCCTGCTGAAAGTAATTCAGCACCGCACTTTGCGGCAGTTTACCTTGGCTATTGCGTGGCAGCTCAACAACGTAACGCCACCGGCGGGGCAATAACGGCGCCTCAAAAAATTGCACAAGAGAGGCTCGCAGCAATTGATTAATCGCTCGTTTACCCCGTTTGTGTAGCTCGTCATTACCTTGTGTTGTGAGACTAGCCAGAACCACCACTTCATCGCGCTTGCCCCGTAGCACAGCTGCTCGAGCTTCACGGACCCAGGGCTGGTCACACAAACGCTTTTCCAGCTCGGTCAGAGATAAGCGCTTGCCTTCTACTTTGACAACCTGATCAGCGCGCCCACGTAAAAGAAAGCGACCGTCAGCCTGCAGCTCGATGCAGTCGCCCATGGTAAAGTGTCCGCCATGACCTAAATGAGCACTGCACACCACCAGCGATTGTTCAGCATTGGTGGTAATACTGACGCCCGGTAACGGCTGCCATAAAGAACTATCGCTTTGACAGCGCCAGGCAACCCCCCCCGTTTCCGTACTGCCCAGAATCTCCAAAGGCGCGCCGCCGCACACATTAGCCATTGCTTGAGACGCCTCCGCAGACAATAACCCGCCAGAGGAAAAGACCGCCTTAAACGAGCGAGCGGTTGCGACAAATTTATCACTCACAGGCAAACGATTTAAATGTGTGGGGCTGGACACCAGAACCAGTTCATCGAACTGAGCAGCGTAATCCGCCAGTATCTCGGGGTAGTGGCAACTGGCATCCATAAAACCAGCCCCGCGCTCCAGCGGCCAAAGCAGTAAATGAAGCAGCCCGTAGATGTGCTGATGACTGACCGTACCCACCACAGGTGTCGTTGTCACTTGCGCTGCAAAGACCCGTTGCAGCGACGTGATCTCAGACTCAAAATCCGCAAGGGTTTTCATAACGGGTTCCGGTGCACCGGTACTGCCCGAGGTAAACAATAATAATTCAGCAGGTTGCTGCAGTGCGTTATCGTCCACGCCCGAATCATCGCCATCAACAGCCATCAACTCCAGCGGGCTCCACTGAGGACAATCGATGTCGGGCATGGGGGTATCGACAATCAGCGCATCAAAATGAGGCTGCAGCTCTCGAGCCGATTGCGGTTGTAAATTATGCGGCATAACCGTGCGTTTGCCCGCCATCGCAAGGGCCAAAACAGAGGCGAGGAAATCCACCCCCGAATCCAACCACAAACAGATGCGTTGCTCGGGACGCGAACGCAAGGCACGATAAAAAGCCAGCACCTGGCGACTAAAGTCAGTTCGGGTGACCACATCGTTAGCACGGTACGCCAAAACCTGCTCTGAGCGAACTAATCCTTGCCGACGCAAGTTGACTGATGACTCACAATCCATGCTTTTTCTTAAAAAATAAATTCCGGTACAGATATTCCAGTGCAAACAACAGCCCGATCAACACATACGCCAGTAAGCCATTGTAAAAAGCCCACACCTCCCGGCTGGCGTACAGCGCGGTGTAGGCCGCTAAAGCACCATTAACAATAAAAAACACAATCCATAACTGGGTGACTCTGCGGGTATAAAGCTCTACCACCGGGGGTAGACCATCGTTAAACTCCCGACTTGCCATACGCGCAGGTAAAGTGGGTGGGCAAAACAGGGTATAACTGAAATAAGAAACCATTAGGACATTTATAAACGCAGGCCAGAGCTTAAGCATGCGTTCATCATTCCAAAGCCACAATACAACGAGAAGTAACACGATGGCGCTAAGCGCTGCTAAGCGTGCTTTGCCATTTTGCGCTTTAGAAAGAAGACGTACTCCATACCCCCCAGCCAGAATCACACCCACTAATCGCGGCTCAAGCCAGTTACCCGCAAAATAAACAATGAGTGGATAAAGCAGCAACACCAGCGCCGCCAAAACCCCCAGAGTTCTGGTCACTCCGCCCTCAGCAACTCGTCAATAACATTGACCGCATCACCAATGGTTCGCACACCCTTGAACTGCTCGGGCTTGAGTTGCTTGCCTGTGACGCTGTGAATCTTAGCGGCCAGATCAATCGCATCAATACTGTCGAAGTCCAGGTCATTGTAGAGGTCAGCCTGAGGCGATATATCCCCCTCCTCGATCATAAACGAGTTGATCAGGACGTTTTTTAATTCGTTGTAGATTTCATCTTTAGTCATGGTAATTCTATATTCTCAGGCCTACGAGGCAGTTTGAGCCAAAACAAACTCTCGCAGGCTTGCGACACTGCGAAAATGTTCCTTATTCTGGTCTGAGTTTGCATCTATTTTTACATTAAAACGCTTCTGCAGCGCTAACCCCAGCTCCAGAGCATCGATAGAATCGAGGCCCAAGCCCTCACCAAACAGTGGAGCCTGAGTGTCGATATCCTCGACTTCTACATCCTCAAGCTCCAACTCAGAAATAATCATTTGTTTAATATCATTATCGATATCAGCCATAGCGCTTTAAACCTTCTTCAAAATAATGTTCTAAATATCGTGTTAGCAAGCGCGCCGCCCGAGGTTTGTCATCAAACCCTTCTATGACTTGTTCAGGGTTAATAATCTCGTGAAAATACACATGGATATCGGCTCGCCTAGGCGGAATTTGATACCAAGGTGCACCCTTAACCAAAGTTAGCGGCTCGCAGGTAATAAACGCCGTCAAAATTGGCGCCTGACTTCTCACAGCCACGTTCGCCAGCCCCCGTTTAAACGCTAACGGTTGTCCGGGAACACTACGTGAACCTTCCGGGAAAATCAGCACCGCCTGACCATCGTCCAGTGCCTGTTGGCACCCTTGCAACAACTCATCACCACTGGCATTGCTGATAAACCCCCCCGCGCGCATCACCCCGCGGATGTACAAATTGCGCCAAAGATCGCCTTTCACCACACAGTTGGCCTCTGGCAACAGCGCAAACAATATAACCACATCAATCAGCGTTGGGTGGTTAGCCACAACCAGGCACCCTTTAGCCTGCTGCAACAGCGCTGTGTTATGGCGCGTAACGCTTATCAACCCCAGCCACTCCATCAAAGCCACAAAGCCGCTGAAACTGAACCTTTGCAATCGCCTCACCCTGGCGGCCTTTGCTTTTCGTGATCCGGGCAGAAGATAGATGACCGGAAACACCATAAGGGTCTGAGCTAGCGCTAACAGCGAGAACAAAGCAAAACAAAAGCCCGTTGCCAGCGTTCTCCAGCCTCGATCCAACACACGTTTAAACGCAAGCACTGCCCCGCCTCCACTCCCACACATGACGAGACGTGTGCGACTGCCACTGCGGAGCATCCCCGAACCACCAGTCCAAAAAACCCACCATTTGCGAGGCACTATCTGGCATTGAGCTCGGCCCGGGGTGACAAACCAGCTCTACCGGGCAGCTGCCGGTCAAGGGCTTAGTGGCAAGTACTACGGCCAAGGCGGCGGGCATCTCGCGCTCATCGGCATAACCCTGGTAAAGGCTCGCCAAAGGCTCTTCACTGTGAATTAAAAGCACTTTCTCGGCCCCATCCCTCAGCCAGCTTACGGCCTCTTGCCAAGCACAAGCCAGAGTATCTCGCCCGCCCGCCATCGCCACCGTGGGCGCCTGCAGTTTTTTTATAATGCTGAACAACCCCAGCGCGGAGTTATGCACCGACAAGCTAAAACCATTGGGCGATAACGGCTCGTTATTGGCGAGCGATTGCAGCAGCTTAAAGGTTCGCCCAGTGTCTCCATGACGGGACGAAAAAATCACGGGCGCACTGTCCGGCCAATCAGTGCCGAACTGCTCGGCCACCTCAAAAGCCTGACGCCCCCAGCGGGTCAACCGCCGCCGCAAAATGGCCGGTACGCCGCTAGCTGCTGGTTTTTCATCCCCAGCGGGTAAACTCTGTACGGTAAACTCTCGCCACTGTTCTACGTCGCTGTAGCCAGGTGCCCACGCATTGCAGTGAGTCAGCCATATCTGCATTTTTCCACACGCCTAATCAAATAGGTGCGCCATTTTACACGACCTTGTATCCAGAAACAGTGACAAATTAACCCCATAATCCTCGGAAAATGCAGCCAAAAACAGTATAGTTGCCGCTTTTCCCACGAAGATCCTCATGTTAAGTCTAAATCGAGTCAGTTTTAGCTATCGCCCGCACGAGAATCAGATTGATGAATTAAGCCTCCAGGTCGCCGCGGGTGAGGTGCTTGGCTTACTCGGACCTAATGGCGCAGGCAAGTCAACACTGGCCGCACTGGTGACAGGCCAGTTAACCCCCTCTCACGGTGAGGTCCTGCTTGACAATGCTCAGATACAGCTGGGCAAAAGTGATATTGCCCTGGTACCCCAGGAATATGCGTTTTATCCTCGCCTTACCGTGCGGGAAAACCTCTCCTACTTCGCCGGGCTATTACCATTGGATCGTCACACCATACGCGCAAGAATCCACCAAAGTCTGGAGCAAACTGGACTGAGCGAGGTAGCCAAGACCCGAGCAGAGAAACTGTCGGGCGGCTACAAGCGCCGCCTTAACTTTGCCATCGCACTTCTGCAGCAGCCCAAGTTACTGATCCTTGACGAGCCGACGGCCAATGTTGACCCAAAATCACGCCTGGATATTCTCGCTGCCGTGCGAGCACAGAGTCACTCTGGCTGCGCCATTATCTATACCTCGCACTTACTGGACGAAGTAGAGGCCATCGCAAACCGAGTGGCGGTTATGCACCAAGGAAAAATCCTGTTACAAGGAGACACCCACACTCTGCTCACAGAGGCAGCTTCACAGGTACGCTTTAGCTCAGCGGTGGCTATCGACAGCTCTCTTTGTCAGCGCCTTTCGCTGTCTCAAGTATCTGCTAACGCATACCGCTGCGACCTAGACAAGGCCCAACTGACGCTACCCGGCCTGATAAAAGCGTTAGACCATGCAGGCGTCTCATTAACCACACTTAACATTGGCCAACGCCGCCTTGAAGAAGTCTACCTTCAATGTCTGGCTAGAACAGAGGTCAAACCATGAGAAGGTTCATCGCCTCTGTGCGCAAGGAAAGCCTACTGTTGATGCGTGACTGGCACGCCCAGGCCCTTCTTTTTGCGATGCCGGCGCTGTTTATCATCATCATGTCACTGGCCTTGCAGGATCGTTTTGGCAGCGAACAAACCGCCCAGTTTCCAGGTTACCTGACAGGCCAAACCCAGTCCTTTAACGGCCTCGCCCTTGAGCGAGAGTTTAAGCGATCACGCTATCTCGCCCTGCAGCGAGGAGACGGACCTCTCAGCACTAACGCCGAGGTGTTTGCTATTTCGTTTACGCCGCACTTTGACCAGGCTCTGGAAGCCACCTCCGATCAGCCAGGGTTGATCTTGAGCTTTGCACCTGAGCTGGGGGTACGAGAAAGATCTTTGATTCGCGCCGCGGTTCAAGAGGCCGTAGGCCGCATGCGAGCCATAAATATCGCCAATGAACTGGGACACGACAGCGAATACGCGGAGCGCGAGTTTCTCTTAACTCATTTTATTGCCACCACCGACCCCGCGCAGAGCACCAATGCCATAACCCCCACCGCTGTGCAGCAAAATGTTCCTGCGTGGCTTATTTTTGCTATGTTTTTTATCGCGGTACCTTTATCAACCACAATCATCGAAGAGCGGAATCAACGTACGCTTGCAAGGCTACGCACGCTGGGGGCTCCAGTTGCGCTTATCTACGGTGCAAAACTTTTACCTTATTTCTTAATTAATTTGCTTCAACTCACGCTGATGCTTGCGGTTGGCATTTATATTTTGCCGCTGCTGGGCGGTGATCAATTATCGCTTACAAACACTAACTTACCCGCACTGGCAGTCATGGGAATAGCCACAAGCCTTGCCGCGCTCTCGTGTGCATGTCTTATTGCAGCCAGCACTCACACCATTCAACAGGCCTCGATCAGCAGTGCGGCAGGCAATCTATTGCTGGCTGCACTTGGCGGGGTTATGGTGCCGGTCTTTATGATGCCCGACAATCTTCAGACCATTGCCGAATTTTCTCCCATGCACTGGGCACTCAGCGGCTTTATCGAACTCATTGTGCGACAGGGCGGATGGAGCGCAATTTACACCCCGGCAATAAAATTAATAAGCCTGGCTATTATTTTATTTATTTTGGCTACGATGATTCTAAAACGGAGCACCCGGCATGCCTCAAACGGTTACCACTGAATTAAAAACAGCATTAAAACAATTGATCATTGAAGAGTGCGACAAAGACGAGTTTACCGTTGAGGATATTGACGATGATGCACCGCTGCTGCGGGGCAAACTGGAACTGGACTCCCTCGACGTACTGCAAATATGCATGGCGGTAAAAAACCAATATGGCGTGCGCATTGAAGGCAACACGGCGGCCCAACGGGCATTAAAAAGCATCAACACTCTGGCCAACACCATCGCCCAACAGTCAACCCAATGAGCGCCATTATCCGCAGTTTTAGTGCCCGCAGCGCCCTAGGAGAAAATATTGCCGAGGCAGTCCCGCGACTGCTGCGCTCTGAAACCAACACGGGTTCAGTGTCCTTTTCACAACGGTGTGAAAAAATCACGCTGCCATATTTTTCGGCCCCCAGACAGGCTGATTTTTATGAGGAGCTGAAAGAGACCGTGCAGCACCTGATTGAGCAAGGCGCGTTGAATGCACAAGAGCGAAAACGCACAGCTTTGTTGATTGGCTCCTCCTCTTTCGATGTCCATATTTCCGAGCAGCAATACCGACAGGCACTTGAAAGCCAGGGCAAAGATAGTGCGGTTGCCATGCCCATTATCGGCTATGGAAAAATAGCGCAAAGGCTGGGAGATTCGCTCGGCCTCGGCCCTGTAAGAAGCACTTATTCCACGGCCTGCACCTCCAGCGCAAACGCACTGCTATACGCCAACCGCCTTATAAAGCAGGGTCAGGTTGATCATGCAATAGTAATCGGCACCGAGCACATCAACGCCACCAGCGCGCTCGGCTTTTACGGCCTGGGACTCATTTCACCCACGGGGGTTATGGCCTCTTTCGCACCACATCGCGACGGTTTAATACTCGGTGACGGTTGCGGAGCTTTGTTGCTAAGCCACGAACGCCATACACCGAGCGAACAAAGGCGCTGGAGTCTTACTGGCGGGGCGATATGCACCGACAACCACAGCCTGACGGCAGCGCACTCAAGCGGCGCAGAATTGGCCAAAGTCATCCAGGCGGCGTATCAAAATTGCGGACTACGCGCGGAGGATATTAGGGCCGTAAAACTGCACGGTACCGCATCGCTTCTTAATGACGAGGCAGAGGCGGCGGCCATGCATCTGACCTTTGATAAACCACCGCCAGGATTTGTAATCAAGCCTTACATCGGGCACACCTTAGGAGCCTGCGGCGCAATTGAAACCGCACTGATGCTGGGCTGCCTGCAACAAGGTAAGCTACCCATCAATCCGGGCACCCCAGTAGATAACAAACTGGGCATGAATATACTCAGCACCCCCACGGATGCCACGCCTGGTTATTATTTGCTGAACTGCTTTGCTTTTGGCGGCAACAATAACGCCCTCATCGTGCAAGACCGGGGGATAAACTAATGCCCTACCTCATTGACCACTACTCTCTGTTGCACTGTATTGAACCCGACACCTTAAACCTGCCGGACTTAAAGCCTGTAATCGAAAAATGGCACGAAAAGAAAATCCGTCGTATTGATCGCTATATCCAACTGTGTATTGCGGGCGGACTCAACTGCGTGAAATCGCGCGCACTCCCCCATAACACCAGTCTATATTTAGGCACCAGCAAAGGCGCTGTGGCCACCTCAGCCAGGGTGATGCAGACCATTGAATCGGATCGTGAACTGCCTAAACCTTTGCATTTTGTAAACACACTTGGCAATTCGGCAGGGTTTTATTTAACACAACTGTTAAACCTTACCGGCACTGCACTTGTTTGTTCCGCTGAAGAACACTCGTTTGAAACAGCCCTTAACCACGCCTGCCTCGATCTGGAGGCAGGGCAATGTGAAACAGCGTTAGTGGGTTGCTTTGATGAAGCCGTGCTACCGTTAAGTCACCAACATCAGCGCTTAGGCTCGCCCATTAACAGGCCTGCGCTGCTGGAAGGAACACACTGGCTGCTCTTGTCACGCTCTCCAGACAAAGCTTTAGGAAAGCTCTCGGCCCCCACATTCTATACTGATCTACCCGCACTATCGGATAACGGGTACTCAACCCAACTGAGCTTTTTTCCTACGGAAAAAGAACAGCGCTTACTGTCTAAGAGCAATCACACTGTGTATGATCCCGTCCCCCACGCCGCGGCCCACGGCAGTTTTTCAGCAGCGGCCTTCAATCACCTATTAGGCCAAACAAAAGCCTTACACTTATCGCGCAGCGGATCTAGTTATTGCGCCATCAGCTGGGAAGCCATACCCGCCAAGCCTTAACGCCTGCGCTTATACCACTGCGTTAACAACTGCCAAACCTGTTGCTCGCGCGTAGCGGTAAGGCGCAACAGATCGGCAAGCTGTGAGTTATTAATAGGTAGCGATGTCTTGCACTCTTTCGCTACAGCCACAGCAAAATCGCGCCACAAATCACCCGCCTCGGTCATGGCTTGAGACGCCTCCCCAAGCGTCTCATCTTCCAGAAGTGCCCCGGCCTCCTGCAAAAAAGAAGCGTAGATAAAACGAAAACCCGCGCCTCCTGTCCCTATTTCTTCTTGCATACGCACAATGTGCCCCAAAAAAAGCCGCTGCTGTGTGTCGTCTAAACGGGACTTTTCTATTTTTTTGGCAAGGTGCATAACACCTCTAACACCAATGACCGGTAAAGGGGCCCCTGTCATCACTTTAATGTTCTTGCCTATCGCTTGCGTAATAATGCGGGCATAGTCGATATGTTTTGGTACCGACTCAACGGTATAAAGCAATCCTTTCGGGGCCAGCGGGCCGCGAACAAAACGCGCTTTGTTTAAATCCCGGGCCGCGACAGTCACAGGTTGCTCAAAAACAGGGTCACTGACTAAGTACTGTCCCGACTGCTCTCCATACACCAAAAGGTTGTGAGCGTTAAAATGAAAGCGCATTTCTTGCGGAAAATACGGCAAATAATAAACGGAGGTCTGTAAGCCCACCATTTTTCCCTGGGCTAATAAATCGTCTAACGCGTTTGCGCCCTCAACGGGACTTTTAAATTTCTGGAAGCGCACTTCCACCCCCAGACGCCGACAGAGCCCTTTGATAATTGCTTTCGGCGGGAGGCGGTACGCAATTAAAGGCTGGCCACCAATTTTTACCACCGGGATATAAGCGAAAGCGAGCGCGTTGGCAAGGCCAAAGGCCATAGGCTCTGAGATTGCGAGACCGTGATGAGTCAACAGGGAAGAAATGACCCCGCTTTCACAGTGTGCTGCCTGTCGGTGTTGAAAACTCATGGCTGCGTGTCCGGTAACTGAGTGAGTTGCTCGACGGATAAATCCATCGCTTGAGCGTAGCGGCTTAATATTTTGGGTGTTAGTCGAGCAAAAACAGTCGGCTTAAAGTGCCGACGTAAACACCAGCGCCACACCCCTGCCACCTGAGCCAGCAGCGCTTCATCCATGCGACTGTGGTACATATAAAAATACAATGGTGATTTATCCCCCGCTTTCACCAATTGCCAGGCTTCACGTGCCAAACGTTCATACAATGCAACGGCATCAAGCGTAGCCTCAGCCTCCACTTGCCAACCATTACTTTGAACGCTTTGGTAATGCCCTTGCTCGTTCTGCGCGTACAACAGCTTTTTGTGGCCAGCATAGGTACTGCTGTTATCTTGCGGTACATCATCTGTGCGCATGCTTTCCCCTTAGACAACCTGCAATAACATATAGGCTACCGAGAAGCGTCCACTTTCTGGAACATAACAGAGGATTTTCTCGCCTTTGCGTAAACGACCACTGCGAAACAGCTCATCCAGCATAATAAATATTGATGCCGAGCCTGTATTGCCTTTACTGGCAAGGTTTGTAAACCACCGCTCCTGATCTACAACAAAGCCAACCTTCTTCATGCCGGCATCCAGCCGTTGGCGAAAAAAGTCAGAAGAATAATGGGGCAGAAAATAATCTATATCCTCGGCTTTGAGGTCATGCTTACAAACCACTGAAGCGAGGGCTTCTTCTACGGTATACCGAACAATATTTTCGTTAAGAAGTTTTACATCCTGCTTCACCGACATAAAACTTTCGGCCTGCGCCGTATCTGAGCTAACAGCTTGCCACCCAGTGAGGCTGCCCTCTTGCTCTTTACGCGCTCCAGCGTACATACAGGTGGGCATTTGACCGGCGTAGGACAGTAACTCTAACCACTCGACTCGCAGCGCCAAAGCTTGGGGTTGCCGACTTTGCAGTACGCATGCCCCAGCACCGTCGGACAGCATCCAACGCAAAAAGTCCTTTTCAAAGGCGAGCTCCGGCTGTGCTTCTAAAGCGGCCACCCGAGTCGAAATTTCGGCCGAAAAATTCGCCGCCCTCATGCTGTAAGAAGCGGCCTCAGAAGCAGCCGCCACGGCTGTTTCATGCAGGCCGGCCGCCACATTCAACCAAGCGTATTTAAAAGCACTCATACCACTGACACAAATTCCTCCGAGGCTGGCCACCTCGCAAGGTGGACTGCCTAGAAGGCCATGCACCATTACCCCATGCCCAGGCATTAACTGGTCTGCAATACTTGTCGCCGCCGCTAGGCTCGATACCGCAGCTAAAGGCACCTCATTACCTAGAGCGTTTTTAATCGCTTCGGCACACAGCTCCGCGTTGGTGTAATTCGACTGTCCCGTACTGGGGTCGATAGCGTAATAACGTGTCTTTATCTGGTTACTGCGCAACACCAACCGACGCGACCGCGATGGCCTGTCAGCCACTTGCCCCAAAAGCGATTCCATCTGCTCGTTGTCGACAGGTAAATTAGGCAGGAAACATCCGGTGTGAGTAATAAATACTGGCTTAGTGGACATACATACCCTCTGGTCACTCGCCCGAAGGCCAGGAATAATAGGATTTTTGCCGTGCGACACGCGCCTTGGTAAAAGGCTTCAGGATCGTCTTGATCAACGCCGTAAGCGGAACAACGGTAACAATCATTAAAATTAGAAATACGATATAAAACAGCGCTAAAAACTGACGCAGGAGACTCTCTGGCGCTCCGCAGGCTAAAAACAGCTTACCCCACACATGAAAGCTTCGAGCACCAATCTTTTCACTGGCAATAAATTTTTCATTGACTCTTACGGCACCCATGCCGCGAAACAAGCTCTCATCAAACGCCTGCTGTTTGTGCAGGGTCAATCCAATCTTTTCTCCAAACCGGGCAGCACCGTCAATTGCACTTTGCTTCACGCCTGCCGCAGGCACCAGCCCAAACCAGTGAGGGCCTTTGCGCCCGGTAAGCACCCACAATGGCGTAGAGAAAAAGCTTGCCGCCGAGCTCACGCCATCAACGAACACCACATTCCCGACCAGCGAGGCATTGCAACGCGTGAGATGTGATTTTACTTTTTCCTGTGCCTGTAACCACATGTTGCGACAAGCTATTACTGTCACCACCGGTTTACCTTTGAGCAATGACGCGGCCGTAGGCGTTTGTAAAAAAGACGATATGGGAATAGAGGGCGCCAGGAACCACACTTGATACGCAAGAATCACCAGATCATAATCGTCCGCCAAAGCACTGGTATCGAGCTGTAAGTCGCACGGTATCTGATGGGCAGACTCTGGAAACGCATTAATAAAGCGGAGCAAGGGCCAGGGAAAAGGGAAGTCCTGTTGCGGCCGAAGATTAAGAAAATCAACCTGAATATCGTTGCAGCTCAACAATGGCTTCACCAGCGAGTGCGCGACACTATCCAACTGCCCACTTTGTGAGTAATGGATAACTAATACGCGAGAACGCCGTGTTAACTTGATCAAACCATGCCCCTGTTTTATTACTGGGGCCCTATGCAGTCATGGCACCGTTAAGGTTGACCCCAAAATGGTGCGGATATTACCACACGAAAGGTAGAACTAGGACCATGCAAGCCACAATACGCTTATGCCTCAGAGCGCTCTGCTGTCTGATGCTTCCCGCCATCGGCATCGCCTCTCAGGAACACGCATTTACACTAAAGGTAACTGACAACTTACGGCCTGGGGCCAAGCTATACGTCGCCGTTTATACTGAACAGGCTCACAGTTGGCAAAGCCCTATACTGCAAAAGCTGGTTTTTACCCTGCCATCCACCACGGAAGCCGAATTTTCTTTACCATTACCGCCTGGGCGCTACGCCGTAAAGGCGTTTGTCGACGAAAATGAGAATCAAATATTAGACCGTAAAAACCAACGTACACCCGTCGAACCTTTCGGCTTCAGTTTAGGAGACCGCCGTAACAAGCCGAGCTTTCGTTTTACCAAATCTGTCGCCACTCTTAATGCTGATTCACCCGCTATCAGCCTTCAACTGCAATACCCTCAAGCTAATGAAGATACCGTCAAGCAGCCTGAACCGTAGCTTGCAAACAGGTAACGCCAGCCACCTGTAAACGCACCTTACAAACAGGCCAAGCATTCTCGTCCCAGACTATAAAAACGGCCTCCTCAGGCGTTATAGGAGCAACAAACTTAACCTTTCTCAGCGACACCATTTTTTTACCCGGAAAACGGGCGGCGAAGCTTTGATGCACCTTCGCCAGTAAGTATGCCCCAGGCACAATAGGCTGACCTGGAAAGTGCCCTTTGACACAAGAGGCCTCAGAGCTAACTCTAAACTGTTCGGACATGACTTGTGATATTCTCCTGTTTTCACATTACCGCGTTATACCACTTCATGAGCGATCAACGTCAAGGGCTGGACCATTTACTGCCCCATAAACCACCGATGGTGCTGCTGGACTCTATCATTGCGCACGATGCGACCAAAATCTTATGCCGCACCAAATCCCATCTAGATACTGCCAACCCATTGCGTATCGACGGTTTTCTTTCTGTGTATTGTGGTGTGGAATACGCTGCCCAGGCAATGGCCGCCCACGCCCGGCTTTACTCAGAGGCCAAGGGGGCGCCACGCCAGGGGGTTGTAGCTGTCGCCTCGAAGCTAACCCCTCACTGTGAGAAGCTTGATGCATATCCCGATGACCTGCTGGTAAAACTGCATCTGTTAGCGCGCAACGACAGCAGCAGCATGTGCGAATTTGAACTCAGCGCCCAACAGATGATTTTGCTGACAGGTCAGCTTACCGCAAGCCTGACACCTCCACACAATGAAACTACACCTGATTAACAGCGATGAGCTTCAAGTACCTGAGCCATCCATTTGGGGCGCTTATTTAAGCGCCGCCGAACAGCAAACGTCACAAAAGTTTCGCCATCTGGACTCTCAAAACCGATATATCATTAGCCGATTATTTTGCCGAACAGTACTGGCACAGACTCTCAACATCTCCGCACCGGAGATAAAGCTGGCTCGCAGCGCCAGCGGCAAACCTTATCTCACCAACGATGAATCAGGCTTGCACTTTAACCTCAGCCATAGCGGCCCATGGGTTGCCTTAGGGGTCAGCCAGTGCGGGCCATTGGGCGTGGACATAGAGTATGTACAGAAAAAGCGGCCGCTACTAAAAATTGCCGAACAATATTTCCACGAACAAGAGATTGCCAAGTTAAAAAATCTTTCCACTGCCCAGCAGGAAACCGAATTCTACCGCCTTTGGACCCTCAAAGAAGCCTTCTTCAAAGCGCGTGGCACTGGGATTTCTGAAGGGCTAAACAAAGTGAGCTTTGCTCACAAAAACCACCCAAGGGCCCCTCTCTCGATGAGTGCTGCGCACTGGCATTATCATTACTTCCCCCCCAGAGAAAACAGCCCCCCCAATCTACACCTTGCAGCGGTAAGTTCAGAGCCAGAGTTCGAATGGGCAACCCATCAAAACCTACCCAACCTCTAAGCCACCAAACCATCCCAGCAACAAAAACGCCGGGCAAGCCCGGCGTTTGAATCAGGTGTAGTCAGGCTCTATCAATACATAAAACCAAACTCAAAAATAGCGGTACCTAGAGAAGGGTCGCTCTCTGCATAGTCCACATCAAGCCAGCGCTCGTAGTAACCAACCCGAACAAAATGATTAGGGCCCAGGTCCAGGCGCAAGCCGCCTCCTACACCGTAAGAGAAAGAGTCACCGCCGTAAGTGGGCTGATAGTAGTCACAGACATAACCCCACCAGGGGTCCCACCAGCACACTTCTTCCGGGTAACCTGCCGCAATATTACTGTCAATGGAGGTCCAGCCAATCATACCGCTAACGAAAGGCGTGAAACGGCCTTCCATAAAGTAGTAATCCGCGACGCCGTTAAAGCTGAAGGCGTCCATGACACCACTGATGGACTCAACGGTTCTGTTGCCATCATCGATCACACGCTCACCATCGTAACGGGTATCGTTCCAGGTAAAACTGGCGCGCAAATTTAATTTGTTGGAATAGTTGTAACCGGCGGTAAAACCAAAGCCCGGATCTGAGGCAATATCAGCCGAAGCACCACCTTCAAAATCAATGGTTTCACCGTACAAGTAAGGCACCTGTAAGGAAAATTCATATTTGTTCATGCGATCGGCCTGTGCGGGTAGAGCAACCACACACAGCAGGCAAACAAATGCCCAGAACGGCTGAGATATACAAGACTTCATAGTTCCTTCCCTAAAGTAAATAATAAGCGCCTTAATAAGGCTCCCCTGAGAACCGATAGGATAGCCGCTACCGAGTTTAATTTCGACGGTCAGGTGCAAAAATCTTAAGATACTATGCCACCTCAATTCCCAACACTAATACACCGTCTCGGCACCTAAGCCTGCAATATGACCAGGAAAACATATTGGCAGCCAAACCCTGACCACATAAAGAAAAGGCCCACGCTTACGCGCAGGCCTTTTCAGATTTGGTGCCCAAGGCCGGACTTGAACCGGCACGGCTTGCGCCACTACCCCCTCAAGATAGCGTGTCTACCAATTCCACCACTTGGGCAAAGGGGTGATGCATTTAAACATCAATTACTTAAGCGCTACGTGCAAGAGTCCCGACACGCTACGCGTGGTCGCTAGCGGCCTCCTGCCTCCCGCGACACTTGTGCATCCTGCACATCGTCTACCACTTTCACCACTTGGGCAAAGGGGTGATGCATTTAAACATCAATTACTTAAGCGCTACGTGCAAGAGTCCTGACACGCTACGCGTGGTCGCTAGCGGCGTCCTGCCTCCCGCGACACTTGTGCATCCTGCACATCGTCTACCACTTTCGCCACTTGGGCAAAGGGGTGATGCATTAGCATCGAATTTGCTATTTATTGCACCGGTACCGCAGGTACGTCATCTTCAGCACTACCCATACTAGGTACATCAGAAGATTCGTCAGCTGCAGGAACGTCACTTTCAGCGGGTGCGGATTCTATCATGGAAGGAATCGCAACGTCAGTCACTCCAGCACTATTTTTTGCTATGATCGCCAAGCCAAAGCTCGTGCAGAAAAATACAAAAGCAAAAACAGCGGTTGCCCGAGTGAAAAAGTTACCACCGCCTTCACTACCAAACACTGTTTGGGACGCGCCAGCGCCAAAAGACGCACCAGCAGAAGCGCCTTTACCCTGTTGCATTAAGATTAAGGCAATGATCGCCAAGGCGGTAAGAATGTGTACGATTAAAACGAGTTTTTCCATTACTTTGCTCTCTGTTTTGAGCCTGTCTTCAATATTTATTTACCTGCGTTTTCAGCGCATTGGCAAATAGCAATAAAATCTTGAGCCTTCAAAGAGGCCCCACCTAACAAGGCACCATCAATATCAGGTTTGGCAAAAAGTTCTGCCGCATTCTCCGGTTTGACGCTGCCACCGTATAAAATCACGAGGGACTGCCCCACATCAGCAAACTGATCACGAATAAAAGCATGTACTTGCGCAGCTTCTTCTGGGGTTGCCGTTACACCGGTTCCCACCGCCCAAATAGGCTCGTAAGCAACTACCGCGTTACTGAAGGCCTCCAGCCCCGCCACCTCAAGAACGGCCTTTAACTGGCGGCCAATGGTGGCCAATGCCTGTCCTTGTTTGCGTTGTTCACTGCTTTCACCCACACACAGGATGGGAGTCAACCCTTCTGCCTGAGCAGCCAAGAATTGACGAGCAACGCAATCATCGCTTTCGTGTTGCAGTCGACGCCTTTCATTGTGCCCCACAATAACGTAGCGACAATCTAGGTCTCGCAGCATCTGCGCTGATACTTCACCGGTGTAAGCACCAGGAGCATTAGGGTTAACGCTTTGGCCTCCCCAATACAGCTCACGTGGGCTCAATGCACGCGCCACTTGTTCGATGTAAACGAATGGCGGGCAGATTGCCACATCCACATTTACCAAGGTGGGCCAGTCAGCGAGAATGTTCTGCAACAGACAGGAGTTATCCTCCCTTGTGCCGTTCATTTTCCAATTGCCGACAACCAGCCGACGACGCTGAGCCTTGGGCTGCGACGTCATATTCTACCCTCCGTAAAACGGCCGCCAATGGTAGCGGAACACTCTGCAAGATACAACGGCAATCGCCCAGCTTTAGCAACGGGGTACGATAGCGACAAAACGCCCACCATTAACTTAATGCCTTTTCTACTGCCTGGGCTAGCTCTTGCGCCAGCGTTTTCACCTGAGCTTTATCTTCCCCTTCCACCATAACGCGAACCACAGGTTCGGTGCCTGAAGGCCTCAGCAATACCCGACCACGGCCAGCCAACTTTGACTCGGTAGCAGTCACAGCATTTTGCACTGCTTTGTCTTTGCTCAAGTCAACCTTTTTGACCCTATGTACGTTAATCATGGTTTGTGGCAGCTTGGTCATACCTTGTTTAGCCGTGTGCAGACTCTGCTCCATGGTGCACATGGCCAATAAAACCTGTAACGCCGAAATGATGCCATCCCCGGTGGTGGTCACGTTACTGCAAACAATGTGTCCCGAAGACTCGCCGCCCAGCGCCCAGCCATTTTTGCGCATAGCCTCAATCACATAGCGATCACCGACTTTAGCGCGAACAAACTCAATACCTAATTTTTTTAAACCCAGCTCAAACCCGAAGTTACTCATCAAGGTGCCCACGACACCTGCACAACCACCACCATATTCCTGCTGGTAGGCGGCAATGATGTAGAGCAGCTCATCGCCATCGACAATCTCACCCTTGTGATCTACAAACACCACGCGATCACCGTCGCCATCAAAAGCAATACCCAAATCAGCGCCCATCTCCTGAACCTTCTCTTTTAAAGCCTCAGGATTAGTCGAACCACAGCTGCGATTAATATTGGTACCGTTCGGCTCGGTGGCGAAAGGAATCACCTTTGCGCCAAGCTCAGAGAAAACACTGGGCGCTATATGGTAAGTCGCACCATGAGCACAATCCACGACTATCTGTAAACCACTGAGGTTAAACCCCCAAGGCATGGTGCCCTTACAAAACTCAATATAGCGTCCTGTCGCATCGGTGATACGGCGTGCTTTACCTAGGCGTTCGGCGGTAAACATCGGCTCATCTAACTGAGCCTCGATGGCGCTCTCTATGTCATCCGGCAGCTTAGTGCCATTAGCACTGAAAAACTTAATTCCGTTATCGTGATAACTGTTGTGTGATGCACTGATCACAATACCCGCCTGAGCTTGAAACGTACGGGTCAGATAGGCAATGCCCGGGGTCGGCATAGGCCCCAACAAGCCCACATCCACACCGGCGCTAATTAAACCCGCCTGAAGCGCAGATTCAAACATATAGCCTGATATACGAGTATCTTTACCGATTAAAATTAGTCCTGGACCGTCGTAACGATCACCCAATACGCATCCGGCTGCCCAGCCCAGCTTAAGCATAAAATCGGGGGTAATGGGTGCCTCACCCACACGACCGCGGATGCCATCGGTACCAAAATATTTGCGACTCATTTTAATCAATCTCCTGTAGGGCTTGATGCACCGCCAGCGCATCAGCCGTTTCGCGCACATCGTGTACGCGGATTATGTGCGCCCCCCGCTGGGCGGCCTCAAGCGCCAACGCCAGTGACCCGGGCAACCGCTCATCGAGCTCACGGCCTAGCAATTTGCCCAACATCGATTTACGCGACAGGCCCACCAGCAACGGACAGCCAAGGCGATGAAAGTGCGCCAGTTTACTCAACAACACAAGGTTTTGCTGTAAGGTCTTGCCGAACCCAAATCCGGGGTCCAGCAGTACACGCTCACGCGCGATGCCAGCGGCCTGACACTCTTTTAAACGCGCAGCAAAAAAATCGTGCACCTCGCTGATGGCGTCATCATAATTTTGCTGATGCTCCATGTTCCCTGGCTCACCACGCATGTGCATTAAGCACACCGGCAACCCGGTCAACGCCGCCGCCTCAAGCGCGCCCTCCCGCCTTAACGCCCTGACATCATTAATCAGTGCAGCGCCCACGGCGGCAGATTCACGAATAACCGATGGCGTACTGGTATCGACGGATACCGGGCAACCCAGCTCCCGCACGATAGCTTCCACGACGGGCACTACGCGCGCCAGCTCTTCAGCTTCATCCACAGGCGTAGCGCCCGGCCGGGTAGATTCACCGCCAACATCGATGATACTCGCACCACTTTCTAACATCTGGTGCGCCCGAGCAACCGCCACATTCACGTCAATACGGCCGTTGCTGTAACAGTTCCCACCATCAGAAAACGAGTCAGGCGTAGCGTTCAAAATACCCATTATCTGTGGGCGGGATAAATCCAGCGAATAGTGCGCGAGTGGGAAGGTGTCGGTAAAAGGGAGTGTGTGTTTCATGAAGCAGGGTTATATCCAAGCAAAAAATAACCCCGCCGAAGCGGGGTTAGGTTGACGGATAGGCTCAGCGACCTTCCGCCGGACCGCCGATAGGCGCGTCCTTCGATTCTTTAGGCTTATCTACAGAGTCGTCTGAAGTGGCACCTGCCCCACCGCCACCGATGTGGCTATTGAAGTCACCATCGTGCCAATCGCGCGGCGGACGCACCTTACGGCGGGCCATCAAATCGTCCACTTGCTCCGAATCAATGGTCTCGTACTCCATAAGCGCGTCTTTCATCGCTTCAAGAATGTCGCGGTTATCGTGCAGCAACTGCTCGGCACGCTTGTAACAACGATCAACAATGTCACGCACTTCTTCGTCAATGATTTTAGAGGTGGCACCAGAGTAATTCGGATTGCCAGAGCCTGGCATCATACCTTCGTCCTCACCGTAATGCAGAGGACCCAGTTTGTCCGACAAGCCCCATTTGGTCACCATATTGCGGGCTAACTCGGTCGCACGTTCAATATCGTTAGACGCGCCGGTGGTTATACCTTCATCGCCCAAAGTCATCTGCTCGGCGATACGACCACCAAACAACGTGCAAATTTGCGACTCAATTGCACGGCGACTCAAGCTGTACTTATCACCCTCAGGCAGAAACTGGGTCACACCCAACGCTCTGCCTCGGGGAATGATGGTCACTTTGTGAATGGGGTCGTGCTCCGGCACCAAACGCCCAACAATGGCATGGCCAGCCTCATGGTAGGCCGTGTTTTCCTTTTCTTTCTCGCCCATCACCATAGAGCGGCGCTCAGCGCCCATCATGATTTTATCGCGGGCCTTTTCAAACTCTTCCATGGTGACCAGGCGCTTGTTAGCGCGCGCGGCGAACAGTGCCGCCTCGTTCACCAGGTTCGCCAAATCGGCGCCAGAGAAACCAGGCGTGCCACGAGCGATAACAGAGGCCTCGACACTTTCTGCAATAGGCACCTTGCGCATATGCACTTTCAATACCTGTTCGCGGCCGCGAATATCCGGCAGACCCACCACTACCTGGCGGTCAAAGCGGCCGGGGCGCAGCAGAGCTTTATCCAGCACATCAGGGCGGTTAGTGGCGGCGATAACTATCACACCCTCACTGCCCTCAAAGCCGTCCATTTCAACCAACAACTGATTAAGGGTTTGCTCGCGCTCATCATGACCACCGCCATGGCCACCACCACGATGCCGACCTACGGCGTCAATTTCATCGATAAAGATAATACAGGGTGCCTGTTTTTTTGCAGTTTCAAACATATCGCGCACACGGGATGCACCCACACCGACAAACATTTCCACAAAGTCAGAGCCGGAAATCGAGAAAAACGGCACCTTCGCTTCGCCGGCGATGGCCTTGGCCAACAGAGTTTTACCCGTACCTGGAGGCCCCGCCATAAGCACACCGCGGGGGATACGACCACCCAAACGCTGGAACTTGGAGGGATCGCGCAGGTACTCAACCAACTCCTGCACTTCTTCTTTTGCTTCATCAACGCCGGCCACATCGGCAAACGTGGTTTTGATTTGATCTTCACCCAGCAGACGCGCCTTGGATTTACCAAAGCTCATAGGTCCACCACGACCACCCCCAGCGCCACCCTGCATCTGGCGCATAAAAAACAGGAACACGGCAATAATAATCAAAATGGGGAAGCTGGCCACTAACAGCTGATGCCATAAGCTCGGCTCTTCGCGTGGCAACACGGTAATCTCAACACCATGGCGACGCAAATCGGGCATCAGCTCCTCGTCACGAATCAAGGGTAGATTGGTGGAAAATCGGGTGTTGTCGGCCATTACGCCGCGTACTTGCATTTCCTGAATGGTAACCTCGCGCACGCGATCCTGCTCAACCGCGGTTACGAAGTCCGAATAAGTCACCGTATCAGGCTGGCTTTTGCCCTCAAACCCCTGAAACACACTGAACAGGACGGCGGCAATAATCAGCCATAAAATCAGGTTTTTGGTCATATCATTCAAGGTAAAACCCTCAGTTACATCATTGTGAACATCCACTGATGTTCGTTTGACCCGCATCGGTCATTTTTACTGCCTATAACAATGACAGTATAGCGCCCAGAGCCTTCCCCGGGGCCAAAAACTTAGCCTTTAAAGTCGCGCCCAACGATATAAACTTCACGCGAGCGGGCCCGAGAGGCATCGGGTTTTCGTGTTACCACTCGCCCGAAAGATGCTCTCACCTCGGCAAGCCAAGGCTCGAAGCCCTCACCCTGAAACACTTTTGCCACAAATGTTCCGCCAGGAGTGAGGATTTGCCGCGCCATATCCAGTGCCAACTCAACCAAATACATGGCTTTAGGCTGATCCACTGCATCCATGCCACTCAAGTTGGGGGCCATATCTGAGATTACAAGGTCCACCGGCGAACCATCAATGGCCTTCATCAGCACCTCAAAAACACTGTCTTCGGTAAAGTCACCCTGAATAAACTCCACCCCGGCAATCGAATCCATCGGTAAAATATCAGAAGCCAGCACTTTGCCCTTATGCCCCACTCGCTCGGCGGCCACCTGTGACCAACCTCCGGGGGCAGCGCCTAAATCGACAACCGTCATTCCCGGACGAAATAAACGGTCTTTTTTGTCGATTTCCAGCAATTTATAGCTGGCCCGCGAACGATAGCCGTCGCGTTGAGACTGTTTGACGTACTGGTCCGAAAAATGTTCCTGCAGCCAGCGTTTACTGCTTTTTGAGCGGGCCATCGGGCGTCCTGTTGAGTTACAATAGCCTTCCGTCATTAACGGCGGCTGAATAATTTTGAAAGGTAAAGCTATGCCCTTAAGCGCTGAAAAACGCAAACAGTTCCGCACCATGGGACACAACCTTAAACCCATTGTGACTATCGCGGGCAACGGCCTGTCTGAAGGGGTAATCACCGAGCTTAACCGCGCACTTGATGATCACGAGCTGATAAAGGTCAAGCTAGCGCTGGCAGAGCGCGAAGACCGACAGCTGGTCATTGATGAGCTTAAAAAGCTGCCTCGCACCGAACTTGTGCAAAGTATCGGCAAAGTAGCCCTTCTCTATCGCGCCGCGAAAAAGCCAAACCCCAAGCTTTCAAATTTACTGCGCTAACGGTCAGAGCGCTTAAGTCGCTAAAGCCGGAAGAGGGGCAAAAGCCCCTCAAATATGCTCGACCTTATCAATTTCGTACTCTATTTCGCCGCCGGGCGCCTTCACTACAACCACATCCCCTTCTTCTTTGCCGATCAGGGCGCGAGCGATGGGAGAGCTGATTGAAATCTTATTGGCTTTCACATCCGCTTCATCATCACCCACAATGCGATAGACCTTTTCCTCTTCAGTCTCGATGTTAACGATGGTCACCGTTGTACCAAAGATCACCTTCCCCGAATGAGGAATAGTTTTAACATCAATCACTTGTGAGTTAGAGAGCTTGCCTTCAATTTCTTGAATACGGCCTTCGCAAAAACTCTGCTGCTCACGCGCCGCATGATATTCAGCATTTTCTTTTAAATCACCGTGCTCACGAGCCTCAGCGATTGCCTCGATAATGCGCGGACGCTGAACCTTTTTCAAGTCTTCAAGCTCAGCGCGGAGGGCATCAGCGCCCTCCACTGTCATAGGGACTTTATTCATTGCGCAGCCTCCGTATGTAAGTCCTGCAGGCGACGAACTTCGATTTCTTTACTGGTACGCAAAGCCATGTTGACAGCCTCTCCGCCAGCCAGGGTTGTGGTGTAATAAACGCTGTGCGCTTCAGCACTGCGGCGGATAGACGCCGAGTCACGGGTCGCCTGACGCCCCTCGGTGGTATTTATGATCAGTCCGATTTCGTCGTTTTTGATCATATCCACAATGTGCGGACGGCCTTCACCGACTTTATTCACCACCTCAACGGTAACGCCAGAGCCTTCCAGCACTTTAGCGGTACCGCGTGTTGCCACCAGGGTGAAGCCAAGTTCCACCAGCTCTTTACCTACCGCCACAACGCCGGGCTTGTCCACATCACGCACACTGATAAACGCACGCCCCGCAGTCGGCAGCTTGCTGTTGGCCCCCAATTGGCTTTTGGCGTAAGCCTCACCAAAGGTAGCGCCTACCCCCATGACCTCACCGGTGGACTTCATCTCAGGCCCGAGAATTGGATCTACCGCAGGAAATTTATTGAACGGAAAGACCGCCTCTTTAACACTGAAATAGCTCGGCACGATTTCTTCGGTAAAGCCCTGCTCAGCCAAAGATACGCCAGCCTGGCAACGAGCGGCCACTTTCGCCAAAGACACGCCCACACACTTGGACACAAAAGGCACGGTACGCGATGCGCGAGGGTTTACCTCAATGACATAAATTTTGCCATCCTGCCACGCCAGCTGAGTATTCATTAACCCCACCACACCTAACTCAAGCGCCATGGCTTTGACCTGCTCGCGCATTTCATCCTGAACTTCGGCAGGTAGAGAGTAAGGCGGCAGTGAGCAGGCCGAGTCACCGGAGTGAACACCGCACTGCTCGATGTGCTGCATAATTCCGCCGATAACGACCTCTTTACCGTCAGAAACGGCGTCGATATCAACCTCGATAGCAGCGCTTAAGAAGTGATCCAGCAGCACGGGCGCATCCTCGGACACCTTAACCGCGGAATGCATGTAGGTGCGCAGCTCTTCTTCTTTGTACACAATTTCCATGGCGCGACCACCCAGAACATAAGAGGGGCGCACGACCAGTGGGTAGCCAACTTTTTCCGCGCTGATCAACGCTTCTTCCAGTGAACGCACAATGGCATTAGGCGGCTGTAGCAACCCTAGTTTGTCGATCATTTGCTGGAAGCGCTCACGATCTTCCGCGCGGTCAATGGCATCCGGGCTGGTACCTAAAATTGGCACACCTTCGGCTTCCAAAGCACGGGCAAGCTTCAGTGGCGTCTGGCCACCAAACTGCAAAATCACGCCTTTTGGCTGCTCTTTGTGCACAATTTCCAGCACATCTTCCAAGGTGACAGGTTCGAAGTACAGGCGATCCGAGGTATCGTAATCGGTAGAAACCGTCTCGGGGTTACAGTTCACCATAATGGTTTCGTAACCGTCTTCGCGCATTGCCAGGGCCGCGTGTACACAGCAGTAATCAAATTCGATGCCCTGCCCAATGCGGTTGGGGCCACCACCGATAACCAAGATTTTCGGCTTAGCGCTGACATTCGCTTCGCACTCTTCGTCGTAGCTGGAATACATGTACGCGGTGGACGTCGAAAACTCCGCAGCACAGGTATCTACCCGCTTAAACACAGGGCGAATATTCTGCTCGTGACGAGCTGCACGCACCTTCGCCTCTTTAACACCCAACAGAAGAGCCAAGCGCTTATCAGAGAAACCTTTGCGCTTTAACAGCATCAAGTCTTCAGCGGTTAAATCCGACAATTTCGCCACACGAACTTTCTGTTCCAGCTCGATCAACTCACGAATTTGCTCCAAGAACCAAGGGTCAATTTTCGATGCATCGAACACTTCATCCACGGTCATACCCAGGCGGAATGCGTCGCCAACATACCAAATACGCTCGGCACCCGGTGTCGTCAACTCTCGACGGATACGCGCAGGAGTTTCTTCGGCACTCAGGTCCAACTTCGACTCAAACCCTGCTGATCCGACCTCCAGACCGCGCAGTGCTTTTTGCATGGATTCTTGCAAGGTGCGACCAATAGCCATCACCTCACCCACAGACTTCATTTGGGTGGTCAGGCGGGCATCCGCATCACCAAATTTTTCAAAGGTAAAGCGTGGGATTTTGGTAACCACGTAATCGATTGAGGGCTCGAAAGACGCCGGGGTAGCACCGCCGGTGATTTCGTTTTGCAGCTCATCGAGGGTGTAACCCACGGCCAGTTTCGCCGCCACTTTGGCAATGGGGAAACCTGTCGCTTTCGAGGCCAAGGCCGAAGAGCGAGACACTCGCGGGTTCATTTCAATCACCACCAAGCGACCGTTTTCGGGGTTAACGGCAAACTGCACGTTAGAACCGCCCGTTTCCACGCCAATCTCACGCAGTACCGCCAGCGAGGCGTTACGCATAATCTGCAGCTCTTTATCGGTCAGAGTTTGCGCTGGGGCAACGGTGATCGAGTCACCAGTGTGGACACCCATGGGGTCAAAGTTTTCAATGGAGCAGACGATAATGCAGTTGTCGTTTTTATCGCGCACAACCTCCATTTCGTACTCTTTCCAACCCAGCAAGGATTCGTCGATCAACAGCTCATTGGTGGGCGACAAATCTAAACCGCGGGTACAGATTTCTTCAAACTCTTCCCAGTTGTAGGCAATACCACCGCCCGAGCCACCCATGGTGAACGAAGGACGGATAATGCAGGGAAAGCCAAACTCTTTGGGGACTTCTTTGGCCTCTTCCATCGAATGAACGATTTTGGCGCGGGCGCACTCAAGGCCAATCCGCTTCATGGCCTTGTCGAACAGGTCACGGTCTTCGGCCATGTTGATGGCTTCTTCTTTAGCGCCAATCAGCTCAACACCGTACTTTTCCAGCACACCGTTTTTGGCCAGTGCCAGTGCGCAGTTAAGCGCCGTTTGCCCACCCATGGTCGGCAAGACCACATCCGGGCGCTCTTTCTCAATAATTTTGGCGACCGTCTCCCACTCTACCGGCTCGATGTAAGTGGCGTCGGCCATCGCCGGGTCGGTCATAATGGTGGCCGGGTTCGAGTTCACCAGAATCACCCGGTATCCCTCTTCACGCAGGGCTTTACAGGCCTGGGCGCCGGAGTAGTCAAACTCGCAGGCCTGGCCGATCACGATTGGGCCCGCGCCCAGAATCAAAATGCTGTTAATGTCGGTACGTTTTGGCATGTCGGTCTCGCTGTCAGAATCGGTTTACGGGTTCAAGGCGTCGTCTTGCGGCGTGCGTTGTCCGTCACCGTTTCGCGCTCTCCATCAATTCAATAAAGTGGTCGAACAGACCATCGGCATCATGAGGCCCTGGGCTAGCTTCAGGGTGCCCCTGAAAACTAAACGCAGGCTTATCGGTGCGATGGATACCCTGCAAGGTGCCGTCAAACAAGGACTTATGAGTCACCTTAAGGTTCGCGGGCAAACTCGCTTCATCAACCGCAAAGCCGTGGTTTTGTGCGGTAATCATCACGCGCCCCGTTTCGGTATCCTGTACCGGATGGTTGCCGCCATGATGGCCAAACTTCATTTTCGAGGTCTTGGCACCCGAGGCCAACGCCAGCAGCTGATGCCCGAGGCAGATACCGAACACAGGGGTGTCGGTTTCAAGGATTTCTTTAATCGCCGCAATCGCGTAATCACAGGGCTCTGGGTCGCCAGGGCCATTGGCAAGAAAGACGCCATCGGGCTTCATGGCCAACACATCACTGGCAGGCGTTTTCGCTGGCACGACCGTAATGTCGCAACCGCGATCGGCCAGCATACGCAGGATATTGGCTTTTACACCATAGTCGTAGGCGACCACTTTAAACTTGGTTTCAACGACATCGCGATGCCCCTCACCCAACTTCCAGGTGCCCTCGGTCCAGCGGTAGGGCTTGGCGCAGCTGACTTCTTTGGCCAAATCCATCCCTTTAAGCCCCGGGAAAGCCTTGGCCGCTTCAAGAGCTTTAGCCTCATCGACATCACCCGCAACGATGCAACCGTTTTGCGCACCCTTATCGCGCAACAAACGTGTCAGGCGACGGGTATCTATATCGGCAATACCTACCACGTTTTTCGCCTTGAGGTACTCATCCAGGCTCTGAGTTTGGCGGAAATTGCTGGAACGAGCCGGCAAATCACGAATCACAAGTCCCGCAGACCAAATGGTGGGGCACTCTTCATCTTCCGCAGTGGCCCCGGTGTTGCCGATATGGGGGTAAGTTAACGTCACAATCTGACGGGCGTAGGAGGGATCCGTAAGAATCTCCTGATAACCAGTCATGGAGGTATTAAATACCACTTCGCCAGCGGATAGACCGTCAGCGCCAATGGCAGTACCTTTAAAAACACTGCCGTCTTCAAGAACGAGCAGAGCGGGTCTTTGGGGCCCAGTAATCAAGTCAACCTCCTCAGATTTCACTTTCTTTATGCCGAGCGAAACGAACACACCAGCGTGGTGCGTTTGCGCAAATACATCTCGTCGGAATAATTAAAGCCCGGCCGCAAGTTGCAAAAAAGCGAGATGAAACAGACAGCTTCATCTCGCTTATTATTCAATTTGCTATGGCGACCATTGGCGCGGCTTGGGTTAATGCAACTAACCGCGCATTTTAGGTTAACTTGCCTCCCATGTCTAGGCGAATAACTGACCTTTGATCGCGCCCAAGGCTTCTTATTACACTGGATAACCTACATATACGAGCTTGAGACCCAAATCACCCTGCCATCACCGGCCCTCAAAGCACCGAAATAGCCGCTACGCATAAGATCTGCCTGCCTTACTTCTAACTGCTCCCTGGCCCAGACACAATCCCAGCTTTCATTTTGCTCTGGGCACAATATTACCTGCGCATATCCTCTAGAGAGCAATAGAGCTCTCCAATAAAGAGGCGAGGACATACGCTCGGTTAAAAATGGAGCTGTATTTGTACGCCGCTGAATATCTTCAATAGTAGCCTGCCAGTCCGCCTCAGTCGCCACAATTACAACTTGCTTCGCCGAAGGAAGCTGCGCCATTAAGCTATCAGTGTTATCAACAAGGCCACCCGTCACCGCCCTATACCAACGAGTATATTCAGCTGTGCTCAGGGCTAATGAGGCAGACAACAGCAGCAACGGCACCGCCAAAACAAGTTGCTGCATTCTCGATGGCCGATCAATCAAAAACATCCCAAGAAAAACAGCCGCCCAAGCAACACCAGCCGTCCTCGCCGATATAACAATACCTGCCGGAATGGTGGTCACATACAAAGCCAACGAACAGCAAACAGCAACCCCCACAGACCACAGGCCACCAGTGCGCAACCTTACAAGCCACACGACGAAAGCCGAAAAAGCAAGTAAAACTAATGTCGAATACTCAACCAAGGCAGCGTAATGGGCCTTTGCACCCTCCCACACACGCAGCGTATTTTCTGTCACGTCCGCCCAACCATTGACTGGATTGGGGTTTCTCCACTCTGCAATCTCAACACCGTGGCCTACCGCAAGGTACACCAGAATATTACTGACGAGATACCCAAACGGAAAAGACAAACTCCAAACCACCAAAAGACGAAACGCCCCACTGAAACGTAAATTACGAACAAACAGAAAGGGCAACAGAAAATAGAAGCTGCTAACAGCCCCGAAAAACAATACTGAAAACAAAGGGAAGAATAGGTAATCAGGTAATCGATCCGCCACCCAAGCCGCCACCCACAGAATAAGGTAACTTGTGACGAGCGTTGCAGGCCACTCCATCTGTATTCGAAAAAGTGGAATGTTAGCAATAAGCACCGCCATCAAGACAGCATAGGGGGCTAACAGCCCGAGGCGTCGCCCCGACACATAAACGAAAGCAATAAGACCTATGTAACAGAGTGAACTGGCTACCGCTGCAGGAATACATTTAAGCACAGGAAAAAGTATAAAGTTTATCCAGCGCCCCTCACTGACAAATTTATTGGCATAGGAATCTACATAATAAAGTGAATCGTGCCTCCAGAGATCCACCTGCAACCAAGGAATGAAATGCAAAGAAAAAAAGATAACTGAAATTACAGCCAGCAGATAAAGCAGAGAATCCCCTGCAATCAACGCACCCGCCAAATATTGTTTTTTCATCCCCCCCCTCAAAGACAGCATCGTCTAATTGCCCACCTTTCGCTTACACAAACCACCACCAACAAAGCTTGTACCACTTTACCGTCCGCGCTCCTCCTTTCGACTAAAGAGGCCACTTGTGTCGCCAAACAAAAACCAACCCATTACAATACCCTTCAAAGATGACAACACAATGACAAAACACGAATGGATAACAGCCTTGGCCAGCAAACCTCATAATCGCTTAACGGTATTTCTCACCTGCCTGATATGTTTTAACTTACTCATCACACTCGCAGACAGGAACGGCGACATTTATAAGTCCTGGGGCCTTATCACTGCCAACCTGCTGCCCGCCAACCTATTCTTACTTAGCCTTATTGGGCTTACAGGCCGCATTCGCAGCGGAACAATCCTTAGTGCAGGCGCATTGATTATGCTGTTTGCCATTAACGCCGCAAAAATAAATCACTTAGAGCAGCCTCTTGGCTTTTCAGATGTGTTTTTAGCGAAGCAAGTTTTCAACGGCTGGGACCTGCTTTCTCAGTACGTCAGTGTGTGGGTTATAGCGTTATCAGTTATTTTCGCCATAGCCTCTGGGCTGCTGATTATCAGAGAAAAACCCATCCCTCTTTTGCTGGCCGCGTCATTTTTGATTGTGGGAGTGCTCGGGTTGGTCACGCTGTCAGACAAACGGTTTAGCGCGGGTGAGCTTTACGCTCCTACCGCCCACGGCGCCAAGCCCTGGGACTCAGGCTCACCAGCACGAGATCAGGGTTTACTCGCCTCATTAATTGTCGGGGCTCGCTCGAGTAAACTCACCCTCCCCCTATTTGACCAACAAGCGGTTGATGCTTTTTCACAATCTCTACCTGAAAAAGCAGATAAAGACATTAAGACACACCCCGATATTATTTTGTGGCTGGGAGAAAGCTTCTTTGACCCTGGTTTGATAAAAGGTGTTCAAACCTGCGATTATTTACCAAACTACTGCACTCTAGCGAACACCTCTCTACACACGCAGATTACTGTCCCCACCTACGGCGGCAATACAACACGCACAGAGTTTGAAGTGCTAACAGGAATTCCCTTTAAGTCCCTCAACACTCAGGATTACCCCTACATTGCCGTAGTCCACGATAAATTCAAGGCATTACCCTGGACACTTGCAGATCAGGGCTATCAAGCCACAGCTATCCACCCTCACCATAAATCTTTCTGGCAACGAAACAGGGCGCTGCCATTGCTTGGCTTTCATGAGTTTATCGGCCTAAAAGACATGAAAAAAACAACACTTGACGGAACCTGGACGTCAGATAAATCTCTTGCAACGAATATTATCGATTTAGTCGAAAAAGAAAAAAAACAACCTCAGTTTATATTTGCTATCTCCATGGAGGGACACGGTCCTTACAAAAAAACCAATGTGCAGGACCCTGAGCGCAGAGACAGCATCACGCCTCCCGCCGACATATCTGCGAAAGGCGTTGAACAGTGGCAGGCATATATTTACCACGCCCAAAACACTACCCGCGAACTTTTGGCACTTCGAGAGTTCGTAAAACGCCGAAACAAGCCGACGCTAGTCGTTTTTTTTGGTGACCACCTTCCCGGCCTTCATACTGCTTTCAAAGAGTTATCATTTGAAAATGAGCTAAAGCCTCATCAACAAAAGACTCCCGTATTGGCCTTTGCGAATTATTCTTTGGGAAGTGAATGGCTTCCAGCAGCCAGCCATGAGCTTGGTCTATGGGTTCTTGATATTGCCGGAGCGTTAAGCGAAGACACTTTTTCAGAGCTGGCACAAGCCACCGCTTTAAAACGAAGTGACGACAACGCTTTACCAGACCAGCTCATCATCGACTTACAGTCGCGCCAATTCTATCCCTAAAAAATCGCCCGAACCTTTGCCCTCTAACGGCTGATGGTAGTGCGGCTCTAACCTCAAGGTTGGAGCCCACCTTCAGCGTAAAGCGATTAGCCCGATTAACGCAGACTCAACACATCCTGCATATCAAAAAGCCCGGACTCTTTCGTCAACAGCCAACTCGCAGCGCGTACGGCGCCGTTGCCAAAGGCCAAACGGCTGGAGGCTTTGTGGGTAATTTCTACGCGCTCACCCTCGGCTAAAAACATCACCGTATGCTCACCGACAACATCCCCGCCGCGCACTGTAGCAAAACCGATGGTGTCGCGATCGCGCGGTTCACTGATACCCTCGCGGCCATAAACGGCCACGTCCTTTAAGTTGCGGCCAGCGGTGTCGGCGATTACCTCGCCCATACGCAGGGCGGTACCCGAAGGAGAGTCGACTTTATGTCGGTGGTGGGCTTCGACGATTTCAATATCCGATTCACTGGCCATAACTCGCGCAGCGGTTTCCAGCAACTTAAAGCAAAGGTTCACACCCGTACTGTAGTTGGCCGCCAAGCACAAAGGTATTTGGGTTTGATACGCCAGCAAGGCTTCTTTTTCTTCGTCACTAAAACCAGTCGTGCCAATCACCATCGCTTTGCCATGCTCAGCACATAATTTGGCGTTTTCTAAGGTTGCCCGCGGCGAAGTGAAATCGATGAGTGCATCAAACTCCGAGACCACCTCTGCCAGGTTATCCACGATGGCAACGCCCTGCTTGCCCACACCGGCCAGTTCACCGGCATCAGCACCTACGAGTGAACTACCCGGGCGCACCACGGCAGCGGTCAACTGCGCGCCAGCCGATTTGACAGCGGCCTCAATTAAAATTTTTCCCATACGACCGGCGGCCCCGGTCACAGCGATACGAGTCGTCATGCATTTAACCTTTGATGTCATTCGCGTTGGTGTTTATTCGCTATCGTCTTCAAACAAATGGCCGAGCTTGCCTTTTTTTGTTTCCAGATACTTAGCGTTGTGGGGGTTGCGACCGGTTTGATGAGGAATGCGCTCAACAATCTCTATGCCCATTTCCTGCAGCGCATTTACTTTGCGCGGATTGTTGGTCATCAGTTTAAGCGCGTGAATATTCAGGTGATCCATCATCGGCTTGAGAATGCTGTAGTCGCGCATATCGGCGCCAAAACCCAATTGTTCGTTTGCCTCTACGGTGTCGGCGCCGCAGTCTTGTAAATGATAGGCTTTCACTTTATTCAGTAAACCAATGCCTCGCCCTTCCTGACGCAAATAAAAAATGGCACCGCGACCGACAATGGATAATTTATGCATCGCCGCTTGCAGCTGAGGGCCGCAGTCGCACCGCATACTGAACAACGCATCGCCGGTTAGGCACTCGGAATGCACCCGTGCAAGCACCGGCTCGCCGTCGCTGATCTCGCCCATGGTGAGAACGATATGCTCTTTATCTAAACGGTCATCACTGAAGCCGTGCATCACAAACATACCCCAAGGGGTGGGCAGCTTGCAGGACTCAACAAAACGTATGCTCAACTGTTTATCTCTTACTCAGTGGCGCGCTTTTAATACCAGCACACCGTTTTCGGTACTCATATCCACCAGGCTCAGATAACTGTTACCCAGTAAAATGACATGTGGCGACGAGCCGGCATGGACAATCGCCTCTACGTGTTTTATTTCGATTGAACCGGCCGATACACGATCAAGCCAGACGCTGTAGGCCGTGACAATGCCGTTGGCTGTATTCACGAGGACTTGCTTACCCGTCAGATAATTAATTCCAAGCCTCTGTGCGTGACCGCTATTCATGGCAACGGAGGTGGCTCCGGTATCCACCATAAAATCAACAGCCATGCCATTAATTCGGCCGGGTATTTCATAGTGCCCACCGGGGCCACTGGCAATACGCACTTCTGCGCGCTCGGCCTCCTCGAAGCTGGTTGCGATATTTTTTTGCAGCGAAAGACTGTATTTCGAACCTTGGTACTCTACGACCGCCCCGGCGCGTGAGGCGCTCACAAGAGTGACACCTTCGGGACTGGTTTGCCCTGCACGCAACATACGCTGTTTGCCATCAAGCTCAATTAAAGCAGCGTCCTTGGCCAGCATTTGCGCACTCAGGTCCGCTGCACTTATATGTGCGCCCCACAGAGTAAACACTACCAACCACACAGTCCGGCTCATATCCATTGACCTCAGAGTGAATTCATTTTTACGGCGCCAACCACAGCGCCAACGCCTGCAACACCAGCCAAGCGTAAACCGCGGCCAGAATGTCGTCCAACATAATGCCCAGACCGCCATGCACTTTGCGATCAATAGCTCCGATAGGCCAGGGCTTTAATATGTCAAAAATACGAAAAAGTACGAACCCCGCTAACATCCATAACCAACCTGCCGGAGCCAGCAACATTGTCAGCCAATAGCCCACCATTTCATCCCACACAATGCCGGGATGGTCGTGCACCTGTAACGCTTTAGAGCTGCGATCACACCAAAACACCCCAAGCGCGAAGGTCACAAGCAACCACAGGACGTACAAAGGTAAACTTAAGTCGGCGATTAACCAATAGATCGGAATCGCGGCCAAGGTACCAAAAGTGCCGGGCGCTTTGGGCGCCATCCCCGAACCAAAGCCAAAAGCAAAAAAGTGGCTGGCCTGGGTATACAGCTGGCGCGCACTGGGCTTTGGGAGTCTGGTTGCGTGATTCATGAATTCAGTGTCTTGGTCGGCGCGGTTAAAAGTGTCGGTAACCTGTGGCATCCAGGTTATAGGGCTCATCATTGAGCAGGCAGTGTACACCAGCCCCCGCAACAATCCGACCGACGACCGTGGCGGCAATATCTCCACGCGCCTGAGCCATTGCCAACTCAGGCATTTTGTCTGGGCTCAGGGTAAATACCAGCTCATAGTCATCGCCACCCGTCAAAGCCAAGCCTCGGGCGCTTTGCAGATCAACTGCCCGAACGGCCTCGCTCATAGGTAGCCGTTCAACCTCCACCTCAGCGCCAACATCGCTCGCATGACAAATATGCCCCAGGTCGGCCAAAAACCCATCGGAGACATCCTGAGCACTAGAGGCGATATCGCGCAGTAAGACACCTTCGGTGATACGAGGCATCGGGCGATAAAAACGCTCAAAAAGATAGGCGCACTGGGATTCACTCCAAAGCTCCGGTGCGTTTAAGCTCTTCAAGGCAGCGGCCCCATCTCCGAGAGTGTGGGTAACTAAGACAAAGTCTCCGACACAAGCTCCATCGCGGCGCAGCGCCTTGCCGGGAGGAACCTGCCCCAGCATTTGAATGCCAATATGTAGAGGTCCGCTGGTGGTATCGCCGCCAACCAGTTCACAGCCAAACGCCTCAGAAGCCTGACGCAAGCCTCGGCTGAAGCCTGCCACCCAATCGCGACGTTGCTCTTCGTGCCATTCAGCGGGTAGAGTCAGCGAAAGGGTATACCAGGCAGGCTCGGCGCCCATAGCTGCCATATCGCTTAAGTTCACCCGAAGTGATCGCTCACCGACAAGTTCCGCTTCCGCATCACCTGGAAAGTGAACACCAGCTACTAAGGCGTCTGCCGCCACCACCAACTGCTGGGCGGGGTCGGCTTGAATCAGGGCGGCATCATCACCAATACCCAGCACTACAGCGTCGCCATCCGGTTTATCGGCTGCGGGCCTGAAGTATTGGTTAATCAGCTCAAATTCACCCAAAGACACAACTATCGAGGACCTTTATTCGCCTTGACTTCAAGCGATCTCGCCTCAGCGGCCGCTCGGTCAAGTACGCCGTTAACGAATTTATGGCTGTCTGTAGCGCCGAATTTTTTCGCCAGCGCCACCGCCTCATTAATCACCACCTTGTAAGGCACATCAATGCGAAACTTGAGTTCGTAAGCGGCTAAGCGCAACAGGGCCTCGGTGATAGGGTCGAGCTCTTCGCCACTGCGCTCTTGCAGATGAGGCACATAAACCTCTTCAACCTGATCCAGTCTGGCAGGCACTTGATGCAAAAGCTCATGAAAATACGCGATATCAACATTTTTCATGTCGTAATCGGTGCGAAATGCGGCCTCAATAACATTGACGCTATTGCCAGACATTTTCCACTGATACAGGCCCTGCATGGCATAGTGGCGAGCCTTGCGGCGGGCAGAAGGAGAAATACCAGTATCTGTCATTAAATCTTACCCAACAAAGAAACCATTTCCAGCGCGGTCGAGGCTGCTTCGACGCCTTTATTGCCCGCTTTGGTACCCGAGCGCTCAATCGCCTGCTCAATGGTGTCCACGGTCAGTACGCCAAAGGTGACGGGAATACCAGCATCCAGAGAAACCTGCGCCAAGCCTTTCGTGCATTCGCCTGCCACGTAATCAAAGTGCGGGGTACCGCCGCGAATGACCGCACCTAAAGCGATAATGGCGTCGAATTCGCCTTTTGCGGCAATTCTTTGAGCAACCAAAGGAAACTCAAACGCACCCGGCGCGTAATAAATGCTGACATTATCATCGCTAATGCCGTGGCGACGCAGGGTATCCAGCGCGCCGTCTTTCAGGCTTTCCACTACAAAACTGTTCCAACGGCTAACGATTAGGGCGTATTTACCCTTGGAGGCCGAAAAGTCGCCTTCAACAATATGTTTACTCATAGTTTTTTCTCAACGTTCATTAACTGTTATCTGGGCCGACATAATCGACCACTTCAAGATCAAACCCCGACAGCGCTGAAAAGCGCATAGGCGCAGACATAACCCGCATTTTTCTCACGCCTAAATCACGCAGTATCTGCGAGCCCGTACCTACTTGTTTATAGACCACATCAGGGCTGCGGCGCTGCTGACGCCCTGAAAGCAGCCAATCAATTGACTCTTCTACATCGGCCGTAGACTCATCGTGACAAATCAGAACCAACACACCGCGCCCTTCTTGCTCAATACGCGTGAGAGCCTGGGCATAAGTCCAGGAACATACTCCCTCTAGAGTAGGCCGTTTAATTGTCAGCAAATCACGTGCTGTATCCATCACATGGACACGCACCAGGGTGTCTTCATCGGGGGCTATTTCACCTTTGACGAGCGCAAAGTGTAAATCGCCACGCGCCGTATCTTTATATGTGTGTAACGCGAATTCACCGTACTCGGTTTCTACCTTGCGCTTGTTAACACACTCCACGGTTTGCTCTTTGGTGGCGCGGTAATGAATCAAGTCGGCAATGGTACCGATTTTTAATCCGTGGGTTTGTGCGAATTGCTCCAGCTCTGGCCTGCGCGCCATAGAGCCGTCGGGGTTCATGACTTCGACAATGACGGCCGCCGCTTCAAAGCCTGCCATCCGAGCCAGGTCGCAACCAGCTTCGGTGTGGCCTGCACGACTCATCACACCGCCAGGCTGCGCAACAATAGGAAAAATATGGCCGGGCTGCACAATATCTGAAGGTTGTGCGTTTAGCGCTACCGCGGCACGTACAGTGCGCGCCCGGTCGGCGGCAGAAATCCCCGTCGTCACTCCCTCAGCGGCCTCAATCGAGGTCGTAAAGTTCGTAGAATGCTTGGCCTTGTTATCCTGCACCATGAGCGGCAAGCCTAATTGCTCGCAGCGTTCGGGAGTGATGGTCAGGCAGATAAGCCCGCGCGCATGGCTGGCCATAAAGTTAATGTCTTCTGCGCGCACCTGCTCGGCCACCATAATCAGGTCGCCTTCGTTTTCACGATTCTCATCGTCCATCAGGATAATCATTTTTCCCTGACGCAGATCATCGATCAATTCTTCAACGGTATTAAATTGCATTACAGACTGCTCACGCTTATTGGGTTATCAACACTAAGACACTACTTAAAGCCATGCTCCGCCAGAAACTCTGCCGTCATCCCCTGGGGTTCGGTTTTGCCACCACCTTGAAGTAAACGTTCAAGATAGCGGGCTAATACGTCCACTTCCAGGTTTACCTGAGTGCCCGGCTTATACTCCCCCATGATGGTCTCTGCGAGAGTGTGAGGCACTATATTGAGTTCAAACTCAGCACCTTCAACCCGGTTTACCGTCAGACTTGTGCCATCCACGGTAATTGAGCCTTTATGGGCGATGTAATGCGCCAGTTGCTCGGGGGCGCGCAACCGAAAACGCTCCGAGCGCGCATCAGCCTGGCGACTCACCACCTCACCGAAACCATCTACGTGCCCACTGACAATATGCCCACCCAAGCGCGTGGTAGGCAGCAAGGCTTTTTCCAAATTGACGCACTGTCCAGGCCGCCACTGACCAATGGTAGTAAGCGATAAACTTTCGCGAGATACATCGGCACGAAAGCCGTCGCCGGGCAAATCTACCACCGTCAGGCAAACACCATTAGTCGCAATGGAATCGCCCAAAGCAACATCCGCTAAATCCAGCTTTCCTGTGCGAATGCGCAGGCTTAAATCGCCACTTTTAGGGGTTGCTTCAACCACCTCACCGACAGCTTCAACTATTCCAGTAAACACGTTTCGCCTTTCAATACGAGTTAAGAATCAAAATCGGGAACGGCGGTAATACGCCAATCCTGGCCGATAGCGCGCATATCGGTAATTTTAAGCGGTAATTGGCCGGCCATGGCGTCAATGGGCAATTCAAACAAGCCACGGGCGCGGTTACCCAACAATTTGGGGGCCATGTAAATCACCAGCTCGTCCAGCATTCCCATGCGCAAAAAGCTACCTGCCACCTTCGCACCGGCCTCTACCATCACGCGGTTGCAACCGCGTTTAGCCAGCTCTCGCAGCACAGCGTAAGGGTTAACTCCACCTTCGCGCTCAGGCAATACCACGTGTTCGACATGCTCGGGCCAACCGGATGTATCTACCTCGGACGTATGCAGTAAAAGTATGGGCGACTCAAACTGTACCAACGCACAATCGGGCGTTAAACGCCCTTTTGAATCCAGCACCACCCGCAGCGGCTGACGGATTTCACCGTCTTCAGGGGCCTCGGGCCAGTCGTCGGCACGAACCGTTAAACTGGCATTGTCCATCAGCACCGTGTCCACACCCGATACGATAGCGCAGCTGGCGGCGCGCATTCGCTGCACGTCTTCGCGGGCGCGGCGTGCGGTAACCCACTGGCTCTCACCACTGGCCATTGCAGTGCGACCATCCAAGCTCATCGCTAATTTACAACTTACCATTGGCAAGCCGCGGGTCATGCGCTTAACAAAACCTTTATTGAGCGCCAGCGCTTCATCTTCCAGCACCGGGCCTATCACTTCTATACCGGCAGCGCGCAGAATCTCGAAGCCGCGGCCAGCCACTTGCGGATTGGGGTCTTCCATTGCATAAATAACCCGGCCCACACCCGCCGCTACCAAGGCCTCGGCACAGGGGCCGGTTCGGCCCGTATGACTACAAGGCTCAAGGGTAACGTAGCAGTCGGCACCTTGGCAGGCAGTGCGCACCGCTTCGGTATCGTCTGGGTTACCGCCTGTTTGTATCGTAGCGTCACGCAGGGCATGAATTTCAGCGTGGAAATCACCTGCCACCCGATGCCAACCGCGACCGATCACCTCGCCCTCACGCACCAGCAAACAGCCCACGGCGGGGTTTGGTGTGGTGGTTTGCAGCCCGCGTCGCGCCAGGCTCAGCGCCTCGGCCATGTAAACACTGTGTGTTTGAGTTACAGACATTAAATTGTGTCGCGCTCCTGTCCTTCCAGGCGATCAATCTCCTGGCGGAATTCATGTAAATCTTTGAAACTGCGATACACCGACGCAAAACGAACATAAGCCACTTCATCCAATTCGCGCAGCTCGTCCATCACTTTTTCGCCCAAGCGGCGCGAACGCACTTCGCGCTCACCGGTGGCTTGAAGAAAGTGCTTAATATTGGCGATAGCTGTCTCGATGGACTCGACCGATACCGGACGCTTTTCCAGTGCCCGCTGCAGCCCGGCACGCAGTTTGTTTTCGTCGAATGGCTCGCGGGTGCCGTCCTGCTTGATAATACGTGGCATCACCAGCTCAGCGATTTCGTAGGTGGTAAATCGTTCGTGGCAGGATAAGCACTCGCGCCGACGACGTACCTGATCACCCTCGGCCACCAGCCGTGAATCGATCACTTTGGTTTCATCGGCACTACAGAAAGGACAGTGCATGGCTTTTGCCTCTGTTCAGCGCAGATGCGCTACTTGGCTCGCGAAAAATTGCGCGCATAGTAGCACAAAGCGCCATCAATGACGCACAGGAGCCTGCCTGATGGGCCCGCTGACTAGTGTTTGCGGTAGTCGGCCGACAGCGCGTGAGCTTCTAAATCTTCACTCCGGGCTAATGTAGCCGCTGTGTGAGCCAAATCAGACGCCCCTTGGGCTGAGGCAAAAATAATTGAGCTGCGCTTTTGAAAGTCATAGACACCCAGCGGCGAGCTGAATCGCGCCGTGCCCGAGGTAGGCAGAACGTGGTTAGGCCCAGCGCAGTAATCGCCCAGCGCTTCGGGGGTGTGACGCCCCATAAAAATAGCGCCGGCGTGGCGAATGCTTGGCAACAGCGCTTCGGGGTCCTCGACCGACACCTCCAAGTGCTCTGGCGCAATACGGTTCGACAGCGCGACCGCTTCATCCATATTCGCAACTTTAATTAACGCGCCGCGATTGGCCAGAGACTGACGAATAATAGGCTCGCGAGACATGGTCGGCAGCAGGCGCTCCATGGCCTGCTCGACCTTATTCAAAAACTCGCCATCGGGGCTGATTAAAATGGACTGAGCCTGCTCATCGTGCTCGGCCTGACTGAACAAATCCATGGCAATCCAGTCCGGATCCGTCTGACCGTCACACAACACTAAAATTTCCGATGGCCCCGCGATCATATCAATGGCCACTTGGCCAAACACCGCACGCTTGGCGGTAGCCACGAAAATATTGCCTGGACCCACAATTTTATCGACCCGGGCGATAGTTTGCGTACCGTAAGCGAGCGCAGCCACAGCCTGAGCCCCACCAATGGTAATCACGCGATCAACCCCGGCGATGGCGGCAGCAGCCAATACCGTTTGATTCAATTCACCATCGGGTGCGGGCACCACCATGGTCAGTTCGTCTACCCCTGCCACTTTGGCGGGAATAGCATTCATCAATACCGATGACGGATAGGAGGCTTTACCACCGGGCACATACAAGCCCACTCGCTCCATGGGCGTAATTTTTTGCCCCAGCACCGTGCCATCGGCCTCGGTGTAACGCCAGGACTCTTGCCGCTGATGTTCGTGATAAGCGCGCACCCGTCGCGCCGCCTCTTCAAGCGCTTCGCGCTGGGCCGGATCGATAGCCTGCAACGCTTGCTGTAAAGCCTCTGGCGCTACCACCAACTCAGAAAAGTCCACCACGTTGCGACGATCAAAACGGTTAGTAAACTCTATAACAGCCGCATCGCCACGCTCTTTCACCTGATGCAGAATATCCGCCACCGCTTCGGCCACCTTATGGTCCGATACGGAGTCCCAGGCCAGCAGCGCATCCAGCTTCGCAGTAAAGTCGGCATCCTGGTTATTCAGACGGGTAATCAATGCTTCAGTCATGTTTTTGGTTCTGCTTCTAGGTTCGATGTTAGCCCTTACTCAGCCGTGAGAGCGCCAGAAATGCCATCTATGATGGCCTGGATGCCCACGTGCTTCATTTTCATGGAGGCTTTGTTCACGATCAGCCGCGAGCTGATGTCAGCGATGTGCTCGCGCGCCTCAAGGCCGTTGGCTTTTAGCGTGTTGCCGGTATCGACAATATCCACAATTTCATCGGCGAGATTCATAATCGGCGCCAGCTCCATACCGCCATAGAGCTTGATGATATCGACCTGACGCCCCTGAGTGGCGTAGTACTGTTTGGCGATATTCACATACTTTGTGGCAACCCGCAGGCGACCGTGCTTCGCCGGTGCCTCTTTGATGGCGGCGGTCATAAGCCGGCACTTGGCAATCCGCAAGTCCAACGGCTCGTACAGGCCATCGGCACCGTTTTCCATTAAGGTATCCTTGCCGGAAATGCCCATATCGGCCGCGCCAAATTGCACGTACGTAGGCACATCCGCGCCGCGCAACACCAGCAGCTGGACATCGGGCTTATTGGTGGCAAACACCAGCTTGCGACTCTTATCGATATCCTCTTCGGGGTGAATATCGGCCGCCGCCAGCAGCGGCAGAGTTTCTTTCAGTATGCGCCCCTTGGTCAGGGCGATGGTAATCATTTCACTCATGCGTGGTTGCTCTGCCTGTTGATTTAGCTGGGCACTCGGCGAATGCTCGCCCCCAACATTTGCAGTTTTTCTTCGATACACTCGTAGCCGCGGTCAATGTGGTAAATCCGATCCACCAAGGTTGTACCATCGGCCACCATCCCAGCAATCACTAAGCTGGCCGAAGCCCGCAGATCAGTAGCCATCACCGGTGCGCCTTTGAGCGACTCAACACCCTCAATCAGGGCGGTATTACCCTGCAAGGTGATTTTTGCCCCCATTCGGTTTAACTCGTGTACCTGAATCAAGCGATTTTCAAAGATGGTTTCTGTCACCGAGCTGGCCCCCTCTGCCACCGCATTCATAGCGGTAAACTGGGCCTGCATATCGGTGGGAAACGCTGGATAAGGAGCAGTCTTAAGGCTCACCGCCCGGGGTCGGTTGCCTTTCATATCCAAGCCGATCCAGTCCGGGCCTGTTTCAATGTGCGCGCCCGCTTCCTCCAGTTTTAAGAGAACCCCCTCAAGAATATCTTCGCGAGTGTCTTTGACACGAATCTTGCCGCGTGTGGTGGCCGCAGCCACCAAATAGGTGCCCGTCTCGATACGGTCAGGCATGATGTCATAACGACAACCCGACAATCGTTCAACGCCATCAATGGTCAATGTGGCCGTACCTATACCTTGGATGTTGGCTCCCATCGCCACTAAACAGTTGGCGAGATCAACCACTTCCGGCTCGCGCGCTGCATTCTCAAGAACTGTGCGTCCCTGTGCCAATACGGCCGCCATCAGCAGGTTTTCGGTGCCGCCCACGGTGACGGTATCCATAAAGATATGCGCCCCCTTTAAACGACCATCACTTCGAGCCCGAATATAGCCTTCGTCGACTTCAATAGTGGCGCCCATTGCCTCCAGGCCACGCAGGTGAATATCCACAGGCCGCGAGCCAATCGCACAGCCACCGGGAAATGACACATTGGCCACACCGTGGCGACTCAACATAGGGCCGAGCACCAAAATCGAAGCGCGCATGGTTTTTACCAGCTCATAGGGGGCGGTAAAATCATTGATGGCATTGGCGTCAATTTCGACTGACATACGCTCATCAATCATCACCCCCACACCCATACAACGCAGCAGCGCCAACATGGTGGTAATGTCATTTAAATGCGGCAAATTCGAGATATGAATCGGGCTATCGGCCAGCAAAGTGGCCGCCAAAATCGGCAGTGCTGAGTTTTTTGAACCGGAAATACGGATCTCGCCCTGTAAAGGGCCAGCCCGATTGATCATTAATTTATCCATGGTCTACCTGTACTATTGCGCCGCTTGTTCCGGGGTCAGAGTTTGCATATGAACGGCGTGAATTTCGCCCGAGGCGATTTTGTCATTCAGTACGGCATACACCATTTGCTGCTTTTTGACCGGACTGATACCGGCAAAAGCGGGGCTTACCACACGCACATGGACGTGATTACCTTCAATTTGGACCTGAGCTTGACTGTCAGGTACCGCGCTCTCAATCAGCGCCTGAATTTCTTCGGCTTGCATAGTGTCCCTATAGGGCTAGACTGCGCTGTTTGATGGGCGCAGATGAATGAATATCAGGGCGGGAATCTTACCGGATTGCGCCGCCGGGCGCACCCATTGGCACCCCCGGCAGCAAATATTGTGCAAACTGATGGCCTATGAGTCGCTTGAGCTACTCCAGTTGGCCGTTACTTTATCCAGATCACCACTGTACTTACTGGCAAGCTGCTCGAACTGACTGCTGAAAGAACTGCCCAAGTTGGCGCCGTTCAGCACTAAGTTAATTAACTTCCACTGGCCGTCACGATTCTTACCCATAGTGTAAGAGAGCTTGTGAGTAGCGCCTTGATATTTAACCTGCTGCTCGACCATGACGCGACGCTTATCACCCACATCGGCGTCGCGTAGCAATTCAATATCACTATCTGCGTAAGTAGCTATACCTTTGGCGTAAGTACCCACCAAGTCTTTTTTAAAAGTCTCGGCGAACGCATCACGCTGAGCCTGAGAAGCTTTAGCAAAGTAATCCCCCATAACCACCCGGGCGATATACTCAAAAGCAACCACCGGCTCTAAGGTCTCCAAAACCGTCTTATCAAAAGCGCTTTTGTCGCCATCTTTATTGAAGTCACGCGCGGCACTCACCAGCTTATTGGTTACATCATCCACAATCTCGTATGGATCGGCGGCCTGCGCCAACTGCGCAGCAAACATCAGCCCTAAAACCAGCCATAAGCGTCGGGCAAACATTGAATAGCCCATCTTTTTCATGTCATTTGTCCTTTTAAAATTTAAATCGCCTGAGCAGGCGCAAAGAATTGCTGCGTGAGACGTAAAACTATACCATTTCACACCGCGGTGGCCTACACCAACGCACGTTACTGATCAGACACACCCCACACCCTGAGAAAATTTTATGACCTCCCTTTGGCTTCCTGTACTGTTTGTCCTCATTGGTTTTGTCGGCCTAATCTGGAGCGCCGATCGCTTTGTAGGAGGCAGCGCAGCCTTAGCTCGCACCTTTGGAATCTCCAAACTGATCATCGGCCTGACCATTGTGGCCTTTGGCACATCGGCTCCAGAGGTCATCGTATCTATTAATGCAGGCCTTAAACACGCGGGAGATCTGGCCGTTGGTAACGCTCTTGGCTCCAACCTCGCCAATATTGGCTTAGTATTAGGCGTTACCGCGCTAATTGCCGCCCTACCCATCCAGAACCATTTACTCAAAGTTGAGTTGCCGGTGCTGCTCTTGGTCACCGCCATGGCCGGATGGTTCCTCTTTGACGCGCAATTGACCCGCACTGAGGGCTTAATATTATTGCTGTCACTCCCCTGTGCCATGTACCTTATTATCTGGAGCAAACGCCACCACCCCGAAGAGGTCGATGAAGACATTCCGCAAATGTCACGTGCACGCGCCCTTGTGTGGTTTGCTGTCGGTTTAATATTATTAATCGTAAGCGCTGATCTATTAGTTCGTGGAGCCAGCGAACTGGCCTTAGCTTTTGGCGTTAGCCCACTGATCATAGGCCTGACGGTAGTCGCAATAGGCACCAGCCTGCCCGAGCTTGCAGCGTCCGTAGCCAGTGCCCTTAAAGGCCACCACGACATTGCCATTGGCAATGTCATCGGCTCTAACCTGTTTAACATTCTCGCGGTGATGGCCATACCGGAAATCATCGCCCCGCTGACCCTGGACGCTGAAGTTTTCGGCCGCGACTTCCTGGCAATGGCAGGCTTGACGGCTTTGCTGGCCCTAGCGCTTTATTTTAGCGCCTATTTTCACCGCAACCAGGGTGGCGCACGCTTAGGCAATTTGATGGGGATAGCTCTGCTAGCGTTATACGCTGGCTATTATGTGATCCTACTGGGCTAATTGTCGTATAATCCCGCCCTCGCAAAACTGGATGGTTATGAGTCGATTTGATTACGCCGCTTCTGCCCGGCGCACAATAGCCCTGGAAGCTGACGCCGTTACCAGCTTGGCGCAGAGCGTCAATGGCGATTTTAGCCGCGCCTGCGATTTAATACTCGGCTGTCAGGGCCGGGTCATTGTCTCTGGCATGGGCAAGTCTGGCCACATGGGTAAAAAAATCGCCGCCACTTTAGCAAGCACGGGCACACCGGCCTTTTTTATGCACCCCGGCGAAGCCAGTCACGGCGATTTAGGCATGGTAACCGCCAGTGACGTCCTGATTGCCATTTCTTATTCTGGCAACTCGGCCGAGCTACTGACGCTGCTACCTTTGTTCAAACGCTTGGGGATTCCTCTGATCAGCATGACCGGCGACCCTATTTCGGTGCTCGCAAAGGCATCCGAGGTTCACTTATCGATCGCAGTTGAACGTGAAGCCTGCCCCCTGGCACTGGCCCCCACTTCCAGCGCCACGGTGACCACTGTGCTGGGCGACGCCCTGGCGATCGCACTGCTGGAAGCACGCGGCTTTACCGCTGAGGACTTTGCTTTTTCTCACCCCGGCGGCGCACTTGGGCGCAAACTTTTATTGCGCGTTAGCGATGTAATGCATCAAGGCGAGCAGCTACCGAAAGTGTCCCCCAGTGATACCCTGCCCCAGGGACTACTGGAAATGAGCCGAAAAGGCCTGGGCATGACGACCGTACAGCACGAAGGCACACTCGTCGGTGTATTCACAGACGGGGATTTACGGCGCTGTATCGACCGCAACATCGACCTCAAACACGCCACCATGTCAGAGGTGATGACCCACGCACCACAGACAATTGACGAAGACACCCTGGCCGCTGAGGCCATTAAAATCATGGAAGAGCGAAAAATTACGTCGCTGATTATTGCTGCAGCCGATCAAACAGCCACCGGCGTTGTCCATTTACACGACCTGCTGCGAGCGGGTGTTATTTAAGAAGCTATAGCGATTCTATGACCCGACAAACTCTTGATTTAGCCAAACACATCAAACTTCTCATTCTGGATGTCGACGGCGTCCTTACCGATGGCCGACTGTACTTTGACAACCACGGCAATGAGATGAAAGCCTTTAACACCCAAGACGGCCAAGGCATTAAGTCATTAATGGCTACCGGCGTGCAGGTCGCAATCATCACCGGCCGCTCCAGCGAAGTTGTCGCAAGACGCGCCCGAGAGCTAGGAATTGAACTACTGATTCAAGGCCGTGAAGACAAGTGGGACGCCTTGCAGGAAGTGTTCAACGAACTCCATCTCGCGCCTAATGAAATTGCCCACATGGGGGACGACTGGCCAGACTTATCCATCATGACACGGGTAGGCCTGGCATTAACGGTGCCCAATGCCCACAGCAGTGTCGCCGAATACGCTCACTGGATCAGCCATCGTGCCGGGGGCGAAGGTGCCGTGCGAGAAGCCTGCGATTTAATTCTGCAAGCCCAAGGCAACTTTGAACAGGCCATAGCTCGACATACCGAGGGCTAAAATGCGACAGCACCCAACCAAAAGCTGGCTTATTCCCGCTATTGTTTGCGCAATTGCGGTATCCGTGGTGATGCAGATCACGCCTCGCAACCCGCTTTTAAAAGACAAATCAAACCCACAGGGGGACTCCCATCCCAGCACTTATATTGTCGGTATGCGCGACCGCACCTACGATAAAAATGGCACCTTGAAGCATACCCTTCACGCACAACGCGTAAACTATTATCAAAACAGCGCCGAGAATCGCGGTGACATCCTCGCCCCAGAAATCGAGTTCTACAGCGAAGGCAAAGCTCCTTGGCACCTCAGCGCAGAGCGAGGCACGGTCAACAATATCGACCAGACCCTCAAGCTTGAGCAGGATGTAAGCGCCTATAGCGACAATGCGGAATATGGCAAAGTCACTATTCTCACCGAAGATTTACTGATCCATACAGAACGCCAATACGCCCATACCCCTAAACCTGTTACCATTCTCAGCGCCCGTGGTAAGACCACTGCTGTAGGCCTCAATGCGGCCCTAGAGGAGGGTCAAATAGAATTGTTAGCTGAGGTAAAAAGCCTTTATGACCCGCTTTAAATCGACATTTTCGGCACTGCTAGCGATACTATTTTTGGCAGTGTTAACAACACCCAACGTTCAGGCCTTGCCAGATGACCGCGAGCAACCATTCCAGCTGCAGGCGGATACGCAAACCTTCGACCAAAAAAATGGCCTTATTACCTACAGCGGTAACGCCTTACTACAGCAAGGGTCTTTGAAAATAAAAGCCGACACCATTACTGTAAAATTCAGCGCCGACAATAGCGTTAAAGCGGTAACCGCCATTGGCAGTCCAGCACACTTCCAGCAGCGCCCAAGTACAGAGCGTGGCATTGTCAGCGCCGAGGCCAACGAGATCATATACGACAGCGCCAACAATACGGTTTCAATGACCGAGTCGGTAAAATTGGAACAAGACGGCGCCATTATGCGCGGCCACAGACTCCACTACGACCTCACGAAAGAGCTGGTTAACGCTCAAAGCGGCACTGAAGGCGATGAGCGCATCCAAATGACTATCCCACCGGCGGCAATCGAGTAACAAGATGGCAACATTGAAAGCAGAAAACCTGGCTAAAAGCTACAAAGGTCGCCAGGTGGTCATCGATGTATCGCTGAGCGTCTCTAGCGGTGAAATCGTCGGCCTGCTCGGCCCTAACGGTGCCGGTAAAACCACTTGTTTTTATATGATCGCGGGCCTGGTCAAAGCCGATAGAGGCCGAGTGAGTTTAAACGGCCAAGACCTGACCTCACTTCCAATTCACGGCCGCGCTCGCGCAGGGATTGGCTATCTCCCCCAGGAAGCGTCGGTGTTTCGCAAGCTTTCTGTGGCCGATAACATTCTCGCCATTCTGCAAACCCGTAAAGACCTCACCTCTGCGCAGCGTCAGCAAGAACTGGAAGCATTAATGCAGGAGTTTCATATCACCCACATTCGGGACAGCCTTGGCATGGCGTTATCGGGTGGTGAGCGCCGTCGGGTGGAGATCGCCCGTGCTCTGGCCACAAACCCCGCTTTTATTTTACTGGATGAGCCTTTTGCCGGAGTTGATCCCATTTCCGTCAGCGATATCCAGCAAATCGTACAACACTTAAAAGACCGCGACATCGGCATTCTGATTACTGATCACAACGTGCGTGAAACTTTGGGCATTTGTGAAAAGGCTTATATTGTTTCTGAAGGCCACATTATCGCCGAAGGAAGTTCAGAGGATATTCTCAGCAACGCCAAGGTTCGAAAAGTATATCTTGGCGAAAACTTCATGCTGTAGCCCCTAGGCCTCTTTTACCTCCTTGACTTTTTAGTTTTATAGAACCTCAGGCATAAACATTGCTTAAACGTATTGCTTGCAAGCTGCAGGCTGACTACACTCTGCGGTTAATGCCCGAAAGACTCACTAGAAATTATGAAGCAATCGCTACAGCTCAAGCTTGGCCAACAGCTCACGATGACTCCGCAATTGCAACAGGCTATACGCCTGCTGCAATTGTCTACTCTGGATTTGCAACAGGAAATTCAAGAGGCCTTGGACTCAAACCCCATGCTCGAAATGGAGGAGAACCTCGATAACGAGCAAAGTGACAAAAGCTCCGAAGTCAACGACACCAGCGAAAGTGCCGAGCAGCGGGAAACCGCTAATGCAACCACCGAAACACTCAACAGCAATAGCGCCGATGGCAGCGATGGGGAGCCTCAGCCCGATAGTGAATGGAGCGAGGCGATCCCTCAGGATTTACCCGTCGACACCAGCTGGGATGACGTTTACGAGAGTTCTGGCCCCGCCCTTCCCGCCAGCAATTACGAAGGGGACGATAGCGATTTTGAAAGTCGCCGCGGCACAACCGAGTCGCTCTATGACCACCTTATGTGGCAACTTAACCTGACGCCGATGTCTGAGCGCGACGAACTCATTGCCATGGCAATCATCGACGCCGTAGAGCCCAGCGGTTTGCTAAGCATCAGCATTGAAGAAATATATGAGGGCTTGATCAGCAACCTCGAAGAGCTGGAGTTAGACGAAGTTCAAGCAGTAAAGCGCAGATTGCAGCAATTCGACCCATCGGGTGTGTGCAGCGAAAACCTCATGGACTGCCTGCTGGTGCAATTGGCTCAGTACGACAAACAAACACCGTTTTTAGAGGCCGCGAAACTCATCGTACAGCAACACCTGCCTCTGCTCGGCAGCCGCGATTATCGCCAACTGATGCGCAAGACCCGCCTGAAAGAAGCAGAGCTAGCTCAGGCCGTCGCACTGATTAAAACGTTAAACCCTCACCCAGGCGACATCATTGATACCCGTGAAACCGAGTACGTGGTACCTGATGTATTTGTCGAAAAACGCGAAGGTCGTTGGACGGTAGAGCTGAACCCCGATATCGCACCACGACTGCGAATTAACTCAGGTTATGCCTCTTTGGTGAAACGCGCCGACTCCAGTAGCGACAACACGTTTTTGAAAAATAATTTACAAGAGGCGCGCTGGTTTTTGAAAAGCTTGCAAAGCCGCAATGAAACACTGCTGAAAGTTGCTACATGTATCGTAGAAAAACAGCGTGGCTTTCTCGATTATGGCGCCGAAGCCATGAAACCATTAGTCTTGCATGACATCGCCGAGCTGGTAGAGATGCACGAGTCAACCATCTCTCGAGTGACGACGCAAAAGTACATGCACACGCCTCAGGGTATTTTCGAATTAAAGTACTTTTTTTCATCCCACGTAAGCACCGACTCAGGGGGTGAATGTTCCTCAACAGCAATTCGAGCTATTATTAAAAAACTGATAGCGGCCGAAAACCCGAAAAAACCATTGAGTGACAGCAAAATTACTCAAATGCTGGCAGACCAAGGCATTCAAGTCGCTAGGCGGACCATTGCCAAATACCGGGAGTCACTGAACATTCCACCGTCCAATGAGCGTAAAAGCCTGGTATAAATCCTTCGGGGCGACCCACATAGTTGCCCCCAGACAACAGAGGACTCGAGTATGCAAGTGAACATTAGTGGCCATCACCTTGAAATAACGGACGCCATCAACAACTATGTACACACTAAGCTGGAGCGACTGACCCACCACAGTGAGTTCATTACCAGCATTAATGTCATTCTCGAAGTAGAAAAGCTTACGCAAAAAGCCGAGGCCAAAATACACGTCAATGGCAAAGATATATTCGCCGATGCCGAATCGCAGGATTTATACGCCGCCATCGACGCCTTAACCGATAAGCTCGACCGCCAACTGATTAAGCATAAAGAAAAACTCAAAAGCCACCGCTGATTATTATGCAAATTGAAACTATACTCTCCTCCCAGCGCACCCTGTGCCGCATAGAAGGCGTGAGTAAAAAGCGCGCCCTGGAAATTCTCGCCAACACCATTGCCGAGCAGGTACCGGGAATGGACGCTGACGACATTTTCCGGCGCCTAATCGCACGAGAGAAGCTCGGCTCTACCGGCATCGGCCACGGCATTGCCATACCTCACTGCCGCATCCCTGGTTGCGACGCTACGCTTGGGGCACTCATCACACTGGAAGAGCCCATTGACTTCGATGCCATTGATGGCGAGGCCGTGGATGTGCTTTTTGCCATGCTGGTGCCTGCCGAGGCCGAAGACGACCATCTGAAAACCTTAGCCGCTCTGGCGTCCGCACTGAACGAGCCCTCTTATCGGGAGGCCTTGCGCCAGGCAGAGTCGCCCGAGCAGCTTTACCAAGCCGCTATCGATCAGCCGAGCTAGCCACTATGCATTTAGTTATTGTCAGTGGGCTTTCTGGCTCGGGCAAAAGTACCGCTTTAAATGCCCTAGAAGATTTAGGCTATAACTGCATAGACAATTTACCCGTCAGCCTACTTCCTGCACTCATTGCTCAAATTCAGGTTCACAAAGATGCCGCAAACCAAAACTTTGCAATCGGTATCGACGTTCGAGATGCCTGGCAGGACTTGGGGATTTTTCCACAGATGGTGGACACACTAAAGGATGCCCACCTGCCTTTTACCGTGGTTTTTTTGGATGCCGATACAAAAAAGATTGTTCAGCGCTTCAGCGAAACCCGACGCAAACACCCCTTAAGTGATAAACATCGGCACCTCAACGAAGCCATCAACACCGAACACCAACTGCTTGAGCCAATGCGGGATACCGCGGATTTAGTCATCAACACCACAGAGCTAAACCTGCACCAATTACGTGATTTAGTGAAAGCCCGTGTTGCCGAACCCAGCAGTGGTGGTATGGCTGTATTATTTGAATCCTTCGGCTTTAAACACGGCCCGCCCAATAATGCGGATTTAGTGTTTGATGCCCGCTGCTTACCAAACCCTCATTGGAACCCTAATCTACGCCGTCAAACCGGCAAAGATGCCGATGTCATCGCCTTTTTAGAAGGCGAGCCGTTAGTGCAGCAAATGTATGATGACATCAGCCTATTTTTAGAGCGCTGGTGGAAGCATTACCAAGCCAACAATCGCAGCTATATCACCATTGCTATTGGTTGTACCGGCGGCCAGCATCGATCCGTGTATTTGTGTGAAAAGCTGCAACAGCATTTCAAGCGAAAGATAGATAATGTTCAGGTCCGCCACCGAGAACTGAGCAACAAAACACACGAGTCTCACTGATGCCCCAGCGCACTGTTACGATTGTCAATCGCAAGGGCTTACATGCCCGCTCATCCGCCAAGCTGGTCGCGCTGGCAAAAGAGCTGCCCTGTAAAGTTGAAATACATCACAGCGACAAAATCGCTGACTGTAACAGCATGATGGCCCTGATGATGCTCGCCGCCGGCTTAGGCTCTGAAGTTTGTGTGCAGGCCGAAGGAGATGGCTCTGACGAAGCACTAAATGCCGTATGCCAACTTATTGAAGCAGGCTTTGACGAACTCAACGAAGAGTAAAAGTAGTGAACGATACAATTGATTACAGTGAAGAATTCGATGAAGGCCCCAGTAAAAGCCAACGCAAACGCGAGATGCACGCCCTTCAAGAATTAGGGCAGCAACTTACCGAACTGAGCGCAACACAACTGGCCAGCTTTGAACTTCCGGAGGAAGTGCACGCGGCTATTATTGAAATGCATCGTATTCGTCAAAGAGAAGCTCGCCGACGTCATTTACAGTTTATTGGCAAAATGATGCGCAAAGTTGATGGGGACGAAGTCAGAGCGAAGCTGGACGCCATAAAATCACAGGGAACGCTCAGTGTGCAGCGTCAGCATCTAATCGAACAGTGGCGCGACCGTATGCTGTCAAACGACAAACAAGCGGTTTCGGATTTTATCGATGCTTACCCAGGCGTGGACATCCAACACCTGCGTCAACTGGTACGGCAGGCTCACAAAGAAGTATCTCAAAGTAAACCTCCTGCCCATGCACGTAAATTATTCCGCTACCTACGCGACACTATCGCTGAGGCCGATTAATATCGGCCACGGCAGTTATTGTTCACTTTCAAGATCCTCGGCCACCCCTTCGAATTCGGAAACAGGCTCGTCCCAACTGCCGGTAATTTTGTAACTGACACTAGTGACTTTGTTCATTTGATCCTCAAACAGCTTACTCAGCACAAAAACCCCTGCCGCTGCGGGCAAACCCGCTGCCAAGGCTGTAATTACCGTTAAGTTTCCCCCCATGGGTATGGTTGCCACCAAACGTGTATCCAATGTTTGCTGCAGCAAATCTACCGAGCCTTGTAACTGCATTCTTCCGGAAGGGCTTTGCATCTGCACAGGTTCCGTAATATTCAACTGGCCACCGGTAAATTCTATGCCGCCGTTAATGTGATCGAAGGTTAAACCACTTTTGTATAAATCAGAAAAATCCAAACGCACACGGCGCGCCAAAGAATCAAAATTAAACAATCCCATCAGACGCAGCAGGCCTTCACTGGCCCCGGCATTAGTGCGAATAAAGCGCCCGTTTTCAATATTCGCCTGCACTTGACCACTTACTGTAGCCAACGCAAAATCCTGCGGTGCTCCTGGCCACCCGATATTCAAACGATAGCGCGCCGATTCACTCTCAATACTGGCTGGTGTACCCCAGGCGCTCAGCACCTGCCCCATATCTTCGGCACTGAGTAAAGCCTGTAATTGAGTGCCAGGATTATCATCAGATAATACGAAAAACGATGCGCCTGTGTCAGGCTCCAGGCCTGCCACTTCTATTCCTCGGATATTACCTTTGACATTAACAAAGTCTAATCGACCAGGCTTGGGGTCAAACTCGAATTGCCATCGGCCGTAGGTCTCATCATCCACTTTCACATCATCGATGGTCACTTCAGCCCGTGGCCAGCTCTCCAGTGAACGCCATAACCCCTTTGCCGTGTCCGGTTGCGAGTGCTCCTCGGCCGCTACCGGCTCAGAGTTTATTGCCGATTCAGCCGATTCAATTGGCAACGGTTTATCCCAAAGACTTGATGGCAACCTCAGGTGCTCAACATGCAACCGCAAAGGCTGATTAGAATTGCTGGGCCAGTCCAGCTCGCCCGTTGCGACGGGATGCTTAAGACCCAAATGCCAAGCCTCGGACTTTTGTTTCACACTGATTTCAAGATTTTGCAATTCAATGCCAGCCAGCCGATGTTGCTTAAGTAAGATTTCGGCCTCAACAGGCACACTTAACATTGCCCCCGCCCCACCGCCTGTGGTTTCTGCTTCCTCTCGGTGTATTTCCCTGAAGGTTTCCCAGGCATCCAGCAAAGCCTGCGGATCAATTGACTCTAGTTCACCCGTAATTCGCAGTGCGGGATCAGCTGCTAACTCCGGCTCGCCCCCCAGACTGATAGCCCCACCTTTTAATTGCTTGCCGTCTTGGGTCAAATGCATCAAGGCTCGTAAACGATCCAAATAGTGGATATCAGCTAAGGCGGTTTGCGCACCGAGAATATAATTTAACGCCAGCACACCGGCCTCACCTTTTGACTTATTCAACGGCGGAGGAAGGTCGATGGTGGTATTTTCTAAATCGGCTTGTACCGAGACAGCCGCCACGCGGGCATCATCGGATGCATCCTGCTGGCGTGAATAATTATGGTTGAGCTCTATATGCACCTCGAGCGGCATTTCACCCTGAGCAAATTGCAAAGTGGGTTGTCCCGTCCACTCAACCAACTCGGTTACGCTGGCCGAGGTTTCCACATCAACCGTGGTGAGAGCCCCCATCTGCCCGTCTTGTAAGGTGCCAATCTCAATGTTCGTCGGAGATCCGAACAGTTTTGCCGTTAATGTGTCCGACCCCAAACCAGTTTCAGAATCGTAGGAGATCCTACCGCTGAGATCCGACAGTTCAAGATTGAAGTTATCAAGCGCAAACATAGAGGCATCAATATCCAAGGCCAGCTTTTGATAAGCGCCTTTCGCATTCGCCTCTAAAGGAATTCCTAAATCGAGTGCGGCAATTAAATCACCATGCAAGTACCAGCTATCCATTTGCGAACCGACAAATTGACGCAACACGCTTTGGCGTAAAATTCGCAGCCCATCACTGGCTATACCATCTACTTTGCCACTGATTTGTAGCCATTTCCCTTGATCATAAGGGTTATCAGCAAGCGTTATATGAGTCTCGGCAATCTCGCTGTTGTAAACTTCTCCCGCCGTAATTCGTCCGTGTAAGTCACCATCATCAACCACCAAACGCCCATTAACCTTTTGCACCGGAGGCCAATCCGGATGGTAGAGAAACGCCGCTTGCTCTAACTGTAAATCCAACCCCACACTGTAAGCTTGAGCGCCTTTCTCGTTGAGCGTACCGCGATAAATAAATGCCCCGCTGGTGGCCAAGCCGGGATTGTCTCGACCAATCCCTCGCTGCACATACTGAGTTAGCGATGCTGGTACAACCTCGGGCAAATACTTTCGGTATTGCTGCGCTAATACATCCGTGGCCGTAAGAGCGATGGTCAAATCGATGGGGCCTGTACGCCTTTGAATAGGCAGCGATAAGTGGAACACCCCTCGTGCATTTTCTGCTCCATCGCTGACCTCCAGCGGCCCCGAATAAACATCAATATCGTTCAGCTTGGGCCGCACTCTCCAGGCAACTGAACCTGCTGCCGAATCAAACTCTAAGGGGTGGGCATACACACCCTCGAAGGCCATAGAAAAGCCGGCCTGGGAATTTAATTGTATGTGACCTGCAAACAAGCCTGTATCGAGATAACCATTTACATCGGTAAACGCTGGCACACCTCGCCAGCCATCCACGGCAATACTCTGAAGTTGGGCCGCAAAGTGCGTTTTCGATGTATTGCCCAGAGGCACCGTGAGCTGTAACGATCGCATCTGCCCACGGGGATTTAGTTCCTGCAGCAAACTGGTTACAAAATCGTTTTGAACAAAAGCGCCACTGGCATTAAGTTGGCGACTCAACCATGGGAGATCTAACCGGTTCATGCGAGCGATCAACGGAGCCTGTGGCGAAGATTGCTCAAGTGACAACTGCAAGCCACTTTGTGACACGCCCCCCGCGGCCACAAATAAAGACTCCAACCCCAATTGCCATCCGCCCTGCTGATAATACCCGGACAGGTCTGTCTGCAGATGCTCTATGTGCAAATCAAGCGTAGCGGCTTTTACACTGCCCTCAGACAACCGCATGTCACCCTGCAGAGTTAGTGGTGATGTGTTTTTTCCCCGGCTGAGCCACAAAGTCGCATCCAAGCGCCCACGAATCTGGCTGCCTGTCCCTTCGAGCCACGTCTTGGGCAGTATTGCCGCTGCTCGTGCCATTGAGAAATCCCGCAACTGCAAATACCCTTGCAACTGGCTATTGTTTTCTCGTGGGTCACCTTTCGCTTCAAGCACCATGTAAATGGCATTAGCGTTATCTTCCACCCCTAGCTGTAAAAGCAAGCGATGAAAATCACCCCGGTTTTCCAACAGTAAATTGGGTGATTTCAGAGTGAAGCTATCACCCGAAAGGAACTGCACATTCACCTGCGTTTGCTCAATACCAATACGCCGCGCCGCCAGCAAAATATCCACTATATGACTCTGCGACTCGGCCGACATCGGCTTGGCACTGTCGTTACTACCCTGTAACCGCCAACGGCCGTCTTTGTCTTGATGCAAGGTGATATCGCCACCGCGCAACATCACACTGCTCCAGACGGGTGCCCTGTGCCAAAGTGAAGCGAGTAAATTCAGGCGCAGTTGCGCCTCATCCATAGCTAACAGCTGTTCATTATTCTGGCCATAAATGCGGATATCATCAGCCTCAAGTAAAGGCTGCAAGCCAGACCAATCCGCATTTAACGCACTTAGCTCAACACGGGTTCCCGTTTGCTGCGAGAGCACACTGGCGAGTTCCTCTCGGTAGTCACTGACCAAGTACGTCAGGCTACGCCCCAACTGCACCACTATAGCTAAGGTAATTAAGGTGAACGCCAGAGTGAGATAAAATACCCGTAATGTCAGGCGCAGAAACCGTCTCATACTGTACTCAGCTCGCAATTCAAACTACACCAAGACAATATCGTATTGCTCCTGATTAAACAGAGGCTCTACTTGAAACTCGATGGTGCGGCCAATAAAGGCCTCAAGATCCGCCACATAAGCGGCTTCTTCATCCAGCAAACGATCCACAACAACAGAGGCCGCCAACACCAAGAATTTGTCATTATCGTAAGCGCGAGCCTCTCGCAATATCTCTCGAAACACCTCATAACAGATCGTTTCGGCAGATTTGACTTCACCGCGCCCTCGGCACATGGGACAAGGCTCGCACAGCATTTGCCCTAAGGATTCCCGTGTACGCTTTCGGGTCATTTCAACCAGACCAAGCTCCGACACACCTGTGATTTTGGTTTTGGCGTGATCTTTTTCCAGCGCTTTTTCAAGGGTGCGTAACACTTGGCGCTGATGTTCTGGGTCTTGCATATCAATAAAGTCCAGAACGATGATGCCACCAATATTGCGCACTCGTAATTGCCGGGCGATAGCGCCTGCAGCTTCCATATTGGTTTTGAAAATTGTTTCTTCGAGATTTCGCCTGCCTACAAACGCTCCGGTATTAACATCTACCGTGGTCATGGCTTCGGTTTGTTCAATAATCAAATAGCCACTGGACTTCAAGGGTACCCGGGTATCCAGTGCACGAGCGATTTCATCCTCCACACCGTATAAATCCAGTAGTGGGCGCTCTCCCTGATAACATTCAATGATGTTAATTAATTGCGGAGCATAATCGTTGGCAAACTCACGCATGTGGGTCCAGCTTAAGCGAGAATCAACACGAATTTTTTCGATGGGCGAACGCGCCAAATCCCTTAGCGAGCGCAGCGTTAACGGCATATCTTCGTAGACTACTGCCGGTGCCTCTACGGCGGTGAGCTTATCGTTTAAGTCTTGCCATAGTTTTTGCAAAAAGGGGATATCCGCCACCACAGCATCGACGTCAATGCCTTCGGCCACAGTGCGAACAATAAAGCCGCCGCGCCCATTACTTTCTTTTACCGATCTTTCTACCGCCGAGCGTAAGCGGTCGCGCTCAGTTTCGTCATCAATACGAATAGACACACCAATGTGCGGGCTGTTGGGCATATACACCAGGTAACGGGATGACAAAGTAATATGAGTGGTAAGGCGTGCGCCCTTAGTACTGATAGGGTCTTTACTGACTTGTACCAATAGGGTTTGCCCTTCTCGTACCAAGGAGCGAATATCAGGCAGCTCCGTACGTTTGGATTCGTTCTCTTCGAGTTCAGGCACGAGCTCCTGAGCGTGAATAAATCCGGTACGCTCCAGTCCGATATCCACAAAAGCTGCCTGCATGCCGGGCAAAACACGCACGACCTTCCCTTTATACAAATTCCCTACAAAGCCCTTGCGGTGGCTGCGCTCAATATGAAGCTCCTGCAAGACTCCGTTATCCACCAATGCCACACGAGTCTCTACCGGCGATACGTTAATTAGAATTTCTTCGCTCATCGCCGTTTTACCTCAGTTTTTTATACTTGCCAAATAGAAATGTTGTACTCACGCAACATTTGCGCGGTCTCCTCAAGGGGTAAGCCCACTACCGCCGAATAACTGCCTCTCAGCTCACGGACAAATACCGCCCCCAAACCCTGTATCCCGTAACCTCCGGCTTTATCTTCGGGCTCCCCCGTCTCCCAGTAACGGTTAATCTCCGTTTCACTGAGGGGTCTAAACCAAACCTGAGTCTGCACTAAGCGTAAGGTTTCTCGCTTGCCATCCGTTAGGGCAACCGCCGTCATTACCGTGTGCTCGCGCCCCGACATTGCCCGCAGCAACTCTGCAGCATGTTCACGATTGCGGGGTTTTTCAAGCACCTCCCCCCTTAGTATCCCTAAAGTATCGGCCCCTAGCACAACACCGGGCTGCCCTTGTAAGGCTTGACTTCCAGCGCGAGCTTTTTCCAACGCAAGGCGCTGTACATAATCTTCGGGCGTTTCTTCCACCCCTCTGACTTCAGGCACATCCACCTGTAACCGCTGAAAGTTTACACCTATCTGACGCAGGAGTTCACGGCGACGTGGAGAACCAGACGCCAGGTAAAGTTGCACTGATGCGCTCTCCATGATGAAGCCACCTTAAATCTGTCGCACTATTCGATGACGCCGCCGTAATGTATCCAAAATCAGTGACATTAGCGGCCAAACACTGGCACTGGCTAACGCTGGAATCATAAACTCCGCGGCTACAAATTCACGCCCCTGAAGTGACTGCACCCAGTACGCCAAAAGCTGCGCCAGCACCACCAAAAAGAACACCCATAACGCCGCTTGCCAGCGGGCGAAATGCCGTACCCGACGATAAGTGCGTAAACACAGATAACCGACAACCGTTAACATTAATGGGTGCTGCCCAAGCGGCGAACCAATAACAAGGTCTTGAACCACCCCCAGTAAAAGCAGCAAGGTCATGCTCGCGCTCTGAGGCCAAATATGAATCCAGAAAATCACCACCAACAGCACAAACTGCGGACGGAAAATTTGATACTCGAAGGGCAGCGGGTAGATATCCAACAACAGAGCGAGAAGCAGAGTTGTTAACACCAGCAGGTAATTGCCAATTCGATCCAGCCACATAACTACCGACCGGCTACCGGCGTATCAAAAACCAACAGAACATTCCGCACTCGATCTAATTGGGCCATAGGGCGAACCGTAATCTCAGCAAAGGGCTGCCCTGGATCTCGCATCACAGCTTGGACTACCCCTACCGGATAGCCCGAGGGAAAGCGCTGCCCTAAACCAGAGCTGACCAGTAAATCACCCTCACGGATATCGGTCGTATTGGATACATGACGTAACTGTAAACGATGTAAATCCCCCGTACCCTCGGCAATACTGCGCACCCCATTGCGGTTCACCTGAACAGGTAAAGCATGGGAGGGGTCAGACACCAATAACACACGAGCACTGTTTGGACTGACTTCAATTACCTGCCCTACTAGCCCTTGGGCATCCAGTACAGGCTGCCCTTCAAAAACACCATCGTCAGCGCCTCGATTAAGCACAACGGTATGACTAAGCGGATTAGGTGAGACACCTATCAACTCAGCCACTAAGACATCATCCTCAAGCAGCTCTGTAGCATTTAACAGCTGACGCAAGCGTGCATTTTCAGCAGCCAAGGCCGCCATTTGCTGAAGCTTACGCTGATGAATTAAAAGCTCGGTTTCTAAGCGTTGATTTTCCTGGGTGAGCGTCCCGTGAGAAACAAAGGTTTCTTTACGCCACTGGTTAACTCGTCCAGGCCAGTCGGTCACTTGGTAAAGCGGTTTAGCAATAACACTCAGCTGACGACGAGGCTCATCCAGAATATCGGTGTACAAAGATAGAAGCAGCAGTGTCAGCGCAATCAGGCTGAACAGAGCAAAGCGAGAGCTAACGGCGGGGCCTTTGGTAAAAAGCGTTTTAATGACTAATGCTCCGACGTATCAGAAGCGGGGTAAACGGCGCCGCAACGGGCGCCACTCATATTAAGATGACAGCAAATCAATGTTGCGTTTGTCGTTCATTTCCATGGCCAAGCCACCGCCGCGGGCTACGCAGGTCAGTGGGTCTTCGGCTACCACAAAAGGCAAGCCCGTCTCATTGGCCAGCAAACGATCAATGTCGCGCAGCAAAGCGCCACCTCCGGTTAATACCACACCACTTTCAGCGATGTCGGAGGCCAGCTCTGGCGGTGATTGTTCCAGCGCGCTTTTTACCGACTGGACGATACCGGCCAGGGGCTCTTGCAGAGCCTCAAGGATCTCATCGCTGTTTAAGGTAAAGCTGCGGGGCACACCTTCGGCCAGATTGCGACCGCGCACGTCGATTTCGCGCACCTCGGAGCTTGCGTAAGCGCAACCAATCTCTTGCTTGATACGCTCAGCGGTCGCATCACCAATAATACTGCCGTAGTGACGGCGTACATAATTCACAATGGCCTCGTCAAAACGGTCGCCACCTATCCGTACAGAATCCGAATAAACCACCCCGTTTAAGCTGATTACGGCGATCTCGGTGGTGCCACCGCCGATATCCACCACCATCGAGCCGCTGGCCTCAGCCACCTTCAGCCCCGCACCAATGGCGGCGGCCATGGGTTCCTCTATTAATCGTACCTCTAAGGCCCCAGCGCCCAAAGCCGATTCACGGATAGCACGTTTTTCTACTTCGGTGGATAAACAAGGGACACTGATCAATACTCGAGGACTGGGAGCGAACCAGCTGTTTTCGTGAACTTTACGAATAAAATGCTGCAGCATTTTCTCGGTAACCTGGAAGTCGGCAATCACGCCATCTTTAAGAGGACGGATCGCCGTGATGTTACCAGGCGTTCTACCCAGCATACGTTTGGCTTCGGTGCCTACCGCCTCGACTATTTTTTGTCCGTTGTGATGGCGAATGGCGACCACTGATGGCTCGTCGAGAACAATACCTCGGCCGCGCACATAGATAAGCGTGTTAGCCGTACCAAGATCAATAGAAAGGTCGTTAGAGAAAGCGCCGCGAAGATATTTAAACATGTTTATTGCTGGCCTTAAGATACTATAAGTGCTCGGGCTGCCGTAATAGCAGCCCGAGCAAAAAAATCCTGTTACTTACCACCCCGAGGGCAGGGTTTAGGTGTTTGAGTGGGGCGATCTGCGGACGCATCATGGCGCTCTTAGGGCAGACCTCTCGCCAATGCTGGCACTCTATCAACGGCAGGGATTTAGGGCAAGGCGCAAATGTGATAACTTTAGCGCCTTTTCGGGCAATCTCGGCATTTTTGTCTTCATTTTAGTGGGCACTTGCCAAATCACCCCTTAAAATTGCCAACTTTTGACCAATGCGCGAACGCGCGAGCAAGGCGGAGCAGAGCCCATGGCTGTAAATCAATCCGATATCGAAAAACTGGCCGAACTGGCAAAATTAGAAATTTCCACCGAGGCCGCCGGTGCCACGGCCGACAGTATTTCCCAGGTTTTAGAGCTGGTTGACCAGTTACAGGCAGCCGATACCTCAGGCGTTGCCCCCATGGCCCACCCGCTGGATGCGGTGCAGCGCCTGCGCGCCGATCAGGTAACCGAAACCGATCAACGCGACACCCTGCAAGCCATGGCCCCGGCCACCGAAGACGGCCTGTACCTGGTACCGCGAGTGATCGAATAAGCGTCACCTATCGCTGACCAACCACGAATTCAACGCTCATCCTATTCAAGGACACGGTTCATGCATACCAAGACCATTGCCCAGCTTATTGAGGGGCTGCGCAGTAAAGAATTTTCCAGCGTCGAGCTGACCCGCCACTATTTACAGCGGATTAAAGAGCGCGACGGCACCTACAACAGCTACATTACCGTCACCGAAGAGGCCGCCCTGGCCCAGGCCGAAGCCGCCGACCAGCGCCTGGCAGCCGGTGACGACAGCCCCCTATGCGGCGTACCCATCGCTCACAAAGATATTTTCTGCACCACCGGCATTCGCACCAGCTGCGGCAGCAAGATGCTGGATAACTTTATCGCCCCCTACGACGCCACCATTGTCGAGAATTACCAAAAAGCGGGCGCGGTTATGCTGGGCAAAACCAATATGGACGAGTTCGCCATGGGCTCCTCCAACGAAACCAGCTACTACGGCCCAGTGAAAAACCCCTGGAACACCAACTGCGTGCCCGGCGGCTCCTCGGGCGGCTCGGCCGCCGCCGTCGCAGCGCTACTAGCACCAGCGGCCACCGCCAGCGATACCGGCGGCTCGATTCGCCAGCCTGCAGCACTGTGTAATCTGACCGGCCTTAAGCCCACCTACGGGCGGGTTTCGCGCTGGGGCATGATTGCCTTCGCCTCCAGCCTGGATCAGGCGGGCACGCTTACACGCACCGCCGAAGATTCGGCCATTATGCTTAACGCCATGGCCAGCTTCGATGCCAAAGATTCTACCTGCGTCGATCAGCCCCTGGAGGACTACACCGCAGGGCTCAGCAACTCGCTGCAGGGTTTAACCATCGGCATCCCCGAAGAGTACTTTGGCGAAGGCCTGAACCCGCAAACCGCCGAGCGGGTGCAGGCGGCGATTAAAGTGTACGAATCTTTAGGCGCTACCACCAAATCCATCAGCCTGCCTCACACACACTTAGCGGTACCGGCCTACTATGTAATCGCCCCGGCGGAGTGCTCGGCCAATCTGTCGCGTTTTGACGGTGTGCGTTACGGGCACCGCTGCGACGATCCGAAAGATCTGGCGGACCTGTACAAGCGCTCGCGCGGCGAAGGCTTTGGCGACGAAGTAAAACGCCGCATTCTGGTAGGCACCTACGCGCTGTCCGCCGGTTACTACGACGCCTACTACAACAAAGCCCAGCAGGTGCGCCGCTTAATCAAGCAGGACTTTGTGGACGCGTTTAACCAAGTTGATGTGGTGCTCGGCCCCACCTCGCCCTCGCCGGCGTTTGAGTTCGGCGCCAAGTCGGACGACCCGGTCGCCATGTACCTGGAAGACATTTACACCATCGCCACCAACCTGGCGGGCCTGCCCGGTCTGTCCATCCCCTGCGGCATGGTGGACAACAAGCCCGTGGGCCTGCAGCTGATCGGCAACTATTTTGCCGAAGGCAAGCTGCTCAATGTCGCCCATCAATTCCAGCTCGCCACTGACTTTCACCAGCAGTTGGCCCCCGAAACAGCGTAAGAGGTAAGCACTATGGAATGGGAAACGGTTATCGGGCTGGAAATTCACGTACAGCTTTCCACCCAGTCAAAAATATTCTCGGGCGCCAGCACCGCTTTTGGCGCGGCTCCCAACTCGCAGGCCTGTGCCATTGATCTGGCCATGCCCGGCACCCTGCCAGTGGCCAACGAACAGGCGTTTCGCTACGCGGTGATGTTCGGCCTGGCCATGAATGCCGAGATCGGCAAGCGCTCGGTGTTTGAGCGCAAAAACTATTTTTACCCCGACCTGCCCAAGGGCTACCAGACCACCCAGCTGGAAGAACCTATTGTGGGCCCGGGGGTAATCGACATTGAGCTGGAAAACGGCGAGACCAAATCCATTCGCCTACACCACGCTCACCTGGAAGAAGACGCAGGTAAGTCCCTGCACGAAGACTATCAGGGCATGAGCGGTATCGACCTTAACCGCGCCGGCACCCCGTTGATTGAAATTGTCTCCGAGCCGGACATGCGCTCAGCCGAAGAGGCGGTGGCCTACCTGAAAAAAATTCACTCCATTATCACCTACCTGGGTATTTCCGACGGCGAAATGTCCCAGGGCTCCATGCGCTGCGATGCCAATGTCTCGGTGCGCTTAAAAGGTGAAGAGGAATACGGCACCCGCTGCGAAATCAAAAACATCAACTCGTTTAAGTTTGTGGAAAAAGCCATTAACGTCGAAGTTGAGCGCCAGATTGATTTGATCGAAGACGGCGGCAAAGTGGTGCAGGAAACCCGCCTGTACGACGCTGACAAAAACGAAACCCGCTCCATGCGCAGTAAAGAAGTGGCCAACGACTACCGCTACTTCCCCTGCCCTGACTTGCTGCCAGTAATTCTGGACGACGACTATATCGCAGAGATTAAAAGCACCCTGCCAGAGCTGCCGGACGCCAAGCGCGACCGCTTTGTCCGCGACTACAACTTATCTAGCTACGACGCGACGGTGCTAACCGCCGAGCGCGCCACCGCCGATTTCTTTGAAACCGTGGCTAAAACCTCGGGCGAGCCCAAGCTTGCCGCCAACTGGGTGATGGTGGATTTGGCCGCTTACCTGAATAAATCCGAGCAAAAACTGTCAAGCTGCCCCGTCAGCGCCGAGCACCTGGCGCAACTCATTACCCGCATCAAAGATGGCACCATTTCCGGCAAGATAGCCAAACAAGTGTTTGAAGCTATGACGGCGGGCGAGGGCGAACCAGACAGCATTATCGAAAAACGCGGCCTAAAGCAGGTCTCCGATACTGGCGCCATTGAAAAAATGGTAGACGAGGTTATCGCCAACAATCAGGCCCAAGTAGACAACTATAAAAACGCCGACGAACAGAAGCGCCCCAAAATGCTGGGCTTTTTTGTCGGCCAAATCATGAAAGCCAGCAAAGGCCAGGCAAACCCGCAGGCTGTTAACGAAATCCTCCTGAAGAAGTTAAACGAACAATGACACTGAAAAAAGACAAAGCAAAAGTACTGGGCGAAGTGTTTGATGAAGAGCGCATCAAAAGCTTTTTTAACTATCCGGCCCCCGACGGTATTAACCAGGATTACCACCTGCTGGAAAAAGCCTACCGGGGCATGCGTGAAGAAAACTTCTCGATGTTCGTAAAACTGTTTACCGAGCAGGGCCGCGACTTAAACGCCGAAGGCCCCGACGGAAAAACCTTTTTGCAAACCATAAAAACCCATCGCCACGCGGACGATTATATTACCGCGCTGGAGCAAGCCGGAGCCAAATAAGTGCGAGGCAATCCTGCCAAGGCACTGAACTACCTGAGCCGCGGGGCACATTTAATTACCACCCCGGGGCTCAGGCGCTTTATTATTGTGCCGCTACTGGCCAATGTGGTGGTATTTATTCTCACCACGGTTGCATTAATACACCTATTCAGTGATGTATTAAGTATGCTGATGGGCTGGCTACCCGGCTGGCTGGAGTTTTTAGCCTGGATACTTTGGGCTATTTTCGCCCTGGCTTTATTAGTGTTTTATGGCTACAGCTTTAACCTCATCACCAATTTAATCGCCGCACCCTTCTACGGTTTTTTAGCAGAAAAAATTGAAACCAAACTGACCGGCACCCCCTTACCCGAAGAAACCTGGGCCCAGCTTATTCCGCGCACTCTGGGGCGCGAGCTCGTCAAGCTGTGGTACTTTCTTACCCGCGGCCTGCTGGTTTTACTGGTCGTAATGATTAGCTGGTTTATACCCGGCTTAAACCTGATTGTGTTAGCAATAACCACCCTCTGGGCCGCCTGGTGCATGTCCGTTCAGTACGTGGACTACCCCGCCGACAACCACCAGACCCCCTTTCCTCAGCTGCGCAAAAAGCTCGGCGCCGCCCCGCTTACCAGCTACAGCTTTGGCGGCCTGGTTATGCTGGGCAGCATGATTCCGGTTATAAATATTTTTGTTATGCCGATAGCCGTGGCGGGCGCGACGGTTTATTGGGTAGAGGAGATGCGAGAAGCGGGTAACACTGAGCTTTTAAAGCCCCACCACTAAGGCATTGCGAATTAAACTGCTGTCGCAAACCAATAGGCCTGCCCGCCGGCGCGGCCTAAGCCGCCCTATCAAAGCAGCGCCTTCGGCCCATTAATCTCTGAAATTATTAAATTGCAGCGGCTGGTCGATGTCAGCACCTTTCAAAAAGGCTATCACAGCTTGTAAGTCATCGCGTTTTTTACCGGTTACCCGTAATTGATCACCCTGAATTTGCGCCTGCACTTTCAGCTTTTGATCCTTGATCATTTTCACGATCTTTTTTGCCAGGTCCGTCTCAATGCCGGTTTGCACCACAACCTCTTGCACCACCAGCTTTCCGCTGGCTCGAGGAGGCTTAGACTCCAGGCAGGCAATGTCAATGCCGTTTTTCATCATTGCACTCTGCAAAATATCCAGCATCTGCTTGAGCTGAAAATCGCCTTCTGCAGTCATAGTGACCACATATTCTTTTAATTCAAATTTCGCTTCGACACCCTTAAAATCGTAGCGCCCAGTCACCACTCGAGCCGCCTGATCAACGGCATTAGTTAAATTATGCTTGTCTACTTCAGACACCACATCAAACGATGGCATGTCACACCCTCTACTTAATTAAAAAATTAATGTCACAATTGCAGCCACTACCACCCACAGTAACAGTGCACGCGAAAACATGCTGCCAATCTGCTCGACCAAACTCAAGCTGTATGAAGGCTCCACTGTAACAGTTTGAGTCGCAGTAGCTTGAGTTTTGGTTTGCTCGGCAACCTCATCACCCAACGCCCCCCGTAGCACTCGCGCAAGGTAAGACGGCGTAGGTTCAGACAGACTTAACACCCCTTGGCGCAAAGATTTAACACAGGCATCAAAGTTACCCACTAACGCCCAGCTCAAGCCCATTAAGCAGGCCGCAGGCCATTCAATCCAGACAATCATTTTCGTAACAACCGGCGCACCTTTATGATTAACCTGCAGCATCTGAGACCAAAGAATAACCACCAAACGATAGGCTAATGCACCAGCAGCTCCGGCCAGTAAAAACCAGAACAACACTGCAAACATCCGCTCAAAACCACGATAAGAAAATACCCGTAAGGCATCATGATTAAGACCAACCCAGGACTCTTCCTGGCTGTTGCTGCGCAAGTGTGGGTCAAGATTCATAGTTTCAACAATATGAGCCGCCTTTGCCGATTGGCCGCAGTGCGCTGCGTCAATATACTCGTGTAGTGGCTCGCTGAACTGCCCCCTTCCCAGGCTATACAGTAAAACCACCACATTAACCAATAATAACCAGAGCCCGCCCGCGTACCCATCCAACCAAACCAAAAGCAAAGCCACAACCAAAACGGGCACAGCAACCGATAACATAATGCAAAATGGCACAGGTAGACTCACATTACGCTCTAACCACTGCCAGAACTTCAAAAACCAAAGGTCTTGGTGCAATATTTTGGCCGAGCCCCACCACTGCACCAACAGCAGCACAATTACCACACTTAAAAAAGCCATCGTTTTACCCGCTACTCTCTTTCGCTTACAGCAGCCCGCTGTAAAGCTTGTAAAAAACGTGTCCAGTCAAAAGACTCTCCGGGATCGGTTTTTCGCCCTGGGGCAATATCGCTATGACCGGTAATTCTATCAAGGGTAATACTGGGATAATGATGCATTATAGCCTGCGTCACTTGGCTAAGCGTCCGGTACTGTGCATCGGTATAAGGGTCACAATCGGTGCCTTCCAGCTCAATGCCAATACTATAGTCATTACACTCTTCTACACCCGCAAAACACGAGCGCCCCGCGTGCCAGGCGCGCTTATTTAAATCGACAAACTGAATCAACTCACCTGAGCGAGTGATCAAAGCATGAGCCGACACCTGCAGATGGGCAATTTCAGCGAAGTATGGGTGAGCATCGGCATCCAGTTTGTTAGTAAAAAAACGTTGAATACAGCCGTTTTCATACTCTCCGGGAGGTAAGCTGATATTGTGGATGACCAGCAAGCTAATATCGACGCCGTCCGGTCGCTCGCCGTAGTTGGGTGATAAGCAATGCTCCACCCCCAAAAACCACCCTTCTGTAATTACAAAAGTCACAACAACGCTCCCCCAAACTGATCGTGGCTGCAGTATAGCTTTGAGATACCTTAAGGTCTAAACAGATAGGAAGACTAAAGAGAGGAAAAGGGCGTACTTGTTAGCACACCCTTAGAGGTAACTAAGTACTGTAAATGAGAGCACCAAGCGGCTTAAAGACGCTCCAGGCCGCCGATATTATACGCCACGAGACTGACGCAAACTGCCAATAACCGACTCAAGCGCCCGGTCAAACAACATTCCATCATCCAGCACTAACATTTTTCCATCGCGAAGGGCACAGGCCAAACCTTCACGGCTTTGTTCGGCCACCTTCATACCAGTACGGTTAACAAAAATGTATTTGCCCGTAGGCTTGATAATAGCGGCCAGCCGACAGCGGCATTTATCACCAGATTCAGTGATCATTTCAAACCATGACCCCTGAGTAAGATTAGAAACCAGCGCCAAATGCTGGGTATCCAGATAATCTTCCGTCTCAGGAACCAACTCAACCATAGCTTCAGCATGAGCCTGCTCAGCCAAAGTCGGCTCAACCGTACCCACAACCGAATCGTCTCGCTCAAGCTCCTCTAAAGACTCCTTTTCCAAAGGAGTGGCTTCAACCTCGGGAGTAATATCCACCTTGCCACGCAGAATATCCAAATGCAGCTTTTCCAACGCTTTAAACATCTGCCCCATTTGATAAGGGTTAAACGCAATATCCTCCAGCCCTTTTCGTAAGCGCGCCAATAGTCCGGGCACCAGGGTTAATAATTTTTGGCGACTTTCTGCATCCATTGCAGTTGTAGTACTCCAAACCAAGTCGCGGGCGGTATCAAGCTGCGCCTCAAAAGCGTCGCTATCCTCTCCCTCTTTCAAGCAAGTGATAAACATCACATTAGACCAAGCTGCAGCCAACAGCTGCGCGGCCGCCTGAGGAACCTTAACACCAGCGGTCACTTCGGCCAGTGCCGCATCGACTTCTGCGCGAGCACGCTGAGACTTGGCCTTACCATCCTCGGCATCAATGGTGCGCTGCTCCAAAATCTGAGCACGGCGCTTCTCTTTTTCCTGAAAGGCTCGAAATTCCAGCAATAAAGCCTCAAAAATGCCTACATCTTTACTGTAGTCAGCCAATATCCGATTAACCGTTTCGTCCACTCTACGGTATAAAGCATCCTTTGCCCGGCCCTCTTCGCCACTATCCTGCCACCCCAAAGCCGCGGTAGCCATTTCGTTCAACAGACGACGCGCCGGGTGGCCACCTTTGCCGAAAAAAGATTTATCCGCAATGGCGACCTTAATCATGGGAATTTGCAAACGGGCAAGCAGCACTTTCATAGGTGAGGCTAAGCTGCGATCCTCGAGAATGAACTCAAACATCATGCTCACCAGATTGATAACATCTTCGTCAACCTGATTAATACTTTTGTTAGCCTCGCCACCCTGGGCCAGCAATCCGCTCAAGAGAGATTTAACTTCATCCGCCGAAGCCAAAGGCTGGTTACGCTGAACGGTTCGCTGTTGCGCCAGGTTCAATAAAGACAGAACATCCTGTGACGACAACCTCGGCCCCTGGCCCGCTGCGCCAACAGATGCCTCAGCGCCATGGTGGCCAGGCTGCCCCTGCAGCAACTCACGCAACTGCAACAGCACTTGCTCAGAACTCTCATCAACCTCTGCATAATTACCGGCACTACGAGCGCCTTCAGCGTTACCGCCTTCCTGTACGGGCTGACGGGGCTGCTCACGCTGCACTTTTGGGGCGCCTCGCATAGAAGGCAAGATATTGGCATCTATGAGCTGTTGGTTTAGCAGCTCATAAATCTCGCCCAATTGACTCATTACATGCCGATCGAACAGCTTAAACAGGACCAAGCGCGCCTTGACATCAATTTCGATGGCACTGGCTGCCTCAACAAACCCATGGCAGATAATTTCAGGGCCTACCGGGTTGTTTTTTAGGTATACCTTGGCCGGCACCAGCTGATCCATCCGTAATGTCAGATGCTGTAGCTTTTCAGAGAATTGCTCGCTGGCACGGTTTACCATGGTTTCGCTGGCCACCATTTCCTCCAACTCGTCATGGTCCACCAAGGCCATATTATCCAGAGAGACCTCGCGCTCTTCCACGCGCTCAGAAAATGACTCTGGCGACAGCAGATGGGCAAAACCGATATCTATTCGACGAAAAAACTCCGCCTCTGTTTCTTTTCGGCGTAGGCGAACCTGCCGCATTGAGTCAAAATACAGGTTTTGTTCGTGGTTATTGGTTGCTTTATCCGCCAACTCAAATAATGCGTCGTCCGTTTTATCGAATAAATCTCGCAACATTACCTGCAGCTGCATGCGCGATTTTTCCCGCAGCTGATGCATAGGCGCAGGCATACGCGCCAAGCTCGTTTCAGCGGAACGCTTTTGATCCGGGTTTAGCGGAACAACATTTTCACGATTTTTTGAACCTGAACTGGACATGCAAAGGCATCCGGTAGGGAATTTTCAGCTTGCAGTATAAGACCCAACATCAGCAATTGCTGCAGAAGTTTCACACACTGAGCGATATATCACACTTATTGCTAAATGCACCGCCCCTTTATACCAGCAAGAAATTAACTACGAAAAATTAAAACATTTCCCTATAAGAAAGGTTAAAAATCAAACACCTCTTGGTAAGCGCCCCACCTAACAGGCCGACCGATAGCTGCGCTTTCGAACGTCACCCAGTACAATACGCCACCCGCATCCCAACCATGCCAACAAATTATGAAGAATCACCCTCTGCCCGGCCTTGAAGCCGACATCATCCGTAACGTTACTGCCGCCCTAGCCGAAGATATAGGCGAAGGGGACATCACGGCCCAGCTTGTACCCGCTGATGAAATGGCCCACGCCAAGGTTATTACGCGTGAAGACTGTATTTTTTGCGGCAAAGCCTGGGTCACCGAAACCTTTCGCCAGCTAGACCCGCAAGTTGACATCATCTGGCACATCGACGACGGCCAAACGGCCTGCGCCAACAGCTTGCTTTTTGAGTTCAAAGGCCCCGCGCGCTCATTACTGACCGGCGAACGCACCGCCCTTAACTTTGTACAACTATTATCCGGCATTGCCACCACCGCCCAGCAGTACGCCCAACAGGTAGAAGGCCTGCCCATACAAATTCTAGATACCCGAAAAACTCTGCCCGGCCTGCGCCTGGCACAAAAGTACGCCGTCACCTGCGGCGGCTGCCATAACCACCGTATCGGCCTGTTCGACGCCTTTTTAATCAAAGAGAACCATATAGCCGCCGCAGGCAGCATTGAAAATGCCGTAACCAAAGCACGCGACATTGCCCCCGGCAAACCGGTGGAGGTAGAAGTAGAAACCCTGGAAGAACTGGATCAAGCCCTCGCCAGCGGTGCAGATATTATTATGCTGGACGAAATGGATTTAGCTGAAGTCAACCAACATTTAGAAGGGCGGGAATTTACTGCCCAGCTGGAAGTATCCGGCGGCGTGGATATCGCAAAAATTAACGCGCAAAAAGCGCTGTTTAAAAATATCAGCCGCATATCCGTAGGGGCACTGACCAAACACTGCCGGGCGGTGGATTTATCTATGCGGGTGACAAAATGAAGGCGGCCTAACGCTGGATATTGAATACAACATTATTTTTCTCCCGCATTAATTCCGTACCCGGCGTTTCGCCTATAAGGTGGTACTAGCTATCCATCAAACAATCGACATGGCATCCCAGTTAAATCGGACGCCAGCAGCAGTTAACACATCCAGCAAAGCCTGCCGCTCATTGTATAAGTCGCTTCGCGACGATCGCCTCGAGGGTAATATGAAACAGAACGCCGGGATACTCTATCCGTTAAGGGCCCACCCATAATCGCCTCCATTCGAATCAATGGCATCAACTAGGCTAGAAAAGATTGATCAAAAATCAAAGAGCTGTCCCCGATACCCCAAAGTGGCCGCTGAAGCAATGAACCGAGTAGGCTTTTTATATAAACCAGCCTCTTTTTGTCCTTCCCAACTAAGATCGACACTCTGTTGGTGCGTAACGAGAAGGCAATGTTCCCACCGTTGGACCACCAAGCGCTACGCCACCCGGCACCGGACCGTTAGACGCACTATTACATTGCCAAGCTAGCGATCCATCTGCTGACTCATAAGCGGTTAAAATTAAAGTAGTATTGGCGATTTCAGGGTTCGCATTCACACCAAATGTAACAACGATTTCCCCCGCTGCCACATCTACAGAAAGTACGTACTGGCCACTGGTATCGGTAGCAGCTGCACTCATTCCCGCACCAAGGCGATCAACAGGCACAACTGCACGATTAATATAGGTTTCAGCCACCGCCGCTTTGGCCGCCGAAGCCAAACTCATCCCCTCTGCAACCTGAGAGCGGATTGTATAATCTTTATAAGCTGGCAAGGCGATAGACGCCAAAATGCCAATGATTGCCACTACAATCATTAATTCGATCAAGGTAAAACCGGTATTTTTTTTCATTTCATAATTCCCCGGCCATAAGCAATTCTAAGAAGCCCCTGCTAACACAACATAAAAAAGGCCGTCTCCGGAACCCCCAAGAGACGGCCTTTGTCAGCTTACGCTAACTGCAACCTAACCTAAATTAAGTACGGCACTGAGCAGGAGCATACTGAGCTGGCAGACTGCCGGCGGTTGGACCACCCAAGGCAGCGCCGCCCGGAGCGGGGCCATTTGTCGCGCTGTTGCACTGCCAAGCAATCGAACCGTCAGCAGACTCGTAAGGAGTCAGCACGAGGGTATTGCCATTGATATTAGAGTTAACGTTCGCCCCGAAAGTGATAACAATTTCACCAGCGTTAACGTCTACTTGAGAAACATACTGGCCGTTAGTGTCAGTAGGTGTCGCAGACATACCAGCTGCGGTACGGTCAGCGGGAACTGTGCCGCGGTTGATATAAGTCTCAGCTACCGCAGTTTTCGCTGCAGAAGCCAAGCTCATACCTTCAGTAACTTGCGAACGGATTGTGTAATCTTGATATGCAGGCAGAGCCACGGCAGCCAAAATACCAATAATCGCTACCACGATCATCAATTCAATCAAAGTAAAACCTTGTTGCTTCTTCATCAGAGCCTCCAATGTATGCTCAATTTGAAATCATTGTTTTTAAACCGACCCCAAGGGTCTACCAGCTTAAAAGCAAAGCCCGGGCCAAGTCCGATTAAGTATTAAATGCCGCTCTTACGACCTGAGCCCGCTCAAAAACTGCCGTAAAATTTCACCACCTGACAAAAAATGTCACTCAGTAATGTTCTAGCCCCACGCTACTAATCACGCCTTAGCGCAACAGGCATTGCCAAAGACCGCCACAGTTCGTAAAGTAAGTGACCTTTGCGAATCGCCAGAATTAACAGGGCGTTAGCGACATAAGCTATAAACCACACCAAAAAAAGCACCTAAGCTATGGCAGCACTCAGCGGATTGGCAAAACGACTGGTAATGGACGGGGTACTGGATGAAACCCTGGCCGCGGACGGCCTGACCCAGGCCAACAAACAAAAACTGCCGTTTGCGCTGTATTTGGTGCAAAACGATATTCTGGATGCCCGAACCGTCGCGCAAATAGCCGCCGATGAGTTTGGCACCCCGGTGTTTGATATTCGCGCCATTAGCCCCAGCGCCCTGCCACAAAAGCTGGTGGACCCAAAGCTGATTGAAAAACACCACGCCCTGCCGTTAATGCGCCGTGGCAACCGGTTGTTTGTGGGCATGGTGGACCCTACCAACCTGCACGCCCTGGATGAAATTAAATTTAATACCGGCATTAATACCGAAGCGGTATTGGTAGAGGCCGACAAGCTGGCCCCCGCCCTTGAAGCCTATATAAACGCTAATGAAGAAAGCCTAAGCGATGCTCTGGGCGGGCTGGACGATGATGACCTGGACTTGGACACCGAAGGCGGCGATGCCAAGCAGGAAGAGGCCACCAGTGAGGCAGACGAAGCGCCCATTGTACGCTTTATTAATAAAATTCTGTTGGATGCGATAAAAATCGGCGCTTCGGACATTCACTTTGAGCCTTATGAAAAAGCCTACCGGATACGGCTTCGCACCGACGGTATATTACAGGAAGTATCCAAACCGCCCATTAACTTGGCCACACGGTTGGCAGCGCGCTTAAAGGTTATGTCGCAAATGGATATTTCCGAGCGCCGAGTACCACAGGATGGCCGGATTAAAATGAAAATATCCAAAACCCGCGCCATTGATTTTCGGGTAAATACCCTGCCCACCCTGTTTGGCGAGAAAATCGTGCTGCGGATTCTGGACCCAAGCTCCGCCAAGCTGGGTATTGACGCCCTGGGCTATGAGGATGACCAAAAGCAGATGTACCTGGAAGCGCTGGAGCAGCCTCAGGGTATGATTTTGGTGACCGGGCCTACAGGCAGCGGTAAAACGGTGTCTTTGTATACCGGGCTGAATATTTTGAATACCGAAGAGCGTAATATTTCTACCGCCGAAGACCCGGTGGAAATAAACCTGGAGGGTATTAACCAGGTGCAAATGAATACCAAGGTGGGGCTTAGCTTTGCCGAAGCGTTACGCTCCTTCCTTCGACAAGACCCGGATATTGTAATGGTGGGGGAGATTCGCGACCTGGAAACCGCGGAAATTGCTATTAAGGCCGCGCAAACCGGGCACTTGGTACTCTCTACCCTGCACACCAATAGCGCACCGGAAACTCTAACCCGCCTTTTGAATATGGGCGTACCCGCCTTTAACGTGGCCACCAGTGTTAGCCTGATTATTGCTCAGCGCTTGGCCAGACGGCTTTGCACCAAATGCCGCAAACCGGCGGACGATATACCGGATGACATTTTAACCCAGGAAGGATTTGATGATATCGGGATACCGCGGGAAGAGTTTGAGCTGTACCACCCGGTAGGCTGCGATGCTTGTTTAAAAGGTTATAAAGGACGGGTCGGGGTATATGAAGTGGTTCGCATTACCCCTGAGATATCCTCCCTTATAATGGAGGGGGGGAATTCTCTGCAAATTGCCAAGGCAGCCCAAGCCGCCGGATTTAATAATTTGCGGGTTTCAGCATTACGAAAAGCTGCACAAGGCTTAACCAGCCTGGAAGAAGCCAACCGAGTCACCAAGGACTAAACTATGGCCACTGCAACTGCGCAAAAAACAAGTAAAAAAAGACGTCCGGCTAAAGCAATAACCAGCCAAACTTACCTTTATAAAGCGGCGGATAAAAAGGGTAAAAAAGTGCAAGGGGAAATGTCCGGCACCAGCCCCGCGCTGATTCGCGCCCAATTACAAAAACAAGGCCTAGCAGTTCAATCCGTTAAGAAAAAGCCTAAACCATTGTTTGGCGGCGGCAAGAAAAAAATCAAACCCAGCGATATTGCGGTATTTTCCCGGCAGATGGCCACCATGATGAAGGCTGGCGTACCACTTGTTCAAGCTTTTGAGATTGTGGCCGAAGGAGTGGACAATCCATCACTCAGAGAGTTGATTTTTGATATTCGTGACGAGGTCGCTTCAGGCACCGGCTTCGCTCCAGCCCTGCGAAAGCATCCTCGCCATTTTGACGATTTGTTCTGTAACTTGGTAGAAGCCGGCGAGCAGTCCGGCGCACTGGAAACCATGCTAGATCGAATTGCGACTTACAAAGAAAAAACAGAGGCCTTGAAATCAAAGATTAAAAAAGCACTCACATATCCAGCCGCTGTTGTGCTTGTGGCAATAGTAGTAACAGCCATTCTGTTAATTAAAGTCGTTCCTCAATTCGCTCAAACCTTTGGAAACTTTGGTGCAGAACTCCCAGCATTTACACTATTTGTTTTACACCTTTCTGACTTAGCTCAAAACTATTGGATTATCTTTTTTATCTCGGCAATCGCTTTAGTTTTTTTAGTAAAAGAGCTCAAACTCAAAAATAAAAAATTCTCGTACCTCATTGATAAGTACACCCTCAAGCTGCCAGTTATAGGCGATATAATTTATTTATCTGTGATGGCGCGCTTTGCGAGAACCTTATCTACAACTTTTGCCGCGGGCGTCCCTTTAATCGACGCGCTTGACTCTGTCGCTGGAGCGGCCGGCAATCAGCTTTACTCTGACGCCATTACTCGCGTAAAAGAAGAAGTCTCCACAGGGATTCCGCTTAACTCATCTATACGAAACCAAGGAATGTTTCCCTCACTTCTTATCCAAATGGCTGCCATCGGTGAAGAGTCTGGTGCACTAGACGAAATGCTAGACAAAGTCGCCAGTTACTACGAGGAAGAGGTCGACAACAAAGTCGATAGTTTATCCTCCTTATTAGAACCTATGATTATGTCTATATTGGGTATACTTGTTGGCGGATTAATGGTCGCCATGTATTTACCGATTTTCCAACTTGGTCAGGTAATTTAAGGTTAATAATGTCTGAGCTACCTTTGTGGTTTATTTACCTATTTACGACTTTATTTGGTTTAGTTTTAGGTAGCTTTCTAAATGTCCTAATACTCCGCCTCCCAAAAATTCTCGAAGCATCCTGGAAAACCCAATGCTGCGAGCTACTAGAACAACCCGCCCCAGCCGATGAAAAGCTGGGGCTGGCTTTTCCCGCCAGCCACTGCCCCAAGTGCAAGGCGCCCATTAAGCCCTGGCAGAATATTCCGGTTATTAGCTATTTACTGCTAAAAGGGCGCTGCGCCAATTGTCAGGTTCGTATATCCCCCCGCTACCCAATCATTGAACTGGCTACGGCTTTATTGTCCGTCGCGGTGGTGTTTTATTTTGGTGTTACCTGGCAGGCGGCAGCAGTATTGATATTTACCTGGGCACTGCTAACCCTGACGGTGATTGATTTTGACACTCAACTGTTGCCGGATAACATCACCCTGCCGTTGCTGTGGCTAGGGCTACTTGTAAACAGCTTTGGCCTAATAACTGACTTGCCCAGCGCCCTGTGGGGGGCGGTATTTGGTTATTTGTCACTATGGTCGGTGTTTTGGGTGTTTAAACTGTTAACCGGCAAAGAGGGCATGGGCTACGGCGACTTTAAACTATTGGCCGCTCTGGGTGCCTGGATGGGCTGGCAGATGCTGCCCTTAATTATCATTTTATCCTCCCTGGTGGGAGCGGTCATTGGCGTTGCGCTGATTGTGATTAAAGGCCGGGATAAAAACATTCCCATCCCCTTTGGGCCTTACCTGGCCATAGCTGGTTGGATTGCCATGCTGTGGGGTGATGAAATTGTCGCGCGGTATCTGCAGATAGCGATGGTGGGTTAATAACCGGTCTGACGACCGAGGTCTGAGGTCTGAGGTCTGAGGTCTGAACAAACTGTTGCGCTGGCGAACGGCTTTTTGTTTGCCCGTGTCGCCGGGCGTTGCGAGTTACTTTTTAAGGGTAAAAAGTAACCAAAACCCCTTCCCCGAAGATCCCGCCCTACGGGTCTCCTCACTCCAGTCTGTTTTTGTGGGCCGCATCGACAGGCCGTACCCCAGGGCACCCTCTCATGCTGCGCAATTCACCTTGTCCCTGGCCTGACGATGCTTGTGCGCACGTCCTGTGCGCGTACCCACAAAAAGCAGACCTCCATTCGGCGGGCTCTACGGGAGCCAAAAGCGGCACTTCGTAGTTGGATTTAGAATCAATAACTTTATGCGAGAGAAATCTTTACATTTAGTGACGTTAACTTATTAGACTTTCTACACCGTCATAGCGTGGAGCCAATTGGGGTTATCGCCCGTTTACAGCTGAGCCGAGCGGAGGCTGATTTTAGGGGTTGAGCGCTCTGGAGAAGGTGAATGCCCCAAAGGAGCAGAGAGGCCAGCCTGGGCTGCGAGCGCGAAAGGTCTAAGCGCACATGGACGTGCGGTTTAGACCGACCGCTAAAATTGGCCGGAGTGAGGGGACCCCGAAGGGGCCAGATGTTGGGCGAGGTTTTTGGTTACTTTTTACCCCTAAAAAGTAACTCGCAACGCCCGGCGATTCGGGCATAAAATAGGCGCGCCTTAGCGCACCAACCATCAATATCTACCCAAAGGTCACAACCTATGTCTCTCATCATCGGCCTAACCGGCGGCATTGGCAGCGGTAAAAGTGCGGCAGCGGATTTATTTGCCGGCTATGGCGTTACCGTGGTAGATGCCGATATCGCAGCGCGGGAGGTGGTGGAGCCGGGTACGATTTGTCTTGCTGCGATTGCCGCGCATTTCGGCGCGGATATTTTACTGCCTAACGGCGAATTAAACCGGCGCGCGTTGCGCGAGATTATTTTTAACGACCCTCAGGCCAAAACCTGGCTAGAGGATTTATTACACCCGGCCATTCGCAAGCTGATTATTCAGCAGCTTGGCGAGGCACCCTCGCCTTATGCTTTGCTGGTCTCGCCGCTGCTATTGGAGACGGACCAGCACCAATTGACATCGCGCATTCTGGTTATTGACTGCGAAGAATCTGAACAAATACAGCGCGCTGCGGCGCGCGACAATTCGGATGCCGAGCGTATTAAAGCCATTATGGCGACCCAGCTGGCGCGAACCCAGCGCCTTGCCAAGGCGGATGACATTCTGCACAATCACGGCTCGTTAGAAGACCTAGTTCCGCAAGTTGAAGCGCTACACCAAGAGTATTTGCAACTTGCCAAAGCCGCCAACAACTAACCCCTAACACTAAATTACCCGAGATACCCGTGAGCCAAGACACACTGATTAAACTCAACTGCCCCACCTGCCAAAAAGCCATTACCTGGAGCGAGCGCTACCCCTTTCGCCCGTTTTGCAGCGAACGCTGTAAGCTGATTGATTTAGGTGAGTGGGCCAATGAAGGCCACCGGATACCCGGGGAAGATGCCGTAGCGCAGAATGATGAGCTTGAATAAATAAAAACTTGACGACTAACGTCGGAGGTTTGGTACGTCAAGCATCAAACCACCCTTCCCCACCAAGCCGAGATAGCGGCAATACCCTGGGCACCTTTTTGTTTGGCGATGGGTAAATCGGCCTCGGTCATGCCGCCCAGGGCGTACACCGGAATCGCGGCCTTTTTTACTTGCTGGACAAAGTCATCCCACCCCAGCGTAGGCGAGCATGGATGGCTTAAGGTTGGCTTTACCGGTGATAGAGTCGTGTAATGTGCGCCGCGTTCTACCGCTAGCTGCAGTTGCGAGACATTGTGACAGGATGCGCTCCAGAGTATGCCCTGTGGTATTTTTGCTGAGCCCTGCAGCTGCGCTGAAGTCAGGTGTACGCCGTGCGCGGGAACTTGCTTGAGCAAATCAATAGCGTTATGGCGGTTTAGTACCAGCCTTGCCCGGTACTTAGCACACAAATCGGCGGCGCGCCTGGCCAGCTCCAGATAGTTTTGATCGCTGCTCTGATGGGCGCGCAGTTGCACTAAACTTATGCCCGCCCGAAGCGCCTGGGTTAACTTGTGGGTAAAATCCTCAGCACCGGAATAATCGCCGGTAATTAATAATCTATCGGGCAGCGTAAGGGCGTTAACAATAGGGTAATTGGCGGCGGGAAATTGGTAGCGGCTTAACTCTGCCACGGGTACCCATTTTAGGGGCTGCCCCTCTTTGCCCAAAGGCTCACCGCGAAACCCCGTAACCCTATGCACATCCAGCCAAACGGTTTTATCACCATAGTCGTGGATAATTTCAATGACCGGCTCGGCGCTTAGTACGCGAATATCCAGCTCTTCGTAGAGTTCTCGATCAAGTGCTTGCAATAAGGTTTCACCGGGCTCTACCTTGCCACCGGGAAATTCCCACAGCCCGCCCTGGTGGGCGTGCTCGGGGCGTTTAGCCAGCAGGATATTGCCATTGCCGTCGGTAATCGCGCCGACGGCAACGTGGATGAGTTTATGCATAAAGCAGAAATACTACGTTCGGTAGTCGGCGTTAATGCGAACGTATTCGTAAGACAGGTCCGTCGTCCACAGCCGTTCGCTGCAATCGCCACGGCCGAGATCAATGTGAATGCCGATGCGCTCGCCACTCATAACCTTTTGGCCTTGCTCTTCGGTGTACGACTCAGCCCGACCGCCATTTTCAACAATCAGCACATCGTTTAAATGTACTCGCACTAACGTGTCGTCCAGGTTTTCCACTCCTGCGTAACCAATAGCCGCGACTATGCGGCCCCAGTTAGGGTCGGAGGCAAACAGCGCGGTTTTAATCAGCGGTGAGTGAGCCACGGCGTAGGCAACTTTTAAACATTCGTCGTGACTGGCGCCGCCTTTTACATCAATGGTGACAAACTTAGTAGCACCTTCGCCATCGGCCACAATCATTTGCGCCAGCTCAATGCACACTTCATTAACAGCCGCTTTCAACGCCGCATACGAGTCAGAGTGAGGATCGGCAATTAATTTATTACCGGCTTTTCCCGATGCCATCACCATGCAGGCATCGTTAGTGGAAGTATCGCCATCGATTGTTATACGATTAAACGACAAGCCTGCCGCTTCGCGGACCAACCCTTGTAAAACGGTTTGATCAATTGCCACGTCGGTAGCAATGAAGCCCAACATCGTTGCCATGTTTGGGTTAATCATTCCCGCTCCTTTGGCAATGCCGTTGACGGTGACGGTGGTGCCATCAATTTCTATCTGGCGTGTCGCACCTTTTGGACGAGTATCGGTTGTCATGATGGCGCGCGCGGCCAGTTGCCAGTTATCTTCCTGCGCGCTTTGTACCAGTGCGGGTACAACCGCGTTTATCTTACCGACGGGCAGGGGCTCACCGATAACGCCGGTGGAAAAGGGCAACACCTCGGCGGCACTTAAACCATACTGGCTGGCCACTTGATCACACACACTTAGCGCATTGGCGCGGCCGCTGCTGCCGGTGCATGCGTTGGCGTTACCCGAGTTAACCACCAGTAAACGCGGCCTGGCGAGTTGCAAATGCTCACGGCAAATTTTAATAGGCGCAGCGCAAAACGTATTTTGGGTAAAAACACCGGCAACACTGGCACCCTCACACAGTGAAAAAAGCAACACATCATTGCGGTCGGCTTTTTTGATGCCGGCCGCTGCAATGCCTATAGAAACCCCTTCAACAGGGGGCATAACCGGAAAAGGGTATTCACCTACGGCCATTTATCGTCTCGCTTAACTTAATTTACCGTGACACTGTTTAAATTTTTGCCCAGACCCGCATGGGCATGGATCGTTGCGCCCTACTTTACGGCCATCTCGGGTGTAAGGAGCGTTAGCCTGCTGGCCTGAGTCGGGCGCACTTTGCGGCGCTTCACCCATAGCGGAAGCTTGCTCGTGCTTTAATTGCATTTGGCGGCGCTGCTGTTCTTCCATCTCGCGGCGACGCTGCTCCATTTGATCCATTTGCTCTTGAGTTATGGGCTCAACCCGCGCCAGCAGTTTAATGGTTTCTTCTTTAACGGTATCCAGCATTTGCTGGAACAGGTAAAACGCCTCGCGCTTGTATTCCTGTTTAGGGTTGCGTTGTGCGTAAGAGCGCAGGTTAATACCCTGACGCAAGTGGTCCATACTGGCCAGTTGCTCTTTCCAGGAATTATCCAGCACTTGCAACATCACTTGCCGCTCCAGCTCGCGCATAGCATCGGGCTTACCTACCGCCGCACCAATACGTTCACACTTAGCATCGTAAGCGCCTTGCACTTCATTCAAAATGCGCTCACGAAGGGTTTCTTCGTGAAGATTGTCATCTTCATCCAGCCATTGCTGTAACGGCAATTGCAGGCCAAAGTCGGCTTCAATTTGCTTTTCCAGCGCGGAAATATCCCACTGCTCTTCAATAGACTGAGGCGGAATGTGTACGCTGACAAAATCGTTGACAACATCGGCTCGAACGTTGGTTATGGTGTCAGAAATATCCTCTGCCTCCAGCAGTTCGTTGCGCTGCTGATAGACAATTTGACGCTGGTCATTAGCCACATCGTCAAACTCCAACAGTTGCTTACGGATATCAAAGTTACGCCCCTCAACCTTGCGCTGGGCTTTTTCGATAGCGTTGTTCACCATACGGTGCTCAATGGCTTCGCCTTTATCCATACCTAGCGCCTGCATAAAATTACGCACCCGGTCGGAGGCAAAAATTCGCATAAGGTTGTCTTCAAGCGACAGATAGAAGCGAGTCACCCCCGGATCACCCTGACGCCCTGCGCGACCTCGCAGCTGGTTGTCAATACGGCGAGACTCGTGACGCTCTGTGCCGATAATGTGCAAACCGCCCGCATCAATTACGGCTCTATGACGCTCTTTCCAGTCGGTTTTTATCTGCTCAATTTGCGCTTCAGTTGGATTATTCAATTGCGCAACTTCAGCCTCCCAATTACCACCCAGCACAATATCGGTACCGCGACCCGCCATATTGGTGGCAATAGTCACAGTACCCGGCCGACCGGCCTGAGCAATAATTTCAGCTTCTTTTTCGTGGTATTTAGCGTTCAGTACCTGATGCGGAATATTCGCTTTTTGTAGACGACGGGACATTTCCTCTGAGGTTTCAATAGAGGCGGTACCCACCAATATGGGGGCATTATTATTGCGATACTCTTCAATGTCGTGGACGATTGCATCGAACTTTTCTTCGATAGACAGGTACACCAGATCGTTTTTATCGATGCGCTGTTTAGGTTTGTTGGTGGGAATCACCACCACATCTAAGCCGTAAATCTCGCGAAACTCAAATGCTTCGGTATCGGCAGTACCGGTCATTCCTGACAGGGTAGGATACAAACGGAATAAATTCTGGAAGGTGGTTGAGGCCAGAGTCTGGCTTTCATTTTGAATTCGCACCCCCTCTTTGGCTTCAATGGCTTGATGCAAGCCTTCTGACAGACGACGACCTTGCATCGTCCGGCCGGTGTGCTCATCAATCAGCACAACCTCGTTGTTTTGCACAATATACTCAACGTCACGGTGAAACAGCGCATGGGCACGCAAGGCGGAATTAACGTGATGGAGCAAACTGAGATTCGCCGCCGAATAGAGGCTGTCTTCGGCAGGCAATAAGCCACTATCAATCAACAACTGTTCTACGTGCTGATGACCTTGCTCCGTCAATTCAACTTGGCGGCTTTTTTCGTCGACGAAATAATCGCCATCGTCTTCCCCTTCTTTTTGGCGAGACAGGCTGCCAATCAGCTTATTCATACGCTGGTACATTTCCGAACTGTTTTGCGAGGGGCCGGAAATAATCAGCGGTGTACGAGCCTCATCAATCAAAATGGAGTCAACCTCGTCCACCACGGCAAAGTGCAGTGGGCGCTGCGCTTTATCAGCCTTAGACATGGCCATATTGTCGCGCAGATAATCAAAACCAAACTCATTGTTGGTGCCGTAGGTGATATCAGCTGCGTATGCTTCTCGCTTGCTCTGCGGGTCTTGTCCCGAGTGAATAACCCCCACAGAAATGCCTAAAAAATTGTACAGCGGCTTCATCCAGGCAGCATCGCGGCTAGCCAGATAATCGTTTACCGTTACGATGTGCACACCTAAGCCGGTGATGGCGCGCAGGTAAGCGGGCAAAGTCGACATCAGGGTTTTACCTTCACCGGTACGCATTTCAGCGATGCAACCTTCATGAAGCGTCATCCCACCAATCATTTGCACATCAAAGTGTCGCATGCCCAAAGTGCGCTGCCCGGCTTCACGCACCACCGCGAAGGCTTCTGGCAAAATGGCATCCAGTTTTTCGCCCTCTTGGTACCTTTTGCGAAACTCATCTGTTTTGGCTTTCAGCTCGGCGTCCGATAACCCGTGTATTTGTTCTTCTAACGCATTGATGCGCACCACCACTTTGCGCATACGCTTCAGTACACGGTCGTTCTTAGAGCCAACGATAAATTTAGTAATTTTGCCTAACATGTTAAAAATCCGAATAGATAAATCAGTGACTCCGAGCCTTAATTTACCCGGGGTCAGTCGTTGTTTTGTGCGCAGAGAGGGAGGTTATCGCAAGGTGCGATGGATATAAGAAGCAGGATCGACAGCGCGACCGTTTTTGTAGACTTCAAAGTGAACATGGGGGCCTGTAGAGCGTCCCGTAGACCCCATCAAGCCAATGACTTGACCTTTTTTGACCACATCGCCCACTTCAACCGTATTTTCTTTATTGTGAGCATAACGCGTCGTGAAGCCGTTGCCATGGTTAATTTCCACCAGCTGGCCATAGCCACTGCGATCACCGGACCAAGTGACGATGCCGGAGGCAACAGCAATGATTTTGGCCCCTTCTTTACCCGCAAAATCGACCCCGCCATGCCAAGCGGCCTTTCCAGTAAAAGGGTCTGTGCGGCGGCCAAAGCGAGAAGACATCCAGCCCTTTTCAATCGGTCGGCCAGCCACAAAAATGTCTTCTTTTAAGCGTCGGTTTACCAGCAAAGCATCCAGCGTTTCTAGCTGTTGCTCTCGGTTCTCAATCTGCTGGGAGAGTTCATCAATTGCGCTAAGAAAGTCCGGTGGAGTATAGGCATCACCCAAAGACTCACCTTCGGGGCCACCTAAAGCAGGGCTTTGAGAGAAATCGAATTCACCACGATCCAGTTTGGCGATAGTTGTCAGGCGCTCACCCAATGCATCAAGCCGTACAAGCCTTGCCTGCAGCTCGGCAACTTTTAGGGTTAGTGCGGCGACTTCGGCTCGGGCGCGGCGTTGATTCTCAACCACCTGCGACTTCTGCTCTGCCAAAGCCGCCTCCCACGCTCGGCGGGTTTCGGCCGTAAACACATCGCTGTGCCCAGCCTGTGCTACCAGTAAGTGATAACCTAAAACTCCCGCCACCGCCGGTAAGCCAAGAATACAAACCGACAGCACAGCACGCGTCCAGCCCCCCAGCGTAATGCTGCGGGCGTGTCCGTGACGCTTACTGACCAGTATGATCTTCATAGCACAATATTAGCGGCTTTCCGGGTTATTGAGCGCTAACTAATCTATCATTTGATGGGCGACGATTATAATTGTAGATCGCGCTTATAACGATTAGCTTGCTGGAAATGTCGCCAACTATATTAAAAAGGCCCGCGGAGTACAATCCGCAGGCCTTAAATTTGACGATTTACACCGCTAAAAGCGGCTTCATGTAGGAGATAGGGGCTGCGGTTTCATCATCGAAGGTCACCACTTCCCAGGCATCGGGCTGAGCAATCAGCTGACGTAGAGATTTATTATTGAGCGCATGTCCCGATTTATGGGCTTTGAATTCACCAATCAGGCTATTACCCAGTAAGTACAAATCGCCTATTGCGTCCAGCACTTTATGTTTTACAAACTCGTCTTCATAGCGCAAGCCATCTTCATTAAGGATGCGGTATTCATCCACGACGATAGCATTGTCAACGCTGCCGCCCTTAGCTAACCCCTTGGAGCGGAGGTACTCAATTTCATGCATGAAACCGAAAGTTCGGGCACGGCTCACTTCTTTTACAAAGGAAGTGCTGGAGAAATCCACCGTGGTTTCCAGTGAACGCCCCTGAAAGACTGGGTGGTCGAATTCAATAGAAAATGAGACCTTAAATCCTTCAAAAGGCACAAAACTAGCGGACTTATCTCCATCAGTAACCGTTACCGGGCGCTTGATACGAATAAACTTTTTCGCCGCCGCCTGTTCTTGGATACCAGCCGACTGAATCAAAAAGACAAATGGCCCGGCGCTCCCGTCCATAATAGGCACTTCTGGAGCGCTAACCTCAACAATGGCATTATCAATACCCAGCCCCGCCATAGCAGAAAGCAAATGCTCCACGGTTGATACCTTGACGTCATCCTTGACCAAACTGGTAGAGAGGGTGGTATCGCCCACGTTTTCGGCTTTGGCTTCTATTTCCACTACCGGGTCCAGATCTACCCGGCGAAACACGATGCCGGAATCAATTGGAGCGGGTAACAAGGTCAAATACACTTTCTGACCCGTGTGTAAACCAACGCCTGTGGCGCGGATGGCATTTTTAAGCGTACGCTGTCTGATCATTTTAAGGTATGGCTCTAATGTCGATGGTTCGGACAAACATCTGGGCAGGCGCGACTGTCTCGCAAACACGGCAGTTTCAACCCACTTTGACAGAGGATACTGACACGTTTACGACGCAGCCTGGAAAACACGGCTGTTTAAGACGGCGAACTATAGCAAAAACTCATAAACTTCACCAGTTTTTACCGTTAGTTCGCACAATTCTAGTGCAAGCTGCCCAGGGCACACCCAAGGCGTGCCCTTCTGTTCCTAATCTGCCTGACGCCGTAAGAATGCCGGAATATCCAAATACTCCATATCCCTATCAGCCGCAGGAGCCGTTGCCGCCTGAGCATTTGCACCGTTACGCATGACGGTCGGGCGATCCAATGCCGCATAATCCACCTGGCCGTCCGCGCGGCGAGTATTATCCACCACCACTTTGGTAGGAGCTTTCGCCATTTCTTCTGCAGCACCCAGTCCTGTTGCTACCACAGTAACACGCAGCTCGTCAGACAACTCGGGATCGATAACCGTTCCCACCACGATGGTCGCATCATCAGAAGAGAACTCGGCAATAGTGTCACCCACCTCGCCGTACTCACCCAAGGACAGGTCCATACCGGCAGTGATGTTCACCAAAATACCGCGAGCACCTTGCAGGTTTACATCCTCCAGCAGCGGACTGCGAATGGCTGCCTCAGCCGCTTCGCGGGCACGGTTTTCACCTTGTGCATGAGCGGTACCCATCATCGCCATGCCCATTTCAGACATCACGGTGCGGACATCAGCAAAGTCAACGTTGATCATACCTGGGCGGATGATCAAATCGGCAATCCCCTGCACTGCGCCCTGCAGCACACTATTGGCGGCTTTAAAGGCGTCCAGCAAGCTGGTGGTCTTACCCAATACCGACAGCAGTTTTTCATTGGGAATAGTAATTAAAGAATCAACGCGCTCTTGCAGCTCTTTGATACCGGCATCGGCAATCTGCATACGCTTGCGGCCTTCAAATGGGAAAGGCTTAGTAACGACCGCGACGGTTAAGATATCCAGATCGCGCGCCACTTCAGCAACAATCGGCGCCGCACCTGTTCCGGTACCCCCACCCATACCGGCAGCGATAAACACCATATCAGCGCCGCGTAAAGATTCTGCGATACGCTCTCGATCTTCCATTGCAGCCTGTCGACCAACTTCGGGGTTGGCACCAGCGCCCAGGCCTTTTGTCATGCTGTTGCCCAACTGCAGGGCAACTTTTGCATCAATGTCGTTCAGAGCCTGTGCATCAGTGTTAGCGCAAATAAACTCTACGCCTTCTACCTGATTGGCAATCATGTGTTTGATGGCGTTACCGCCGCCACCGCCTACACCAATGACTTTAATCACTGCGTTTTGTGGCATGTCATCTACAAGTTCAAACATGGTAATCCCCTCTCATCGTCCGTAAACATAAAATTTAAAAACTAAAATTAAAATTCACCTTGAAACATTTTTTTCAGCCGTGCGAACCACCCGGGTTCGCCATCGCTGGCCGGTGTTGCAGAATGATCGCCCTGACGTTGTTTCAGAGCGTATTGCAAAAGCCCCACACCGGTGGAGTAAATCGGGTTGTTAACAATATCGGACAACCCAGAAATATTGGCCGGTGCGCCCAGGCGCACAGGCATATGAAAGATTTCTTCCGCAAGTTCAACCACGCCTTCCATTTTGGCTGTACCGCCGGTTAGCACAATTCCGCCGGGCAGCATGTCTTCAAACCCGCTGCGTCGCAGTTCGGCCTGCACCAGCGTGAACAATTCGTCGTACCTTGGTTCAACAACTTCTGCCAACGCCTGACGAGACAAACTGCGCGAACCGCGATCTCCCACGCTGGGCACTTTGATGGTTTCATCGGGACCGGTCAGTTTGGCGAGCGCACAGGCGTATTTGATTTTAATTTCTTCGGCATGCTGAGTTGGCGTGCGCAGCGCCATGGCAATGTCGTTAGTAACTTGATCACCCGCAATTGGAATGACGCCTGTATGGCGAATGGCGCCGTCGGTGAAAATGGCAATGTCTGTCGTGCCGCCGCCGATATCGACAATGCACACACCCAGCTCGCGCTCATCGTCAGTCAGGACCGAATAGCTGGAAGCTAACTGTTCAAGAATAATGTCTTCAACTTCAAGACCGCAGCGGCGAATGCATTTTTCAATATTCTGTGCGGCATTCACTGCACAGGTAACCAAATGTACCTTGGCTTCGAGCCGCACGCCGCTCATACCTAAAGGCTCTTTCACACCTTCTTGATCGTCGATTAAAAATTCCTGCGGCAAAATATGCAGAATTTTCTGATCCGCGGGAATCGCCACCGCCTGCGCAGCGTCAATGACACGATCAATATCCTGGCTATACACTTCCCGATCTTTTATCGCCACAATGCCATGAGAATTCAGGCTGCGAATGTGGCTACCCGCGATACCGGCGTACACCGAGTGAATTTGACACCCAGCCATTAACTCGGCTTCTTCAACGGCACGCTGAATAGAATGCACAGTGGATTCAATATTCACCACCACGCCTTTTTTCAGGCCGTTAGAGCGACAGGAGCCTATACCGACAATTTCTAACTCGCCTTCAGGCGTGACGGCACCAACAATTGCCACCACTTTAGATGTGCCAATATCCAGCCCCACTACCATTTTGTTGTCACTAGAGCCCGCCATTTATTGGACCTCTTTTCCCCAAATATTTGCGTTGTATTGATTCACTTGTGGTTTATCCTGCCGCCTCAATGGTCACGTCATACTCATCTGACCAAGACACCGCCAGGCCGTTGGCATAACGTAAATCGATGCGTTTTACCGCATCAAAATTTTGCACCAAATGCTCATCGTATACCCGTAAAAAGCGCTGCAGCTTTTCCGGCAATTCACCTTTGCCCAACACCAGTTCAGTTTTATTTTCCAGCTGTAGCTTCCAGGTATCCAGTTGGTCCACCCAAAGTTTTGCCACACTCAAATTACGAGAACGCAATAAGCGTGAAAAATCCTGGTACTGCCGCATAATTTTTGCCGACTCCACATCACGCCCTAACAATTCCGGCAGATGAGTCAGACTGGCTATTTGCTCGGTATAAATAACTTCACCACGTTGATTTAAAAAGCCTTTATCACCCCAGCGCGCAATAGGCACCTGTTCAATCAAGGTAACACTCAAGCCACTGGGTAACTCGCGGCTAATCACCGCACGTTCAACCCATGGATGATCTTCAAGTTTTACTTTCAGTTGCGCCAGATTAAGCTCGACGTATTCACGATCAATCGCATCACTGATTAATTTCGTTGCACCTTCGCGACTAATCTGTACAAACTTACCCTCCACTCGAACTTCATCCACCGGGTGCTGCAACATTGAGCTTAAAGCCTGACCACCAAAATGATAAATTCCGGCCCCAAGCCCGACGATCAGTGCCGCTAAGCTGGCCTTTTGCAATATTGCCAACCCACGGCGCAGACCGGCGAATCGCGGAGCACGGTCGCGCCCTACCGCTCCACGAGGAGAGGCTTGTCGATAACCTTTGGCTCGCCGCGCCGGTTGGTTCATCGCGTTAAACTCTGCATAAGAACTTTCAATACCAACTCATCAAACCCCATGCCTTTGGCTTTTGCTGCCATGGGCACCAACGAATGATCGGTCATGCCTGGCACGGTATTTACCTCCAGCATGTAAAACTCACCTTCTTCATCGGCCATAACGTCAACGCGACCCCAATCGCGGCAACCAATAGAGGTAAACGCTTCAAGCGCTTGTGCTCGAATCGCCGATTCGCGTACATCGTCTAAGCCGCAGGGACAGATGTATTTCGTATCACCCGCCAAATACTTCGCATCAAAGTCGTAAAAGTGGTGATTGGTCTCTAAACGAATAGGGGGCAATGCTTCGCCAGCTAAAATTGCCACGGTATATTCCGATCCGCGTATAACCCGTTCAGCGATCACCACAGCGTCAAATTCAGAGGCCTTACGATAGGCTTTTTCTAAGGCTTCAGCAGTATCCACCCTTGCCATGCCAATGCTTGAACCTTCGTGTGCCGGCTTAACCATTACATCACCGCCAAGCTGCTCGATGACTAACTGCCACGAGCTGTTGTCGTTTAACAAAACGAAATCCGGTGTCTGCACACCCACACCACGCCAAAGCTGTTTGGTCCGCAGCTTATCCATGGCAATGGCCGACGATTGCACATCGCAACCGGTAAAAGGAATACCCAAATATTCCAGCACGGCCTGGATACGCCCATCTTCTCCGCCTGGTCCGTGCAGGGCGATAAACGCACGATCCAGCTTCGCTTGTTGTAATTGGCTGATGCCATCAGAGCCAACATTTACGTCAACGTAATTCACACCCAAACGTTTTAACGCAGCCATTACAGCAGCGCCGCTTTTTAAAGAAATTTCACGTTCAGCAGACTGGCCACCATACAAAACACCTACACGGCCAAGCTGTTGAATTAAACTGTTATCGATTGTCGCCACGTTTCACTCCACCAGCTGGCGCTTTGCCAGCTCTTGGGCCAGAGCGCCCACATTACCTGCGCCCTGAGTAATCACAATATCGCCAGCCTGAACAATGTCACGCATAATGCCTGGCACTCCGTCGACGCCTTCAACAAAAATTGGGTCCACTTGGCCGCGGGTACGAATACTTCGGCACAGGTGGCGACCATCGGCACCCGGTACAGGGTCTTCTCCCGCGCTGTATACTTCGAGCAGCACCAGCGAATCTACCGCGGACAAGACCTCGACAAAATCTTCATACAAATCACGAGTACGGGTATAGCGATGAGGCTGATAGACCATAACTAAGCGTCGCCCTGGCCATCCATCTCGAATCGCTTTAATAGTCGCGGCAACCTCACGCGGGTGATGTCCGTAGTCATCAACCAACATAGCTTCACCCTCAGCCACAGGGTAATTACCGTATACCTGAAAGCGGCGACCCACCCCGGCAAAGTTTTCTAAACCTTTGACAATCGCCGTATCGTCAATTCCTTCATCGCGCGCGACGGCAATTACAGCCAATGCATTCAAAATATTATGCTGACCGGGAATATTGAGCCGCACACCCAGCGGTGGTAAATCTGCGTGTACCACATCAAATTCAGAGTGCATTTTGTCTTGCACAATATTAATCGCACGGAAGTCGCAATTTTCAGAAAAACCGTAGGTGGTAATTGCACGTGACACATCAGGCATAATTTCCTGCACTACCGGGTCATCTCCGCACACCACAGCCAACCCATAAAAAGGCAGGTTATGCAAAAACTCTATAAATGTTTGCTTGAGCTTGGAAAAATCACCTTCATAGGTATCCATGTGGTCGGCGTCTATATTTGTCACAATCGCAACCATGGGCTGCAAGTGTAAAAATGACGCATCACTTTCATCCGCTTCGGCAACTAAATAACGGCTTTGACCTAACTGAGCATTGCTCCCGGCACTGTTAACTAAACCACCGATAATAAACGTAGGGTCACGATCTGCGGCTGCAAGTACTGAGGCCATCAAACTGGTGGTGGTGGTTTTACCGTGCGTTCCCGCTACGGCTATGCCATGACGGTAACGCATCAGCTCGGCCAGCATTTCCGCACGACGAACTACAGGCACACGGTTATTTCGTGCAGCGGTCATTTCAGGGTTATTTTCATTTACTGCACTGGAATTAACGACTACATCAGCGCCTTCAATATTAGTAGCGTTGTGGCCAATAAAAATGTGCGCCCCTTTCTCTTTTAGCCGTTGGGTTACACTGGATTCTTTTAAATCTGAGCCAGAAATCACATAGCCTTGGTTAAGCAGAACCTCGGCAATGCCACTCATGCCAGCACCACCAATACCAATAAAATGAATGCGGCGGATGCGGCGCATTTCCGGGACTTCGTAATAAGGTATAGTTTTATCCATGCATCATCTCCCCCGCAGCATCGGCCACTTTTGCAGCTGCATCCCCCTTATGTACTGTGCGGGCACGCTCGGCCAGCTGTAACAATGTGTCGCGATGCAATAGTTTTTGTTGCAGCAGTTTGGCCAGACTTTCTGGCGTTAAGTCTTGCTGCGGTACGCTGATACCAGCACAGGCACCGACCAATACGGCCGCATTGTGTGTTTGATGGTCATCAATAGCAGAGGGCAATGGCACCAGCAGAGCACCCACCCCTGTGGCTGCCAGCTCTGCTACCGTCAAAGCTCCAGCTCGGCAAATAACCAGATCAGCCCAACCGTAAGCCTCGGCCATATCGTCAATAAAGGGTTTTACAACTGCGTCAACTTGATAGCGCTGATAAACTTGACGGGTAACCTCTTCATGCTTGGCACCGCATTGATGAATTACCTCAGGGCGAATATTCACTGGCAGCTTGGCTAAAGCACCTGGAACCAACTCATTGATGGCAAGTGCCCCTAAACTGCCGCCAAGCACCAGAACATGGATAGGTTGCTCTGCGCGAGAAGAATACCGGTGTTTGGGTTCCGGCAGGTTACGAATTTCCTCGCGAACAGGATTTCCTACCCACTCGCCGTTAGGTAATACTTGGTCAAACCCAGTTAACACTCGCTGGGCAAATTTAGCCGATAATTTATTGGTCGTACCAGCCACGGCATTTTGTTCGTGAATCACAAGCGGTATTCGTAATATTTTTGCTGCCACGGCTCCAGGCCCAGAAGCAAACCCCCCAAAGCCAATGACCACACCTGGTTTAACGGTTCGCAATACCTTTAACGCTTGTAAAATGGCGTAGCTGATTAAAAATGGCGCTTTAAGTAATCCCCATACGCCCTTACCGCGCACGCCCTCTACAGAAATTAAATTCAGCTCAAGGCCTGACTCGGGTACCAACCGAGACTCAATACCTCTTTGCGTACCCAGCCAGCTAACACTATACCCACGGTGTTGTAATTCACGGGCGACCGATAGCGCAGGGAATACGTGACCTCCTGTGCCGCCCGCCATGATTAAGACTTGACTCACGCCGCACCTCCGACCACAGGGGATTCCGGGCGCACTCGCGACGGGTTGGTAACCGGCACACGGGGTTCAGGCAGTGTGCGCACTTCCATATCGGCCCTTAAGACTGCGGCCATTAAGGCACAACTAACCAAAAGGCTGTTACCACCGTAACTGATAAAAGGCAAAGTAAGCCCTTTAGTGGGCAATAAACCGCTGGCCACACCAATATTGATAAAAACTTGCAGCGTAAAAAGCACCGCGGTGGCGAATACAAAATAGCAAAGAAAGTAGTTACCCCGCTGGCGACAAGTCTTCGAAATAGCCAACAACTTTATAATCAGCGCGGCAAATAAAGCCAACACCAGCAAACAGCCTATTAAACCTAACTCTTCCGCAATAATCGCAAAAATAAAGTCCGTATGAGCTTCGGGAAGGTAAAACAGTTTTTGCACACTGTTACCCAACCCCATTCCTAGCCATTCACCGCGACCGAAAGCAATCAACGACTGCGTAAGCTGATAGCCAGCATTAAATTGGTCTGCCCAGGGATCCATAAAGGTGATTAATCGCTGCATTCGATAGGGGCTAACGACCGCCAACGCCACCAACACCCCCGCAGCACCTATAGCCAAGGGCACAAAGTAACGCAACTTAAGCCCAGCGATAAACATGATGGCAATAGCAGTTGCCCCAATAACAACCGTGCCACCAAAATCAGGCTCTAATACCAGCAACATCAAAATCACGCCCAGCAGGCCAATTAAACGACCAAACTCAGCCCAACTGGTAACGGCCTGAGGATGACGTTTTGCAAAGTAATTAGAGAAAAAAACGATTACCGAGAATTTAGCCACTTCCGATATTTGCAGGGTAAAAACCCCCAAGTCTATCCAGCGCTGAGCGCCATTTACTCGCTTACCAACACCCGGCACCAAGACTAAAATCAATAAGGCAATGGCCCCAACTAAAAACACAAGGTTCAACCGCTGAAGGTATTCACTGGGAAGCAGGAATATAACTGCCGCAATCGCAAGACTGAGCAACATAAACAACAAGTGACGCTGCAAAAAAAACCAACTGTTATCGTAAGTAACTCCTGCAAAAGCAACGGATGCAGAAGCCACCATTACTACGCCAACGGTCATTAGGGCGAACCATAAACACACCAGGGTCCAATCGGGCTCTACCCCACGCAATAACGGCTGATCCAGCTTAAGCATTGCCAGCCTCCTGTGCGTAATGACGAAACGCCTGCCCGCGCTCGCTGTAGTTATCAAACTCATCGAAACTGGCGCACGCCGGGCTTAGTAAAATCGCATCACCCGCATTGGCAATACTTGCTGCCTTAGTCACCGCGTCACTTAAACCAACTGCATGAAAAAGGTTTTCAACTTTACCGCCAATAGATGCGGTAATAACCTCGGCATCACGGCCGTATACAACCACCGCTTTGGCATTTTTTTCGAGAGCGGGAATTAACGCCGTAAAGTCCCCATCTTTGGCCACGCCCCCCAATAGAACCACCAATTTCCCCGAGGCTGGCAACATGCCTTCAATCGCCGCCAAAGTTGCGCCCACATTGGTGCCTTTTGAGTCGTTGATATAATCAACACCTCGCACGTTTGCCACCCACTCGCAGCGATGTGCAAGTCCGGCAAACTGACGCAAGGCTGTTAACATCGCCTGCAAAGGTAGACCGGCCGCGAGACCAATCGCTAAAGAAGCCTGGGCGTTAGCCAGATTATGCTTACCCTTTATTTTCAAATCGCTAACAGGCAACAATGGTTTCAGGTCTAAAGACAAATACAACTCGCCGTCTTGATCAATAGTGCCAACATTTTTAAAGTCTGCCGCGCCGCCAAACGACGTCAAGGAGACATCATCGGCAAGAGGTGGACGAGTCAGTGGATCTTGCCGGTTAACCACTACGTTACGAGCACCGAAATACACTCGCTGCTTAGCCGCATGATAAGCGGGCATGCCAGTGTACCGATCCATGTGGTCGGGGCTAATATTCAAAATACAGGCGACTTCTGCGCCAAGTTTACTGACCGTCTCCAACTGAAAACTCGAAAGTTCCAGAACGTATAGCTCTACATCATCACTTAATAAATCCAGCGCAGGCGTCCCCAAATTACCGCCTACTGCCACTCGGACACCCGCAGCCTTAGCCATCTCGCCCACCAAAGTGGTTACAGTACTTTTACCGTTCGAGCCGGTAATAGCGACAATCGGAGCGCGTGCGTGGCGAACAAAGACTTCGATATCTCCCACCAAGGGCACGCCAGCTTCACGCGCGGGTGCCAAGGCATCAATTGAGGTGGAAATACCCGGACTCACAATAATTTCATCGGCATTAGCCAAAAGCTCGGCATCCCACTCTCCAAACTCACAGTGCACATCGGCAAACTGCTGGGCAATCAAGTCACGATTCGGAGGTTCGCTGCGGGTATCCAACAAAGCAAAACACTGCTGATTGCGCTGCAAAAAGCGCGCAGCGGACAGACCGGAAACACCGGTGCCCACGACGGCAATTAATTTGCTTGTAGCAATCAAGTTATTCACATTACACCTAACGCAGCTTCAACGTAGCCAAGCCGAACAACACCAGCATGACCGTAATAATCCAAAACCGTACGATCACTCTGGGCTCTGGCCAACCTTTTAATTCAAAATGATGGTGCAGCGGCGCCATCCGAAAAATTCGCTTTCCGGTTAATTTGTAAGAACCCACCTGCAAAATCACCGACAGAGTTTCCATTACAAAAACGCCGCCCATAATGAAAAACACAATTTCATGGCGCACAATCACGGCGATAATCCCCAGGGCAGCCCCTAACGAAAGCGCACCCACATCGCCCATAAACACCTGTGCGGGATAAGTGTTAAACCATAAAAAGCCCAGCCCCGCACCGCACAACGCTGCACAGAACACAACCAACTCGCCACTGCCCGGCACATGAGCAATGTGCAGATACTGTGCAAATTCGTAGTGACCCACCACATAGGCGATTACACCTAATGCGCCTGCCACCATCACCGACGGCATAATGGCCAAGCCATCCAAACCATCGGTTAAATTCACTGCGTTACTCGACCCCACCACAACGAAGTACGTGAGCACGATGTAAAACAGGCCCAGCTCCAGGGCAAAGTTTTTGAAAAACGGCAAAAACAATTGTGTTTCTACCGCCTGCGTTGCACTCATATACAGAAAAATCGCCGCACCAATGCCGCCTACCGACTGCCAAAAATATTTCCAGCGCGCGGGTAAGCCACGAGAATTTTTCTGTACCACTTTACGGTAATCATCTACCCAACCTACGGCACCGAAAATCGCAGTAACCACCAACACGACCCAAACATACCGGTTGGCCAAGTCGGACCACAGCAAACTGCTGATAAAAATTGCCGCAAGAATCAAAGTGCCGCCCATGGTTGGGGTACCGGATTTACTCAAATGCGATTGCGGCCCATCATCGCGCACCGCCTGGCCAATTTGCAGCTGGTTGAGCTTGCGAATCATCCAAGGCCCTAGCAACAGGGAAATACCCAGCGCCGTCATAACGCTGAGAATCGCCCTTAGAGTCAGGTACTGAAACACAAAGAAGCCGCTGTGGTAGCCTTGTAATTGTTCTGCGAGCCAGAGCAACATTCAGGATTTCTCCTTACAGGTTAAGGCGCTGACAACACGATCCATTCGGGCGCTGCGGGAACCTTTGATCAAAACGGTACAGTCGCTTTCCGTAATAACTGTTAATAAGTGCTCAATCAGTTTTTGCTGATCGTCAAAGTGCTTACTCGGGCCATCAAAGTGGTCACCGATCGTTTGCGCTAAAGCACCGTGAGTCAATAAGAGCTGGACATTTTTTGCCGAAGCATAAGTGCCAATTTCGGCATGCATCAGATAGCTCTCTTCACCCAACTCGGCCATATCGCCCAGCACCAGGACCCTGGTACCCGAGGTTAGCGCCAACACGTCAATGGCCGCCCTAACCGAGCCGGGATTGGCGTTATAGGCATCGTCTATAATGGTGCTGCCGCAAGGCCCTGACAGGTGCTTCATGCGACCCGCCACGGAGGTGAAACCAGCCAGCCCCTCAATAATGGACTCATCACTGGCACCTACCGCATAAGCGCAACACGCCGCCGCCATAGCGTTTCTCACATTGTGCTCACCCAGCATTTGTAACTTCACTGGCAAACGGCGCCCTGCGAGCATTAAATCAAACGTTTGCTGACGCCCTTGCACGGCAAGATTCTCTGCGTAGCAATCGGCGTTTTTCTGATGTAGGGAAAAGGTTAATCGTTTGCGACCGTGCAACTCGTTTAACCATTGCGCGGAGAATTGATCGTCTAGATTGACAACGCAACAACCGTCTTCTTTGACCCCCTGATAAATTTCACCTTTGGCTTCAGCCACCCCTTCCAGAGAACCAAAACCCTCAAGGTGTGCCGCCATCACATTGTTAACCACAGCCACATCGGGCAGGGCCAAGCTGCACAAATAGGCGATTTCGCCAATACCGCTCGCGCCCATTTCAATGACGGCGTAGCGCTCATCACCGGTAAGGTTCAGCAACGTTAATGGCACACCAATGTGATTATTCAAGTTGCCTTGCGTGGCCAACACTTCACCTTCACAGCGCAAAATGCCATCCACCATTGTGCGTACAGATGTTTTACCGCTTGAACCGGTAATCGCAATAACAGGCCGATGAAAACGGCTGCGATTAACACGCGCCATTTCACCTAAACCCAGCACTGTATCGTCGACTTGCAGTTGCGGCAGATCGCAGTCTTGCGCGATGCTATCGACCAAAGCGCCGACCGCACCAACATTTTTAGCCTGCGCTAGAAATGCATGCCCATCAAAATTGGGGCCACGTAAGGCAACAAAAAAATCGCCTTGCGCCAGCTTGCGTGAATCTGTGCAAACCTGGCGAAACGATGCTGAGTCCGCTGTTTTTACCGTGGTGATATCAGAAGAAAACTCGCTCACCAATTGCTGTATCGACATTTCACCGATCATGCGATGCCCCCGCTTTTTTGCAGACGCACTTCAAGCGCTTTTAATGCCTGTTCAACATCACTAAACGGTAATTCGCGCTCGGCAAATTGCTGTACTTGCTCGTGCCCCTTGCCAGCCAACAGCACCGCATCGCCAGCGGCCGCTTGCTGCACAGCTAAAGCAATTGCTTTGTCACGCTCGGGAATAATCAAACAACGCTCAGGATTGTGCATACCGCGCACAATTTGACTGGCAATGTCCGCTGGGTTTTCACTGCGCGGATTATCGTTGGTAACCAACACATAGTCGGCAGACTTTTCCGCTACTCGCCCCATGACCGGGCGCTTGTCTGGATCGCGGTCACCACCGCAACCAAACACACACCATATACTGCCCTTGGTATGGCGGCGTAATGCGCGCAGCGCTTTCACCAAAGCATCGGGGGTATGAGCGTAATCCACCACGACCTGAATCTCTTGCGCAGCAGCAATACGCACTTGTTCCATTCGGCCTGGAGCTGGCGCTAACTTTTCCACCTCCGCACAAATGTCGGCAAGGCTATAACCGCGCACATACGCAATGGAAATAGCCGCAAGAAGATTGCTGGCGTTGAAGTCTCCCACCAGGTCCGATTGAATACGGGCGCGCTCAGCATTAACGCAAACCACCGCTCTTATGCCATCAGCACGATACTCAATCTCATCAAAATAAACGTCGGCCTTGGGGGATGATAGTGAATAGCTGAGCACCACCTTTAAATCATCAGTCTTTTTCAGCAGCGACTTACACCAGGGGTCGTCGCGATTAATAATGGCGTGCTGAAGACCCCGCGCCTTAAGCAGACGCGCTTTGGCTTTGCCGTACGCTTTTAAATCACCGTGAAAATCCAGATGATCATGAGACAGATTGGTAAACACACCGGTATCGATTGCTACATGACGAACTCGGTGCTGCGCCAGCGCGTGAGAAGAAACTTCCATCGCCAAGGTATCAGCGCCTTGCTCGCGCAGTAACCTGAGCGCACGCTGAGCTGTAATCGGGTCTGGGGTAGTAAAGCCTGTGGCCGACAGCTCGCTTTGCATTAAGCCATAGCCTAACGTACCCATCACCGCCGCTTTGCGGCCAAGCTTTTGTAATAGTTGGGCCGTTAACAAGGCAGTGGTGGTTTTACCGTTGGTGCCGGTAATACCAACCACATCCAACGACGCACTGGGATCACCATAAAACCGTCCGGCAATCTCGCTTAAATGCTTATTGAGCGACTTAATGTGAACGACGGGCACAGCCCCTCGGTAGCTAAAAGCAGCCTCGCTATCGACCATTACGGCGACAGCGCCTGCTTTAACGGCATCATCTATAAATTCGGCGCCATTTACACGCCCGCCCTGCAAGGCAACGAAAACATCTCCGCTACGCACCTGGCGGCTGTCGGACGTAATACCCGATACGGGCACGGACGCCCATGAAGCGTCCGTTTGTTGAGTTAATGCACCCAGGCTTATGGCGGCGCTCATAGTGTCACCCCCACCACCTGATCGCCCGGCTCTCTTTTTCTCACCGTTAACCGGTTGGGCGCGGAACGCGGAGGCTCTTGCAGTAAACGCAAAGCGCCTTCGGTCACACTGGAGAACACCGGCGCAGCAACTTGACCACCGTGATATTTCGAGTCGTTTGGCTCGTCAATCATTACCGCGACCACAATGTCGGGATGATCCGCTGGGGCCACGCCCACGAAGGAGCCAATATAGCGATTATCCGCATAACCGCCGGCATCCGCTTTGTGAGCCGTACCGGTTTTGCCTGCCACAGGATAGGCCTCTACCTTGGCACGACTACCCGTTCCTTGCATGCTGACAACTTTGCGCAGCATCTTCATCACCGCGCTAGTGTATTCACTATCAACTATTTTTTGCCCGGCAACTGGCTCTTCCTCATTACGCAGTAACGACACCGGCCGCTGTTCACCATCACTGGCCAGCACTGCGTAGGCATGCGCCAACTGCAATACCGTTAAGTTCAAGCCGTACCCAAAGGCATAGGTGGCGCGCTGAATAGGCTTCCACTTGGTGTACGATGGCAAGACTCCTACGGCCTCACCAGGGAAACCCGTGCCCGTGCCCTGCCCCAAACCCAAGCGGTAATACATATCGCGAATTAAATTGGGCTCCATGGCAAGTGCCATTTTGGTCATCCCTACTTGGCTGGATTTGGCGATGATGCGCGTTAAATCCAACTCGCCGTAATTGACGGGATCCAGCAAGGTTTTACGCCCCACCTGAACATAGCCAGGCGTCGTATCGATAACCGAATAAGGATGAAACTTGCCACTTTCCAGTGCCGCCAACACGGCCAAAGGCTTCATGGTAGAGCCCGGCTCAAACACATCGGTCAACGCCCGGTTTCGCAAACTGGCCGGGTGAATACTGGTGCGGTCATTAGGGTTATAAGAAGGCTGATTAACCATAGCCAGCACTTCACCGGTGCGCACATCCAGCACCACTACCGAACCGGCCTTAGCGCCAAACTCTTGCACCGCCTTTTTCAATTCGCGGTGCGCCAGATACTGCAAACGCAGATCGATACTCAGCGCCAAGGGACGACCGCTGCGAGCCGACTGAATCAAACCAAGCTCTTTTACGGTGCGCCCACGCAAGTCTTTTAATACCTGTTTAGCGCCACTCTCACCGGCCAGCCAGGCATCGTACGCCAGCTCCATGCCTTCCTGTCCACGATCATCAATATCCGTCATGCCAACGATATGTGCAGCCACTTCGCCAGCCGGGTAATAGCGTCGATATTCTCTTTGGGTGTACACGCCATCCACACCCAGGCCGATAATTGCAGCGGCCTCTTGGGGCGGTAAGTGACGCTCCAGGTAAACAAACTCTTTGCCGGAGTAGCGTGTTAATCGGCTCTCAAGCTCCGCTTTTTTCCACCCTAAAGCCTGCGCCAAGCGGCCCCAGTCTTTAGGGTTTTGCAATAAAATTTGGGGGTTGGCCCAGATGGATTCTACCGGTGTACTGACCGCTAAAGGCTCGCCATTGCGATCGGTAATGACGCCACGGTAGGCACTGATGGGCTCTGTGCGAATGGTGCGGGCATCGCCCTGGCCTTGCAAAAACTGATAACCCCGGTCTGTATCGGGCAGCACCTGCAGCGAGGCAATACGCCAAATCAGCAGCGCAGCAAGCACCAGCATAGCCAACACTACGCTGTATAACCGCCATGACTTTAACGTCAGATGCTGCACCTAAGGTTCCTTATCAATCAAAATTATTTGTTCCACCTGCGGCACGTGCATATTCAGCTCGCGCCGCGCCTTTGCTTCCACCCGGGAATAAGACGCCCAGGTACTCTGCTCGAGTAAATACTGCCCCCACTGCACTTGCAGCTCGGCCGACTCACGCCGTAGGGATTCCAGCTCATCGATGTTGCGCCGCACTTGTTGGGTCACACTGACTACCGCCAGAGCGGAAACTACGCAGGCGCTCCACAACGCCACTACCAACACTAACGGCCCACGCCCCGGCTTATTCATCGACACTTCAGGCAATTTTCTCGGCAATGCGCATTACCGCACTGCGCGAGCGGATGTTATTACCCAGCTCTTCTGAACCCGCTTTAATTGCTTTTGAATGGCTTTTTAAGCGTTTGTTGAGCTGACTATCCATCACCGGCACGCCCCGGGGTATTGGGTCGCCCTTCTCTTGCCGACGAATAAAACGCTTTACTAATCGATCTTCCAGTGAGTGAAAGCTAATGACCACCAACCTACCGCCCACCGCCAAAACTTCTAGCGCCTGTTGCAGTACGGCCTCCAGATCACCCAGTTCGTTATTAATGTGGATACGGATACCCTGAAACGCCCGTGTCGCCGGGTGCTTACCTTTCTCCCATGCGGGATTGGCCTCTTTTAATATGTGCGCCAACCTGCCGGTGCGTTCAATGGGCGCCTTGTTGCGCTCAGCCACCAGAGCGCGGGCCATACGTTTGGCAAAGCGTTCTTCGCCGTAGTCTTTCATTACCCGGGCCAGCTCGGATTCCTCGGCGGTATTTACCCACTCAGCGGCACTGACGCCCCGAGTCTGATCCATACGCATATCCAGTGGGCCATCGTGTAAAAAACTGAAACCGCGCTCCGCCTCGTCCAGTTGAGGAGACGAAACCCCTAAATCCAACAACACACCACTGACTTTGCCGACCATCCCTAAAGCCTCGATTTGATTGCTTAGGGTAGCGAAGCTGTCATGCACGATCTGAAAACGTGAGTCTGCCGAAAAGCGCTGGCTGGCAACGTCTATAGCGGCTACATCTTTGTCAAATGCCAATAGGCGACCTGCCGGACTCAAGCCCTGAAGAATGCGCGCGCTATGACCACCGCGGCCAAATGTGCCATCCACATAAAAGCCTGCGGCATCTACCACGAGAGCGTCCACCGCCTCTTGTTCGAGCACGGTTATGTGTGGCTGAGCATCCATAATAATTAGAAGTCCAGTGTTTCCAGCTGTTCAGGAATTTCGTCGTCAGACGTCCCTTGCATCAAGGTCGTCCAGGTATCCTCATCCCAAAGCTCTAATTTATCGCCCACACCAGCAAGCATGAGCTTTTTATCTAAATTGGCTCGAGACCGCAGCGTGGGCGGCACCAATATCCTGCCATTGCCATCCATTTCCATCGGACAGGCATGCCCAATCAATAAGCGCTGCACTCGGCGCGCCGCACTATTCATGCTGGGCAGGGCCTGAATACCAGGCAAAACTTCTTGCCAACGCGGCTCAGGGTAAATAAGAACGCAGGGGTCTTGAGTGTGTGCGGTCACCACTAAACGGCCGCCACAAAGCTCTACCAACTCTTCTCTTGCTCGAGTAGGTATGGCCATGCGCCCTTTGGCGTCCATATTGATGGCATAGTTACCAGTTAACACAATTCACCACTTGAAGGGTTGGCTATTCCACAAAAAACCACTAATACCCACTTTTCACCACATTGACACACTATAAATCGGAGACAGGCAAAGTCAAGCAAGCGGTAGCGAAATTGCCGTTAAAATTCACAAAAAAGCAGGTAAAGGCAGACAAACAGCACACATCAAGCGATCAATGCGAGGCACAGGAAAGCATTAAAACAATAAATTACAAAGAGATACGGCAAACTCTTAAGAAGTTACTTTAAGTAAGGGATTGTTTAGAGTTAACAAAAGAGGAGTGATAGACCATTGCGGAATATCATGAGGAAATAATCGGAGTCGGCCTGTAAGCCGGGTTCTGTCTGGGACAGTCATTCATCTGGGATGCGCGTCACCGCACACCTCAAGCAACCTACCCGAATCCAGTGCGGGCCACACCAATGGATTCCTATTTGGTCTTGCTCCGAGCGGGGTTTACCGTGCCACGAACTGTTACCAGTCGCGCGGTGCGCTCTTACCGCACCCTTTCACCCTTACCGGCGCTTACGCGCTTAGGCGGTCTACTCTCTGCTGCACTTTCCGTAAGCTCACACTTCCCAGGCGTTACCTGGCGCTCTGCCCTGCGGAGCCCGGACTTTCCTCCACCCCCAAAGGGATAGCGACTGCCGAGCCGACTCCGAGCGCAAAAGATAACCTGCCCAGATAGAAAGTCAAGTAAAAAGCTGTTACTCAACTTTTATCGGACTGGCGACCCAAAGCCCACTGATAGAGTTCGTTTTTGCGCAAGCCGGTTAATTTTGCACCAAGCTGCGCAGCCTGCTTCAAGGGTAACTCGGCCAACAAAACTTCCATTGTTCGTACAACTTCGTCGTCTAACGACTCGTCATTACCGCAAGCGGCGCGCACCAGCAACACTATTTCGCCCCGCTGCTGATTACTGTCGGCTTCTATCCAGCGCGCCAGCTCAGCAACAGGCGCGCCATGTATTGTCTCAAAGGCTTTACTCAGCTCACGCGCAAGCACCACTTCGCGTTCCGGGCCAAATGCCCTCACCATATCCTGCACACAATCCAGCACGCGATGTGGAGCCTCGTAAAAAATAAGCGTTCGAGTCTCAGCGGACAGAGACTGCAACTGCTTTAATCTGGCACCCGGCTTGGCCGGCAAAAAACCTTCAAAAACAAAACGATCCGACGGCAGCCCTGCAGCACTTAATGCCGCAACAAATGCACACGCCCCAGGCACCGGAACTACTTTCACGCCCTGCTCACGCACGCGACGAACCAGCCGGTACCCAGGGTCTGACACCAGTGGCGTACCCGCATCGGAAATGAGAGCCACATCATCACCGGCCTGTAAACGACTCAACAGCGCCTCAACGCGCTTGTCATCACTGTGATCATGGTAAGCAACGCAAGGGGTTTCAATAGAAAAATGTTGCAGTAAGCGAGCGCTATGCCGAGTATCTTCACAGGCAATCACATTTACCATCTGGAGCACAGTGACAGCACGCGGTACCATATCCGCCAAATTACCAATTGGGGTGGCGACCACGTAGAGGACTCCCGACTGATGTTGCATAAGTAACTCCGCAGCAAAAGCAGGCAGTTTACCACTACCCGGAACCCCCACCGACACGAGCTGGCTCATGGGCATTAGATTTTTTCGCACAACCTCAACCTTACTACTCGCATTACTTGCAGCCTGCAGTGGGCCTTCACTACAAACTCCAGGCCCCACAGAAAGCGAGCTGAGCGAGTCTGCACTAGAAACCCAAATACGCGCATTAGTGCAAAGTGCCCGCGAAGCACCTGCCAACCAACGGCCTGACTATATCCTGCAGGCATCAGAGTTATTACTAGCAGAAAGCGAACCCACATGGGCCCTTAACCTGCTTCAAAGCCTTGATTCCACCCGCCTCAACGATTCAATGTTTGTCCGCTATGTGCGTAATGCCAGCCAAGCGGCCTTGACAAGCGGCGACTATTTTGACGCCAGCGAGATTTTGTTTGACTCACGCTTAACCGCCCTTTGGCCGCAGTTGCCCCACGCCGACCAAAGGCTGATTTTGGAGCGCCGCGCCCAAACCGAATCCTTACTGGGCGATTACGAACAGAGCCTTAACACCCGCATACAGCTAGGGCAGTTGCTCAGCTCTGATCAACTACAACTTAACAACGAAGCCATTTGGCAGGATTTAATGAGCTTGCACAGCGAGGACCTGACGCACCTCGCCCAACAAAGCGATGACCGGGACTTACAAGGCTGGGCACAGCTAGCGCAAATTAGCCGTGACAATACCGCCAGCCTAAATCGACAACTGGAACGCGTGGAGCTTTGGCAGTTACGCTGGCCCTACCATCCAGCCAGTACAGAGCTACCCAGCGATTTACAATTGCTCAATCAACTCATCCAGCAACAACCCCGCAAAATCGCCCTATTGCTTCCACAGACCGGACGATTAGCCGGAGCCGCCACCGCTGTGCGCGATGGCTTTTTAGCCGCCTATCTAAGCCAGGACGCCAAAGGGTTGCGCCCCGAAATTATTCAATACGACACCCACGAAAAAGACATCAACCAGCTTTATGATCAAGCCGTGGCCGAAGGTGCTCAGATAATTGTTGGCCCACTCGATAAAGATAACGTTGAATTACTAAACACTCGCCAAACATTAACCGCGCCAGTATTGGCGCTAAATTACAGTGAGGCCGCTTCTACAGATTTCAGTAACCAAGCCCCCCCGACCACCCAACCGCGTTCAGAAGGTATAACACCACCGTCCAGCCAAACAGCCATCAATGCATTATTCTCGCCTCGGCTCTATCAGTTTGGCCTTGCTCCAGAAGACGAAGCGCAAGATATAGCCCGCTTTGCCCACCGCCAGGGCTACCGCCGAGCCATGATTATTGCTCCGGATATTGATTGGGCGAGCCGTAGCATTGATGCCTTCGCCGAGGAGTGGAGCTCTCTGGGGGGCAGCATAGTCACTGACACCCGCTATATTGGTGCCGGTGATTACTCCGACGTCATTAAACGCTCATTACTGATCGGCCAAAGCGAAGAGCGACACCGCCAACTGAGACAGATCATTTACACCAACAGTGAGTTCGAACCGCGACGACGCAAAGACATAGATGTCATATTTATGATTGCCAACCCCAGCCAGGCGCGCCAAATCAAACCCACGCTCGCCTTTCATTACGCCGGCGGACTACCGGTTTTGGCCACCAGTCAAATATTTGATGGCAACACCGACACAACCGATGATCGAGACTTAAATGGGGTTCGATTCAATACTCTACCGTGGTTTTTTTCTGACAGCCCCGAAGCACTTGCCATCCAGAAATATGCGGGGGGGCCTGCGGCTTATCAACGCCTTTATGCAATGGGCGTAGACGCCTACCATTTATACCCAAGACTTCCCCAGTTGCGCGAATTACCACAAACACGTCTGCTCGGCACCACCGGAACACTAACGCTGAACAACGCCGGCCAAATTGTCCGCGAGCCTATATGGGCTGAATTTAAAAATGGCGCCGCAAAACCCTTAAATGCTCGGACATCAGAACGGTCACACTGACCCATGGCTTTTTTTCGTAAACAAAAAAATAAGGCAACCCGCGGCGAGCTAGCCGAACAGCAGGCGAGGACTTTTTTACAACAGCAGGGTCTCCACTATGTCGCTGCCAATATAAAAGGCCCTGGCGGTGAAATCGATTTGATTATGCGCGAACAACAAACTCTCATTTTTGTCGAAGTGCGGTTGCGCAGCAATGTAAACTACTCCAGCGCCGCTGAAAGCGTAAACGCCAGCAAACAACACAAGCTAATTAAGACCGCCGCCTGGTATCTGCAACAGCAAAAGCTGACAGATGAAATACCCTGTCGCTTCGATGTGGTAGCATTGAGTACGCTCGACGGGTCGCAGCCACCGCTCTGGATCGTCGACGCATTCGGCACGGCCTAATAACAGGGTATTTATGGAACAGCGTGTAATCACTTTATTTCACGAAAGTATTGAAGCCAAAATGCAGGCCGGCGAACACCTGGCCCCCCTGATTGCTCACAGCAGCGAGCTGATAGTTGAGAGCTTACTGCACGAAAGGAAAATCCTAACCTGTGGCAACGGCGCAAGTGCCGCCATGGCCCAAACCTTTACTTCAATATTGATCAACCGGTTTGAACACGAGCGCCCCAGCCTGCCCGCACTGAATATTGGCGCAGACGCCATTACTCAATCTGCCATCGCTCAAGATCATACCCACAACGAAATTTACGCTAAACAAATTCGAGCACTCGGTAACCCCGGCGACATACTGATATTGCTCAGCGCCTCAGGCAGCCCTGGCAACTTACTCCAGGCCATCAGCGCCGCTCATGACCGCGACATTCCTGTCATTGCTCTGACCGGCAGAGACGGCCACAACATCGAATCATTGCTGGATAACCGGGACATCGAATTGCGCGCCCCCGACGCACCCTATGCGCGAATCCACGAGGTACACCTACTCACTCTATTTTGCTTATGCGATTTAATTGAACAACAATTATTCGGGAGTCATGAATAATGCATAAACTGTTGGCCTTTTGGTGCACCCTATTACTTACCAGCCTGTTATTCAGCGGCTGCACCAGCATTATTAGCGCCACCACTGACGAACCTATAACGATTGACCCCGGGAAGCGATCTCTGGGAGTGAAAATTGACGACCAACAAATTGAAACTATTGCTGCCGTCAACATTAACAAAGCTCACCCAATGCTAAACGATGCGCCCGTTAGTGTTCATAGCTTTAACGCCGTAGTCCTGCTGGTAGGCCAGGTGCCCACGAATGAGCTGCGTGAACTAGCCGGTAATACGGCTAGAAAGTTACCCAACGTTCGCCAGGTTCACAACGAATTGCAGGTCCAAGCCCCCATTTCATTACTGGCAGGCGCCAATGACAGCTGGCTGACCACTAAAATAAAATCCAAGTTACTGACTAACCGCGATATCGACAGCGGCCGCTTGCACATAGTCACGGAAAATAACAGCGTTTTTTTAATGGGCTTGGTCACTCATGCCGAGGCCGAAGCCATTACCGATGTGGCACGCCACACCGGTGGAGTGCAAAAAGTGGTAAGGGTTTTTGAGTACATCGATTAACCCTTAGCAATCGATCAACCCTCAAACACAGGGCAGACTTATGGACGTCTCAACCATTGTAATTTTAGTCGTTATAGCGGCGCTGGTGGTTTACGCCATCAGCATTTATAACCAGCTTGTGAGCTTAAAAAACCGCTTTAAAAACGCTTTTGCACAAATCGAAGTGCAGCTTAAACGACGTTATGATCTCATTCCCAACCTCGTAGAAACCGCTAAAGCCTACATAAAACACGAGCGCGAGACCTTAGAAGCGGTTACCGCTGCCCGCAACCAAGCGATGGCCGGACTGAAAGCCGCCGCAAACGCCCCAGGCGACGCTGCGGCCATGGGACAACTTGCCGGTGCCGAAGGTGCGTTATCGGGCGCTCTGGGAAGACTAAATATGGTAATGGAGGCTTATCCAGACCTGAAAGCGTCAACCAATATGCAGCAGGTGTCAGAAGAGCTAACCAGCACCGAAAATCGCATCGCCTTCGCCCGCCAAGCGTTTAACGACTCAGTGATGAGCTACAACACCTACAAGCAAAGCTTTCCTCAAGTCGTTCTCGCGAGTATGTTTGGGCATAAAGAAGACGCCAGCTTGTTGGAGTTTGAGGACAGTGAGCAAATTCAGGAAGCGCCCAAAGTCCAATTTTAACCAGCCTTCCTTCTAATAACTGTGGATTTCTTTCAACAACAAGATATCGCCAAGCGCAACACCCGTAAGCTGGTGTTGCTCTTGGCGCTTGCCGTTTTATCGCTGATTGCCGTTACCACGGCAATGTTCGCAACCCTTACTTATTATTTGCAAACCGGCAACAGTGCTTTTGCAATGGAAAGCGCAGGCATGACACTGTGGCAAAAACTGCAGCTACTGCTTAGCTGGCAAACCATTAGCGGTATTGCGCTGCTGGTTATGGTGGTGGTTTTTTTCGGCAGTCTGTACAAGTATTTTCAACTTGGGCGGGGCGGACGTACCGTAGCCGAAGCGTTAGGTGGACACCCCATTAACACCAACTCTCAAGACTTTCACGAACGCCAGCTGTTAAACATCGTCGAAGAAATGGCTATTGCCTCTGGCACCCCGGTGCCCCCTGTGTACGTGATGGAGGAGCCCGCCATCAATGCTTTTGCGGCAGGCCACACACCGCAAGATGCCGTTATCGGGGTTACACGCGGCTGCATGGAGCAGCTGAACAGAAGCGAATTACAAGGCGTTATTGCACACGAGTTTAGTCATATATTTCATGGGGACATGCGCTTAAACATGCGCCTAGTGGCCCTACTCAATGGCATATTGCTGCTGGGGCTTATCGGCAACTTCATGGTGCGCGGCAGCGCCTACCGCAGTATCGGGCGCTCCAGTAAAAACAACTCTCAGGGGGTGGTCATCGGTATCGGTATTGCCCTGATGATTATCGGCTACGCTGGAACTTTTTTTGGCAACATCATCAAAGCGGCTGTTAGTCGTCAGCGAGAATTTTTGGCAGACGCCTCTGCGGTGCAGTTTACCCGCGACAACACTGGTATTTCCGGCGCATTAAAAAAGATCGGTGCCACCCCTGCGGGCAGCCACCTGCAAGCTGAGCATTCAGCCGAGTTCAGTCATATGTATTTTGGCCAAGGTGTAAAAACAGCCTTCAGCGGTTTAATGGCAACCCACCCTCCGTTAAGCGAACGTATTAAGAGAATTGAACCCAACTGGGACGGCTCGTTTGAAACGATAGATACATCGACACGCGAAACACGAGCCGAAGACTCAGCCGACACAACTCAACACAATGCGCACAGCGACGCCATCGTAAAAGCCGCCATTCTGTCTAATGCTCTGAATCACATTGGCCAACCCAACACATCGCATTTAAGCGTCGCGCAAAAACTACTCCAGCAAATTCCACAGCAGCTGCTGCAAGCCACGCACGAATCCTATGGCGCGCGGGCCATTATTTTCGGCCTGCTACTCGAGCGCAACGGTTCGTCACAACAAACCCAATTAACACTCCTGCAATCTACTTACTCCGCCACAGAACTTGAACAACTGGAACCTATTGCCCACGCAGCAAGTCACCAACCCGATCATTTGCGCTTACCTTTAGTAGAACTTGCCATTCCAGCTCTAAAAGAGTTAAGCGCCTCGCAGCAAAGTACTTTCTTTAACGCTATCGACGTTTTGATTCAGGCGGACCGAAAAATCAGCTTTTCTGAATGGATTGTGCGGCGCTTAATTAGCCACCAACTATGCGACAAACCAAGCCGAACTCAGTCGCTGAACTTACGCCAGCTGCGCAACGAATGCGCGCTGCTGCTAACCCTTCTAGCCAAGGCCGGCTCCAGTGATACCGAGCAGCAAAACCTTGCCTTTAGCAGCGCCACGCGCGCGCTGCGCCTGGGCGAGTTACCACCCACCCCAAACAACAAAATTGCCATAGGCGAGCTGGACGCCGCCATCGCCAAATTACAGCAGGTTAAGCCCCTACAAAAACCCGCTCTACTCAAAGCCATGGGGTTATGTATAGAACACGACGGCATGGTCACGCCTCGAGAAGCAGAGTTGTATCGCACCATCGCGGCCTGTCTGGACTGCCCAGTACCGCCATTGGCCGCTATCAAGAACCCTTAAATCTTTGCGACGCAACCGCTATAATAGCGGCACCTGCGCCCTGCGCGCTCAACCAACTTTTGAGGTGACCCCTTGCGACTGGATCAAGCCACTCCCGAACAACTGCGTGAATGGGAAGCACAACTGAGCCAAGACTACGACGCCATTGTCAGCAAACAACTCAGCCTTGATGTAACCCGCGGCAAACCTTCTTCCGACCAACTGTCCTTATCCGACGATTTAGACGGAATTCTGAACGGTAATTACAAAACCGACAGTGGCGTAGATACCCGTAACTACGGCGGTATTGATGGTATTCCAGAAGCGAAACGCCTGGGCTCAGACCTTATGGGCGTACCCGAAGAAAATATTCTGGCGGGCGGCAACTCCAGCCTGACCCTGATGCACCAAACCATGCTCACCGCTTATGAATTTGGCCTCACCGGCAGCGAGAGTGCCTGGAGCAATATCACCTCACCTAAAGTGATTTGCCCGGTACCAGGCTATGACCGTCACTTTACCGTATGTGAACAGCTTGGCATTGAGATGATCACCGTGCCCATGACTGCAGAAGGCCCAGATATGGATGCCGTGGAGGAGCTGATCAAATCCGACAGCAGCATTCGCGGTATGTGGTGCGTACCCAAATACTCCAACCCAACAGGCGTAGTTTATAGCGATGCAACCGTAGAACGTATCGCTAAGCTAGGGCTGATTGCCCATGCCGACTTCCGGGTGTTTTGGGACAACGCCTACGCGGTGCACGATTTAATCGACAACCCGCCGCAACTGGCATCAGTTTTCGATTTGAGCGCTAAACACGGCACTGAAAACACCGTCATTCAGTTTGCGTCCACTTCAAAAATCACCCATGCCGGTGCCGGGGTAGCTTTCGCTGCCGCCAGTGCGGATAACTTAGCGGGTCTTAAAGCTTTTCTTGGAGCTTGCACCATCGGCCCTGACAAAGTTAATCAACTGAGGCACGCACGCTTTTTGCCAAGCCGCGACGCCCTAATGACGCACATGAAAAAACACGCAGAACTACTGCAACCCCGGTTTGATGCGGTGCTCAACGCCCTGAAAGACGCGTTTACTGACTCTGATCTGGGTAGCTGGGAAAGCCCAGTAGGTGGTTACTTTGTGTCTTTTGACACCCGCCCCGGCTGCGCTCAAGAAACCGTGCGCCTTGCCGCTGAAGCTGGAGTAAAGCTGACACCGGCCGGTGCCACCTTCCCCTATGGCGATGACCCGGAAGACCGCAATATCCGTATTGCCCCATCGGTACCATCCGTAGAGGAAGTGGTGGGAGCCATGGAAGTTTTTGTCACTTGCGTCAAGCTTGCATCGGTTCGTAAAGCCCTTGCAGACCAATAAGCCGCCATCTGCATGAGGAATTGAAGCCGCCAACAAGCGGCTTTAATTTGAAGCTAAAGTGACAGGCATAAAAAAACCACCCGAAGGTGGTTTTTTTATGCCTGCAGCAAACCGATATTTAATCTTCGGTTGGCACCAGAACAACATTAGGTGCTTTCGCCGCTCGGGCCGCATCGGCAACCGCAACGTACACTCCAGCGTCCGACTTCTCATGAGCCTGAATAATAACGGATGCCTTCGGCAGCTCAGCGCGCATTTGAGCAATATTTGATCGAACCGAGGCTTCATCGATGCGTCGCAGGCCGTTTTCACCAAACATCCAGATTTGGTTGTCCGCACTTATCTGCACCAGAATGTTCGGATCCGCATTGGGCGGTGGTGGCTCATCGTTTTCTTCCGGTACATTCACGTCAAGGCCAATTTCCTTAACAAAGGATGCCGTCACGATAAAGAAAATAAGCATGATAAAAACGACGTCCAGCATCGGCGTCAAATCGATATCATTACTTTCCTCAGAGTTACGGTTTTTCTTTCTACGACTCACCGTACACACTCCCATTATTATGCTAGTGGATGATGTTCAGGGCCTCTTAACACACTCAGACACCCATATTTCGGGAGCTCTGAAGGCAGGCTATACAGGTCCCTCATATTCGAAGCGCCAATACTACCAGCTTGTACCCACGCTGACTAACCCAATTCAGCACTTTTTTAAGGCAAATATACGTAAAGAGCAACTCCAGCTTTACCCATACTCGCCCTATTGGTCGAACAGCCCAATCTGATCCACGCCTCCAGAAGGGGGGGCAGGAAGCAGACGCACACCGACCCCCAACAAGCGGACCTTCTCCTGCCCGCGGGTTAAGGCTTCAGCAAGCAGAGGCCTCAGGGTGTCGGCATTCCATATCAGCCCTGGGCGCTCTACCGTGGTCTGGCTGAAATCGGCAAACTTAACCTTCACAAAGCCTTTTCCTATCACAGCGTTGTATTCTAATTTCTCCAAGCGTTGCTGTAAGCGTACACACAAGCCACTGAGCTGCTCATAACAAGCCTCTTTAGTGGCCAAATCCTCGGCGAAGGTTCTCTCCACACTGACCGACTTGCGATTTCGCTCTGCCGTAACCTCACGATCATCAACACCGCGACTGAACCAATACAACCGAACACCAAAGCGTCCAAATAAATGTTGCAACTCCTCGAGAGTGTAGCGGTATAAATCCCGACACTGCACCACCCCTAAATACTGCAATTGCTCACAAGTCACCCGCCCAACCCCGGGAATCACACGCACCGATAAATCCGCAGTAAAGCTCTTAACATCTGAACTAAGAACTTGAAACACACCATTAGGTTTACGCCAGTCACTCGCCACCTTGGCTAAGAACTTATTTCCCGCCACTCCGGCTGAAACTGTAATACTCAATTCCCTCTGCACATCAGTGCGAATTTGTTGCGCAATGGTCAGCGCCTCACTTTCCGTACCAGCCACTGCGGTCACATCAAGAAATGCCTCATCGACCGACAAAGGTTCTAGTACATCTGTATACCGACGAAATATATCCATCATTGCCGCTGATACCTGTCGATATAGATCAATGCGATGAGGCAACAGAATTAGTCCTGGGCATAATCGTAAAGCGCGCGCAGTGGCCATGGCTGAACGGATGCCAAATTTTCTGGCAGGGTAATTACAGGTAGAGATAACACCTCTTGAACTCGCACTGCCTCCAACCGCAATTGGCCTATGCATAAGCTCAGGTCGCTCTCGCATCTCTACTGCCGCAAAAAAACAATCAGCATCGACATGAATTATGTACCGGCCCATCAACCACCCGACTCACTGTATAAAAAACCAGTATAAAACAGCTGAAAACAAAATAAACAAGCCAACAAAAAAATTATTCACCCTTACGCCGAGATTTTTTACTGTCAACAAACATTAAATTCAAAAAAAAACATTAAAAGCGCGAATAAATTTTATATTTCAACGATTTTTAACTAAAAATGTCGTAAAATGGTTGAAATTCGCAGGTAAAGTCTTAAAGTTTTCACCTTCGAATCTAATTCGTTTACTTTCTTGTTCACAACAATAAAGGAAGCTCACCATGGCTGCTCGTAAAACTAAAGCTGTAAACACAGTTGATCAGTTGGAAAAACAGCTGGCTCAGCTGCAAGACCAACTGAGCAAAGCTCGCGCCGCAGAAGAACAATCTGCAGCAAAAGCTGTTGACGCTCAACAAAAAGCTGTAACCAAAGCAACTAAAGCTTTGCAAGCAGCCAAAACTAAATTGGCTACGGCCAAGAAAAAGAAAACCCCGGCTGCTGCCAAGCAAGTCGCCACTGCAAACGCAGCGGTTAAAAAAGCCCAGGGCGAAGTCTCTGGTGCTCGCGAAGGTTTGGCTACTGCCAAACAACAACTGGCAACGATCAAGTCGACCAATAAAGTCGCCAAGCAGCATGAAACCGCTATGGCAAAAGCCCAGCGCGAGCTAGCGAAAAAGCAAAAAGTCGCTGATCGCAAGGCTGCCGCCAAAGCCAAAGCTGCCGCTAAAAAAGCGGCCGCCAAGCAAAAAGCGGCTGAGAAGAAAGCCGCAGCTAAAGCTAAGCTCGCTGCCAAGAAAGCCGCAGCAAAAGCTAAAGCTGCCGCTAAAAAGGCGGCCGCCAAGCAAAAAGCGGCTGAGAAGAAAGCCGCAGCCAAGGCTCGTGCTGCTGCCAAAAAGGCCGCTGCGAAGCAAAAAGCTGCCGCCAAGAAGACTGGAGCCAAAAGCAAAGCTCGTAAGGCACCAACCGCTCAAAAAGCAAAGGCAACACCAGCCAAGCGCACTACCGCCGCTAAAAAAGCGCCGGCTAAGCGCGGCCGCAAGCCAAAAGCTAAGTAAGAAGCACCTTCAACAAAAAAGCCACCGCAGTAGGTGCGGTGGCTTTTTTGTATGTACATGCAAATACTAAGTGTTACTTGCCAGACTGCACTAAAGCCCTGGGATGGATCTCGATTGTCGCATCCTCAGGCGGCATGAAATCACAAAACGCTCGATATTCTAGCGTCTGACGATGGTAGTCCTGAGCATTAAAATCCATAATGAATCGCACTTTTTCTGTACCACCCTCATCCGAAGTGAGCAACTCTACCTCAGGCTGTTGATCAAACTGCCACTCCACTGCCCGCATGTTTTTTGTTTTCTCTGAGAGTAAGTTTTTGCATTTAGGCCAATAAGATGCCCTTTGCTGCTCCAGACGAAGCTTTTCTCGCTCAGCCTCAATTGCTTCCCGTTCAGCCTGAAGGCGAGCAAGCTCCTCCTCCCGCGCCTGCTCGCGCTCACGCTGACGTTGGCGCTGCTGCTCAAGCTCATTTTGATACTCGGCAAAACTGATACGACCTTGGGGACGAGTATCATCGAGAATTTCCAGAGAAAGACCATCGACTACCCATCGATAAGTTAAGTTATTCGAATCGCGGCAGGTGTAACTGAAAACGGGAGCTTTCAAATCGCTGGCGTCAATCTTAAGACCGCCTTTAACAAATTGATGACACTTCTCAGTCTGCGCCATTAACTGCGCACCATCATAAATTTGTGGCAAATAACGCAAATAGGTACGAGGTAAATGCAGCTGCTCAAGCTCTACGGCATGGCTAGACGAATAGATCACACTCAGCAGGGCACACAAACTATAAGGCGTTTTGAGGAGTCTGCTCGGCAGCGATATGGGAAAAAACATAAGCGTGTAACACCAATAGTGCGTCTTTGTTTTGTTCAGTAAACTCTACACCGTATACTGCGGCTAATGTTTGATGCTGCTCTTGAGTACTTCGCTCTATACGCGAACGGATAACGCTTTCTATCGCCAGTGGCCAAGTCTGCCCTTCCACTGTCACCTGTGATTTCAAAATAACTTTATCACCTATATTCGCGATTGGCTCTCGCAACTCAAGTCTGGCGCCATTGATACTGATATCGGCGATTCGCCCTGAGGTTTCAGGTTTATCCAATTGACTATCATTCACTACCGTAACATCTTGATTAACAACGACCCTAGTGGCACTGCGGATCCCCTTAAATGTCACTGAGTCCGGGTAGCTGACATACAGTAATGGCAATGGCTCAGTAGATTGGGCTTCGACACTCGCCGCAAACAAACCAATACCATTGGCAATCATTAATCTCACGGCCACTCGCTGTCCAGGGCGAAAGCGTGGTGTTTTGCCCCCTCCTCGCGGCATGGTAAAAATCAAGGTACGCCCCGCTACCGCCCCGACATAACGGCAAGAGTAACGCTCTGGCTGCCCAGCACTATTACTAACTTGCACCTGCAGCGTTGCACCATGCACCAAACGTAAAGCCTCAAACTCCATTACTACCGGACGCCCCTTAATTGAACTGGTGAAACCGACATTTCGGTTAAAGATGAGTAATTGAGTATCGCAAGAGCTTTATAGTTTTCGCAAGCTAAGACGGAGGCTTTTGACTCTACTTAGTGTGCACGTAATCCTCAAGCTGAGGCTCGCCGCCCAGCAATTCAGGGTAAATTGCCCCAAAACGGCTATTCCAGGCTAACAGCAGGTCCGCAAGATCCCGGGCTTGGCCGTGCAGTGACTTTAGCTCCTCCAATGTATCTTTAGGCCCCATATAAAGCTTAATTGCCCGGTGGCGTTCGGCCAATTCATCCTGAGGGTATTGTGAGCGATAAACCTCTAACTTCCAGCGGAGGTTATGCACTGTATTCCGGTAATAGAGTAATTTCGTTTGCTGTGATAACGGGTGGGTGGTTTCCAAGTTATCAAATGCTGAAACATCGGCGGAAAAGACCAGCGCCTCTCGACACTCCTCATCGGCGACTACGGTCGCAGATCTTGGTCTATGCGTAAGCCGAGCCAGGTCTCCAAAGACTTCTCCGGGGGTAATGTAGTTTACAACCTGGCCTTTTAAGCCCTCATCTGCATAAACCGCCAGTCGCCCTTTGAGTAAGAAGTACAAACTCTGGTCCCCGTCACCCCGCCTTAAAACCACCTCGCCAGGGCGAAAGACAATGAGCCGTGAATATTGAAGCAAGGCATCGAACTGACTGTAATCAAAGGCTCGTACAGCCTTAAAGAAAGGAATCGCAAAGAGCAACTGCTCAATAACATGACGATCAAACTTCTCAATCCGTTTAATTTCCATTCCCGGAAAAACCCACACTCACATGCTCAAGACGAGAATAATGCACCCATTCGACCTAGAAACTGATTTCGAAAAGCACTATCCATTGAAATTCATCCGATAAATTAGACAAGATCCTGCTTTTCGGCTGCACAATTTTTCGGTAGAGTAAAGGGTATAGTACAAAAAAATGTTTCAGTGGCCACTTTTAAGGTACTGAAATTATAAATGCCCAATAAATCTAACATTAAGTGAAGCTACTATATGCGATCCCTCCGTTCAATTCGATATTCATTGGCGTGTTTAACCACATTCTTGATCGGTCTGTCACAATTTGTGTATGGAGCGCCATTGTTGAATGGTATGGCTGTACACCAAGAACTTGGAAAAGACCAATTCATTGGTGCGCTTTATAGCGAGAACCTCACCGAAAGCGCTGAGGTACTACTGGCGGCCAACATCCCTATGCGCATGGAGTTAAAAATCACTGCTAACCGCGGCCTGTCAGCCCGCCGCTTCAGTCGAATGTGGATCGAGGGCATGGCAATCAACAATAGAGCCGACGCACTCACAAGCCAAGCCGATAACATGGTGGCATTTACCAAGATGTTTACCGAACGTTTACGCGAGGGCGACCATATTGTTTTTACCCTTACCCCTGGCGCTGGAGTAGATATAATCGTAGATACTATCACTCTGGGCTCTATTGACGATGACAACTTCTTCTCTCTGTTGGCCAGCACCTGGGTGGGCAGAGTGCCGCTTTCCTCAAACTTCCGAGACCAGTTACTCGTGGCAGGTGATGTCAATGACAGCTTACGCAGCCGTTATCAATCGCTATCTCCTACAAATGAGCGTATTGATCAAGTCGCAGGCTGGATTGCTCCAGCTCCAGCAGCGCCGCAAATTACCCCAGCGGAAACGGATACCCCACCCAAACCGGCCTCAACTCCAACTGTTTCAGAAGGTGCGGCGATCGTTGCAGCACCTAAGCTAGAACTTCCAAAAGCCGAGCTCCCTAAAGCCGAGCCCGAGCCGGTTGCTCAAGTAGCGCCAGCCCCTGAACCCGAGCCAGAACCTGAGCCCGTAGCGGTTGCATCCTCCAGCAGCACCGTGGCGGTTTCGAGCAGTTCGGCAGCCGCGCCTGCCCCCGAGCCGCAAGAGGAAGATGAAGATTATGTTCCAACCTTTACCGCTGAATCTTTGCTTGCCAGCCAACGCTACTTTTCTAGGCTGGTTCGACAAGTACAGCTAGAGATCAAATATCCACGTCGTGCGTTACAACGAGGGTATGAAGGATTTGCACGTATTGCCATCACCCTTGATCGTGAAGGTAACCTGCTCAACGCTGAGTTACTCGAGGAAACCGAATACACCATATTAAACAGTGAAGCTATGAAGGCCATTGAAAACGCCGCTCCTTATCCCAACATGCCCGAAATCATTACAGGCGTGACTCACGAATTCACCATCCCCATTACTTTTGCCTTACGGCAAAAATAAAAAAAACCGGGCTAAGGCCCGGTTTTTTTATTTTCAGCTCTCAATTTTATCAATGTTCTCTCGTGGCCCTGAATCGCACATCGGGGTATCGCTCTTCAGAGAGAGATAAATTAACTCGAGTGGGAGCCAAATAGGTTAAGTGGCCGCCACCATCAATGCATAGATTATCAGCACACTTGCGCTTAAATTCCTCAAATTTCTTTGCATCATCACACTCCACCCAACGTGCAGTCGCTACATTTACGGGCTCGTATACCGCTTCTACTTTGTATTCGTCTTTCAGGCGATACGCAACCACTTCAAATTGCAGTACCCCCACCGCACCCACCACAATGTCATTATTATTCAATGGAAAAAAAACTTGAGTGGAGCCTTCCTCTGATAGCTGCTGCAGGCCTTTTTGCAGTGCTTTAGTTTTCAGTGGGTCCTTTAAGCGTATACGGCGAAACAACTCAGGGGCAAAATGAGGGATGCCGGTAAATTTCAACGCTTCACCTTCGGTAAAAGTATCGCCAATTTGAATGGTTCCGTGGTTATGCAGCCCGATAATATCGCCTGAGACAGCCTCTTCTACCGACTCCCGGTCTCCGGCCATAAAAGTAACCGCATCGGTAACTTTTACATCTTTGCCAATGCGGACATGACGCATCTTCATGCCTTTCTTGTATACCCCAGAACACACGCGCATAAATGCGATACGGTCTCGGTGTTTAGGGTCCATATTGGCTTGAATTTTAAAAACAAACCCCGAAAACCCAGGCTCCGCAGATTCAATAAAACGCTCATTGGTTTCTCGACCGATGGGTTTTGGGGCCCACTCTACAAAACCATCCAGCATTTCGCGTACACCGAAATTTCCCAACGCGGTGCCAAAAAATACCGGGGTCATGCGTCCCGCCAGATATTCCTCCAGCTCAAACTCATGAGTAGCACCGCGCACCAGCTCAATTTCATCGCAAATATTGTCGTATTCGTCGCCGAGAAGCTCTCGCGCTTCGTCACTTTGCAGCCCTTTTACTTGCTCATCCTCGGGGATGGTATGACCTTGGCCAGAGCGATAGACATGGATAGTATCGGTATATAGGTTGTAAACGCCCTTAAAATGCTGCCCCATGCCCAGCGGCCAGTTAATTGGCGCAGCAGCAATTTTCAGCACGTCTTCAATTTCGTCCATCACCTCTATAGGGTCGCGGGTGTCACGATCCATTTTATTGATAAAGGACAGAATAGGCGTGTCCCGCAGGCGACACACTTCCATCAGTTTGATGGTCCGATCTTCCACACCTTTAGCACCGTCAATCACCATCAACACCGAATCCACCGCCGTCAGTGTACGGTAGGTGTCCTCCGAGAAGTCTTCGTGCCCAGGCGTATCGAGCAGGTTTACGGCGCGGTCCTTATAGGGAAATTGCATGACCGACGACGTCACCGAGATGCCTCGCTCCTGCTCCATAGTCATCCAGTCTGATTTCGCATGAGGGCCTTTTTTACCCTTCACCGAACCCCCAACCTGAATAGCATTACCGAATAAAAGCAACTTTTCCGTAATGGTGGTTTTACCCGCATCCGGGTGAGAAATAATAGCGAAGGTACGCCGTTTTTGGATCTGTTTGAGCAGAGCAGGGCTAGACATGAGAGCACTTAATCGGATCGGTTAACAGGAGGGGCGGTATTGTCCATCAAATGCGCAATAGACACAATTACCATGGCGCGCCCTTTTCTTCTCAGAACAGGGCTGCCTTGATCAGAATATGCCGCCGTTTATGCTGAGAGGCTAAAAGCGTCTGCGGCAGCAATAAAGTAGGGGTTTAAAACCGACTCTTTACGGTTGTACTGCAAAGACTTACCCGAGTCTGCCTCAATCAGTTTACCACCGGCACCCGTTAATACAGCATGGGCGGCCCCAGTATCCCATTCACTGGTGGGCCCTAAGCGCGGGTAAAGGTGAGCTTGCCCTTCAGCCACCAAACAGATTTTAAGCGAGCTTCCCATGCTGGTAATACGTGGGTTTTCAAAGCGGGCAATAAAGGCAGTAAAAGCCTCACTTTGATGGGATCGGCTACCTACGATACACCAACCACTGGAGTCGATCGGTACATCTGCGACTCGAATGGCTTGAGTAGCTCCATTTTTTACCTTGAAGCTGCCATCCACAGCACTGCCGCCGTAATAGGTGATTTCCAGTGCCGGGGCAACCACTACCCCCCATACAGGCTCACCGTCAACGATATGAGCAATATTTACCGTAAATTCACCGTTTTTCTTAATGAATTCTTTCGTCCCATCAAGCGGATCGACTAGCCAGTACTCCCGCCAGGCCTGCCGTGTATTCCAGCTGATGTCAGCACACTCTTCGGACAACACAGGTATATCGGGCGTTAAACGTTCAAGCGCCTTTTGAATGGACTTATGAGCAGCCAAATCTGCTTCCGTAAGCGGACTGTTATCGCCCTTGTGTTCCACCGCAAATTCACGCTGATACACCTGCATAATCAGTTGGCCTGCTTGCTCAGCAGCTTCAATCACTTGCGGATAATCGGGAGACATAATCATATGTGTGTCCGTATTAGAGTTCTACTGAGATAAGACCTGCAAAATGCGCTTTACGCTGTCGGTCACACTATCGCGACTTGTGTCGATGACAATTTCAGCGTTTTCTGGCGTTTCGTAAGGATCACTGATACCGGTAAATTGCTTAATCACACCGGCGCGCGCTTTTTTGTATAACCCTTTCGGATCTCGCTCTTCACACACCGACAATGGTGTTTCTAAATAGGCTTCCACAAACTGCCCATGGTGAAACATTGAGCGCACCATTTGTCGATCACGCTTGTAAGGGGAGATAAACGCGCAAATTACAATTAACCCCGCGTCCACCATCAACTTTGCCACCTCACCAATGCGCCGGATATTTTCGGCACGATCGGTCTCTGTCATACCCAGGTCTTTATTCAAACCATGGCGAACATTATCGCCATCCAACAGAAAAGACTTGATACCGGCCTCGTGCAAAGTAGCATCTAAAGCGTTAGCAATGGTGGATTTACCCGAGCCGGATAAGCCAGTCAGCCATATACAACGAGGGACTTGCCCCAACAACTGCGCTCGCTCTTGAGGGCTAACAGTGCATTTATGCCACACCGCGTTTGACGGCAAATGAATATTTTTAAGCTCGTAGGGCGTATTACTATCGCTCATATCAATCCTTGCTTATGCATCAACGCCGTATTGTACCCATTCAATAAGGACGGCAGAAGCGAGATACACCGTTAAGTCGTTATCAAGTGTAAATCTCAGCGCCCCGGTGGTGGACGAAACCTTTTTAGACTGTTTTACCGTTTACTTGTACACGTAACCACCACCAGGCCCAGCCCCCCACCAAAATATTGGTCACTGCCGTTGCGGCAAACAAGCCCACAAGGCCCCACATCGCCTGCAAAAGCCAAGCTAAAGGCAAAAACACCAGCAATACACGCCCGGCAGATAGCATCATGGCAGGCCATGGCTTGCCTAGACCGTTAAAAGCAGCATTCACAGACATCACCAAGCCGTAAGCCCCGTAACTAATAGGCACGATCGTAAGATAAAGTATTGCCACAGCCGCGACTTCGGCGTGGTCAGTAAAGATGTTGGCGATGGGTCCGGCTAACAACCAAAGCGCCAGTGCCAACAAAGCTCCAAACCCTAAACAGAATACGCTCAATACCCGATGAGCCTGTACTAATCGGGTCTGGATACCTGCGCTATGATTTTGTCCAAAAAAAGGGCCCACCACCCCCGATAATGCATAAAACGCAATTAACGCCAGAGGCTCAACACGTACCGCGATGCCCATACCCGCTACCGCATCGGTACCATAACGAGCAACCATCATAACGACGATACCGCTGGCCAAAGGGATTATGATGTTTGATGCCATGGCTGGTAAGCCTACATGCACGATGCTACGCCAAGACTGCGCAATGAAACCCCATGGGGCAAAAGGTGTCGTCAACAACCCTACCCGTGCGCGTAAAATGTACAACGCAACCATCAGCGTAAGGCCACGAGTTAACAGCGTGGCCCAGGCAGCGCCAGCAAGCTCCAGGCGAGGAAAACCCCACAACCCAAAAATAAGCAGTGGGTCCAAGACTGCATTAACAAGTGCTGCGCAACTCATTAGCGTACCCTGCACCTGACTCATACCCATAGCACGAAGTGACGCCAAAGCCACCATGGGCACCAATAAACAGGGAGCACTGAAGTACCAAATACTCATGTATTGATGAATGAAGGGCAATAACTCGAGAGGTGCTCCCAGCAAAGTAAACAGCGGGTCGATCGTGAACCACCCAATAGCGCATACTGTCACGGAGATAAGCAAAGTCAGGGTGACGGCGTCCGTTGCCAATCGCTGCGCATCTTCAGCGGCACCGGCTCCAACACTTCTTGCTACCGCTGAAGAGGTACCGGCACCCAAGCCAATACCAATGCTGGTAAGCACCATAACAACAGGAAAGGTAAAGCTCATGGCTGCCAACTGGGTATTACCCAGTTGAGCCACAAAAAAGGTGTCCACCACGTTGAAAGACATAGTGGCCAGCAGCCCCCAAACCATAGGCAGAGCCAGGGCGCGCAACTGGGCCGAAACCTGGCCTTCTGTCATGGTGGCCTGTAAGGGGGGCATGGAGTAGGACCTATCTTTAACGAGGGGCGAGTATAACAGACGGCGGAATGTAGGCAGCCCACTCAAGCATCACACTCGCCCATATTTTCCCAACACCTTTGCTTCGAAGCTGTGTTATTAGGCACCTGCAAACTTTATAATAAGTCTTTGAGTAAACGAAAATGATTCAGGCTAAGCCATGACCGCTAAAGACAAGCTTTATATTTTTGATACCACCCTGCGCGATGGAGAACAAAGCCCAGGTGCCTCAATGACCCGTGACGAGAAAATCCGCATTGCCAAAATGCTGGAAAAGATGCGGGTGGATATTATTGAAGCGGGCTTTGCTATTGCCAGTAAAGGTGATTTTGAATCCATTCAGGCCATCGCCAAAACCGTCAAAGACAGTACGATATGCTCTCTGGCACGTGCGGTGCCAGGCGATATTGAACGCGCTGCCGAGGCCATTAAACCGGCCAACAGCGGTCGCATTCACACCTTTATCGCCACCAGCCCCATCCACATGCAATACAAGCTGAAGATGGAGCCACCCAAGGTGCTGGAGCAAGCGGTGGCTGCGGTAAAACTGGCCCGTAATCACACCGATGATGTAGAGTTTTCGCTGGAAGACGCCAGCCGCTCAGAATTTGAGTTTATGTGCAAAATCATCGAAGCGGTTATCGATGCCGGCGCCCGCACCATTAATTTACCCGACACCGTCGGCTATGGTGAGCCAGGCGAATACGGTGCGATGTTTGGCCGCCTGATTAATGCCATCCCCAATGCGGACAAAGCAATTTTCTCAACCCACTGCCACAACGACTTGGGCTTGGCCGTGGCTAACTCTCTCTCGGCCGTTATGCACGGCGCTCGCCAGGTTGAGTGCACCATCAACGGTTTGGGTGAGCGCGCCGGTAACGCCGCGCTGGAAGAAATTGCCATGGCTGTGCGCACCCGCCAGGACATGATGCCCGTACAAACCGATCTGGATGTGAGCCACATTGTGCCCACCTCCCGCCTCGTTTCCAGCATCACAGGCTTCGCCGTACAGCCCAACAAAGCCATTGTCGGCGCCAACGCGTTTGCTCACGAATCCGGCATTCACCAGGACGGCGTTCTCAAGCACCGCGAAACGTACGAAATTATGCGCGCCGAAGATGTGGGCTGGAACACCAACAAACTGGTGCTGGGAAAGCACTCCGGTCGCGCTGCAGTAAAAGCGCGCTTTGAAGCGCTGGGAATTACCTTCGATAACCCCGAGGCGCTTTCCGCCGCCTTTGAACGCTTCAAAGACTTGGCGGACAAAAAGCATGAAATTTTCGATGAAGATTTACAGGCGTTAGTCAGCGACGTAAAACCGCATTCTGTTCCCGAAACCTATCAGCTGGGCGACTTAGAGGTGATGTGTAAAACCGGCCAGCAGCCGAATGCCAAACTAAGTCTGGTGATCGACGGAACCACTCAGCACGCCGAAGCTACTGGCAGCGGCCCGGTTGATGCAACCTACAAAGCCATTGAACGCTTGGCCAAAAGCGACGCCACCTTAAAGTTGTATTCGGTCAATGCCATCACACAAGGTACTGACTCGCAGGGCGATGTCACGGTGCGCTTAGAAAAAGACGGACATATCGTCAATGGCGTAGGCGCCGATACCGATATCGTTGTCGCCTCGGCTAAAGCCTATTTGCACGCTCTGAATTTACTTGCCGCACCCGAGCGCTCACACCCTCAACGCGAGGGCATATAAGCCGTATGGATGAAAGGCAGCGCCATCAGTACCTAAGCGCTCTGGGGGTAGACAGTTTTGTTCCCAGGGTGGTGCTGCCCTATGCGCCTGAGCCTGTGCTGTGCGACCTACCCGTAGCGGCGCCAACAGCAGCTGCGCCGACCGCACCCGTACCAGCAGCCACGGCCGTGAGCGAAACAAACCAAACAGTCGCGCCAACCAAACCGCAACCTGCAGACAGCAAACGCATAGGCAATGTACTGGACGATATGGGCATTACCCAGTCCAGCAAGCCCGTGCGCAAAGAGCCGCTGCAAATTAGCGCCCCCAAAGAGAAAAAAGGCGTAACACCTGTACACCTGCATCTTTGGCGGCCAAGCAAAAAATTATTGATTATTGATGAGCACACCCCGGGAAACGCGCTACCCACCGATAAATTGCTGACGAATATTCTGCGTTTATGCCGCGAGCAAAACACCCCACTGAATAACCCCGAGCGCATGCGCTGCCCACTGAACGAGCAGCTGGCAAAAATGTACACCGAGGCCGATTTACGCGAAGAACTGCAAGCGTGGTTAAGCGAAGAACTGGCCAAGCAACAAGAGCCTGAACTCTGGCTAATGGGAACCAGCGCCGCACAATGGTTTGTGACCCCAGAGGCCGAAGTCAACGAGTTTAAAAAAGTTGCGCTCACGCTAGCGGGAACACAGCAACTCACCGCCTTAGTGTTACCTAGCTTAAGCAAATTGCTGCAAGAACCCGCCCTTAAACGCCATTTATGGTCCGCATTACATGCCGTTTAAACCCTTGGACGCAACAACACTGGCGGATAAGCGCACTACCGAACACGGACAATGCATTCGCTTTAAACTTCTCACCCAAAATGAGATAGATGCGCTTTGCGCTATCGAGACCCGAGCGCACTCGCACCCGTGGAGCCGTACATTATTTGCCGATTGCCTACACTCGCGCCAGCATTGCGTGCTTATTTTTAACGAGCGCACACTTGCGGGATACTTTGTGGTTACGTCAGCCGCAGGCAGTGCCGAGCTGCTCAATATCGCCATCGATCCTTCACACCAAGGCAAAGGCCTGGCCTTCACCGCGTTGTCTTTTTTACTCGAGAAGCTCGAAGGCGTGGCAGATACCCTTTATTTGGAAGTGCGCGAATCAAACCAGGCGGCCATTGCACTGTATCAAAAACTGGAATTTGCCGAGGTAGGGATTCGCCCCAATTACTACCCGGCCAATAAAGGTCGCGAAGATGCCGTAATTATGGCGTACAGTTTTTTAAGCAGTTAACGAGCAAGCAGTGAGATAAAAAAACGGCTCCGCTGAACGCGGAGCCGGAGAGCTTTACAGACTTAACACCTTCTCGCCTCGGGCAATACCCGACACACCTGAACGAACCACTTCTAGAATAGAAGCATCGCCCACGGCTTGTAAGAAAGCGTCCAGCTTATCGCTGGTACCGGTAATTTGGATAATGTACAAGCTGGCAGTCACGTCCACGATCTGGCCGCGAAAGATATCTACGCAGCGTTTGATTTCAGCACGCTGAGCGCCAGCCGCTTTGACTTTAATCAGCATCACTTCGCGTTCGATGTGCGCGCCTTCGGTCAAATCCACCAGCTTTACCACATCAATTAACTTGTTCAGATGCTTGGTAATTTGCTCGATTTTATGGTCATCACCAATAGTGGTCAGGGTCAGACGAGACAGTGTCTCATCCTCCGTTGGTGCCACAGTCAGTGACTCGATGTTGTAACCACGCTGTGAAAACAAACCCACCACCCGTGAAAGAGAGCCGGGCGCGTTTTCCATTAGTACAGAAATAATTCGTCTCATGTTATGTGCGCTCCGTCTTGCTCAACCACATATCGCGCATAGAGGCGCCGGCAATTTGCATGGGGTAAACATGCTCGGACGTATCGACCGCAATATCCATAAAGACCACACGGTCTTTCATGGCAAAGCACTCTTCCATTTTTGCCTTCAGCTCTTCTTTTTTCGTCACACGAATACCGACGTGACCATACGCGTCCATCAGCTTAATAAAGTCGGGTAATGAATCTTCGTATAAGCTTTCGGAATAGCGGCTGTCGTACTGCATGTCTTGCCACTGCCGCACCATGCCCAGGGCCTGGTTATTGAGGCAGATAATCTTTACCGGCAGGTGATACTGCTTAAGCGCCGACAACTCTTCGATGCACATCTGAATGCTGCCTTCACCGGTCACGCAGGCCACCACCGCATCGCGATGAGCCATCTGCACGCCCATAGCCGCAGGCAAGCCAAAGCCCATGGTGCCCAAACCGCCCGAGTTGATCCAACGGCGCGGTTTATCAAACAGATAGTACTGCGCCGCAAACATCTGGTGCTGCCCCACATCAGAGGTAATGTAGGCGTCACCGCCGGTAACCTCGTGCAGGGTTTTAATCACGTCCTGCGGCATGATTTTTTCACCGCTGTTGTCGTAACGCGGTGCGGTGTAAATACCGTGGTTGTCACGCCACTCGTCGATCTGCTCCCACCAGTTTTTCACCGCTGAGGCATCGGGCTTTTGCTCGCTTTCAAGAATCAGCGCCAGCATTTCACTCAATACGCTGTCTACCGCACCCACAATGGGGATATCCGCGGTAACGGTTTTAGAGATAGACGCCGGGTCCACATCAATGTGAATGATTTTGGCATTGGGGCAGAACTTGTTCACCGCGTTGGTTACACGGTCGTCAAAGCGCGCGCCCACGGCCAAAATGGCATCGGCGTGGTGCATGGCCATGTTCGCTTCGTAGGTACCGTGCATCCCTAACATGCCTAAAAACTGGCGATCAGAACCCGGGTAGGCCCCTAACCCCATCAGGGTGTTGGTTACCGGGTAGTTCAGTTTGCGAGCGATGTCGGTTAGCAGCTCAGAGCCGTTACCCTGCACAACACCACCACCTGCGTATATAACCGGGCGCTTGGCATCCAGCATTAGCTGCACGGCCTTTTTAATCTGTCCTGCGTGCCCGCGAGTAGCAGGCGTGTAGGAGCGGATTTTGACCTTTTCCGGATACTCATAGGGGTAAGTATCAAACGGGTTGGTGATGTCTTTGGGTATATCAATCACCACAGGCCCTGGCCGGCCGGTGCGGGCAATGTAATAAGCCTTTTTCACCACTTCGGGAATATCGCGGGCATCACGCACCATAAAGCTGTGCTTTACGATGGGACGCGAAATACCGACCATATCGGTTTCCTGGAAGGCATCTTCACCGATACGCTCCGAGACCACCTGACCGGATAGCACCACCATAGGAATAGAATCCATATACGCGGTGGCAATACCGGTAATGGCGTTGGTAGCACCTGGGCCTGAGGTGACCAGTACGGTGCCGACTTCGCCGGTTGAGCGCGAGTAGGCATCCGCTGCGTGAGTGGCCGCCTGCTCGTGGCGCACCAGAATATGTTTGACGTCTTGCTGCCGGAAAATAGCGTCGTATATGTGCAGCGCAGCGCCACCGGGGTAGCCGAAAACGGTTGTTACGCCTTCGTCCCGCAGCGCGCGAATTAACATATCGCCGCCTGATAGCATTTCCACGTTATTTCCCCTTTCACTACTGAATAAAATAAATACGCTCCACTATAGCAGAGCGCCAACGCCTGTTGCCGCCGCAATAGCAGAGCTAATTGAATATCAGGATTCCCCAAGTTACGCGCTGGTAGCGACTGCGGTTTCTTGGGCAGGCGGCATCGGTGGATGCGCCTACGCGGTGCGGATGGTTCAACAAGCGGGTGACTTGCTGGCGCGGCCGAAGCAGCCGAGGTTGTCGGCGGACCTGCGAGCCATCTAGCGAGACTGGGTATTGTCTCAATATATGCAATAAAGTCAAGATTTTAGCCGTGAAATCGGAGATATAAGGTGGCGATTTCACAAATTCCAAAGCGGGCTCACCCCCTAGATATAAATAAGGTTATAGTGCCAGTCGGATAACGAATGAGTAGGTGGGGCTATGCTGTCAAATAAATCGTGTACGCAACCAAAACGCAAATGGCTGTTAACACTTATCTTTGCCACACTCTGCCTGGGTGGCCTTGCTGCTCAAGCGGCTGAAACTTTTTACAAATGGGAGGATGAAAATGGCAATACCCACTTTGGCACCCGACCACCCAATGGGGTAAAAAGCACAGCTATTCAACCCAAAACCGGCCACAGCGAACCGGTGGACTATTCTCACATGACGCCTGAGCAGCAGAACGCCCAAAGCTCCAGCGCTCAGGCAGAAGCGCAAAAAGACCCAGAGCGCTGCGAAGCAGCACGCCAAAATGCCGAAGTCTTGGGGCGCGGCGGCCGTGTGCGCGAGTCAACCGACGATGGCAGCTTCCGCTATCTGAGTGAAGAAGAGAAAGCCGAGCGTCTGCAACAAGCCCAAGAGGCGATAAACGAATCTTGCTAGGAGCACCCACTCCGACAACAAAGCCGCCTTACTGAGGCGGCTTTGTTGATTCGGACTAAATCAACTAGTGAATCTGGCGTGATCTAAAGGTGATTTTATCGCCTTCCAATACCGCCTCGATGGTGTCACCGGGTGAGAATTTCCCAGCCAAAATATCCTGCGCCAAGGGGTTTTCAATATGTTGTTGGATTGCCCGCTTGAGTGGCCTTGCACCATAGACAGGGTCATAACCCGCTTCGGCGAGCTTATCCATCACCTCATCGGAAATATTCAGCGCCATATCTTTATCCGCTAAACGCTTACCCAGTTGCGCGATCTGGATATCGGTAATACCGCGAATCTGGTTTTTGGCCAGCGGGTGAAATACCACCGCTTCGTCCACACGGTTGATAAACTCGGGACGAAAATGCTGGCTCACTACTTCCATCACGGCCTCTTTCATGGCGGCGTAGCGGTTTTCATTGTTGGTCGAATCCGACAAGCCGCCATCACCGTCAAAGCTTACCGTATCAAACGATTTATCTTCCGCTAAATCCTGAATACGATCCGACCCGAGGTTTGACGTCATAACTACTACCGTGTTGCGGAAATCTACCGTGCGGCCCTGGCCGTCGGTCAGGCGGCCATCATCTAACACCTGCAACAGAATATTAAACACATCCGGGTGCGCCTTTTCGATTTCATCCAACAACAATACAGAGTAAGGACGGCGACGAACCGCTTCGGTTAAATACCCCCCTTCCTCATAGCCGACGTACCCTGGCGGCGCACCGATCAAACGCGCCACCGAATGTTTTTCCATAAACTCGGACATATCAATGCGCACCATAGCGTCTTCGGTATCAAACAAAAACGACGCCAAAGTCTTACAAAGCTCGGTTTTACCTACACCCGTTGGCCCCAAGAACAAGAAAGAACCATTGGGCCGGTTGGCGTCTGACAAGCCCGCCCGAGAACGGCGCACAGCATTAGAAACGGCAACCACGGCTTCCTTTTGACCAATCACTCGTTTATGCAACGCGTCTTCCATTTGCAGCAGTTTTTCTCGCTCGCCCTCCAGCATTTTAGACACAGGTATACCCGTCCACTTGCTCACTACCTCGGCGATTTCTTCATCGCCCACGCGGTTACGCAACAGCTTCATTTCCATCATATCGACCTGGCTGGCCATATCCAGTTGCTTTTCAAGCTCGGGGATAATGCCGTACTGAAGTTCAGACATGCGACCTAAGTCACCTGCCCGACGCGCGGCATCCAAATCCTGGCGCGCCTGATCAAGACTGCTTTTAATTTCCTGCGAACCGTGTAACGCCGCCTTTTCGCTGCGCCATACCTCTTCGAGCTCGGCGAACTTACGCTCCAGGTCTTCAATATCCAGCTCGATTTTTTCCAGACGTTTACGGCTGGATTCGTCCTCATCTTTTTTTACCGCTTCCCGCTCGATTTTCAATTGAATCAAGCGGCGCTCCAACCGGTCCATTTCTTCGGGCTTGGAATCAATTTCCATACGGATACGGCTGGCGGCTTCGTCGATCAAATCGATGGCTTTGTCGGGAAGCTGTCGGTCAGTGATATAACGCTGCGACAATTTTGCCGCAGCAATAATGGCCGAGTCGGTAATGTCTACACCATGGTGCAATTCATAGCGCTCTTTTAAGCCGCGCAAAATCGCAATCGTGTCTTCCTCACTGGGCTCGTCCACCAGCACTTTTTGAAAGCGGCGCTCCAACGCAGCGTCTTTTTCAATAAACTGACGGTACTCATCCAGTGTTGTGGCACCCACGCAGTGCAGCTCGCCACGAGCCAGCGCGGGCTTTAACATGTTGCCAGCATCCATAGCGCCCTCGGCTTTACCGGCGCCCACCATGGTGTGCAACTCGTCAATAAACAGAATGATACGACCTTCCTGTTTAGAGAGCTCGTTAAGCACCGACTTCAAACGCTCTTCAAAATCGCCACGAAATTTCGCGCCCGCCAACAAAGAGCCTAAATCCAATGAGAGTAAACGTTTATTTTTTAAACCTTCGGGCACCTCACCGTTTACGATGCGTTGCGCCAGCCCTTCAACGATAGCGGTTTTACCCACTCCGGGCTCGCCGATTAATACCGGGTTATTTTTGGTGCGGCGCTGCAACACTTGCACGGTGCGGCGAATCTCATCGTCGCGACCTATTACCGGGTCCAACTTGCCCGCTTCCGCGCGAGCGGTTAAGTCGACAGTAAACTTCTCCAGCGCCTGGCGGTTTCCCTCTGCATCGGCATCGTCTACGGTTTCGCCGCCGCGCACCGCTTCCACGGCCTGCTTTAAGCGCTCGGTATTGCCAAACTGTTGCAACAACTTACCCAGCTCGCTGTCTTTGTCATCCATCGCCGATATTAATAACGACTCACTGGAAACAAATTTGTCGCCCGCCTTTTGCGCGTAACGATCGGCCAAATTTAATAGGCGCGCCAGCTCTTGCGACATACGCACATCGCCCGACGGACTTTGTACTTTCGCCAATCGATCCAGCGATTTATTGAGTTCGTTGCGCAGGCCTTTTACATCAAAGCCCGCTTGGGATAATAAAGGCTGAACCGTGCCACCTTGCTGATCCAGCATAGCCAGCATCAAATGGGAAGGCTCAAGTTGAGTGTGGTCACGACCTACCGCCATTGACTGGGCATCGGAGAGCGCCAGCTGCAATTGATTGGTTAAACGGTCTATACGCATGGGTGTCATCCCTCATAAACGCTTTAATAGTCTGCTTATTAAAGTAGGGGCAGCGGAGGGAAAATCAAGCTATTCGCGGGCCATGAAATGAATTACTTAATCCATATTGCGGTGGCCATGCGACCGGTGTGATTACCGTCACGGCGGTAAGAGTAAAAACGTTCGCGGTCGGCGTAGGTGCAAAAATCGCCACCGTAAATCTGCGTTACGCCACAGGCGTGTAGCGAGGCTCGCGCCAGAGCGTAAAGGTCGGCGTAAAAGTGCATCGCCTTGCTGCCTGGGCGCATGGCCTCAGCAATAGCATCCGTGTGCGCATCGGACTGGGCGTGTTTAAAGAAGGCTTCCAGTACATCCACACCCACTTCAAAATGCTCAGGACCGATGGCAGGCCCTAGCCAAGCCATAACATCGGTAGGTGGAGCGCTGAATTTACTCACAGCCCGGGGAACAATACCCCGCGCGAGCGAACGCCAACCGGCGTGCACCGCCGCCACCTCATTACCCGTTTTACTGCACAGTAAAACGGGCAGGCAATCAGCGGTTAACACCACACACGGTTGACTTTTATCGCGGCTAAAACTGCCGTCGGCGGTGCGCACCAATCCGTCATCTTGCGCTTTAAGCACCTTTACGCCGTGAATTTGCTCTAACCATTGGGGCGTTTTTTGCCAGTCGCAGTACTGCGCGAGGGCACTGCGGTTTTTTTCAACCGTTTGCGAATTATCACCCACATGAAGCGCAAGGTTGTTACTGGCGAAGCTTCCGGTACTCACTCCTCCTACACGCGTGGTAACAACGGCGCCGATGGATTGAGGAGCCGGCCAGTTTGGGGTAATCCATGAATCAGTCACTGTCGGCCTCCAGCGCCGCTAAAAGCTGCACCATATCGTCGGGCAAAGGTGCTTGCCAGCTCATAAGCTCGTTACTGTGAGGGTGAACCAACCCCAAACTGGCAGCGTGCAACGCCTGGCGCGGAAACTCTCGCAAGGTTTCTAACAAGGCGGCGGACGCCCCCTGAGGCTTACGAAAGCGCCCTCCGTAAACGGGATCACCCACCAACGGATGATTAATATGAGCCATGTGTACCCGAATCTGGTGAGTTCGGCCTGTTTCCAGCTTAAGCCGTAAATGAGCATGATGAGCAAAACGATCCAGCACGCGGTAATGGGTAACCGCCTCTTTACCGCTGATTGGCACAACCGCCATCAGTTTGCGCTGCTTTGGGTGGCGGCCAATGGGGGCGTCTACCTTGCCACCACCGGTAAACTGACCCACGGCCACGGCCTCATATTCGCGGCTGACACTGCGCGCCTGAAGCTGGGAGACCAAGTTGTGGTGCGCTGCCAGGGTTTTAGCCACCACCATCAGGCCAGTGGTTTCTTTATCCAGTCGGTGCACAATACCCGCACGGGGTAACTGAGCCTGGTCAGGATTGTGGTGCAATAAGGCGTTAACCAGGGTGCCACTGTAATTTCCAGCCGCGGGATGCACCACTAGGCCCGCGGGTTTATTCACCACTAAAAGGTGCTCATCTTCAAAGACGATATCCAGAGCAATGTCTTCTGCCTCCCAGGTAGCCTCATTTGCCAGCTCTGCCTGCAGCGCGAGGGCCTCTCCCCCCAGCAACTTATCTTTAGGCTTACCCGAAGCGCCATTTACCGTCAGCTGTCCGGCTTTAATCCACTCTTTTAAACGCTCGCGGGAGTAATCGGGGAACAAGAGCGCCGCCACCTGGTCAAATCGCTGCCCCCGACACTCGGACGGCACGTCAGCGGCAAGCTCAATGGTATTACTCATCCGGTTTCTCTCTTTTAGCAGGGGCGCCGCTTTGGCTTGCCCCCCGACTGTGTTTAAATAGCGCCCTACTGTTTCGGCCAAAGGCCCGAACGCTGTGATGCGAGATGATAACGAATTGTGAGCTATAACCCTATGCGAGCGTCTGTTTTTCTTTTGAGTGGCCTGTTGGTTCTGCTGCTCAGCGCCTGTTCATCCAACGGAGAGCGACAGGACTTTACCTCTGAAGCTGATTTGTACGAACAGGCCATGCGCCAGATGAGCAGCAGTCGCTGGGATAGCGCCATTCGCTCACTACAACTTTTGGAAGAGCACTTTCCGTTCGGCAAGTATGCCGAGCAAGCCCAGCTAGAGCTGATTTACGCCTACTACCGCTCGGGCGACCCGGATGCCGCCACGGTATCGGCTGACCGCTTTATTCGCCTGCATCCGCAACACCGCAACGTAGATTACGCCTATTATATGAAGGGCTTAGCGGCTTACGACAAAGACGAAAACTTCCTCGCCAGCATTACGCCGCTGGACCAAACCCAGCGCGACCCGGGCGCGGCACGTGAGTCTCTGGCTTACTTCACGCAACTGCTCAATCGCTACCCTGATAGCTCCTACGCCCAGGATGCGAAAAAACGCATGCTGTACCTGCGTAACCGCCTGGCGCGCTACGAAATTCATGTGGCCAACTACTACTTTAAACGCGGCGCTTACCTGGCATCCGTAAAGCGCGGCCAATATGTGCTGGAAAACTTCCAGGGCACACCGGCCGTACCTGATGCCCTCGCAGTGATGGTACAAGGCTATCACCTATTGGAGATGGACGAACTGTCTGATCGCAGTCTGGCCGTATTACGCCTCAACTACCCAGATCACCCAGCGTTTGACCGAAACGGTGATTTCAACTTTCAGCACGGGGACGTTGAAGACCGCAGCTGGATCAGCAAGGTCACCTTCGGTTTATTCGACAAACGCGACCCGCGCGGTTTCGATTCGCGCAGAGTATTCGACCCCCAATACCAAGACGCGCCGCGGGCAACACAATAAATACAGCAAGGGGCCAAACGGCCCCTTTTTCTTATCCTCTATCGATATCTTGACGACCGACAGTCCTCCTCACTCCCCTGCTTTCCAGCCCGAGGTTATGGGATAACGACGGTCGCGCCCAAAGCCGCGAGTGGTAATGCGTGGGCCAATAGGACTTTGGCGACGCTTGTATTCGTTGATGTCCACCAGACGCACAACCCGTCGTACATCTTCAGCGTTAAAACCCTCGCGAATGATTTGATCAGCACTGTAATCTCGCTCGACGTACAGTGCCAGAATTTCATCCAGAACGTCGTAAGGAGGCAGTGAATCCTCGTCCTTCTGATCGGGTGCCAGCTCGGCCGATGGTGGGCGGGTAATAACGGTTTCAGGAATAATCTCGCGCTCACGGTTGCAGTGGCGGGCCAACTCGAACACCAGGGTTTTTGGTACGTCCTTTAAGGCATCAAAGCCGCCGGCCATATCTCCGTACAACGTTGAGTAACCCACAGCCAGCTCACTTTTATTGCCGGTTGTTAATACCAGATAGCCTTTTTTGTTAGAGATTGCCATCAACAATACGCCCCTGCAGCGCGCTTGAAGGTTCTCTTCGGTGGTATCGGCATCGCGGCCTGCAAACTCATCGGCCAACGCCGCCATAAACGCTTCGTACATGGGCTCAATGCTGATGGACTGATAGCGCACACCCAAAGTCTCGGCCTGAGCAGCTGCATCGTTTTTACTCAGGTCCGAGGTGTAGCGAAACGGCATCATCACCGCCTCTACGCGATCAGCGCCCAGCGCTTCAACCGCTATGGCTAAGGTTAAAGCTGAATCTATACCGCCCGACAAGCCAAGTACCACACCGCGAAAGCCATTTTTATTGACATAGTCGCGCAAGCCCAGCACCAGCGCCTGATACACTGCCTCTAGCCGCGATGGCTGCGATGCCAGATCGGACTCGGCCAAGGTAAGGGTGTTACCATCGCGGACAAAAGTACTGCAGGCAACGGTTTCGCAAAACAAAGGCGAACGCTGACAGAGCTTGCCCTGCTGATCCACTGACATCGAGCCGCCATCAAAGATAAGCTCGTCTTGCCCTCCCACCAGGTTGGTGTAAACAATGGGCATAGCGCCCTCTACCGCACGGCGGGCCAGCAATGCCTCGCGCTCACCGGCCTTGCCTTGATGGAAAGGCGACGCGTTCAAATTCAGCATCAACCGCGCACCGGCTTCACGGGCTTGCAACATAGGCTCGCTGTGCCAAATGTCTTCACAGATGGTCAGAGCCGTCGGTGTTCCTTGCAAATCAAAGACACAGGGTGCATCCCCCGGCACGAAGTAGCGCACCTCATCAAACACTTGGTAATTGGGCAGATGTTGTTTGGCATACTCTGCCACCAGCTTGCCATGGCTTATGACACCGGCCATATTAAATACACGGCCTGCCACCACTTTGGGGTAACCCAAAACGATGGCAAGAGGGAGGTCAGCAGCTTTTAATTCCGCCAGCGCGCGATCAATCCGCAGTTGCAGGCTCGGGCGCAGCAATAAGTCTTCAGGCGGGTAACCAGTTAAGGTCAACTCGGGAAAAACAATGGCATCGGCTGCATGCGCTTGCAGCGCTTCGCGCGCCACCTCGATCACTTTTTCAGTGTTGCCAGGGATATCGCCTACCAATAAATTAATCTGCGCTTTTGCGATCACCAGATTTTCCATGTCTCTACTCTCTACCACCTTAAAATCAGTCGGTATTTTCCGCTAAAGTGCCAGATTAAGCAAAGCGGCGCTATGCTGTACAATGCCTCAACTCCTTGGGCGGTAATCAATATCCATGAATTCAAGACCTAACACACTAGAACAAGGTTACGATCCCTACCAGCTATTGCGCGTCTACACCTATTACCGCGTATTCCTCGGCTGCTTATTACTATTGATATTTGAAAGCGATGTCCTCACCAACCTACTTGGCAGTGAGCACGAGACCTTGTTTTTTTACAGCTGCTGGAGTTATACCATTCTCAATGTCCTGTCGCTTCTGGGGCTTTGGCATTACCGAGCGCCCCCCAGCTTGCGACAACGTTTCATTGCCGTTGCCTTTGATGTCTGTGCCATCTCATTAATGATGTTTGCCAGCGGCGGTGCCACCAGTGGCCTGGGCTACTTAATGATAGTGTCCGTTGCCGCTGCGGGTATGCTACTGCCTGCACAACTGGCTATTTTTATGGCTGCAATGGCCACCTTAGCTCTTATAGGTGAGAGTATTGCTCACCATGCTATAACCGGCATTGATACCAAGTCGTTATTCGCTGCAGGTTCTTTGGGAGCATTAATTTTCATCACGGCTTTCACCTTTCAGCACGTTACCGGAAAAATTCGCCGCAGTACCGCCGAGCTAAAAGCACAAGCTGAGCATGTTGCTCATTTACAAAAGCTAGCTCGATTAATCGTTGAGCGCATGCGTACCGGAATTATTGTGTTAGATAAACACGATGATGTAGCACTGGTAAACGATGCCGCGCAATCGTTGTTAGGAATTAACGCCGAACCAGAGCATAACCTGACTCTTACCCACCTACCCGCTATTCATGCCTCTCTGCAGCAATGGCGAAAATCACGCGACCCTCAACAAGGGAGTACGATTATCAGTACCACCACAGGCAGCGCTAACGAGCTTAAAATCAGCCTGGCGAATTTAGAACTTGGTAAAGATGAAGACACACTGGTGTTTATTGAAGACAACCGCGCTATTGCCCAGCAAGCGCAGCAACTTAAATTAGCCTCACTCGGGCGATTAACCGCAAGCATTGCTCACGAAATTCGCAACCCCTTGAGCGCCATTTCCCACGCCAGCCAATTACTGGGGGAATCATCCGACATTAACTTTGCCGATATTCGACTGCTTGAGATCATTAATGACCAAACCCAGCGAGTCAATCAAATTATTGAGAATATACTGCAAGTGTCTAGACGCAGTCCGGCCTCACCAACGACCATCGAACTCAATCAATTTATGCGAGGCTTTCTTGACCGAGATTGTGAACACCACAATCACATTAAGTTACTGTCTAGAAGCTCAGAAATTTATGTGCAGTTTGACCCCACACAACTACAACAAATTCTTTCAAACCTGATCAGTAATGCTCTGCGCTACACAAACAAAGCAGGCATCCAACATCCCGTCACCATTGAATTAAGCGTAGAAAAACGTCGCGACACCCCCAGTTTAAAAGTCATCGATAACGGGCCTGGAATTGCACCTGAAAATCAAAAACATATTTTTGAACCGTTTTTCACCACCGAAAACAATGGCTCCGGCTTGGGCTTGTTTATTTGCAAAGAATTATGCGAGGCCAACCAGGCAGTAATTGAATACTTGTGTGACGAAGAACAGCCAAGCTGCTTTACCATTCAGTTTGCCCATCCCGATAAGGTACAAAAATGAGTGACGCCGTAACCGCCCTTGTCATTGACGACGAACCAGATATCCGAGAGCTGCTGGAAATTACCTTGGGGCGCATGCAGATTGAAACATTCAGCACGGATAGCATCAGCGATGCCAAAAAAATATTGCAAGAGCGAGATTTTTCAATATGCCTAACCGACATGAAATTGCCAGACGGTAATGGTTTGGAAATTGTGGAATATATACAACAACATCAACCGCGATTGCCGGTGGCAGTTATTACCGCCCACGGCAATATCGACGTTGCAATAGACTCAATGAAAGCCGGCGCCTTTGATTTCATCTCAAAGCCTGTAGACCTAAGCACCCTAAGAAATCTCGTCAGTAGCGCCATACAATCCACACAAATCTCAGGCGTCCACCCCCCTTCAGAAATAGCGATTACCGGCGAATCCCCGGTCATGCAAAAGCTTAACAACAGCATTCGTAAACTCGCCCGATCTCAGGCGCCGGTTTACATTAGTGGTGAGTCAGGCGCTGGTAAAGAACTGGCGGCTCGCTCCATTCACCACCTTAGCCCCCGAGCCCACAACCCGTTTATTGCGGTTAACTGTGGCGCCATACCTCGAGAACTACTAGAAAGTGAATTGTTTGGCCATGTAAAAGGCAGCTTCACCGGCGCTCATCAAGACAAGCCAGGCTTATTCAAAGCTGCGGAGGGTGGAACATTATTTTTTGATGAGGTGGCCGACTTGCCCCTCGATATGCAAGTGAAGTTACTTAGAGCTATTCAAGAAAAGTCGGTGCGACCTGTTGGCGCAACCGGAGAAGTTAAAACCGATGTGCGTATCCTATGCGCCACCCATAAAAACCTGGAAGACGAAGTCTCCCACGGGCGCTTTCGGCAAGACTTGTTCTATCGTCTGAATGTTATTCAGTTAAACGTCCCTGCATTACGTCACCGCCAGGAAGACATTCCGCCATTGGCCAATCAACTGTTGTTTAAAATTGCAGAATCGGCGGATATGCCCGCCCCAACACTTGCTCCAAGTGCACTAAAAACATTAACTCATTATCCATTTCCAGGTAACGTGCGGGAGCTGGAGAACATCCTTGAGCGGGCTTTTACGTTATGCGAGGGAGACACAATCAATGCAGAGGATTTACATTTACCGGAATCATCGCCGAAGCCGTCTCTGAGCACAGGAGGCTCCAACGGAGCGCCGGACTATTACCATCGTTGCCTAGAGCACAACTCGCTGGATGAATATCTGGAGGACATCGAGCGGGATATCCTGTGCAACACGCTGGAGTCTTGCCGCTGGAACAAAACACAAACCGCGAAAAAATTAGGTATTACCTTTCGCTCACTGCGCTATCGTCTGCAAAAACTGGGGCTGGATAAAGAATAAGGCCCGCAACAGCGGGCCTTATTCACGAGCAACCTACCCAAAAAACTACCAGCACCGCCCCTCAGTATTTGGCGATGCATTTTTCTGCCCCAGATTGTTCAAGGTCAAACTGGTGCAATCCGAGTCACCCGTCTGCGGCGCCTTATCGGGCCTTGCCGTGGCAGTGAAGCCCGCACCACCGTCCGTCACTGCAACACTAATCTCGTAAAAATCCTCGGCCGACCGCGACGTACCCAGCATAGGGCAACCGGTATAGGAATGATTTAAGGTATAGCATCGCTGCATCTGATGTGCCGCATTGGTTAAGGATGCTTTTGCATCCGCGCGGTTGGACTTGCGGATGCTATCCAAATATGAGGGTACCGCAATGGCGGCGATAATCCCCACAATCGCCACCACAATCATCACCTCAATTAACGTAAAGCCTTTTTGTTGTTTCATAAAAAACCCTTATTGCAACTGGCGCCAACTCTGCCGACCTTTCACCACATCTGGCTCACCGGTACAGATATACTCAACAGTACCATCACTGTTTTGACGAATAATGAAGGTGCCGCCACCACAAGGCGCACCACCTTCTGTGGGATTTGAAAGTTTAGTGAGAGTGTCATCTGATACTCCCTCTGGGGCATCAGAGTCGCCACCGGTACCACCATCCGGTATCTCAGGTTCAAATGGCGAGTAAGAGTTATAAAGCCCCCCAACACCTATCAACGCCATAATCCAGCTTTTACCACCAAAGTCACAAGGGCTTTCGGTAGGTATTACCGTTGGGAAGATGACTCGATCGTATAACAGAATAGGTTTATCAACCACCCGTTCGCCAAGGTCTCTATCAAAATCTAAATACCAACCTTCCCACTTATCCCAATCCAACTCTTTGTTGTCAGGACCTGTATCACCCTCTAGTACTTGACGGCCAGCAGAAGACTGCGAAGTGATACTTTTTTCAAATAAGTCAGACTGATCGACCCCCCTACCGGCATCTTTGATACCATAAAAACTTTGCTCTTCTGTGTCGTCAAGATCACTCTTAGCCAAATAACTTCCTGTCCCAAAGTAGACCATCGTAGCTGGCTGACCGCTGCCGATGGGATAAGGGTTAACGCCTAGCACGGGTGCCGACGTAATAGGTCGATTATTTTTTGTTGTAAACAGTTTATAGTCAAGAGACTTAGAACCAAGGTCGAACTTATACATATTGCCTTTTAAATCACCAGCATAGGCATATTGAGCTAAAAACCCCCCACCTACAGAAATAGCCGGCTCACTAAGCCCGTTATCACCCCCGACACCTGTATCTACAAAAGTCGGCGAAAAACTACCATCTAGAGGAATAATCACTAACTGAGCTTTACCACTGTTACTGTTGTAGCCGTTGCCGGTAATAATTGCCCAGCTACCATCGGGCATAGGTGCAATTACAGGGGTGCTGGTGATATTGCCAATTTCCGGCTGGTTATCCGAGTTATATTCAAATAGCACATTGTCTTCGTCAAAGTCAGACAATTCGGTTACATCCAGAGCAAAAATCCCCTTACCCCCGGCACCAAGGGTACCCACCAAAATAGTTCTCCAACCTCGACCATCTATAAAAGCATCCCCAACAAAGATTTGCCCGTCTACAGAATATTGGTGAGGGTTAAATGAGCTACCATAATTTTCATCCGTGCGTATTTTCAGTTGTTCGTAAACCGTAGAGGGAATATAAGCGAATTTTTCTACACCGGTACCGGCATCAAAGGCATGCAACATGCCATCATTTGCTCCCACAAACACGGTTTGCTCGGTTTTACTTTCAACAAAAGTCTCATAGGTATCATGACCGTCCGCCTTAGAACGCGCGAAACCATAATTCTGACTCGCGGCCAATTTAGGGCTAGAGTTAACAATATCGCCCAGCAGCTGATCAGCGCCTCGCTCTCTCATACCGGCAATACTTTCTCCTCGCGTCCAAGCTACTCGCTCCCGCCCTAAATTATCACCGTTGCGCCCGCCGTTTAATGTTCTTCTTTGCTGCCTATTGAGATTACCCCACTCGAACGCAACCGCTTCATTACCGTCATGAGTCCAAATATTACGGTTATTAGGACTAGGCAATTTATTGGCCGCCGACCATACTTTTGCCCCAAGTGATTCTTCGCCAAGTTTGGCCGCCACTAGGTTGCCGTGCCAATTAGCAGTATCGAATGTCGCCTGAAAAGCCACCGAGTCACCACTTAACCGTGTTGAGTTAGTAGCAACAGCTGTTGCAGCGCCAGCCCCTTCAATAGCCGTCTCCAATGCTTTACGAACATCTTCCGCTAAACTCGCAGGGTCTGTCGCATAAAAATACGAAGGTGTATCCACACCACTTGGCATGGTGACTTCATTACCATTCTCATCAAGGGTATCGAAGCCACCCCAGCGAGCGGCGTAATATAAAGGCTGCTGCAATGGCAAGGCGCTAGAAGTTCCAATCTCAAAATCCTGTGAACTGGGGCCATTGGAAGTAGTGCAATTATTGCATTTTTTTCCTAATCCAAAACTAGAGGTGAACCCGTTTGCGCCACTATGGGCATGGAATCCATCTTTACCGAGAGTACCCCCAATTACGTAACCGAACCCCATTTTGTCGGGTGTACTGTCAGCAATTGTATCCGTAGTTATTGTAATTTTTGATGAGGTAACTTTGTACTCAAGCACCCCCCACATATCCTGGTCAAAGTCACCACCTTGCTCGCTGTCTTCCCAGTTAACATAGAACAAGCCTGTGTTCGCGGAGCCCCCGTGATTTTGCTCTACAATTTTAAAATCAACAATTGCACAGTTACCACCTATCGAGCTGTTTTGACAGGCGGGCTGAATAGTAACGTTTGTTCCTTTGCCCGGAACAGGAATCGTCACTAAAGGCACAGCAGGCGCCAAGGACACACCAAAAGTTCTTACAGTTTCCCTATTTGAGCGGATTCCATTTAACCTGGCATGATAAGCCAAAGCCGCTATTTTATAGCTGCCTTCAAGTCGCGGGGCATCCGGGCAAGTACCCGTGACATTATTCAGGCTTGAAACTGTTTTAGCAGTACATAGACCGTCATCAACTGTATTGACACCAATACTACCCACATATCGCGAAGTACCATTGATGACTTCATTCCCACTCCCTGAGCCGCTACCAATTTTTGTAAGAAGCGCCGACAAACTCTCACCATTCGATATACTGGCAAAACCGGCATCTACTTGATCGTGATCGTAAGAGCTGGTAGACGCGTTGAACTGCATAACGCTCAAGGGGGCACAATACGTATTAGAATCGAGGGGATCAGACCAACTGGCTTCTTTTAGGTCCGCTAATACACCACCAATTTGCGAATCATTGGCACTAAACATTGGTCCTAAATTACCCGCCAAGTAGCGCAAAGACTCCAAATAAATTTCAGACTGAGGGTTGCCCCAGTTTGTACAGTTCCCGCTACTAAAGCTATTTCTACCCCAGGGGCAGGAGTCCGTGACGTTATACCGTCCGTCGCTGAAGTTATAGCGCGCAATTCTTATTGCGTCTAAGGTACCAATAATACTGTACCCACTGGCGGGCGTTTTAAACACTCCGGTTTCAAGATCGATTTCATCGGTCATGGTACTGGCGGGCTTACGTAGCACACCGCCGGATTTGTTATTTTTATAAGAACCTGTCATTAAACCGAATTTAATTTGCTCAGATTCGCCGTACTCTTGCAACAAGCCTATAGGTTTAACACTACCGCTTTCGTACTCTTTACAACCTTTCTCCAAGTCGGCCGTTTCACAAACTTTTACCAACACAGGCAGGTCTTTAGAGGCGCTGGGCGAGTCGCCGTAAGCATTAATACCAGAGGCCGTCGCATTATTTCCGTTTTTACCCTGACTACCGCTGGTTTCGCCACTTAAACGGCACTGAAAACGTTCATTACTCGCCCATAGCGAATAATTGCCCTTAACAATTCGCATTAACGGATCAGTTAACACATTTTGGGATTGGCCAGTACCTTTAGTGGTATTACAAATGGTAATACCACTTTCTTCAGCGGAACCGCTCCCCACAAATTCAGAAGGAACCAGTTTTTTAACGTCCGAGCCGTTGTAGTATTTAGCAAACGAGTGTGCATCTTGCGGCAAAAATGCACGTTCAAGAATGGTTGTATTGGGATCATCGGTGGCGCGTTTACCGCCGTAAAGAATTTTTCTTACGGCATCCATTCGAGTCATGGTGGCCCAATTCAGAAAGTTACCACTCCATTCACTTGCTCCGCCGCAATAATGATTGTTAGTGCCAGAGCCATTACTCGATTCTTGAAAGTAGCTGCCTGTGTGCGTGTAACACTTCTCGCTATCAAAGTATCCGTAATAATCGACGCTATCCTCGTAGGTGATTTCAGCCTCCGGATCCCCGCCTTCCTTATCGCCATCCAAGTCTGAGTAATCATCATAAGCTTTAAAAAAGAGCTGATGATCCACAGACAAGTTCAGCATCATAATTGGCAATACAGGCTGTGCCAAAAACAACGGGGATTGGTGCAGGTTAATAGCGTGCACCGAATGGACAGTTCCTAAAGACAGCAACCCTACAAAACCCGCTGTAACAATTCGGTTTAATTTAGTGATCCATTTTGCCGTGTTCATGACAAGACTCCATATTGCTTATATAAGCGCTGATAATTAGTTTCGGTAAGTGGACTGAAGAATGACATTGGCATCGGTTGAGCCACCAGTAGATCGGGTAGTGACTCTGTAGCGTGTTTCCATACCCTTGGCCAGTAAGCTCGCCAAGTCTACCGAGCTGCCATCTAAGCCGCTGGAATAAAATTTAATTTCTTCAACTAAAAAGCTGGGGCGCTCTTTGATATGAGGTAAAGCTTCCGAGTAGCTTGTAGCCATAGCCGCCCAATTCGACTCAAAATCCAACCAATAAGCTGTACTGGATAAGTTTAGCGACTCTTCAAACCCCGGATTGCCAATAGGTGGCACAGGCACTTCAAGTTCAGTTTCCGCCTCGCGCAGGGCAGCTTCAGAGGCTTGGAACGCTAATTGCCGGTCACGCATATTACCGGCCATTTGCTCTTGAAGGCCGCTGCCCCTGATAGCGGACAAACCAATGACACTCATCACTAGTACCATAATGAGGCCAACAATTAACGTCGCGCCCCGTTGAGCCGTATAAAGTTCAAGATGTTTCATGTCACAACTCCTAAGGCAGTCGACTTCTGATGCCTACCGTCGTGGTAAACACCTGGCGAATCCGATTATCGTCTGCTGTTACTTCGTTACCCGCAAACTCATAGGTTTGTTCTTCATTTGTGGCGTTGTCGTCAGGTGTCTGAACCAGCACTTCAATACGAGCAGCCACCGCATTTTCCCAATTCAGAGCTGGGGCTGGAGCAACGTAATCATCTGCCGCCCTGTCTCCATTAGTGTCTAAGCCAATCAAAATATTGAGATTTTCAACGCCACGCAGCAACTCGAAAGACGGGTCTAGGTTCGTTTGTTGATACAAACCGGGGTTGCCATCAGCATCTTCGCCGATGTAATACGCAACACGATTTAACTTAAACACCTCGGCATCCGACTCTTTTTCGAAAGTTTCTGTCAAATTATTAGGGTCTCCACCCCAGATAGGTCGACTATTACCAGGGGCAGCACCCGCGTCATGTCTAAGCGCGACCTCAGCCCCACTCTCATTAACAGCAGTAACCTGAAAGATTTTGGCTTTATCGCAATCAGAAATAACAACGATGTCGTTCGCACAAATTCCGCTGGGGCAAACCGTCCCAGCACCAGAAGTTAAATTCACAAAAACGGTATTGGCAGTATTAGTCCGGCTCACATTTGCGGAATCGCCGCTGGCGGCATAAAGTACCAGCACGGGGGTATCTTCAACGGGATTAGGAGCAAGAGGAATATTTCCCGGTACTGCATCATGAGCATAAACATTCATTGACTGATTAAAATCGAACCCGGGGCTAAAGGTATGTCCTGGGTTTAATGTAGAGTCAATATTCCAAGCGGTGGGGTACATGCAACCTAAGAATCCCGACTGGCGTAAATCCCGGCTGATAAACTCAACCGCTAAGCGACCAGTCTCCTGCAAACGAGATAACCCTTGCTGCGTAGTAAACACGGATTTACTGGAAATGAACATTTGCACTACACCCGTCATCAGCACCAGGCCAATGGTGATGGCGATCATGAGTTCGACCAGTGACAAGCCTGTTTGCTTATTCCTATTCATTTATTAAATCCTTGAAACATACTCGAATGTGGTTTTCTCAATGTCATCGCCCGCCTGGTTGGCCGTGGGCTCACTCCAAACCAATCGAACGGTACAAACTCGTGCAGCACACTCCACCTCCCCTTCACCGCCTGGCAATTGCGCAGCCAGTGCTTCAACATCAGGTTCGACTACGGCACCGCCCTTGACTACGGAATCGGCCGTAGATGAGGCGCGCATTTGCTCAAGAATATCGTAGGCAATAATATTCGCTTGAGAGCGCAGATAAGCACTACTGTTGTACTGCAAGGAACGAGTTTGCAGGGCGGCCAGGGCCATCAGAGCGGTGGACAAGACCAGCACAGTAACCAGTACTTCGATCAAGCCAACACCGGTTTCGCGCCCTCTGTAAAATTCACTTGTCGTCATTACGGACACTCCACTTTATCTACATCCATCATTCCCGCCACACCAATTGTGATTTCACGCTGCCTTTCACCCACACAACCATCAACCCGGACATTGAAAATTACAGGTGCCGTATTGGCAGGGCCGTTAATACGCGCTAACTGTCCTGTGCTGGTGTAACGCACAAAACCCACATTGGCTCCGTTGTTGGTTGCGGTAATAACCGCATCATCGTGTACATCGTTGATATGGCGCAGCACATCTGCAACCACAGGTGTTGCAGCGGCGTCTGATACGGCATCGTCTACAAATATTAACCAACCGTTGGTCCAGTCTGCGGCGCACGCTGTGCCGGCATTATTGCTTGCGCATAAACTGACCCGGCGGCCGCGCTTGACCGCCTCGGCCTTGGTTCCTTGGAGCGCAGCAGCAAGTTCTTCGCCTAACCCATCAGAACGGTTATTGAGAATCAAATTGGTAAAATTGGGGGCAGCAATAGCGATCAGGATAGCCGCTACGACCAATGTGATCATTAGCTCAATCAGGGTAAAACCCTGTTGCCCTCGGGGATTAATGATTTTCAACGAGCCATACTCCCTTTTGTTGTAGGTTGCCATGCGTTTGACGTGGCTATTTTCACTTACTATATTTTTCAAACTATCACAGCGCTGGGGCTTTTACTGCTAGCCGGTGATATGCGGTCATCACGGAAGAATAAACGGACGCGCCACTCATAAAACAAGGATGCAGCCATGAAGCCTCACGGATTTACCCTGATTGAGTTAATGGCCACACTGACCATAACTGCGGTACTGCTAGCTATAGCCGTCCCTGCCTTTGAACGCTTAATACGCGATTTACGCACCGAGTCCACAGCGTGGGCGTTTTTCGACGCAACCCAAGCTGCACGTTCATACGCAGTCAAAGCTAACAGGCGGGTGACAATGATCGCCAACCCCACCTGGAACGATGGCTGGCAGATTTTTTACGACGAGAATCACAATGGCCTGCTGGATGATGGCGAGCAACTGTTGCTTAGCCACAGCGAGCTACACGAATCGATTCAGGTGAACGGCAATCGTCCGCTGCAGGACTACATCTCTTACTTAGGGACAGGAGAAAGCCGCTGGGCCAGCGGCAAAGAAGAAGGCGCTTTTCAGGCTGGAACCATTACAATATGCCCTGACGATGAGGGGCCGGGTTATGCACTGGTGCTGTCGCGGGGCGGTAGGTTTCGCAGGGAATCCTTAAGCCAAGAGGAATGCGCTTCCTCAACGTAATTCTTTGGGTAACGAAAAACGAATATTTTCCGGTATGCCGTCCACCTCTTGCGAACCTTCAGCGCCTTTACTGACCAGATGCTGAATTACCTGCTGCACCAACGCCTCGGGCGCCGACGCGCCAGCGGTAATGCCCACCTGCTTTTTACCATCGAGCCAGGCGTCTTCAATTTGCTCAGGGCAATCGATTAAATAAGCCTCGGCGCCGCAGCGTTCGGCCAGCTCTCGCAGGCGGTTGGAGTTCGAGCTATTGGGGGAGCCAACCACCAGCACCAAGTCACTCTCTAAAGCCAGTTGACGCACAGCGTCCTGGCGGTTGGTGGTGGCGTAGCAGATATCGTCTTTGCGCGGGCCTTCAATCAGTGGGAACTTGGCCCGCAGCGCCTCGATGATTTTGGCCGTGTCATCCATCGACAAAGTCGTCTGGGTGACATACGCCAGCTTAGTAGCGTCTTTCACTTCAAGCGCCGCAACATCGTCTTCATCTTCAACCAGATAAATACAACCGCCATTACTGTCGTCGTACTGGCCCATGGTGCCTTCAACTTCCGGATGACCCTCGTGACCAATCAAAATGCACTCACGCCCTTCGCGGGAATAGCGCGTCACTTCCATGTGCACTTTGGTCACCAGTGGGCAGGTGGCATCAAAGACTTTTAGCTTGCGCGCATCGGCCTCGTTACGCACCGCTTGTGAAACGCCATGCGCGCTGAAAATCACAATAACGTCATCGGGGACTTCGTGCAGCTCTTCCACAAACACCGCGCCGCGCTCGCGCAAACCGTCTACCACATAGCGGTTATGCACCACCTCATGGCGCACATAAATCGGCGAGCCGAACACATCCAGCGCGCGATTGACGATGTCGATGGCTCGGTCTACACCGGCGCAAAAGCCACGGGGATTTGCGAGTTTGATTTGCATAAATAGCCCTGATGAGATTTACAACACTGCGTCAAGCATCCGACGCCTGTTGCATTAATGTACCTGCGCCGGCTCGATTTCCAAGATTGCCACTTTAAAAACAATATCGCGGCCCGCCAGCGGGTGGTTAAAATCTACAGTAACCTCTTCGTCGTTAAAGTCTACGACAACGCCGGGCAGCTCTGTGTTCTGCGCATCGGCGAACGACAGCATTAATCCTTCGCTAAGCTGCAGGGAAGGATCAAACTCCGAGCGGCTAATGGTTTGCAAATTGCTGGGGTTGTGGGCGCCAAAGCCAGCCTCCGGCGGGATCACAAACTCTTCGCGTGCGCCTTCACACAAACCGTAAAGCGCCTCTTCAAACCCTTTTAACATTTGGCCGTCACCCACGGTGAAAGTCGCGGGTGAGCCCTCAAAGTTAGAGTCCACCATCTCGCCGTCGGGCAGAGACAACGAAAAGTGCAGGGTCACCTTGGTGCCTGGTCCAATCGCTAACTCACGCATTGTTTTGCTCCCCGGATTTTTCTGCTTTGTCATCCTGAAAAAAGAGCATATACACAATCATTAAAAATGCCCCAAAACAAATAGCCGAATCTGCCAGGTTAAACGCGGGAAAATAACTGTTGTTGTAATGCACCGAAATAAAATCCACCACGTAACCAAAGCGCAGACGGTCGATTAAATTTCCAACCGCGCCGCCCAAAACAAAACCCAGTGCGGCGGCCTCAAGCCAGCGCTCTCGGGCAATGCGCAGTAGCCATACAGTAATCGCCACACTCATAAATAGAGCGATAGCGGTAAAAAACCAACGCTGCCAACCGCCGGCGTCACTTAAAAAACTGAACGCTGCACCGTGATTATGTAGCAAGGTTAAATCAAAAAACCAAGTCACTTCGACCGGGCGACCGTATTGCAAAGCGGCTGTTGCGGCAGCCTTACTCCATTGGTCTAAACCAATCACCACCGCCGCCAGCACAAACCACCCCCAGGGGTGTGCGAATCGCTTAAGCATAACGACGCTCTTCTCCTGCGCCATCAATGTTATCTACACAACGCTTGCAGATATCAGGATGAGCTTCTACCGCGCCCACATCAGCACGATGATGCCAGCAACGTTCGCACTTGGGTTGCTCTGATTTACTGACACCCACTTTTAACCCTTCAACATCGGTGGCCACAGCCTCAGCCGGGGCGCCGTTAATATTAGCGATAGCGGCGGTAGAGCTGATTAAAATAAAGCGCAGCTCATCGGCGACCTTCTCCAGCGCCGCTTTCAACTCAGCGTCGCAGTACAACGTAAGCTCAGCGGTCAATGAGCCGCCGATGGCTCCCTCGCCCCGCTTGGCTTCCATCACACGGTTGACGGCGGTTTTTACCTCGGCAATTTGCTCCCAAAAGGCATCGCCCAGCTCGTCGTCGGCCACGCTTGGCAGCTCATACCACTCGGCGGTAAAGACAAAACCTTTGCGCTCACCCGGAATTTGCTGCCACATTTCATCGGCAGTGAAACTCAAAATCGGCGCAATCCAGCGTACAAACGCTTCGCTTAAATGGTAAAGCGCGGTCTGCGCTGAGCGACGCGGCAATGAATCGGCTTTGGTGGTGTACTGGCGATCTTTAATGATATCCAGATAAAAGCCACCCAACTCAACCACACAGAAGTTATGCAGCTTTTGATATATCTGATGCAGGCTAAAACTGTCGTACGCGTTGATCAACTCTTGCTGCAAGACGGCGGCGCGACGCACAATCCAACGATCCAGGGCGATCATGTTATTCGCCTCCACCAGGTCGGTGGCCGGATCAAAACCGTTGAGGTTAGCCAGCATAAAACGCGCCGTGTTGCGAATACGGCGATAGGAATCCGCGGTGCGCTTTAAAATTTCATCCGACACGCTCATTTCCGAGCTGAAGTCGGTGGCCGCCACCCACAGGCGCAATACATCGGCGCCCAGATCGTTCATCACCTTTTGCGGCGATACGGTATTACCAATGGACTTGGACATTTTGCGGCCGTCGGCATCCACGGTAAAACCGTGAGTCAGCACGGTTTTGTAGGGTGCTGTGCCATTGATGGCCATGGCGGTTTTGAGCGATGACTGGAACCAGCCGCGATGCTGATCCGAGCCCTCCAAATACAAGTCGGCCGGGTAGCGCAAACCCTCACGCTGACGCAGTACCGCATGGTGGGTTACGCCAGAATCGAACCATACGTCCAAAGTATCGGTGACTTTTTCGTAGTCGTCGGCATCGCCACCTAATAAAGGCGCGGCGTCCAGCTCGTACCAGGCATCCATACCGTCTTTCTCGACGGCTTTGGCTACCTGCTCAATTAATTCCGCAGTGCGCGGGTGCAGCTCGCCACTTTGCTTATGCACAAACAAAGCGATGGGCACGCCCCAGGTGCGCTGTCGTGAGATACACCAATCGGGACTGGACTCTAACATTGAGTCGATGCGCGCGCGGCCCCAGTTGGGCACCCACTGCACATTCTCAACGGATTTAGCCACTTCGCCGCGCAGATCGTTCTTGTTCATGCTCACAAACCACTGGGGCGTAGCGCGGAAAATCAGCGGGGTTTTGGTGCGCCAGCAGTGCGGGAAACTGTGAGTCAACTTACCGGCATTAAACAGTGCGCCTTTTTCGGTGAGCAGGTCGATGACTTTTTCATCCACCTTGTACACATGGTCGCCCGCAAAGCCTTCCACAAAGTCGCGGTAAACACCGTTATCATCGATGTAGTTCAGCGTCCCTATGCCGTATTTCTGCCCTACGGAAAAGTCGTCCGCGCCGTGATCCGGTGCGGTGTGTACGCAGCCAGTACCGGCATCCAAAGTGACGTGTTCACCCAAGATGACGGGCACCCGACGATCGTAAAATGGATGCTGCAGCACTAAGTGCTCAAGCTTGGCGCCGGAGGTTTTGCCGACGATTTGATAATCTTCAACGCCTGCGCGGTTCATCACCGACTCCAGCAGCCCCTCAGCTACCACCAAGCGCTTATCACCCACTTGCACTGCCACGTAATCCAGCTCGGCATTTAGGCTAACCGCTTGGTTGGCGGGTAATGTCCAGGGGGTGGTGGTCCAGATAACCACTTCTAAGTCGCCTTGGCCTGCCAATTCACTAAAGGCCGCGCTGGCGGCGCTCTGGTCCACAAACGCAAATTTAACGTCGATGCTGAACGAGGTTTTGTCCTGATACTCTACCTCTGCCTCGGCCAGTGCCGAGCCGCCCACCACCGACCAGTACACTGGCTTAAAGCCGCGCTGCAAGTGGCCGTTTTCAACGATCTTGCCCAGGGCGCGGATAATATCGGCCTCGAACTTGTAGTCCATGGTCAGGTAGGGGTTATCCCACTCACCCAATACGCCCAAACGAACAAAGTCTTTCTTTTGCCCTTCAACCTGGCGCGCAGCGTAGGCGCGGCACTTTTCACGGAACGCTTTCACGTCCAGTTTTACACCAGCCTTACCGTGCTTTTTCTCGACATTGTGCTCAATAGGCAGGCCATGACAGTCCCAGCCGGGCACATAGGGTGCATCAAAACCACTCAAGGTTTTGCTTTTGATAATAATGTCTTTAAGGATTTTATTGACCGCGTGACCAATATGAATGTCGCCGTTCGCGTAGGGAGGTCCATCGTGCAGAATGTACGACTCGCGCCCTTTGCGGGATTCGCGAATCGCCTGATACAGGCCCGCTTTGTCCCAGGCTTTAAGCATCTGGGGTTCGCGCTGCGCCAGGTTTGCCTTCATGGCAAAGGGCGTGTGGGGCAAATTCAAGGTTGCTTTGTAGTCACTCATGGTCGTTGTCTGTTACCCGATCTGTGTTAAGGCCGCGAAAAAACCGCGCCCCCGGCGAATATCCTGTTGCAATTGTGCTTTTAAGGCATCCAACGATGCAAATTTTTGCTCATCTCTGAGTTTGGCGTGAAACTGGATGGCCAGTGCCTCGCCGTAAATAGTGCGGTCAAAAGCGAACAGGTGAACTTCCAGCAGAGGTTCGATATCACCCGCCACCGTGGGCTTTACCCCCACATTGGCGACCCCGTGGAAAGTTTCACCTTGCAGTTGCGCGCTAATCACAAACACCCCCGATAGCGGCGAGCGAAAGCGCTTTAAGCGTAAATTGGCGGTGGGCACACCAATCTGGCGCCCCAGTTTTTTGCCGTGACCCACCCGTCCGGTAATGGCAAAAGGTCGCCCCAGAAAAGCCTCGGCGCGGGTAAAGTCCCCCGCAGCCAAAAGTTCACGAATGCGCGTACTGCTGATACGCTCGCCCTCAATGGTCAGGGTTAAGGTATCGGTGACGCTAAAACCCTGCCGCTCGCCCACACGCTCCAACAAGGTGTAGTCGCCGCTGCGGTCGCAGCCAAAACGAAAATCATCTCCAACCACTAAGTGTTTGATGCCTAAGCCGTTTAGCAACACAACATCAATAAATTCGTTAGCACTTAAGCGGCGCAACGCTTCGTTAAACCGCAAGCAAAGTACACGCTCAACCCCGGCCTGCTGCAACGCTATTAGCTTTTCACGCAAACGCATCAACCGTGCGGGCGCTTTTTCGCGGGCAAAATACTCATGGGGCTGGGGCTCGAATAAAATCACCACAGAGGGAAGCTGATGCTGTCGAGCGGCCTCTGCCAACTGGCGCAAAATCGCCTGATGCCCTAGGTGCACCCCATCAAAAGTACCAATAGTGGCAACAGAACCGCGATGTTCCGCGCGCAGATTGTGTAAACCGCGAATAAGTTGCACGTTAGGGCCTGTTGAGGGTGAAAAACCGAACGCGCGAGTATACAGCACCCGCGGGGTGCGGGGGTACCTTTGCACGACTCCATGCTAACCGCAAAGCCCATCAAACAAGCGAAGTTTTCCCGCAGCGCGAGGTCAGGCGCTCGGATGCTTCAGATGTCTCGGGCGCAATCCGAATATCACAAGCACAGCGGCGTAAACCACGGCACCCGCTACGCATATCACCGCGAGTCGCCACACTCTGGCAAAAGCCCCCCACTCCACCCAGTTGGGCCAAAGCACGAGTGCAGCGAACAACAAGACACCCATCGCCATATTAGCCAGCACCAGCTGAACAGCAAAACGCCCCCAGCCCCGCTGGCGCCAGAAAATCTGCTGGCGACGCAACCCGCGGTAAAGCAAAGCCGAATTGATGTACGCAGAGATCGCCGTCGCCAAGGCCAACCCCACATGACCTATACCGTAATAAAAGTGCAGTGGCACAACGAAAAGTAGGTTTAATACCATGTTGGTGGCCATGGCGATAATGCCAATTCGCACAGGTGTTTTCATATCCTGACGGGCGTAAAAACCGGGAGCCAAGACCTTAATCAGCATAAAAGCCAGCAACCCTAATGCGTAGGCGCGCAAGCTCAGGGTAGCCATAGCGGTATCAGAGGCCGTAGTAGCACCGTATTGAAACAGGGTAGTCAGTATCGGCTGCGCCAGAATCAGTAGAGCCACCACAGCGGGCAAAGCAATCAAAAATACTAGGCGAATTGCCCAATCCAGCGTACTGGCAAAACTGGCGGGGTCTTTACCCGCATGCTGGCGCGACAAATTAGGCAAGATCACTGTAGCGATAGCGACTGCAAACACCCCCAAAGGCAAATCAGCCAGACGCTCTGAGTAGTAAAGCCAAGAGATACTGCCGTCGGGCAGCAACGAGGCAATAACCGTATCCAGCAGCAGGTTAATCTGACTGACGGACACGCCAAACAACGCGGGCACCATCAAGGTCAAAATACGCTTTACCCCAGGGTCGCGCCAATCCACTTTAGGCGCAGGCAGCAGGTGCAATGGCTTTAAAAATGGCAGTTGAAACAAAAACTGTACAACTCCAGCAGCCAGCACACCCCACGCCAAACCCAGAGCAGGAGGATCAAACAACGGTGCCACCACCAGTGCAGCTACGATGAGCACAATGTTCAATAACACCGGGGTAAAAGCGGGTACCGCAAAGCGGTCATAGCTATTAAGAATCGCCCCTACCAAACCGGTTAGCGATATAAGCATTAAGTAAGGGAAAGTAATTCGGATCATCTCAGCGGCCAAAGCAAACTGCTCTGGATCTGTGCGAAAACCCGGCGCAAATAGGGTTGCCACAAAGGGCGCACCCAACACCGCGAGGGCCGTCACGACCATTAAGACAAACCCCAAGCCACCGGCCACACGATCTACCAGAGCTTTTACCGCAGCATGAGAACCGTTTTGCCGGTATTCAGACAACACAGGTACAAACGCCTGAGCAAAAGCGCCCTCGGCAAACAACCGACGCATAAAATTGGGGATTTTAAAGGCCACAAAGAAAGCATCGGCCCCGCCGCCGGCGCCAATGGTGTGGGCAAACACCACATCGCGCACCAGCCCCAGCACCCGCGAGCTCATGGTCATAGCGCCCACCTTGCTGCTGGATTTCAGTAGCCCAGGCTTGAGGGGGGGTTTAGGGGTATTGGATTGACTCACATTCTGTTCCAAAGCCTTCGACGAGAGCGACATTATCCACACCACCCACGCCCTTGAACAGCAGACCATTGAAAACGCACTTGATAATATTTATCATTTGCGCGAATTTATCAATACAACCGGACCCTCACTATGCCCCGCAGATCTCCTTTGGTACTCGCCGTTATTCTGGCCTCCCCCTTGACCTACGCCGTGAACACGGAAATCGACAGTACCGAAAAAGTGGAAACCCTGGTCGTCACCGGCCGGGCCCAATCTCTGTACCGGGCCAATGACTCCTCGGTATCCACCCGTATCGATGCCGATTTGTCGCGAGTACCTGCCTCAGTGCAGGTGATTAACGCCGAATTGATCGAAGACCAGGGCGCGCGGGATGCGCGGGATTTGTATCGCGATATCAGTGGCGTGAGCGTATTCAGTTACTCGGGCATTACCTTTCGCGGCTTTCGCCAGGATGAGGTGTTATACGACGGCCTGCGCGGCGACCCCTACGCGGGTTTTACCGTACCGCGCACCTTCGGGGTGGACCGCCTGGAAGTACTTAAAGGCCCCAGCGGCGCCATCTACGGTGCCGGCGCACCGGGCGGGCTGATTAACTACGCCACCAGCCAGGCCAGCCTGGAGCAATACGGTCGCGCCCAGATTGTGGTGGGCGACTACGATTTAACCGGGGTAAACGTGCAGGCCACCGGCGGCTTTGGCGACAGCGATTTTGGCTACCGGGTGGCCATGCTAAAAGAAACCGAAGAGCCCTTTCGCGAGCACACCACCAACGATAACGACCAGGGCGACTTAGGCTTTGTTTGGCAGCCGGGCGTCGACACCAGCGTACTAGTGAAATATTCGTTTGTGGATCAAACACTGGGCGCTAACCGTTTGCGCGGTGTGCCGGTGGATGAGGACGGCGAGTTTCTGGTGGACCCCAGCTGGAACCACAACGAACCCACCGATTTTCTCAGCCTGAGCGCCGATGTATTTTACTCGCGCCTACAACACGCGTTTAACGACAGCGTCAAACTGGATGCCGCCGTTCGCTACTACGAAAACCAAGAGCTGCAAAACTATCACGAACCGCGCGGGCTTTACGATTCCAATGACGATGGCGTAAACGATATGATGGCGCGCCAGTTTCGCGACCAGGTGCGCAACAGCGAAGGCACCAGCGCCTACGCCAATTTAATCTACGAATTTAATACCGGCGGCGTCAGCCATCAGCTGCTGACAGGTTTTGATATTTACGACCTGGACAGCGATTTTAAAGCCAAGCGCGGCAGCCCGATCGAATCCGGCGGCGTTGTCCCGCCACTCAGCCTTTACGACCCAGTGTACGGCCAGACCTCCCGCGCCCAGTACGGCCTGGATGATCGCGACTGGGAGAGTGATTCCCACACCGGACTGACCCAGTCGGGCCTGTATGTGCAGGACTTAATCGGGCTCTCCGACGCCTGGGATGTGCTGGTTAGCCTGCGCTTTAACGACTTTGAAAGCACCAGCGGCACCGCTGAAGACAGCGACACCGCCCTCACCTACCGCCTGGGTACGGTTTACCACTTAACCGACAACCTGAACTTTTACGCCAGCTACAGCGAGGGCTTTGAACCGCAAAGCGTCTCCAGCCAGGACGAAGAAAAAGGCGGCCCATTTGATCCGGAAGAGAGCGTTAGCTTTGAAATCGGCAGTAAGTTAACTCTGTGGTCGGGCCGCGCGCAGCTAAACATCGCCGCCTACGAAATTGAAAAAGCCAATGTCGTGCAAGCCGACCCGGCGGGCGATGTAGGCGGCGACGGCGTGGACGACTTGATTGCCGTGGGTAAGGTACGCAGCCGCGGGGTGGAAATGGATTTAAGCGCTGACCTAATGCGCCACTGGACCATGACCTTAAACTACGCCTTCAACGACACCAAGGTACTCGAAGCCACCACCGGCATCACCAACGCCACTGGCGATCAGTTTGCCAATACCCCGCGCAACCTGCTGGGGCTGTGGACGCGCTATGACTTCCCAGCCATTAACTCGGCATTCGCCTTTGGGGTTGATTACAAAGATGATCAGATCGGCATCAATGGCGATTACGTGAAGCCCTACACCGTGTTCGACGCCAGCTGGCAAAGTACTTTTGACCAGTGGAAGCTGCAGCTGAATGTGAGCAACTTGTTTGATGAAGAGTATGCCGAAAGCGGCTTTCTTACCCGCACCGGCCACTTTCCCGGTGAACCGCGCCGTGTGGTTGCCACCATTAGCCGCGAGTTTTAACCCCAAGTGGCTTGGCGGATAAACCGCAAACAGTGGTTTAGTCTGCACAGTTGTGCGGGCATAAAATTCAGTCTGTTGCTGTTTTTTATCTCGCTCACCGGCACCCTGGCGGTGTTTGCCTATGAAATCGACTGGCTGCTCACCCCCGAATTACGGGTAGAGGCACCTGCGGATGGCAAAGAGCGCCCGGCCGGCGAGCTGCTGGCCGTCGCCCACGCCGCCAATCCCGACTGGACCATCAGCTCCCTTAACCTGGGCCTGCCGAGTTTTATGGCCGCCGAAGCCATTGCCCGCGACGGGTCCGGCGAGCTGCAGCGGATTTACATCAACCCCTACACCGCCGAGGTAACCGGCACCGCCCCCTGGTTTAACGCCCACCGGTTCTTGCGCCAGACCCACCGGCACTTAATGCTGCCGCTAAAATGGGGGCTTACCATCGTCGGGCTGCTCAGCATTCCTTTGCTTGTATCCTTCATCTCGGCATTTTTTATTTATAAAAAGTGGTGGCGCGGCTTTGCCAAAACGCCTACCAGTGGCGATCCCCCCAGACGCTGGTGGGGCGACCTGCACCGCTGGCTGGGCATCTGGAGTCTGCCGTTTATCGGCCTGATAGCCATTACCGGCCTGTGGTACTTAGTGGAACGCTGGGGCGGTTCGGCCCCTTCTGCAACCAGCCTTTTACCCGAGGCAGGGGTCCGAGCTCAACCACAAGACGCCGCCAGACTGACTCCGGCCATCCATCAAGCCCTGGCTCAGAACCCAGGCTTTGAGCTCAAACGTATTCTGGTACTAGAAGATAAACCCCTGCTACTACAGGGCGAGGATACGGCGATATTGGTACGCGATCGCGCCAACACCATCGCTGTTGATGCCAATACCCAAACCCTTATCGGCCAGGTTAAAGGCGAGCAGTTAAGCGTTCACCAGCGTATTGCCGAAGCCGCCGACCCACTCCACTTTGGCACCTTTGCCGGGTATCCCAGCAAGATCATCTGGTTTATCTGGGGCCTGGCCATGACCATTCTCTCGGGTAGCGGCGTATGGCTGTGCGCCCTGCGCCTGGGCAGTCGCCGCACAGGCCCCAACCCCCGCGCCGCCTGGCGACTGATCGGCCACAGCCGCTGGCTGCAGCTGGCACTGGTGCTGGCAAGCCTCGGGCTCACCCTGCCCTTCTTTTTTGCTTGACAGCTTAACCCGCGCCCGATACTGTATATCCAAACAGTATCGCAATGGAGGTTAACCATGGCAGTAGTCGCCGTCTGGAAATGTGACCGGGATGGAAAGATGTTTGATGATAAAAAAGCCGCCGAAGCTCACGACAAAATGTTGGAGCTGGCAGCCAATATTACCGACCTGATTGAGAATTCCGTTAAAGGAATCAGCGAAGAGCACAGCGAAGCCATTGGCCTGCTACTGGCGCGCAATAGCGACAAGCTGGCCAAGGCCTGTAAAGGCAAGCCCGAGGCTTTACTAGAGGTAGATGAAGACTCCAGCGTAACGCCACTGGCCGCCAACCAGTAAAACACACCTTTCACCACGCGCCGGATGACCACCACTCATCACCACAACGGCGCACGCGGCGTCGCACCGCTTCCACAACGCGCCGCCGCTTCTTCACCGCTGCATTCGCCTCAACGATGCGGCGGTTTTTTTGACGTTAAAGAGCGCCCCCAAACAATTGGGTGGTGATCACAGCAGGTGCTGCGCCTAAAACGGGTTCAACCATGCCGCCCCTCTTACCCCACTGGAATCACCGTGTACGGCCTGTCGTATAGGCGTGTCGCACTCTCCACCAAACACGTACCCTGGCAGGATTTTGGGAACCTGCTCATAAATTTCACTGATGTTTGAAGCCCCTCCGCCGAGCACAATCACATCAGGGTCCATGATGTTGATCACGGCCGCCAAAGAGCGCGCCAATTGATCCATATACGCCTGCATCACTTCCGTAGCTGTAGCGTCTTTTTGCCGCCACAAATCAACAATCTCAGCAGCTTTTAGTGACCTTCCTGTTGCCAATTGATAGCTTAGGCTGATTCCCGTTCCGGACAAAAAGGTCTCTTGGCAACCTGAACGACCACAGTAGCAAGGCCTGGCGTTTAACTGGGCATCGTGCGTCCATGGCAACGGGTTATGCCCCCACTCACCGCCCACCCCATTGGGACCCGCAAGAGGCCTGCCGCGATAACACACGCCACCACCACAACCAGTCCCCAAAATAGCGGCGAAAACAAACTCGGCTTCACTTCCGGCGCCATCCGCGGCTTCAGATACAGCGAGGCAATTCGCGTCGTTAGTCACCTTTACATCACGGCCCAGTTTCGCAGACAAATCCACTTGCAAAGGCTGACCATTCAGCCAAGTAGAATTGGCGTTTTTTACCAATCCGGTTTTGCGCGATACCGTACCAGGGATCCCCAAACCCACCGGCAATGGGCCACTCTCGGCGGCGTTCTCGGCAGCCAAAACTAAACCCTCGATATCCTGCAAGGTACGTTGATAGTTATCCCGTACGGTAGGAATGCGTTTACGAAAAAGCTCGCGGCTGCCTTCGCCCAGCAATATGACTTCCGTTTTGGTTCCGCCTAGATCAATACCTATTCTGTAACTCGCCATAGCAACTCGTTAGCCTTGAAATCCCAAAAATTGAGAATTATAACAGGGGGCGAGCTTTAACTTGTTCAGCTACACTACAATCAGACCCCTTTTGCGCAAAGGCATTTCCATGTCCAATACCGATAGACGCCGCTTTTCACGCATCCCTTTCGATTTAAACGCCGAGTTGTCGCAAGCGTCTTTAGTGTGGCAAGCCAAACTTCGAGATATTTCTCTTAACGGAGCTTTAATCAGTGGTCCCAAGCCCCCCCAACTGGACACTCAGGTTCCAATTCAATTAAACGTTGAGCTTTCTGATCAGGTATCAATGAGCATGCTAACGAGGCTTGCTCATTACACCGATCAAGAACTGGGGTTAGAGTGCCAGTCAATAGACCTGGACAGCGTGCAACACTTACGCCGTTTAATTGAGCTTAATCTGGGGGATCCGGCAGCCGCTGAACGTGAATTACACGAACTGCTGGAGCCGAAATAAGGGCGGGCTTGATGGAGGCAATCCTTTGCCTCCATCAAGAAAAACTCAGTCGTCCGTGCTCTGGCTGACCGACATAATATACGTCGCAATTTTATTCCGCGTTTCTTCATCCAGGAAGTTGTGCGCAGGCATAACATGCTCACCCCAACGGCCACTGCTGCCTTCAGCGATGGTATTGGCAATATAGGCTTTAGGGTCTTCTAGCTCGCTGTATTTACTTTTAATCTGAAAGAAGCTTGGCCCCACAGACGCTTCGAACTCTTTGTGACAAGCAATACAACTGGTACTTTTGGTGGCTTCTTCCCCCTCCGCAATAATCAGTTGGGCCTGGTGATCTAAATCTGCCTCATTCACCGCGGCCAGCGCGGCCTCTTCTTCCGCGGTGGGCAAATCAGCGTTGGGGTCGTACTCAATAAAACTCAGCTTGGTGTCGGCACTGCTGCCCCACCATTGAGTACCGTACTCCAACACCCATAGGCGGCCATCAGGAGTGATTTTCATATCCAGAGGGCCAGCAAATTGAACACTCGGTGCGAAATCCTCGATCTTGGTGACGTTGTCGAACTCATCCAAGCTTACAACTTTAATCCAGCTGCGCATGAAGTCGCCAATAATCAATTTGCCTTGGTAGTAGTCGTGGTAAGCAAGATCGTCACCTTGAGGGTAGATACCCGCCACAAGGGCGTTACGCCCCCCTTGCCCCAACTCAGGAAATCGATCTGAGCGCGCGTAGGGGTACCAGATTAACGCAGGCTGTGCGGGAGGCAGAACGTTCAACCCGGTGTTGCGAGGCGAGTAATTTTCCACCGCCATAGGGTCAAACAGCTTACCGCTCTCATTATTTTCATAGTCATACATCCGATAGGGAATATTATTTCCCAGTACCGCCGGCCAACCAAAGAACCCGGGTTGAGTCACTTTATTAATTTCATCGTATCCGCGCGGTCCGAACTCCTCAGTATCGGCCTTGCCATCGGGGCCTACATCGCCGTAGTAAAGCGTGTCCGTACTGTGATCAATGGCAATGGTATAGGGGTTTCTTGTCCCCATAACATAAATTTCTGGCCTACCATCTTCCGCCGCTGCAAACAGGTTCCCCTCAGGAATGGTATAGCTGCCCGCTTTATCAGGTGTGATACGTAAAATTTTTCCACGTAAATCTTGACTGTTAGCCGAGCTTCTCAAGGCATCGTGATAAGTGCCTTCAGCGGTATTATTGATCGGCCCCGAATCATTGGATTCAAAGGGGTTTGTATTATCCCCGAGAGCCACAAACAAATTACCGTGGCGATCGAACTCCAAATTCCCACCGGTGTGGCAGCAGGTATTATCGTTGGGAATATCTAACAGCACTTTTTCGCTGGCCATATCCAGAGTTTTACCCTTCACTGTGAATTGTGATAGGCGCTGGAGTAGCTCAGCTTTACCTGACTCATCCGCCAGGTTGTACATAGCGTAAATAATTTTGTTATTGTCAAAATCAGGGTCAAACGCCACCGCGATTAATCCAAACTCGACGTTCTTTTTAGGCGCAAACACCTCAAACTCGGCCATGGTATGCAACTCTTTTGAAGCGACATCAAGCCATAACAATTTACCTTGGCGCTGCCCTATCATCACCCCAGAATAATCAGCGGTGATATCGAAGCTGATGGGCTCTACCAAATTGTCAACGAGTACGTTTTGCTTAAAGCGGCGGGAATCTGGCTTGGCTTTAGCGTAATCTAAAGGCTTACGCTCTGCTAAGGCGTAGTCTAGCCCTCCGCTCAAATGTGAACGAAATAACGAATTCTCAAAGGCTTCTGCCGTATGCCCAAGGCCGGTATAAAATGCGCGGCCACCATCAAAATCATGGTACCAGGCAATAGGGTGATAATTGCCCTGCTGCCCACCTTGATAACTGCGCTCATCCACCACCAGCAAATCGTGACGGGCATCCGACAGCGCGTAGAAGTCATACCACTCATCGACCAGATAAAACTCAGCGGGTAATGCCTCGGTTGCAGGGTGATGCTGATCAACCACTTTCAACTTGGCTTGCTGCACATTAGATGGATCACCAGGGTGAGACTTAAAGGCAGCCCCCACCAAACGCTGGTACCAGTGCCAATTGCCTTTGCGATGCTCGGTATCGGTGGCCGAGTGAATGCCGACAAAACCGCCCCCAGCTTGGATATAACGCTCCATCGCAACCTGTTGAGACGTGGTTAGAATATCCCCGGTGGTATTTACGAAAACGATGGCGGCCATCTGCGCCAGTTGTTCATCGTTAAAAACCGAGGCATCTTCCGTCGCTACAGGTGTCAACCCTTTGCTCTTTACTAACTCACTAACCGCCGTGACACCGGCGGGAATTGAGTCATGGCGCCAGCCTTCGGTCTTAGAGAAAATCAACACCTGTTTAAGGAGACTTTCAGCAGCATTATCGGAAGCTTGGTCGGCCGGTTCGTTTTTGGCACCACACGCAACGGCGGTCAAGCCAACCAGAATAATGGCAGCGAATGCCATGAATCGACGGGAGAAAATATTCATTTTACTAAGCACGCTGTAAGAGTCGTTATTTTTTCAACGGCGAGGCAAGCCCTGCCGCTACAGAATCAGATCAGCCGGTACGAACAGAGATCACCGACCCTAAAAGTCTACCCCACTATAAGTGGGGCGTCATTGCGCTTTTCAAAAATTTAGCAGTCTCTTTACAGAAGCTGACAAATCGATAGGGGTAAAATCCCGCTCAGCAGCATCTGACGATGCCTGTAGGGTAATTATCTGTCGGCTCGGGGCGCAGCGCTACTCAATGGCTGCCAAAGCCTCAGCAAGACTTTTCACCGCCACAATTTCTATTCCTTCCATTGCTTTGGGTGCATTGCCAACTGGCACAATAGCGCGCTTAAAACCGTGTTTGGCCGCCTCGCGCAAGCGCTCTTGGCCGCTGGGCACCGGGCGGATTTCGCCGGACAAGCCAATCTCTCCGAAAACCATTAAATCGCGCGCTAACGGCCGGTCTCGAAAACTGGAGACAATGGCCAAAACCAAGGCGAGGTCAGCGCTCGTTTCGGCCACCCGCACCCCCCCTACGACATTTACAAAGACATCCTGATCGCCCACTAAAACGCCGCCATGACGGTGTAAAACAGCCAACAGCATCGACAAACGGTTTTGATCCAAACCCACCGCAACTCGCCGGGGATTACCCAGGTGCGAATCATCCACTAGCGCTTGAATTTCGACCAACAGCGGGCGAGTGCCCTCCCACATCACCATCACCACCGAGCCCGAGGCGATGTCCTCACCACGCTGAAGAAAGATCGCCGAAGGGTTGCTGACTTCTTTCAAGCCTTTCTCGGTCATTGCGAATACGCCCAGCTCATTCACCGCACCAAACCGGTTTTTATTGCCACGCAGTGTACGAAAACGCGAATCGTGGGACCCTTCCAGCAAGATAGAACAGTCAATCATGTGCTCCAACACTTTCGGCCCCGCCAGTGAACCATCTTTGGTTACATGGCCAACCAAAATCACCACCGTCCCGGTTTGTTTGGCAAACCGGGTGAGGTAAGCCGCAGCTTCACGGACCTGGGACACCGAACCGGGAGCCGACTGAATATCGGCTAAATGCACTACCTGAATAGAGTCCACTACCATGATCTTCGGCTTTAACTGCTCTGCGGCCTGAGCAATTAACTCCACACTCGTTTCCGAAAGCATTTGTAACTTATCCGCAGGAAGCCCTAACCGATTGGCACGCATGGCCACCTGTTGCAAGGATTCCTCACCGGTAACGTACAGGCAGCTCATGCGTTCAGCCAACTGACACAGTGTTTGCAGTAAAACCGTACTCTTACCCGCCCCGGGGTGGCCGCCAATCAACACGACCGACCCGGGCACCAAACCACCGCCTAACACCCGATCAAATTCGCCCGCTCCAGTACTAAGCCGAGGTAAATCTTCAAGGCTGATATCCGACAGCGTCTGAACCTTTGAGCCGACACTTCCGGCATAACCACTGAACTGAGCATTCCTTGCCCCACCCTTGGCCACCGCCCCAAGCTTCATTTCCACAACCGAATTCCACGTGCCGCACTCGCTGCACTGGCCCTGCCACTTGGTAAAGTCGGCACCACATTCATTGCAGACATAAGCTACTTTTTGCTTGCTTGCCATATCGGTAAATCGCTCAGCTGTTGGTCGGCATACGCTGCCTGTAAATAGTTATGCCACTCAAGTGGCCAAACGCGATGGTAAATAAAATTAACTCAATAAAAAACGGTCGAGATACGCACTAGAGATCACGTAAAAAGCATGGGTAGCTATGGCTAAAGAATCTGAGAGTCTCATTCGCTCATTAAGCACAGCCTTGAAAACACACCATCGTGCAGGCGGCTGATTGCACAGGTGGGCCTCTACAGATGTAAATTTTCCCTCGATACCTCGTGCTAATACGGTAATTCTTACAATCGATGCCCTGTTTTGCTCTATAAACAGCAAAAACAGTGGTCTTAGCAGCTGGCATTAAAGTTGCGTTTACCGGTGAAAGCAAATACGGGAGTTAATTGTATGGCTATGGTACCGAAAACACTAAACGACTTACTTAATGTCACTCAGAAATTTCATACTGAAATGGCAAAAGAACTCAATCACAGTGAGGCGCAACAGCACGACGAACGGCATCAGCTTTTACTGCAGCACTTAGCCGACAAAGAGCAAGTGCTGGCTGATACATTAGCGGAATTAAAACTCGACTCCGATTTAGGCCCACTACAGACATGGTTTTACGAATATACGGATCGGCACCCCATTGCTGCCTTTGAACCCTCTGAAATAAACCTGCAAGAATACGACATCGATAGTGTTGCCACTCTGGTCACAGACTGGCATCGGGAGCTGGTCGATCTCTTTATGTATCTTACCGAGCGGGCCGAGAGTAATAGCACACAAAAACTGGCCCGCGACGTGTTAGCCATTGAGTCGAGTCACGCCAAACAGATGAGTTACGACATGACCCGAATGAATGAAATCTAATAGGTTAAAACCTTGGCTCTATTGACTGCCTTCGGGCTCTACTTCGATCAGGGCAGGCCCTCGCATCTCCAAAGCCCCTCCCGTGGTAAGCACCAAGGAAAACTCTAGCTCCACCTGAGAAACGGAGGTTTCAGGTGGAAGCGAAAAAGTAACAGCGTAATGCTTCCACCCATACTCGCCAGGCAACTCTGGCAGGAGGGCTTTCTCGGAGACCAAAGTTGACTTCCCAAGTAAAGGAGGCGTGCCCTTTCTAAAACCTTTCGCCCAAGCCATTAAGCTTGGAGGCTCCATGGCTGAGCCATAGTCATCGTTGAGTTCCGCCCTTATTTCCGCAGAAAACTCAAGGGTTTTGCCAAGTAGCGGGAGCACCTCTTCGCCACGAAAGCGCTGAAACACTTTTCCCCAAGGTTCCGTACCCGTGCGCTCCAGCCTCAATACTTCGCCATTGCTGGAGTAAGAATAGGAGGGATTACTGGCATGTTGCGACAACCCCCAATGCGCCACACCTCCCGACAAGTTGACGGCAAATAAACTATTTTTCAAATATCCGGGGTCGGGGGCGATGTATATAGGCTCACCCGCCTCGGAGCTATCGTCGTTAGCACCACTTTTACCGTTGCACCCTGAGATATTGAGAACAACAAACGAAAAACCAAGCAACATTAAAGCTTTCAAGTGTCTACCTCGCTATTTTAAGCCGAGCATTTTATCAGAGTTCCTGCCATTAGGCTGGCGAGGGGTCCGCACATCCTCATTTTCAAAGTTCAAGCTCCTAGGTTCCACCCGCCTGCCGCTTTTAAAGCCCCCCGCAGTTGCGCTTGATCGCGGTATGAATCGCCTTATATTTGCGGCATGCGTCCCTGCTGTATTAGACTTCCGACTTTTGGCAACAAAAACAATCGTGGACTGTAACTCCATTGGAGACACGCCCATTTAAAGGATCTGATAAGGCACTTTACACTCAAGGACTTGCCACGCACCCAATAAGCTTAACTCAATCACTCGACTAACTTTAGGGGCCTGGTAATGGCTTACCTCTACCGAACGGATTTGCCACTGCGAATTCCTGTCGTTGCGCACCACACAATAGGCGCACTGGAAGGCAAGGTAGATACTTTTATACATAACCCATACATCTCTCGCCGCCACCTATGCATCGAGTGGAGTGGTGATGTATGGCAGATAAAAGACCTCAGCCGAAACGGCACCTGGATTAACGGAAGCAAACTCGAAAAAGGCGTCTATTACCCCCTGAAACTCGGTGACCGCATTCAATTAGCCGGTGAAGAGGGAGTTAGCTTAGAAGTGCAGGACCTCACCCCTCCCCGTGATGTCCTGTTACCCATCGCTTCTCAGGACAACAACTCCGCGGTGATCGAGCTGCAAGCGGCCAACCTCATTCCCGACGAAGAAACACCTGAATGGTATCTCTATCAAGAGCCCAACAGCGGCCAGTGGTTAGCCCAATCTGTGGCTGATAACAGCGCCCCACCACTGCCATTAAGGCACAACGATATTCTTGAAGGCACTACCGGGCGCTGGCAATTATTTTGTGCCAGTGCCTGCGCACCGACAATGGAGAGACCCAGCCAAGCCTGCATATCAGACGCCGACATACGTTTCGAAGTCAGCTTAGATGAAGAGAGCACAGGCCTGTTAATCGTTAGTGAGGGGGAGCGGTACAATCTGGGCATTCGCGTCCATAACTATCTACTTCTGCAGCTCGCCAGGCATCGTGCTGATGACGCCCGCAACGGCTTAAGCGAAGACGATCAGGGCTGGGTCAGCAACGATTTACTGGTGCATGAATTAGGACTTGAGCCCAACCATCTCAACATACAGGTCTACCGGGCCCGCCAGCAGTTAACCAAAGCCATCCCCCACCTCAACCACGACAAGTTTGTTGAACGCCGAGGCACTAGCATGCGTCTGGGCTGCAGCAGATTTTCTATTCACAAAGGTGGTAAAGTAGAACAACAACTGCCCTGAGGCAGCAGCGCTCCTTAACGAATACCACTGCATGATTGATCCCAGCCTACATACCGATTCTTTGGTCGCCGACCGCTACCGTGTCATTAAGCGTATCGGTCAAGGTGGAATGGGACAGGTGTTTCTGGCACAGGATGAACAGTTAGACCGCCCTGTGGCGATTAAACAGCTGCGTGGCGATGAAGACAACGCCAAAGCACTGCACCGGTTTCAGCGAGAAGCTAAGTTCCTTGCCAAGCTTAATCACCCCTGCATCGTTCAGGTATACGATTACGTGACGGAAGAGAACGGCGGCTCACTGATCATGGAATACATAGATGGGGTAGATCTGGCGCGCAAGCTGCGCGAAGAGGCCACCTCTATGGCGCAAAGGCTGCAGTGGCTGTACCAGATCATGGCTGGCCTTGCGTGCGCCCACGCCTCGGGAATCCTGCACCGAGACCTAAAGCCCGAAAACATCCTTGTAAGTCGCAACGGCAATGCCAAACTGACAGACTTTGGCATTGCCCGCGAACAACAACAAAACACTGAATTAACGCAAGCGGTCATAGGCAGCTATGCCTACATGTCTCCGGAACAAATCGCCGACGAGCCATTAGACTTTAAAAGTGATCTGTTCTCCTTCGGCATAGTCGCCTACAGCGTCCTTTTAGAACAACACCCGTTCGGGGCCACAGGTAACACGTTAAAGCTGCTGCAAAATATTTCTACCGGCCCGCTCAATCAGGACGCATTAGAAAACAGTAAGCTCCCCGATGAACTTAAAAGCCTGCTGCAAAACCTGCTTGCCAAAGACAAAACCGCGCGACCCGACAGCAGTCAGCAAGTGTGTGAGCAACTGGCCTATATTTGTCAGGAGTATCCGCTCTCTGAAACTCTAGAAGGCGGAATGGAGACCGCTGAGCTCCCGCCGCTAACACTGTTCACCCGCCATACGGCTCAAGCCCTGCCCCTTCCCAAGCCGCGTAAACGACACTGGCTAACGGTAACAGCGACATTATTGATTGCCGTGGCAGCCGGAGTCTGGTTCACAGGGCAAGGCTCAGCCCCTGGGCTTATACCTCAAGCGGTGGCGGTGCTGCCGCCACGATTTAGCACGGACGGAGAGCTTGCCGACTCCGATCAACGCCTGGTCGGGGGCACGTTGTATCAGGCAGCCCAGCAAAGTGTCGTGCAATTACCGGGTACCGAAGCCATCCCCCGCTTTGAAGTAGACTCCCAGACCGGCGAGCCCTTCCAGATACTCACGGCATTGGCCGCCAAAGAGCTGATCGTTACCGATGTATTTTGCAACCTCACCTGGTGTGACATCAGTATTAACCGCCTGGCGCCCGCTGCTCAGGGACAACGTTTGAAGGTACTCGCCAGCGCAAACTTCCGCACCACGGTCGATCGCTACGCAATGCTCGCAGAAAGGGTACACCTGCACATCAACCAGCTTTACGACTACAAAAGCGATGTTCAGTTAGACCTACCAGATGAAAACGAGTACCGGGTTTTTGCCGAACAGTACCAGCAATACTACAGCGCTGGCGCCAACACCAGCCAACTGGACGCCTTAGATACCCTGAGCACAAAAACAAAAGCATGGGCCAGCGTGCAAATTCTGTATCGTGAAATCGCCTTAGATTTATATCACGACACCGGTAACGACCAGGCGCTCACCCGGCTGGAGCAATTTCTTCCCGCCAAAAACCGCACTGATACCGAAGCACAATTGTTAAATCAATTTGCACTGGCCCGCAGTCAAAAAGATTTTGCCCAAGCCCGCCATTGGCTGGAGCGTTTGGAGCAACAAGGACTGGATCACTCCGCGCTGATGGAGTTAGAGGGTTTACTGGCACTGTCTGAAAGCAATTACCCAGTGGCCATAGACAACTTTAGGCAAAGCGCGCAACTGCGGCCCAGTGTGCATAATTATTTCCGCCTTTCGATGGCCTCTTGGCTAAACGGCGATATCGAGCCCGCGCGTGACTATATTTCCCGTGCTCATCAGCTCAACCCTGCCGACCATAAAACCAACCGGTTTAGAGGCGTGATAGCGTTATGGGAAGGCCGGCTAGACGAAGCTCACGAAGCATTAAGCCAGGCGCTAGAAAGTGAACGCAGCGCAATCGTACTCAACAACCTCGGGGTAGTTTTACTGCTGCAAGGCGACTACAACGGTTCAAAAAAACAATTACAAGACGCACTGAAAATTGCGCCCGGCGACGAGCAAACGCTGTTTAACCTCGCAGACGCTCACAAACTTAACGGTGAGCTTAAGACAGCGCAAGGGCTCTATACGCAGGTGGCCGAACAAACCGCCACGTTTAACGACGCTTATTCGCTGCGACTCAACGCTCAAGCTTTGGCTCATTTAGGTCAGTACTCAGAAGCTATTGCGGCCTACCAGCAGGCGCGTGAACTGGACCCCGACAGTGGCGACACGCACTACACAGGCGCTTTAGTTTATGCGTTAGCCGGCGAGAAAATTTCTGCGCGCCTTTCAACACAGGCGGCTTTAAAAAGCGGAATGGGTGAGGCGTGGTTTGCACTGCCCTGGTTTAGCGAGGTTTGTGACGAGCAACAAGTTGACTGTTTAGCGCTGTAAACCAGCGCTAAACAGAAAAACAAATCTATCAGCCTGGTGGACGACCTACGCGAATACCAGGGTCGGCAGAGGCATAGATACTCACTTCACCCGATTGGCTGTCGCAGTACATGGCCAAAAAGCTGAAATCCACATCCTCATTTGAATCATCAAAATTGTGAATGGTTAGCACCAGCTCACAGCCGCCCTGCGCTACGCGGGTTTCAATATCGTGCAGCGTATCGCCCTTACCCGGCGCATACACCAGCCCTTCTTCAATAAAACGCCACTGACCGTTTTTATCTTCCTGATTAAGATGAAAGATCAGCACCGCTTTTTCATAACGACGGTCATCAGCGTCCGACTGAGGGTCAAAACCAACCACTATGTTTTGGAAGCTTTTCTTTTTGCCAACTACATTCATCGACCAGGTTTGCGCACTCCCCTTTTTAGGTTGTTGCGGGGTGAGCTCTATCGAGACAATTTTGGCGCCCCCCTGGGGAATCACCACGTCATACGTTTGGTTTTTCTTAGCCATATTATGATCCTTTAACGAAAGCCTTGAATCCATCGCCTTAAAAACGCACGCGCGCACTCAAGGTAATGCTGCGAGGGCGAGTTAGATAATCAAAGCGCCCCTGCTGACCGTATTCGGTTCTGTATCTACCGCCGGTTATGGCACGCTCATCGGTGAGGTTATCGACGTCCGCCGCCAGATACCAAGCCCCCAGCTCCACCCCGGCGTGTACATTCACCAGAGTGTAACCCGACAAACGTTGATAATCTGAAAAGCTGTCGTTTAATGCGGTGGTGCTGTCGCCAACCGTCACCAGCGATACTAGGGTATCCAACTCAAAGGCGTCAAACGAATGTCTGCCGTCCAGCGCTAAATTCCATTGTTCACGAGGCGAGCCCGGCAGGCGGTCATCTTTTTGTGGATAGGCGTCCATCACTAATTCAGCATCGGCGGGCTCATCGATACGAGCATCGTTATAGCTGCCGCCGAACTTCAGCCCCCAAGAGGGCGAGAGTGACCAGTAGCCTTCGACCTCACCCCCTTGAACCAAAGCGCTGCCCGAATTCACGTTAACGAGATAGCCATAATCGTCATAGGCGCTCTGCTGAATCTGTTTCCAGTCAATTAAATACACACTGGCGTTTAGACTCAAACGCGACCACAGCTCGTTTGTTTTTACCCCCAGCTCATAGTGTTCGGCATAATCTGGGTTGTAGGTGCGATTATTTTCGATCCCAGCGGGCAGTGCATTGCTGCCGCCACGGCGAAAGCCCTCTGAGTAAACCCCGTACCAGTGCACACCGGCAGTGGTCTCATATTGCGCGCTGGCCTTCCATAAAAAGCCGTCGTCGCTCTCCTCGTCGGCGTCGCAATAGGGCGTAGGTTCAACCCCATTAAAGCGATCATTCATGGGAAACATGGAGCAGATGGTTAAGTCATCAGTTTGATCGTAGTAGCGCCCACCAAGGGTCACCGTCCAGTGCTGGCTCAGCTTATGGGAGGACTCGGCAAAAATAGCCGACTCGCCCAACTCTTCAATTTGTTCAGCGTAGTAATCGCGCGGCTCTGGCTCATCCAGCCCCCAGAAAGTATCCAATCCAGGGGCTAAATCCACCACCGTGCCCTCAATTTTATCTTTGCTGTAATACGCACCGACTAACCACTGCCAGAGGTCGGCAGACTCGGGCGAGGTCAAACGCAGCTCAGTGGTGTCTTTGCTGACATCAAAATCTGACACTGTTTCAGAGGCAAAATCTTCGTAAGGCGAATAAAACGACGAGCCGTAATAAACCTCGTCCAGCCACAGTAAATAATCTGTCTGATCGGCGCGGCGCTCGGTCTGATAATCGTAACGGCTTTGTATAAACGTTGCGGTAGCGAAATCAAAAGCGTAACTGGCGGTAATATTCGCCATATGCAATTCGGTATCGGCGGGCTGTAAAAACCGGCTGGACGCACCGTAGGCATCGCCAGTAAACGGTTCGTTGCTTGCCTGGCGATCTTCCACGGTACGATCCTGGTAATGGTAACTACCATCCACGCGCAGCCGCTCGCTGGTCTGCCAGCGTAGGCTTAAGCGCGCTTGCTCTCCCTCTTCGCTGTTAATGTCGGACGCAGGACCCGTGAGCAGATAATCGTTGTCGATAAACCCGGCCACTTCGTCTTTGCTCAAGACAAGTCGCGCAGCAAAGGTGTCGCCCACAGGAAGATTACCAACCAAGGTAGCGGCATAACCTAAATCGTCACTGTGAGCCGTGTCGGTAATACTGGCGCTAAGCTCTGTTTGATAGTCGCCCAACACGGGCTTGGCCGTGCTATAGCGCACAATACCAGCCAGCGAACTACTGCCGTACAAAGTGCCTTGAGGGCCCTTTAAAACTTCTACCTGCTCTAAATCCAGCAGCTGCATATCCGGGGGTAAAAAATCCCCTTGCAGCGGGATATTGTCCACGTAGCGGGTAACCGTGCCGCCATTGCCACCCAGATCGTCTGATGCAACACTGTCATTGCGCAGACCGCGAATAATCAAAGGCGTGGGATTGCGACTACCGGTATCGACAATATTAAAACCGGGGGTCTGTCCTGCCAGCGCGTTCAATGTCAGCGGCTGCTGCCTATCGAGCCACCACTTTTCATGCACCGACACTGAGCCGGCGTAATCACCTTCGGCCGTAGGAATTTTCCCCGACACCAATACAACTTCATCAATGCGAGGCTGCTTATCACTCTCGCCACTGTCTGTTTCTGACGCTGCCTGTACCAAAGCCGGCAATAACGCCACCACAAACGCCGACCCCAGTCGCCCAAACTGCTGGGCCCGATGAATTCCCCCAATCATAGTAACCGCCTTTATTTCTTTTTAGGTCGTTGCCAGAGGTCTTCTCCATGACCGACTGACACGATTCGTATAGTCTTGTGCAACGCACGCAACTTCTGCGCTGTACCCCTCGCACAGACCCGAGTATGCCACAACAAGGATATATTTCACGTTTCAGAAAAGAAGTCGTTGACGACATTGATAAGCCCAGTTTAGGAGCAGAACTTGACGTCGGGAATGCACTCATTTGATGCGGTGTTGGTATTGAGATAGGACAAAGCGTTAACGGCAAACAGCACACAAGGCTAACGTTGACGGGCTACGGCCAAACCAAAGACCAGCTTGGGCTTGCGAGCTACAGCCGGCAAATGACTGGCGCAAAGACGATCCCAGAGTGCGAGGCAAGTACCAAAATTGCGGTCGCGATGTTCAGGCAAGCGACTGTGATGCAGCTGGTGACCGGCGGGGGAAATAAACCAGCGCTCCAGTGGGCCAAAGCTTAACCACACGTGGCTGTGTCGCAAGTTTGCGCCGAGAAAATTAAAGGCAAACCCCAGAGCGTCGACCCCGAGAATATCCCAACCGCTCAACTGCGCCCCAAACAGATAGACGAACAGGCCACTGACCGCGCCAAACACCAGCAGCCCGCGAATATAGTAAAGCCCCATTTCCAGCGGATGCACACGAAACAAGGTAAGCGGCGTGAGACGCCGGGCGCTGTGATGCACCTTATGAAAACGCCACAACCAGGGCACTTTATGCATGGTGCGGTGCAGAAAAAAGCGGCTGAAGTCTTCGCAGAGAAAAAAACACAGAGTATAAAGAGCGGCCACAGCCGTCGCCGATAACGCAAGGTCCGGAGCGTTGCCCAGTGATGACTGCAAAGCGCGGGCGACCCATAAGGTAGCCATCAGGTGAGTGCCGAGCAGCGGAATAATCACCGCCAGGCGCAACAGGCTATTGCCCACTAAAAAACCAAGGTCCACTACCGTGGAACGGCGCCACCAGTGATGAGGCGACAACAATTGCGCAACAGCCCGAGCGACACTGACCCGGCGCTCGCGCCACTGAGCCCAAAGCATGGCCACCAGGGCGATGGCCAAAGCGCTCAGCCAGAACATCCAATACATGCGACTGGCGGCATCCAGAGTGTAGCCGAGCGGTGCGATAAACCACTCGCCTAAACGCTGTAATAGTCCGCCGTCGTTTAGCATCATCAGAACTGGTAGCTCACACCCGCCTGAACCATACGCGGGGGATTGGCGCGGGCGCCAAACGGGCGGCGCGAGACAATCTGCTGCTCATCAGTGATATTTTCCACCACCAACTCCAACTGCCAGCGCTCGGCCAACCGGTAGTGGGCCGACACATCCAGCGTGGTTAAGGCCTCGATATCGTAACCGGCTTCCGGCTCGTTTTGTCCCGGTCTCTCGCGCATATCGCCGACATAGTTAAGTGCCAATGCCAGCTGCCAATCAATGGCCTCTAGCGCCAGTTGCGCTCGCGCCTGATGTTCGGGGGTGTAAGGCAATTCATCCCCGGCGCGAACCAATCCCCACTGGGAAAAGCCCGAATTAAAGTCCGACTGAAAAGCACTTTCGGTGTAGGTGTAAACCAGACTTAAAGGCATTTCCAACCGATCGGTTAAATTGGCCACATGGGTGGCCGTTAATTCCAGCCCGGCAATTTCCACGGCGCCGCCGTTAAACTCTTCACCCACTTCGCAGCCAGAGTCAGACACCCGACAGCGACCCAACAGATTCGAATAGTCGCTGTAAAAGCCAATGGCATCGAGGGTGGTTTGCGCGCCTGTGTAGCGCAGCCCGTATTCCACATTGACACTTTCTTCAGGTTCAACAGAATCATCCGCACCCGGTCCCGCGGGCGAATAGCCCTGGTTAACACCGCCCAGCAAACTCAGGTTTTCTGTCAGCGCGTAATAAATACCGACGCCGGGAGTGATTACATCCTGAGTATTCGCAAGCCGCGATTCATCGGCGCGGTTAACCACCTCGCCCTCAATCCGCTCGGCGCGCAACCCCAGATTGACCTTCAATTTACCCCACACCATTTCATCGCGCAGCGACAAAGCAAAAGCGTCGGTTTCGGCGCGGTTATTAGTTTTTAACGGGCGATCGGTTACGCCGTCAAAAATCAATTCACCATCGCGCATCCAGTAGCCGGATACTTTGTGATTGCGATCCACATAGTCGTGGTGGTAGCGAAGCCCCAGGCGCCAGTTATGCTCCAGCGCGCCGGTTTGCATGGTCCAGTAAACTTGCGAGTCAATACCGGACGAGCCGTAGTCACGATCATTGTTGGTAATGTCTAACGTCTCAGACAAAATCTCGCGGGAGTTAACCTCGCCGCGCAAGATTGCCATGCGGCGCGGAAAATACTCGGCGTTACTCATTAAGGTGCCGGCATCCAGGGCACCGGCATAGGGGGCGTTTTCACTCTGAGTTTCGGGAAAGAAACCATCGAGCTTATTCCAGGCGCGCTCAAAGCGGTTGATGTAACCGCGGTTAATCCATTGCCACTGGCCAAAATCCGCGGAGTGAATAATGTGTAGCTGTGTGTGCTCCGAGGTAAATTCATCTTCACTACTGGCGCGATAGCGGCGCAGCGGGTTCGCCGCAAAGTCCTCGTCGGTGGTGCCCAGGTAAGTCTCGTCCGAGGTTTCATCGGCGTAGCCGAGCTTTACCATCAACTGCTGATCCACCGTCGCATCGGCCGCACTCTGCCATCCCAGCTTTAAGTTAAAATCATTGCGAATAAATCCGGTATCGCCCCCGCCGTCCAGCTCTTTAAAACCATCGGCGCCATAGCGCAAACCATCCAGCGCAAACTGCCACTGCCCCACACTGTCGCTGTAGCGCAGCCGCTCTTTGTGATAGCCGTATTCACCCAGGCTTAATGCCAGCTCGCCCGAGCGCTCATCGGTAAGCGGGGCTGTGACCAGATTCACCGCACCGCCAACGGTGTGCGGTCCATACTCAATGGCGGAAGGGCCTTTGTACACTTCAACCGCATTCATGCGATTGACATTGGGCACATAGTAAGCCGCCGGCGCCGAATAGGGGGCGGGGGAAATTAAAATACCGTCTTCCATCAAGGTAATTTTCTGGCTGCGCTCAGCCGTGGCACCGCGAATACCGATATTGGGGCGCAGACCAAAGCCGTCTTCCTGGCGGATATAAACCCCGGGCACTTGAGCCATCAAATCGCCGATATCGGTGGTTGCAAATTCGGCAATGGCGCTTTCATCCAAAAAGCTGGCCGAGCCGGCCGAAGTGCGCACCGCCTCTTTACCGCCGGTGACCAACATCTCTTCAATCAATTGTGGCGGCTCGGGCTGCTGCGCCTGGGCACTCACTGCAATTACCGCCAAGGCCAGTGCCGATTTTTTTACCTGCTTAATCATTATCTGACTGCCCCCGCTCTGGTAAATCCAAGTTCACAATGGTGATAAAGTCGGTACGCAAGCGATCATTGATACGCTTGAGATAACCGTGTAACTGACACGCGGGGTAATCCGATTCCACCTCGGGGTTGGCAGAGGCATTCAAACAGGCAGTGTTACTATTCGCAGCCAGTAACCGCTCGCTTTGTGACAACAGTGATTCATCGATCTGCCCGGCAAGGGTCAGGGCGTTATCAATATCCTGATTAAAATCCGCAGCTATATCGGCGAAGCCTTCGGCGCGGATAATATCGTCAAAGCCCAAACCATCGGCGCCATTAAAAGACTGCTTAAAGCCCTTTAAGTTGTTATGAATATTGGCAATGGAGTTCTGCGCATAGGGCGACTCCACCGCATCCGGGCAGGCGACCGCAGAGCAGTCTGCGTGAATGGATAGGGGCACACCCAGCTTGGCGTCTTTGCTTGCCAGCTCGATATAAAAAAGTGCGTCCGACAGCGCTTTTAAGGACTCTTCAGAGTTAGCCGGGTTTACAAAGTGAAACCGGTAATCCCCCTGGTCGCTGCGCCAGGCAGACTCCACCGCCTGAACACCTGCTTCAACATCTTGGGCAACTTGTTCGGCGTACTCACAGCGCGCCAGACGGCGCTCGGCTTGCGGCCGCTGATTCCAGTTGGCGGTCTGCGGAATCTGCGCCGGGCAGGTATGCGCCAGATTGTCGTTAAACAGCAAATACTCTACCGCGGCAAGACCGCGAGAATTAAACGAACGCGAAGACAAATCAAAGTCGCCGTCTTCGGCGAGCACCACGGCCTGATCTACCGCGCAACTCGATAAAGGCGCGCTACTGCCATAGGCGTAAATGCGATTGCGCAAAGCGCCGCCGTTTTCGGTGAGTGGCCCCACCTGCAGCAATTCCAACTGTTGCCATTGGCCCATGACGTCTCGCCACTGAGTTTGCACAGGCGTAGGATCGGCCGCGCTGTTGTTTTGCAAAGCATCGCAATACAAGCCAATCTCTTCACTAAGACTCGCGGCGCTTGCGCGCTGTTCTTGTAACTTCGGCACAATAATATTATCGGCGTAGTTGGCCAGCATCGCGGTGTAATCAAATTCCCCGATGGAGGTTTGCGCATCACTATTACTGTCGCCCTCGCCGGCGCAGGCACTTAGCAGTGCCGCCGCCCCTATGATTAGCAGCGTTTTTGTTAAACTCACCTTTTTCTCCTCAAACGCAAAAAGGCGAGAGCTTGCGCCCTCGCCTGTTCGGCTTTAAATCCGATGGGGATTACCAGTTTTCGACGTTTTCTGCATCAAAGTCATAGGCTTCTTGCAGCAGATCGCGCGCCTGGTTTAATCCTTCGATATACGCGGCTGTGCCACCTTCATAAGTAGCGCCACCCTGGGTACCATCGGCCAGTACCGGTGCATCGCCCATTAATGCCAGCAGCTCGCGCAGGTTATCGCGGCTTTGTTCGTCAGCGGCGAAGGGCGACTCGGGGCTAAACTGCAAACCCAGGGCAAAACCTTTCATTTCCCCCCAGTGCTTGGCCAGGTTTTTAAAGTTATCCAGGCTGGCGAATTTGCCGTCGCTAAACTCACCCATATCGGCAACCACATCATTGATGTAATGCACCACAGTGGCGGCAACACATTTCTCCCAGGTAACCGCGGCGGTCGCGATATGCTCGTCCAGCTGAGTTTGCTGCTCTGCGGTCAGCTCACCGGCTTCAGCGGCCTGGGCAAGAATGTGACGACCGGCGATAAAGGCATCGAAGGCTTGCTGAGTAAGATCAGTGGGGTTGGTATTGTCGGCACTGCCCACATCGCGCTTGGCGCAGTTAACCGAGTTGCCAAAGTTGTACTCGCTGCGAATATCAATCAGACCGTCGCCGTTGCTGTCGTGGTAGCCATTTTGATAATCCGCACGGCCGCCGGCAGCGCGAATTTCCAAATCGCTGTAGTCACCGTAATCGCGAGCCGCGCCGAAATAACCAAAGGCTTCGTCCCAGTTGTGCTCACCCTCGGTATAGGCGGCGCCATCTTCAGACTCCAGCATAGTGGCAAAGTCCGACTGCAGATAGTCGCTAGTACCCTGGGAAAAGGCCACGGCGCCCAGCAGGAATTTCTGAATCAGCTGGCGGTAATCAAGGCCTTCGGCGCTAACGGTCACGGTATCCAGAGGCACATCGCCGCTAACAGTGGCAATCTGCGGTGTAACGCCATCGGTCACTTCGCTCGCCAACTCGGCGAAGAAGTAATCCACCAACTCCACCGGCAGAGGGTCGGCATCCAGGCCCTGGCTCCAGCCAAAAAAGTCACCGACGAGGGTTCCGGTTTCACCGCCACCGGTGCCGTCACCGCCGGCAATTTTACCCACCAGATCTTTACCGCCGGCAATGGCGCCGTAGGTGAATTGGCTGGCGTCGTTTTGCGGCAACAGGCTCTCGCCTTCCAGATCGAACTGGGGCGTCAAATCATCCGAGGTGGCCGCATCATAGCGAAAGTAAAAGTTTAACTGCGACTCAACATCGGCCGCGGCATCTTCGGTCAGGCCGTTCATTTCGGCCACTAAGTCGTCGATCAGAATCTGGCGTTTAGTCTGGCCGGTATAGGAGACAGTGTCTTCGCCATTGCTGTTGCTGAACTCGTAGGTGGTCGGCAGGTTATCTTCGGCCTCATCGTCGCCACTGTCATCGCCGGCGTTATCGCCATCGCTGTTATCGTCGTTATCCTCCACAGGAGTAGGCTCGGGTGTCTCGACAGGGTCATCACTGTCGCCTCCGCCACCGCAGCCGACCAAAGTCAGGCTACCAAACAACAGCGCCAACAGAGAAAGCTCTCGAATATTCACAATTGATCTCCTTAACACATAATGCGCACCGCTCTCACGAACGAAACACTATTGAATTTAATTATCATTCCCATAAGACGACGCTATAGTAACGGAAACGAGAACCAGTCGCCAACTGTTTAGATTTGTATACTTATTAAAAGCGAGACAGATTACGCCCCAGAAAAGGGCTTAGAGGCACTAAAACATCAAGAATAAGGCGTTATTCGATAGTTTCCAACAAGGGACATTGAGAAGAGGCCCCCTAAAAGACGAGGGGCAAAAGGGGCTAACAGACCTTAAAACGAGCGGCGCTCGAGTGAGCGCCGCTTACACACTCGGCGAATAATTAAGCGATAACCTCGGCAAGGTTACCTTTTTGTTCCAACCAGCTTTTGCGGTCGGAGGCGCGCTTTTTCGCGAGTAACATGTCCATCACTTGGTTGGTATCATCGCCATCTTCAATGCGCAGCTGTACCAGGCGACGAGTATCGCGGGCCATGGTAGTTTCGCGCAGTTGCAGTGGGTTCATCTCGCCCAAACCTTTGAAGCGCTGCACCCCCACTTTGCCTTTTTTCTTTTCCGCTTCGATGCGCTCAAGAATGCCGGCTTTCTCGCTGTCATCCAGTGCGTAGTAAACCTCTTTGCCCACATCAATTCGATAGAGCGGCGGCATGGCCACATAAACGTGCCCGGCAGCCACCAACGGGCGAAAATGACGCACAAAAAGAGCGCACAGCAGGGTCGCAATGTGCAAACCATCGGAGTCGGCATCGGCGAGAATACAAATTTTGTTGTAGCGCAAACCTTCAAGCGAATCGGTTGCAGGGTCTATGCCTAAAGCGACAGAAATATCGTGCACTTCCTGACTGGCGAGAATTTGGTTTGAATCCACCTCCCAGGTGTTCAAGATTTTACCGCGAAGTGGCATGATGGCTTGATAGTCTCGATCGCGCGCCTGTTTGGCTGAACCACCGGCCGAGTCACCCTCCACTAAAAACAACTCGCTGGTGGCGGGGTCGTTATTGGAACAGTCGGCCAGTTTGCCTGGCAGCGCGGGGCCCTGGGTGATTTTTTTACGTGCAACTTTTTTCGAAGACTTAACCCGTTTTTGCGCGTTGTTGATACACAAGTCGGCGATTTTATCGCCTTCCTCAGTATGCTGGTTCAACCACAACGCGAAAGCATCTTTGGCAACGCCGGAAACAAAGGCCGCGGCCTCACGCGAACTCAAACGCTCTTTGGTCTGCCCGGAAAACTGTGGGTCGGCCAGTTTGGATGACAGCACATAGGCGCAGTTGGCCCAGATATCCTCGGGCGCTAATTTAACCCCCCGCGGCAATAAATTACGAAACTCGCAGTAATCTCGCAGCGCGTCCAACAACCCCGTACGCAATCCGTTAACGTGAGTTCCGCCCTGAGCGGTGGGAATCAAGTTCACGTAGCTTTCCTGAATCAGCTCGCCGCCCTCGGGCAACCACTGCACAGCCCAGCTGGCAGCCTCGGTGGAGCCGGAAAACTCGCCCACAAAAGGTTGCTCGGGCAGCACTTCAAAGCCCTGGGTGTTGCCGCTTAAATAGTCACGCAAACCGTCTTCGTAATACCAGGTATCTTTTTCACCGGCGGTTTCGTCGTTGAAATTAACGGTCAGGCCTGGACATAACACCGCTTTCGCGCGCAACACATGGCGCAAGCGACTGACGGAAAATTTAGCCGAATCAAAATAACTGGGGTTGGGCACAAAGCGCACGGTGGTACCGGTATTGCGCTTGCCGCAGGTGTCGATAACTTCAAGGTCGGAGATTTTCTCTCCATCGCCAAAGACGATGCGGTGCACCTGGCCATCGCGCCGAATAGTCACCTCCAGCAGAGACGACAGCGCGTTGACTACCGACACCCCCACACCGTGCAAACCGCCTGAAAACTGGTAGTTTTTGTTGGAGAACTTACCCCCCGCGTGCAGCGTGGATAAAATAACCTCGACCCCTGGCTTGCCTTGCTCGGGGTGAATATCCACCGGCATACCACGGCCGTCATCGCTGACGGTAATGGACTGATCCTTGTGCAGGGTAACGCTGAGCGTTTTGGCGTGTCCGGCCAGGGCTTCATCGACACTGTTATCGATGACCTCTTGGGCCAGGTGATTGGGACGGGTTGTCTCGGTGTACATCCCGGGGCGTTTCTTAACAGGGTCAAGCCCCGTGAGGACTTCAATATCTTCAGCGGAATAGTTGGCCATACTTCTTTTTACGTAAAATTAACGAGAGGCCGCTTTTTCAAACGTCCGGAAAAAATCTATGATCGCGCCCAAATGCCGCTCAAAGCCTACAAAGCTGTGATCGCCGCCCTCTTCCACTAACTGTTTACTGTGCGCGTATTTAGTTACCGCCTGACGGTAATCTAAAGTTTCATCGCCAGTTTGCACCATCAGCCAATAATTTTCGGGTCGCTTGATGGGGGTACAGTCAGACGCGCGAATCTCGTCAATGTGGCGGGCATCCAAGCGGTAACTATCATCGGTGTGATAGGCCTTTAGGTCAACACCCAAAAATTCAGGCATAAATTGCCAGGGCTCAACCGATGGATTCACCAGCACCGCAGGGCGATTGTAGTGCTCGGCAAGCCAGGTAGCCCAGTAGCCGCCAAGGGAGCTGCCGATCAGCCAAACGGGCTCTGGCTGCAAAAACTCCATTAACGCTTTTAGTTCTGCTTGAGTTTGCGCAGGATAGGGGGTTAGCTGCGGGCAATGAAAGCTGAGATCTGGCTGCTGCGCTTTAAGCCACGCTTTCATCTGCTGCGCTTTAACAGAAAGCGGCGAGCTTAAGAAACCGTGCAAATAAACAACAGCAGACATATTTAAGCCTTGATTGAGACCAGTTCAACAGGGGCTAGCCCAGATCAATAACCAGCCGATTTATAATCGATGACATAACTCTTATCGGTTACCCGCGACACACCGGTTTCCAAGCGCCCGTCCGGGTATAAATCAAACCAGCGGTAGCCTGGCATCTGCGTATCTACGGTAAAATCATCACAGCCCGGTTTAAATTGTACGCAGGTAGATGGTGTCGCTAATAATAACCGCTCATCGGCCAGCCGCTCAAAATTTTGATGCACATGCCCCCAACTGATGGCCTTAACCTGCTCATGGTGCGCCAAAGCTGCAAAAAAGTCGGCATGATTACGAACGAGGTACTGATCAATCCATTCACTGCCCACGGGTACGGGCTGATGATGCAGCATTATCAACGTAGGTATATCTGAATGTTCATTTAAGGTATCGCGCAGAAAGGTCATTTCTGACTCGCTCAAGGCACCATGAACATACCCGGGCACACTTGAATCCAGTAACACCAGTAACCAACCACCTACCCGCATAGTGCGATGTGCGGGCTGAGCGGCATGCTCGACCTTCAACATAACCTCAGCAAGGTCATGATTGCCTGGCAACCAGCCTAAGGGGCAGGTGAAGTTTCGTTGCAGCGTGTCGAGAAACCGTCCATAGCAGTCCGCATCCGGCTCACTGGCAATATCCCCAGTACACACAACCGCCGCAGGTTCCTGCTGCTCACGAGCAATCAGCGCCAGCACATCAGCCAAGCTCTGGTCCGTATTCAAGCCCAATAAAGTCTCACCGTCGGCCGAGCCCAGATGGGTATCGGTAATTTGAATCAACCGTACGGGTAAACCGTTGTTGTGTGTGGGTATCACATTCGCCGCCATTGCTGAAAAGAGTCCTTTTTGTTACACCAACCCTGCGTCCTTAGCAGAAAATCGATACAACAATAAACGGTAATAGACGCCAAATCTATAGAACTACAGTACCAGCCGACAAAACTATGACGCCCACCCCATTTTTTAGCGGCAAAGCGTATGCGGTTTAAGACAAGGTGATTTCGTGCAAAGAGTGGCCGTTCTTTAAGCAGTGGTTAAGCCACTCACCCAAAAAACGATTGAATTGGGACTTTTCATCCGCTTGATACATTTTTTGATTGGGGTAGTCATAACGCGCTTCAAGGCGGCGATGCCCCTCCCAGGCCAGCACTTCGGCCAAAGCCGCATCGTGATACAGGCGTACCAGCAGTTGCGGACTTTGTAACCATTCGCTGCCATTGTCATCTTCACGGCGTACGCGCAGTGTAGTGGTATAGCGCATACGCTCGGTGACTTCGATGTGCATTTCCCAACGACTGCGCCCCTGATCGACAGCAAATCGCCAGTCATCGCGCGACTCCAGACCTGGCGTTAGTTTCAGCAAAAGCCAATAATTCGCTTCACACTGAGCCATGTGGCGTGGAAAATCTACTTTATAGCGCTCTTTAACAGCGATGAGTTACACCTCACTCATTAACGATTGACGATTCATGGCCAACCACTGCAATGTAATTAAGGCAGCGGGGTTATTCCAGCGGCCGGTATATAAAGACTCCAGCACTTCTGCCGCGGGAAGAACGTGCACTTTAATATCTTCGTGTTCTTCCGCCAGACCAAATATGCCTCCCGCATCAGTGAGGTCGCACAAGCCAATATACAAGTGCAATTTCTCATCGCAACCACCGGGGCTGGCTAAATAATTACCGATATAACGCAACTCAACAGTCTCTACGCCCGCCTCTTCCAGCAATTCGCGGCGTGCAACCTCAGGCGGCGTTTCACCTGGCTCGACCATTCCGGCGACTACCTCAAGACACCAGGGGCCAGCTTTTTCTTCCAGCGCGCCGATACGAAACTGCTCTACTAAAGCAAGCTCGTCACGCGCAGGATCGTACAACAACACACCAACGGCTTCTTTGTGATGAACCAGCTCCCGTGTCAGCGACTCGCCCCACTCACCCGTGCGAAATTGGCGGTGGCATAAACGCACCCTCTCGGCATGAAAAAAGCCCCGGTACAGCTCCTCGCGCTCAGTAATATTGACATCATCACGATTAAAAACAGGTGGTGCTAAATCGGGGCTTTTACTCATTAATCTTCCTATACTTTGTGATACAACTGCGAACCGCTTTCGCGAAACTCTTCAGCCTTAGCCTGCATTTCGGCCTCTACGTCTAGCATTCGGATTACCTGTTCACCGCTATCATCCAGGCCCAGCCCATTTTCGGCGGCGTAATCGCGAACCTCCTGACTGATTTTCATAGAGCAAAACTTGGGCCCACACATGGAACAAAAGTGGGCCACTTTGGCCGAGTCTTTCGGCAGAGTTTCATCGTGATATTCGCGTGCGGTATCCGGGTCCAGCCCTAGGTTGAACTGATCTTCCCAGCGAAATTCAAAGCGCGCTTTGGACAATGCATCATCGCGTAATTGCGCGCCCGGATGACCTTTAGCCAAATCCGCCGCGTGTGCAGCGATTTTGTAGGTAATAATACCTTCTTTTACATCGTCTTTGTTAGGCAGCCCCAAATGCTCTTTGGGCGTCACATAACAAAGCATTGCACAGCCGTACCAGCCGATCATGGCCGCGCCAATACCCGAGGTAATATGATCGTAACCGGGAGCAATATCTGTGGTTAAAGGGCCTAAGGTATAAAAAGGGGCTTCATCACAACACTCAAGCTGTTTATCCATGTTTTCTTTAATCATGTGCATGGGGACATGGCCCGGCCCCTCAATCATGCACTGAACATCGTGTTTCCAGGCAATTTTGGTTAGTTCGCCCAAGGTTTCCAGCTCGCCAAATTGAGCCTCGTCGTTGGCATCCGCAATCGAACCAGGGCGCAGTCCATCCCCCAACGAGAAAGACACATCATAGGCCTTCATGATTTCGCAAATGTCTTCAAAGTGGGTATAGAGAAAGTTCTCTTTATGATGCGCCAAACACCACTTGGCCATAATCGAGCCGCCGCGACTGACAATACCAGTAACCCGCTTGGCGGTGAGCGGCACATAACGCAGCAGCACCCCGGCGTGAATGGTGAAATAATCCACCCCTTGTTCAGCCTGCTCGATTAACGTATCGCGGAAGATTTCCCATGTTAAATCTTCTGCAACGCCATTCACTTTCTCCAGCGCTTGATAAATCGGCACAGTGCCAATGGGCACATGAGAGTTGCGAATAATCCACTCACGAGTTTCGTGAATGTTTTTCCCCGTGGATAAATCCATAATCGTGTCAGCACCCCAGCGGGTCCCCCAAGTGAGCTTTTCCACTTCTTCTTCAATGGAGCTGGTAAGCGCTGAATTACCGATATTGCCGTTGATTTTCACCAAAAAATTACGACCGATAATCATCGGCTCCAGCTCGGGGTGGTTAATGTTGGCAGGAATAATCGCACGACCACGAGCCACCTCATCGCGCACAAACTCTGGGGTAATCTCTGCGGGAATGGCAGCACCAAAATCATTGCCTTGATGCTGCTTATTTAAAATTCCCAGCTCACGCGCTTGCGCCAGAGCCATGTTTTCACGAATCGCGATGTATTCCATCTCGGGGGTAATAATCCCTTGGCGGGCGTAATGCATTTGCGACACATTTTTTCCCGTTTTGGCACGGCGTGGCACCCGGTGATGATTAAAACGCAGGTGGGCAAGCTTAGGGTCGGCCAGGCGCTCTCGGGTAAACTCCGAATTCATGCCCTCTAACTGCTCGGTGTCCTCACGCTCTTCAATCCAACGGCTGCGTATATCCGCCAGCCCCTGGCGCACATCTACCGCAACCGCCGGATCGGTATAAGGCCCAGAAGTATCGTAAACCCGCACGGGGGGGTTGGTTTCCCCCCCGAAGTCTGTCGGCGTGTCGTCCAGGCTAATCTCCCGCATGGGCACTCGAATATCGTTCCGTGAACCTTTGACATATATTTTTTCCGAGCGAGGAAAAGGCTGCACCGAAGCATTGTCAACTTGCGCACTTTCACTCAACACTCTCTCGGTACTTTGATTATTCTGGGTCATGGGAAATCTCCTGGGTATTTGGCAGGTTTTCTGCCACAGATGCATAAGAAAACGCGTAAAAATGGTCTACAGGCCCCTGACCACGGCCAACCTGCAAGCGGTCAGCTGCGGCCAAGGCGCCCGTTAAATAATGTTTAGCCTCGCGGCATGCCTCAAAAGTCTGTAAGCCACGGGCCATAAAAGCCGCCACAGCTGAAGCCAAGGTGCAACCCGTGCCGTGCGTGTTGAGTGTCTGCACGCGACGGGCTCGCAGTAACTCGCACTGGTGCTGATCCAGATACACATCCACCGCTTCATCGCCGTGCTGAAGGTGCCCTCCTTTTAGCAACACCGCTTTTGCGCCATAGGCCAGTAGCTTCTGCGCCTGCTCGGTCATCTGTTCGACGCTCTGCGCCACAGGCTCATCCAACAGTGCAGCGGCTTCGGGAAGGTTGGGAGTCATCAGGTAAGCGCGCGGTATCAGCGTGTGCCGTAGCGCCTGCAGTGCGTCATCGGCCAGCAGACGATCGCCACTGGTAGCAACCATGACCGGGTCTAACACCAGGGGAATAGAGCTGGGCAGCGACTGCGCTAAGGTTTGAATAATTGCGGCATTCGCCAACATACCTGTTTTAATCACCTTAACGGGCATGTCTTCAAGCACTGACTGTACCTGACGCGCTACAAACTGCGGCGTTACCGCCTCAACCGCCTGCACGCCTCGGGTGTTCTGTGCGGTTAACGCGGTAATAGCGGACGCGCCATAAACGCCCAATGCCGCAAAGGTTTTTAAGTCTGCCTGAACGCCAGCACCTGCGCCGCTGTCGCTACCAGCAACCGTCAGGGCTACGCACGCAGACGCAGTGCTACGGGAGGAAGATAAAGATGGGGGCATAAGCTGCTTCCTGGTGAGGGCGAGGAAACAGCGCACGCGCTACCACTTTGGCAGCGACGTTAAATCGGGTGCAACAAACCCGATAAACAGAATAGATACATTCAATCATAAGCGCTCGTTCCCTACGCCGGTACTAACCGGATCAGGTCGACGGGACTCTCTCAGCTTTGCGACGCAAAGCACCCCGACAAGACAGAACCGGCAGTCTAGAGAACAAGCCAATGACTGTAAAGCGTCGTGTTTACGGTTTTTTACCCCCCTCTTGAAAAAATGAACGTTTATTCATCTCGACCTTGAGCCTGCAAACCGCTAAACTCTGGCCTGTATTAAAATCGCACACAGCACGGTGCAACTAAATTTGTGACGCCAGCGTCTTAGCGGTCACAAAAACGGACGCGAGACCTACCGGGATACCCAATGAAGCAGACAAAACGTTACTTTCTTGCAGCCCTGATTGCTCTAAGCAGCAGCGCTCAAGCCGATTCGATCCTCGACATTTACAACCTGGCACTGGAAAACGACCCCCAGTTAAAAGCCGATAAAGCCGCCTTCGAAGCCGGACTGGAAAACAAAACGATAGGCCGTGCTGGCCTGCTGCCACAAATTAACGGTTCGGCCAGTGTCAGCTACAGTGAAACCGACTCTGCGTATGAAATTCGCAGCGGTGAGGCATCACTCACCCCCGCCGGCACCACAGAAAGTGAAGTCACCCGCTGGGGGCTAGACTTAAATCAGGCGCTGATAGACTTGAACGCATGGCACACCTACCAGCAAGGTGCCGCCTTGAGCGAACAGGCGAAAGCGCAATATTCAGCCGACCAGCAAAACTTGATTGTGCGTGTGGCAGAAGCCTACTTTAACGTACTGCGTGCTATCGATAACCTTGAAGTGGCTCTGGCCGAAGAAAAGGCCTTAGGGCAACAGTTAGAGCAAACCAAACAACGCTTTGAAGTGGGTTTGACCCCGATCACAGACGTACACGACGCCCAGGCCGCCTACGACAGCGCTCAAGCGGCCACTCTTGAGGCACGCGGCCAGCTGGGTATCAGCTACGAAGCCCTTGAAGTAATCACCGGCCAAAGCCACGATGCGATCGCACCGTTAGGTGAAGATTTTCCCGTTGTTCCACCGTCACCGGCAGATCGCCACAGCTGGGTAGAATTCGCTCTGGAAAACAACTTTACGCTCAAGGCGGTCAGTGAGGCGGCTAACGCTGCTGAACAACAAGCCAAAGCCGCTCGCGCCAATCACCTGCCCACGCTGGGACTGAGTGCCGGATACAATGAATCCGATACCGAAACCGACATTGACTCTATTCCGTTTAACTACAACGACCAAGATGGCTACAACGTCGGCATCAATCTGAGCGTGCCCATTTTTAGCGGCCTGCGCACCTCGGGCCAGCGTCGTCAGGCATACGCCCAAGCCATGCAGGCCGACGAGCAATTTAACTTTCAACAGCGCAACGTTATTCAAAACACCCGCTCGCTGCACCTGGCGGTAGAAACCGGCGTGGCGCGAGTCAAAGCGCGTAAACAAGCAATCGTTTCCAACGAAAGCGCCGTAAAAGCCACGCAATCAGGTTTTGAGGTGGGCACCCGCAACCTGGTTGAAGTGCTGCTGGCGCAGCAATCTCTGTATCAGGCGCGCCGGGATTACTCTAACGCGCTCTACGATTACCTGATTCAAATGACCAATTTACGCGAAGCGGCCGGCATGTTAACCCCCGCCGATGTCGAACGCATTGACAGCTACTTGAAAGAAACAGAAGTGGTGCGCCGCAGCGATTACGGTTTGTAGCATCATCGCTTAATACGCAAAAAAACGGGCCAGGTGGCCCGTTTTTTTATGTGGGAAATTTGCCGTGGTGTAACATTTCTCCTGCTGATAACACGGCTAACCGTCGGCAGAAGACTCTCAGAGAGAAGAGCGCAAAGAGTGAAGGTTTACCGCGGCCCACCATAGGGTAGACAGCGCCTACGTATGACTAAAAACCAAACACTGATCATCAAACACAACCACCCACTATTACGCACCATTTCCAGTTAGCGCCCCATAAACACCGAGCACAACCTATTGAGGGGGCTCTTGCTTAACCAGCATCACGGTAAAAACATCCGCTAATAAGACAGCACCCCACGAGCAACAGCGGCAATACCGGCCAATGCAGCAATAGAAAGAATAACGGGCCGCAATGCCGAAAAAGGCAGACGGTTTACCAAGAGCCCGGACAACCAAAAGCCGACAAACACGCCGGGGCAAGTCCACAAAAACAAGGTCAGCTCTTTGCTGCCAATAAAACCGGCAGGGGCCAAAGCCACGACGCTGGCAAGGCAGGCAAAGAGAAAAAAGGCCGACAAATTAGCACGCACCAAAGGCCCGGTTTCATTTTGATAAATCAGCGCGATCGGTGGCCCGCCTACAGCGGTTATGGTACCCATATACCCCGACGCGCCCCCTGCTAAAATGCTGTTGCGATCCGTCAGGCGAGGCTTCACCCCCATCACACTTATGGCAACGGCCAGCAATATCAGTACGCCAAACGCCAAATCAAACCCCTGAGCACTTAATACCGTAAGGGTAAGCGCGGCCAGTGCGGTCCCAATAATATTGCCACCAATGGCATAACGCACCTGGCGAAAACTCAGGCTTTGATGATTGCGTATCAGCATAAGAACATTGAGCAAAACTGCATTCACAACAGCCACACCGGGTACCAGTGAAGGGCTGATCAAAAACAACAGTGGTGCCGAAAGCGTACCAATACCGTAACCCGCCACACCCTGTAAGCAAGAACCCGCAAGTAACGCAAGGTTGGCGAGCAATAGTTGCATCAAACTGATATCGGTCAAAACACGTCCTAAAAATTTAACAGCGGAGAATCTGAATCGGTTCGCAATTTTAACGACGCCAAGGTGAGCCATGCGAGCTTTTTTGCACAACTTTCTCTGGTTTCGATGGTACTCCCTAAACAAAAAACAGACATCCACACAATTGAGAGAATCAAGTAACGTAAGTCACGTAGCGATTAGCGGGAACTGCCCCCATACTACAAGGCTGTTAACCTACCAACCGGAGACTACCTATGGACTACAGCACACTGGGCCACAGCGGGCTGTCTGTGTCGCGGGTTTGCCTGGGCACCATGACCTGGGGCACACAAAACAATCAGGCAGACGCCAACGCGCAAATTGAATACGCGCTGGCGCAGGGCATCAATTTTATCGACACCGCCGAAATGTACGCGGTACCGCCCACCGCCGACACCTACGGCACCACCGAAACCATTATCGGCAACTGGATTGCCGCCAACCCCGGCCGCCGCGACGAGTTTTATCTCGCCAGCAAAATTGCCGGCAACGGGCTTAAGTACATTCGAGGCGGTGGCGACATCACCGGCGAAGCCATTATTAAGGCCATCGATGATTCCCTCGCCCGGCTGCAAACCGATTATATTGACCTGTACCAGCTGCACTGGCCCAACCGCACCTCGCCGCACTTTGGCAAACACGCCCCGGGTCGTATTCACTTTACCGATGTGGACACCGCTGCGCACTCGGCGCAAATGCTTGAAATTCTGCAGGCGCTGGATGAAAGCGTAAAAGCGGGCAAGATTCGCCACTTCGGCCTGTCGGATGACACCCCGTGGGGCATTAATGAATACGTGCGTTTAGCCGAGCAGCACAAACTCACCCGGGTAACGGCCATTCAAAACGAATTTAATTTACTGCACAGCAAAGACTGGCCCTACCTGATTGAAAACTGCGTTCACCAGCAGGTGGCTTTCTTGCCTTGGTCCCCCTTGGCCGCAGGTGCACTAACCGGTAAGTACCTGAACGGTGCCCGCCCCGAAGGCAGCCGCTGGAGCAAAGCGCAGCGCAATGGGTTGTTTCGCGATACCGAACAAAGTAACGCCGCTGTAAGCGCTTATTGCGATGTGGCACAAAAGCACGGTTTAACCCCGGCGCAATTAGCGCTCGCTTGGTGCAATCAGGTGGATGGCGTTACCTCAACCATTATCGGTGCCACCAGCATGGACCAACTTAAAGAAGACATTGATGCCTTTGCCATTACCTTAAACGACACGGTACTCGCCGATATTGCCGCCGTGCACAGGGAGTATCCGGTGCCCTTCTAAACCGGGCAGCTACTTTTATTCAGCGCACAAAAAAGGGCGAGCCAAATGGCCCGCCCTTATTCACGCCTTTTTTAGCGTGCGTAAAACGTTTATGGAAAGTCCGGCAACTCGTCCAGCGTAATCACCCGTTCATGGTTATACACGTGGGATTTATGCGCGTTGGTGTTGTAGTACTCGCCGGTCCAGAAATTCGACGAACTGCTTACGCCCTCGGCCGTGTCACCATCATTCCACACCATAAAGTACAACCACCAGGCACCGTCGGCCGCCATTTGGTCGGGGTCCGGGATGTTGCTGTTCTCACTGAGCGCCACCATTTTTACCTCGTGGGGGTAAGCCTTTGTGAGTTCATACACATCCGATTGCGACTCGTAGTTTTGCTGGCCGTCGTAAATATCGTGGCTGACAATATCCACATACTCATCGCCGGGGTACCAGGCACCGCTTTGACCGTTCCACACCCAAATTAAATTATCCAGGCCGTAATGGTTGGTTAAACGGTCGTACAGGTAACGCCACAAAACCACTTGAGCGTAAGCGGCGGGAACACCGTCGGTGCGATCACTGCGACCCCACCAGAACCAGCCACCCGAGGCCTCGTGCAAGGGGCGCCACAACACGGGCACATCGGCGTCTTCCAAACGTTGCAGCTCAGCGGCAATCATATCCACATCGGCTTCAATGTTGGCAAAGCTTGCGCTGGCGGTATCCAGTTCTCCGTTGGCAATGGGGATCACAAAGTCCGTGTCTTCGGTATAAAACTCACCGATCACACCCTCTGCGGCATCCGGGTCGCGCCAGTGCCAGGTAAAGTTCACCAAGCCGCCCTGGTTCCAATACTCTATAGCCTCTTCGGTTTGCGTCAGACCCGAAATACCATTCCAATACAAACCGTAGTTCATAAAGTCGTAACCCATCATCGCCGGAGCGCGCCCAGTGTCGTTAATCACACGCTGAGTCTGGTCAATGGCGTCTTGCCAGGTTTGATCCATCTGCCCCGAGAGCATATAGCGGCCCCAAATAGATTGCAGATAATCGTAAACCGCCACCGTGCTGGCACTGGCATTGGGGTTTACCGGCACGTCACGCATAGCACTTTGCTCGCTACTGCCCATACCGGGGCACATACTTTGCGACAAGCACACCGCGCCGTTTTCACTGCCCCAGCTGCCATTATCGGCGGAGCACAAGGTAATTTGCTCGGCGCCTATCTGGCAGTAAGGAAAATCACCGGGGCCCGGGTCGGCGGCCGACTCGAACACAATGCACGAGTAACTGTTCTCCCACCCCCAGCCATCGCCGTCCGGGTCTGACGCCGCATTGCGACAGTAAGGCCAACCGTTACTGGCAGAGTTAGGAATCAGATTGCCAGCGCCCGAGCTTGAGGAAGACGAACTGGTGGATGAACTTGACGATTCTGAGCTTGAAGATGAAGACTCTGAACTCGAAGACGACGAGCTCGACGATGACTCCGAAGAGCTGCTGGATGACGAACTACTGGACGACGAACTGCCACCGCCCCCATTCACCTGCAGAGCAACCAGCTCGGGCAAATAGTTTTGCGCCGCACTCGCCGTGGCACAAAAACCAAAGCTCGTGCTGCTGCCCGCACCTACCTGGCCGTTGTAACCCATATTGGTCACAGCATTGCCGCTTAAATTGCCGTTCCATAAATTGTTAATGGATGAGTTATTGGCCTGCAGGGTGACCTGCCAACCGCTCAGCGCGGCGCTGCCGCCATTATCCACTGAAACCGACGCACAATAACCACTGCCCCAGTCGTTCTGCACCGTTAACGTGGCAGAGGTTTGATGAATACCGGTAACGGTATTGGCCTGCACGCCACCGGTCACCACAGCAAGCGTTGCCGCCAGCGCTACAGGTAAGATGGGCCTTAATCGTTTATCTATCATAGGTTCACTCCATTGCTTTACATTATTGTTAAACCAATAAAAAACAGAGCTGAACAAAGCGCTAAAAGCTGGCGTTTAAAAATAAAAAACTACGCCAAACGCTTGCGGATTTTTGCGCTTAAAACCAAAGCGTTATTATCTATACCGCCATCAATCCGTCGGGAACAACACATTGTCACTCCATCCAAACAACATGTAACCGATACCATTCAGCTCGCGCACATCATTCTCTTAAAAGCCAAAAAACACAGAGAAGTGGGTCACAGCTGAAAACCTTTTTTCATTTGAAACTGAAAAATGAGCACTAACGCATAGACATTCGGCGGATAAATCTTTTGTTATCGTTACCTGTTCTTACGCTTAAACAATCGCACCAAAAGCAAAGCCAGATTAACGCGCGGGCAATGCTAAGGGTGTACTCCGAAAACAACACGAAAATGATCCAGACCAGAACAACGCTCGTCTATGCTTAAACACATTCACCGGCTTTACTGAACGCAAGGTTCATGTCTTAGAAAAGGAGATACCTATGTCTAACCACCACACCTACAAAAAAGTAGAAATTGTCGGCTCATCGCCCAACAGCATCGAAGAGGCCATCGAAAACGCGCTGGCCGAGTGCCATAAAAGCATCAAAAACCTGGAGTGGTTTGAAGTCACCGAAACCCGCGGCCATATTGTTGACGGTAAAGTTGGACACTACCAGGTTGGCCTGAAAGTCGGGTTTCGTATCGAGGGCAGCTGACGCAGCCGCTCATCCTCTTGCAGCCAAACCGTTAATACCGGCATTGATTAAAAACGCCAATAGCAGGCGGGATAACACGGTCTGAACACACCCAAGCGCAGCGCAAGCGTAAAGGTTGGTTAGTTCTACGAGCGTTCGCCCGCCTGCGTCTGGATATGCGCCGCAAAACCGATTATCGTACGCGGCCTATGGTTAACCCTAACACCGCTTATTATTGAAGAGAGACATCACTATGGCACAAGCATCTGCACGTCACATTCTGGTTGAAAGCGAAACCGCCTGTAACGAACTCAAAGCCCAAATCCAGGGCGGCGAAGATTTCGCCAAGCTGGCACAAGAGCACTCCAAATGCCCCTCGGGCCGTAACGGCGGCGATTTGGGCTCATTCCGTCCGGGCCAAATGGTGCCAGAATTCGATAAAGTCGTGTTCAGCGCGCCGCTGAATGAAGTGCAAGGCCCGGTAAAAACCCAGTTTGGCTACCACCTGCTGGAAGTGACCGAGCGTCAGGACTAACCGCATTTTGCAGCGACCGGTGGCGCCGACAACTCGGTGGCCCACCGGGGCTCTGCCCCTCCTCTGTTCCCCGGGCAATTCCACAATTTATTCCCCCAAAAAGAGCCGTCCGTATCCTCCCTCTGCGGTCAAATAACGCTAACCCCACATCCGTTCTCCCGCCGACTGCGTAACAAAGGTTAGGAGGCACCATGAACCAGACACTTCGAAACCGGCTCGGCTACGCAGGTTTAATTCCCTTTGTCGGCCTCGCGCTTGTGAGCGTCCTGCCCGACTACCGTCATACAGCACTGCTGGCGCTGGTCAGCTACGGCGCCATCATCCTGAGCTTTATGGCGGGTAGCCTGTGGGGGCAAGTTCAGGGCAAGGCGCATCGGCGTGCCGGGCCATTAATTGCCAGCAACGCCCTCGCGCTCAGTAGTTGGGCCGCGCTGTATTGCGCCGTAACCGGCTGGATTCTGATCGCGCTGGCAGGGCTGGCGTTGGGGTTTATTGCTTGCTGGGCCTGTGAACGGCTATGGGTTCGACAAGCGCCGGACTACAGAAAATTGCGGAGTGTGCTGACCTCTATAGTAGCTGCGTGTTTGCTAGCCGTTATTTTCATAATCGTTCTAAGCTGACTTTCGCGTGGACTCAATGTTGACTGGTAAAGCCCGGCCATCAGTAAACAAATGGATTGGCACGTGGTAAGGATCGCTATAAAAACGAGCTTGAGAAATTAACAGGGCAAAGAACTCGCCCGGCGAAACAAGGCCTACCGGCCTAAAATAATGTGACGCCTTTTCAACAAATTTTTCCAGCCCAATTTGTTCTTGTTTTCCCTGCTCCTTAAAGGCCATGTATAGCACGTCTCTCCAGTTCCATTGAAAGCGAAAAGTAGGATATATTGCTTCTTACCCAACCGCTCGCGAACATGGTTCGTGATAAAGTTAAAGCTATCAAAAGTTTCAGCAGGGGCGGAGCACGAGTCCATCTTCAGCCAAGCGGGGCCAGCAAATGAGTCGCTCTAACCCATACCGAGCATCGCTTCACTCTCCCAGCCAGCTTTGCAAGCCACCAAATCACCTCATTCGTGCGTATAGGAACAGAACGCAGTGACTAAGTGACTAATGGGAACATTCTGTAGATTGACACTCTAGCCAAGGAATTCGAATTTCAGCGAATTCATCAGGTGCGAGACATTCGATTTTCCACTTTTCAACAACTTCAGGAACAGGGTCGCCAATGGTTTCATAATACTCAAAAAGTGCTACCGCCAGAACTGATGAAACTTGACGAACCCCTAGGTTTTCGTCAAAGTCAAATTCTTGTGTATCTCTATCATATGCTGTTTCATTCAACAATCTGTTAAGTCGACTTAGAGTAGCCAACTCCAAGCGGGGATCGAATCTAGCCGGTGATTTTTTCAAAACACGAACTATAATCCATAGCGCTGGGATTATTCTATTTGACGGACACCATGCGAGATACTGAGTAAGCATTGACACTGGATCAACTTCTTCAAAGCTTGAATCGACATCGCTGGCATATAGGATAATTTTATCGATAGCTTTGAGACCATCTACTTGAATAGCAATTTGATTGGAAAGCAATGCCTCATTGATTCGGCTATTAAGCTCACCCTTCCAATCAGGAAATAAGTGAAGAGATGCTGCTTCAGCTTTGAGTGCAGGCAATTCTAGTTCTTGAGCTTCCTTAAGAAATCGACCAAGAGATGATTTAATTTCCTCAGGCGAGTCTACGCTGAGCTTAGGCCCTACAACCTCGGAAATCAGATCAAGCATACGGGAAAATCTTGCTCGAAACTCCTCTGAAATGGATGGAGAACCAACGGGTTCGTTTTCTTTTTCAGCCAACCTATCTTTGTCGGCGTCCCACCATTCTATCAGGCGCTGTAATATCTCGGCGGCATCTTTCGCTGTCCATATATTTTCACCATTACTGCTAGCACCAATAATTTCATGCACGATGGATAGGCGCCCTCCCGTCATACTAACGCCCCTGTCCTTCTGTATCGGGAAAGGTGCACTCTCTACATATCTTTTGAAACGCTTAACAGGATTAACGCCCTCTGGGTAAGGAAATCTTAGAAGAGCAAATTTGTAAAAATCGGTTTCATCCGGCAAACCGTAACCATCAGTTACGCTCCAAATGACTTCAGCGAGGTCTTCGCTCTCGTCTACGTCGAGCAGCTGTAACGTATGGAGGGTTACTAGGGAAGTTATCGCCCAACGCCGACGATCAGGGTTATCCAAAGCTGCTTGCTGGAATAAATGATCTACCATTTCAGGGCGAATCTCCACCGCTTGTACACATCCGGGCTTCTGCTTGAGATCGACCAGCAAGAAGGGATTTATAAATTCATCCCTCACAATTGGATTAAGATCTTCGGGGAACGGAATTTTCAGAAACTCTGGTATCAGGTTGTATTGTTCCACTTCGGGCATAGAGTTTATAAGCCGATTAAGCAGGTTCCTCATATTTCCGTAACTATTTTTTTCGGGTGAGGCATAAATATCGGCAATAAACTCAAGAACGCAGCGCTTCATGCCGTCTGAACACTTACAACAAAGTCTAGAGATTAATTCAGGCAGTAATTGAGCGAGGCGAACACCGTAGCTATCATTTCGGGATGAATCGTCCTCGTTAATATCATTCCGGCATTTTCTAATCGCATCCAAGTAATTCTGAATGAGCTGATCGGCTTCACTGGTGGTAAACCTGTAAACGGATTCGCGGTTGAATAAGCTATCAGCAGCTTTCACATCCCCCAATCTGGCGAGCGTGGATATAGCCCAAAATGAGGAAGATCTTGAGATACGCTGCAAACTTGCCAAGGTGGTTTTTACGTCCATCCGATATGACAAACCGATCTCTTCAAAGAACCTAAGAAATGAATACGCGTTTATCAACTCCTGATCAACACCGAAAAAATGACGTGTTTTGGAGACTAGACCGACATCAAACTCACGCTTTTCGGTAAAAGTTTTTAACTGAAAATACGGCTTATCCAACTTTAATTCGTACATTTTAATTTCATTCCACGGATCACAGCGGAACGCTTTGAGCTCATCCCAACGAGCATTCTGTTGCTGTAGCTCGTTTCTGCGCTGGCGCATTCGAATACTTATTAAATACTGATTCCATTCTAACCTTCTGTCACTTAATCGTTTCTCACACAGGTCTTCCCAGTTTTCATCAAAACTATCAAATCTTTTTCGGGGCTTAACAGTACTGCTTGTCTGGCGTTTAGATTCAGAACTATGCTGTCCTTGCACCCACTCATCTTTAATATATTCCTTTATTACACTTTCTTCATCAGCTGTTGCAGGCTTCCGCATCATCCAATCACTGGCATCTTTAACATACCGAAAAAGAAGCATTTGATACGATTCAGCGGAAACCGAAAAGTAGCTTTTCGGGGTATATTCGTTATTGCTCTTTTTGCGGGATTCAGCCAGTGACAAACGGATTTTCTCATCCGTGTCATTTACGTGGCCAATCTCTGCAAACGCAGCCGCACGCTTAGCCATCCAGTAGGGCTGCGATTCATTTGGCCGCCAGTTTTCAAGTCGATCTTTAGCGGCAGGAAAATCCAGGGTGAATAAACTAAAAAGAAACCCTTCATAATTCAGAAACTCCCTTTGTTCCGCTGAAAGAAAATCAGAAAGCGCCTTAAGCTGAATTTCTGATTCCTTCCACTTCTCAAGATGCCCCTCTTCGCGATAAAACCTCAGCATCGCCACCCCGATGGCCAGCCACGCCTGCTGGAGATCATCCCATGGAAGATCTCGAAATTCAGTATTACTAATATAGATCTGGCAGTTTGCGGCCGGACTTTCGCGTTTAAATGGCCAATACTTTTCAAGAATTTTTTCGCATATCTCTGCGATATTGTCGAAAACTGGCAGTAAACATCGTTCAAGTCGCCAAATCAGTTCAAATATGTATTGAATGTCCAACCCTGGAGGACATTCTTCCAGCCCCGGAAGGTAGTTAACCCAAGCATGCGAGTACACCCACAAATTCTCACGATTGCTATGCGGCAAGATCAACCAGCCGGGATATGCCTGCCTCTGTCGACGCCATTCTTCAGTGACCTTCTGAATTTCTTCAATACGGTCCGAGCTATGCTCAGGGTGCATCATGGAGGGGTTGTAAGGCCAATCGAGAGCATCCGGCTTTTTCGATCGTATGTACTCGAAAAACCGAATCAGCGCCTTGCTGTGGTCGCTTTTATCAATCCCATCACAGCACGAGAAGTCAACAACGATAATCCCACGCTGGGCCAAGAGCTGAAGTCGGGCGGGCAAAAGGTCGAATACCCCAACCAGATAGATTTTCTGAGACTTATCCTTGCCGAGATTGTCGCGAATCCAACCGATCCACTGCAGAAAATTAGGGTCGTCGCCGGAAAACCCAATCAGACAAAAAGTATTCTCAAGAAGTGCTTGCTGAACGGTATTGACGAATGGGGCATACTCGTGCGGATAACGTCGATAATCCTCTTCAGTGATAATAAAGGGTCGTTCCGAAGGGAAGCTTCCGTGTAGTTTCACAATTCTGGGCTTAACGGCGTAAGGAATATCCTCTTTGTTTACAACCGGCTCATATCTCCGGGTTACGACCTTGGCACTGGCCCGCTCAAGCAAGGTATCGTAATTAGTGGTAAACACATCCACCCACGGTAGCTCAAGCAACTCGACATGTAACCCAGATGGTTCGACGTTCTTATCCGGAATATTAGAGCGCAGCAAATTCTCTAATGCGGGCCTGCCGATACCAGATTGTACTTCTTCAGCCAACCGCAAAACGTTCAGGTACTTTTGGCTAGCCGCATCAGCCTTGACGCCATGCGCCTTTTGATAGAAAAGCTCACCCAACTGGTTCCAATCAGGAAACCCACTGTCAGCGTTCTTGCTGTAGCCCGCGCCGACCATGACAGCGGCTCGTTCGGCCCATAAACGTTCGGCAATCTCGTTCAAATAAGGCCGAATGGAATCCGGCACATCAATTTCGCCTCCACTTTCTATACCTCTCATGGGGCATATACCTCTCGATAATTTATCACTAAAAAACATGTTTCAAATCAGAATGAAACAGTACCTCTTTTGACTATTCATCACCTTCGATCCTCTAGCATCGGAAAAATAATATTCCGCATTAGACCTCTTTAAGCAGGTGAGCGTTATGCCGCTGCCGGTGGTTTGCCAGATGTAGTCATTGGCCTGGCTGTTGTGAATGGCTTGAACAATGGGCCATATCAAAGCCGCAGACACTCCCCGTGCAGGAAGGCTTAAAGAGTAGATAGGAAGTGTTTCGATGGCCAAAGGTTGCGCCAACCAAGCCAGGTACTGATCGGCCAGCCTGGTAATAAACAGTGGCTTAAAATCTGACTCGGGCTGGTGGCACTTGCGGCGGGTATTGTAGCTAAGATTATTAGGCGCTAATTCCAGGTAGCGCTTTATATCCTGACTGGCCTGCTGGCGGGAGAGCCCAAAGTGCTTCACCAACAAGCTACTGTTGGCAGCCCCTTCCCAGTAGACGACTAACTCAAATATCTGTAAGCGCGCTCGCTGCGCGTCGCTGGTGTCCATAACAGCGTGTCCTTTTTATATTCGCGCCTTGGCGCACAGATCAACACCAATATAGTGCCATAAGCTCGCACCAGTTAAAATGCCGGGCCGCTGACTGCGAAAATAACCCACCGCTTTCAGACGCCAGCACGTTAGCTGTTAAGTTGCTGGTAGAGGTGATCGTTATAGATGTGAAGACTTAGAATCTTGCCCTTGGGTACAATGATTACCAAATCTTGAAGGCTCGTGTCGTCATCCCCTTCTAATAACTTTTTCAGTTCATGCTCGTAGTCATTCACTAAGTTGAACGACAATGTCTCATCGCTTCGATAACCACTGTAAGCCGGAAGAAAAGTTAAATACTCCGACTCCGGCGCTGGGGTGTCGATAATCATGCCCACATAAACTTTTCGCGTCTCGAGAGTGATTGCGATAGGCTTAAAAGCCTCGGAAGCATACAGACAGGTTGCATCAAAATCGTTTTTCTGCAGTTCTCGGGTTAGTGCATTTGTACGCACGTTTGGCAATTTATTGTACAGGGCAGCGGTAAGCCACCCCCAAAAGAGCATGTGAATCGCAAAGGCAAGGCTTTTTATATCTGCCGAAATAGGGAGACAGGCCGAATTTTCAAGTTGATTACAAATCCAATATCCAGATTCAAGAGAAAACAATGACAGGGGAGCCAAGACAAATCCAACGCCAAGAGCAGGAAGATATAACTTATGTCCTGATTGGCGGGCTATTCGATATCGGGTAGCGTAACACTTTGTGGAAAAAATAAAGCCACCGACGGCAATAGCCAACAGGGTAAAAAAACTTGTTCCAATCATAATGGCTCCATCCTTGGACCAAAGGCTATTTTTTTTCAGTACGGTTTGCTAGCTTTGCGTCTATTAACTGGCGAAGATTTTTTTGAAAGGTTTTGGATTTGGTAGGAGTGTCGTGCTTCATTTGAAGCTTGCCGTTGCCGACAATCGTATAGTACTTTTCCAAGGTATCTTTACGTTTAGTTTTGGGTAAATCGTGTACGGTACTCATGGTTGCCCCCCTGCTCTCTCACGCTTTACTATAGCACCTGAACATTAGGTAATGACAGCCCGCCCCTAAATGCTTGAAGGCGATTATCCTCTACGTCTGGCAACTTCCAAGTCTCTGCCATTCACCATGAAACCGAAACCTCGCCCCCAAAAACCATAACATCTATATATTCAATAACTTACGCCATGAAACTATTCCACTACTTCAACCGCCTCTTCCCACTCTGGGCCATTTTGCTGGGAACGCTGGGTTACTTGCTCCCCGCGACGTTCACCCCGATGGCACCCGGCATTGCCTGGCTGCTGGCACTAGTGATGTTTGCTATGGGGCTGACGTTATCGGCGGCGGATTTTACGCGCGTGGCTCGCACGCCGAAGCCGATTTTGCTGGGGTTAGTATTGCAATTTACGGTGATGCCTTTGGCGGCGCTGGCGGTTTCACGCCTATTGGAGTTAAGTGCGGAGCTGACCACGGGCATGGTGCTGGTGGGTTCGGCGGCAGGTGGTACGGCCTCTAACGTAATTACCTGGTTGGCCGGTGGTCGCGTGGCCTTGTCTGTGTCTATGACTCTTGCCTCAACCTTAGCCTCGGTGCTGTTAACGCCTTTGATTACCTGGCTGCTGTTACAGAATGCGGTAGAGATTAACGCGGCGGGCATGCTGGTCAGCATTGCCAAGATTGTGCTGGCGCCGGTGTTACTGGGTGTAGTGGTGCATCACTTTACGGCCCGCGCCGTAAAGCGGATTGAGCCACTGCTGGCCAGTGTGGCCGTGGCGCTGATTGTTTTGATTATCGCCATTGTTGTGGCACTGAACGCTGGGCGCTTAGCAAGCATTGGCGCCGTGGTTTTATTAGCCGTTGTTATGCACAACGGTATGGGCCTGCTGGGCGGCTACTGGCTGGCCCGCGCACTGCGCTTTGATGAGCCCACCTGCCGCACTATTGCCATTGAGGTGGGCATGCAAAACTCTGGCTTAGCGGTCGCATTAGCACAGCAGTTTTTTACCGCCACGGCCGCGCTGCCGGGCGCGCTTTTTTCAGTGTGGCACAATGTGTCTGGCTCGCTGTTGGCGAGCTGGAGGAAAAGACATAACGACTAACACCGCGTTAGTCGTTCGCCTTTTCCTGCAACCGTTCTCGGCCAGGTTGAAACGATTTACCCCTGCCGCAAGCCGCGCAGAATATAAATAACCGCTGGCAGCAAGAGCGCGATACCCACCACAATAAATACCACGCCATCTTTTTCAAACTGCATAGCTTCGGGCAGAAAATTAACCTCAGCAAATTCCATCGCCATACCCAAACCGACCAAGATGCAGCCGATAAAATCCAACACGGCCAAGTGAATAGGTAATTTCATGTGAGTTCCTTTTGTTATTGTCAGCGAAAGGTCAGTCATAACCCAACGCCATGCGCGGCGGCTATTTTCGCCGTGAGTGTTTTTCCCAATTTTCGCGGCGTTTTTCTTCGCTTTTTTTAAGCAATATGTAGGTGGCGCCACTGGCGCCATGGTGTTTTTGCGCCGAATGAAACGCCAGCACATCGTCAAATTGTGGCAGCCAGTTGGCGACGCAGCTTTTTAGCAGGGCCGGGTTTTCTCTGCCCTCGCCTTTGCCGTGGGTAATCAGCGCGCAGCGAATGTCGTGGTTCATGCAATCTTGCACAAACTGGTAGAGCGCAGCGCGCGCCTGCTCCACCGTCATGCGGTGCAAATCCAGGCGGGCATCAATGCTGTATTTACCCAGGCGCAGGTTTTTGTACACCCCGTGCTGCACACCGTCGCGCTTAAATTCCAGAATATCCAGGGGTTTTACCGGGTCGATATGCTCCGCACTGAGAAAGTTGGTGTCTTTTGCGGTGGTTTCGGTCGCGGCTTCGCGACGCTTAGCCAGGGTTTGGCTGCTGGGCTTGGCTTTTTCCAGGGCGACCTTTTTATCGGCGCGAATAGGGCGCACGTCGCTCATTTCTTGGAGGAAAATGTCCTGCTCTTTGTCACTCATGGCTCTACATCTTTGCACGTCAATTAATGTGCATTATGCCGGATTTCAAGCCTGGCATCACGCCGGTTTTGGGCTATGCTGTTTAACTACCACCAGCGCAAGGGATTACCATGAGTCAGTTTTCGCAGGCGATGCTCACGCTGCTTGGCATATTACTGGCGTGTTTATTGTGGGCTGGCGCAGGGTTTGCCGGTGGCGATATTCAACCCTCTGACCAATTGCAGCCGCTGTATGTTGTTTGCGATGCATTGCTTACTGCGGTGAGTTTCCTGCTGCTCGCTATTTTTTGTTTTGCCCCAATCAAGCGCTCTTTAGCCACCGTATTGGTGGCGGCAAGTGCTCTGATATTTATGAGTGCCTGGCATACCCTTTTAAGCAATTTGGTGTATTCAATGCCCGCCGTGATGGCGCTCATCGGCAAATGCTTTTTACCTCTCGGGCTTGGGGGTTTAACTCTGGGGATTTATCGGCTGATTAAAACCTATCGCCTGAGCCGCTTGTTACTGGGCAGCTATCGTAAAATTGAGCACAGCCTATCTACCCGTGACCAGCTTACCCAGTTATTTAATCGACGGTATTTTTACACCAGCTGCTCTGAGCTGCTTAATTCTTGCCAGGCGCAAGGCGAGCCCTGTTCGCTGATTACCTTTATTGTTCGTAATTTAGCTGATATTAACGCCCGATACGGAATTCAGGCCGGTGATGCGGTCCTCAGCGAGTCTGGGTTGACGCTTTTGCGCAATACCCGACAACAGGATATCGCCAGCCGCCTGGGTGGGCGTAAATTGACCCTCTTTTTACCTAACACTAAAGCGCAAGACGCACTTCCTGTTGCTCAACGGCTGGAATCTGCGCTGAGCAATGCCCACCTGACCCAACCGGTAGAGCAAACTATAACGCTGCAAATAGAGTGGAATATCCAGCAGTCGGCCACTACGGACAGCCTGGAAGCGCTGGTTGAAAGAAATGAGGCAGCCCTGAGCAGGGCTGCCTAGAAGGGTCGAGCAGTGTTACCGGTTAACGCGATGGTCGATCAGGTCATCCACCACGGCAGGGTCTGCCAGGGTTGAGGTATCACCCAAGGTATCCAGCTCATTGGCGGCAATTTTACGCAAAATACGACGCATAATTTTCCCCGAGCGGGTTTTCGGCAAGCCCGGTGCCCACTGAATAATATCCGGCTTGGCAATGGCGCCAATCTCTTGCACACACAGCGCGATAAGCTCTTTTTTCAGTTCATCGCTGGGTTCTACGCCGTCCATCGGGGTCACGTAGGCGTAAATGCCCTGCCCTTTAATGTCGTGGGGGTAGCCCACCACGGCAGCTTCGGCGACTTTATCGTGCAGCACCAACGCGCTTTCAACTTCGGCTGTGCCCATACGGTGGCCAGAAACGTTCAGTACATCGTCCACACGGCCGGTAATCCAAAAGTAACCGTCTTCGTCACGGCGCGCGCCGTCGCCGGTAAAGTAATAGCCAGGGTAGGTTGAGTAGTAGGTGTCAATGCAGCGCTGGTGGTCGCCATACACAGTGCGAATCTGGCTGGGCCAGCTGGCTTTAATGGCCAGACTGCCTTCACCGGCGCCTTCCACTTCGTTGCCCTCGGCATCCAGCAGTACCGGTTGCACGCCAAAAAAGGGCTTGGTGCACGAGCCAGGTTTCAGGTCGGTAGCGCCCGGTAATGGCGTCATCATGTGGGCGCCGGTTTCGGTCTGCCACCAGGTGTCCATAATGGGGCAGCGCTCATCGCCCACGACTCTGTAATACCACTCCCACGCTTCGGGGTTAATGGGCTCGCCCACACTGCCCAAAATACGCAGGGATTTACGCGAGGTGCGCTTGACGAAATCATCGCCCGCGCCCATCAAGGCTCGCACGGCCGTTGGTGCGGTGTAAAAGCTGTTAACGCCGTGCTTGTCGACCACCTCCCAGCAGCGCGCGGCATCCGGGTAGGTGGGTACGCCTTCAAACATCAGGGTAGTCGCGCCATTGGCCAGCGGGCCGTACACAATATAACTGTGCCCGGTCACCCAGCCGACATCAGCGGTACACCAGTAGACATCACCTTCTTGAATATCGAACACGTATTTGTGGGTCATGGCCGCCTGCAGTAAGTAGCCGCCAGTGGTGTGCAACACGCCCTTGGGCTTACCCGTGGAGCCTGAGGTGTAAAGAATAAACAGCGGATCTTCCGAGTCCATCCACTCGGGCTCGCATTCTGGGGCCACCGCTTCAACGGCGTCGCGGTACCAGACATCGCGCGACTCGTTCCACTCGATATCACCCGCCGTGCGCTTCACCACCAGGCAGGTATGCACCCCCGGGCATTCGGCCAGAGCTTTGTCGGCGTTGGCTTTAAGCGGGACTTTACGGCCGCCGCGCAGGCCTTCGTCGGCGGTAATCAGCACTTGGCAGTCGGCGTTTTGAATACGATCTTTCAGAGCGTCGGGCGAGAAACCGCCAAACACGACCGAGTGCACGGCACCAATACGGGCGCAGGCCAGCATGGCGTAGCAGGCCTCGGGAATCATGGGCATGTACAGGCACACCCGATCACCTTTTTTCACACCGCGATCGCGCAGCACATTGGCCAGGCGACACACTTCTTCGTGCAACTCGCGGTAAGTAATCAGCTGATCTTCAGACGGGTCGTCCCCTTCCCAGATAATGGCGGTTTGATCGCCCCGGGCCTCAAGGTGACGGTCGATACAGTTGACACTGACATTCAGCTTACCGCCCACAAACCAGGCGACTTCACCTTTTTTCAGGTCGCTTTCGCAGACGGTGTGCCACTTTTCTTTCCAGTCTAAAAAGGTCTCGGCCTGAGCGGCCCAGAAGGCGTCGGGGGATTCTACCGACTGACGGTAAAGGCTTTGGTAGGTGTCGGCATCGATGGCGGCGTTCTGTTTGATCGCCTCGGGTACCGGGTAAACGTGCTGCTCGGTCATACATAATCTCCGCGCTGATTTGTCTGTTATTGTGCCGCCCGCCGTCGGCAGGGCTGGGCCGATATTATGAACTGACCAAGCTTAACAGCGGATTACCGTCAGCGCCAGAGACAACGTTGTCAAAACACGCAGAATTGCAAAACTTAAACCTCACTCAAAACGCTCCGATTCACGGCGCCATTATTCGGCACAATTGCTACGCAACTTGCCCGATTTGCGTCACCGTCCTGCCCTTTTGCGACGGTTAAATAGCTCCTGTAGACACAGAAAACACCCACTTTTTACGGTAATAACAGGAGCAACACCATGAAAAAAGCATTACTCGCCAGCGCTATTATCGCGGCCAGCACCACGCAAGTACCCACCACTCAGGCAGCCAGCCTGGAAACCAAACAAGCCGGTGTTGCCACCGCGGGTGTGATTACCGGCGCACTGGTTGGCGGCCCTGTGGGTATGCTGGCGGCGTTTATCGGCACCATTTATGTTACCGAACAAATGGAAAATAACGCGGAGGCAAAACAACTGGAGAAAGAATATCAACTATCGCAAAGCCAGCTGCGCGATGTCACCGAACAGCTGCACGCAGCCCACTCCACCATCAACGACTTTGAAAGCATCACTCTGGATCAACTTGAACTGCAGGTGATGTTTAAAACGGGCGAGGACAGCTTAAGCCCGCAAAACCAGCAAGCATTGGACAGCCTGGCAAAATTTTTAGTGGATAACGCCGAGCTTAACGTACAGCTGGACGGCTACGCCGATCCGCGCGGTACCGATGAATACAACAACGTGCTGTCGCAATATCGCGCTCACTCGGTCAAAGATGCCCTGGTCGCGGCGGGCGTCGACGCCGCACGCATCAACATTACCGCCCACGGCGCATCCTCTGGGCGCAGCAATGGGCAAGATTTAGAAACCTACGCCCTGGAGCGCCGGGTGGATATTCAAATTATCAACCAAAGCCAAGCGCCCTCTTTAGTTCACGCTCACTGACGCCAACCATTTTCCAGGGCCTGTTGACACTGATTGAATACAGCCTGTTACGACTAAAAATTCGTCAATCAAGGCGCGAGGAGAGAAGTTTGGTTATTCCAAATGAACGACGAGCAACGCAGAGTGGCGGATTTTTAACCGCAACCCGAAGGGCTGGAACCAGTTTTGCCCCCAGCGTTGTTACCGAGACCCAAAGCACTCGCTGTGCTCGCGGGGCCAGCTTTCGCTTATTTGGAATAACCAAACTGCGCTCACGGTGCCTAGCTGGAAACAAAACTGGTTTCCAGCAGGCGGATTCAATCAGTGTCAACAGGCCCTAGCTCACCCCCAACTTGGGCGGCTTGGCCGCCCCTTTTTTGGTAGAACTTACAAACCGCCAAGCCCACCGCTGTAGTTTTTAACCCACACCTTACGCGTAACCCCTCTACTCCGCGCTAAACACCGTCTGGCACAGCGCTTGCTCAAGACCTGTAGATACGCCTAAAAATCACAACACAATAGCGCGAAACAGGACTTCACCATGATCGGCACCCGCCTTGGTACGCAAACGCTTTCCCGTTGGCTTTTGATTACGTTGCTGGCCGTTGCTGGCAGTGGCTGCGCCAGCCTTAATCAGCCCGAACAAGACGTGGGCCGCCGCTACGTACCCTTGGAAACGCCCGCCAGCGAGGTCGAAGGCGGCGTAAAAGTGATTGACGCTCCCGAAGGCATTCCCGATGTAGAGCCGACGGTGGTGTCTTATACGGACTACAACGACCCCCTTGAAGGCTTTAACCGCGCGATGTTTGCCTTTAACGATGTCGCCTACCGCTACGCGTTAATTCCGCTGGGAAGCGGTTACGTAAAAGTCGTGCCGCTGCCCGTGCGCAACAGCGTCACCAACCTGTTTTACAACTTGAAAACGCCGATTTATTTCGTTAACAACTTGCTGCAACTTGAGGGCGCCTTGGCTTGCCGCAACCTGGCGCGCTTTGTCATTAACTCTACCTTAGGCCTCGCTGGGCTGTTTGACCCGGCGGCCGACTGGTTTGGACTGGAGCGCGCCGAAGCTCACTTTGACGATACTTTAATGAAATACGGCGCGGGCTACGGCGTATACTTGGTGTTGCCATTTTTTGGCCCGTCGGATTTACGGGACGGCACCTCGGCCATTACCGACTACCTGCTCAACCCCATCACCTATTTGATGGATAACCCGGAAAAGTTCGGCGTAAAAGCCTTCGACTACCTACAGGATTATGCCAGCGATGCCGAACGCTACGAAGTGCTAAGAGAAAAGAGCGACGACCCTTATATTCTGTTTCGCAATCTGTATTTGCAAAGCATTATGCGCGATAAAGACTACCAGGGGTTAAGTAAACAAAGCGAGGCAACCGATGGACCATAAAATTTCCGCTGCGGTTCGCCACCATAAACTCATACTGCTGATATTTGCGGCGCTCACTCTGTTGCTGGCCTGGCAAGCCAGCAAGTTCACCATTGATGCCTCAGCAGATACTCTGCTCACCAAAGACAATGAGCTGTACTTAAAAACCCGGGTAACGGACTCGCGCTTTGCCCCGCAAGAGTTTCTGTTAGTTGCCTATGAGCCAAAAGATCATGAGGTGCTGTCCGAAACCAGCTTTAACGACATAGCTGCACTAAGCCAAGCGTTTGAAAAAATAGAACGGGTTGAATCCGTACGCTCTATTTTGAACGTGCCCTTAATCAGCCTTGCGGACGGAGGCTTAGGCGCCGGAGCAGCCGACCAGTGGACAATAGAAAACAAAAACTTCTCACCCTCGCGCCTTAAAGACACCTTCAAAAACCACCCTATATTTGAAGACTTGGTGATCAACCAAGAGCAAACCGCTACCGCCATTCAACTGCTGTTTAAGGCAGACCCCGAGCTTGCCGACATAGAAAGCCAGATCACCCAACTGCAAGAAAAAATGCTGCAAGGTGAGTTGAGCGATGAAGAGACCCAACAGCTTGAGGCTCTGCAAAAACAAGCGGAGCCTATCGAAAAGCGATTGACGCAAATCCGCAACCGGGAAATTGACCGAATTCGCGAGATTATTAAGCCCTACGAAAAATCGGTCAATTTATACATCGGCGGTGCCCACGCACTGGGTTATCAGCTGATTAATATCGTGAAAAATGATTTGGTGATTTTTGGTAGCGCCATCGCGGTTATCATCTGCCTGCTACTGCTGACACTGTTCCGTCGCTTGCGCTGGGTAGCGCTTACGGCTACCTGTTGCGTTAGCAGTGTGGTGATGACCCTTGGCCTGTTTGGGGCACTGGGGTTTAAGGCCACAGTCATTTCAGCCAACTTTGTCGCCTTGCAGCTTATTCTCACCCTGGCCATTGTGGTACATCTGATTGTGCAGTACCGAGAGAGCTGCGAGAAGCATCGCGAGTGGACACAAAAACAATTGCTAAGCGAAACCCTGCGTAAAAAGTTTAAACCCTGTCTTTACGCCGGCATTACAACCTCGGTGGGCTTTGCCTCATTGCTGCTAACAGACATTCAACCGGTGATCGCTTTTGGCTGGATGATGATGATCGCAATGCTGGTGTCCATTACCACCAGCCTGTTGCTGTTTCCGGCGCTGCTGTCGTTTTTAAAGCGCGAAGAAAAAGCCACCCCTCACAACCTTGCCAAACATTTACTCAACGGCTTTTATGGCATAGCAGACAAAAACGGCAAGCTGGTGGTGTTACTCAGCCTCGTTTTACTGGGCGTCAGTGCGGCGGGCCTGTTTCGCTTGAGCATTGAAAACAGCTTTATTAATTATTTTAAAGACTCAACCAATGTGTACCGTGAACTGAGCTTTATCGACCAGCAGTTTGGCGGCACCACCGCATTAGACATTACCTTTTCACCCACCAAGCCCAGCAACACGGATTTGGACTTTACCGCCGAGCAACTGCAAAGGCTGCAATTAATACAAGCGGCCTTAACGGACTACGAAGCCAGTGGCGATACGCTGTCGGTGGTTAACTTTACCGAACTTGCAAAGCAGATTAATGGCGGCAAGCCGTTAACAGAGTATGAAATCAATGCGGTTTACTGGACGCTGGATAAAAAGCTTCGCGACAGTCTGTTAGGCTCTTACTACAACGAAACGCAACATCAATTTCGCGTAAGCACCCGTGTACAGGACACCACCGAAGGGCTCAACCGCAGCGATTACCTTGAGCAAATTAAAGCTGACATGCAGGCGCTGGAAATACCGGAAGACCAGTATCAAATGACCGGCCTGTTTATGTTGTATCAGAACATTCTGCAAAAGCTTTTTCGCTCGCAGATTTTATCGTTAGGTTTGGTTTATGTGGTGTTAACCCTGGCGTTCTGGGTGATTTTTCGCTCACTGCGCTTGGCCCTTATCGGTATTGCACCGAACATTCTTACCACGGTAACGGTGCTGGGTACCATGGGCTGGCTTGGTATTCCGCTCGACTTGATGACCATGACCATTGCCTCGATTGCCATGGGTATTGCCGTAGACGACACCATCCACTATATGCATCGCTACCGCGAAGAGAGCAGCCACAGCGATGCCATGTACCGCACCCATCACAGCGTCGGCTATGCCCTGCTGTACACCACACTGATTATCGTGATCGGGTTTTCCATGCTGCTGTTCTCGGACTTTGTGCCCAGCATTCAATTCGGGCTGCTATCCGGTTTGGCCATGAGCATTGCGCTACTGGCCGATCTAACCTTGTTGCCGGTGCTACTGAAAAAGTTTTTACCCAGCAAGGCGGAAATCGTCAAGAATGAATCAGGATTTGCGTATTAACCCGGCAACTATGATTGTCGGGTTAATAACGGCGCAGGAGGCGAGCGCGAGCCTCTTAATTACCAGGTTAATAGGTGAAAGCGCCTGGCTGGAAATCAGTTTTATTCCCAGCCAGGCGCAGTAGCTTTAAGAAACCCTCAGGTTTGTAGCTGTCAGGTTCCTATCACGCCGCCATCATCCTTGGTGACGACCACGGTGGTGGAGCGCGGCCGGGTTACACCATCGCTGGCCGGGTAACTTAACCCCGGGTGCTGAACGTTAAACCACAAAGTTTTGCCATCGGGCGTGCCGGTTAAGCCGGTAATTTCGGCACCCACGGGTCCGGTCATAAAGCGTTTCACTTCGCGGGTAACCGGGTCGGCGCACAGTAACTGATTGGTACCCTGGCCTGCGTATTCCGGCTCAAGCTCGTCGTAGTCAGTGGCAATCCACAGGCGGCCGTCGCCATCAAACCACAAGCCATCGGGGCAGGAAAAGCGATCCCCCTCAAGCGCGGCAAACTCACCGGGCTTAGGCTGGGTTTGCAGCACGGGACCGGCGAGCAAAAATAACTCCCAGTGGAATTTTTTTGCAGCCGGATTTTGATCGAACTCACGCCAGCGCAAGATCTGCCCGTGGTCGTTATCGGCGCGCGGATTGGCGGCGTTTAGCGGCTGATCGGGGTCGACTCCGCGCTTGTAGTTGTTGGTAAGGGTTACGTAACCGTCGGTGGTTTGCGGATGCACGGCAACCCACTCGGGGCGGTCCATGGGGGTTGCCCCCACGACATCGGCAGCGCCGCGCAGATTAATCAGTACATCGGCTTGCGTAGTAAAACCGTTCTCTGCGGTCAGGCCATTTTCACCCTGCACCAGAGCGCGCCACTCGCCGGTACCATCGGCGTGATAAACAGCCACATAGGCGGTGCCTTTGTCCAGCAAGTCTCGATTGGCAGCGGGGGCATCGGCGCGAAACTTACCCTCGGGAACAAATTTATACACGTACTCGCCGCGAGTATCGTCGCCGGAATAAAACGCCATGGTGCCATCGTCGGCCAATACACAAGTGCAGCCCTCGCGCACCAATCGGCCAAGGGCAGTGCGCTTAACGGGGCGAGATTCGGGGTCGAAAGGGTCAAACTCCACCACCCAACCGAAACGATTGGGCTCGTTCACATAACCGCTGTGTTTTTGCTCCGCTTTGGGTGTGGCATCAAAACGTTCGTCCACCGACTCCCAATAGTTGTAATGGCTGCTGGCACCTGACGCTATGCCATAGCGCTTGTGAGCCGGGCGATTTTGCCAATCCTGCTGGTCGCGGTTAACGAAATAATTCTTCCAGTTTTCTTCGCAAATTAAATACGTACCCCACGGGGTTACACCCATAGCGCAATTATTTAACGTCCCCAGCACGCGGCGTCCGGTATCATCCTGCAGGGTTTTCATCGCCGTTGTGCCCGCTGCCGGGCCGCTGATATCCATTACCGTATTGGCCGTCAAGCGGCGGTTGAAGCGCGAGGGGTAAACCTTTTGCCACTGCCCGGCGTCATCTTTTTTAATTTCAATCACACTCACGCCGTGGGCGGCTTGCTCTTTGAGCACTTCTTCCATGGGGCGCTGCTTGTGCCCTTGCTCATTTTCGCTAATGGTGGGGCCGTTGGTGTGCAAAGTGTCGTTGATGTATTCGTGATTTACCACCAACAAGCCGTGCTCGTTGGGCGCATCGGGAAAGGGGAAAAAGTGCATGCCGTCGTTATTCTGCCCGGCTTGCAGCTCCTGCTCGGCGGCGGAGTTACTGGCATCACTACGCCAGTCGACCGCCCCGTTAACCACCTTATCGCCCCAGGAGAAAAAAGGCCGAGCGGTGTAGCCCTGGGGCACGGTTACCTCATCGACTTTGTCGCCCAGAGCCACCGGCACGGGCGCAAAGCCTATCTCCGGGCGCAGCGCATCGGTAAACATGCCTGCGGGCTGTGAGCTGCAGGCCAATAATAAAAAAGGCCCGGCGCCGGGCGCCAGGCAAGCAGCCATGGAACCTGTCACGAAACGACGTCGTGAACAGGCGAGCTCCCCGAGGGAAGTTCTTTGGGTGGGGTTAACCGCGATATCGTCAATATCGAAATCGCGCCCCTGTATTTTTTTCTCAGTCATTCAAATTCAACTCCTGGGCGATATCTGACCAAGGCACCAGTTTAAAGTTTTGCGGACGTTCGGGCATAACATTATGCCCATCCTGTGCGATAAAGGCCCCTTGCTCGTAGCCTTTACCCAGCGAGCGGTGTGTGACCTCTAAACCATCGGTTTCAGAAATCGCATCGATGCCCGCGCCGTAGTTTGCCCCGACACGAAACTTACCCAGCACCTTGTAAGGCGCGCTGGACTGCAGCACTACGTAACTGTCATCACCCTGGCTGGAGACGATCAGGTAGCGGCTGTTTTCGGCCGGGTACAAAGCCATACCTTCCACATCGGCCACCATTATCTCGTCGACGCCTCTGATCAGCACAGGTGCATCACCAGCTTCGGGGTTTGCTGACAAGGTGTAAACGCCAACCCCCTCTTCACCCACAAATAACTGGCCGGTAGCGTCGTCGGCTACGCAACCTTCGGGCTGGGTTTCAACCGCGAAGGTACGCGCTAAAGATGCGCTGATCTTGCCATTGTCTGCCTGCAGCAAATACTGCTCAAAGGTACCGCTTTTACCATTGGCAATCGCGTAGGTGTTGCCACCGTTTTGGTACATGCAGAAGCCGTAAATTTCTTCGAGCCCGGTGGGCAGTTCCGCTACATGCTGAATGTGACCATTTTCAGCGTCAACGCGATAAATCGACAATGAATTGTCATCGCGCTGGGTTGCGACGGCGATATCATCGATACCATTGCCAAAATCAAAACCGTAGCGCAAATCCACGTTGTTTAAACGACCGGTTGGCAACAGCTGCTTTTGTTTGCCATCTAAGGTGTACACCAGTAAACCGTGCTTTTTATCGGTACCGAGAATCAAACTTTTTTCAGGGGTTTGCGGGTGTACCCAGATAGCCGGGTCGTCGGCCGCATCGCCAAAACGCGCTACCGGGTCGGTTTGTACACTGGGCTGTACCAGTTTAACGCTTTGTTCGCTAGCCGCTGGGGCGGAAAAATCCAGCTGACCGCCAGCAACCGCAAAACTTTTACGCGCAAATTCGCCGCTGGCATCGTCACGAGCTTGCAAGTGCAGCTGACCGTCTTTGGCGTTATACCAGGCGCGCAATTGCTCTGGCTCTTCAATGCCCTGCCACTGCCCCAAGGTCGTCGAACTCCAGCCGTTATCACTGGGTTGATGCACATGTACCTCGGCAGTATCTACGGTTACGGTGACCAAATTATTACCCAGATAAGCAATGGCTTCTGTACCCTCGCCCAGTTCACCGTAAGGGCTTGCCAAACCGACCACTTCCCGGCTTACCGGCTTTTCAGCGTTGGAAGAGTAGCGCCACACGCCCATTTCCTCTTCGGCAATAAACAACCCTCCGTTGCCATCCGCTGCGCACGCTGTGGCGTTGGGGGCAATGGGTAAGGTGCGCAGTTGCGCCGGTGTTAACGACTGCTTATCGCTGTACACAACCCATTGCTCGGCACTGCCGCGCTCGTCCAGCATAAACAAGGACACACTGCCATCGGCTTCGGGGGCCAGGCACAAACCTTCCACTAAAAAGTTGGGCGATGCCAACGTCGCTAAACGCTCAACACGTTTTGCATTATCGCGAAGCAAGTACAATGTCGGCGTCGCCTCTACTCCGGCAATGGTGGCGACCAAATAGCCATCGCTTACTTGCACGATATTCACAGCGCTTACGTCACGGGCAATGGCTTTGCCATTCTCAACGCGCAACTGACCACTGTCATCAAGTGCCAACCAAAAAACCGCTTCGCCTTGCTGTAAGGCGGGAATATAGTCCACGGAGGCGTCCGTAGGTTTATCTACCGGCGCAGCACAGGCACCCAAACTTAAACATAAGGCAATAGACGCGGATAAATGCTTTAAAGTCATATTACGTAATCCCAAAAAGCGGCGACGGGCGCCGCTGTGAGTTCTTGTTATTCAATGCTTAGAAGTTGGTAACCGTGAGCCCCAGCTTGAAAGTCAAGCCGTAGGTTTCAAACTGCGCATTGTAGGATGAATCATTTACGTAGGCGTAATAAGGCTCATCGGTTAGGTTCAGCGCTTCGAAATACAGCTGCACACCTTCACTCAAGTAATAGCGAGCCGAAAAGTCCAGTTGAGTTTGTTCATCCACATAGACGTCTTCAGACGCATCGGTCACATCTTGAACTTCAAGCAGGTACTCAGACTTATAGTTGGCCGCTAAGCGAACATTAAAGCTGGCGGCTTCGTAACCAATGCTTACGTTACCGGTCGTGTCAGACTGACTTGGCAGCTTGCTATCACGGCTTAACCAACCACCTTCGTCTTCATCGTAGTAGCTCAGGCTCGCTTCAGAATCCGAGAACGTAGCGTTAGCCGACAGCAACAACCCGCTCAAGGCACCGGGCAAAAAGTCCATTTGCTTAGAGAATGCCAGTTCAATACCAGACACTTCGGCCGAATCGCCATTGGCGAAGGTTATCGCTTCGTCATAGTCACCGTACTGATCGGTAGCGGCCAAATCTGTCTGGTAGATAAAGTTTTCAATATCCTTGTAGTACACGTACGCAGAGACTACACCGGCCAGCCCCATGTAGTGCTCAAAGCCGAAGTCAAAGTTTTCCGACTCCATAGGCTTAAGCAGCGGGTTACCAAACTCTGCCTCGCCATCGTCAATAACAAAGTTTGGTGCCAGTTGCTCAAAGTTAGGGCGCACCAGCGAGTTAGTCCAGGAGCCGCGAATTTGCGAGTTTTCGCCAATGGTGTAACGGGCGAGCACGGATGGGAAAAAGTTATCGTACTGATTATCAACCTCTAAAGGTGAGAACTCATCACCATCAAACAGTGTGCCTTGGGAGGCAAACTCGGTATCTTCGTAACGTACACCGGCAATCAACCGCAGATCGTGCAAATCAATACGGCCCATGACGTATGCTGCCGATACGGTTTCTTCGACATCAAAGTCTTCGATGGTTGAGTCTTCCTCCGAGTAAAACTCACTTTCGTCCAGCCCCGTGAGCGACGCGGCAACCGCATCGCTGTTAATACCCGGACCAAAATCACCTAGGGTGAAATCAGGTGCGCCAGCGGCATACCCGCTCATCAGCAGTTGCTCATCGCTGAAGCCGTGTTCATCCAGGTCTTCAAACACCCAGATTTCAACGTCGTTGTCTTTCTCACGGTTGCGGTACTTACCACCAAATTTTAATTGTGCTGAGTGATTCGCAACAAAGAAGTCGCGGGTAAAATCCAGCTGGAAAGACTGCTGGGTATCGTTAGTGCCCGATGAAGCTTTTTCCACTTCGTCCATTTCATAGCTGTCGGCGGCAAAGAAAGCATCGGGTACCATTAGGTAAGGTTCACGGGTATCGGTAAAGGATACATTTTCAAACGCATCGCTAGCGGCAAACACTGCACCGCTCACATGCTGTGGCTCGTCTTCACTGGACTCAGAAACGGCGGCACGGTAGTCAATGGTCCAACTGTTAACTCGCGTGGTACCACCTAACGCAGTCGACAGAATCTCTTGGGTTTCTTCGCGGTCTTTTAATTCGCGTGCAACCTCAGCAACACCAGAAGCACCTGGAAGAACACCGTCTTCAAATTCAAATATGTTAGCCAGACGAATCTCTGAATCGGTGTATTCACTGTACAGGTTACGCCAGTAAAGCTCGGTGTTTTCACTGAGCTTGTAATCAAAGTTTAGCGTTGCACCAGAGCGCTCACGAGAGATTAAATAATCGCGTTGTTCTACTTCTTCGAGCAGGGTGCCGTCATCGTCAAAATCCCAAGCGCCGCCGGTCTCTACGTTATCGGAGCCAAAGTCGCGGTCGTACCAGCTGATACCACCCGCGATGCCAAGGTTATTCGTACCGCTGCCAATGCTGAACTGATCCGATGCGGTCAAAGCCAGCTTGGGGCTGGTGCTGTCGGTTAACTCGTTATAACTTCCCTCGGCGGTAAACGAGTAGAACATATCGTCACGGTCAAACGCTGACAAACTTTGAATATCAATGCTACCACCGAGCGAGTTCGCATCCATATCAGCCGTTAACGTTTTGCTGACAACCAGTCCTTCAAGTAAATCGGAAGGGATAACATCCAAAGCCACGGCGCGACGGCCAGAGTCAGGAGACGGTAAGTTCACGCCGTTAACGGTTACCGAGTTATAGTCTGGGCCCAACCCGCGAATACGAACGTAACGGCCTTCACCTTGGTCACGCTCAATGGACAAACCGGGCAAGCGCTGCAACGCTTCGGAAACGTTGGTATCGGGAAACTGGCCGATGGCATCGGCGGCCACGGCGCTCACCAAATTGTCAGATGAGCGTTGAACGTTTAACGCTTTGTTCAAGCTACCCGCCTGGCCCATAACAATCACGAATTCTTCGCGCGTGTTATTAGGTTGAATTTGGAAGTTACTGACTAAGGTTTCGTTATCAACCACCTCAATGGTGCGCTGCATGGTTTGCACACCCAGGTAGCTCACGCTCAGCGTGTAAGTGCCCGGCTCGATACCGCTTAAGTTGTAGCGACCATCACGACCGGTGACGGTGCTCACGTTTAACTCTTCGAGCTTAACCCGGCTACCCTGCAACGGCAGGCCACTAACTTCGGTAGTCAGTTGGCCGCTGATTTGACCATCAGCAATAGCGCTAGCAGCACCCAGCATGGCGATAGTGGCGGCGAGCATTTGACGGCGCACTTGCGGTGCACGGCGATTGGCAATTTTTTTCACGGTATCTCCCCCAAAGAGTCCTACATCGATACCAGCGGCTTGCTGGTCAGTAAAAGTGGGGCAGACAATAAAAAGCCTGCGTGACAGTTCTGTGACAGCGATTGCCCCGTCATACCATTTGAGGTGCGTCAGCCAGAGAATTGAGCTAATCAGCCCCCGCAAAATAACGGGCGACCGGCATTGCAGCGCATAATTGCGGTAAAAACACCGGCTCGCCAAAAACTCCCTGAGCCAATTTGCCCCCGACCTTTGTCATACAACTGTTACAAAAGGCTGATAGTTACAATGCGTTCATACTACTTTGCGACTGCACCATGATTTTTCTGCACAAATGGAAGCTATTAGCCATAGCGCTGGCCACCAACCTCACTATCCTGCTCAGCCTTGCTGTAGGTGATATAAAACTCTGGCAAGAGATTGATTGGCTGGATATTGTCGGGGAGTCCGGTGTGTGCCTTCTTACAATTCTGTGGCTGGCCTTTACCCTGAACAGCCGCCCCAAAGGCTCGGTTACCACACTATTAGCCCTCGGCCTGGGTTTGATTTTTATCGGCTCCTTTCAAGACTTGATGGACGAGGTTATCGCCATTCCTGAAACCTCCATTTGGCGCGGCAGCATCGAGTCTACCCTTATGCCCGTGGGCCTGATTGTGCTCACCCTGGCACTGTACCACTGGCATAAAGAGCAATTGCTATTCAGTCAGGAACGCCGTCGCAAAGAACAAAACCTGCGCGAGTACCGCCTGCAGGATCAATTAACCGGGCTTGGCGATGCACGCTTTTTACAGCAGCAGCTGGAGCAACAACTGGAGCACTGCCGCCAACAGCAACAACCTTTGACATTAGTACTGCTGGACTTGGATCAGTTTGACACCATCAACCGTCGCTTCGGCCACGCCGAAGGCGACCGTTTGCTGAAAGAGCTGACGGAGCTTTTACTGCTGAACCTGCGCCGCTGCGACCTGTTATGCCGCTATGCCGGTGATCGCTTTGCGGTGCTGCTACCGGGGGCCGGTGAACAACTGGCCACTCAGCTATCTTCGCAATTGCAAGATGCCGTAAGCCACTTCGCTTACAAAACCACTCAGGGTGAAAGCGTGTACCACAGCGCCAGCGTAGGGGTTGCCACCGATACAGGCCACACCCCCGAGTCATTGATTGACCTGGCAACGCAAAGACTGTTAACGGCCAAAGACAGCCGCGCACCGAGGGCGGCATAAATGACACTTTGGTATGAAAATGACAGCCCGATCATTGCCGCTCATGAATTTCCTGCCGCTTTAATTGATTTAGGCTGCAGCCGTGGTTTGGAACCAGACAAACTGTTGCGCGGCACGGGAATCTTTATGGAAGACTTTCTCTCCGGCTGCCTGAACATCAAGCCCAGTCAATGCTACGCACTGATACGCAACCTGCGCCAGCAGTTGCCGGGGGCCGACACCCCTTTTCTTGCGGGCCACAGACTCTACCCGGGCAACTTTGGCCCGGCCAGTACCGCGCTGACTCTTGCCCCTAACTTACTTGAAGCCCTACAAACTCTTGAGACCTACCACAGGTGCTTGAGCCCCTTGCTGCACCCCCGCCTCTCGGTGGACAGCGAATTTGTCTACCTATACTGGCACGACTGCTGCGATGTCAGTGATGGCAATAGCTTTCTAACCGATATGATGATGACCGCGGTCACTTCCGTGGGCCGGCTGCTGCATCAGCGCCCCCTGCCGTGGGACTATTTTTTACACGGCGACATTCGCAACCACGAGCAGTACAGCGTGAACTGGGGTAGCCGAGTGCGCCCTCAGCAGCACATTAGCGCTATGCGCCTTCCTCGAGACATCGCTACCGCCCCCAGTATCAGCAACAGCGCCAGTGCGGCGATTATTGCTAAACGCCAGTGCCAAACACAGTACCAGGCCATTCCCAGCACAGGCTTTGTGGCCCATATCGATGGCTTGATCCGTGCCAGCATTCCTGGGCACATCAGCTTAGAATCGGTGGCGGATTCGCTCAACATGAGTACGGCCACCTTTAAACGTAAACTGCAAAAACACCACACCCATTTTCAACAGCGCTATGACACGGTGCGCAAAGAGCTGGCGATTGAGTGGCTGACACGACAACAGCTGGATATTGAAGAAATTGCGGCACGGCTGCATTTTCACGACAGCCGCAACTTACGCCGAGCCTTCAAGCGCTGGACGGGAGTACTGCCCAGCGCCCTTTGCTTACCCATTTAATTCACACGCCCGCCTTTATCTCACGGGCTGCCCCACATCAGTCTTGACCATTCTTTAACACAAGCACAAAGTTATCCACATAGTTTGGGCTCACTCAAGGGCGTATACTGTGGCCATTCCCACTCCACCACCATTGAGGAGACTATGGCCAAAATTCGCTGGGGCGTGCTCAGCACCGCCAAAATCGCCCGCAATCACGTCATTCCCGCCATTCAGAGCTCGTCCCTAGGCGAGGTTGTTGCCATTTGCTCACGCAGTGAAGATCAGGCACAACGCGTTGCTGCCGAGCTGGATATAGAACGCGCCCACGGCAGTTATGAGGCGCTGCTGGCCGACCCGAACATTGATGCCATCTACAACCCTTTACCCAATCATTTGCACGTGCCCTGGTCTATTAAAGCCATGGAAGCAGGCAAACATGTGCTGGTGGAAAAACCCATGGGGCTGGATGCCGCTGACGCCCAGACACTGCTAGAGGCGAGCACCAAGTTTGCAGACTTGAAAGTGATGGAAGCGTTTATGTACCGCTTTCACCCCCAGTGGCAGCAAATTCGCGAGTTGTGCCAAAACACCATTGGTCCGGTGCGCAACATTCAATGTGAGTTTTCCTACAACAATCGCGACGCCAGCAACATTCGCAACAGCGCCGATATGGGCGGGGGCGCGCTGATGGACATTGGCTGCTACGGGATCTCTCTGGCGCGTTTTATTTACAACGCCGAGCCAAACCGCGTATGCGGCCACATGAACTTTATGGACTACGAGGTGGACGCCATTACCTCAGCCATTATGGAGTTTGAGGCGGGTACCGCCAGTTTTAGCTGCTCGACCAAAACCGAGCCCGGCCAATGGGCTAAATTGTGTGGCGAAGCGGGCTATATTTACATCCCACTGCCATTTAACCCAACAGCCGATAGCGAAGCTGAGATTATTGTGCGCCGCGGCGGCAACAGCGAGACCATCACCCTCGCGCCCGCCAACCAATACCGCGCTATGGCCGATCACTTTTGCGATGCCATACTGCACAACAAAGCGGTGCCCACCCCGTTGAGTGATGGGGTCAATAATATGAAAGTGCTGGACAAAATTATTGCCAGCGCGCAAGCAGGCACCTGGCTTAAGGTGTAAAGCTGAACACAACTACCAAAACAATACGGGCCAAAAGCCCATAGCCACTGCAAGGCAATCCCTTGCAAAAAAGGAGAAAGTCACACGTGAAAAAGATTGTTGTCGTTGGCGGCGGGGCCGGTGGGTTAGAGCTTGTTACCAAGCTCGGTAATAAGCTGGGCCGCAAAGAAAAAGCACACATTACCCTGATTGATAAAAACACCACCCATGTATGGAAGCCGCTGCTGCACGAAATTGCCGTAGGCACCATGGACGAAGGGGTCGATGCCGTGAGTTATCGCGCCCATGCTTTCGCCAACCACTTCCATTTTCGCATCGGCACCATGACCGATATTGACCGGGAAAATCATCAGGTCATATTGGCCCCCATGTTTGATGAGGACGGCCAGGAGCTACTGCCCGAAACACGCATCGACTACGACATGCTGGTGCTCGCTATGGGCTCATCGTCCAACGACTTCAATACTCCAGGCGTTAAAGACCACTGTATTTTTCTCGACGGCCCGGGCCAGGCGCACCGCTTTCGCAACAAACTGCTGGGCAAATTTTTACGCATTCAGCGGGTGCCTGGGGTGCGCGACTCGGTGAACATCGCTATTGTCGGAGCCGGCGCTACCGGTGTGGAGCTGTCGGCCGAGCTGCATCACGCGGTACACAAGTTTCACACCTACGGCTTTGATGCCGTCGACAACGAACACCTAAACGTCACATTAATTGAAGCGGGTGAACGCATACTGCCCGCCTTGCCCGAGCGTATTTCTGCCTCGGCCAGCCGCGAACTGGCGAAGCTGGGGGTCAACATTAAATTGAACACCCGCATTACCGCCGCTCAGCCAGACGGCTTAGAAACCGGTGACGGAAACAAAATTGAGGCTGATTTAATGGTCTGGGCAGCAGGCGTTAAGGTGCCGGATGTATTAAAGAACATTGGCGGCATTGAAACCAACCGCATTAACCAGCTGCCGGTAAACGCCTATTTGCAGGTAAAGGGCGAAGCCAACATTTTCGCTATTGGCGACTGTGCAGAATTCGTACAAACCGACGGTAGCCGCGTCCCACCCCGAGCGCAAGCCGCTCACCAAATGGCGGACATTTGTTATCACAACATTCGCGCGCAGCTCGACGGCGGCAAGAAAAAAGTCTTTCAGTACAAAGACCATGGCTCACTGGTATCCCTGGCCAACTACTCCACGGTGGGCAGCTTAATGGGCAACCTGAGCCGCGGTACTTTGTTTATTGAAGGGCGTCTGGCGCGCATCGTGTACATCTCTTTGTACCGTATGCACCAACTGGCGGTACACGGCTACATCAAAACAGGCCTGCTGATGTTATCGGGCAGTATTAATCGCTGGTTAAAGCCCAAGCTGAAACTGCACTAACTCGCCCACAGACACTCATGGATTCTTTCCACCTTCTATGAGTGTTTTCATAAGCCCCTTTTGCCAACCGTAAAAAGGGGCTTATCCGGTAACCTGCCGCCCCAACCGCTCGGGCATACCCAAGCCCGGCTTGACAGCCTACCCCCCTCTGCTAGGATGCGCTCTGCCGAATTTACAGGACATCTACATGCTGCCCTTCCACAACGTCGTCGCCGATGACTTCGAACAAGTTAACGAACTGATTATTCGCCAACTGCACTCGGATGTAGGGCTGGTGGAAAATATCGGCCATTACTTGATTGAGGCCGGCGGCAAACGACTGCGCCCGCTGATGGTGTTACTGGCCGCGCGCGCGCTGAATTACTCTGGCAAACAACATTTAGATTTAGCCGCAATTATCGAGTTTATTCACTCGGCCACCTTGCTGCACGACGATGTTGTCGACACCTCCACACTGCGCCGCGGCCGCCCTACCGCTAACGCACAATGGGGGAATGCCCCAAGCGTACTGGTCGGGGATTTTTTATATTCGCGTTCTTTTCAAATGATGGTGGCCATTGGCAATATGGATGTGATGACTATTTTGTCGGACACCACCAACGTGATTGCCGAAGGCGAAGTGCAGCAGTTAATTAACGCTAAAGACCCGGATTTATCCGAAGCCGGCTATATTGACGTTATCCACAAAAAAACCGCCGTGCTTTTTGCCGCTGCCTGTGAGGTCGGAGCCGTGATTGCCGGTGCCGATCAGGCCACCCGCCAGGCGCTGAAAGAATACGGTTTGCAAGTGGGTATTGCGTTTCAACTGGTGGACGACGCGTTGGACTACAAGGGCGACGCCGAGACTCTGGGCAAAAACGTGGGCGATGATTTGGCCGAGGGTAAACCCACCCTGCCACTCATTTACGCCATGAGCCGAGCACCTGCAGCCGAGCGTGACACCATCCGTAATGCCATCAGCAATGGTGATGCCAGTAAACTTGAAGAGGTGGTGGCTATTGTGGAGTCCACAGGTGCCATGGACTACACCTTGAAAGCCGCAGAAAAAGCCGTACAACAAGCCCACGCAGCACTAGAGCCACTAGCGGCAACGCCTTATCGCCAAGCCATGGCGGATATCGCCGACTTTTCTCTGGGCCGTAACCACTAACCACTGATTGGTTCATGCCAGCGCCACCCGCCACAAGCCAGTGCTGCAAGCCTATGACCACTGGACAAGCGCCGGGCAAACGGTAGAATGTGCCCCTTTGCGGGTTGCACCGTTTGTCGGGTATTGCCGCCTATGAATTTTTATCCAGAGTTAAAACTATGACTTCATTCGTCCAAAAGAGCTCGTACAATTTGGAAGAGTTGCTCGAGTGTGGCCACGGCCGTATGTTTGGCCCGGGCAATGCCCAGTTGCCAGTTCCCAATATGCTGATGCTTAACCGCATAGCGCATATCAGTGAAACTGGCGGCGAGTATAACAAGGGCGAAATTGTCGCCGAACTGGATATCAGCCCCGACCTGTGGTTTTTCGACTGCCATTTCCCTGGCGACCCGGTAATGCCCGGTTGCTTGGGCCTGGACGCCATGTGGCAACTGGTGGGCTTCTTTTTAGCCTGGAAAGGCAACCCGGGCCGCGGGCGCGCCCTCGGTTGTGGCGAAGTGAAGTTCACGGGCCAAATTCTACCCACCGCGAAAAAGGTGAGCTATCACATTAATTTAAAGCGAGTGATCGAGCGCAAACTGATTATGGGTATCGCCGATGGCCGAGTATCCGTAGACGGTAAAGATATCTACTTTGCCAAAGATTTGCGGGTAGGCCTGTTTTCCAACACCGACTCCTTTTAATAATAACGGCAATACTGCCCTTTTAGGGCACTATGCTTTCCCCCGCGGGTCGAAACACCCCTGCCACAGAAATATGGCAGGGTATGTCATAATGGCAGAGTTAAATGCCGCCTGTGCGGGCTGAGCAATTCAAAGAGGTAGCCTATGAAACGCGTTGTAGTTACCGGTATGGGCATTGTCTCCTGCCTTGGTAATGATAAAGCCACTGTTCTCGACGCCTTGCGCGAGGGCAAATCCGGCATTTCATACAATTCCAGCTATGAAGAGATGGGGTTCCGCTCAAAAGTGTCGGGCTCAGTCGACATCAACCTGAAAGATCACATCGACCGCAAAGTATTGCGCTTTATGGGCGATGCGGCAGGTTACGCCTATATCTCAATGGACCAAGCCATTCGCGATGCAGGCCTGAGCGAAGAGCAGGTCTCCAACGAGCGGACCGGCATTATCATGGGTTCTGGCGGTGCCTCTTCTCAAAACTTAGTAGAAGCGGCCGACATTTTACGTGAACGCGGCCTCAAGCGCGTTGGCCCCTACCGCGTTACCCAAACCATGGGCAGCACCACGTCTGCTTGCCTGGCAACGCCTTTCAAAATTAAGGGCGTCAACTACACCATTTCCTCGGCCTGTGCCACCAGTGCCCATTGCATCGGAAACGCTATGGAGCTGATTCAACTGGGCAAACAGGACGTAGTGTTTGCCGGTGGCGGCGAGGAAGAGCACTGGTCTTTATCCTGCTTATTCGACGCCATGGGCGCCCTGTCCACCAAGTACAACGACTCGCCGGATAAAGCTTCACGCGCTTACGATGCGGCCCGAGACGGCTTTGTGATTGCCGGCGGTGGCGGCTGTCTGGTACTCGAAGAGTTAGAACACGCCAAAGCTCGCGGCGCCAAGATTTACGGTGAATTGGTGGGCTATGGTGCCACCTCTGACGGCTACGATATGGTTGCCCCCTCTGGCGAAGGCGCACAGCGCTGCATGCGCCAAGCGATGGCCACCGTAGACGGTGAGATCGACTACATTAATTCCCATGGCACCAGTACTCCGGTTGGCGATCTGGCCGAATTAAAAGCCATTCGCGCCACTTTCGATAAAGTGCCCGCCATCAGCTCAACCAAGTCTTTGACCGGTCACTCTCTGGGTGCCACAGGCGTGCAAGAAGCCATTTATTCGTTGCTGATGATGGAGAATAACTTTATCTGCGCCTCGGCGAATGTTGATGAGTTGGATGCAGAAGCCGATGGAATGAATATTGTGCGTGAACGTCAGGACAATGTGCAGCTTAATCGTATTTTGTCCAACAGCTTTGGCTTTGGTGGCACCAACGCCTGTTTGGTATTCCAGCGTTACAGCGAACAATAAGCAAAAGATTGCTCGCTATTGCGGCCAGGGATGGCCGCCACCATTCGAGAGCCCACTTTACACCCTAAGCCTTGCGTTTATTTGTTGTGCTGTGCGTGCAGCCACTGGCGTACCATTGGCAATAAGTAAGTACGCCAAGTCCGTGTTTGCACCCCGAAGTCGTTACGTACCCGCAAACTATTCAATACGGCGCTGATCGGCACCTCCAGCGCAGCCTCATCCACCTGGTCCCACTTCGGCTCTGGACCTTGGTAGTCCTGCTGGCACAGAACCTCCCAAAGCTGTTCAGCAAACTCCACTTCATTACAAGCGTCGCCCGAGCAGTAATGGTACACACCCCAGCAATCAGCACCACTGTCAATCTGCTTAAGAATGCCTACCGTGACACGCGCCAAGTCAGACAAGGCTGTGGGTGCCCCCCGCAAGCGACGGTTTAACCGCCAGGGCTGCTCGCCCTGCAAAGCATCTAATAGCCGCGTGAGCAGGTTATCCCCGTAGCTACTGATGACCCAGCTAGTACGCAACACCAGCACCCGGGTATCGGCGGCCAAGGCTTTCTGCTCTGCAAGATAGAAGGCTTTTCCCAACTCACTATTGGGTTGTGGCTCGTCTTTTTCAGAGTGCTTACTTTTGTTGTCATCACCGAAAACACGGTAACTGGACATCTGTAACAGCGGGATTTTTTGTTGGGCACACACCCTGGCAATATTTTCAGCCGCTACCGGCAGCAGAGCTGTATTGGCTGAAAGCGGACTGTCCCCCCAACCAAGATTGTTGAGCACCACATTGGGTCTCTGGTGAGACATATATTCCATCACCGCGGCACGGTCCGTCCAATTCAACTCATTGCTGGGAGGCTGTAATACATTAAAGGGCTCACGCTCAAGCTCATGCTCCAGCGCTACTCCAAGTGAATGGTGTGAATCAGCTAACAACAGTTTCAAAATACACTCTCTCGGTTGAGTTTGGCTTGCATTATCGCAATCACTTTAGCCCAAGGCTACCGTAATCAATAACAAAGTCTGGTTTACGGCCCACTCAACCCCTCAGCAAAGCCTAGCCTGAATTATCAATTTTCTGCCACAATAGAAGCCCTGAAACCAACGGTACGCCTCTCTTGTTAAACGTTTTATTGTTCGCCACGTTTTTACTTTTATTGCCGCTAATGCAAGCCAAGGCTGCTCCTCCTGAACTGCCCCCCGACTGGCACTCGGGGTTTGCTACAGAGCCCGTGTTCGACAGCAAGGTGTTTTGGGTTGAAGCAGGCAAAGAAAACGACAACACCATTTTACTGATTCACGGATTAGGGCAAAAAGGCTGGCGCGATTGGCAGCAGTTAATCCCACTACTTGCCCAAGAGCACCGGGTGTTGGCCATCGACCTGCCCGGCTTTGGCCGCTCAGACTCCCCTGCCGGAAAATACTCCCCTGAGAACTATGCCAACATGATCAAAGCACTGGCAGACAATGCAGGGCTTAGCCACTTCGACCTTATCGGCCACTCAATGGGTGGCAATGTCGCCTTGCGTTTCGCCACTCGCTATCCTGAATATTTAAAACACCTTGTACTGATCAGTGCCGCCGGTGTTTTAGAACGCAGCACCTTTGCTCAGCATTCTGCGGCGCTGCCGATAGAGTCGGGCATGGTACCGGCACTGCAGGAGCTGCCCGAATCTCTGCAAGTGGATATCAGCCAATTAATCCGTGATGTGAGTGGGGAGCTATTGCGCTGGGAGGCCCTCCCCACACCTGAGGATTTGTTAGGTAGCGATGAACACACCTGGGCGAGAGCATTAGCTGGCCAGCCAACCATCAATGCGGCCCTGGCCCTCACACAAGAAAATTATTCTGGCGACCTTTCATCACTTCAAGTACCCAGTTTTATCATCTGGGGAAAAGACGACCCAGTGACACCTCTGCGTACAGGCCATCTGCTCAACGGACAACTGCCCAACTCACGTTTAGAGGTTTTTCCTGAGATGGGTCACATGCCGGTCAACTACCCTGAACGAATTTATCCGCTCATAAGAGACTTTCTGAAAAACCCAGACACGCGGTCTCAGCATGTAGCAGATACCCCAGCCTCTAAAGGTGAGTACCACTGCAACAACCAAAACAATCAAACCGTCAGCGGTGTCTACACCGCCATGCGCATTGTGGGCTGCAAAAACATTCAGCTAAAGCAGGTTCAGGCTCAGTCCATTTTTATTCATCAAAGCCAAGTAGACATGCTGAATGTCAGCGTCACAAGCCCAGGCACTGGCCTTCAAGTAGAGCACAGCAGCCTTACCGCTACCAACCTCAGCATCAACGCCGAGCGCGCTATTGTGGCGGGCAATAGCGAGTTGGACCTCGCCGGTGCCACCCTAACAGCAAAAAAAGCGGCGCTGACGAACCTTGCTCCAAATCGGTATGTATTTTCGGTCAGCGAGCTTAAAAGTTCTGGTGTTCAAGAGTGGGCTCATGGAGTTTACCGTTTAGGCGCACAATAAATGCACAACAAACGTCACAAGCCCACCATCAAATCATTCGCCGTTTTGCAGCGCTTTTACACGTAATTCGAAGTCTTTTGCGAACGCTTCCGGCTGACATACGCTGTCAGCAAAAGATTGGTGCACCCGTATTTTCAGTTCATCATCGGACTTAACCTGAGAGGCAGTTTCCAGCGCAAGCTCAATGTAGTCGCCTGTACTGTGGGTAACCCACTGGGACAACCCCGCGTACTCTAAGACACTATGAGTTTGCCTTGAAACCATTGAATCCCCCGAAAGCGTGATGACTGGCGTACCCATCCACAAGGCATCGCAACTGGTTGCACACCCAGAAAAAGGAAAGGGGTCAAGCACAACATCAATGGCATTGTAAGCGGACAATAGGTCGGAGTGGCTTTTGGTCCCCGACAACGTGATTGCTCCTACATCAATACCCGCGTTTTCGGCTCGCCGTAAAAAGTCGGTTCGCTGTTCTTGAAAGTCAAACGGCCAAGAGATCAAATCCAAGCTTGCACCCTCGCAGCGACGGATAATGTCTGCCCATGCACGCAACACCGTGTCGTTGAGTTTAGACACTCGATTAAAGCAACCAAACCGGGTTCGCTCTGAGCGCTTCGGCTGCACAGCGGGGGCGTCGGCAGGCGGTGAATAACACAAACGCCCCTTAGGGAGGTACATACACTGCGTCAGCTCTTGCCCCCCTAAAATCTTATCGCTCACAAAACAATCTATTTGCGGCAGCCCTGTGGGATGAAAATAATCCAACCAACTCAATTGCAGCGGTGCAATGCGGTGCGCAAATGCGTGTAAATTGTGGTGCGGGCCATGCCCTGACAGCTCAATAGCGATATCAATTCGGTCTTTTCGCGCACGCTTTTGCAGTTGCGTTGCAGAGAGCTTACTGGCATCCACATATTCGTCTGCCGCTTTGATAAAACGCTCGGTACTGCGATCGGAGTATTCATGAGTTTTATAAAGGTAGTGCTTTACCCCGTTGCGGGGAAACCGTTCCAGCACCTCAGCAAAGAAGGTTTCAGTGGGGCCGCTCGCCAACCTGGGGCTCACCCATGCTATGTTCAATGTATCGGCAACAGCTCGTGGCTTTAGCTGGGCTGACTTAATTGAAGCCAAATGTAAATCCACCCATGTTGCGTGTTCACGAGCGATGTTCTCGGCGCTAACAGCAGGGTCATGCTGGAGGGTAATCAGATAATTGCTGTGCGCCTGCCAATACTCAGGGGCCACAGAAAGTATTTGACGGTAATACTCACCTGCGCGTTCAGGCTGTCCGCGGCCCTGGTGTACAGAGGCTAATAACAATAAAGCCTCTTTATACTCTTCAACAGAATCCGGGGGGATTTTTTCGGCCAACTCAATAGCCAGTTTTAACGCCCCTAGCTGTCTTACGCACTTCGCCAACTGCAATAGCAAGGCGTCAGTTATTTCACCGTGCCCCGCAAGCATTCCTGCAAGAGACTCGGCGGCTTCTGTGGATCTTTCGGCTTCGAGCCGAACCAACACCAGCCAGCGGGGCCAAAGGCTAAGCTCTGCGTCCTCCCGCGGTAATGGCAAAGAACGAGAGTTTTCAGCAAAGCCAAGCTGCCGTTCAGATATTGCCAATTCCAGCTGCGACTTCACATCGCCTGGGTTCAAGTCAGTCGCTTTAACAAAAGCCTCGTAAGCTGCCTGCCATAGCTGTTGCTCACGATAGGCAATACCAAGATTCATCCACGCGCCAAAATGCTGTGGGTTTTGCGACAAAACAGCTTTGGCATCACGCTCAACTTGCGGCCAGGCCTCAAGCGCTAATGCATTGGCGGAACGAGACAGAAGCGCGGAGGCGTGGCCCTTAGATAAAGCTACTGCCTTATCAAACCAAGGCGCTGCAACAAGGTACCGCCCCTGCGAATACAGAGACAACGCCAGTATTTGATTAACGCCCGGGTGGCCGGGCTGCTTTTTCACAATTTTTTTTGCCAGAGCCTCCGCGCGAGCAAAGTCCCCGCTGTGGTAAGCAGCCATACAATCGCTTAACAGCTTTTGTAAACTCATATAATTCCCTTTCACATCACGACATAGCCCATGTTAACACTGGCATAAGCACGAGCAACGACTACAACGCTCACGCGTCGCATTAACGACTACACCTGGCAATCCACTCCACCCCTCGCATTTGCAATCACAAGTATGCGAGAATAATGGTAGCGCTACCAAATAAAAATAACCCGAGAGACCACCTATGGATATTTTCGCCGTATTACTCGTTATTGCCCTGCTAGTGGGGCTCATTACCCTGGGCAAGTTGCATCCGTTTTTAGCCTTTTTAATTACATCGTTGGTAGGCGGGATGTTGCTGGGCATTCCACTGGCACAAATTCCAGGCTCTATCGAAACCGGTATAGGCAATACGTTAAGTGGCCTGGTCATCATCATTTGCGTGGGCGCCATGTTCGGTAAACTGGTCGCCGAAACCGGTGCCGCGCAACGTATCGCCGATGTACTGATGAAAGCCTTTGGCCGCAAACGAATTACCTGGGCACTGATGCTGACCGGTTTTATTGTCGGCATTCCGCTGTTTTATAACGTGGGTTTCGTGCTGTTAGTGCCGCTGGTGTTCTCGGTGATGTATCAATCCAAACTGCCAGCGGTGTATTTGGGTATTCCCCTGCTGGCGGCGTTATCTGTCACCCACGGCTTTTTGCCCCCGCACCCCTCGCCGACGGCGATGGTGCCCATGTTTAATGCCAGCATCAGCACCACGTTAATCTACGGCTTGATCGTCGCCATACCGACGATGATTGTCGCGGGGCCATTGTTTGCCAACTATTTAAAGCGCATTCCCTCGCAACCGTTAAAAAGCTTCACCCCCAAAGACATACCCGACGCACAACTGCCGGGCAAAACCAATGCGTTTATCACCGCGCTTTTGCCCGTGGCATTTATTGCCGGCTCATCGTTTTTGCCCAGCCTGGCCGCTGAGGACACCACCCTGCGCGGGCTGTTCGAGCTAATCAGCAACCCCTCCGTGGTAATGCTGGTAACGCTCGGCATCGCCACCTGGACGCTGGGCCTCGCTCAGGGCCATAGCATGACAAAGTTAATGGAGCACTACGCCGAGGCCATCCGCGATATTTCCGTCATTATGCTGATTGTCGCCGGGGCCGGGGCGTTAAAGCAGGTGTTTATCGACAGTGGCGTCAGCGATCAAATTGCCGCTGTCCTGCAGGATGTAGCGCTCAACCCGCTGCTACTCGGTTGGCTTATCGCCACCGTTATTAGAATTTGCCTGGGTTCTGCCACCGTGGCGGGGCTTACCGCTGCCGGCATTATGGCACCGGTGGTCGCGGTTACCGGCGCCGACCCCAACCTGATGATTCTAGCGGTAGGCGCGGGCAGCTTAATGTGCTCCCACGTCAACGACTCGGGTTTTTGGATGTTTAAGGAGTACTTTAACTTAAGCTTGAAAGACACCTTGAAATCGTGGACGGTAATGGAGTCAATCGTGGGCGTGATGGGGCTAATCAGCGTGCTACTAATAGATACTCTGATTTAATACTACACCACATTCAGGGTAGAACGACTTAAGGTGATCGACAGGTTAAACCATTCGCCAGTAAGGTGCGGCGATAGCCTATTTGCCAGTGTGGCAGACACGTATAACCGGTCACTTTTTCGAGAATGTTTTACCCCTCTCTTTTTAACAAGCGCAGTTGCTCAACCCTAATAACAGCTTCTCTTCTGCTGGAGACTTCTAGTTTTTGATAGATATTTTTCAGATGGTAACTAACCGTATTAGTAGAAATGAACAGGGACTCAGCAATTTCTTTATTCCTACGTCGGGATACTAAATGCTCCAGAATGTCCACCTCCCTGCTGGTAAGCTGCGCCAAAAGTTTATTCTCTTCAGCATCTGAATCACTTTCTTTTAACTTTGACTCCCCAGTGACATTTAAAACTCGAGAAATAAAACCTATCTGTTCCTCACCTTTAAGAGACTCAACAACGTCAAGGGGTATGAACCTTGCCATCTCCATAAACGGAGCGACCCAGTACTGTTCGACCGCCTCATCTACCGCTTTTTGAAGGGAGGTTTGTGCTTGGTATATATTTTCAGATAGCGCATAAGCGATTGACAGCAACAACAAAATCTCAACTTTGTAATTATTAAGGTGCTGCGAGCAAACCTGATCATAGAGCTTCGTTAACCCCGGAAGCAGAGAACTCGCGGCCTCCCTTCCGGCCATGGCAAGGGTTGCCTTTATTCTTGTCAGACAAGGCTCCTCTAACCAGAAGACAAAGGTTCCTGCGGAAGGGTGTTGACTTATTTCCCCTGCCATATCAAAAGCGACTAGGACATTGTTCTGCACATACAGGCGGGCAAGAGAGGAATAGGCAAGCTCGTACGTACTCGACTCTACTGGAGCCTCACTAAGTATATTACGCAAGCAACTTATAGATCGGTTAATCTCCTCCTCATCAGATAAATATAGACTGCACAAACCCATCACAAGGAACGCTTCAATCTGAAGCCGTTTTTCTACATTATTACCTACTGCTATTACTTCATCTGCTGCACGTCTGGCGCTTTCAATGCGTCCGCTGGAAAAAAGACACAACATTCTCATGTACCAGCCCCAGCCTTTAGCATGATCACTTTTTACACTTTCTGTTGCTACAACTATTAATCGGTCAGCTTTTCGCAGAGAACCGATAGCGTCTAAAGACACATACAACACATAACTATAAGCAGCTAATATTCGTGTCGCTAAAAAATTGTGACCATAAGCATTCAAACGGTTCACTTCTTCCAAATCCAGAAGGGCTTCCTTGAGGTCACCTCCCATGGTTTTAACCATGGTGTAGTAGATGTACGCTTCTCCCAAGACAAAAGGGTCATCTATACCACACGAAACCGCCTTTTCTAAAAGAACACTGGCCCCGCCCACATCCCCCATCCAAAACTTGGGAATGGCCTTATAGAGATACAGCTCATAAAGCTGGCCATTGGTAAGATGGCCTTCGCCCCCTTTTGAGGTTATCTGAGCGATAGTTTCCTCCATTGAAACTACATCCAGTTTAAATTTCTCTAAAGACAACCTTGTGAGCAGTAAGACAGGGTTTTCCTGCAAGGTTTTTCGCGAAAAAAGATTCATCCACGACTCGATAGCAAGCCATTTATCGGCGTCCATATAATGACGCCGATAACAACCAACCAGCTCCACCCCCCGAGCCTCCATACCGTTTTCTAGATATAACTTTATCGCCTCTTCGACAAACCCTTCTTTTGAGTACCACTCACACACTGAGACAACAATGTTTTCAATCTTTTTTTGGTCGACGCGCTTATGTAGCCTATCAATTAGAAGAGATCGAAAAAGGCTATGAAACCGAAAATAGTGCTCTTTTAACTCGAGCCGGCTCACGAACAAGTTGCACCGCTCAGCCAGATTTACAAACTCATGACCTGAAGGCAGGCACTCCTCCCTCGAGGCGGCGACAATCTTATCGACTTGCTCCACCGTAAATGTCGACGGTATGGACGCATACATCAACAACTTAGAGATAGCGGGGTCAAGTTCATTTATCACCTCATTAAACAGGCACTCTTGAGCTTGGCCTATTCCGCCAGAAAGACACGCCAAATAATCATTATCAATTTTTTTGGTCTGCCCAATGATGGATAACATTTGCAGACCATTAGGCCACCCCTCCAGAACACGCTGCACATTATTTAAAGATTTTGCGGCCAATGAAAAATCTAAGCTGTTTTCTAAATACACCTTAGTTTCACCATTATTAAACCTTAACTGAGAGATTCTTATTTCTTCAATGGCGCCCGTTGCCCTCATTCTTCTCAAAGGAAATGACGGGTCCCTTCTAGTGACAATTACAACGTGAAGATCGTCTAACGCATAATCTATGACCGTGCCTACCAACTCGTTAACCTTAGAAGTGGTGGCTATCTCATGATAATCATCCATCACCAGATAGACATCGCTTCCCAATGCCTCAACATCAAGCAAAATATTCTGCGCCAGGCTAGCCAGGGAGTAAGAGTCCAATGATTTCATCGCCGATTTTGTTTGTCGCATGGACCCCGGAAACGAAACCTGAAAAGAAGCTATTAAGTAACAAAGAAATTTGCTGAGGCTGCCTTCTTCTTTATTCAATCTAAGCCAAACCACAGGAGAGTTAAGTGTTTTACACCACGCAGAGACAATGGTAGTTTTTCCATACCCCGGAGGAGCAGAGACCAAGCTCAGTTTTTTATAACTTGATTGATCAAGCCTTTCGTAGAGCCCTTTACGTTCTATTAACCCTTCCCGCAGCTTAGGACAAACGATCTTTGACTTAAAAATTTGCCCATATTCTTCCATACCTTGCCACCACTCCATTAAAAATGGTTCTTATTAATTGGTATAATTTTTCTATTTTTCCGGCGTCATTTAAGCAGCAGAATCCGGTTTCTTGGCTACTCGTAGCCGTAAATAGCTGTACCAGCAAAATATTACCGTTCCTATAAATAGAGCATAATAAGCTACCGATAAGGTAAGGCTTAACTCTAACGGTCTCGGTGCCTCCATCAAAAACTGACGGGTCCCGGCTGAAAGCTCTGGCAAGTGGTTTAAATCGGCCATATAACTGGAGACAATTTCTCTGTTGTACTTAAGAAGTCGCGCCGTCAATATCGAAAAGTCGATATAAAGCAAAGTGATGAGCAGCAAAAGCCAAGCATTGAGCCGCCGCACTGCAAGTTGCGATATTGCCAGAAGACCAAAGGTAATGCCGACCCAAAACTGCAGAATATCCCAGCTTCTGTTGATGTATTCACTAGAAATGTAGACAAACTCATACTCTTCCATTGTCTCTACCTTATGTAAGTCATTTTCTCACTCTCGTCCCGAGAAGAGCCCCTGGCACCTAACAACAGAAACCCCTTCAAGTTTTAAGCCCTAAGATAAATTTACTATCAGGTGGTTTTCAGATAGTTATCGGCCTCAACTTATTAATAATGATGAATGCGCCAATCCATGGGGTTTTCAGTATAAAACTACCCATTTACTACCCATACGGCTAACCCAATTTGCCTTACTCTTTCATTGGTTCAGGGCTGGTGGTTCGCGGCGTTATCAAATCTCTATGCTCTAACCTCTCACGAAACACCCCTTTACCGCTTGTTTTATGTAGTTGGGCTTATTTTACTCTATCTATGGATAGCTGGGAGGCCAGGGAATGACTCACGTCACCAGTGATCATGAAAACACAGTACATAACTACAAAATTGTCGTCTCAGGCGCAATTCCAGAATCTTGGCTAGACCGGATGGGAGAAATGCGATGCACCACCATCAGCTCTTTAAGCGCACACCAACAAAGAACAACCTTACAAGGCGCCGTTAAAGATCAGGCTGAACTAAACGGTATTTTGCAATCGTTATATGACCTCCAACTCCCCATAGTCAGCGTCTGTCGAGTAAAAGATACACAGTCACGTTAACAATCGCAGTATTACCGAAAATTAGATTAGGGATGAACATATTATGAACTACCTAAGATCGCTTGCTTTCGCTTCCGGATCAATAGCCGCTGCATTCGCATCACCTGCGTATTCTGCTGAAGTGCAATACACCGCAGAGCTGTACGCATTAGGTGCGGATGTGGATATTTCCGGTGAAGGCTTCTCCGAAACAGCGGAGTTTGGAGACATATTGGATAACCTGGAGATGGGCTTTTTTGGCTCGTTTTCAGCCAAAGGCGACAAGTTTGGTGTTATTGGAAACCTTCTGTATGTGGATGTCGAAAACACCAAATCAAAAGAAAACCCAAACATTTCCGCCTCGATTAAGGCCGAGATTTCAACATTAGTACTAACGGCGGCAGCAGGGTGGGAGTTTTATGAGTCAACGTCCGCTGAAATTAACGGGGTTTTAGGTGTTAGGTGGTTAGACTTAAATTCAGATATCGATTTCGCCCTGAGCTCCATTGGCGAAGCCAGTAACCATGCCGATGAAGATATCTGGGATGGCGTAATCGGCATCCAGGGTAGAAACAACTTGTCGGAAAAATGGTATATCAGCTACTACGCCGATATCGGCACTGGCGATTCCGATTTTACCTGGCAAGCAACCGCATCTCTCGGATACCAATTTAGCAAACTGGTTGTCGTTTTAGGGTACCAGTATCTGGAATGGGATCTGAAAGATACCTTAGTAGATGAACTCACCGTTTCAGGTCCTGCTCTGGGGCTGAGGTTTTCGTGGTAACAACCGTACTAACTATTATACGAGGACACTTCAATGTTTAGAGGGATATTAGCGCTGACAGCTATGCTCAGCGCAACCGTTACTTATGCTCAGGAGTCGCTCCCCTTTCCGCCAGATCCATCGGGCAGTAAAGCGGGAGAAACCATTGCCGAGTCAAAGTATTCACCGTCACCTGCAAAGTCGCACCTTCCGGATAATGCACCAAATGTTGTTATTATCATGCTGGATGACGTAGGACCCGCGCTGCCTGGCACTTTTGGCGGACCGATTAAAACCCCCACCTTGAGCGAAGTTGCCAACTCAGGTATTACCTTCAACACCTTTCACAATGCGGCCATGTGCTCACCCACACGAGCTGCACTGTTAACCGGTAGAAACCATCACCGTTCGGGTTTTGGCCAAATCGCTGAATTGGCCAACGATTGGGACGGATACACTGGTCACTGGCCTGCAACCACCGCCTCTGTGGCAAAAGTATTAAGCTACTACGGTTACAATACCGGCGCCTTTGGTAAGTGGCATAACACCCCTGCGGAACACACCACCAGCGCCGGCCCCTACGAGCGCTGGCCTACTGGCCGATTGGTAGGCTTTGACTATTTCTACGGCTTTCTGGCAGGCGAGTCCTCTCAATGGGAACCCGCTGTTGTGGAAAACACCGTCAGGCTGACCCCACCTCATCACGAAGAAGGCTATCACTTTACTGAAGATATGACAGAACAAGCGGTCAGCTGGATGCGCAACCATGTTGCTTTGCGCCCCGAAGACCCTTTCTTTATGTACTGGGCTCCAGGTGCCTCTCACGGGCCCCATCATATTTTCAAAGAGTGGGCTGACAAATACGAAGGCAAGTTCGATGAGGGTTGGGATGAACTTCGCAAGTCCATCTTTGCTCAGCAAAAGGCCCTGGGCTGGATTCCGGAAAACACCAAGCTCACCGATCGTCCGGAAACCATGGAGTCTTGGGAAAGCATCCCTAAAGACGAGCGTGAGTTTCAATCCCGCCTGATGGAAGTTTTTGCCGGCTATACCGAGCACGCCGATACCCAGGCAGGTCGAATCCTCGACGAGCTGGATCACTTGGGGCTGAAAGAAAATACCCTCGTCTTCTATGTATGGGGCGACAACGGCTCAAGCTCTGAAGGTCAGCGTGGGACCATCAGTGAGCTGCTTGCGCAGAACGGTATTGCCACCGAGACGAAAGACCACATTCGCGCTCTCAACGAATTGGGGGGTCTTGATGTTCTAGGCAGCAATAAAACGGATAACATGTACCACGCTGGCTGGGCCTGGGCTGGCTCTACCCCGTTCCAGGGAACCAAGCTGAACGCATCGCATTTTGGTGGCACTCGCACACCGCTGGCTATTTCCTGGCCCAAGCATATTAAGCCAGACGATACTCCGCGCAACCAGTTTCACCATGTTAACGACATTGTACCTACCATCTACGATGTTATCGGTATTGAAGCTCCTAAAGAAGTGGATGGCGTAACGCAACAACCCATGGATGGTGTCAGTATGGTCTACACCTTCGATAACCCTAAAGCTGAGAGCCGCAAACAGGTTCAATACTTTGAGGTTATGGGCGATCGGGGTATATACCATGATGGTTGGTTCGCTTCCGCCTGGGGGCCACGCATTCCTTGGGTTCCGGGATTACCGAAAAGCATAGGAACCTGGACACCCAAAGACGATAAATGGCAGCTGTATGATCTGAGTGAAGACTTCTCTCAAGCTAACGACCTTGCCGACTCTCATCCTAAACAGCTAAAGAAAATGAAGTCGTTGTTTAGAGATGTAGCAAAAGATAATCAGGTCTTTCCCATCGGCGGTGGCTTATGGTCGATTGTATGGAGCCCCCAATCGGCACCTCAGAACCCCGCAACTGAGTTTAACTACACCCAGGATGTGGTCGGTGTCCCCGAGTTTGCAGGGCCTAAAATTGGTGCTCGCAGCAACAAAGTTACCCTCAAAACCGACATTACCTCGGACACTCAAGGCGTTCTTTACGCTCTAGGGGCTTTCTCTGGGGGTATTGCACTTTGGGTAGAAGACGGCAAGCTTCATTACGAATACAACCTTTTCGAAATCGAAAGAACGCGTATTACCAGTGAAGAGAAATTGCCGAAAGGTGAAGTTACCATTGTTGTCGAGACAAAAATCGCCAAGCCCCGAGGCAAAGCTGACATATCCATAAGCGTCAACGGCAAGCAAGTCGCGTCCGGAACCGCACCTCGTACAGCGGCCCTTGCTTTCACGGCTAATGACGCCTTCGACGTGGGTACTGACAGCTACTCGCCGGTTTCACTCGCTTACTTTGACAAAGCTCCGTTCACCTACAACGGTAAAATCGATACTTTCAATATTGTTTATACCAAGTAACGGGTTTGTTATCGAAAAGTAAGGAGTATCAAACAGAATGGAAACTTATAACAGTTTAAAGAAAAAAGTGATGTTCCCACTGTTAGGCATCTCCATTCTGGCCTTGAACTCCCCCTCGTCCGCGCTCGCGGACGAAGGGGGAGTGAGCTTTTGGCTCCCAGGCCAGTTTGGTAGCTTTTCAGCAGCGCCGGTAAGTGAAGGTTGGTCGTTAGGCGCCGTTTACTATCACTTATCGGCGGATGCGGAGTCCAGTCGAGAATTTCCCTTGGGCGGTAATATTGTCGCCGGTCTGGACACAAGGGCGGACCTACTGTTTTTAGCACCCAGCTATGCATTTAGCGATCCCATCTGGAATGGCGGCCAGCTTAGTCTTTCTATTACCGGGGTGGCTGGGCAGGTGGATGTTGCGGTTGACTCTACGTTAACCCGAGTGGACTCAACCACTGCAACACGTCATCTAAGCGATTCCTCTTCTGGAATTGGCGATTTATATCCGGCCGCTACGGTTCGTTGGAATAGCGGTGTTCATAACTATATGACCTACGCCATGGCCGGAGTACCGGTTGGCGAATACAGTAAAGATGCTCTCGCAAATATCGGCACCAACCATTGGGCGCTGGATATCGGCGGAGGCTACACCTACCTGAACAACGACAACGGCCGAGAGTTCTCCGGTGTTTTAGGGGTAAATTATAATTTCGAAAACCCGGACACCGACTATCAAAATGGGGTCAGCATGCATTTTGATTGGGCCGCCTCCCAGTTCTTATCGGAAAGCTTTCACTTGGGGTTAGTTGGGTATGTCTACCAGCAAGTCACAGGCGATAGCGGTAAGGGAGCCAAGCTAGGTGACTTTAAGTCCAGTGTTGCATCAGTAGGGCCGGAATTTGGCTGGCTAATGGGCGACGGGAAATGGTACTTAAATCTGAAAGGGTACTATGAGTTTGACGCCGATAAACGGCCCGAAGGCTGGAACACCTGGTTAACGTTGTCTGCACCTTTGTAAAGGTGTGATTGGCAAGCAAGCCAGTATGAGTACGTATTTTTATACAAGAATAGACACATTAATATGAATTTATCTCGTATAGTGCTGAGTGCCACCAGAATTTTAATAATATATTTGGCAGCGCTCGTCGCTGCCTGCTCTTCGCTCCCCGATCGACTTGCCACCCCTAACCAGTTTCCCCCCCCAAGTCACGCCGAGTTAGAAAGCAGCAAGCTGCATCAGCAAGTCAAGCAAGCAAGTGCTAAGCACTCAGGTAAATCGGGATTCTATGCATTAGAAAGTGGCGTTGATGCCCTGGCGGCTCGTCTCGCCCTGATCGACCAAGCCGAGGTCAGCCTGGACCTTCAATATTATATTTGGCACGACGATCTTTCAGGAAGATTGCTGTTTAACAGTTTACTCAACGCAGCTGACCGTGGAGTAAAAGTTAGATTATTACTGGATGACATAGACACGCCGGGAAAAGATCGTCTTCTATCGCTTTTGCAGGCAAATCAAAACATTGATATTCGACTATTCAATCCTTTTATAAACCGCAATGTTCGGTGGTGGAACTTCCTTACCGACTCCACCAGGCTTGACCATCGAATGCACAATAAATCTCTCACCGCAGACAGGATTGTCAGCATTATTGGCGGTAGAAACATCGGCGATGAATATTTTGAAACTGGAGATAGAATAGGGTTTAGCGACTTAGACGTTTTAGTTTCTGGAAGCGCTGCTAAGGAGGTCAACGCTTCTTTTGACGAATTCTGGAGCAGCCAATGGGCATACCCGCTTGGCCAGATAGCAACTGACATAGAAGTAACTGACGAAGACTACGCTAATTACCGACAAACGCTTGAAATCTACTTACACAAGAGTCTTGAGTCTGAACTAAGAAATTCAATTGAACTGAGCCAATCAAAGATAGAGGACGACCTTGGAGGAAAAGGTGTGGTCTGGAGCGGTTGGCAATTCTGGCATGACAAACCATCCACAGTAGAGCACACGCACCCCGACAGGGATAGCTACCTGGCACCGAAAATAATAGAACTCTTACAGTCCGCACAGCGGGAAATATTAATAGTTTCTCCATACTTTGTTCCCGGAGATAAACTGACCGATCTTTTAGTGAACAAAGCTCAGCAAGGCCTTACTGTTAAGGTTCTTACTAACTCGCTAGCAAGTAACGATGTGCCGATAGTTTACGCCGGATATATCAACTACAGGGAGGAGTTAATCAAGGGCGGCGTCGAGGTATACGAGTTGATGCCAACATCCAAAAGAGACAAAAGCAAAGGCGGCGGAGAGTGGAGCGGATCATCCAGTTCAAGCTTGCACGGAAAATATTTGGGAATTGACGCCAACTACTTCTTTGTCGGTTCATTTAATTTAGACCCTAGGTCTGCTTTTTTGAATACAGAACTAGGAATAGTATTTGAAACCCCTTCTTACTATAAACTTCTGTCAGATGGTTTTAATGAACTTACGGATGGGTGGGGCTATCGAGTATACCTGGATGATAACGGCGATGAGACGTGGGAGACACTTGTAAACGGAGAGCGTGTGACGTTCGACTCCGCGCCCGAAGTATCTTCATGGGATAATTTTTGGGTTAACTTCCTTTCGATTATCGTGCCAGAATCCGAACTCTAACTGACAACATGGACACTCGACCTTCAGTGGTATTGACTCATGGATAGTCTGATTCCTGCGGTATTTAAGTATATTTTTATCTTTTTACTCGCTGTCACTGTATCGACGGCTTCTAACGCTGAGAGTACAACTCAATCTAACTACGAACCTGTCTCGGTCGATTTGGCCGCGCCTTGGGATTGGATACAGCTGACATCAGGAGAATGGTTAAAAGGCGACATCGATAGAATGGACAACTTCAAGCTCTATTTCGATAGCAGCAAGCTGGATGCTCTGACCATTAAATGGGACAACATAGAATCGATTTATACCAATCGGGTTATGGCGGTACTTCTTTCCGATTTCACAACAGTGGTTGGTAGAATTCAAACTAAAAATGGCAGGTTGTACGTTGAAGAAGTGGATGCCGAGTTTTCGTTTGATGATGTTTTGAATATTGCATCGGGCGAAAAAAAACGTCAGGACTTATGGTCTGGCGACTTAAGTATAGGGCTCAATCTACGCGAAGGAAACGTAAATCAGGAAGACTTAAGCATGAATGTCAACTTAGTGGGGCAGACTGCTTTAAACAGAGTTCAGTTCACCTACCAGGGGCACTACTCATCTACTGACGATGTTACCAGTACAAACGAAGACAGAGTGAATTTAATATGGGATAAACGCTGGAATAAAGATTGGTTTTGGCGCCCTTTTTTCGTCGAGTTTTATAGCGATCCTTTTCAAAATGTTGACTACCAGTGGACGGCTGGCGGCGGGATAGGCTATTTCATCTATGAGCGCTACTCTCTTAACTGGGCTGTAGCCGCAGGGCCTGCCTATCAAAGAGTAAAATACGTTAACACTGCCGCCACCAACCCCTTGGGTTCAGCCGCATTTTTTACCGCCACTCAATACTCTCACGAAGTAACCGACGACATTGATATAAAGCTTACTTATCAGGTTATTTTCTCCTCTACCGAATCCGGCAAAGAGAACCACCACCTATTGATGGGCTTTAGCTTCGACCTCACCGACACCATCGACCTAGACATTAACGCCTACTGGGACAGAACATCCGAACCGCAGCCAGATAAGGAAGGCAATATTCCAGAAAAAAATGACTACCGCTTAAGTGTTGGGATTGGCTGGGAAATATAGCATTCACGGCGTCGCCACAAGACCAACAGTTTATTTACTGGCAATCTTTTTCATCTTTCAATGCAGTCATATTAGCCAGCAAACGCGAGGCCCTGAAGCTAATATGGCCCCCTATAAGACACAAATTACCTCTAAGAAAAACACCACCTCACCTCAAAGCTCCCAAAAGTTTGCAATTTACATGGGCGTTGAAAACTTCTTGAAATCAGATCAGTAATTTACGACCCCATTAAACCAAGAAAGCCCCGGTTAACGGGGCTTTCTGTACACTCTGGGAATCGCTAGAACGGAATATCATCATCAAAGCTGTCAAAACCACCAGCCGGAGGCTGAGGTTGTGCCGGTGGCTGCTGAGGGGCTTGTTGTTGATTGGGCTGGCCCTGAGGCTGGTTAAAACCGCCCGCCGCGGCTCCAGCTGCCGCAGCCGGAGCGCCGTAGTTTTGCTGACCGCCACCGTAATTTTGCTGGCCACCACCAAAGTTCTGGCCGCCGCCGTAATTATCCTGGCCATAGTTACCACCGCCGTCGCCACCGCGTGAATCCAGCATTTGCATTTCGCTGGCAACAATTTCCGTGGTGTAGCGGTCTTGACCGTCTTGCCCCTGCCACTTGCGGGTACGCAGGGAGCCTTCAATATAAACTTTTGAGCCTTTGCGCAAATACTCGCCCGCAATTTCTGCCAACCGATTAAAAAATACCACGCGATGCCACTCGGTACGCTCTTGCGGCTGGCCGGTATTTTTATCTTTCCACTGGTCAGAGGTCGCCACACTGACATTGGTTACGGCGCCGCCAGAGGGCATGAATTTGGTTTCCGGGTCCTGCCCCAGATTTCCCACCAAGATGACTTTATTTACGCCACGCGATGCCATAGTTTTCTCCTGAGAATTTCGTCGTCATTCATTAGCGGGCCACTTTATCACAGTGGCCGAATTATGCAGATTCCAATAGCTTTGCGATTGCCGCCCGATCCACCCGGCGCGAATCCACCTTTAAGTACACCATATCTTCGTCCGGTACGATCAGCACCTCGGCAACCCCTTCTTGCGCCGCCAGCAAAGGCTCAATAACATCTGGGCGGCGGCCATTTAACGGAAACAGCATACTCGCCAAATAGCGTGGTGGCGCCATCCCCCGTGCCAATAGCCACCACAGGCCAACCACTAAAGCGCAGGCTCCCAGCACTAAAGCTGCATCACCCTGCTGATACAAGATGCCGCCCACAGCCCCGCCACAAAAGGCCCCAAAAAACTGGGCCGTCGAGTAGATACCTGTAGCTGTGCCCTTGGAGCCTGCCGGAGCCAATTTGCTGACCAGCGATGGCAAGGTAGCCTCAAGCAGGTTAAAAGCCATAAAAAAGGCAAATAACCCCACCAACCACCAGACTAATGCCTTCGGCACTAGCGCCAACCAGAGTAACGACAAGGCTAGCAGCCCCACCGCCAACAAAAACACCGGTTTCATTTTGCGACGTTTTTCGGCCACGATGATCAGCGGCAACATGGCAATAAAAGAGCCTGCCAACACCGGCAAATAAATCAGCCACTGCTGTGTACGCGCCACCCCCAATGGTCCGCTGAGCATTAAGGGCACCACCACAAAGCTCGCCATCAGCACAAAATGCAACGCAAAAATACCGGCATCCAGGCGCAGCAACTCTTTGTTTTTCAGTGTTTGCCACAGCAGCTGGGGCACAGCCCCGGATTCGCGCCGCCGGTTACGGCTCTGGGCCACCTTCGGTACCACGTACAACGTGATTATGATGCCCTGCACACCCAGCGCCGCGGTTACCCAAAAAATCAGGCTTAAGCCGCCAAGGCCTGCCAAAGCGGGGCCCACCACCAACGCCAGAGCGAAGGATACGCCGATGGAGGCGCCGATGCTGGCCATGGCCTTGGTGCGATTTTCATCCGAGGTTAAATCGGTTACCAGCGACATTACCGCACTGGCGATAGCCCCACCGCCCTGCAGTAAGCGCCCCAGTATCAGCCCCCAGATGGAATCGGCAACGGCGGCGATAATCGAGCCGAGAATAAAAATAAGCAGCCCGGTAATAATCACGGGCTTGCGACCAATTTTATCCGAGAGCACGCCGAAGGGAATTTGCAGCAGCGCCTGAGACGCCCCATAAGCACCCAGCGCCAACCCCAGCAGCGCCGCACTGGCCCCAGTGTACTGTGCGCCGTACACACTCAATACCGGCAACACCATAAAAAGCCCTAACATGCGAAACGCATAGAGCGAAGACAACGCCATCACAGCGCGGCGTTCAAACTGAGAGGTGCCGGGTGTCACAGATAAACCTAAACCAGTGGTCGAAAAGAGCGGAATTCTACCAGAGATTGCCCTACACCGGAGCGGCCTCTGTCTTCCATTTACCGTATAATGGGCGGTTTTTGAACAAATCACAGGTGAGCTTTTGGATACCATCTACGTTCGCGGCGCGCGCACTCACAATCTGAAGAACATCGATCTGGACATCCCCCGGGACAAGCTGGTGGTTATTACCGGCCTGTCGGGCTCGGGCAAGTCCTCGCTGGCCTTCGACACCCTTTACGCCGAGGGCCAGCGCCGTTACGTCGAGTCGCTGTCCACTTACGCGCGCCAGTTTTTGTCGATGATGGAGAAGCCGGACGTCGACCACGTAGAGGGCCTGAGCCCCGCGATTTCCATCGAACAGAAGTCCACCTCCCATAACCCGCGCTCCACCGTGGGCACCATCACCGAAATTTACGATTACCTGCGCCTGCTGTTTGCCCGCGTGGGTGAGCCGCGCTGCCCCGAGCACAATATCCCCCTGGCCGCGCAAACCGTGAGCGAAATGGTCGACACCGTATTGGCGCTGCCCGAAGGCACCAAACTGATGCTGCTGGCACCCGTGGTGCGCGACCGCAAAGGTGAGCACTTGCACACCTTAGAGAACCTGAAACGCGAGGGGTTTATTCGCGCCCGTATTGACGGCCTGCTGGTGGATTTAGACGATGCCCCCAAGCTGGATAAAAAGAAAAAGCACAGCATTGATGTGGTGGTGGACCGCTTTAAAGTGCGCGATGGCCTGCAAATTCGCCTGGCCGAATCTTTCGAGACCGCTCTTAACCTCAGCGAAGGCTTGGCCGGCATCAGCTTTATGGATGGCGAGCAGGACGACCGAGTGTTCTCGGCAAAGCACGCCTGCCCCGTTTGCGACTACAGCCTGAGCGAGCTGGAACCGCGACTGTTTTCGTTTAACAATCCGGCGGGGGCCTGCCCCACCTGCGATGGCCTGGGTGTGAAACAGTTTTTTGATGAGAGCAAAGTGGTGCTCTACCCTGAGGCCTCGCTGTCCCAAGGTGCCATTCGCGGCTGGGACAAACGCAACGTGTACTATTTTCACATGCTCACGTCGCTCGCCGAGCACTACGGCTTTGATGTAGAAACCCCCTGGGAGAGCCTGAGCGCTAAACAGAAAAACGCTATTTTGCAGGGCTCGGGCAAAGAGTCTATCCAGTTTAACTACGTCAACGAGCGCGGCGATGTTATTAAGCGCAATCACACCTTTGAAGGGGTAATCCCTAACCTTGAGCGCCGCTACCGCGACACCGAGTCGGCCAGTGTGCGTGAAGACCTGGCGAAATTTTTATCCACCCAGCCCTGCCCATCGTGCAAAGGCACCCGCCTGCGCGAAGAAGCCCGCCACGTGTTTGTGGATGAAAAAACACTGCCGCAAATGGTCGAACTGCCGGTAGGCGAAGCCCACAGCTATTTTGAAGCGCTGGAATTTGAGGGTGCCCGCGCCGGCATTGCCGACAAAATATTAAAAGAGCTGCGCGACCGCTTCCGCTTTTTGGTGGACGTGGGCCTTAACTACCTGACCGTGAACCGCAGCGCGGATACTCTGTCTGGAGGCGAGGCGCAGCGCATTCGTCTGGCCAGTCAAATTGGCGCGGGGCTGGTAGGTGTGATGTACATTCTGGATGAACCCTCCATTGGCCTGCACCAACGCGACAACGAACGTCTGCTCAGCACCTTGACGCACCTCCGCGATTTGGGCAACACCGTGATTGTGGTGGAGCACGACGAGGACGCCATTCGCCTCGCCGACCACGTAATCGATATAGGTCCGGGCGCGGGCGTACACGGCGGGCAGGTCATTGCCGAGGGCACGGTGGATGACATTATGGCCAATGCCGACTCCTTAACCGGGCAATACCTGTCGGGCAGTAAACAAATTGCCGTACCCCGTCAACGCACCCCTATCACCCCAGAAAAAATGCTCACACTCGCAGGCGCCACCGGCAACAACCTGCAAAACGTCACCCTGGAATTACCCCTGGGACTGATGACCTGTATTACCGGTGTCTCTGGTTCCGGTAAATCGACCCTTATTAACTCCACGCTCTATCCGATTGCGGCCACCGAGCTAAACGGTGCCAGCACCTTAAAACCCGCCCCCTATAAAAGCATTACCGGGATGGACCAGCTGGATAAGTGCGTGGATATCGACCAAAGTCCCATCGGCCGCACACCGCGCTCTAACCCCGCGACCTACACGGGTATTTTTACTCCGGTGCGTGAACTTTTTGCCGGTACGCCCGAGGCGCGCTCACGCGGCTACAAAGCCGGGCGCTTTAGCTTTAATGTCAAAGGCGGGCGCTGCGAAGCCTGTCAGGGCGATGGCGTAACCAAAGTTGAAATGCACTTTCTCGCCGATGTGTACGTGCCCTGCGACATTTGCAAAGGCAAACGCTACAACCGCGAAACCCTGGAAATTAAATACAAAGGCAAAAACATTCACGAAGTCTTGGAGCTGACCGTAGAAGAAGGCCGCGAGTTTTTTGAGGCCATTCCATCGGTCGCCAACAAGCTGCAAACTTTGATGGATGTAGGCTTGTCTTACATACGCCTGGGCCAAGCGGCGACCACACTGTCCGGCGGTGAAGCGCAGCGCGTTAAATTGGCTAAAGAACTGTCCAAACGCGACACAGGTAAAACCCTGTACATACTCGACGAACCCACCACCGGTTTGCACTTTGGCGATATTCAACTGCTACTGGATGTTCTGCACCGGCTGCGCGACCACGGCAATACCATTGTCGTCATTGAGCATAATCTGGATGTTATTAAAACCGCCGACTACCTGATCGACCTCGGCCCCGAAGGCGGCAGCGGCGGCGGGCAAATTATTGCCAGCGGCACACCGGAAAAGGTAGCGAAAAACACACACTCTTACACCGGCCACTTTTTGCAGCCGCTACTCAAAAAATAGGCGGATAATTCCCCAACTGAAAAGCGTCGTTTAACGGCGCTTTTAACTGTGCAGCGGTATCGAAGATGTTTGTGCTCAGTGATTGTTAGTAAATCATAGACGGCTGAACCGCACGGGCGCTTTCACAAACATTAAACATCACCCGATATTTTATAAAATCTGTAAAGAGTCAAACCAGCTATCACAGGTCGACAGCAACTAATAAAAAAAGAAAACTCTAAAAGCTTGCAGATATAACCACGATTAATCGTTGCGATCTTCGTGCGGCCGGGTACTGGAAATCACAGACCACAGCCTGCGAAACCGGCGCTCTAATAATTTTTCTACCTTATACACAGTATGATTAATTTTATGCCAACGTGACCTTGCCTGCTGCAGCAAGTGACGCGAGCGTTTGTTCGCGTACAGTAACGCCACCAGACTGATAGTGAGCACCAATAAACCGACAGGGATTGGGGACAACAACAGTACGACGCCAAGCAACAGCCCCACCAGCGCTATCAAGGTAATCAGCCAATCTCGGAGACGCCTCATCGCCTTGGCTTTTCACCCATTGCATGACGACAGATTTTGTAAAGCAGCGACATGCTCATCCGTTACCTCGTCAACCAAATAAAATGAAGCCTACCGGGCAATTATTTCATTCAGTTAACAATGGCGGCCTTACAAGGACTCTGGAGCACGAAATGCTTTGCTGTAAAAGCCAGATGAGTCGAAACAGCAGACCCGGGTTTTTCCCTCGGCCAGCATATCGCAGGCGTCACTGATACGCTTATTGCGAGTTTTTGCCTGCTTGGCCGATTCAATCCAATGAATCCAGTCAACCTGTGCGACAGGCGTCGTTTTACTCCAGGTTTCCTTTGCAGCAGGCGCGGCGACGAGCGCTTCGCGAAAGTCTTCGGGCAGCTCTGGTTCTGGCTCATGCGACAACAATGTGATCGTAAAACCCGCTGTGTGGCCGAAACTCAGGTCGGCCGCGTCCAGTATTTGCTTATTCAATTTAAGCCAATGACCTTTTTGGCCATCCGGCTCCAGCATCGCGACAAACTCCTTAGAATTTACACGAACACTGACGGAAATCCGCCCCCGCCTAGGCAAGATCTCGCTGGCTGAGTCAGGTAGCAACACAAACCCCCAGCCACCCTCTGGCGATTGCGCGGGGCGAAGAATGTCTGCGCTGAAACTTTTGCTTTTATTGGAAGTAAGCATTGTCATATACCTTAACCAATGAAAACTTAATAAGGAGTAACCCCAAAACCACTCTCGTCACCAGTACCGGCTCTCTGTGCATCCGCTTCGTCTCCGCCCACTCAAAAAAGCCCTATGCAGGTACCGAAGCCCATGTCATGTGAAAGTACTTTATTACACACCAGAGAGCGTCTTTATTGTGCACTCTGGCTCTGCATTTCTTCAATGTCTTTATGCAGATCCGTCACCACCCTCTGAAACGAGCGCTTCCAGGCCAGGTTACGCCCTACCCGATCATCCACCGAGTAAGAGCTGGACTTAATTTCCATACCATCTTCAATAACGGCAACCAAATTACCGCTTTGCGACTCAACCAACACCGCCTGAAAGGTCAGCACACCAACGCCCATATTGTTATTTGACTGACCGACTGTACCCAGCGCATCCTCACGGCGCATAGACGTCGGCATAAAATCTTTCATGCGAAACTCAATCGCCAATACATTAGGGCCACCGGTACGGGTTGACTCAAGAACCTTTGAGCGAGAAAATTTTTTCTCAATATAGTCATCAAAAAACTGACAAATCTTATCCATCTCATCGAACGACGATTTATTCCATGACGCTCTAAACTCTTCATCCGAATGATTCGAAAGCGCCATTCGATCAAATGTCATGGGAAAGAAAATCGCTTTATCGTAACGCGAGAAATCCACGCGCGTGTCATAGAAAAAAGTACTGAAGTTAGAATCGCCCCATAATGCAAAATGTTCTACTTCGGTGGCGGGCATCACGGTGGCCACCTTAGAGGACTCTGGGGAGCTTTCATTTGAAAGAGGCGCTGGACTCGCAACAGCCCCCACACTGAAACACAAGGGCACAATAAGAAACAGCATGCGCATGGTAAATTTCTCGATTCTTTAGCTTTAATTATCGTTTTTTTAAAACGCACACTATTCCTGTGCACGCGCTTCACTATAGCGGATTCTTTGCTAGCAAGGGAGAAATAAGGAAAACCGCTGGAGGCGCCGACGCTGCCGAAGGCGAGCGCGAGCCCTGTAAAATAAAGGGATTTCGCAGATTTTACAGGGCGACAATTAAGAGACTCAGGACGAGTCTCTTAATGGCAGGTTAATAGACAGAAGATTAGCTTTCGGCTTCGGTCTCTTGACCTTGGCCAGTAATTTCGGAGATAGCCGCGGCGATGCGGTTACGCAGCTCTTCGCTCTGATTGGCAGCCTGTGCAATCTGACGATACTCAACCAACTCCAAGCCGGAATCCGTAATCGCCGATTTCATTTTCCCCTGCGCTTCCTGTTGCAGCTGCTGGGTTTGCTCTGGGTCTTCCGCGGCACCCTGTAACTTGGCGCGATACTCTTGACTCAACCCCTGCACGGCAACGTAAGCATCGGCAAACTCATCAATTTGCGCATCACTCACCTCCAAGGTGGGAGCCGCCTGTTGTGGCATAGCTGGCGTCGCGGGCGCTTGAGGTTTTTGCTCCTGAGCGTAAACATTACCCGCCGCAAGCCCTGACACCAGCGCCAGACTCATCAGCGATGACTTTACAAGCTTTGATGATTTTAAAAGTTTCATAGTTAACTCCAGTTTTCCAGAATGATCTTAAATGTCTAAAACTTTATGCCTAGAATTTTTAGCAGCACTCAAGCTGACAATGTCAGCTATGTAAACGCAGCAACCATGCCGACTTTACAAGCGATTGATTTGTTTGAAAAAGTTTGACTCTGAACCAAAAAAATTAAAACAATCTGTAACTTTCACCAACGCTTTCATAAAATCTACAAAAAACTCAGGCGCTAGACGATGAATGTGACCCTAACATACGCGAACTCACTCACCAAATTGCTCAGGCGCCACCAAAGTGCCGCTCAAAAGTCTTCTTTACAGCGGTATTTCTCACACAACGTTGCTCTGCTAGGCGTTACCGCACCGCAAATACGACAGGTCATTAACGATTTTTACTCCAGTCACGCTGAATTAAACAGCGAGGATGTGCTGCAGATCACAGAGCACGTGCTGCAGCATGCAAACTACAATGAAGAGAAGCTGTTAGCTTTCGGTTTGATAAACCGATGGGTAAAAAAGAGCTATGACGACAACCTGCTAAAAACTTTTAGGTTCTGGCTCGAACATTATGCGGACAACTGGTCTTTGGTTGACGATCTGTGTCTGAAAACCATTTATTCCTTTTTTCTCGCCAGGCCACACCTGATTAACACCATTCAACCCTGGGCGTTGTCACCCAGCCCCTGGTGTCGCAGAGCAAGCAATGTGGCTTGGGTCAAGTTTGTCGATAGACAAATAGGCAAAGATCACTACCGGCTAAACACCGATTTGATTTTTTCTAACTGCAATACGCTGTTATACGATCCGCATGAACATGTACAAAAAAGTATCGGCTGGCTGCTGAAAGTGACAGGCCAGCACCACGGCGAACTCACCGAGAACTACCTTCGTCGCCAAGGCCCCTTTATGCCACGCGCGACCTTAGGCTGCGCCGTAGAAAAAATGCCAAATCGAAAAACTCTGCTGGCAGAAATCTCATCGCGCCATCAATAATCTTATCGCGCTTCTGACTCGGCGCCGGACAGAACCCGCAGCATCCAGCTCAGGGCAAGTTCATCATCCAAAGGCGCTGATAGCGATGCCAGTGCCCGTTGATACACTTTCTCACCAATGTCCTGTTTGCGCTTGTTCATCAGCGCCAATGCATACTCACGGGTGAACTCCGGATGCCCTTGCAGCGTTAATACACACTCGCCTATGCGAGTGATTGCCACGGGGCAAAAAGCCGTGCTGGCCAACACTTCTGCATCAGGCGCTGGAGCAATTACTTGGTCCTGATGACTGGATAGCAGCTTAAGCTCGCGGCCCTTATCGCCAACGCCAGTTACCGACGCCGTTAGCTGATTTTTATGAATACCTACGCACCAGCCGCCTTGCGCTTTTTGCACCACACCGCCCAGCGCCTGATGAATAACTTGATGCCCGAAACAAATGCCCACTAAAGGAATTTGCAGCCTTACGAGGTCACGAATGGTGCTTTGCAGACGATGAATCCACTTGTCCGTATCGTAAGCGGCGCTTTGGCTTCCGGTAATCAGAACGCCTGAAAACGTTTCTAGCGCCTCAGGAAACTCACCTTTATTCACGTCAAAGCGAACAAATTCCCGTGCAGGCTCTATAGCGCAAAGGCTGTGGATAAACATATCCGGATACTGTCCGTGCACACTGGCAAGCTCATCGGGTATGGTATCGGTATTTAAAATGGCAACAGGCTTCACGCCGCCTCCTTTTCAATCATTAACATTTGCGCACTTGGCGCACCGTTTGTGCTCAATTATTCTGCTGCCCCAATAACAACTCAATAACAAAACAGAGGAATTCAAAGTGCGCATCTTCATCTCCTGGGTTACTGGTTTATCGCTCTCACTTTGCGCAAGTCTGGGCCAGGCAGAATCACAGTGGAACGGCAAAAGCGCCGCTGTAGTTCTTACTTATGATGACTCTTTAAATGTTCACCTCGATACGGTCATCCCCGCGCTGGACCAACGCAACCTCAAAGGTACGTTTTATATCACCCTGGCCTCTCAAGGTTTTTCTCAGCGAATTGACGAATGGCGCAGCGCCGCCGCTAATGGCCATGAGCTGGGCAATCACACCTTGTTTCACCCGTGTAATGGACAAGGAGCCGGTCGAAGCTGGGTGTCATCAGAGCAGGATTTATCCACGTGGAGCGTAGACCGCATGGTGCGTCATTTAGAGGTCGCCAATACCGCGCTACAGGCGGTCGACGGCAAAACCAAACGCACTTACGCTTACCCCTGTGGGGACATGACAGCGGGCGGTGAATCGTATGTAGACGCCATAAAGCCTCTCTTTGTCGGAGCACGCGGCGTTGTGCCAGGCTTTCCACCAGCCGCGCAAACAGACCGCTACGATATCGCGTCGCATGTGGTCAACGGCCAGAGTATCGAAGCGTTGAAAGCGCTGGTAAATACCGCCATTGGCGAAAAAGGCTTACTGGTGTTTTTGTTTCACGGCGTGGGCGGTGAACACTCGATGAATGTGGACACAGAAACCCATAACCAGCTGCTGGACTACCTAAGGCAACAGCAAGACCAACTGTGGATTGCCCCTATGCTGGACATTGCCCAAAGCTTGCCTTAACGAACAAACAGTACCTGGTCATTCACCAGCACATCCAATAACAATATGTGGGTATCCGACAGCGCAAGCGCATACGTTTTACACATATCGCCACTGCGAATATCACGATAAATATCGGATACCACAATTTGTTCCTGAGCCATTCCGCGAATACCTATTAACTTGGGAAAATACGGTCGGTGACTCCAGTTCCGCCCTAAATAGACCTGCTCAGGAATAAAACCTTCATAACCCAACTCAAAGTTAGGCGAAGTTTGAGTGCCCTCATAATTACACCAATACAATCTCAAAACGCCTAAATTATGCAGCGCATTGGCTGACAGAGCCTGGTGTATATCGCCTGTTTTATCAGATGAGTTTAACCAGGTCTTAAGTTTGCGAGCCTCCTGCTCGACAGCCAGTTGATGACGATAAGCCCGCCTGTGACTGGCCGCTTTACGCTGCAAATAATGCGATTTCAACTCTTGCATTTGCTCCACGTAAGCCGAACCACAGGCCACTTCGCGCAAAGCAGCATCAAACAGCCACCCCTGCACCATATCGGCACCGCACTCCACGGCAAAGTCAAACTCATCGGCCGTTTCAACCCCTTCGCAGACGATCTGACAGCCAGCTCTCATCGCCATGGCGGTGGTAGCCAAAGCAATGTCGGCAGCCGCACCGCCGCTTGTCGCAGCCTTAAACAGGCTCATGTCCAGCTTTATCAAATCAGGTTCCAGCGCAATAATGCGATCCACCTGTGACGCACCAGATCCAAAGTCGTCCACAGCAACCCGTATTCCATGACGCTGATACTCACGGGTTAAACGTCTCAGGTTATCCAAATTCCCACTGCGTTCGGTCACCTCCAACACCACACGTTTTGGATCAACCTGCAGCTCATCAATCATTTGTAGCGTAGGAATAACATGGGTATCCGGTAGGCGATCAACCCATACAGGAGAAATATTTAACGCTAAAAAACCCGAATCAGGCCGCAAGGCAAACTTTTTTAACGCCTGATAGCGGATTGATCTATCAACACTGAGCACCCAGTCCTGACTGTGACTCTCATCAAAAAAAATACCGGCAGCCGACACCACTCCGCCTGCATCATTTTGAGACCTCGCCAGAGCTTCGCTTCCTGCCACACGACCAGTTTCCAACTCAATAATCGGCTGATAACAGGGGAAGTACTGCTGCAGCTGCGTACCCGGGGGAAACTCTCTCTGTGACTTCAAGGCTGTCTCTTCTCTCATATCAATACAGCATTCACCGGGACGGACCCTTTACACGTAAATGACAACGGTGTCAGCAGGAATCGTACCAACTCCCTGCCACCTAACAGCTGAGACGCAAGCGCTGATAATGTTCGGCTTCGCACCAAGTTGGAGTAACGTGTTTATTGCAGCGAGCCTTACGCACCAAAAGAGAGCCAAGCCACCACAACCACTATCGAAACCTCAAACTCCATACACTAGAACTATTGAAACTCAAGGAAGGAGGGACGAATTTGAACAAAATAGTAAAAAGCTGGACTTTCAAGACCAATTGCCATTGGCAATTGGTGCCTCGCTCGCTGTACAATGCCGTCCAATTTTTGGCCTAGATCAACGAGTATCGACATGACAGACCTTAGTTTATATAGAAACATCGGTATCTTTGCCCACGTAGACGCGGGTAAAACCACCACCACCGAGCGTATCCTTAAGCTCACCGGTAAAATCCATAAGCTGGGTGAAGTGCACGAGGGTGAATCCACCACCGACTTCATGGAGCAGGAAGCCGAGCGCGGCATTACCATTCAGTCCGCTGCCGTTACCTGTGAGTGGAAAGGTCACCGCTTTAACGTGATCGACACCCCTGGGCACGTTGACTTTACCGTTGAAGTGTACCGCTCTTTGAAAGTACTGGACGGCGGTATCGGCGTATTCTGTGGTTCTGGTGGTGTTGAGCCCCAGTCAGAAACCAACTGGCGCTACGCCAACGAATCCGAGGTAGCCCGTATTATCTTCGTCAACAAGCTGGACCGTATCGGTGCTGACTTCCTCAACGTGGTTGATCAAATCCGCAACGTTCTGGGCGCCAAGCCACTGGTTATGACTCTGCCTATCGGCCGCGAAGACACCTTTAAAGGTGTGGTTGACCTGCTGAGCCAGAAGGCCTACGTATGGGACGACTCAGGTCAGCCAGAAAACTACAGCGTTGAAGATATCCCTGAAGATATGAAAGACGACGTTGCAGCCTACCGCGAAGAGCTGATCGAAACCGCGTTGGAAGCCGACGACGACCTGCTGATGGCTTACATGGAAGGCGAAATGCCCTCTGAGGAAGACCTGAAGCGCTGTATCCGTGAAGGCACCCGCGATCTGACCTTCTTCCCCACCTTCTGTGGTTCTGCCTTTAAGAACAAAGGTATGCAGTTGGTTCTGGACGCCGTAGTTGACTACCTGCCCGCTCCGACCGAAGTAGATCCACAAGATCTGACTGACGAAGAAGGTAACCCAACTGGCGAGAAAGCCATTGTAAGCGCCGACGAGCCCTTCCGCGCCCTGGCGTTTAAAATTATGGACGACCGTTTCGGCGCCCTGACCTTCGTTCGTATTTACTCCGGTAAATTGAACAAAGGCGACACCATCCTCAACTCGTTCACCGGTAAAACCGAGCGTGTGGGCCGCATGGTGGAAATGCAGGCCGACGAACGTAACGAGCTGAGCCACGCGCAAGCCGGTGACATTATCGCCATCGTGGGTATGAAGAACGTACAAACCGGTCACACCCTGTGTGATCCTAAGCACCCTTGTACTCTGGAAGCCATGGTGTTCCCGGATCCCGTTATCTCTATCGCGGTTGCGCCAAAAGACAAAGGCTCTACCGAAAAAATGGGTATCGCCATTGGTAAAATGGTTGCTGAAGATCCATCCTTCCAGGTTGAGACCGACCAGGACTCTGGCGAAACCATTCTGAAAGGTATGGGCGAGCTGCACCTGGACATTAAAGTAGACATCCTGAAGCGCACCTACGGCGTGGAAATGGAAGTGGGTCAGCCTCAGGTGGCTTACCGCGAAACCATTACTCAGGAAATCGAAGACTCCTACACCCACAAGAAGCAATCTGGTGGTTCGGGTCAGTTTGGTAAAATCGACTACCGCATTAAGCCCGGCGAGCCGAACTCTGATTTCACCTTCAGCTCTTCCGTTGTGGGCGGTAACGTGCCGAAAGAATTCTTCCCGGCCATTGAGAAAGGCTTTAAGAGCATGATGGAAAAAGGCCCACTGGCTGGCTTCCCTGTGCTGGACGTAGACATCGAGCTGTTCGACGGTGCTTACCACGCGGTTGACTCCTCGGCGGTAGCCTTCGAAATCGCCGCGAAAGGCGCTTTCCGTCAGTCTATGCCCAAAGCTGGCCCGCAGCTGCTGGAGCCTCTGATGAAAGTGGACGTGTTCACCCCGGAAGATCATGTAGGTGATGTGATCGGTGATTTGAACCGTCGTCGCGGTATGATCAGCGGCCAAGAGCCAAACGCCACTGGCGTGCGTATCAAGGCAGAAGTACCTCTGTCAGAGATGTTCGGCTACATTGGTCACCTGCGTACCATGACTTCTGGTCGCGGTCAGTTCTCTATGGAGTTCTCTAAGTACGCTCCATGCCCACAGAACGTCACCGAAGAAGTGATTGCCAAGGTAAAAGAGCGCGAAGCAGCTGAGAAGAAGTAAGCCGCAACCCGCTTAAAAAAAGCCCCGCCATGTGCGGGGCTTTTTTGTTTATAGCGCCCGGTTATCACATGTCCCGCTGCAAATTAAACAATGTTAGATTCTGATCCAACAGAGACAGAAACTCCGCGAGCTTTGCAGGCTTATTCACCCCCAGGCGGTACACGGCCGAAATACTCATACCACTGCTGACCCAACCGGGCAAAAGCTCAACTAACGCCCCTCGCTGTACCTCTTCACGCACGACTAACCAAGGCAGCTGAGCAACCCCTGTACCCGCCAACAGCATGCTTTTCAGCGCTTCCATATCGCTGCATTGGAATACCCGCGGCACAGTCACCGTATGGGCAGCAGCTCCACGAGTTAACGTCCAGTCCACAAAGGGGCGATCAAAAACCTGCAGGCACCGATGCGCGGGCAGTTGCTGAGGCTCCGAGATTGCGCCATAGCGGCGAATGTAATCAGGAGATGCCACCAGTACACGGTTGGCGTAGCCAAGCTTTTTCTCAATTAAGTTTTCATCCCTCGGCCCCCCCATCCGAAAGGCCAAATCCAATCCTTCACGAAACAAGTCTTCGTAATCATAAGAGAGCTTAAGCGTGACATTCACCTCAGGCCAAGCATCGAGAAACTGCGGCAATAAGTCCCGAGCGATATAGCGGCCCAAGGCCGGTGGTGCCGCCAAGCGTAGTTGCCCACTGACGCGTCGATGACTGCTCTGCACATCCGTGAACATCAGCGAGGCCTCTTCGAGCAGCGAGCGCGCCCGGCTGAGTAAAATCACGCCAGGCTCGGTCAAGCGCACCACCCGCGATGAGCGTTCAAACAGTGATACGCCCAGCTCAGTCTCAAGGCGCTGAATCGCTTTGCTGACAGCGGATTTCGGCACAGCCAGTTCTTCCGACGCACGGGTAAAGCTCAGCTGCTGTGCCGTGGCGACAAAAATACGAAGTAACTTAAAATCTATTGTTTCCAAATTCATAACAGTGGGTTTCTAAATAACGCATTGTTTCAGCCACTTCAAGATACCATAATTAATTCGATCACCCCCTTGTCACCGTATTTTTTATCTCGGTGACCACCACAGCCAATTCAGGAGGAAGCATGATTAAGGCCTACGCCGCCCAAGAAGCCGGGCAAGAACTTACACCTTTCGAGTATGATCCAGGCCCCCTGGCCGCCGATGAAGTAGAAATTAATGTTGAATCCTGCGGCCTGTGCCACAGTGATCTGAGCATGCTGGATAACGAGTGGGGCTTTACTCAATACCCCTTTGTGCCTGGGCATGAAGTTATAGGCACGGTTAACGCTGTAGGCAGTAATGTCAGCACACTAAAGGTCGGCCAAAAAGTGGGCCTGGGTTGGCACAGTGGCTACTGCAACGAATGCCACACCTGCAACTCGGGCGACCACAACCTGTGTGCCAGCGCCCAGCCCACCATCGCTGGTCACCACGGTGGCTTTGCCGATAAAGTGCGCGCCCAGGCAAAAGCCGTGGTTGCCCTTCCAGATGGCGTCAACCCAGACACCGCAGGCCCGCTGTTTTGCGGCGGCATTACCGTGTTCAACCCCCTGGTGCAGTTTGATTTACCCCCTACCGCCAAAGTGGGCATTATCGGTATTGGTGGCCTGGGTCACATGGCGGTTAAATTCCTTAATGCCTGGGGCTGTGAGGTTACCGCGTTTACCAGCAGTGAGCACAAAAAAGCCGAAGCCTTAGAGATGGGTGCCCACAAAACGCTGGATTCAAAAAGCAGTGAAGCCCTGGAAAATGCCGCGGGTTATTTCGATTTAATTCTGTCCACCGTCAACGTTAAGCTGGACTGGAACGCCTATGTAAACACCCTCAGCCCAAAGGGGCGTCTGCATTTCGTGGGTGCAACCTTAGAGCCCATAGAGTTAGGCGTATTTGGCTTAATCGGAGCACAGCGCTCGGTTTCCGGCTCACCAGTGGGCAGCCCTGCGACCATTAAAAAAATGCTGGATTTCGCCGCGCTTCACAAGATTGAACCGACGACGCAAACCTACCCCATGAGCCAAATTAACGAGGCGATTGCCGCCTTGCGCGATGGCAAGGCGCACTATCGGATTGTACTGAGCAACACCGCACAGTAGATGCCTAACGGGTAGTCGTGCACAATGCACGACTACTCAGTTTTTATGGCACTGCTATGTCACGAACGACACCACTCACTTTACGTTTAACCCTCCTTCTTACCGGTGCTGTATCGGCTAACACCCACGCAGGCATTATGACCGAATGGGCAGAAAAATTTGCCGCCAGTGATATTGTATTCAGTCGCTCCGATTCAAACGTTCCTTTCTTACCATTAGCCTTCGCCAGCGCCCGCCACTATCAAGACAGCGACGTCACTTTAGACGATGGTCGCACCTTAAGCTTTTCGCAACAGGCCATCAGCCAAGGGGCTGTAGTACCGTTTTTAATGAGTAACCGCGACGCGTTACTGCTGGGTGAATGGATTAGTTGGTCGAAACTTTCTCCCGAATCCGAGCACTACAATGACTTGCAAGTGCTGTCTGTTGGTTTGCCCGTGGGCTGGCTTCATCAACGCAGCAAAGATTGGCAAACCGGCGGTTTTTTAATGCCTTTGGGTCACAAAGCCGACAGCAACGATGCACAATGGAGCTGGGAGTTAATGGGCGGAGGTTTTGCTCGCTATACCCAAACCGACAAGCTGTGGTGGGCTTATGGTTTGTATTTCGATGTCAGCGATCATTCAAGCTTGGTGTTGCCTTACCTAGGCGCCTCTTATCAGTTTAACGAACGCTGGACACTGAGTGCGATCATGCCCTGGCCTGCTGTCATGTACGCCCCAAGCGATGACTGGTTGTTTCGTTTTGGCCTTGCTCCTGCAGGAAACTCGTGGCAATTGAATACGGATGGCGATCAGTTCAATTATGTGATGGATAATTGGGACCTGGGTTTGTCGGTAGAAAAACGCGTACACCGCCATTTTTGGTTAGAACTAGAAGCCGGTGTAGGTGGGTTAAAGGGGCTAAGCGTCGATGTGAATAGCGGCGACTGGGAAGCACCCGACTTTGCCATGAGCAGCAGTGGCTACATTAACATTGGCTTTAATTTTCGCCCGTCCCTGGGCAATTAGAAGAACTTAACACGTCGGAGAAAGAGCGCTTCACACCATCGTATTATCTCGGCAAAGCTTTGGGCACCATCACCGACCGCTCTACCCAACGATCAAACCGACGCTCGATTCGGCCTAAATTTTCAGACCACCAGTTAGAGTCCAGTTCAATCGCATTTTGTAGATGTGCCTCAGAGGTTGGCAATCGATTACGCACCGATTCATCCAGCATAGCAACTGCCGAATGGCGCATCGGGCCGTAGGTTATATAGTTGGCCTGCTCGGCCAGGCTTTCGGTTTTGCTGGCAAAGCGAATAAAGTCCAACGCCAAACCAGGGTTGCGACCATTTTTTACAATCGCCCACACATCGTAATACCAGATATGGTTATCCCATAAAATGTCCAAAGATTCGCCGCGATCGATGGCCGCACCAACACGACCATTGTACGCCGAAGACATCACCACCTGATCCGTTTCCAATAACCGAATAGCCTCTTGCCCGGTTTCCCACCACAGCAAATTCGGTTTCAAACGATCGAGCACCGCAAACGCTCGGCTCAAGCCATCTTCAGTGGATAAAACATCATAGACTTTGTCAGCGGGTACTCCGTCGGCAACTAATGCCCACTCAAGGTTACCTTGCGGAGTTTTACGTAACGCACGCTTACCGGGATATTTGTTCAGATCAAAAAAATCTTTCACGCTGCTTGGCGGAGCTTGAAAACGGCTTGGATCAAAGCTGATTACCGTTGCACTGGCAATATTAGGGATACCACAGGGTGTTACCTGACCATTTACAAAATCTTCTGTCGCAGATGTTCCATCTGGCGCTGCGGGCATATCCTCTAGGCTGATAGTTTCCAACAACCCTTCTTTACAGGCGCGAATGGCGTCGTAAAGCTCCAGGTCAATAACCTCCCAAGAAACATTCCAAGAGCGAACCTGACTGCGAATTTCATCAATACCGCCTGTGTACTGCAACACATTCACACGGTGCCCTGTGTGCTGTTCGAACGGCCGTATATAACCCAAAATTTGGCTTTTTACATAAGCGCCGTCCCAAGAGACAACATTCAGAGTCTCTGCCGAGATGGCGGTACTGAAAACACTGGCCAGAAATCCGGCCAATAAACTTCGCATACGCATAACAATTACCAGTAATACCCGATGTTAATATTGAAGCGCCCCTGCCAATCGTCTTCACCGCCAGCAGCCAATGAACCCGCGCCAAAGTAAGGCATATTTTTCGCCAGGATATAATCGACGTAGGTAAATATAGGGCCGCTACCGATGGCGCAGCCGGTCGTATTAATTTCAGAATCCACCGCACCGGCAATGGATTTGCTGAGACGGGAATAATCGTTGTAACAGGTCAGGCTATCGATAAGACGCCAGGGTGATGGCACGTTGTAAGCGACATTGGCCACCATTACATCGGCGTCGCTGTCGATATCGTAACTACCGGCAAAAGCCCCTACTCTGACTGTAGATGGATCTACTCCAGAAGGATCTTTGGCATCGTATTCGTAGGTAGTCCCCTGAAGCTGGAAGTTCCAACGACCACAACGGCTGTCAAGGTGTGCCGCACCTGCGTATCTGTCGCCGCTGCTGTCGGTGGTGGTATTGTATATCTGCCCCGCTTCTATTGATGCCCCCAGCTCAGTTTCACACCCCGAGTCCAAACCAAAAGTGTAAGCCAGACGGCCATTAACCGTGTTGGTCTCTTCGTTTTGCTGCTCGTCGACACGAACCAAATCAAAACCATAGCGATCTAAGTTCGTAGCGTCATTCAGCTCTTCGTTTTTATAAAATGCCAGCTGTGAACTCCATGGACCATCGTTGCGTACATACTTGATGCCCATGTCATAATCATCTGCCAAGCCCACATAGTAAGGTACACCGTACCAGGCGTTATGCGATGCGTAGGGCAATAAACCAAAGGGCACTTGACTGATGCCCAGCTGCAGCTGGCTTTGATCTTCAAATTCGTACCCCACCCAACCGTGATGAATGACATTCATGTAAGCGTAAAAACGATATTCAGCAGAAATCAAAAAATCATCAATTTTGCCATCGACATTAAAGCGAAAAACGTCCAGGCCACTCTCGCCTTTCTTCCCCACTGACGCATCCACGTCATCGCGATAAATCAAATTAAAGCGAAGCGCCCCACCAATATCGATAGCAGGCTCTTCGACTTTGTTAATCACAGCGGCTTCTTTTCGCTCTGCCGGAAGCTCAGCCAGCTCAAGATTTTGCTCAACAACCTTAGACTGCTGGCTTTCCAGCACCTCGATTCTCTGTTTCAGAGCTTCAATCTGCGCCTGTAAATCTTTTTCAGCCTCATCCGCTGATGCTGTCATCACCAGCGTAGAGAAAGATGTCAGAACCAAATAACGGATTGCGTTCACAGCCGGCCTCCTAGCTTGCTGATGGCGTGCGGGGATCTTCCGAATTATTATTTACGCCAGCTTCGTCTTCAGGTGGTTCAGGTGGCGTTGCCAGCATATCGTCATGCTCTTCCATACGCCAAGGCAAACTCGCCGTGGAAATATGCAGAAAGTGCAGGTGCTTTTCAAACTGATCTAAAATGTCGGTAATGATATCTTGCTGATCAAAACCGTAAACATCATACGACTGCCCACCTCTGCGTAAAAACACTTCAGCGCGATAATAAAGCTTCTGCTCTTCATCTTCACGTGGCATTTCCGGATAAGCATAATCTGGAAGTGCATGATCCAACATTCGAATTTCGTAAATGAAATCAACATGCTCTTCTTTGATAACCTCAAGATAAATACGCTGATTTTCTTCATCCGTATGCACTTGGGCCTGCCAACCCTCTTTCACCAGTTCACGCTCTACGCGGTGCATGGCTTTACTGACTGTGGTATCCATGAACTCACGCACTTCGTCGCAAGTGGGGAATGTTACCAAGCCATGCAACCGCTGCCGCCATAAGCCGCGCCCATTGGTTCCAGTAAACCGCGTGTGAATATCGGTTTTCAAACTGCTTTGATGGTGCCCTTCAATCACCAGAGCGCGCCACATCCCAACCGCCGAAACAATCATAATTAAGCTGAACGGCAAAGCACTGGCAATGGTCATCGTCTGCAGCGCACTCAAGCCGCCGGCTAACAATAAGGTAGCCGCCACAACCCCTTCGGCTGTAGCCCAGAATACTCTCTGCCAAACCGGGGTGTGCAATGCACCGCCAGAAGCCAAGGAGTCAATCACCAAAGACCCAGAGTCAGATGAAGTAACGAAGAAGGTAATAATAAGCAGTACCGTAATAAAAGAGACTATTGAGGTCAGCGGTAATACTTCATAGAGTTTAAACAGCGCAATCGCCTGATTATTTTGCACATCGCCAATAAGTGCGGTATAGCCCTCATTCATAATCTCATTAAGCGCGGTATCGCCAAATACCGAGAACCATAAAAAAGTAAACAGTGATGGTACCAGCATCACCCCCACCACAAATTCACGAATGGTACGGCCGCGGCTGATTTTGGCGATAAACAAGCCCACAAACGGTGCCCAGGCAATAGTCCAGCCGAAAATAAATAATGTCCAGTTACCAATCCAGTCACTGCGGGAATACGCCTCTAAATTGAAGGTACGCTCGACGATGAAATTTAAATAACTGCCGGTATTTTGTAGGAAGGTTTCCAGAATATGAACCGAGGGGCCGACGATAAAGACAAACACCATCAGCGAAATAGCCAGCACCATATTCAAAATGGACAGCCGCTTAACGCCTTTGTCCATACCGGCAACTACCGAGAAAATGGCCAAACCGGTAATGCAGGCGATGGTGATAATTTGCACCGTGTTACTGACGGGAATGTCGGGCCAAAGATAATTGATACCCGCATTAATTTGTGTAACCGACAGCCCCAGGGTGGTAGCAATACCAAACATAGTGCCAAGAATGGCAAAGACATCTACCGCGTGGCCAATAGGACCGTAAATTTTGTCTCCTACCAGTGGATACAGCGCCGAGCGAATGGATAACGGCAAGCCGTGACGAAAGGCGAAGTACGCCAACACCAAGCCAACCAAGCCATAAATAGCCCAGATATGAAAACCCCAATGGAAAAATGCAATTTGCATTGCTTGTTTCGCAGAACCAACGGTTTCGGCAGCCCCTTCGGGTGGTGATGCATAATGCAATACTGGCTCCGCGACCCCAAAAAACAAAAGGGCAATACCATAGCCCGCTGAAAACAGCATGGCGAACCAGGCGGGGAAACTGTATTGCGGATCGGCGTGGTCGGGGCCAAGCTTAATATTGCCCCACTTGGTCATCGCTATACCGACGATAAACACCAGAAAAAATGCCACCGACAGCATATAAAACCAACCAAATGTGCTGGTTATATAAGACAGTGTTGAATCAAAAACATTGGCGGCTAAATCGGGGTTACTGATCGTACCCACGACTAATAAGAAAATAACAACAACGGCGGGAATGAATACCGGAACCAGAACCGTTGAAGCGGGTTTACTCGATTGTTCACTCATAGATCCATCCTGAGGGCGGTTAGACTTCTTTATTTAGCCTAACAGTTCGGCGGCGTGTTTGCACACCGCCGACTTTCACAATTACGGGTAAATCTGCTGCCAGTCGTCTTTCATATCGATGACCAACCAACCACGCTGAGGTGCTTCATCCAAGGCCTTATCCAACTGACCAATGTGCGAATTTCGGTCATAGGCGTACTCGCGCTTGGCATCGGTATGATGAATGATAATCCCAAGTCGAGGCAGGGTATCTTCTTTATTACGGGCAATAGTGGTGTATTGCAGCATTTGTAAATCGCCATCTGAATTACCCATTGCCACCAGCGGGCGACGGCCAATGTGCCGCGAAATACCAACCGGCTTACCCGCTTTATCATCCACTAAACTGATTTCTGGCTGCTTGATAACAGTTGGAACTCCATTTTGCATTTCAAATTTTGCTTCCAAGGTCGAACCGACCACCTGCTCTGGAGGAACACCGTAGAGTTCTTCGGCAAACACACGTAAAAAGTCTATGCCGCCACCAGAGACGATAAACACCTTGAAATCATTTGCGCGAAAATAGTCCATTAGCTCCAGCATAGGCTGGTAAACCATTGCCGTGTACGCTTTGCCCGTCGCAGGGTGTTTTGCCGTCGCCAGCCACTCACTCACAATAGCGGCAAACTCCTCCTGACTCATCCCCGTATGGGTCTCAGCAATAATTTTTGCCACTCCCTCCATACCACCTGCGGCCAACTGCTTAAGGTCTCCAGCCAACACACTTTTGTATGGCTCAGTGTCTTGCCATTGTGGATGATCTGCGGCGAGTGTTTTAATTCTATCCAGTGCAAATAAAAGCTGGAAATACACCGGCTGCTCGGCCCACAAAGTACCATCGTTATCAGTGGTTACAATGCGCTCCTCCGCAGGCACAAAACTGTCCGTACCCGGTGTGGTCACTTTTTCAACATAGTCTAAAATGGTCTTTTTAGCCGCGGTATTATTCCACGATGGTAGAGGTTCCTCCGCTACGGCCTGATAAGAGATAGTAGCGATAAATAACGAAAAGGTAAGATGCGCTAGACGAGCAATAACGGAAGCATTCATAACCAATATCCTTTTGCACATTTAAATAAAATAAATCACGATGAAGTTTACGCCCCCCAAGAAAGAGGCTCACCAGAAGGCCACAGTATAGTCTTATAAGATAAGCACGAGGGAGTAGGGAAACCTGACTGTGGATTACAAACTTTGCGGGTTAAGCTGCCAAACGGCTAAGTTTAAAGCAACGGCGAACGTCACCCACCCCCAGCAAGGCAACATCAACACCGCGGCCCAACGATTAACGAATACAAAATAGTAAACCGTTACCGACAATAACCCCCACAACACCACTACATCTAAAAACGCTAGCCCCCCCATTTTCCAGGCAAAGAAAAGCCAACACCACAATGCATTAGCTATGAGCTGCAACAGGAAAAATACAAGCCCCTTTTTCGCGTAGGGGTGCTCTCGTTTAAGCCAAACAAGCCAAGCCGCCACCGCAATCATGGCATACAAAAGCGTCCAAACCGGGCCAAATGCTTTTCCCGGCGGCGCCCAGGCGGGCTGCTGCAACAACTTGTAAAAATCCTGCGCTTCAATGGCTGCAATACCGCCCACACTCGCGGCGGCAAAGCTCAAAAGCAACCACCCCATTAAAGAAATGGCCGAGTGCCGCAGGCTGTTCGTGGTCATTGGGTGTCCTTAGCGTAAAAACGAAGTCAATATTCGGTCAATAGCTTGGTGCAGTTCATTATTCTGCCACAGCCGGCGCTGCTACCGGGTCACTATCAATCACGGCCTCCAGCGCTTCCGCTAAAGTAGGATAGACAAAAAAGTTGCCGTTCTCAGGTTTTATCTGCGCCTTTACCATGGCTTTTAAAGGCTGAAACTGGATGTCGGACAATATCAGCTCTACTTTACGCTTTTTACAGCGTTTTAAAAAACTCGCAAAACCATCAAGCCCACCAGCATCCAACAGTGGCACACCGTCCATGTGGACGACTAAACCGCGCTGATCTTTTGCCAACCGATCCAGCTCGGCAAAAATTTTATCGGCCGCGGCAAAAAACAGCGGGCCGGATATTTTCACCACCCGCCAGCCTTCAGGCAAAGGCTTGGGAACATGCTTGAGCTTTTTGGTAATGTCACTGACCTTGGTCATGGCGGCGATATCGCGCATAAATAAAAGAGCGGCAATCACCACTGCGCTGCCAATGGCCACCACCATATCCACCATCAGCGTCAGCAATAAGCATACGCTGAACACCAACACATCCGCCGGTGGCGCCGTGCGAATGGTGGCAATGATTTGTCGGCCGTAACACATGCGCCAGGCCACAATAATCACCAGTGTGGCCATACACGCCATGGGCAAATGTTTTAGATACGGCGCAATCCAGAGCAAACTGACCGCAATGACCAGCGCGTGCACGATGGACGCTAAAGGCGTGGCGGCCCCGGCGCGCAAGTTCGTGGTAGAGCGTGCCAGCTCTGGGGCAGCACTAAAGCCCCCAAAAAACGCAGCTACCGTATTGCCCACACCCAAACCGAAAACCTCGGCGTTAGCGTGATAGCGCTTGGCTGTCATACGCTCAAGCATTACCGCACACAGCAGTGCCTCAATAGCACCCAACAGCGCGATGGTTAACGCCTGGGGTAACAGCGAACTCATCATAGTCAGAGACCAGGGCTCACCCTGCCCCTGCCGCCAGGGGGGAACAAACTCCGGCAAAAAGTTGGGTATGCCCGCCACGGTATGTCCGGCCGGGGCCTGATACTCGAAGCTGGTAGCAATGGTGGCTACCGGGTAGCCCCAGTGGGCCAGTAAAAATGCCAGCAATGTCCCAACAACAATCGTCAGCAGATGGGCCGGAATGGGAATGCGCAGTAATGGCCAGGCGTACATCACCGCAAAAGAGGCAACACTTACCAACAACGTGGGCCAGTGTACCGTGGCCAGGTGGCGAAGAATCATCCACAACTTGGCGAAATAAAAGTCGGGCATAGGCTCGGTTAATACCAGGCCGAGTAAATCCGGTATTTGGATGGTTGCCAGAATCAGGGCAATGCCCAAAGTAAACCCAAAGGTAACGGTATTGGGAATGTAGGTGACCACCCTGCCAAACCGGGCGACGGCCATCAGCATCATAAACACGCCGGACATGAGCGTCGTAAGCAACAAACCGGACAAACCGTATTGCTGTACCACCGGCTGCAGTATCACCACAAAGGCGGCCGTTGGGCCCGACACCGAAAACCGAGAACCACCCAATACCGCCATCAGCAACCCGGCTACTAGCGACGTATACAGACCGTGCTCGGGGGGCACGCCTATCGCAATTGCCAAGGCCATGGACAGAGGAATGGCCGAAATACCCACGGTGATGCCCGCCAGTAAATCGCCGCGCAGCTTGGTGAAGTTATACCCTTCCTCAAAGCAGCTTTCGCGCAAAGCGCTGGCGACTTTTAACCCCTGTAAATTGCGTCGTGCCGACATAGCTGATCCGTTTTAGCTCCTTGGGTTATGACAATAAAGTATACACTCGCCCTCTTGCCAAAGGCTCGGCAAAGCGATATAACACCTGTCACAATAATGACATAATATACGCCACGGGCATTCCGTGAGCGCACTGGGCGGATGTATGCAATGCACCAGAAGAATTAAGCGCGTTCTCGCGTTTACGACGTTTATCAGCCTGATGTTCTGCGCAAGCTACGGCTTCTGTGCAGAGGCAGAGCCAGCCAGCGTGCCCTCTGCAGCCTCAAACTCCCAGATGCACGTCACCTTATGGGGCGGCAAAAGCGGGCGAACCGCCTACGAGGCAGAGCTGTTACAGACCATCCTCGATGCCACTGCCGAGCAGTTTCCCTCTTATCAATACACAGTCAACAACGACCTGCTGGGCGCGCAGCGAGGCCGTCTGGCTGTCGCGGAAGGCGAGCTGGTTAATGTCTATGTTTCGGGGTTACGCGAAGATCATTACACCCAAACCGGCCAGCTGATCGCCATAGAGCTACCCACCATGAACGGCCTGCTGGGCTACCGGGCGGCCATTGTGCGCAAGGCGGAACAAGCGCAGATACAAAGCGCTACCGCCCAGTACCAACTGCGCAACTTAGTTATTGGCCAGGGCCAAGGCTGGGCCGATACCGACATTTTACGCTTCAACCGTTTTACCGTAGAGGACAGCGGCCGCTATGAAAACCTGCTGGACATGCTCGCCTATAAACGCTTTGACGCGGTGCTTTTAGGTTTGGCGGAGGCGCACCACGAACTGCAGAGCAGTCGCGCTGCCAATGAGCTGAGCATTTTGCCCGAGCTGATTATCTACTACCCACACGCGATGGTATTTTACGTCAGCGGCAAACAACCGATACTCGCCGAGCGCATCCGCCAGGGATTGTCCCAGATCACCCACAACGGCACGCTTGATGGCCTGTTAGAAAAACATTTCGGCGACGCTCTGGAGGCCATCCGCAGCCCAAACGCCAGCCTTCTGGTGCTGGAACATCCCCACCCGGGGCTAGCGCCCAACTTGCAACAGCCCTTGCTCGCCAAACACCCCTAACAACTTACCCAGTCCCCTTAATCATTCGCTTCAGCCTTGGCTTACAACCGCGCCTGATACCTGCCCAGCGCCGGCTGCGCTTGCCAAGCGCGATCGGCACGCACTACATAGCGCAGCGCGCCCCTGGGCACAGCGGCATCAAAGGGATAGCAAGTGACCAGCCATAAAGTATCGGCAGCGGGTTCTATCCACAACTGCTCACGGCTGGCATCGGCGATAGAGTATTGGCTAATGGTATAGCTGCGCCAGACACCATCCTCGCCCTGCCAGCGCAGCGTATCGCCGCGCTTGAGGTCACGCAAAAAACCAAAGTGCGTATCGCGATGGCCGCCAATCACCCGTGCGCCGGAGTCTACCGAGCCGTCCAGCAATCCAGGCCCAAACGCGAGGGCTTCACCGTGGCCTCCGGCCAGAACAAACAAATCCTGCTGCACCTGACCCGAGCCGTTCACCCACTGCAAACGCGCTACGGGCTGTGTGTCCGCCCAGGGCCAAGGCGCAACACGCAGCTCAGGCGCGGCAAGCTTTTGCTGCCAGGCGCGCTCAATTAGCAGCTGCGCCACACTGGCTTTTACCTCAATACCTAAAGCGCTTCCCCACTGGTAACACAGCACCACCAGCAACACGGCGCTGACCAACAAGCGGCTGCGGTTTTGCACCACAAACGTTTTTATCTTAGCGTCCATAGCGCACCCCTTTGTATTGCATAGCCAGCAACATCAACAGCGCCACCGCGCCCAGCAGCCAGTGCCACACCACACCAGCTGCGGTTTGCGGGTAACCTACCGCCCGCATGGCGGAGCCCGCTGGTATCGCACTGGCTATCTCATGGTCTTGCGCAGTAATCGACTCGGGCTTGCTCGGTGTTTTATCCACCGCCACTAAACTGGTGAAACGTGACATAAGCTGATACTTGAGCGCCACCGGCAGTATTTTGGCTGCCGCACTATCGCGCTCGCCCAAGCGATAAGCCTCATCTTCTAAAAAGGCAATTTTTTCGCGCCCAAATCGCTGCGCCAGTACCGGCACGGTGTTCTCGTCATTCTCGGCGGGATTGCTCAGCACCAACTCACGCACCCAGGTCTGGCCCGCAGATTCACCGCGCACGACCACCCGCGCATCCGAACGTGAAGGCCAAGGCGGTAATTTGGCAATCACCTGCACCGGCTCCCCCCAATACAAGTCGGGCACCTGCCGTGGAAAGGACTCGACCGGTTGCGGCCAATCGATACTGACGTTGGTGACCACAGGCTTTTGCAACTTACTCAGTAACTGTTGCATACGCTCTTGCACCTGGCTGGCGTTAGCAATTTCAGTGAAGCTGCCGCGCCCAAATTCGGCGGCGCGGCGCATAAAAAAGCGGTTGGGGGCGCTGCCAATGGCAACGGTAAATAGGCGCGCATCCCCCAAACGACGATGAATAAGCGTTAACAGTTGCGCCTCATTACCAACGCTGCCGTCGGTGACAAACACTATTTGCTGCACATGCGACTCTTGCGCGGTGTGGTCAAACGCACGGGACAACGCCGAGTGCATTTCAGTACCGCCATCGGCGCGCATGGCGAGAATTTCACGCCTTGCCTCTTGCTTGTTGTGCTCACTGGCGATCACTGCCTGGGAGAAGACAGCCCGCGTATGGCTTGCAAAAAACACCACATTAAAACGGTCTTCAGTGTTCAGTTGCTCCAACGCCATCAGCGCACTTTTTCGCGCCTGCTCTATCGACTGCCCGGCCATGGAGCCCGAGGTGTCCACCACCAAAATCAGCTCGCGCGGCAACACTTGCCCGGCGTTCACTTGCTGGGGCGGCATGAGCAAAATTTGCGCGTAGCGATCACCGCGCCAACGGCTCACAAACTGTGCGGCCACCGGCGATGCGTCGGCCCTGGCGCGCCAGCGCAACTCAAAATCCCGGTCCATTTCGGCAACCTGGTTTTGCAGCAGAATACGGCGTTCACCGTCCGAGCCGCCTATTGCATCAACGCGCACCTTATGGGTATCACTCGTCACGGACTGCAGTGGTACCCCAGCATGAAGCTCTACCTCTATCGTCATCGGGTTGAGCGGCTGCGCCGAATCAGCTTTAACTTGGGCAGGCGTAATTAAGTGTGCATCCGCCACCTGATCGGTGGGCAGTGCCCAGCCCGTAACACCGGTAGTGATGCTTGCCTCGGGCAGTAATTCGGCGCGGCTAACACCCGGTATATAGCGCGGTGTTAATGTCGTTGGGATACGCAGGCGGAATTCGCCAGCGTCGTAAATGACCTGCTGGCTGTAACCGAGGGTGATCTCAACGGTTTCACCGGGGCCCACGTTCGCCAGTTGTTGGCGAAATAAATTAGGGCGCTGCTGCTCAATTAAGCTGGCCTTTTTACCTGCAGCTTTAGCGGCCGCAAAGGTTTGTTTGGCCTGCTGCTTTTCCTGAATTTCACCTTCGATAATTCGCTCGCCCACTTTCATCGTCAAGCGGCTTACCGCACTGTCTTCCGGCAGCGGAAACACATAGGTGGCATTCACCCATTGCTCTGCGGTGTTTTTAAACGTCTGAGTCAGCTCTACCCGAGCCTCTAACCCCTGAATACTCAACTGGTAATGGCTGGACAGGTGCAGCGCCTGCCGTTGCCCATCCAGCAGCAGTTGCCCGGTTGATTCGCCCTGCTCTGCCGCCGCACTGCAGCAGACCAACAGCAGCAGCCATAGTCCTATGTGTTTGCCCATTGCACTTCTCCGTTAGTATCGATGAGTGCAGTAAAACAAAGCATTAAGGAAGCGCCGGGGCCGAAAGGGGCAAAGCGCTGATCAATTGTGATTAAATATGGCAGGAGGAAAAATCATGCAGCCGATTACCGTTGACGCGCAGGTCAGCCTGCAACCGGTTATGGTGGCCGACGCCCCGGAAATATTTGCCCTGGTGGACAGCAATCGTCTGCACCTGCGCCAGTGGTTGCCCTGGGTAGACGCGACCACCACATTAGCGGATATGCAAAAGTTTCTTGCCGATGCCTCGCAAGACAACAAGCAAGGCTGCGATGCCACTTTTTGCGTGGTTCACGCCGCCCGCAAAATAGGAGTTTGCTCGCTCAATGCAATCAATAAATCCCCCGGGCAAGCGCGTATTGGCTACTGGCTGGCGGAAGATTTTTGCGGCCAGGGCATAATGAGCCGCAGTGTGAACAGCCTGTGCCAGTTCGGCTTTGCGGTACTCAAACTGCATACATTGATACTCTGCGCCGCCGAACACAACGAAAAAAGCCGTGCAATTGCCGAGCGACTGGGTTTTAGCAATACCCGAAAAATCATGGCGGCAGAAGATTTATACGGCGAAGAGGTTAATCACATCCGCTATGCATTAACGGTTTCGCAGTTCGAGAAAAACGATTATGACCCCAGCAATTATTCTGCTTGATAAGAGCAACACCAAGTACCGTTTACACGAATATACTCACGCCGCAAACTGCACCGCCTATGGCGAAGAAGCGGCCCAGGCACTGAACGTCGCGGCGGCGCGCATTTTCAAAACTCTGGTGGCGGAGTTGGCCGACGGCGAATTGGTTGTGGCCTTGGTAAGCGTTGACTCAAGTGTGCAACTCAAAGCCCTTGCAAAAGCCGCTGGCGCGAAGAAAGCGAGCATGGCAGCGGCGGCAAAAGTTGAGCGCACTACAGGTTTCGTGCTGGGCGGCGTCAGCCCCCTGGGACAAAAGAAAACCTTGCGCACATTTATCGATACGGCCGCGCAAAATTTCTCCACTATATACATCAGCGCGGGTAAGCGCGGCCTGGAGATCGAGCTAACCGCGCAGGATTTAGCGGCCTTAACTCGCGCCCGCTTCTGCAATATTGCCACCCCATGATATAGGCTATAGTTTATTGCCCGCTAAACGATTGCATAAAAATGTACGGTTTAGGACATTGCAGCAGAGGAAAGCTTATGCCCGCTCCCATTATTCTCGGCGGCGCCGAAGGTGCCAATATTACCCTTGAACCATCGCTGGCCAACCGCCACGGTTTGATTGCCGGTGCCACCGGGACCGGCAAAACAGTGAGCATGCAGGTATTAGCCGAGTCATTTTCGCGCCTTGGGGTGCCGGTATTTTTACCCGACATAAAAGGTGATCTATCGGGCATAAGCCGGGCGGGAAAAGCGCACAAAAACATAGACGCACGCCTCGCTGCGATGCAAATACCGGACTTTACCTTTGCCGGAAACCCGGTGCGATTATGGGATTTAACCGGCGCCGAGGGCATTCCGGTACGTCTGTCCATTTCCGATTTGGGCCCGCAACTATTGGCGCGTCTGCTGGATTTGAACACCACTCAGGAATCTATTCTGAGCATTAATTTTGACTATGCCGACGATCAGGGTTTACTGCTGCTGGATTTAAACGATCTGACCACCAGCCTTAACTTTGTGCAGCAAAATGTCAAAGAGCTGCAGGCGGAATACGGCCGGGTCTCGGCAGCCTCGGTGGCCGCTATAAAAAGGCGTTTATTACTTTTGCAGCAGGAAAACCTGGGCGACTTTTTCGGCGAGCCGGCGCTGGACTTCGGCGATTTAATAGCCCAGCAAAATGGCGCTGGCGTTATCAATATTCTGGATGCCAGTACCTTGATGCAGAGCCCTAGAACCTACGCGGTCTTTTTGCTGTGGTTAATGTCTGAGTTATACGAACATTTACCCGAGGTAGGCGACCCAGAGAAGCCTGTCATGGTTCTGTTTTTCGATGAAGCGCACCTGCTTTTTAAAAACACCCCCAAGGTGTTTGTAGAAAAAATCGAACAGGTTGTGCGACTGATCCGTTCCAAAGGCGTGGGTATTTATTTTATCAGCCAAAGCCCCGGCGACATTCCCGATAATATTCTCGGCCAACTGGGTAATCGGGTTCAGCACGCACTGCGCGCTTACACACCCAAAGAGCGCAAAGCCGTGCGTGTAGCGGCGCAGTCGTTCAGGCCCAACCCCGCCCTAAACACCGAGCAAGTTATCGCCGAGCTAGGTGTGGGTGAGGCTTTGGTATCAACGCTTGAGCCGGGCGGCATACCCGGCATGGTACAGCGTACCTTGATGGCCCCGCCCCGCTCTAAAATTGGCCCCATTACGCAGACCGAACGCCAACAGCTGATAAACAATGATTCACTGCAAGCGAAATACGCCACCGCTTTAGATCCGGAGTCGGCTCACGAAATCCTGCAAAAACGCCAGGCACAAATGGCCGAACGCGCAGAAAAAGAAACACAAAAGAGTAAAGGCAAAACAAGCAAAACCCGGCGCTCATCGCGGCAAAGTGTTGGCGAAGCGTTTATGAAAAGCATCGCCCGCAGCTTGGGCAGTGGGCTGGGGCGTAAACTGGTGCGAGGGCTTTTAGGGTCGTTACTTAAATAGGCGCCGAGAAAGTATCGCACTGCCGCATATCGCCGGTTTCAAAGCCGCGTTTAAACCAAGCCACTCGCTGCTGTGAGGTGCCGTGGGTAAAAGACTCTGGGGTAATGTAACCGCGCGCCTCTTGCTGTAAACGGTCATCGCCAATGGCCGAGGCCGCCACCAGCGCTTCTTGCAGGTCGCCCGGCTCTAATAAATCGCGAAATTTATTGGCATTGTAACCCCACACGCCGGCAAAGCAATCGGCCTGCAACTCCTGGCGTACAGACAACTCGTTGGCCTCGGCTTTACTCACACGGGCTTGTTGTTCGCGCACCTTGGGGGAAATACCTAACAGCGTTTGCACATGGTGACCCACCTCGTGGGCGATAACGTAAGCCTGAGCAAAATCACCGGGGGCGTTGTGGCGATTTTTTAAATCTTGGTAAAAGCTTAAATCAATATACACCTTGCGATCCGCCGGGCAATAAAATGGCCCCATGGCCGATTGCGCGCGACCGCAGGCCGAATTCACCGCGCCGCTAAACATCACTAAGGTGGGCTCTTGATACTGGCCGCCGCCCTCAGAAAAAATCCGCCCCCAGGTTTCTTCGGTATCGGCCAGAACCACAGCGGTAAACTCGGCCAGTTCTTGCTCTGCCGCACTGGGCTGGTAAGCCGGGCTCTGCTGACCACTGGGGCCACTGGCCGATAAAAAAGGAATATCGACACCCAGGTAAGAGGCCACAAACAGGGCGCCAATAATCAACACAACCCATTTTCCGCCTTTACTCCCCAGCAACATAGGCAGCAAGCGTAACAGCGGCGCAGCCCCTGCATTGCTGCCAGATGCACGCTGGCCACGTCGGTCTTCAATATTGCTGCTGCGTCTGCGGTTTTGCCAGCGCATGATTCTCTCCTTGAAAATAAGTAGGTTTGGCAGTCCGTTACAGAATAGCGCTTTAGCACCTGCGCCGCTGCACAAATTAAGCCCCTGCAAAGCGTACGAGCGAGAGAAGAATATGAAAGAGAGGCGCACCCCGCGAACCGGGGTGCGATAGGTTTACTGTGAATTACAGGTGCTTTGCGAAATACAGCTTTGGTTATTCTCCCAACCCCAGCCGGATTGCGTGTTTTGACAAACCGGGTACATACTGCCATACCAATCACAGGTACCCGCTGAGCTGCCACCACCGGTTTGCGATGTAACGACGCAGCTTTGACTGTTCTCCCAGCCCCAGCCGTCACCATCCGGATCGGACGAGGCATCACAGCATACGGGATAACCATTGTGCGTACCGCAACTGGAACTGCCGCCACCGTTATTACCACCACCGCCGGTATACACTGTGGCAATGTTTGAGGTGTTAGCAATGCCGTTCGCAGAATTCAGAAGGGTTTGCCCCCAGCTGGTGAGATTCGCAGCGTTAAAGTTCTGCACAATATCAAGCGACGCTAAGTTACTGCTGTTGCCCGACCAGGACCACCCCAAATAACCCACACCGTAAGTTTCACCGGCCTGCAATATGGCGCCCTCAGCGACCTCACTGCCGTAGTGGTCGGCGGCGAATTCTCCCACCACCAAGGGCAGGCCGTCCGCCACAAAGCCACTGATGTAGTTCTGCACTTTGCTGGCGGTGTCGTACACCTCGTACATGTGCACACTGAACACAACATTCTGGTTTGGGTCCGCCGCCACAACCGTTGGCGCATTGCTGCGCATGAGGTTTTGCCAATCCTGCCCCCAGTTTGGCGCATCCACCATAAGCGTATGGTCAAGCCCCGCGTTTCTCAGCCTTGTGATCGCGCTGCTGTGGGCATTCACCCAATCACTGGCAGGAGCGCCGTTGCCGAACGGCTCGTTGCCAATATTGATAATCACGTAGTTTTCTTCGCCCTGAAGCACGCTGGCAATATCCAGCCAATAGTCAGTAGCACCGGCCAGCGTTTGCGCGCCGCTCTCTTCGCCGTAGCCGGTGGTGTCGTGCACCTCCAGCACGGCAACCAGATTGTTGGCTTTGCACAAATTAATAATGCTTTGAACCTCGCTGGCGGAGGTACGGCTCCAGCGGTGTCCGCTGGAAAGCACCACGCGTACAGAGTTCGCCCCGGTGGCGGCAATATCGGCAATGGCTTGCGAGGTTTGGTTGGTATACCAAGCGTGCGGGTGGTTAACCCCTCGCATGACAAATGCATTGCCATTGTCATCTTTTAACGTGGCGCCGTCGGTGTAAAAGCCGGCCTGGGCAGAGGCGCTCAGCAGTGTAGCTGCCGCAGTGGTTAGCATGGTTTGAAACAGGTGCTTTTTCGTTTTTAGCATTATGGTACTCCGATTCATTTGATTATTAGAAGATGTGCAACCGGTTACATTTTTAGTGTAAAGCAAAGCCAGTCGCGCTAGCGGAACTGCGTCATAAAAATTATTAGAGGCCTTAAATAGCTTAGAACGAATCGAAATTCATTGCTGTAGCGTTATTTGAAAGAATTGTAACCGTTTACACTTCAAGCCTGGATACACACTAGTCCAGCTAGCCCGCACCCATTTTTTCAGCACTGACCACATTAAATCCTTCGCTCGCTGTGGGTGCCTGAAAGTAACGAGTAACCGCGGCGAACATGTCGGCCGTATCCGTTGCCGCCCGCGCAGGCTCGACTAGCCGACGCTGCTCAATGCGAGCAAGGCAAGTTGCATCGGAAAGATCGAGGAACACAAGCTCGTGCTCAGCAGACGTGGCATCAAGCAACTCGCGAAACCACGCTCGTTGCGCCATGGTATTCGCCGGAAAGTCCATTACCACATCAGTCCCTGCGGCTAACATAGACTGCACAAGCCCTTTTACCGGCACCTTCAAGCGGCTGGAAAAACGCACATAATCATCCAGCGAAATAATTTGGCCGGGGAACAGGCTGGCCAGCCACTCATCCTCGTTAAGCAACACGGCCTGATTTTGCGCCGCCACTTTTCTTGCCAGGGTAGATTTTCCGGCGCCCATTTTGCCGCAGAAGAACGTCAGTTTAGCCACTGCTGTTTAAGCGCCTTGTTTTTTCATACGCTCGCCCAGCGCGCGCATGACATCCCGCCAAGAAATAATACCCACAGGTTCGTTATTTTCATTAACCACGGGAATGCAGGATATTGGGTGGGCGTTAAACAGCTCCACTACAGCCGCTACCGAAGCCTCAACGCTTACCGCCTTTGGATGGCGCGCCATAATCTGGTGAACTTTTTTATTTAAAGTCGCCAGGTCTTTTGTGGTGGCAGCGACCGAATCAACATTAGGGCTAATCGCCTTGAGAAGGTCGCGATCTGAAATCACGCCCATCAGGTTTTTATTCTCAACCACCAAAAGGTGATGAAAATTAACATGATCAAAAATGTCTTTAACCGTCGCCAGCGTATCGTCCAGCTCAACGGTAACAACTTTATCGCTCATGAGTGATTTGGCTTTCATACGTAGCCCGTTGCGTCACCGAAAATGTTGAATGCGTGCAGGCTAAGTATAATAGCCTGCTTAAGCACGCACCAACCGAGCCTCCAGCAATAAATTGGGGCCTAGCTTTACCACTTTAACTTTGCGCGGGTTAAGCCCTAATTCTTGCAGGGTTTCATGAATTTCCGGCAACTGCTCCGCTTGCGGCGCCGCCAGTAATAGCTCGCGCACAGCGCCCAACACCATCTTGACCGGCACAGCGATAAAGTACACGGAAATCAGTACCATCATCGCCGGGTCAGCATACACAGCGTAATGAGCCCACGCCGTTTGCTCCAGCAGCCAGGCCAGCACAAAACCAAAGGTTACGGCGGCACTCAAGGCACTGTCCATCAGCCACTGGCGCTGCTCGGCCTGCACCAAGCCGCTGTCGTTGCGGCCGAAAGCCCAGCGCAGATAACTCCACACCATAGCGCAGCCCACAAAACTGATGGCGCCAAAGCCTATGGCCATATCAACGTCTATCGGGCGGCCGCCCTGCACCAAACCCACCAGTGCTGACAGCAGCGAGAACAGGCAGACAATGGCAATCACCAAGCCTTTTACGGCAATCACTAAAGGCTCTACCGCGCCCAGGCCAAAGGGGTACCGGCTGTTAGCCGGGCGGCGAATAATTCGCGCGGCGTACAGCGAGAGCAGCGACAGCCCCAAGCTGATCAGCGAATAGGCGCCGTCGAACAAAATTACCATCGATTGCGCCCATAACCCCCAGACGGTACCAGCCACTGCAAACAGGCCAGCCATTAGCGCCGATATAATCAGCGCCATATTTTCCCGCGCCAGATACGTAAACATTTTGACCTCCCATGCGTTACAGGCCATATTATCGGTATCCGCTCACAGGCGTGAGTCACTCAGCGACGGAAAAACCGTCACAGGTTCCCATGAAGATTTCTCAGATCTCAGCGTTTCTTTGTATTGCCCGACACGGCAGCGTGGCCGCCGCGGCCCGCGAGCTAAACCGCAGCCGCACCACGGTAAGCACCATGCTGACGGCGCTGGAAGATGAGCTAGGGGTAGAGTTATTTGAACGCACAGGTAACCGGCTGCAGCTTACCGCCATTGCCCAGTCCATCCTGACCGATGGTCGGCGCCTTGAGCAGGTAGCAGGGCAAATTCAGGCGCGCTGCCAACATCACTTAAGCGGGGCCGAATCGGTTTTGCGTATCGCGCGGGACGATTCACTGCCCGAGCCGGTGTGGCGCGACTTGCTGCGCCAGCTTAAGCTCAAGTTTCCGCAAACCAGTGTTACCGTGTACCTGGCGCCGCCGCGCGAACTGGCACCTTTGGTGCGTAACCAATCGGTGGATGTTGCCTATGGGCTGATGCCCGAGCTGTTAAACGAAGGCTACCAGTGGTTTCGTGAACTGGCCGATGTGCGCATGCTCACCGTAGCTGCCCCCAACCACCCCTTAAGCCAGCTGAAGCGAGTCACTCAAGACGACCTGGTGGCCCACACCGAAATTACACTGGCCTATATGCAAGACGCCATGCTGGTGGCCGAATCACCCGAGACGGCCAACTACCTGGCATTTACGCAATACGAATTGATACGCGATGCCGTGATCGATGGCTCGGGCTGGGCAGACTTGCCGCTGCCATTAATTGCCCAGGCGCTGCGTGCAGAAACTTTAAAAACCATCCACCACCGCAGCGCCAACTGGTGGAAGGTATTCAGCGCCCTAGAGTCAGAGCAGGCCCAGGGCGGCGCAGTGGTAAGCTGGCTGGCACAGGCATTGGAACAGCAACTGGAAGCCTTGAATTAAGGTTGGTCGCCAAGGCGGCGGTAAATACGCACCACCAGCTCTTCGGCGGCAATCATCACCACCACCACAGCAATAAATGGTACGGCGCCATGAAAGCGGCCGTCAAAGTGAATCTGATCACCAAACGCGAACTCTATGGCGCCCAGCATAATAAATTTTGAGACAAACAGAATAAACCAGACGGCAACATAATAAGCCCCTTTGGCCGCCGCACCCGACTTGGTCTTGAAATAATCGCTAACGTAATGCTCAACCTTAAAGGTTGCCTGCAACAAGAGCTGCATCAACGCCGCCACCAGCAACGCCACCGAAAAAGCCTCAATATGCACCCGGTCCCAATACTCGTTAAATAGCCCCAGCACCACCAGATCGATCAAAATGGCGAGCGTATACCGAACAAATAGCTTCTGGCGACTGGTGGGCGGCAGCGCCAGTGCCGATACCGTTTCTTGTTTTGACATGGTTCATTCCCTTTTGAGCAGCGAAGACTTTCGCTTGGTTGTTAGCGTAGATTGGGGAAATATACAGGTTTCTGTTATGGACGTCTGTTTCGATTTGGCTACAAGTATTGAAAAACAAGAATCGTGCGACCCAATAATTTTTTTGAAATCCATCATAACCTAGAGCATCAAAAACCCAAGCCCTTTCCCCTACGCCTTTTCAGCCGCTTATCCGAACCTTTATTTTTAATCGCAGCAGAGGCCGCTAACCCGAGCAAGCGACGGAACCTAGGACATTCCATGTGACTTGGCGCAGAACACACGGCTGCGTGCCGAAGGCCATCGCGCATGGCCATCAGCTTCTGGATGGTAGCGTCCAGTTCTTCGGCTTTTTGGGTCAGCAACTCTCTATCAATATTTGGGTTTCCGTTAGCCCCTAGCATCGGAGCGATCTCATCCAACGAAAAGCCCGCGGCTCGCCCCAACGCAATCAACGCAAGCCGCTCCAGTATATCGGCGCCAAACACCCGGCGCAGCCCTTGCCGGCCCACAGAGTTGATTAACCCTTTCTCTTCATAGAAACGCAATGTAGAGGCGGGAACCCCAGAACGCTTGGCCACTTCTGCGATATCCATAAACAACTGTTGACCTCAAGTTGACTTGAGGTTGTACGCTAACACCCGCTTACAATCGAAACAAGCAAAGGAAAAGTTTATGAACAACCTACTGGCTATAGGTTTAATCGGAATCGGAGCAACCATCACGTTGGATTTGTGGAGCATGATCAGAAAAACCGTGTTTGGCATGACGCCCCCAAACTACGCAATGGTCGGGCGCTGGCTGGCTTATATGCCCCAGGGGAAATTTCACCATACATCGATTTCGGCATCGGCCCCTGCTCGGGGTGAACAAGTTATTGGCTGGACGGCCCACTACGTAACAGGCATCGCGTTCGCAGCGCTTCTGGTGGCTATTACCGGCGAGCCCTGGATTAACCATCCCACCATTGGCCCCGCACTAGGCGTCGGAATTGCAACGGTGGCAGTCCCCTTACTGTTAATGCAGCCGGGCATGGGGGCGGGCATTGCCGCATCCCGAACCCCAAAACCAAACTCTGCACGAATGCACAGCCTTATCAATCACGGCGTTTTCGGGCTCGGCCTGTTCGCCTCCGGATGGCTACTACAGCTCTGGTATTCCATGTAACGAAAAGCTCACTTGACCGCACAAAGGAGAAAGATATGTATATTCCCGCCCGCTATTCCCCAATACTGTTCAGCTAGTGGCCGATGCCGATTGTGCCGGCACCACGTCCCAATGGCTTTCACCGCTCGCGCAAACCGCGACTTCATCGTCTTGCGCTGCACACACCATTGGCCCTGGCGGGTCTTGCTCCAGTAATGGGTAAACCCGAGAAAATCGATACTGCATTTCTCTTTGGGTTTGAACGCCACCACGCGGGTTTTCTCCGGGTGCAGGGTCAGTCCGTAGCGACCGAGTCGCTTCGGTAGCACGTCCATCACCTTGCTGGCATCCTGAGGGTTGCGCAGAATCAGCGCCGCATCATCCGCAAACCGAATCAGGCTCACACGCCCCGTTAAGCGTGGGCTCACTTGCGATCCCAGCCAAATGTCAGCACATGGTGCAGGTACACATTCGCCAGTAACGGTGAGATCACGCCACCCTGTGGGCTACCTTGCTCCGGATAGTGGAGAGCGCCTCCCTCCATCACTCCGGCTTTTAACCACTTGTTGATCAGGCGCAGAATCACGCCGTCACCTATCCGCTGCTGGAGAAATGACCGCAGGTGGCGTTAACCAGATGGTCGAAGAACCCCTGAATATCCAACTCGACGATATGGCCCCCGCCCTGATCCAGTTGCCCGCGCAGTAACTCCAGCGCCTGATGCGCACTTCTATTGGGCCGATAGCCAAACGAGTGCGGGTGAAACAGGGGTTCATACAATCGCTCCAGTAACATGACGATAGCCCGCTGCAGCACTTTGTCCTCAAAGGTCGGATCCCGATCGGTCGCTTGCCGTCGCCTTTGGGCACATAGCCTCGCTTGACCGGGGGCGCCACATAGCGGCCCGACTTGGCCCGTTCCAGAAGACTCTCGAGATTGCCTTCTAAATCTGTCGCATAGTCCGCTGCCGTTTGCCCATTGACTCCCACTGCGTCATCCTTGCGCGTTTGATAAAACGCTGCGCGTAACAGGTCTTCCGTCAGGTACTGGTTGATGTTGGTAAAACACCGCTGCGAGAAATCTCTCCCCAGCTTCGCTAACCTCAGCAGTGAGGTGGACATGTCTACCGAACTCTATGCTTCTGCCATGTTGCCCTACTGAGGATGTGATGAATTGACTTTCCCTTCCCTCCACTGGCTCCCGGCGGATGTCGGTTCGCCCGCTTCATCGGTACTATGGAAAGCTCCGAGTTCTGTCTCGTCTTCTCGCCGAAGTCCTTATTATCGTTCCGCGGCAATACCTTGGCCGATACTGTCTTCGCTCGCTCTAACGCGCCTCCCGCCACAGCGCCTGGACTCATTTGTTGTCCGCTTGCCCGCAAGCGGCTTCCACCAAGGAACGGACAGACCTCCCGAGTTTCCAGGGTTTCCTTGCCAGCATGCCAGGCTCTCAGACACCGGTGGGGCGGCTTCTCCAGTCAGCTCGAGAAGCCTGCTGTAACCTTCCGTTATCTTGAAAACGTCGGCACCCACATAGAGGGTCATTTCGGTGCTCTATCACCGTGGCCTGCTGGCTCGCTGTCTACGCTTAGCCATCACCGTCACCGATGACAGCCCAAGACTCGCTTCCGGGTGGCGACCAACCTTGCCCGAGTGGGACTTGCACCCACGGGAAACCAACGCACAGTTTCCGTCAAATAATGCCCCTATCGCTCAACTTCCCCTGCGCCTGAGCTTCGCTCGGCGCACCAAGATTTGCCCCCTTATTCCCTCATTGAGAAATGGCAACTAAGGCTCGCCGACATCAGTTGGTTTATGCGCTGTTTGAATGAGTCCATTGCCCGTAGGGCCAATAAGGAAGACAACTGCACAGGGCGATTCTTTGAGGGACGCCTTAAGGGCCAGGCGCTGCTGGACGAACGCGCCCTCTTAGTCTGTATGGCCTACGTAGACCTGAACCCCGTCAGGGCAGCTATGGCCGATACGCCAGAGTTATTGATTTACACCAGTATCCAGGAAAGACTAGGCATTACCCCCAAACATCAAACTCAAACCAAACGGCAGACTAAGAAAACACAGGACGAATACGAAAAGTTGAGCCAAGCAGCTCTAATGCCTTTTGCAGGAGGTGAAACCGATCAGAACCGCCTCGATCATATCCCCTTCCATATCAGTGACTATATTGAACTCATCGACTGGACAGGGCGCGCTATTCGCGACGATAAACGTGGCTCCATCAACAACCAACTGCCCGGCATACAGCAAAGGCTCAACCTTCCCACTAAAGACTGGCTGGACAGCTGTTGTCGTATTAAAGACCGGTTCGGCTTGGCAATTGGCCCCATCGCCAAAATCACAGACTTATGCAATCGACTCAACCAACGCTGGTTACACGGCATCAGCAACTGCCGGAAGCTCTACCCTGTACCTGTACCTGTACCTGTACCTGTACCTGTACCTGTACCAAGCCTACCGACGTAATCTTTCTAAAAAAGCAAAATCCACATGCCAACTGGTAGACTTTCGCACGGCCGTTTTTCGTCAACAACTCTGAAAACAGAGTGATTTATAAACTCAAACGTTGGAACACAAACCACACTACCCACAACGTCACTGACCGGCAGCAATCTCTAAACTGTGGGTGTCCTATTTAATGCTACTCTAAATAGTAAATAGTGGGTGTCCTAATATATTCCCACCCACAATATCGCTGACCGCCAGTAATCTCTAAACTGTGGGTGTCCTATATATTTTCTGCCTGTCCTATTTATTGGTTTCTAGTTATTAGTACCTGCCCTAGTTATTAGTAATTTGATTTATTTGACTTCCACCCGCTGGAACTGAGCGACATCAAAATTAAGCGGAAAAAAGGAGGACATACCTAGATCCAAACAAAACAACGTATTTTCAGACACATTTAGCCATGTCTGCGCGTCATTCATTGTTAATATTGGAACACCGCTTCTTGAATCAAGAATAGTAAATTCAAACGGTACACGAATGAAATCTCCCTCCCTCTCAACTTTGTAAAATTGAACTTCACCAACACCGAATTCGCTAAAGGAATCTTCCATACTTTTTACAAAAACCTTGTAAGGTACTGTTTGTTTGAATTCCGGAGTTTTACATGAATATATGGCTTTCCAATCACGACTTATAAAACTCTCAAAGTAAGTTTCCGCCAAATTTTCATAGTCTTGACTTTTTGAACACGAAAGAAGGAGACCTGCTAATGTAATCGCTATATATTTCATATTATCCGAAATCTATCCTCTACAAATTATGGGTTTGCAATGTCAATAATATCCCCAAGAGGCGATCCGCTATTGAACTTCCATTGATAAATTCTCTCTGCGATCGGAACCACCTCTCGAACATTCGTAGCTTCACAGGTGTAACATGCTTCAAAACTTGGCTCGAAACTATTTTCGACAACGGAATAAATTTTACCTTCGGTTCTCAACAGTATATTACCTGGAACAATTTTCAATCCCGTTTTTGCGGTCCAATACCTATTGACTCCCGTCAACTTACAGCAACTTGGCACGTCACCCAAAGTTAAAACCTCCCCCCCATTTACTAAAGAAAGTCCGAGATCACCATTTCCATATCCTCCACTAGCATCGAACGTCTGAACGCGTTTAATAGTTTGTTCCGATCTTGTTAAAACCACTGTTTTTCGGTTGTATCGTTTCTGCCCCCCTCCGCTCATAGCCAACCCAACGTCCTTTCTTGCAGCCGAGGCCGCCCCAGATCCAAAAGTAACAGCCTGTACGTTTGCACTCGCAGACGGAGAGCTGCTACCACTAGCACTCCCGTGCTGAGCAACCTGCGCCATCGACACCTGCATTGCAGCATAAAGCTGGCCACTAAGAGTATTCATATTAATGGCCCTATTGCCAAAATACATCCACCCGCTGCCCGAGGCCTGCCATGTGTGTAACATATTAAAAGCCGTACCGAACGAAAAGAAATATCCGGCATTCGCAACTGGTTGTTCAGAGTCTGTGTATTCCATAGGGCCCGCAGGATCACCGGCCTCCAAATACCCTGTAGGATCGGTTCTAGACAACGGACTATTCCGAACATAAGAATACCGGTTATAACTCTGCGAATCGTATGGATCAATCACCACCAGATCCGCACTGAGGAAACGACCAATAGTTGGGGCCCTGCATATGCACAAGACCGTGATCGTCCAACATAACATGGCCGGTAAAGCCTACATCGGTTGTATAGTAAACACCGGATTGATCGCCGTTTCGCCAATCAGGCTCGCGACGCTTGCTCCAGGGGGCGTAGCTCATACGTTGCGACACCGCACCAGCGCCATCGGTTATAGCCACTACAGAGCCCGACTCTACTACCACTTGCCCCCTTATTGACTTCATAAACAAGCGGCGGAATAGCCGTCAGGCTTGACCGCCTTGTTACACTTTTTACTCGTGCACTAGTCTCGATATCTTTTTGTACATTGAATCTACTAAAGATGCTTTATTAATTCCATAATGCATCTTTCTGTGGCAGTTTGGGCACAAGGCCACTGCGTTTGTAATAGTGTCTGAGCCGCCGTCAGCTAAGCGGGGAAGATGATGAACCTCTAGAAAGGGCTCACCTTCTGCTGTTGTAAAAGGCGCAACAAAATTACAACTCTCACACTTGCCTGACGCCTTTTTAAGAACCCATGCTTTAACCTTTGGATCTCTGCTGAAATTAGTTACTTGCGAATATGTTTTTTCAGGCTCTTTAATACCAGTTGGCTTTGAAAGACTACCCTTAGCTTTATAGAAAATAACTTGAGTTTCAAAATCAGCGACCTTGGGTAGACTTTGTCCTTCCACTTCCGATATTAACCTTTCTATTACTTCTGCGTTATTTGAGCCTATATTTTTCGCAGGTTATAGACCCGGAACCCACTTACGCCCCATGAGGGAGTAGAGGTAGGAAATATTCTGCATTCGATATTCGAAAGATTTTTCAGTACGACCAAACCGGTCGGCAAGTTCAGCGTAGATGTGCCTTTTAATAAATGGAACCTCGTTTGCTTCATCTGAACGCATCTGAACATATGCTTCCACTGCAGCTTTTAGCTCTTCTTCTGTCCAGTTATCGCTCAATCGTGATTCCTTGTGATGTGTAACGCCTTGAATAATCGGCCGTTTGGAGCGCCAGCGCAAAGCGGTCCGCTTGATTCACTTGTTAAATGGCTACAAGCTCGATGCTTAACCTATGCTTTGATTCAAGCATTTTGAGGAACATCTCATCTAAGCGTCCAATCAACGAACGGATGCCGGTTTCCTCACTAATAAACACGAGCTTTGTCAGCCTTTGTCCTGCAACTTGGTACTCGTTGTAGGTAAGCACCTTTATCAGGTCTTTGTAGAACTCGTGGTGCGTATTTTTTCCAGAAACCTTGAGTTCATATGCTGTATTATTCTGCAAATCGACGACATCGATTCGCTCATTATTTGCCCTTGAAACCCTCACCTCACCCAACACGTCATCACCGCAGACCGCTGCTTGCCATTCCTTTGTGATGACCTGTGCGGACTTGGTATGTGCAGACACATCGCCCTCCTGTAGCCGATGCCGTAGATGGATTTTTTTCAGAGCTTCAACAATCATCGCCATTTAACATTTGTATGTCGGGCATGCGCAACATCCTTCGCTGAAAAACTCCAACAAAGAGGCTCAAGCCTTTGAATTATCAGTCATTTAAGCCAATTACGGGCTTCAGGAAGGGCGAACAAAGTGTGCGTGCGCGTTAACGCGCGAAGAGCGGTCTTGTTATCTAACCTTCCAAACTGGTTAAGTGCCTGACTATAAAGTTTTTTCTAAAACTTGAAAACCGCAAAGCAAACGATAGTTTATAGCAAACCGCCTCCTCACCTCTGAAGCCCCTTATATCTTTAATTCGATATAAGCCTTAAAACGCGAAGGTGACTTGAAATACACGGCCGCCACAAAGTTGAAAACGTGGAACCAGTTGGGTTTCTCGCCCGTTTACAACTGAGCCGAGCGGAGGCCGATTTTAGGGGTTGAGCGCTCTGGATGAGCGCGAAAGGTCTAAGCGCACATGGATGTGCGGTTTAGACCGACCGCTAAAATTGGCTGGAGGGAGGGCACCCCGAAGGGGCCAGCTGTTGGGCGAGGTTTTTGGTTACTTTTTGCCGAAAAAAGTAACTCGCAACGCCCGGCGACACGGGCATATTGAAAGGAAAATAGCAATTTTAGCAATATGTTCTAGACATAGTGCGTGAAGTCAGGAACACAAAGACCCCAGCACTTAAAGCCATTAGATCCCCGCTTTCGCGGGGATGACGAGGCTTAAGTATGTGCCATTCGCTTCAGACCTCAGACGTCCGACCTCAGACCGCTTAGCCCCCTCAAGTTGACCAAACCACGATGTGTATATATCCTGAAAACATACACATCAGGTGAGGTAAAAACAATGCGCACCAATATCGAAATTGACGATAAGCTGATGAGCGAAGCACTTAAGGCAACCGGTCTTAAAACCAAGAAAGAGGCTGTAGAACAAGGACTCAAGGCTTTGATTCAGCTGAAAAAACAAGAAGGGATTAAACGCTACAGGGGCAAGCTGGAATGGTCCGGTGACCTGGACGATATGCGGAGCGCCTCTTGATTCTCGTGGACTCCAGCGTTTGGATCGACTTTTTTAGCGGAAACGACAGCGCCGAGGCCGATCTTTTAGACAGTATTTTAGGCAACCGCGCCGTGGCGATAGGCGACTTAATACTCACCGAAGTGCTGCAGGGGTTTCGCCATGAAAAGGACTACAAGCTAGCCAAAAGCCTGCTGGAAGAGCTTACTATATACGAGCTTTTAGGAAAAAATATGGCCATCAAAAACGCTGATAATTTTCGCAAGTTACGAAAGAAAGGTATTACCATACGAAAGACCGCTGACGTTATTATTGCCTCATATTGTATTGAGCATAATCTTCCCCTGCTGTTCTCAGACAAAGATTTTCAACCCTTCGTAAAGCACCTGGGCCTGCAAAACGCCGCGCAGTAAAAGCCTGAATCAGAGGTGTCGCTTGTTAAACACAATGCACGAATAGCCTTCGCATAAGACGTTAGCCCCCCTCAAACAAAAAAGGGGAGGCAACCAAAAGGCCACCTCCCCTCATTTCATCAACCGTTCACCATACCCCGTGAACCGTCAACCAACCACTACCCCGTATTCCGCATCCCCGCAGAAATACCGGCCATGGTCACTTTAAGCGCGCGCTCAAGCTCGTCGCTAAAGGGTTTGCCGCTGCGATAGCGTTTAAGCAATTCCGCCTGCAGCAGGTTGAGCGGATCGATATAGGGTTTGCGCACGCTTAAGGTCTGGCGCAGCACCGGATCGGACTCGAACAATTCGTCTTGCTTTTTAATGCGGTTAATCAGCACCTCAAGCGCAGACAGATCGGCGCGCAGTTCCTGACCCAGTGGGTGCAGTTCTTGGGGCACCAATTGCTTTTCGTAGTAAGCGGCGATGGGCGTGTCCGCCTTGCCGATGACCATTTCCAGCAGGTCTAAAAACGCTGAGAAGAATGGCCAGTTTTCTACCATGTCGTTCAAGGTGCCGGGGGAGTTTTCCAGCGCGTATTCCAAGGCTTGGCGGGTACCCAACCAGGCGGGCAGGTTTAAGCGCACTTGCATCCAGGCGAATACCCATGGAATGGCGCGCAGGCTTTCAACCCCGCCGGTGGCTTTACGCTTGGCCGGGCGCGAACCCAGTGCCAGCAGGCCCAGCTCTTGCTCGGGGGTGAGTGAGCGAAAGTAAGGCACAAACTGTGGGTGCCCCTGAACAACGCGGCGGTAGCCTTCAAGGCTGGCTTGCGCCATGCGCTCGATTAAGTCGCGCCATTCGGCTTGCGGCGCGGCGTGGGGTTCGAGAGTCGCGCGCAGGGTGGCCACGGTGTAAGTCGAGAAGCTGCTAAAGGCGACTTTGGGCAAGCCGAACTTGTAGCGAATCATCTCGCCCTGTTCGGTTACGCGAATTTTACCTTTTACCGAACCCGGCGGCTGCGAAGCCATGGCTTTTTCTACCGGGCCGCCACCGCGCCCCACAGTGCCGCCGCGACCGTGGAACAGAATTAAATCGATACCGTGCTTATCGGCCAGTTGAACCAGGCGCTCTTGGGATTTGTACTGGGCCCAGGTAGCGGCGAATTTTCCCGCGTCTTTGGCCGAGTCGGAGTAGCCGATCATCACGGTTTGCTTGGTGCTGGTGTACTCGCGGTACCAAGGCAGTTGCCACAGCAGGTCCATAACCTCGGCGGAGCGATCCAGATCGTCCAGGGTTTCAAACAGCGGTACGATGGGCATGTTCCAGCTCATGCCGCACTCTTTTAACAGCAGCGCTACGACTAATACATCTGAGGGCTGCTGCGCCATGGAGATAATATAGGTGGATAGAGTTTCCGGCGGCTCGCTGGCGATCACACGGCAGGTTTTCAGTACCTCGGCGCCTTCGTCGCTCACGGGCCAGTCGGCGGGCAGCAGCGGGCGTTTTTCCTGCAGGTGTTTAAGCAAAAATTCCTGGCGGGTGGCTTCGTCCCACTCCAGGTAGCTGCCCATTTCCAGATACTGGGTCAGCTCGTCCATCACGGCGACATGGCGCTCGCCGTCCTGGCGCACATCCAGAGGCACCAGGTTAACGCCAAAGCTGTGCACCCGGCGGATGGTATCCAGCAGCGGGCCATTGGCAATGTGCGGCAGACCTACGTCGTTAAGCGAGCGGTAGCAAAGCATTAACGGCTCGAGCAAGTCGTCGCGGCTTTCGATCAAACCGGCGGGTTTGGCGGGCTCTTCGCCCTTAAGGGTGGCTTCGGCCCAGTCCAGGGTAGCCTGAATGCGCTTGCGGAAACCGGCCAGATAATCGCGATAAGGGGTGTCAGAGTCGCCCACTTGTTCGCGCAGCTCGGCGCTTGCCTCGTACATGCTCAGGTCGCCGTAGAGTCCTTCCACATCGCGCAGGTACAGCTCGGCGGCCATCCAGCGGCCCAGCAATAGAACCTCGCGGGTGACGGCGTGGGTGACATTGGGGTTACCGTCGCGGTCGCCGCCCATCCACGAGAAAAAGTGGAAGGGGTGCAAATCCAGCGGCAGCTTTAAATCCAGGTGGCGGCTGCTCAGGCGGTCCAAGTGGCGGATAAAGTCCGGCACGGCCTGCCACAGGCTGTTTTCAATCACCGCAAAGCCCCATTTGGCTTCGTCCACGGCGGTGGGTCGTTCGCTGCGGATCTCGTCGGTGGACCACATTTCTTCCACCAGACGGTGTAGGCGACCGATAACCTTGTCTTTTTCAAAGCTGAGCAAATTGCCGCGCTGCTGATCCGACAGGGTATTAACGATTTGGTCGTACTTGCGGATTAAGGTGCGGCGGGTCACCTCGGTGGGGTGGGCGGTCAACACCAGTTCGATGCGCAGGTTGCGAATCTCTTCGGCCAGTCTGTCCTGCCCGTAGGTGTCTTTAAAGTTGAGCAACATGGCCTTTAGCCCATCTTCAGGCTCGGCCTCGGCGCTGGCGCCGTACTCTTGGTCGGCCATATTGGCCAAATTAAGAAACTGATTAAAGGCGCGCACGATGGGCAGAATATCCTCATCGTTAAGTTCGCCCAGCATATCCACCAGGGCCGAGGGGTCATCCTCTTCGCTCTGATTGATACTTTTGCCCAACTGGCGGATCTGTTCGATCCTGCTGAAACGCTCTTCGCCCTCGTGGTCGCGAATGGTCTCGCCCAGTAACTCCCCTAATAAGCGGACGTTTTCCCGCAGGGTTTCGGGTAACTGTTGCATCAACTTTTCTCCGTTGCCAAAAAAAGACATTTTAAGGGATTTTGAAAATTCCCGTCAGGCCCAAAACCGCAGCCATTTTCATTATCCACATTCACTGTGGATAACTTTGTGCACGGGCTTTGCGTAACCGCCCCGGGGCCAGGCCACGCCTGGCCGGAGCAAAACTGTGTGATTCACAACCAGGGCAAAAAGCACACAAAAACAGACAGTTATACGGGCCTTTATTGCTCACAGATGCATCAAGTGTGGACAATTTTAAAGCGCCAGCAAAGGTTTTCCACTGCCCGCTCCAATTACCCACAAGTGTATTCGGTCAGCGTTATTCACACCCTGTCGGCGGCAAAAGCCAGGGTGTGGGCAATATCGCGGGTGCCGGTTAGCTGCATCAGTAAGCGATCCACCCCCAAGGCGACACCGGCGCAGTCGGGCAGGCCCGCCTCCAAGGCCGCCAGCAGCTTGGGGTCAGCCGCTATGTCAGGCAAACCCAGATCGCGGCGCCGCTTCTGATCGGCGGCGAACCGACGGCGCTGCTCTTGGGGGTCGGTTAATTCCCAGTAGCCGTTGGCCAACTCCATGCCATTTAAAAAGGCCTCGAAGCGGCGTGCCACCAGCGTACCGGTTTTATCAGGCAATATTTTCGCCAAGGCGGCCTGGCTGGCAGGATAATCGTAAATAAAGGTAAGCCCTGCGGGCATTTGCGGCTCTAACCTGTGAGTAACCAGCAAATCCAGCCAGTCATCGCACGTTAAGCCGGTATCGTCTATTTCAATCAGCGTTTTACCCACACGACGCAGCTCGGCCAATTCGCAGGTGTGTGGGTTTATCCCCAGGTTGCTCGCAAACCATTGGTGGTAACTCAGGTAATGCACAGCCACATCGGGCAGCACGCTCTGCACCAGCTCGGCAACCTCGGCCATTAGCTGATGATCATCCAGCCCTAAGCGATACCACTCCAGCATAGTGAACTCTGGGTTGTGACGGCGGCTGGTTTCAGCGGCGCGAAAGACTTTCCCCAGCGAGTAAATGCAGCGCGGCTGGGCCGCCAGCAAACGCTTCATGGCGTATTCGGGGGAGCTTTGCAGGTAGCGGGTACAGCCGGTGTCGTCGGCAACGATAGGCTGAATAAAAGGGTCGGTGACAAAGTGCGAGGCCAACAGTGGCATATCCACTTCAAGCACATGGCGGGCGTAAAAAAAATCGCGGATGTTTCGATACAAATTCGCCCGCGCTTCGATAAGCGCGGGCGAACAAGAGGGTAAATACTCGGAGTTAGACACAGCGCTTAGCTGTTGGCACGGCCCAGGTATTCACCGGTGCGGGTATCCACACGCACCACGTCGCCTTCGTTCATAAACAAAGGCACTTTAACCACGGCGCCGGTGCTCAAGGTAGCAGGCTTGGTGCCGCCCTGTGCGGTGTCGCCTTTCAGGCCCGGGTCCGTTTGCACCACTTCCAGCTCAACGTGGTTGGGCGGGGTAATCACCAAAGGTGCGTTGTTAAACAGGGTAACCACACACTTGTCTTGCTCACGCAGCCACTTGGCAGCATCGGCAACGGCTTTTTGATCGGCGGCAAACTGGTCAAAGGTGTCTGGGTCCATAAAGTGCCAGAATTCGCCATCGGTGTACAGGTACTCCATATCCCGATCGACCACATCCGCGCCTTCCAGTGATTCGTTGCTGCGGAAAGTACGTTCCCATACGCGACCAGTGGTCAGGTTGCGCAGCTTAACGCGGTTAAAGGCCTGGCCTTTACCGGGTTTAACCAGCTCGTTCTCTACGATGTTACAGGGATCACCGTCCAGCATTACTTTCAACCCGGTGCGGAAATCATTGATAGAATAGGTGGCCATAACCCCTCTCTAGACGTTAACTGAATTTGAAAGGCGCCAATGATACATCGAACCGCCGCCACATGGCAGACCGAAACCTGGCAAGAGGCGCTGAAAAACCTGATTCGGACCCCCGAAGCGCTGTTTGCTGAACTGGGGCTGGCCCCTGACCTGCTCCCGGCGGCCCGTTTGGCCAGTCAGGATTTTGCCCTGCGGGTGCCGCACAGCTATGTGGCGCGCATGGAGCGCGGCAATATCAACGACCCACTTCTGCGCCAGGTGCTACCCTTGGGCGACGAGCTTATCGCTGAACCCGGCTACACCCACGACCCGCTGGGCGAAGCCGACAGCAATCAATTGCCGGGGCTTATCCACAAATACCACGGCCGCGTTTTACTGGTGGTGACCGGTAACTGCGCCATCAACTGCCGCTACTGTTTTCGCCGTCACTTTCCCTACAGCGAAAACCGCCCCAGCCGCGACCACTGGCAGCAGGTGTTCGACTATATAAAGAAAGACGAGACCATTACCGAGGTTATTTACAGCGGTGGCGACCCACTTGGCGCACCAGACTCAACCCTTAACTGGCTAACAGATCAAGTCAGTGAAATTTCTCATGTGCGTCGCTTGCGAGTACACTCGCGCCTGCCCATCGTCATTCCATCACGTATTACCGAGGACTGCATTAAAGCTCTGACCCGGCCACACCTGCAAACCACGCTGGTCATTCACGCCAATCACGCCCGTGAATTAAACCACGAGGTTAAACACGCTATTGCCGAGCTTAAACACGCAGACATTACCGTTCTTAACCAAACAGTTTTGCTTAAGGGAATAAACGATTCTCTGAGGGCACTGTCCGAACTGAGTGAAACACTTTTTGCACACGGCGCATTGCCTTACTACCTTCACTTACTGGATAAAGTGCGCGGCGCGGGGCACTTTGACGTTACAGAGTCTGAAGCGCTGTTACTGCATCAAAAGTTACAACATCATTTACCCGGTTATTTAGTGCCTAAACTGGTGCGGGAAATAGCCGGTAAACCGTGTAAAACGCCCGTGCATTCTCTCGTTGACAGGCAATATTAAGCGACAAGCGGCGGCTAAATCCGCTATATTTACTATATCGCAATACAGGTTCAAACATTTAATGAGCAACACTACACCGCAGGAATTACTGACACGGCTACGTCTTCCAGAGCCCGAGCTTAAGCAACTGAGCTTCTGCAAAAGCCCTACCCCTAAAAGTGTCGCCGCCTGGGTGGATGCCTTGCCCCTCACCCGTATCAGCTTTGTCAGCGCTTTACTTTATTCTGCAGTGCCTGAACTTGCCCGCCTGAAAACCGATGGTGAAAATCATTTGGCATTGATTGAGACCGTGCGCCCAGCCGTGCACGGCAGTATTCTCGGACTGTCAAAAACGTTTTTGAACCAGCCCATTATTCTTCCCGAGCCTGCACGCAAAGCAGCCACGGTTGCGCAGGCGTTACAAAAGCATTTAAGCAACGCTTATTCTTGTGCTCTGCGCGATTTACTTAACAGTAAATCCAGCGACGAGCTTCGCGCCCTGGCCATTCACAGAGCAATCACCAGCTTAGGTCACCTTCTGCTGCGCAGCTATCAGCTTTATGCTCCGGCCATGACCCAAGTCTGGCGAGAAATTAACACTCTGTATCAATTAGCCGAGACCCTGTCACTCCATACATTGCCCGTTGATGACCCGCTGCCCCATCACCGGGGTATCAACACCGTTGAAGCGGCTTTTTTACGTATCTGTCTGCTCGCCTCTTGCCGCCCCAATCAGTTGCGTCAAGTGGATTTATACAACGTATACCGCGCCCTTGAGACGCTTGCCCCAAAAGCTCGTTTAGAAAGTGAACGAAACATGACCGCAGAGGGCCTGTACAGCGTTATGCTCGACAGTGCTGGCCCACCCGTATACCGCAACCGGCTCGGCCTTTACGATAGCGACGCCATTCGGCAAATAAACACATCCCATTTGTGTGATGAGTTATCGGCTATCACGAACTCTGCCGATAAACTACGCCCCCTCAGCCTCAATTCGGCGCTGGCTAATCACATTCTGAACGCCTGGCAGCATACCGCGCAGCGAACCTTTGACCGGCACGCCGGTGAAGGCTCTTTAGACGTGACCGTCGGCCTAAGCAATTTGCACTACTACGTAGCCGAGGAAACCCCCTTCAGTATGTTTGTTCGCCAGCCATCCGAAATGGGATTGGAAGACAGCAACGAGGCGGTGTTCAAAAAGCGCAGCTTAAAACTCAAAGACCGAATAAGCTCAGATGCAGGAGATCCTTGGGGCGAAGCGTTTGATGTAGCCCGCCCCGCACTCAACAACACGGGTGCAGCAACAACAAATGTAGATGAAAAAATTCGCCAAAGCTCACGCTTACGCTATCGGGGCGAACACCCGATTTACTCTGTCGACATTGTTGATGTAAGCGCGGGTGGTTATTGCCTTGAGTGGCACACCGAGATTCCACTCCAGCTGCGGGCCGGAGAAATTCTTGGCATCCGAGAACCCGGTCGCTTTAAATGGGCCATCGCGGCGGTGCGCTGGGTGCAGCAAGCCCGTGGCTCCAGCCAACTTGGTATTCAACTGCTCGCACCGCAGGCACAGCCAGCGGCGGCAGCGGTAATACAAAAAACAGGAGACGACGCAGAATACCTGCGGGTGCTGGCGCTGCCCGCTCAAAGACTGGCAAACCGCCCCGCCAGTTTACTGACCAACGCGGTGAGCTTTCATGAGCAGCAAAAAATTAAACTTTACCAAAATGGAAAGCTGTCAACCTTGCAATTGACGCGCAGACTGTTTACCACGGGTGCTATCAGTCAGTTTGCCTATAAAGTGCTGACCAGCACGAGCTCTGATACCGAGGGCAATTCATCCTCAACCCCGTCATCGAATGATTTTTCTGCGGTCTGGCGGCAGTAAAACACGACATCGTCGCATTATCCCACCTTAAGGTGTCGCTTAATTCTTTATTCGTTATTCGGCGGTTGTCGCAGGCCCTGATTCGGGTAATATAGTTAGTCTCGAACTACACATGGACTAAGTACGGCAACTGTATATCGATAATTGGTTTAGCCCAAAGGATCAACGGACATGGTTCCTGGATAGCTCAGCCGGCTTCGCAACCAATGAGAACTAAGAGCAGACTAATCCTCTATGACTCCCAACGACACCATTCGCCTGTTAATCCTTAACGACTCTCAAGCAGAAGCTGAGCGACTCATCAGCATGCTACACAATGCCGGGCACCCAAACCGTGCACAACATGTATCCACTTCTGAGGCGCTCGTTAAATTACTGGAAGATCAAGTTTGGGATTTAGCCATCGGCCACGACAAGACCCAATCATTAACGCCGACCCAAGCCATACAAATCATTCGCCGTCTCAATAAAGACGTCCCACTGATTTTGCAAACGGATGAAGAGGGTAGCCTGCCAGTGGTGGAAGGCATGAAAATAGGGGCGTGTGATGTTATCCGCCTGGATGAGGATCAACACCTTTTACTCGCCATCCAACGAGAAATGAACAATCGCCATCAGCGCCAGGATAAACGTATTGCAGAGCGACGTTTCCGCGAATCTGAGCGCCGGGCTCAATCCCTGCTGGACAGTTCAAGAGATGCGATTGCCTACGTACAAGACGGGCTTTACTTATACGCCAATGAATCCTTTGCTGAGTTATTTGGTTACGAAGATAAAGACGACATTGACTGTATGCCGATTATGGACATGGTGGTTGATTCGGATCAAACCCGGCTGAAAGAGTTTTTAAAGAACTTTACTCTCAAAGGGGTAGACGCAGAATCCACCCAGCTTAACTTCAAAGGCTTACGTCAAGACGGCAGCAGCACCGACATTGCGCTAGAGGTAGCCCACGCCACCTATGATGAAGAGCCCTGCATACAATTCTTAGCCCGCGCCACTCGCACTGAAGGGCCATCTACGCAAGAACTTGAGGCAGTAAAGTCACGCGATGTCGTCACCGGGCTGTACAACCGCAGCTTTATGATCAGCCATGCCGACAAGGCAATAGATGCTATTCACGATGGGCAAAGTCGTGCCCTGCTGTACATCGACATCAATGATTTTGCCGAGAATGTGCAAAGCAAACTCGGCGTTTCCGGGGCGGACTTAGCCTTGGAAGATTTAGCTAAATTATTCTCCTCACAGCTTCAGGAGGGCGAAACACTGGCTCGTTTTGGCGATTCCAGTTTTACGTTATTGAGTGGTCAAACCACCGCTAAGGATGCCGTTGCCCGCGCCGAGAAAATTTGTCAACTAGTGGCCGATCATATCGTAGAGGTGAATCGTAAAACACTGCAACTGAACGCCAGCATCGGGGTATCGCTAATAAACGAAAACACCGTTAATGCTGAAACGGTGATCGAGCAAGCTATCGACGCTGCAGAAAAGGCGCGTGACAGTGAAGAAACCTCTGCTTTACTTTACGAGCCTCCCATCAGCGCCGAAGAAAAAGAAGAAAAAAACCTTCTTGCGGATATCCATCACGCACTGAACAACGACCTGTTCCGCCTGATGTTCCAGCCAATTATCAGTTTGCGTGGCTCCGACGAGGAATATTACGAGGTTCTGTTACGCCTAACCAACCAAGATGGCGAAGAAGTTTCCCCTAACCGCTTTTTAGAGTCCGCCTCCGAGGCTGGACTTGGAACGAAAGTAGACCGGTGGGTAATTTTAGAATCGATTAAAATGCTGTCAGAGCATCGCTCTCGCGGAAGCAATACCAAGCTTATCGTTAACTTAAACCGTGACTCTCTGTGCGATAGCAGCTTACTACCCTGGCTCGCGGTAGCGTTTAAAGCCGCTAAACTGCCTCCAGATTCGGTGGTATTTCAGGCTCAAGAGGTGAGCGTCACCAACCACTTGAACGCCGCCAAAGCGTTAAATAATGGCTTAATGAAACTGGGGACGTCTCTGGCCATCAGTAACTTTGGCTGTGGCCTAAACCCGTTCAACGCCCTCAAGCATGTCAACGCTAAGTTTATTAAAGTGGACGGCTCGTTTACTCAGGACATTCAAAATAAGAGTGAAAGCCCCGAATCACTTACACAACTTCTTCAAGAGCTGCACGAAAATGAAAAAATCACCATTGTGCCTTATGTAGAGAACGCTGGCGTTTTGTCTACACTCTGGCAAGCCGGGGTGCATTATATTCAGGGGCATTATCTGCAAGAGCCAACAGAGTCCATGAGCTACGATTTCAATATGGAAGGTTAAGCGCTACTGAACAAACGCTGATACTGAGTTATAAAAAAGGCGGCAAATTTGCCGCCTTTTTTAATGCTGCTACTTAAGTTTACTGAGCAGGCGTTAAACGCAACACCACCACATCGTGTGGAGGAATTTCCAACTTCAGTGGCTTATCGGTATTGCCCTTACCGCCCTTCCACAAATCTTTCCAGGTAAAGCGTTTATGGTTGAAGTTAATTTCCAGCCCAACCTGATCGTCTTTTACAATATTAAACTGCCAATCGTGGGTGTACTTAAGTACATCGTCGCCACGGTTTAAAAACAGCAGCGCCAGCTCGTCGTTCGCCAACGGCTTGAGGAACACGTTTAAATCGCCCGCATCGATATAGCGCATGGCCTCAACGCCGCGAGGGTCCTGGTTCAGCGCGATAATCTCCTTATTCGTGAGAATTTTACGGGTGGTGTCCGACATGCTGCGCAAGTCATTACCGGTAATCAATGGCGAGTTAAGCATAGCCCACAGTGAAAAGTGCGAACGGTCTTCCGCTTCGGTCATACCGTTACCCACTTCCATCATGTCGTAATCGTTCCAATGACCAGGGCCTGCGTACTGACGCAAACGCAAATCTTTGCGGATATCCAGAATCTTTAAAACACCTAAACTGCTCCAACTGCCCCAGTTGTACGCGCAATCCCAGCAAGGGTAAATATCACCGGTAGCGCGCCAGCTGTGGCCAATATCCTGCGCCCACTCCCAGGGCTGATTATCTCCCCACTCGCAAATGCTGTAATAAATGGGTCGCCCTGCTTTATGCAGCGCATCGCGCATGGTGGTGTAGGCACCAACAGGGTTGATGTTCTCAGTGTCGCACCAGTCGTATTTTAAGTAATCGATACCCCACTCGGCGTAGGTGCGGGCATCTTGATACTCGTAACCGCGTGAACCCGGACGGCCAGCACAGGTGGTGTAACCCGCATCAGAATAAATACCCAATTTTAAGCCTTTGCTGTGCACATAATCTGCCAGCGCTTTCATGCCCGACGGAAAGTGCTCTTCACTGACCTGAATATTGCCCTCTTCGTCCCGCTCGCCGTGCCAGCAGTCATCAATATTGATGTATTCGTAACCGGCATCGCGCATGCCAGTTTCCACCATGGCATCGGCCATTTCGCGAATCATGGTTTCATCCACGTCGCAGTCAAAGGTATTCCAGCTGTTCCACCCCATGGGTGGCGTATCCGCTAAACCTTCAAACTTCTGTTCAGCGGCAGCATTTAAGCTCAGCAGTACCGCACCGCACAAAACGCCAGTTTTAATTAGAGTTTTTCGCATAATCTTGTTCATTATTCTATTGCTTGCAGTGCCTGGGCATGGTCTTTAATAATGCGCAGAGTCGATTCGTCGTTGGAGAAAACCGAATTTAAGCCCTGCGCCTCTTGCGGCGGATCGCCAAAAAAGTCGTCCCCTGGCTGCCACATATAATCTTCACGGTCGGTTTCACCAAAGCCACCCCAGGCCCAGAAATTAGAGCCGGCAAAAGGGCCGCCTTCACGGGCATTCAGTTCAATAAAATCGAATACCTGAGCGTAAAAGCGATCGCGGTACTCGGTGCTGGTGTTGCGAGCAAACACGCCGTTATCGCGCTCTACGCCAAACTCTTCCAGTACAATGGGTTTGTTCAGACGTTCAGCAATAGCCATGTGCTGCTGCATGTAATCTTGTGCGGTTTCCCAGGCGCTGGGGTAAGACGCCTCGGCGTTTTGCGCATCAAACCAGCTCCAGTTTTTAATCCACATGTGAAAAGTCAGGTAGTCGACATTGTCACTGGCGTGGGATTTTTCGAACAGCTCGGCATCTTGCAGCGTACCCATAGCACCTTCGTTACCGGTACTCACCAGCTGTTGTGGTGCTAACGATTTAATGTAACCGGCGGTTTCGTCAATCCACTTTTCAAAATGTGAATAAAACGGGCGACCGTCGGCATCACTGCCCGGGCGCGGCTCGTTGGCCAACTGCCAGGACATAATGGTTGGATCCTGGTTGTAAGCAACACCGGTGATGGTGTTGGTGCGAGTGACAACCTTTTTAATCACATCGCGATACAATGCCTGCGCCTCGGGCATGTGATAAAAGCGCGCCGAGTTCTGCATAAAAGGGTTCCATTTACCGGTCACATCCGGGTCAAGCACTGGCTCGCCGGTAAACCATGCCACATACTGTGACATGCCGCCGGACCACTGCCAGAAATTATTCAGGTAAAGCACCGCCTTCATATCGCGTTTGGCCATTTCCGCCAACAGAAAGTCCATGCCTTCTAACAGCGCCTGGTTGAGATCGCCGGTTTTGTTTTTCACAATCGCGGGACGCACCGCGCGCATCAGCTCGCTCTCTTCCGACGCGGCCAGCACACGAAGATTATTGATACCCTTGGCCTGCAGCAAATCCAACTCTTTAATTAAGCGCGCGCGATCCCCCAACTCACCGGGCGCCCCCAGGTAAGCGCCGTACCACATATTGGCACCGGCGTAACGGTAGGATTTTCCATCCAAAACAAATTGTGAGCCGTCTACGCGCACAAACTCATCGCGTTTGGCATCACTTTGCGGGCCTGCGCAGGCGGCCAACAGGCACACCAGCGCGACAACGATAAAGGGCATTTTTATCATAGGTTGTCTCTACTTATTATGGATTAAGAAAATTGTTTTACTCACTCAGTAACTTTGCCACTTCAATCATGGCGCGACCGTTGTGATAGGGACCTTTCCAGAAACCCGCTTTGTAATCGCGCGCACCGTCGGGCTCATCCAGCCGACAATGCCAGCGCCATTCTCCGCGCTCGCTGTCAATTTGGTAATCCTTAATAAAACGCCAAACATTAGCGGCGGTGGAGAACAGCTCTTGATCGCCACTGAGTTTCCAGGCGAACAAGAAGCCCACCAAGGCTTCTGCCTGTACCCACCAAACGCGCTGCGAGTGAACTTTACCGCTGACTTTTTCCATACTGTCCAGCACCTCCCCAAGCTCACCCAAAGCTTCGTGGCGGCAGGTTTGCGCCAACTGAATAATATCCGGCACCAGTTTATCGGTGAGGGTCTTATCATCCAGCGAGTGCAACGCTTTATACAGTAACCAAGCGCATTCGATATCGTGGCCGTAGGTCAGCTCGGTGGAGCAATCCTGCCAGTCTTCCTGCATAAACATGCGCAGGTGGTAGTTGCCGCGATCAATCATGTAACGGTCAAACAAATCAATGTTGTAAGCCAGCGCCTGCTCTACCCGCTTTTCTTTACACACCTGGTACAGCGAGGTGTAAGCCTCGAGCACATGCAAGTGGGTATTCATGGTTTTGGGAAAGTTAAGGTCTTTTTCGCTCAGGCGTACGTCATCCATCTTGCCCCATTCACGTGTATAGGCCTCAAAATAACCTTCTTGCTCACGATCCACACAGTGCGTTTCGATCAACTCAAAACAGGCCATGGCTTCGTCATAGGCCTGCTGTTCGCCGGTTAACTGGTAATAGGCTACCAGTGCATAAACGGCAAACGCCTGGGCGTACACTTGCTTTTTGTCGTTGGCGACCGAGCCGTCTGCATTGAGTGACCAGTAATAACCACCAAATTCGGCATCGTGAAAATAATCGCGCAAGTATTGGCGAGCACGCTCCGCCGCCTGACGGTACTGTGCATCGCCGGTAAAACGCGCCGCCTCACTGAAGAACCACAAAATACGCGTGTTAAGCACTATGCCTTTTTCCGCGTTCACGTCAGGCTTATTGTCATCGCAAATTTGGCCGTAAAAACCGCCGCGCTCGTTATCGATTGAATAATCCAACCACCAGCGACCAGTGCGCGCCAGCTCGGCGCGGCACTCGGTGGCGATTTGCGCTTTGCTTAACGCAGCTTCTTGCATAGCGGGTAAACTCATTTCAGCGAATCCAGAATGTCCAGGTTGCCTTTGATCAGCGCGTTGCGAGTTTGCACTGACGCAGCAGAGCGCAAACCGTCTTCTGGGGTGTTGGTGCAATAATCCACCAGCTTATCAACGGTTGAGGTAGCCACATGCATGCGGGTGTCGGACGAGGCGTAGTAAATAAATACGTCGTTGTTTTCGTTCACGATCCAGCCGTTGGCAAATGCAACGTTGGATACATCACCTACTCGCTCACTGCCTTGCGGGGCGATAAAGTGACCACCTGGGCGATGGGTAACGACCCAAGGCTTGTTTAAGTCGGTCATAAACACATACAACACATAGCGCAAACCGGCGGCGGTGTTGCGCACACCGTGCGCCAGATGCAGCCAGCCCTTGTCTGTTTTGATGGGCGCAGGGCCCTGACCGTTTTTCACCTCTTTGATGGTGTGGTATTCCTTACCATCGACAATCACTTCGTCTTTGATTTCAGCGTTTTCCATGGACTCGCTCAAACCCCAGCCAATGCCCCCACCAGAACCGACGCTGATAAAGCCATCTTGCGGGCGGGTGTAGAGGGCGTATTTACCATCCACAAACTCGGGGTGCAGTACCACATTGCGCTGCTGGCCTGAGTAGGTAATTAAATCGGGCAGGCGCTCCCAGTTGACCAAGTCTTTGGTACGAGCGATGCCGCACTGAGCTTCAGCGGCCGACAGATCGTTAGGCTGAGTTTCGTCTTTGCGCTCGGTGCAGAACAAACCGTAGATGTAACCGTCTTCGTGCTGGGTTAAGCGCATATCGTACACATTGGTGTCCGGACGATCGGTTTCCGGGAGAGTGATGGGGTAATCCCAAAACTTGAAGTTGTCGACCCCGTTAGGGCTTTCAGCGATAGCGAAGAAGCTTTTACGGTCATTGCCTTCAACCCGCACAGCCAAAATGTACTTGCCGTTCCAATAGAGCGCGCCGGAATTAAACGCGGCATTAACGCCCTGACGCTCCATCAGGTACGGGTTTGTGGCTTCGTTTAAATCGTAGCGCCAAGTAATGGGAGCGTGTTCGGCGGTGAGAATGGGGTTCTCCCAACGCGAGTAAATACCATTGCCCGGTGTCACTTCGCGGTTAGGGCGGGCGATAAGGGCCTCATGGTTTTGTAACAATTCCTTGGCGCGTGTTTTAAAGTCACTCATGTTGTTTGTCCTGCAAGTTCTATTGTTCAGTCGTTTAACTGCCACCGGTGGCGCATTCAGAAACCGGTTACAGATTACATTATAAAAAACCCCAATGAAGGGGCTTGCCCGGCGCTAAGCGCGGGGCAGATATTGCGCTGGGGTGTCCTTTGGATGATCTTCCAAGGTACACCACCAGAACTTCCACAAGTACATACTGCTGGCGGCAACAACCAACAGCGAAATTACAAACTCTTGCCAGTGTTGGATAACCATAAAAATCGCCGAAGCCGTCATAGACGTCTGCCACACAATACCCACGGCGATATTGCCCCAGTCGCGCGCGCAGTGACGGTTGCGTTCCAACTCTGGGTGCTCCTGTTTGGCCGCCTCATAAACCGGGCCCCAGAAGCCCCAGGGCCGAACTTTAATATAGAAGGCTTTCAACACTTCCATGTCGTCGGGCTTGGAAAGCAAAGAGCCAATCACACAGGCAATCAAACAGCCGCCGAAAATAAACGGGAAGGCGTAAACCTGCATAAAGGTGACGTCCAGCATCCATTGCAGCACTTGGATAATCAGCAAGATCACCACCCCGGCGGCCATACCGCAAAAATAGCCCACACCATTAAAGCGCCACCAGAACCACTTGAGCACATTAGAAGCGGTATAGGCGCCGTAGAAGGCACTCACAATCCACATAATGATGGAGTTTAATGACGGCACAAACAGACCGATCAATACACCCAAAACCACAAACAGTACGGACACTATGTAGCTGGCAATCACATAGTTTTTGTCGTCGCCTTCGGGCTTGAAATAGCGCTTGTAAATATCGTTAACCACATAGGCAGGTGCGGCATTAGTGGTGGCGGCAAAAGTGGACATAAACGCCGCCAGCAAGCCGGCGATCAGCAAACCTAACAAACCGGGCGGTACGAATTCGCGCATAGCGAACGGCAAGATTTGCTCGAAGTCCACATCCGGCCCCATGGCACGCAAGTCATCCATAAAGTAAACCAGCGCCAGAATAGTCAAACCGGCAATCAGCATATAGCGCGGGAACAGCAACACCACGTTCACAAAGCCACTCATTTTTGCGGCTTCAGTGGGGCTGCGGGCCGATAGAACACGCTGCATATCATAGTTAGGCGGCGGCCCCATCAGGCTTTTAAGAATGCCCGAGGTCAGCATTAGCATAAAAAAGATGGTAAAGGGCTCGTAGCCATCGGCGACGATTTTTTCGTTCGCGGACTGCAGAATACCGGACCAGTCCATATCCAGATTCCAGCCAAACCCAATGCTCGCCCAGTTATCTGGAACCACCGCCGCCAGCATATCGGGCGACACCTGCTGCATGGCAATAATACCCACCGCCACACAGGCAAAGGTCATAATAAAAAACTGCAGCACCTCGGTGAACACCACGCTGAACATACCGCCTTTCACCACATACACCGTGGTTAACGCCGTAATAATCAAGCCGTAGTAAATATCGTTAGTGGTTGGGTCTGGCGATAATTCCCAGGGCAGAAACACCGAGGCAAATTTACCGATGCCGATAAACCCGTAGGCCAAAAAGCCCACCACGTTAACCAGCGCGAACAGCACCACAATAAGATGGGACAGACGCGCGCCCAGACCATCGCCAAAACGGAAGGTAATCCACTCTGCCCCCGTGAGTACGCCAGAGCGACGCAACCACACAGACAAAAACACCATCATGAATATCTGGTTAAACACGGGCCACAGCCAGGGGATGTATACACTGGTAAGCCCGTAAACGAACAGCAGATACACCATCCACATGGTGCCCGAGATGTCGAACATCCCCGAAGCATTCGAAAGACCGAGGGTATACCACTTAAGCTTGTTGCCACCGAGAAAGTAGCTGCGGATATTTTTACTGGCTTTGGCCGAAATCCAGAAACCGATTACGATTGTGGCCAGGATGTAGCAGACGATGACCGCTACGTCGATAAAAGCTAATTGCATGCTGTAGTCCAACGTTATTATACGAACTCGAGCTGGATTCGAGTGCCCGGGCCGACCAGAGCCTGCTATCAGACTCTACTGCAACCGGTATCAGCCGCGCCCCTAGGCAGAATAATGCCAGAAGCAACGCCCGCTGGGAATTCCCCGAGGGCAATCTCATCGCTCTATCTATACTAACGCGGCGCAATGTAACCGATTACACATCGGATATCCAGCACTTTACACTACTTATCGGCGCCCTGACGCTGTGCTAGTATCCCCGTTTGCATAAAACAGTAAAAGGCAAAGCGAGTGTCCAATATCCGAGATGTAGCCCGCGAGGCAGGCGTATCCGTCGCCACAGTGTCACGCGCCCTGAGCGACCCCGAAAAAGTGTCGCAAACCAGCCTGAGCAAAGTTCACAGCGCCATCGAAAAGGTCGGCTACCGACCCAACATGCTGGCACGCAGCTTTCGCTCAGCGAAAAGCTATGCTGTGGTGGTCTTGGTACCCGACATCACCAACCCGTTTTTCTCCGAGGTGATTCGCTCCATTGAAGATCGCGCGCAACAAAAAGGCTATGCGGTTTTGCTGGGGGATACTCGAGGCTTACCGGAGCGCGAGAAAGAGTACATTCGCCGGGTGGAGACCCGCCTTGCTGACGGTGTGATACAGCTTCGCCCCGACGAGCCCGGTAAGCAGAGCCAAATTCCCAGTGATGTCTCATTTGTGAATGTGTGCGGTTGCGAATCGACCACCGGCCCGCGGGTGCGCATCGATAACCGCGGCGCGGCGCGCTCAGTGGTTGAGTATTTAATATCCCTTGGGCACAAGCGCATTGGCGTCATATCCGGCCTTAGCACCAACCCCCACACCATTGACCGCCTTGAAGGCTACAAAGAAGCGCTGCAAGCGGCCAATATTGAATTCGACAAAACCTTGATTGCCGAGGGTGACTTCACTACCTGGTCTGGCCTCAACAGCGCCAAGCAATTTTGCACTATGACCGAGCGCCCTACTGCCGTATTTTGCATGAACGATGAAATGGCCATTGGCGCCATTCAAACGTTTAAAAGCCAGGGGTTAAAAGTGCCGGAAGATATTTCTGTTACCGGCTTTGATGACATCAGCTACGCCCGCTACAGCGACCCAAGCCTGACCACCGTCACCCAGCCCGCCGAAGAAATGGGCAAGCTGGCCATGGATATGCTGCTGCGATTGATTGAGGGCCAGGAGTTGGCCCAGGAAGAAAATGTATTGCCGGCCGAGTTTGTGATTCGCAAGAGCACCACTGTGCCCTCGAAAAAAACAACGTAAAACACCATTTGCCTGAGTGCAGTTATAACTGCACTCAGGCTTCCCCTCATACTTTTTCTTTCTGATAGCGTAACAATTCCTGCATCATCGCCAGCAGATGGTAAAGAGTGCTGGCAGGGGCCGTATCCGCAACCACCTCGTCTTGTTTGCCACGCTGATCAATATAGCTACCGGGCGTTGAGCCGCACAGATAGTAGTCGAACAAATGCTTAACGGATTCGGCAGCCCGCAGCTCCGCTTGCGCATCTCCCCTCTCTGCCATCACCAGCGAAGCTTTAATAAGCTCCGTCAGCCCCCAGCAGCGCTTGGTGTGCTGCAGCACTTTGCCTTCGGGGGTAACCGAGTCGAACAGTAAACCAGAATCGGGTTTTAAACCCAGTTCAAGACCACGACTATACAGCGTCGACAGGTACTGACTGACATCTTCACCGCTCAAGCGTGAGTACCAATCCAGCAACCACACCCACTCCATCATGTGGCCAGGCTCTACCACCTGGCCGTCATCACCCGGGGCGAGACTCCAATCATCGCTGAAAAACTCAAACAGAACACCGCGCTTTGCGCAAAAAAAGTATTTTTGGAACAAACTATACATTTGCTCTGCACGGGCCAACCACTGTTTATCACCACTGGCCTCAAACAGCGCCATAAACGCTTCAAACAAATGCATGTGCGGGTTTTGGCGCCGCCACTTGTAGTCATAGTCGCCTTCCACCCAGCCGCCATTAATACCAGCAAAGTGTTTTTCAAAATGCGCCACCAGTGTCTCGGCTTTTACCAGTGCACTGCTATCACCATTTACCCGGTATTGCCAGGCGTACGCCAACAGGAAAAACGCATGGTCGTAAAGATCTTGTCGAGTATCAATAACGGCAAGCTCGGGGCTCAGTAAATGCGTAAAACCCGCTTCAGCGCTCGGGTGTGCCGCTTTAGCTTCGACAAAGTCCAACATTCTTTTACCCACCGCCGCGCCATCAGCGCACCAGCCCAAATCTTGCGCAGCGGTAAAAAAGAAGGATTGTCGAGCCTGCACCCGCACACGAATATTAGCCTGATCATCCACCTCGCCCGATGCCAAAAGCCGCTCGCAACTGTTGCCGTGCTCGGTATCGATACTTCGCTGGCGCCATAAAGGTAAGGCCTTATCAACAAACCATGCGGCCAGGTGTTGGGTTTGGCTGGATAAAGAAATACTCATGGAATGTCCTTAATTCTACTGAAAGAAATTGCTGAAATTCGGCCGCCGAAATAATGCCCGAGACTGTAACCGGTTTCAAGACAATATTCCTTGAGTAAGCTCTGCCACACGCCCTGGCTTTTATCGCCATCTATTAGGCCTTCAGGTAGACTTTACGCTATGACAATGACAAGACCTTGAGCAATGGCGGCAGACACCTCAAAGAGCACCCAGCCCTTATACCAATTCTGGATTATCGCCATCTGCTGCACCTTATTGGTTTCATTGCCATGCCACTCGCAGCCACTGCCAGATCATCTGGTTTTTTCCACCGGCACTATGACCAAAAAGCGAATTGAACACGAAACAGCGGCGATAAAGCTCGCACTGGAAAAAAGCCGCGACCGTTATGGCGATTATTTATTCGACGTCGACCGCACCAGTTATAGCCGTACCCGCATTCTTCGCAGCTTACTGACTGGCCGCACCATCAATACTATCTCCGCCCCCGAGCAGATTTACTTTAAAGAAAGCGCCAGCCCGCCCCTATTAATTGTTCCTGTGCCACTTCTGTACGGCACCCTGGGCAAACGTCTACTCATTGTTAAACGTGAAAGAGTTTCTGAATTTAACAACCTTAATTCCAGAGCTGAGCTGGCGAAATACTCCGCAGGCCTGGGTTTTGATTGGATAGACACTCAGATTTTTGCCCAAAACCAGCTCCCGTTCACTACAGGTACAGACCCGCAACAACTTTTTACCATGCTGGCGCATGAGCGCTATGATTATTTACCTTTAGGAATGCTGGAAGCTGACGCAGCCCTTGAAGCGTCAGGCATGAGCCAGCAATTGGCAATTGTAGAAGACCTCCTACTGGAGTACCCATTACCCGTTTATTTACAGTTAAGCCCGGACCAGACAAGGTTAGCTCAACGTTTAGAGTACGGCTTAGAAAAGGCGACTCAGGATGGCAGCTTAAAAACCCTGTTTGAGCAGTACTATGATGCTCAGCTCGAAGCGTACCGCGACTTTCGTCGAATCACACTCCCTGCAAATGACTAAGTAAACTTAGACTTCAAGGCTCGCTCCACTTCCGGCGTAACAAATTTGCTCACATCGCCGCCCAATGCGGCAATTTCACGCACAATCGAAGAGGAGATATACGATAAATGCTCAGCAGGGGTGAGAAACAGGCTTTCCATGCGCGGGTCTAGGGCGCGATTCATATTCGCTAACTGAAATTCGTATTCAAAATCCGACACGGCACGCAAGCCCCGCAGCACACCATGGGCACCGCGATCGTGGACAAACTCCACCAGCAAGTTGTCAAAGCCGCATACCTCAACGTTATCCAAATGGGACAAGGTTTTTTTAACCAAATCAACCCGGGCGTTTAAATCAAATAGGGGTTGCTTTCTTGTGCTGGCCGCGACGGCAACAATAACGTGATCAAAGAGCCGACAGGCGCGCTCCACCAGATCCTTGTGGCCGTTGGTAATGGGGTCAAATGTGCCTGGATACACGACCTTGCGCATAATTTTATTCTCTGCTGACGGTTTGTGGGGCGGATACTACAAAATTCGCTCTGGCGTTTCCACTCGGTAAAGACAATAGCGCACATTGCCTGCGCGCTTATCCCGATGCAAATGCCAGTGAGATGGCACTTGATACGGACAATCTGTACCCGACTCAATATAGACCATGGCCTCCTTCGCCAGCCAGGGTGTCAACCGATCAATGCACACTTGCCACAAATCAGCCGCAAAGGGTGGATCGAGAAACACCACATCAAAAGGCTCTTCCACTGTTTGCTCAAGCAACTCCACAGCGTCCCCCTGGTGCAAGCGCCCCACACTTTCTTTTAATATGCTCAAACTGTCGGATATACACGCCACTGCCCGATTGTTGCGCTCGCACAGCAACACATGCCCTGCCCCGCGGGAAATAGCCTCAAACCCCAAAGCGCCAGACCCGGCAAACAAATCCAGGCAGCGCGCGCCCGGCAGGTGAGGGGCCAACCAATTGAACAGCGTCTCGCGAATACGGTCACCCGTGGGCCGTAACCCCTCTACAGAGGCAAAGGCTAATTTGCGACCGCGATGCCGGCCACCAATGATCCGCAGTGTTTGGGTTTGATTTTTTTGCGCTCTGTTACGGGAATTAGCCACCAGTTTCTCTCCACCGTCCTGAGAAGTGGTAGGATAGCGCCTTTGTTGATCAGCGATAAGGGTTAGCACTCCCGCCATGTTTTTTAAGCGCTTTAGAAAAAATACCAACTCTCAGGAGAAAGTCGCTCAGAGCGAGCCGCAAACACCTGAGAATGCCGCCGAGGCGGAACCGTTAGCCGAGCCCGCAGAATCAGAGGTAAAGTCTGAGGCTGAGGCATTGGCCGAGCAGCCCACCGAGCCCGCTGTTGCGGACCCGGAGCCTGCTGCCGAGTCGGGTACCGACGAAAACACCGACCTCGCTACACCTGAGCCCGAGGCACCGGTGAAAAAAGAAGGCTTTTTCAGTCGTATCAAACGCGGCCTGTCACGCACCAGCAACAATTTTTCTGAAGGTATCGGCAATCTCTTTTTGGGTAAAAAAGAGATTGATGACGAGCTTCTGGAGGATATTGAGTCTCAGCTGCTGGTTGCCGATGTGGGCATGGAAGCCACCGAACAAATCATCGAAGACTTAACCGACCGGGTAGCGCGCAAGCAATTGGCCAACCCCGAGGCACTGTTCAGCGCGCTCAAGGCATCCCTGCGTGACTTACTCGAACCGGCCGAACAACCTCTGGCAATCGACACCAGTCACCAGCCTTACGTAATTTTGGTGGTCGGCGTAAACGGCGTGGGTAAAACCACCACCATCGGCAAACTTGCCAAGCGACTGCAAAACGAGGGCAAATCGGTGATGCTCGCCGCAGGTGATACCTTCCGCGCCGCCGCCGTGGAACAACTACAGGTGTGGGGCGAGCGCAATAGTATTCCTGTTATTGCCCAGCACACCGGTGCCGACAGTGCTTCGGTCATTTACGATGCCGTGCAAGCGGCCAAAGCTCGAAACATTGACGTTCTAATCGCCGACACCGCCGGTCGCCTGCACAATAAAGACCACCTAATGGAAGAGCTCGCCAAGGTTCGCCGAGTGATGGGCAAGCTGGACGACAGCGCGCCGCACGAAACCCTGCTGGTACTGGATGCGGGCACAGGGCAAAATGCGGTCAGCCAAGCCAAACACTTTATTGAAGCGGCCCAAGTGTCGGGCATCGCCCTCACCAAACTCGACGGCACCGCCAAAGGCGGCGTTATTTTTGCCCTCACCAAGCAATTCGGTTTGCCGGTGCGCTTTATCGGTGTAGGCGAAGGTATCGACGACCTGCAACCGTTCAGCGCGCAACCTTTTGTCGAGGCACTGTTTAACCAGTGATTCGTTTTGAAAACGTCAGCAAGCGCTACGACACCGGGCAGGAAGCTTTAAGCCGGGTCGATTTTCATATCGCCCGCGGTGAAATGGTGTTTTTAACCGGCCACTCAGGCGCGGGAAAGAGCACCCTGATGAAGCTGATTATGCTGATGGAAAGACCCAGCCATGGGCAGGTATTGGTTGGCGGACGCCAAACCAACCGCATTCGCGGCGCGGGGATTGCTCACTTTCGCCGTGACATCGGCGTGGTGTTTCAAAACCATCAGCTGCTTTTTGATCGCAGCGTATTCGACAATGTCGCACTGCCGCTACAAGTCGCAGGCTTTCAGGTAGGCGACATAGGTCGACGTGTACGCGCCGCACTGGACAAGGTCGGCCTGTTGCACAAAGAAAGGCAAAACCCCATTACTTTATCCGGGGGCGAGCAACAACGTGTTGGCATCGCCCGCGCTGTCGTTAACAAGCCCGCGCTGGTGCTGGCCGACGAGCCCACGGGCAACCTGGACCCAGAACTATCGGCGGAAATCATGACCTTATTTCGCCAGTTTAACGAGCTGGGCACCACACTGGTTATTGCCACCCACGACATCGACTTAATCGGCCGTATGAACAAGCGCGTGCTGAGTCTGGCCAACGGCCGAGTCACCTCTGGCGCCGCCCCCGGGGGGAGCCAGTGAAGCCACGCACCAAAACAACGTCCCGTCCGCAGGGCGCCGTACACAGTAGAACCCAGTGGCAAGACAAGCTCAGCGCCTGGCAGGCTCACCACAGTACATGCGCCATCGAGAGCTTGATGCGCCTGCTGCGCAGCCCGCTGCAAAGCGTCCTAACCTGGCTGGTAATTGCGGTTGCCACGGCTTTACCCGCAACCCTTTATGTAGCTCTGGAGAATATTCAGGCGCTGGGCTATCAATGGCAGGACTCCAGTCAGATTTCTGTGTTTTTGCGCCGCGATGCCAGCGCCCAGTCGATCACCGAGTGGCGCCAACAGCTCGCCTCGCGTCAGGACATCGCCGAGCTGACTTACGTTAGCCCCGAGCAGGCCATGAGCGAATTTCGCCAACACTCAGGGTTGGGGGATGTACTAGACGATTTAGAGCAGAACCCTTTGCCGCCGGTGCTATTAGTGCAACCGGCAACCACTGCCAGCCAGGGGGCCGCCTTAGAGACACTTTTATCCGACCTGCAAGCTCATCCGCTTACCGACGATGCTCGCCTGGACATGATGTGGGTCCAGCGCTTGGAGCAACTGCTGCTGCTCGCAGGCCGCACGGTCTTTTTCCTCGCGCTCTTGCTGGTGCTGGGCTTACTGTTAGTGATTGGCAACACCATACGACTCGCCATTGAAAGCCGCCGCGCCGAAATTCTTGTGGTCAAACTGGTGGGCGGCACCAATGCCTATGTGCGCCGCCCGTTTTTATACACAGGCCTTTGGTATGGCTTGGGTGGAGGACTGATTGCGCTGATATTACTGGCCGCTGGATTGTACTGGCTGTCACCACCGGTTTCTCAATTAGCCAGCCTGTACCAAAGCGATTTTAAACTTGAGGGGCTGGATTTTATCACCAGCGCGCAGCTGGTATTACTGGCTGGATTGGTAGGATTGGCCGGTGCCTGGCTGGCGGTTGGCAGACACTTATCCGCCATCGAGCCGCAATAAATGAGCTTATGCTGTAAATAAGGGTTAAGAGCCTGTTTTATATAGCATTTAAATGAACTTTAGGTTATTGGAACTCTCTAATCAGTAGTGCTAGACTAACCGGCCCTCTGGGTATATGTGAGGGCTAAAACAAGGTACCACTTGGGAGTAGACAACTATGGGCACAAGCCTACAGCCATTAGGAAATATCGCACCCGGCGCTAATCTAAACGCCTACGTGCAGGCTGTCAGCAGTTTTTCCGTCCTTTCCGTGGAGGAAGAGCAGTCACTCGCTGAAGACCTTTACTACAACGACAACCTTGACGCCGCACGCAAACTGGTGATGGCGCATCTGCGTTTCGTTGTTCATATCGCCCGCTCTTACAACGGCTACGGTCTGCCGCTGGGCGATTTGATTCAAGAAGGTAATGTCGGCCTGATGAAAGCCGTAAAGCGCTTCAACCCAGAAAAGGGTGTGCGCCTGGTTTCTTTCGCCGTGCACTGGATCAAAGCCGAAATTCACGAATACATTTTAAAGAACTGGCGTATTGTCAAAGTGGCCACCACCAAGGCCCAACGCAAACTGTTCTTTAACCTGCGCGGCGCTAAAAAACGCCTCGCCTGGCTTACCAACGACGAAGCCAAAGCCGTTGCCGAAGACCTTAACGTTGAAGTGAAACATGTCCGCGAAATGGAAGGACGCCTGTCCTCCTACGATGCCGCTTTCGACGCCCCCGAGGGCGACGATGACGACAGTAACTACGTGGCACCAGCGCACTATCTGGAAGATAAGCGCCAGGACCCAGCAGCCCAGCTAGAAGCAGCGGACTGGGAAGAAAACAGCGTTAACGGCTTAGAAGCTGCCATGGCGCAACTGGATGACCGCAGCCGCACTATTTTGCAACGCCGCTGGCTCAGCGACAGCAAAGCGACTTTGCACGATCTGGCCGCCGAATATGGTGTATCCGCAGAACGGATTCGTCAGCTGGAAAAAAACGCCATGAAAAAAGTAAAAACCATGATGCTGGAAGCGGCGTAACCGCAAAATCAGCAAAGGTCAAAAGGCCGCGCACCGCGCGGCTTTTTTGTGTCAGCGACTTAAACGGTTCCACTCATGCCACAGCTTTTCATTACCATCGCTGCCGCCTTCGGCTTTATCTCGGTAGCGCTCGGCGCTTTTGCCGCTCACGGGCTGAAAGGCAAGCTGGCTCCCAACCTGTTGGCCGCCTTTGAAACCGCGACCCAGTACCAGATGTATCACGCACTGGCCTTACTGGCTGTGGGCCTGCTTATCAAGCATCAACCCTCAAGCTGGCTGACGACCACTGGCTGGTTATTTGTCGCGGGTACCGTGCTGTTTAGCGGCAGCCTTTACGGGCTTGCCCTTACCGGTATTCGCCTGCTGGGCCCTATTACCCCTATCGGCGGAGCCTGCTTTTTAACGGGCTGGCTTTGCTTGTTTATCGCCTCTGTAAAACTGATTAAGTAACCTCATGAACGAAGAGTTTCGCCCCGAGTACAAAAAAAAATCCATTCGCAGCTTTGTGATTCGCGCCGGACGCATGACCGAAGGCCAGCGCAAAGCGTTTGAAGCCCACTGGCCCCAGTATGGCTTAAGCTTATTCAATGGTTCGCTCGACCCGGAGATTACCTTTGGTCGTAAAGCGCCACTGGTTTTGGAAATCGGCTTTGGTATGGGCGACTCATTACGAGAAATGGCCCTAAACGAGCCAGATAAGGACTTTGTGGGTATTGAAGTGCACCCACCCGGCGTCGGCCGCTTAATTTACACCGCGGCTCAGGATGAGGTTCGCAACCTAAAGGTCTATATGGCCGACGCCACAGATGTACTGGAAGATTGCATTGCCGACAACAGCGTTAGCCGCTTGCAAATTTACTTCCCCGACCCGTGGCATAAAAAAAAGCACAATAAACGCCGCATTGTGCAACCGGGTTTTGTGCAGAATATTCGCCGTAAACTTGCACCGGGAGGCGTGCTGCACTTAGCCACTGACTGGGAAAACTACGCCGAACACATGAAAGAAGTAATGGATGCGGCGGAAGGTTATCGCAACACCCAGGCAGACGGCAGTTACTCGCCTCGCCCCGACTACCGCCCGATTACCAAGTTTGAAAAGCGTGGTGAACGATTAGGCCACGGAGTTTGGGACCTAGTCTACGAAAAACTCTAGCAGGCAAATAACGAGAGGTGTTGCGAGGAATCTTCATTGTGCCAAGGATTGTTACCCAGCCAACGCCTCTTTGTTTTTCGGTGGCAACGAGTGGAGTCATTTTACTCGCTGCAACCATCAGCTGGGCGGCCGGAGCGCTGCCCACCGTTTGTTTAATCGGCCTGGCTTTGTTGCCTCCCGCTCTTTATGGCTTGCAACACCTCACTGGGCTTGCAGCCGCAGGGCTTTGGCTTTTCAGCCTGGGCTTAAGTTTCTTTATCGCCACTTATCGCCCCGAAAACTTTCACTACCCTTTGATCCACCACTTTACTGAACTCAAGTTTGAGCTGCATCTAAACTTGGCCAAGGTGCTAACAGGCTACCTATTATTGGCCTGGCTCTGGCAACAGGGCTCCTCCAAAAGACTGGAACTATGTCTGCCATTAAGCCTGGCCAGCAGCACTGCCATTATTGTAACTGCCTGGTGGCTATTTAATTACCAATGGGACCCCAAGTGGCCAAACGGGATTTGGTGGTTCTTGGCGATTAATTTAGGCGCAACGGTTATAGCCGAAGAGGCGTTTTTCAGGCTAGGGCTGCAGAAATCTGTGTTGCAAATGACCGGCTCAAGCCCTTTCGCCGTTATATTCAGCGCCGCTGTTTTTGTTTTGGCCCACGCCCCTAAGGACGTGGCCTCAGCACTGTTATTCAGTTTAGCCGGACTGACTTATGGGTTGGTTTACAACTATACCGGACGATTCTCAGCCGCTGTCTTAACACACTTCACAGTTAACGCCCTGCATTTCTCCCTGCTCAGCTATCCCTAGTTCGAGCTATCTATAACCCAGTCATCGATACCGTATTTGTGCAAAATCTCCGCCAGCTCGCCGGTGTGACGAGCTTCATTCATATACTCAGTAATCCAGCGTGTATAGGTATCCGACCTGGCCCCAGCCGGAGAGAACGCGATATACACTTCACTGAACATATCAGTGTTCTGGACGCTGCCAGCAAGGACAAAGCGGTTTTGAAAGTTGTTAGCGGAAATCCAGTGGCGCATAACATACTCATCCTCCAGAAGAGCATCTATGCGCTTGCGTATCAACATACTCGCCCCACGCAATAGGGGATCATCGCCAGATAATATGGTGACTCTTGATGCATTTACCTGATCGTGAATGTATGCCTCAATTTGCTCGCCATAACTATAACCCCCAATAACCCCTAAGCGCAGATCCCGCAAAGACGAGATTCCCGAATAGCTCCAGTTACTGGAGTTTTCAACCCAAAAACCGTTACGCATTTGCCCCTGCGCAATTGCAGGAAATTTAAACCCTGGTGCTTCGACCTTGGAGGCACCGATGACGCCGTCGAAAGTACCTTTTTGTACCGCATGTAACGCACGCAGCCAGGGCATTATTCGGTAATTAACTTCGACACCATGCTCGGCGAATGCACGCTGCGCAATTTCTACCATAAACCCTGGCGCATCAGAGCCCGGTTCGCAATTGTAGGGACACCAGGAATCCGCTACCAACGTCACAGTCTCCGCCTTTAAAGGAGGGCAAAGTAACCACAACAACAAGGTAGACATAGCAACATGAAGTGTTACGGCGATATACCTCATAGACACCCAGGCTTGGCAGAATTCATCAATTTACATTGAGCACGATTCTTGAATGCATCAGCTTACGGCACAATGTCGTCTGTTAACAGAGACAAAACAATTATCGAGAGTAATTTATGCGCTTATTTTAAGTAAAATATACACTGTATTGCAGCACACTCCAGCAGACTGTTACTTACAACAAGGAATCTGGCCTTCCCAATGCTAACTTTCAACTTCACTCTAACCATCATTTTATTGCTAACCACCCTTATCCCACTTTTACACTTATCTTATTGGCCCGTACGTGTTCTAGACTTCCCTAGACTGCAAATTGCTTGCTTGTGGGTAGTACTTTTAATTACTGAACTGTTTACCTTACCTCTGGACAGCCTGTTCAGCTGGGGGCTGATTGCTGTAGGCGTCGCCGCCCTCACCCGGCAACTTTGGTGGATCATTCCCTATACTCGCTTAGCGCCCACTGAGGTAAACCCCGCTCCGCATCATCCACATATACCACGCATCAAACTGTTAACGGCTAATGTGCTAACCCCTAACCGACAGGCCGAAAAGCTGCTCAGTCAAATCCAGGAACATAAACCAGATATTGTGGTCACTTTAGAGTCAGATCAGTGGTGGCAAAACCAGCTGGACGCTTTGCAGCCAGAATACCCTTATACTCTCAAATGTCCTTTAGATAATCTTTATGGAATGCACCTCTATTCACGATTACCATTACACGACGCCAGCATCGAGTATTTGGTGGAAGAGGATAAGCCCTCAATGCATGCTCAGGTAGAGTTAGCCAGCGGGGACAGGGTTCGCTGCCATTTTCTTCACCCCGCACCACCAAGCCCCACTGAAAACAGCGAATCAACGGAACGGGACGCTGAGCTATTGGTGGTCGCTCAAAAGCTGCGAAACCAGAAGAATCCTGTCATTGTCACTGGCGATTTAAACGATGTAGCCTGGTCTAAAACAACTCGCTCCTTCCGCACCGTCAGCCGTCTCTTAGACCCAAGGATTGGGCGGGGCATGTTTAACACGTTTCATGCCAAATACAGACTATTACGCTGGCCACTGGATCATGTATTTCACTCAAGTCACTTTTCTCTAGTGCGAATGTTTCGTCTCAAACCTTTCGGCTCAGATCATTTTGCTTTATTTACCGAACTGGCATTCACCCCCGCTGAGTACCAGCAGCAGGAAGCGCCAGAAGCTACGCAACAAGAAGTTGAACTCGCCCTCGATAAAACACAAGAAGAGTCAGTGTCACCCAAAGATGTACCCACACCAGGAAACTAAACCTTTAAGACTTTACTCAACCCCTGTCACTCAGGAGACTACATGATTAAACTAGCCAATTTTTTACTCAGCGTATCACTGATACTGGCCTCTGGATCCAGTCTTGCCCAATCAATGCCCGACTTTCCTCACATTAGCGTCACCGGTGAAGCTAAAATCGAGGTTGCTCCGGACATGGTCACACTTCAGTTTCAAATAAGCGCAACAGAGAATGACGCCAACCAAGCAGTCGATGTCGTCACACAGCGAGCCTCTGATATCGTGAGTTTGGTTAAAGAAAAGGGCTTAACTCGTAAAGACATAGAAACCTGGGCAATCGATAAACAAACTCGGCGCGAGCGTGACCCCGCAAGCGGGCTGCTAAAGATTACAGGGTACGAAGTCACTCAACGGTTCATTCTTCACATTAACGGTCTGGAGAAATACGAAGCAATTGTTAATGAACTGTTACGCATGCCCAATACCGAGCGCCTAAATGCCGAGTTTGATGTAACTCAGCGAGAGTCTCTCACCCGTGAATTGACCGCCAAAGCAGCGAAAGATGCGAAACGGCGCGCGCAAGAGATGGCCTACGGCCTGGACGTAAAGATCAGCAGCGTATACGCCATCAGCCAAGCAGGAGACTTCAGCCAGCCTTTGGCCAAGTTTGCCATGAGCGAAGCACAGTATGACCGTGCCGGCGGTGGTGGGCGGTTTGAGCTTTTTGCCCCTCAACATATTACGCTTGAAAAGCATATCAGTGTGATCTTCCAGATTACCCCCTAACCCACTTTCAGTCATTCGCTGATCATTGTCGCAGCAGCGAATGACTGCTATGTTTAGTACTCCACTTCCGGGCAGGCACGAACGAGGGTGCCCTGTTCTATGCTAAAAAAGTTACGAGAAGATTTTCGCCTCGCCATGGCGACGTTGTTATCAGGTTGCGCAGTTCTGGCTATTGGCCCCTTTGCCATAATTCGTGCGCTAAAAGGTGATTGGGTTATCGCGGGCCTTGATGCTGTGATTACTCTGGGTGTGGCGAGTATGTTTCGCTATCACCTGATTTACGGACGCTCTGAGGCGTCCAGTATTATCGCCGCAAGTTTCTACAGTTTGGCGGGGCTGGGTATGAGTTACCTGAACCCACAGCCAATGATATATTGGATGTACCCAATTATTCTGGCGAACTTTTTTCTGCTTAATTTGCGGGCAGCAATAATAATTAATGTCGTGTTATTTTTTATGCTATTGCCATTAGCGTCTCACTTCCCCGAGCAGATGGAATTTTTTGACTTAATGGTATCCATTGCTCTGGTAGCAGCATTTGCCGGAATTTTTGCCTGGAAAACAGATGATCAACACCAATTATTAGATAATTGGGCCCATATGGACGCTCTTACCGGCGTAGGTAATCGCCGAAAGTTCTTCGCTACACTCAACAAAAAAAGGAGCTCTCACCAAGCGCTCTTATTCTTATGGATCTAGACCATTTTAAAATAATTAATGATCAACACGGCCACGAGGCAGGAGACAATACTTTACAATCTGTGGCGACACTTATTAAAAGTCGGCTGCGATCAGAAAGTGATGATGTGTATCGCTACGGCGGCGAAGAATTTCTCCTGCTTCTCAACAACACAGAGCTTTCAGGAGCCTGCCAGCTAGCCGAGGCCCTGCGAGGGAGCATTGCAAGCACATTAGGTATTACAGCCTCATTTGGCTGCGCCCAACATAAAGAGGGCGAATCCTGGGATGACTGGATTGAACGGGCAGACCAACAATTATACGAAGCCAAAAATGCAGGCCGAAACATTGTTCGGCCCGCATTCAACACTACAAATGGCTTATATGAAACCGAAAATGCTCCTCAATAAAACTGGCGATAAAATAATAGCTGTGGTCATATCCAGGCTGCAGCCTGAGAGTTAGCGGATAACCACTCTTATCGGCTGATTTTTTTAACGCATCAGGCTTTAGCTGCTCAGTCAAAAAAGAATCACTCTCGCCCTGATCAACCAAAGCCGGAACACTTCCACCCGCCGCCATCAGCTCACTCGCGTCATACTCTTTCCACAACCGGGTATCATTACCCAAATAATGTGTAAAAGCCTTCTTACCCCAAGGGCACTCCATTGGATTACTAATGGGGCTAAAAGCCGTAACAGAGCTATAGCGCTGAGGGTTTTTAAGAGCAACCGTCAAGGCCCCATGCCCCCCCATTGAGTGTCCACTAATGGCACGCTTACCTGTTACAGGAAAATATTTTTCAACCAAGTCCGGCAGTTCATTCACCACATAATCGTACATTCGATAATGCGCAGCCCAAGGCTCCTGGGTAGCGTTCAAATAAAATCCTGCCCCTAACCCGAAGTCATAAGCCCCCTCAGTATCATCAGGCACGCCATCCCCTCTGGGGCTCGTATCGGGTGCGACTATGGCGATCCCCAGCTCAGCAGCCACACGCTGTGCCCCCGCCTTCTGCATAAAATTCTCGTCGGTACAGGTAAGCCCAGACAACCAATAGACCACGGGCACACTTTTACCTTCGGACACCACAGGCGGTAAGTAAATGGCAAATTCCATGTTGCAATTAAGTACTTCGGACTTATGGGCATAGCGCTTGTGCCAGCCACCGAAACATTTATTACTGCTAATGGCCTCTATACTCATTTCGCCTCCTGCTGAAAGTGAATGACGCTACGAATGCTCTCACCTTCGTGCATTAGGTCAAAGGCTTCGTTGATATCATCCAATGGCATAGTGTGAGTAATGAAGTCGCTGAGCTTAAATTTACCCGCGAGGTAATCCTCAACAATACCCGGCAGCTCTGTGCGACCTTTTACCCCACCAAATGCTGTACCGCGCCAGACTCTTCCGGTTACCAACTGGAAAGGCCGCGTGCTGATTTCCTGCCCGGCGCCGGCAACGCCAATAATGACCGACTCGCCCCACCCTTTATGACAGCACTCCAGCGCTGAACGCATCACATCCACATTGCCGATACATTCAAAGGAGAAATCCACACCGCCATCGGTTAGCTCGACAATCACTTCCTGAATAGGCTTGTCGTAATCTTTCGGATTTATGCAATCAGTGGCGCCCAGCTGCTTGGCCAACTCAAATTTCTTCTCGTTGAGGTCTATTGCCAGAATACGGCCCGCACCGGCCATGGTCGCGCCAATAATGGCCGACAGACCAATACCGCCCAAACCAAAAATGGCGACAGAGTCTCCTTTCTGCACTTTGGCTGTATTAAGCACAGCGCCCATGCCTGTGGTGACACCGCAGCCGAGCAGGCACACCTCTTCTAAAGGCGCCGATTTGTTTACTTTGGCCAGCGATATTTCGGGTAATACCGTGTATTCCGAGAACGTCGAACAACCCATATAGTGATAAATAGGTTCGCCATCTTTATAAAAGCGGGTGGTACCGTCCGGCATTAAACCCTTGCCTTGAGTTTCGCGAATTTTTTGGCACAAGTTGGTTTTCCCAGAGGTACAGAATTTACATTCGCCACATTCGGGGGTGTAAAGAGGAATCACATGGTCCCCCACCTGCACACTGGTCACACCCTCGCCCACTTGCTCGACAATACCGCCTCCCTCATGACCTAAAATCGCGGGCCAGTTACCCTCTGGATCATCGCCCGACAACGTAAAGGCGTCGGTGTGACACACACCACTTGCGACTACTCGTATCAATACTTCACCGGCCTTGGGCGGCATCACATCGACAACTTCAATGCTTAAAGGCTTTCCTGGCCCCCAGGCCACGGCTGCACGGGACTTAATCATCTTGTTCTCCACTCATTCATCGAAAACCACTATTGTAATTACCTACAGCAAAGTAATAATAGCCACATACAGCAAAACATTTTTACACACGGGTAATAATATATGGGCACTTGGGATGGCATCGAAGAGTTTGTAGCGGTAACGGAGAGCGGCAGTTTTACCGCGGCCGCCGATAAGCTGGGCATGTCTATCGCCCAAGTCAGCCGCCAAATAAAAGCTCGCGAGGCCCGCATGAATACACGCCTGCTCAACCGCACAACTCGCAAAGTGGGTTTAACAGAAGAGGGCCAGGTGTTTTACCAGCACTGCCGCCAAATACTCGATGCCTTGGCCGGTGCCGAGAATGCCCTTGATGACTTACAATCCAGCCCCACCGGGGCATTGAGAATGACCGCCCCGGTGTCATTTGGCGAGCAGTACGTCGCCCCGCTGATCAATGACTTTGCCTGTCAACACCCTAAGCTTCGTATCGATCTGCGGCTCACCAACCAGCGCCTGGACTTAATGGACGAGGGACTCGACCTGGCCCTTCGACTTGGCCCCCTAGAGGACAGCCGCGTAATTGCCCGCAAGCTATGCGAAAGAACGCCTATCGTCTGTGCCGCGCCCGACTATTTAGCCCGTGCCGGACAACCTTACAGCCTGGAAGAACTCTCGCAGCACAACTGCCTTCTGGGCACTTTAGACTATTGGCGGTTTAGCGAGAACGGGCGCGCGCGCACGGTTCGTGTTAATGGCAATTTACGCTGCAATAGTGGCCCCAGTCTGGTCGATGCTGCGTTAAAAGGGTTAGGGCTTATCCAACTTCCTGATTATTACCTGCAAAGTGAGTTAGCACAGGGGTTATTGATTCCGTTATTACAAAATTATGCTCCTGGACAAGAAGGCATTTGGGCGCTTTACCCGCCCAGCCGACGACTGTCCCCCAAAGTTCGACTGCTGGTTCATTATCTAGAAGCTCATCTGGCCCCGAGGTTAACAAATTAACCCAAAATAGAAATTTTTCTCAATTTTTCCAGAAGACTCCCGATAACTGAATATGCTTTAAGGGTTCCCGGAGAAAAACATGTTCCGCTCACTAAAAACGAAATTGCTGAGCGTGATTGCCATCGCGTTTGTCCTCTTGCTAGTGATGTTAGTCGCTCAACTGGCCTACAGTCTCAACGGCATGAAATCACAGCTTGTTGAGCAAACACAGAAGACAATGGAGAAGGAGGTACTCGGCCGCCTGCAAAGCGAAGCCTCTAGTTTAGGAAACTCGATATCAGGTTATCTCAATGGTGTGTTTAGAGTTTCCGATACACTGGCTAACAGCCTGGCGGCCAATGTTGCGGAGACCGAGTCAACCACCGAGCCCTTAAGTCGCTCCCAACTCAACCAGTTAGTGGCCGAAACACTGCGCAGCCATCCTGATATCAGCGCTCTATACGCGCAATTTGAAGCCAATGCTTACGACAGCTCAGATAGCGATTACCTGAACACCGATGCTTTACATACCGTTCCCGATACCGGTGGTTTAGAGATTTATTGGATTCGTGACAAAAATGATCAACTGGTTCAAGAACGGGTGGTCGACTCCAGTGAAAAATATCTGCAAGATACTGATGAGTTCGGCCAACGCGAAGCCGAATGGTTTTTATGCTCAAAGGATACAAATAATGCCTGCATGCTCGAGCCCTATTTTTACGAAATACGGGATGGCTACAGTGAGCTGATGACCAGTCTTACCAGCCCTATAATCGCCCAAGGAAGTTTTCGCGGAGTGGTTGGAATCGATATCAACCTGCCCATTATTCAACGATTAATTGATCAATTACAAAAAGAGCTGTATCAAGGCCAAAGCCGCGTCACCCTGCTCAGCGAAAAAGGGTTAATTGTCGGCTCCAGTGAATACACCAAGCACCTCACCCGACCACTCAAAGAAGCGCGTGACACCTTGAACGGACAACTGCTGAGCCTTCACCAAGAGCGCCATCAGTTTTTACATAAGGATGGAATTTATTACGTCTCATCTGCGTTAACGATTACGTCCTCTGGTACCACTTGGTCATTGCTTCTTGAGTTACCCGACCAAGTGGTTCTCGCCTCTACCGCAGCACTGACGAAAACCATTGATGATAACCTTGCCTCACTTTTACGTACCGAGATTATTATTGCCCTGCTCAGCACTGCGGTTATCATGTTTGTATTGCTCTTTTTAGTGCGCTCTATTGTCAGCCCTATCCGCCAGCTCGATGAACGTGTGCACAACCTCGCCAGTCAAGAAGGCGACCTGAGCCGCAGTATTGAAATACAAACCCACGCAGAGCTGATGTCGTTAAGCCAGGGGTTTAACGCCTTCATTACCAAACTACGGCACATGGTGCTTGAGCTAAAAAACATTGGCGCAAGTGCTAAAAACTCAGCCATTCAGTTCAAGACCATTAATGCGCGGGCGGCTGAAGCTACGGGAGAGCAACAAAAAGAAATTGACAGCGTCGTCACTGCTACCAATGAAATGTCGCAAACAGCCTCCAGCGTATCTCAGCTAGCAGCGGACGTAGCCAGCAATGCAACGCGTTCGCTGGATACCGTTATCAATTCTCGTGAATCGCTGGCCAGCTCGGTCACCCAAGTCGAAGCGCTAACTCAAGACATGCTGTCTGCCAGCGATAGCATTCGCGACGTATCAAACCGTACCGAAGACATAAACCGTATTCTTGACGTTATCCGGGCCATTGCAGAGCAGACCAACCTACTCGCCCTGAATGCGGCTATTGAAGCCGCGCGCGCTGGCGAGCAGGGCCGTGGTTTTGCTGTGGTTGCCGATGAAGTCCGTAGTCTCGCCAGTAAAACCCAAGACAGCACCAATGAAATTAACGATTTAATATCCAATCTCAAAGAGGGGGTAGCTCGTTCAGTAGCGATCATTGCCAGCAGCAATGAGAAAGCCGAAGATACAAAACTCAACACTCAGGCTTCTTACGAATCTCTTAAAACAGTGGTTGAAGACGTTAACGCCATTGCAGACAACATTACCCAAGTGGCAACCGCTGCAGAAGAGCAAAGTGCAGTCAGTGAAGAAATCAGCCGAAACTTAACGATTATCGGCGACGCCGCAAACCGTCTTGCAAGCATGACGACCGAATCCGATCAAGCGGGCATTGAACTGGAAACTATTATGCAACAATTGGATGAGCAGCTGACGTCACTGCGCACCTAGGCAATTCGCCAAGGCTAACGCGGCTAAGGGTTAAGCGGTTGCAACTTTGTGCGCTTGCTACTCTGCATTTGTTGCAGCGCATGGCGATAAGCGTTTAGCTGCTCTACCATCTCGCTGGTTGTTCCAACTTGAGATTTCGGAAGATAAATTCGCGCCTCTAATGCCAGCATAAGCGCGCTGTATTCTTTTTGCCGCGAAGTTTGATGACGTAACTCAGCAGGCCAACTATTGTGCCACTCATGTAAAGCTGCTTCACAGCCTCGAGCGGGTTTTACCAGAGCCTCGCGCGCCCGACGAAAACGTGCAGGCTCGGTTTGCTGATACTTTTTATAGCGCTGCCTCAGCCAGCGAATCAATAGCGCAAAAATCAGCAACCCAAACATCGCCAGCAATAGGTAAATCATTTTTTCCGCCGCTGTAGCGGGCGACTTGGCGATCTCAAACACTCGCCCCTCAGCTGTGACCTCTATCATCTCGCCCGAGCTGGGCTGATAATAACGCAGTGAGATGTCAGCAAAAACCATCTCTCCCGACTTTTTAATCAACACATCCTGCTGCTCGGTGCGCACACCGTTAACCTGTCCATCATCTACTTCATCCTTACTCACCGGGCTTCGCTGATAGGATGAAACGGTGTCACCTTCGAACGCTTGTAATAACGGCGGTAAAAACAAGGACGAGCTGCCACTGACTCGAGCAATCAGCGAGCGGCTTACACTGTCACCTACTGTTAACTGATCTTGCGCCGTAAATGATTGCTGCAGATCAACATCATCGGCAATGATTAATGGTTCCAAATTCCGCGCCTCTGGCGGTATAAAGGCATTAAAGGTAACCGGCGGAGGCGTAACTTCAATGCTTTGCGATGCGCCATTTTCACCACTAAAGTGCAGCGTTAAAGGCGTAAAATTTAACGTAAAACTACCGGCCGCCATAGGCACCACCGTGTAATCTTTGACAATGCCGGACCAGGTTTCGCCGTTGACGCGCTCTGATACAGGGTAAGAGCTTTTATTGGTGGTAAGGCTGATAATATTCACCGCCTCAACCTCGTCAAAATACACCGGCTTAGTAAACCATGTGGGTACCAGAATTTTGACCGATAATGTGTTTATTTGCCCCACCATTACCTGCTCATCACTAACTGCTGAGGTTATTCTTGGCTCAGCCACAACCGACCAGGAAATAAAGCACAACACCAAAACAACTATCATTTTATTCACGACCACCTCCCGGGCTGTTTACCTCATTGGCAAACTGAGCCGAGAGAAAATCACTCATATCCGAATCTACGCTGCGCATCCACTGCTCTCGCGCGTCTTCCGATAATGTATCCCCTACTTGGTACTCTTGAGTTTTACCGCCTTCTTTTTCGGGTGCGGCTTTTTTATCGTCTACTTCCAACGATACACTTTGCTCTAAATCGATATTATCTCCGGCGTCAATCAGCTCCTGAATAATAGCCTGGGTAATCGCAAGATTACGCTCTGCTTTGGCAAACTCGGGATTTTCTTTTAGCACCTGCTGATAAGCGGCGACAGCCTCATAGTATTGATGCCCTTTTAGCAACGCATTGGCTCGGTTGTACATAGCTTCAAGGCTGCCAATTGTGGCAAATAAGTTTGCGGCCTGACTGTATTTACCCTCTTCATAAAGCGCGGTAGCTTTCCACATGGGGTCGTCAAATACTTGCGCCGCCCGTTCAAAATGATTCTGCTGATAATGCCAATAGCCTTGTTGATCGGGCGTAACAAACCAATCCAGAACATCGGCGCGCGCTGTTTGCGGCTGCACGGTAAAGCCGATAAACACTGCCACCAACACCGGGGCCGCACCGCGCGATCCAACCTGAGCGCCAGTGGAGGTAAACCCTTTGCGGAACCACAGCGCCATTAGCACCAGTACCGGCCAGATAAAATACCAGGCCATGTCCTTATAGGGAGCGTCGGAATTCTCACGCAGGGCACGACGCTGTAACTCACCCACTGACTTATCCAAAGCCAATAAATCCTGATTATTCAAAGTAACTTTCTGAGTAATAACGTGGGGCAGTTCTGCGACGATGGTGGGATTCAACCCAAAAGTTAACGACCGTCCTCGCTCATCGCTCTGGTAGGCGCCACTCTCGTTGACAATAACGCCTCCTTCTTCAGTGGCAAATTGCCACCAAATGAACGGCGTCTGGCTCTGCTTTAATTTTTCCACTTCGCCCGGCTGCAGGTTATCAGCCATCAGCACCACTACCCCCTCACCCGCACGATCGACTTCCTGTGTGGCCAGAGCGATGGCGGCAGCCGCGTCGTCCGCGCCCAGCGAATCGTTGTTGGGCATAAGGTCGGGGCTCAGCGCCTCTACAAAGGGCTGAAATACGCGATTGTCTTCGGTCATTGGCAGCACTTTGTGACTGCTATCGGCATAGACAATTAATGCGGTTTTTGCCCCGGCACGAAACGAGAGTAAGTCGGTTATTTTTTGTTTTGCACGGGTCAACCGATTCGGTTGGATATCGTTGGCCAGCATGGTTTTCCCCAGCTTTAAGACCAATACAATAGGAGGTGACTGCTGTTGATCATCCACCGTTTTATACCATGCTGGACCGGCTGCCGCGATCACCAATAACAAGGAGAGAACGGCAACCAGATCAACCGGTTTAAATTTATCCCGCAAGGTTTGACGAGGAGTTAATGCTTTAACCAAATGCGCGGGGATATGCTCCTGCCAATTGGCTTTGCTTACTAAACGCCTACGCAGCATCCAATAAAGCAGGGCCAGCACAGGCAAGCTCAGTAAGAGCTCGGGGCGCAAAAAATGAAAATCAAACATGGCGGCGCTCCATCAGCAACACACGGATAACACTGATGATAAAGGACAGGATTAAAAGCCCAAGTGCCGCCACCAGCGGGTAAACTAACAGCGCCTGCTCGCTGCGCTGTATGGGCTTTTCACTGGTGGTCGCGGCGATTTTATCGATTTCGGTATAGACCTGGCTCAGAGCGTTTGAATCTTGAGCCGAGTAAAATGCCGCCCCTGTGATCTCGGCAATTTTTCGCAAGGTATCAAAGTCCACCCGATACTGTCCCTCTCCATGCTCATCGCCAATACCAATGGTAAATATTTTAACTCCGTCTTCTGCCGCAATATGGGCGGCATTTAAAGGTGACATTCGCGAACCAGTATCGGCACCATCGGTAAGTAGAATTAACACCCGATCTTTTACCTTTGAGGACTCAAAATGTTTAATGGCCAGCCCTATAGCATCCCCAATAGCGGTATGCGGCCCGGCTATTGATACAGAGGACTCTCGCAGAATTTCTTCAGCGCTGGCCAAGTCCTGAGTAAAGGGCACCTGTATATAAGCGCGGGTACCAAATACGATTAAACCTATACGGTCTTCACTGCGGTCGCTGATGTATTGCGATACCACGTTTTTAACTGCCTGCAAGCGCTGGATTGTTTCGCCATTGGTATCGGGAAAATCTTTTTCTCCCATCGAGCCGGATAAATCAATTGCCAGCATAATATCGCGACTGATCACTTTTTCCTGAATAGGCTCGCCCAGTTTTACCGGCTCGGCGAGTGCCAATACCAAAAGCACCCACATTAATAACCCGGCGATAAGATCCCACAGCGGCTTAGTAAACACTTGACTGCCAGCCCCAACTCTCGCACCTGACACTTCGGCTGCCAGATTAAAAAATGGAATTCGGATCGCAAGCGCACGCTGGCGCAGGGCTGGCAACAAAAAATAAGCCAACAACGGAATAGGCAACAGAGCGAGAAGCCACAAGTGCTTAAATACGATCATGTAGCCACCGTATAATTTTCTAACCAGTAAATCGCCTGTCGCTTAAGTGCTGCACGATCAAAATTGTGGCTTTTGCGTAAGAGGTAGAAGTCAGTAAACGTTACCCGGTTATCCACCCGAGCATTTAAATATTCACACCATGGCTCGCCCGTCAAAGCCGCCACTTCTGTACGCGGCGTATGACTCAGCAGACAGCGTTTAAGAATCGCGCTGATTTCGAGAGGGTTGTAATCATCACCCAAAGCGTTAATCTCGGCAATCGCATAGAGGCGATAGCGATTTTGATAACGGCGGTAATAGCGCCAGCCTAACAGTAAACCCAGCAACAACAATATCAGGCCCATTAATACCCACCAGCCAGGCCCCTGAGGAATCATAGATATCGGATCGGCGGCTTCCAGCGGTTGCATTAACTCAAACAGCTGGTAAATCTCCAGTCCTTCCAGATCACTGTTATCGGTGGCGTTATCACCCATGACTTACCTCCGCACCGCCAGCGCTTCGGCCATCTGCATAAAAGTATCGCCTGCGGTGCTTAACTCCATCACAGACAGGTTTATTCGCTCGCGCCAGTGGCCAATTTTCTCTACTCGCTCGGTGAAGCTACTTTGCAATTTGGCGTGAGTCTGGCGGTGACTGGTATCTAAAGTCATTTGTAAACGGCCATCGCTGACAACCATTTGCATATTTTCTGGCAGAGCGCGCGCCATGGGATCAACCACTTGCACTAATACGACATCATTGTGCGCACTCAGCTGGCCGAGATAGTTTTCTGTTTGAGCGTCAATCTCATCAAAGTCACTGATCACGATAATCAACTGGTCGTGACCGGCCAGTTCCGCGGCTGTTTTAAGCGGCAGGTTCAAGTGCATGGGCTTAGCGGCCGGCTCATCACAATTAAGGGCGAGATTGCATTCAGCCAGCGCGCGAATTATTTGCTCTAACGAGCGAGCCCTTTTACTGGGCTTATACGCATGTACTTCGTTGTCGTTAAACAGTACCGCGCCTACTCGGTCACCACGTTCAAAAATACCGTAAGCACAGAGCGCAGCGGCCTCGCTTGCAGTAACAGATTTCATGTTGTGCTCGGAGCCAAAAAACATGCTCATTCGCTGATCCACAATAAGCAGCGCCGAGCGATCTTTTTCTTCTGCATACACACGCACATGGGGCTTACCTGTACGGGCGGTGACACGCCAGTCCATGGTACGGATATCATCACCGACGCGATAATCACGCAGCTCTTCGAAACTTAAGCCTCGCCCACGCATACGCGATCCGTGCCTACCGGAGAGAATGCTTTTACTGTTGTGACGGGGCAGAAAATGGAGTTTGCGAGCATGTCTTTGCAAACTTTTTAAATGTGCAAAGTCTGTATAAATTCTTGGGTCAAGCTCAGCAGTCACTTTTGGGGTTGTCGACATGTCGCCCCCTAAGGTAATGCAACCAGCTCGATAATTTTATCAATTACGGCATCGGCATCCAGACCAGCCCCCTGGGCTTGATAACTGAGGGCGATACGGTGGCGCATAACGTCTTTGGCAATAGCGCGAATATCTTCGGGGAGTACATCCGTTCGACCATTTAACCAAGCCTGGGTGCGGGCGCATTTATCCAGCGAGATGGACGCGCGAGGTGAGACACCGATATCTATCCAGCTTGCCAGTTCGGTGTCGTATTTTTCAGGAGTTCGAGTGGCATAAACCAGGTCTGCCATATATCGAGCCATAGCGGGATCTACACTAATCTGGGCTATTTCTTGGCGGGCCGTAAAGATAACGCTTTGCTCGGTTCGCGGATTTTCGCTGTGCGGTTTAGCACCCTGAGTCTGCTGCTCTTCAAGACGCACCAACTCAATCACTTTGACTTCATCTTCGACCGTCGGGTACTCGATGTTGATTTTCATTAAAAAGCGATCCAGCTGCGCCTCGGGTAAGGGGTAAGTCCCCTCCTGCTCCACCGGGTTTTGCGTGGCCAGCACCATAAACAACGGCTCCATGGCGTGGCTTTTACCATTAACCGTTATCTGCCGCTCTTCCATGGCTTCCAACAGCGCTGACTGTACCTTAGCCGGGGCGCGGTTAATTTCATCGGCTAATACAATGTTGGCGAAAATGGGGCCGGGGTCAAAGTGAAATTCGCCGCCATCGGGTGTCTGATGAAAGACTTCCGAGCCGGTAATATCAGACGGCAGCAAGTCGGGAGTAAACTGCACCCGGCTGAACTCGCTTACCATATTTTTTGCTAGGGCTTTAATGGCTCGCGTTTTCGCCAGCCCCGGTAGCCCCTCAAGCAGTAAGTTACCATTGGCCAGTAAGCCAATCAGCAAACGGTCGACAACTTCTTCCTGGCCAATAATGCTGGCCGCGATGCGTTTTTTTAGCGCCTTGATTTGCTCCAGTGTGTTCATACCGACTCTTTCACCCTCAATCCTTTTGATACTGTTCCAGTTCCCGCACCATCTGCTGAATTTGCGGATTACCAGGCACCAGCGAGTTTAGCTTTTTAGCGTAGAATAATGCGCGATCGTATTGTTTCAGCTGTGCATACAGACCTGACATGGTGTAACTAATGTCAGGGTTGCCAGGCTGCAGTTGATACGCCTTTTGCATTTGCATCACCGCATCTGATATACGCCCCATATCTTGTAGTAACAAGCCGTAGGTGTAAATAAAGTTAGCGCTGGTGTCAGAAGCGCTGGCCGCCGCTTGCAACTCAGGTAAAGCTTTTTGTTTTTCACCTTGGCGAATATAGCTCATGGCGAGTGCATAGCGCACCGTAGAGGCGTTGCCATTTACCGCAAGCGCTTGCTTGAGTACTTCTTGGGCTTTAGTTTCATTTTGGCGCAGCCGGTATACATCCGCCAAATTAACGTAGGCGGGCATAAATATCGGTTCAATTTCAATGGCCTTTCGATAGTGGTTTTCAGCGCTTTTTGCCCGTCCCAACTCATGCTCTAAATTACCCAGGTTGGTGTGCGAGAAGCCACGATCAGACTGGTAGGCCTGCACCTCACGATATTCTTCCAGCGCCTTTTTTAATCGCGCTTTATCGCTGTCATTTAATGCCGTTTCCGGGGGCTGCACTAACATACGGGCCAGCGCACGAGCGGCCTCTGCGCGAATGGGTAAATGCTCGTCATTGAGCAAGGGACTCAGCATGCGCCATTTATCGGGATCGGGATAATTAGCCGCTGCGGTAATAGCCGCCTGCCGTTTAAGCGGGTCTTTATCACGTACCGACCGGGCTATGGCTACCACCGCATTGCGACCTGGCGTCTGTGCCATGCGGTACAAAGCCGATGCACGAATGATATCTGGGTAACGCGAGTCCTGTGCGATTTTGGTCAACTCTTGTCCGGCGTCACTGGCCCCGGTATCACCTTTATGAAAAGCCGTAGCGAAATGCTCACTTCCCATCCGCGTACTGTCCGGGTGCCACTGACGAATTTGCTCCTCGGCCCACTTGGCCGTTTTATCCTCATGGCAACTGTTACAGGCGTTGGGTATTTTCAGCGACTGACTTAAATCCGGGCGGGGAACTTTAAAACTGTGGTCACGCCGTGGGTCAATCTGCATATACGTTGTGCTGGGCATGTGGCAGTCAACGCAAGCGCTGCCTACAGCACCCGCCGGATGCCCATGGTGGCTACGGTCATCATACGTCGCTTGAGTATGACATTGAGTGCACACCTGATTGCCGGGCAGCTTTAACTGTCCAGAGTGAGGGTTATGGCAGTTGGTACACGTCACTCCGGCCTCGTACATTTTGCTTTGCGTGAACGATCCCCACACGTAATCCTCATCCCAAATCTGGCCATCAGCGTGATACAAGCCTTCCGTAATCAGGGCTGGCTGATAAGTGTGATGGTAGTCATCAGGAGCTTTACTGTCCGAAAAGGCCGCTCGACGCGAATGACAACTGGCGCATACCTGCACTTGCTGACTGGGCTTAATTTCAGCAATAGCCTGCATCAGCCCCTGATCATTCTCGCGGAACATAGGCGTTTTTGTGCCTATATAAGAGCTGTAGCCCTTATTTGCGATGGACTCGTCGCCAGCCGCCCACTTTAGGTGGTTCTCGGCGCTGCCATGACAGGCGGCGCAACTGACGTTAACCGCTGAATAAATGGAGTTATAGGATTGGGTTGCCACGTCAAAGCCTTTGCGAAAATCCGTCGAGTGGCAATCGGCACACATCTGGTTCCAGTTCTGCCCCATATTGGACCAGTGAAACTCGTCGCTCGGTGTTTGCTCTGGGTGTAACACAAACCAGCGCTGCCCCCCCTGCTCTTTGGGGCGACTGTCCCAAGCGAAGGGGAAAAACTGAAATTTTCCTTTGCCCGCATCAAACATGTATTGCTGCAAAGGTTCATAACCAAAGGTGTACGCTACCGGGAAGGTCTGCTGTTTGCCATCCAAGCCCGGCATGGTGATAAAAAGTGTGTTGTCACGCTGAGTAAAAGTAGCGGTTTGTTCCAGATAAGCTAAAGACTGATTATCAAAATTACCCAAAGCCCTGTTTGGGGTGGCAGGTTCCATAGCGTGAAAGTGATGCGAACTCTGCCAGTCTTTGACTTGCTGTTGGTGGCAGCTAGCGCATTCAGCTTTAGGCTTAGCTCCACCACTGTAACCATAGCTAAAGCCATAGCCACACAAACTCACCATACCCGTTATAGCGGTTAGCAAAACAACCACTTTTTTGCTGCGCCACTTATTTTTCAGTCGTCCTAACGCCACCCTCAGCCCCACATTACTACTTGCTTATTACGATAGGTGTATTCTGGCACAGCTTACCGGTATAAAAATAGCGGCTCCGCTGGCTAACAACTTTATGGCCTTGCGAGACCTCGCCTTCATGACATTGTTATGACACATAAAAAAGTAGCGCATGCCTTGGGCAAGCAATAATTTAAGTTATATACTCAGAACTTCTAGGACGAGATTCAGCCGTTCATTCGGGCTCACCTCTTGTTATAGATAAAGGCTGATTCAAATAGCAAACCGTGTTTGCGCATTAATCTGCCAACCTGCCATAGCTAAAGGAGTTAGATCGTGTTTACATTTAAAGCACAGTGGAAAAAGCTTGTTGCTTTGACCGCGCTCAGTCTCGGTGCATCCGCCGCCACTCAAGCTGCCGATAAACCTAACATCTTGGTGATCTGGGGTGATGATATCGGTGTTCATAACATCAGTGCCTATAACCACGGCATTATGGGCTACCAAACCCCCAACATTGACCGTATTGCCAACGAAGGCGCTATGTTTACTGATGCCTACGCGCAACAGTCATGCACCGCTGGCCGAGCGTCGTTCATTCTGGGGCAACACCCATTCCGTACTGGCCTGCTCACCATCGGCATGCCTGGGTCCGATCACGGTATTCCGGACTGGACTCCCACCATTGGCGACATTCTCAAAGAGCAGGGCTACACTACTGGCCAGTTCGGTAAGAACCACCTAGGTGATCAAGATAAACACCTGCCAACCAATCACGGTTTTGATGAATTTTTCGGTAATCTGTACCACCTGAATGCCGAAGAAGAGCCAGAAAGCTACTACTACCCCAAAGACCCAGAGTTCCGTAAAAAGTTTGGCCCACGGGGCGTACTGCGCTCAACGGCCGACGGTAAAATTGAAGACACTGGGCCCCTGACCAAAAAACGTATGGAAACTGCGGACGACGAGTTCTTATCCGCTGCTTTGGACTTCATTGATCGCGCGGTAAAACAAGACAAGCCTTTCTTCGTGTGGATGAACACCACCCGCATGCACGTGTGGACTCATCTCAAGCCAGAGTCTCAGGGCACGACCGGCATTGGCCTGTACCCAGACGGCATGGTTGAACACGACAAAACTGTCGGGGTTTTATTGGACAAGCTCGATGAGTTGAAAATTGCCGACAACACCATTGTGATGTACTCCACCGATAACGGTGCCGAAACCATCAGCTGGCCGGACGGCGGCACCACCCCCTTCCACGGCGAGAAAGGCACCACCTGGGAAGGCGGTCACCGCATTCCTCTGGTTGTTCGCTGGCCTGGCGTGATCAAACCTAACACCAAAATCAACGACATTATCTCTCACGAAGACTGGATGCCTACCTTCGCCGCCGCCGCTGGCGAGCCAGATTTGGTGAACAAGCTGAAAAAAGGCTACCGCGCTAATGGCAAAAAATGGAAAATCCACCCCGACGGCTACAACTTTTTGCCCTATTTTAAAGGCGAAGCTGAGGCCCCTCGTAAAGAGATTTTCTACTTCGGTGCTACCGGTGAGCTAAACGCCGTGCGCTATGAAGACTGGAAAGTGCATTTCGCCACTTTGTCAGGAGGCATTAACACTGCCACCCGCGAAACTCCCGCCTGGCCGCTGGTGATTAACCTGCGTGCAGACCCCTACCAGAAAGGTGCGCTGGAGTCGGAGATGTACTTAAAATGGTACGCGGAAAACACCATGTGGATTTTCGTACCCATTCAGATGCAAGTGGCTAAGTTCCTGAAAACCATTCCTGAGTATCCCTTCCAAAAAGGTTCCAGCTTGAGCATGAGCAATATCAGCTACAAAACCTTTGAAATGAAAGATGCTATGGAACGTTTGGATAATTTGGAAGCTACCGTACCGCGTAATTAATTCGCCATGTAACACAAAAAAGCCCCGGACATCCGGGGCTTTTTTGTGGGTAAAACACCTTTGATTCGGCTCATTCCAAATTAAAGCTGGTAGTTAAACTCGATCCGTTGATCACCATCGTCAAAGTCGACATTCTCGTTCCAATTGGCGAAATAGCGAACATTAAAACGCGGGGTAATTTGATAACTGAGCGCGAACTCGTGGGTGAGAATATCGCCATTGTCGCGGCCGTAGTAGTTGTCTTCGTAATTGTCAGAACCTGTGATGGTCGTTAACCAAAACGGGTTGTAGTTAATCCAAATTTTATCGGTAATGGCGAGTTTGGCATACATACCGGCCAAACCGTAGAAACCCATAATCGAATAGCCGCTATCGATAGAGCCATCGTCTTCTATTGCGTTCTCCCCCATGGATACACCAGCGCCCACCAGAGGGTATAAATTAACCGGTCCCATTTTGGGCAGAGCCTGCATAATACCGTAAGAAATATCAGCCGACTTTTCCGCCACCAGGTTCTGCTTTAAGTTAACCGTAGCGTCTATTTGTTTACCACGGCCTTTAGTCACATCCACGGTAAAATTACGAAAGCGAAATGAATCGACAGAATCGGTGGTGATATCTTCATCTCGCCACCCCAATGCATCACCGTAAATTCCCTTTACTTCAATCAAATTCATGCCCGCTGTCGTGGGGCTACCGGTATCATAGGACTGACCCACTTTGAGGTTTAGGCCTTTATCGGTAATGCCCGCCCCCACCTGAGTGTAAATGGCAAGCGGGTCCGACATATCCTGAACCTCCCCTTCTTCAGCTGCCATGACAGTCGCAGAGAAACATGCCCATGCGCACAAAGCGCCTGTAGCCGCTAGTTGAATTTTCATCGTGTTTCCTTTTCCCTTGAAAATGTAAACAAAAAACTTACCTGAGCACTAAAATCATACAGGCGCAATACGACGGATTAAAGCAACAACCCTAATTAGCACTGGGAGTACAAGCTTTGTACAAAACTTTGTCGTCTTGTTGCACAATTGCCTCTGCCCCTTTAGCCCAAAATGTAATACTGCCGTCACTGTACTTCTCTCCCGAAGCGCTGGGCACTTTTTGCATTCGGTGCGCGGTGCGCGTTTGCGTATCCGAGAGCCAAATTTCATCCTCCTCCAGTTTTACCCGCATGTCACCGGCGCGATATTCACCGCGAAACACTTTAAACGACTCGCCGCCCTGGCACTGGTAATCCGTCTGCTGATATTCGGCCGCAGCCGTTTCGTTGTCCAGGCAGCGCGGTTTTTTATAGGCCATACAGGCTTTGCGAGTACAGGCGGCCACCTCTGCATCCGGGGCGCGAGTGCAGGTATTGCAACCATCAAAAAAATGGCTGCATGAGGCTGGGATAATATCTTTCCAGCTCTCGGGTCCATAGCTAGACGTTTTTTCTTCGGCCGCTGCCAAGCCCTTGCTGGAAACGGATTCTGTCTGCTGTGGTTGCTCCGGGCTGCAACCACTGAGTAAAAGCGCCAGCAGGCCACTGGTTAACCAATAATTAGCCATAATAAGATCTCCATCATTGTTCGTCTGGACTTATAGCATTTATAGCCACTGAGTGTGGGTCTATGTTTATACTTAAGGGAATTTTTCCGCCCAAATGACTAACAAAGTGCGATACTTAACACTTCACGGCTTTCAGCTTACCCGGTGGCCAGCTGCAACTGTTTTCCTGCTGGCCATGCTGATTGCCAGCAGTATGGGGCAGGCGGCGCAGAGCTTGGCCGAGCTCAATGCTGAGTATCTGATCTCAGAAAGGCGATTGAATCTGGAGCAGGCCGAAAGCTCCGCGCAATGGCAAAGCTTTAGCGCTGCTCAGATGAACCAGGGCATTAGCAACCGGGATTATTGGATTCGCTTTACTCTTGCCAACCCGACAGAGCGCCCGCAAGTGCGTTTTTTGGTAAGCCAAACCAGCTATTTAGATAACCTCAATGTAATCTATCCTGCGGCGGATGGTTCGCTTACGTCTATCGAACTGTCGGACCGCCAGCCCTTTGCCTCTCGCGCAATCGATCACCGCACCCTGGTGGCACCCATAGAGCTGCCCGCTAGAGTCCAGACTCAGGTATACGTGCAAGCCTATAACCAAAAACCGGATTCAGTCACGCTGGGGTTTCGCCTACTTAATGAGCGCGAGTTTCGCCAGCTGCAGCAGCGCGATTACACCGCCCTGGGATTATTCTACGGCGCACTAGCAATTTTAGTGATTATGTCGCTGGTATTCTCCGTTATGTTGCGCCAGCTCAACGCGCTCTACTATGCGTTGTTTTTACTCGCCACGGCACTGATGTGGCTGCCACTCAACGGTTTGGGGTTTCAGTGGCTGTGGCCCAAGGCCGTATACTGGCACAACGAGGGATTTCACCTTAGCTACTTGGTATTTGTGTTTTTTGCTTTGCAATTTAGTAAAAACTTTCTCCAACTGGCGCACTTAAGCCCGAAACTTTTACGACTGTTTAACGGCTTGCAATGGCTGGCATTAGTGGCTGCGGCCATACGCCTGGCGGGATTTTATCTGCCTGTGCTGTCACTGTCGTTCGCGCTTCTTGTGGTGCTGGGTATTATGATTCCCCTGGCCAGTGCAGTGGTGTGGCGACGCGGCTTAGGCTACGCCTTTTGGAGCCTAATGGCCTGGCTGCTTTACGCCGCCGGGCTACTTACCAGTATTATCAGTGCTGCCACTCAGTGGCTACCCTGGGGCATGACACCCTTACTTATGGTGCAAACCGCCAGCATGCTGGAAACCATTTTTTTAATGATCGGCATGGCCACATGGCTGGTCAGCCTGGAGCTGGACAGACAAAAGGCGCTGAGCCTGGCGAATGAAGATCCGCTCACCGGTCTTGGCAACCGGCGCTGCCTACAGGCGGCATTTGAGCAGAGCAAGTCCAGCTTAGAGCAGGATACACGCCCATCGTATTTGATTATGATCGATTTGGATTACTTTAAAACTATCAATGACACCTATGGTCACGACGCCGGCGACCAGGTGCTGCGCGAAGTGGGACAGCTGTTAAAGCGCAGCTGTCGCGAAGAAGATGTGGTAACCCGCTACGGCGGCGAGGAGTTTGCCATTTTGTTGCGCGCGGCAGATCAAAACAGAGCTCTTACCATTGCCGAGAGAATTCGACAGGAATTTTCTGCTACACCGACCCGCTATCGCAATTATGAAATTGCGCACACTTTGTGCTGTGGCATCGCCGAGGTTTCCAACCCGCAATGGCAACCCAGCGCTCAGGAGATGATGCGCCACGCTGACGAAGCACTGTATCAGGCCAAAGCAGCAGGACGAAATCAGAACCATGTGTATCAGCCAGCAGGCGAACGCAAGCAAAGTCGCCACGAGACAGCGATGAAGCTAAAAGATGAATAATGATTGCCTGATTATTCCTATTGCTTATACTGAAAACGTTATAATAAGAAATCTCGCAAAACCTGACTGAATCCAAGACGGCAGTCCCACAGAGTCAATAGCGCGGCTGAATTGTCGTTACCTTGACTATGCTGTGAAGCCGCCAGCCACACTATAAAAATAGCCACTCTATGGAAGCGTATATATTCAATTTTCACGATGTCGTTTTATTTATGACGATCATCGAATGCATCATGCTGGCATTGTTCCAGTGGGCTCTACCCACCGGCCGTCACCTTTCCAGCACCATGCTAATCGGCTTTTTGCTCTGCACCAGCATTCACAGTGCATGCGTGCTGTTACTGTGGAACGACATGGTACACACCACCGACTTCTTCGACTTAAATCTGGTGCCCTATTTACTGCTGTTAGCCACCTTAATAAAAGGCCCCGCACTCTATTTCTACGTGGCGTCGCTGACTGAGCAAGAGTTTAAATTAAAGCGTGCGCACCTGCTGCACCTTCTTCCATTGGCCGTTAGCTGGCTTTTGCTGTTTGTGTTTGGACTGGACAGCGACGCCATGCGCTGGCGCGGTGAGCAACAAACCGAGACTGAGACTGCGGTGGTGAACTTTCTCTGGCACAGCTCGAAAGTAATTCCCTTTATTTATGGCCTGGCATCGGTGTATTTGGTGCAGCGCTATTACCGGTCTTTGAAAGATCAATATTCATCCATTTCCACTAGTGAACCGGGCTGGCTGGTGGTGCTAACCATTGGTTTTTTGCTCAGCTGGGCCTTTTCGCTGTTTGTTCATATCAGCGCGCAGTTCGTCTCGGAGCAAATGTCGAACTACTTAGGCATATCTGAAAACTACGTTATCTTTGTGCTGATTAACGGCTTGTTTGCCTACAGTGCCGCCTATGCCCATCGGGTATTGACCACCAAGCCAATCGCCAACAAAGAGGCTCCACCGGAGCAACCCGACGACAGCGCCATTGATAAAGTTCGCAAAGGCATGGAGGTAGAACAGTTATATCTGGAGCAGAACCTGAATATTGAAGAGTTCTCCAACCGCATCGACTTACCTGTGCGTGATGTTTCCGGGGTGATTAACAAACACTTTGGCACCAACTTCTTTGAGTTTATGAACTCTTACCGGGTAGAGGAAGCCAAGCGCCTGCTCGCCGACCCCGCCCACAGCAATATGACTATTCTGGATATTCTGCTGCAGGCCGGGTTTAACAGTAAGTCTGCGTTTCATCGCTTCTTTAAACGCTTAGTGGGCATGTCACCATCGGAATATCGCAAACAGCAGACCCAGGAAAAAAGCGCTTGAGCGCAGAACGCAACATCAGTTTCAGCTCTTACAGGTAGTATAAAAAAGCCCTCCCGACTGGGAGGGCTGAAAGGAGAGTCAGTTACTATATTCGCAGACTCGCAATGACAGTCACCTGACGGGACTTGTTAGCCAAGCCCAAACTGTCAAAACCGTGAACATAACCCGGTTACCCGGTTGCCCATACATTCACTCAATCACTATCGCCTGCTTTTTCTTTACGATCGTCCCACCTTGTAAAACTGGCACCGCTTGTTTTTTGTCTTCACCCGTTTTCAAAGGGCCCGGCGCGCCTCACTTTCAACAAGTCTAAGTGGGACGCGCCAGGGAGCAAGGCTTATAAGGATTCGATAAACGCCAACAAGTTATTGCGAGCACCAACCGAAAGCGCATCGTAAGATTGCTTAGAGGCTAACGCCTCGCCACCGTGCCAGCGAATGGCTTCATCAATGGTGCGCGCGCGGCCATCGTGCAGGAAGTTCGCGTCGGGCGTGCAATACTCATGGCCATCCAGGCCAAACCCATCCCAACCATGATTGCCCGCAACACCCCCGGTCACACAGGCCGATAAACCCACACCCCACAGGGGCGCGGTACGCCATTCACTGCCACTGGCCTCACCTTCGCCTAAGTTGTCCGCCAGGCCAGGGCCCATATCGTGCAGCAGCATATCGGTATAAGGGCGAATGGTTTGATCACGCAATTCGGCCAACGGATGATACTGGCTGGTTTGGTGCGTGGGCGTGTGGCAATCGGCACAACCGATTTGCGCAAAGGTCTGCTCACCGCTCAATACCGCCGGATCATTGTAGTTGCGCTGCGGGCGTACACCGAGCAACGAGATGTACTTGACCAGGTAGTCCACCTCGGTGTCTGCTATTTCAGAACCGGATGGACCGCAGTCGGATTGTTGTACACCGCAGTCAGGTGACGGCATTGCCGTCGTCATAACGCCCATATCGGTATTAAACGCTTGCACCACCTGATGCTTAACGCTGGCGGTAGCGGCCTTGTAACCAAAGCGGCCCAGGCGGGTTTGCCCAGTTTCGGGGTCGGTCACGCGGTTGGCGCGCCCCGAAATGCCATCTCCGTCGGCATCATTCGGATCTTCCAGCGCCAGTATGGCCGACTCAGGAATGGCCTCCAGCAAACCGATACCGTTCAGGTTAGGCGCTAAGCGCGCCGAAAAGGTCGCTGGCGTGCCAGTTTCAAAGGCGTAGTTGGGCGAGCGCAAGCCACCGCTTTCGGTCCAAAAGTCGATAGCCACGGAGCCTTCACCAATCACCCCACCGCTGTTGGACGGCTGCAACACGCGGCCACGCAGTGGATCTGGATTGCCATTGGCATCACCGATTTTAAAAACCCAACGGTCCAACGGCTCATCGTCAGCGGCCACTGAAGCGCGCCCATTTCTTTCATGACAACCGGAGCAGCGCTCGTGAATGTAGTGAGTACTGGATTTGCCAACCATAGGTGCAAACACACCGTTTTCGGCATTTTCATCGTGCGTACCGTCCACAAACGAGGTGTGATGCACCCGCCGCCCCAATACAAATGGTTGACCATTTTCATAACCCAGGTTGGTCGCCATTTGCTGAAAATGACCATCGGGCTCGGCGGTCATCTGCACGTGCAGGGTCGTATCGCCGCCCATGCGGGCTTTCTCGGGTACAGGGATGGAATCGCGCTGCAAATAATTGCCCGATACAAACTCCACCTTGTCCGTCACATCCCAGGGCACTAAGCCTTCACCCACAATGTACAGGTAGGTGGTGCCGTAATAATTGGCGCGGCCACGGGGCACACCCGCATCCAGAAACTGGCTGATTTCAAACTCCAGCTTATCGCCCACTTGGATTGGGCGGCCTTCACGACAGTTCCAACTTTCTTCTTTCCAGTAGTTCACGTTGTCGTTGGTTTGCATCACCCCGTTGCCGCAGTACTGCGCCAAGGTGTGTAAACCTTCATACCACCAGCGGTTTTCCGCTTCGGTATCGGACAACTTGAACTCGGTACGGACATTCATGCGAATGGAGTCACCTCCTTTCGCCACATAATCGATAATTTCAATGGCCGCGGTGCGATCTTCCCAATAGAACGTCAGGTAATGGTCATACGCCTGGAAGTGGTTTTCTTTAGCGTGTCGATCGCGAGCGCGGTCGGCAAAGCGCGTGACCAAGGCGTCGCCGCGGTCGTAACTGATCACCGGCTCAAGGGGGGTGTTTTGATCAAACAAAGGCACGACTTGAGCACCGGGCGGCAAGGTCACCGCACAGCCGTTAACATCTACATTCGTACCAGCTGGTGTGCCTGGACACTGATCTTGTGCATCGACAACACCATCGCCATCACTGTCGCTGGGGGTCGGGTCCGGATCGGGGTCTGGGCCTGGATTAGAACCGCCACCCAGAGTCAAGCTGGCCCAAGGTGAGTCCACAGCGCCCCCCAGATTTGCATCCCAGTAGGTAAAACTGTATTCCACTACATCACCACTGGCTAACCCGCTCACCAAGTAACTATTACGACCGGCGTTCTGAACCATAGCTACGTTCACTTGGCCGCCGCCATTAATGCTGTAGTGCAAATCGGCCCAATCGGGCGTATTGAGATAAAATTCAACGGCACCGCCCGCCTGCTCGGTGGCGCCATAACTGCCACCACCGCCATTATTGTTGGTTAGCACACAACCGCTGGCATCAACCTGGGCTCCCGCAGCCGTTCCGGCACACAGATCTTTGTCATCTGTAACGCCATCGCCATCGCTGTCACCAAACACCTGACAACCGGCGCTGTCCACGTTGGCGCCTGCCGGGGTGTTGGGGCACGCATCCGCGCCGTCACTCACACCGTCGCCATCGCTATCACTCACGCCGGTGCCGGGTGTTAGGGCCAGCCAGTTCACGTTAAACGGGGCACTTTCGACATTCAGGCGAACATTTGCCACGCCATTGGCGACAGTGATTGACCCCAGGTTTACCGTTGTCCAGCTCTGCCAACCGCCGGTATCGCCCACCGATATTGCACCGGTTGAGGCGCCATTCGCGCTGACACTGATACTGCCCCCGGCCCCCTGAGAAGCCAGGCGTGCGGTCACCTCATAGGTGCCAGCGGCCAGCTCAGCGTTAAACTCAAGCCATTCACCGGCGGCCGTCCAGCCCACGTTATGGCCCCCACCGGTGTCCGTGGTCGCCTCGATATCCACATCATCGCTGCGATAAACGGCCCCGTCGTTACCGGGGGTGGTGTCGTAGTAATTGAGGTAGTCTTCCGCCTGTAACTGCACACCTGCCGTCGTACAGCCTGCGCCATTAACGCTGCTGCCTGCGGCCGTCGACGGACAAAGGTCGTTGGCGTCGCCAATTCCGTCGCCGTCGGTATCAACCGTTATCTTCTCAAGACTAATCCAGTTGAGATTCAAGCCCGCCGCGTCGACGTTCACACGTACATTGGCGCTACCCGCCGCGACATCAAGCGTACCCAGGCTTACGCTCGACCAACTCTGCCAACCCCCAGTGCTATCGATATTGCGACTGGCCGTATAGGCTCCGTTAATGCCAACACTCAAGGCACCGCCGCCGTTCAGCGAGGCAACACGAGCGGTGATCTCATAGCTTCCAGCGGCCAAATCGGTGGCGTATTCCAGCCATTCTCCAGCTGTCGTCCAACCCACGTTGTAACCGCCGTCGGTGTCGGAACTGGCTTCAATGTCTACATCGTCCGTACGGTAAGCGCCGCCGCTGTTACCGGCATCGGCATCGTAATAACTCTGGTAGTCCTCAGCCTGTAAACGCACGCTATTGGTGGCACAACCCAGGGCGTTCACACTCGCGCCTGTCGGGGTATTCGGGCAGGCATCATCGCTGTCGTTCACCCCATCACCATCAGAGTCTGTCGGCACCGACACGGCGCAACCAGAACTATCAACACTGGTTCCCGCAGGCGTATTGGGGCAGCTATCGTTCTGATTCGCAACGCCATCGCCGTCGTCATCAGCGGCATCACCGCCGCCTTGGTACACAATGTCATCCAGTGCGATAGAGAAATTCGCCGCGGGCATGGCATCGTCGCCATTTAAGATCACGAAGGGGTACGACAGTGACTGAATCGCCACCAGAGAGCCACGCAAGTCAGCAACCGGAATGGTTACCCTGCCCCACTGACCGTTGCGTACCAAGCCGTATTTGGTTTCACCGGCGGGGAAACTGATGTAGTGCTCATTGGTATAGGTATCCGTGATACCAATTTTAAAAGAAACGTCGGCGGGCACCTTGATACGGAACGTCAGTTGACCGTTTTCAAAGTTACTTAAGTTCACCGCCTGGCGCGCTTGAATACCACCGCCAAACCACTGTCCGGGGGCGGTGTAATCCCAGCTGATCACGTTACTGCCTTCGGCAGGTGCTTCACTGCCCCCGGCTAGAGAACCCGTGCTCCAGATATACACATCGGAGCTCAAACCCGCCTCCAGTTTATTGCTGGTGGGGGTATTGTCGGTAAACACCCCAAAGGTGCCCACTTCGGGTTGCGATGTGTTGCCCAGAATAACTTCACCTTGGCCGTCGTACTCGTACACACGCACATAGTCGATGTACATCTTGGCCGGCAAAGGTGCCGTTACTTCGCTATTTTGCTGTGCGTCGGTAAAGTTACCGCCAACAGCCAAGTTCATCAGCAAATAAAAGGGGGCACGAAATTCTTCAGACTCTTCGGTAATACTTATGGGCGCGTCGTACATATCGTATTCAACGCCGTTATCGACTGCGGTAAACCGCAGGGCATCTTCGGTCCAATACAGCCGATAGGTAATAAACCGATCGTTCATGGGGGTAGACGACACATAGGCGTTATCGGTCTCCCACGCAGACATGGCCGCACAAGTCGGGTTGCCCTCCACACAGGCGCCCTCGGCGTAAAAAATCGCGTTACCACCGACAAAGTTGTTTACGCTGGTGCCGGGGTAAAATTTATCAATTTCCTCCTGGCGATGGCCCATCTCCATCATGTCGATTTCGCCTTTGGCGGGCCAGCTTGCGGTACTGGTACCCAGTAACCAGAAGGCGGGCCACAGGCCCGTATCCAAATTAGGCACGCGAATGCGGGTCTCAATCATGCCGTACTGAATGGCCACTGAGTTTTGGCTGTCGAGCTTACCCGAGGTAAAGGCACTGCCATCGACAGTTTCGGCGCGCGCTTCAAGTACCAGCGCCGAGTTACCGGGCTCGCCCGGTACAGGCTCAATCGAGACATTATCGGCCTGATAGTTTTCCAGCTCCTGATTGCCCCAACCGCACAAATTCGGCCCGAGTTGGCAACCATTACCGGTAACCACATTCCAATGCTCGGAATTTAAAGAATTAAAATTATCCTCCCACAGTAGTTGCCCGACTTGCTGGGCCTGTGTGGTTACTGAAAGCAGAGCAGTCGCCAAGGCAGCTCCTGCCATTAACGGCGGGCGGCTACATGTACGCCAATTACGTTTAGTCATGAAACTTCTCCAGGGTTGCTTATTCTTATCCCGTAATGTTTACACCAGTAGCAATCCGATTGCGGGCTCGTAGGGGTGTTGCGTTAGATCTGCCATGAGCATCACCAGAAAAACTCCTCCAGCACCTAAAGGCACCAGCCTACTTTGAGCGTCTACCTTAGCGAGGGCCCGGACAAGATTCGTCACCCTTTAATCATTTACGTGATCTGACACCCGATAATTATGCCAATCAGCCAGAGGCCTTGTATGACGGCCGCTACGCGAATAACAAAAATGCGAAAGAGGTAGTAAAAAGAGTGGTAATAAGTGCCGAGTCCCACCTTAGTAGGGACGCTAAAAAACTGGGAACAAGCAATAAACGTGAACCTGCGCACATTATTGCGACGCGCGAAAATCCACCTTAGGTTTCTGACGGCGATAAGCAGAAGGAGACATGCCTACAAGACGATTAAAAAAACGATGAAAGGAAGATTTATTATTAAAACCAGAGGCCAACAAAATATCTAGCACGGTCATACCATCACAGGCGGGATCACTCAAAAGCTGTTTAGCGTGGTCGATTCGGTGCTGATTAATAAACTCAAAAAAACGCGTTCCCAGTTCACGGTTAATGGCCTGAGACACCACCCTTGGCGACAAGCCGATCCGCTCGGAAAATTCCTCAATATTAATACTGGGCTGTAAGTGCAGCTTATGCTGCCGCACCCCTGATTCAATGGCCTGCAGCACGCCCGCGGATACCGGATTAGTCTCTGCGGGCGTGTCATCGCCAGAGAGCTTACTGTGCAGCGTCCATGTGCATGCAAGATTGTAAAAAATGAGCCCGTTAAGCAGTAAAAACCGAATAAAATTATGCGATGTGCCCACCGCATCGGCCACCGAACCACCCACCCAATCAGCCATTAAAATGACCAGTACGGACCACCCCCAGCTCACCAAAAAGCACAGGCTTAATACCACCAGCCAGGCAATTTCTGACGAAGGCAAACTGGATAAGCGTTGCTTCGCCTGCCGCACCGAGCGGTTTATTAACAGCACACACCAACAAGCGTAGGCCACCGACACAAGGCTCGAGAAATACCACAAACCACTGGCCAACTTATCCGCCAAATCAAGGTCTGCCCGTGACTGCAAATCCGTAGTAGTCACCCCAACCCACACAACGGCGAGTAATGCGATCAGCACCGGCGCCCCATGCCACCAATCGTTGTGGCGCAACGGCTTTTGGTCCTGCAGTAAAGAGCGTACGTAAAAATAAAACAGCGGGCCACGAGCAAAGTGACTAAAGGTAAACAATAGCGCCAAAAGGCGCTCGCGCGGCCAGCCCTGCAACGGAAAGTCCGGATTCCACATAATCAGGTTGGTCGCCATATCCACCGCCACCAGCAGCAGAAATACGGTTAACCAGTTACCTTTAGCGGTATTTTCATCGCGGTGCACGCTGCGATACGCCGCCAGTAGTAGCACCTCAAAAATGGTGATAATTAGAAAGACATCGTGAAGATTAAAAATTCTTGAGCCCACGAGCTTCTCAATTTCTCATTCTGGAAAAGCGGTTATTTTAATTATCATCCGCATAAACGATTAGCTGTTACCATAACGGCAGTAGTGGTTCAAAAAGTCGCCATGAGAAGGAAGCCCCTGGACTTTCCTATGCATAGAAGAGCGTATCGCCGCCATAAAATCTGTCATTTCCTGATCCGATAAAAGGTCAGCGGCCGGATGGTAAGAACTGGGAATTATTCCTTGCCCCATCATTACCTGAACCCAGGACTCCTCACCGAACAATTCATTATCCACCTTAAATACCGTGCCGTTAGCCCGGAATAAGTTGATCTTTTGTTCTAAAGCCGGAGGAATTTCCATATTCTGGCAATAGCGCCAGAATTCAGAATCACTTCTGTCGGTAACTTTGTAATGCAGAATAATAAAATCACGTATACGTTCAACATCCACTTTTGTCTGCTGGTTAAATTCCTTCTCACTACTGAGATTAATACCGTCCACACTTAACAGCTGGACTAACCGTACTAATGATTTTTGTATGAGATGGATACTGGTCGACTCCAAAGGCTCCAAGAACCCACTCGACAACCCCAACGCGAGACAGTTTTTGTGCCAGTGTTTACGCCGCGTTCCCGTACGAAACCGAATTATTTTTGCAGCATTGATCGCATCACCGCTAAGATTATCCATTAGCGTGGCTTCGGCTTCACCATCATTCCAAAACTTACTCGAATAAACTAACCCGTTGCCCACCCGCGTTTGCAGCGGAATACGCCACTGCCAACCGGCTTTATGCGCGATAGAGCGCGTGTAGGGGACAGGCGCCTCATGCATTTGCGTTTGCACAGCCAAAGCGGAATCACAGGGCAACCAGTGAGACCAATCCTCAAACCCAACATTCAGAGCGCCATCAATCAGTAGCCCTCTAAACCCCGTGCAATCAATAAAAAAATCACCCGACACTCGCTGTTCCGACTCCAGCACCAACGAGTCGATAAAGCCGGAGTCATGATTTAAACTCACGGTATTTATTTTACCTTCTACTCGAATAACGCCCGCCGCTTCACTTATTTTTCTAAGATATTTCGCGTACAACCCCGCATCGAGGTGGTAAGCGTAGTTCATTGGAGCCTTTGAGAGAACCGCAAACTTGGACTCTTCTGCAGCCAACAACTCGGCGCAGTAATCTGAATAAGGAAAGTTAATGCCGCGACGTTTTGCCGCCAACCAAAAGTGTACAAACTGGCACGCCCAGCAATCTTTCCCTGCATACCCGAAAGAGTGAATATATCGATGCCCCAGCTCTTTCCAATTCTCGAAAGAAATCCCCAGCTTAAAAGTGGCATTAACTGCTGACATAAACTCTCGTTCTGGCACATCGAGCATTTTATGAAAAGTCTGCAAAGGAGGGATAGTCGCCTCACCAACACCCACGGTCGGTATTTCATCAGACTCAACCAGAACAATCTCATAACGCTTACCCAGCGTCTTACCCAATAACGCCGCGGCCATCCAACCCGCCGTGCCGCCACCGGCAATCACGATTTTCTTTACGGGATATGTCATCTCTTCAACCTGAAGCTATCTTTACATTATTTAGAATAGTAATAACTGTTTTATACAGAGACAAAAAAGCCGCCAGAGAACTGACGGCTCAATGTTAACAGACTATCGCTCCATGCAACTTAGAAGGCGTACCGCGCCCCGATGTTATAACGGGCATATCCTTCGTAGTAACCGATGGTTTGCTCGTCAGCACGGCCAAAGGTTCTGCCGTTTTCCTCCGTAAGGTTTAAACCCTCGAAAAATACGGACAAATTATCAGTCACATCATAGCTGACGTTCATATCAATTTGCGCGTACTCATCGACAAATACGGGGTTATTACCCGTACCAGTAGCAGTAGAGGCCAAGAACTCGTCACGCCAGTTATAGGCGATACGAGCCTGGAAGCCGTACCCCTCATAGAAACCCACGAGGTTAGCCGTATCACTTACACCGGTAATGGCAAACTGCGGATCATTCAGAGTGAGATTATCGAACTCTGTGCTTTCGTCTACCATGGTGTAGTTGACGATAACCCCAAAACCGGTATCCCAAAAGTTATGCTGAACTGCGAACTCAATACCGTCGATATCGACAGTTTGATCACTGTTCGCAACCTCAGTCACATTGATTGGGGTATTCGGGTCTTCGCCTGCGATACCGACAATAACAATATTGCCGCTTGCATCTAGATAGGCAGTATCTGGATCAGCGTAATTGGCGTATATGTATTCACGAATTTCAACGGCACCCTCAGCACCCGCTGCCTCTGCAGCCTGCGCACGAAGCCCTAATCCTGGGTGCGGCGTATTTTCTAGAGTGCCGTCTTCCGGAACTACACGAGAGCCAATAAAGTTAGAGACCTCTTTTTGGAAATAGCCTATCGATACGTAACTCGCGTCATCGTAGTACCATTCGGCTGACAAATCGATGTTATCGGACTTATAAGGATCAAGCCCCGGCGTGCCCCGAGAAGCCGTTGCCCCCTCAATACGTACCCCCGTGTTATAGGTGGTGCCGCCGCGTAAATCCAACCAATTCGGCCTGGCGATACTCTCACTGTATGAGGCACGCAAGACAACGTCGGTAAGCGGCTCAATACGGAAATCAATCGATGGTAAGAAGAAGTCATATTCACCTGAATCCTGCACCACAACAGGATCGCCCTCTTCGGGCATGGTGTATTCATTGGCGGACAACCACTCGATAGGCCCATAGGACTGTGCCGTGGCGGGAGTGTCTACCTCAGACTCTTCGTAACGTAACCCAACGTTTACCCCTACAGGCATATGGCCCCACTCGGAGTCGTAATTCAGCTGCACAAAAGCGGAGCTGGACTCTTCGTTGATCTCATTAAACTGGTTCGGTGCCTGCGCGCAATACCAGGTTGAACCATCGGCACACTCGGCAGGGCCTGCACCGTCGTCAAGATTTTGCGCAGCGAAATCACGGATCGCATAAAAATCGAACGAGTATCGCTGATTAAATGGCTCGGTGTTGGTGCCGCCTAAAAAGTTAGCATCTTCCTGACTCAGTTGACCATAATCCCCGCTGAAACGATCCAGAATGGTCTCTTCGTTAAACCAGGCTTCATCTAGCAACCCGGCCTCACCAAGCCCGCCCCAGGTTTCGCGCTGGACATTAGAGAAAGCCGAGGAATATTCACTTTTGGTATGGGCCACCCCAAACAGCAAACTTACATCATCGTTGAATTCCCACTGGCCATCCAATTGAACCTGATCGATATCATGCTTCATCTGGCTGTTACGGAAATAACTGCCTGACACATGTAAGTCTTCTACTCGTAAGTCAGACCCGCCATCCGGGTTCAGCGTATCCAAAATCAGGACCGGCATATCACCGCGAAAATCAACGATTTGATGGTCGCGAATATAAGCCGAGACGGCAATACCCACACTGTTACCAAACTCATTGCCCGGACGCGCTTCCGCGCTTGAGCTGTGGGCATCCAGTGTTAAGGTGAGCGGCTCAACGGGCTTCCACTCAATATTCAGACCTACAGAGTTGTTTTCGTATAATGACGATTGCTCACCCACCCCCATCGGCAGGTCGGCACCCGTTAAGTCCTCGGCGTACAACACCGGTGTTTGTACAGACGGTGAATCAAAATCGGTAAATACGGTACTTTGGCCCGCGAAATTAAACCAACCGCCAATGTCGTTATAAGTAGAGTTCACCTCGTTTTCGCTGTAGGTGTAATCTACCGTCGCCGTCAGATCATCCGTGGGCGCATACTGCAGGGTTAACTGACCGTTTGTACGGGTGCGTTCAAACTCGGTAAATCCGTAGCCAAACTGCTGAGGTGTTGAGTAAATATCATCCGCCGAAGGAGGATTGCGGTGATTGCCAGCATCGAAGTTTACACCGCCCCAACCGCCATTCTCATCAAAGGAACGCCAGCCTGTACCAACCTGCGCATTTGCAGACCCACCATTGCGCTCCTGATAACTACCGGTAACCGCAATACCGATTTTGCCGTCCGCGAAGGTATTGCTATAGATACCCGATATCTCGGGGGCCATTGATGGATCATTAGAAGACTCATCATATACACCTTTCACCCCCACTGAAGCCACAAAACCAGAATCGAGAGGACGTGGTGTCAGAATGTTAATTGTCGCCCCCATTCCACCCGGCGGCACGTCAGCACGCGAGGTTTTATACACCTCAACCGCCGACACACTTTCAGAAGCAATGTTGGCAAAATCAAAAGAACGGGAGCCAGATGCGACCGTGTCTTCTAACGAAGCTCCCGGCATTTGGCGTCCGTTAAGAAGCACAAGGTTAAAATCCGGGCCCAAGCCGCGAACAGTAACCTTAGAGCCTTCTCCATTACGGCGGTCAATGGACACACCGGTAATGCGCTGCAGAGATTCCGCGAGGTTAGTATCCGGGAACTTACCGATATCTTCCGCTGAGATCGCATCCACCACGCCACTGGCGTCACGTTTTAAGTCCATCGAGCGCTCAAGGCTGGCACGAATACCGGTAACAACCACTTCTTCCAGCATTACATCTTCGTCTGCTTGGCTGGCATTTGTTTGGGCAAGCACCCCACTGCTGAAAGTTGCCAGTGCCGATGAGGCAATGGCCGACGCAATGAGTTTACGTTTGAAATTCTGTTTCATTCTCATGGAGCTGATCCTCGAACCATTTATTGTTATGTCATAAGCCAGACGAACGACACTTGGCGGACCAAGCTCGAGCTGGCCGAACCTGAGTCAATATCGGTCCCGAAAGCGCAACCGTCGTCCCACTTTGACAGTGATCGATAACATGGCGTGTCTCACTTTATAAAACTACAAGTGGGACTCTTTTTTTATTTATAGATCAAGGAGTTATATTTATCACTTAAATAAAATAAAACACTGACTAATAACGTAAAGACGCCCAGAAAAAGGCCGCAAGAGGTGTTATTTTGGCTCAAAACCAAGCCAGATAAAGAAAAACCGGAGTCTTTCCAACTCCGGCTTTTCCGTTGCATTAAGGTAACAACTGATTTTTACGCTAGGCTTTTTTCACCAGCGATATTAAGAACAATAAGATGACTGCCCCTAAGGTAGCCGTGATGATTGAACCAATTAACCCACCGGCCGTAATGCCGAGTAAACTAAAAACAAAGCCCCCAATCAGTGCTCCAATAATCCCGACAACGATATTGCCCAGCAGGCCAAAACCACGACCCTTCATTATCTGGCCGGCAAGCCAACCGGCAAAAGCACCGATAAGCAGAAAAATAATAATGGCGGTAATATCCATACGAACGCTCCTGTTATGAACAATAGTGGTACTACACTTACCTAGGCTATACCATGGTGTATGTTGTTCCTACATTGAGGTTAAACAGTTTCTCAATAACGAAGGTTTCCTATATAGCTAAAAGCCTTTTACCGCTGAGTGGCTGTTCAGCAAGAGTTCAGCGCCCCTCCTATACGCTAACCTTAATGGAGCAATAGACCCCGGTTGGGTGTCTGACAACGGCACGGAGCATTCGCTTTAGGGCTGACACTATGAACATTGCATCAATACCAAAATTTTTTGCCGCCGTTATGCTGATGATTTTTAGCGCGGCGTCCTTCGCCAATGACGACTTCACCAGCGAGAAGCGTCAACAACTGTTAGCGCCCGTGGCGCTGTATCCGGATACCGTTCTTACCCACATTCTTATCGCAGCCACCTACCCACTGGAAATTGTGCAAGCCGAACGCTGGCTGCAACAGCGTAAAAGTTTGTCTGCCGAAGAGGCGGTCAACGCCGCTAACAACGAGCCCTGGGATCCCAGCGTCAAAGCGCTGCTGGCCTTTCCAGACTTACTCTCGCGCATGAGTGAAGACTTACTTTGGACTCAAGAGCTGGGCGAGGCTTTCCTCGCGGACGAACAAGCTACCCTGGCCGATGTACAGCAATTGCGCCAACGCGCCTGGGATAACGGCAGTTTAGAAGGAATGGAGCACCAAAAAGCGAGCCTTGAAGACCGACAAATTATCATTCAGCCAACTCGCCGCGAAGTGGTGTACGTGCCCTACTACGATACCCGTGTTGTATATGGCAGCTGGGGTTGGCCTGCGTATCCGCCCGTATACTGGCCCCGCCCGCCACGTTACAGCGGCGGATTTTACTGGGGATTTTCTGCACCGGTAGGGGATTGGTTTTACTTTAGCGGCTTTCACTGGGGCCATCGCACCGTGGTGATCAGCCATAGCCGCCCTTACTACCACTACCGTCATCGCCATTACGGGTATCACCCACGGGTGGAACACTGGCGTCACGACCCGCACCACCGCCGTAACGTCCACTATCGCCATCACGGTGCGATACCTCAGCAGCGCTTAAACGCTTTTGAGCAACGCGGCCGGGTCAATTCAACGCAACATCGTGAGCAGGTACAACGCCAGTTGCGCCATCACCAAAGCCGCATTAATGCGGTTTACGGGAGTAACAAACAGCCCCGTGTCGAGCGCAGCCCCGGCATTAAGCAGCACTCCCGCGAGGCGATTCATCGCACGGAGCGGCTACAGCGCAACACGATCAAGCGCACTCCAGTAGAGCGGAATAATCCGCGCACTCGGGTGATCGAGCGCAACACCAATCGCCTGCAAAGCCAGCCGCGACCGCAAAGCCAGCCACGCATGCGCAGCGAGAGCCGCCCTAAGGCAAGTAGGCAGGCGGCCCCCAGCCGCCCAGTTGATCGCAGTCGTTACAGCAATAATGCCCAACGCTCCGGTTCCGGCGCCCGCGGCGGCCGCTTTGACTAGGGCCTGATCGCACCCAGAAAACGAGCATTCCGAGGCACTGTTCAGGCCACTTTAAGCCTATCGACACTCTGCAACTGCCCGCTAGACAAATTGGACCGGGCTGCCTGCCTGCACTTGCATTTGCTGGGCACGAGTTGATTGCAGTTGGTAGCTGGCCTGCTTAATGGAGGAGACAAACTCCCACTGAGCGTCGATTTTCTCGCGAGTTATATCCAGCGTCAGAAAGCCGCGATCGCTAGCATTTAAATATTTAAGCCCGGCGACCAGCTGTACAATGCCCGCTTCGGTCTCGGCATAAGCCCCGGCGGGAATCCCCAGATATTTTTCCAACCCCGGAGAGCTAACCGATGCGGTTGCCAGCTCAACCCCCACCGCATTGCCTTCTGCATCCTGTAGCTCGCTGGCCCACGCATTGTGGGTGTCTCCGGCTAACACGACTAACCGCGCGTTGGACTCACGGGCAATTTGATACACAGCCTCGCGCGCAGCGCCATAACCATCCCAGGCATCCAGGTTGTAAGGCACCGCAGGTGCCTGCAGCAGCGCCAATACCTCAGGGGTCAGGCGGGATTGATTTGCCTGCAAGTACGCGAGCTCTTCGGCAGTCAGTGTTGGATCACCAGCTTGAGCACGTGCCGCCAGCAGTGCAATCGCCCCCAGCTCGGCGTAATCGGGAATCGCCATTTGCTGTGTAGCGATAGCAAAAGGCAGGTACATCTGCCCCATCAGCACCTGCTGCCCCAGCAACTGCCATGTGGCACTTGAGCTGGCCATAGCCGAGCGTAACCAGTCCAGCTGGGCATCGCCCAACAATTTGCGTGAAGGGTCGTTAATGTCGGCAAAAAGACCCTCAAAATCGAAGGCACCGGTGGCGGCATCAAAGTAATCGGTGATGACCAAGGGCTTTGCGCGCGCTTCATTACGGGTATCAAGCATCAACAAGTTGACCAAGTCACCCCATTGAAATTGACGATAAATACTTGAGGGCATGGCCAGTTCATCGCTACTGACGGCCCCCTCGGGGCGAATGGGCAACCACTCAAAATACGCGCGCATAGCGGCCAGCTTACGCTCGTCAAAATCACCTTCGCCGTCGTTATGATTTTCCGCGCCGCCGTCGTAGGTGTCATTGGCGATTTCATGGTCATCCCACACCACCAGAAAGGGTGCGCTGGCGTGCGCCGCCTGCAAGTCGGCGTCACTGCGATACTGAGCATAGCGGGTGCGATAATCGTCCAGCGTAAACAGCTCGTTAGCGGGCAACGACTCACGCCCCATGGCGGACGCCTGTTCAGAGGCATATCCGCCAGAGCCGTATTCGTAAATGTAATCCCCAAGATGCAGCACTAAATCCAGATCGCGTTTGGCCAACTCGCCGTACACATGAAAGTAACCGGCGGGGTAGTTAGAACAAGACACTACCGCAAGGGTTAAATGCTCGCTGCTTAAATCGGGCAAGGTACGGGTTTTGCCGACAGTGGAAATCTGGGTCGCGGTGCGAAAACGATAATAATACCGGGTGTCTGGAAGCAGGCCGCGAACATCCACTTTCACGGTAAAATCGCGGGATATGTGCGCTTCACCTGTGCCTTCGGCCAACACATTATTAAATTCGGCATTATCGGCCACCTCCCAGCTCAAGCGCACGGCCTCGGCGCTGGTATCGGACGGTGTTACACGCGTCCACAGAATCACGCTATCGGCCAGCGGATCACCCGAGGCGACGCCGTGATCAAAGGTTCCAAATCCGAGTGAATCGTCATCGTCGCTGCCGCAACCGGACAACGCCGTAGTGACATAAAGCCCGCCCAACCCGAACAAACCGTTGCGAATAAATCCGCGTCTGGATACATCTGGCATTTCAATTCTCCTGCAATTTTGAACAGGGGAGTATCAATGTCCGCGGTGACAAGTAAATGACAGCCTCCGAATACAAGTTATTTAAATTAAGTCACCGTATTGTGTGTCATACAGCCGCCAACCCTCATTGCCGCGCCAAACTGTAATCGGTTACACTTTGGCGCGCGATAGCACCTTTCGATAATAAAAAGCGGAGCACAAGGTCCGCCGTTATAGAGAAAATGCCATGAAAATAAAAGCAATGTTGTACCTGGGGCTCAGCGCCCTATACCTGACCGCTTGCGGCAGCAGCGGTGGCAGTGAACCTGCCCCGACGTCTCCACCAAGCGTCTCAAGCAGCAGTTCAGACCTCTCAAGCAGTGTAAGCAGCTCGACCGACAGCAGTGACAGTACCGGCTCAAGCAGCTCGACGGCCTCTGTGGCGGGTTTAATTCCAAACGCTGCCAACAACGGCAGCCCTTATTGTCGCTACAGCGAATCGGCCAACGGCTGGGGTTGGGAAAACGGCCACAACTGTGTGATTTACCAGTCCGCTGCCGATCCGGGCGTGGGTGAATTTGATCACTGCAAGGTAGGTGCAGAAGAAATTAATTATTGTGCGAGCAATTCGGATAACAACAGTAATTGGCAATTCAATAACGGCGACGTGTGCATCGCGCGCACCTTTTGTCCGGGCAACAATGAAAAAAGCCAAACTGCGCTGAGCACCTCACTCGTTACCCCCGATGCCAGCGCCACCAGCCAAAAAGTGTTTGATTACCTGCACAGCGTATGGGGCAGCAAAATGCTGAGCGGACAAATGGATTTAACCTGGGCTGATCAAATTGATATGCACCAGCGCGTTCTAGACGCCACCGGTAAAGAACCCGCGCTTATGGGTTATGACTTTATGAATTACGGTGCCTACGCCAATGGTTCGGGCCTGACACAAACCGAAGAAGCCATTGAATACTGGAACAAAGGCGGTCTTATCACCTTTGCCTGGCACTGGCGCGATCCGTCAGGTGATAGTAAAAACTTTTACGCAAATCAGGAAGATGCCAGTAAAAACACCCGTTTTACCATTCCGGTTAAGGATGGTGCGCTGGATACCGAAAGCGACGCCTTTGCCGCCATTGAGCACGATGTAGACCTGATTGCAGGCGAGCTTAAAAAGCTGGAAAACGCCGACGTGCCGGTTTTGTGGCGCCCACTGCACGAAGCCGCCGGTGGCTGGTTTTGGTGGGGCCGCGCACGCACCGATGGCGTACCTGCTGCCTACGCGCAAACCCTGTTGTGGCGCTACCTGTTTGAACGCTTAACCAACTACCACGGGCTAACGAATTTAATTTGGGTGTGGAACGGGCAAAACGCCATCTGGTATCCGGGCGATGACGTTGTCGATATTGTCAGCACCGATATCTACGATGGTGCGCAAAACTATGAGTCGCAAAAAACCTTATACGATGTCACCAAAGCCTACCCGCACCGGGAAAAGATGGTCGCCCTGAGTGAGAACAGCAACATACCCGACCCGGATGCCATGGCCGCTGATAATGCCTGGTGGCTGTGGTTTATGGTGTGGAATGACGGTGCGTTGGACACTACTGAGGATCACTCAAACAACTTCTGGACCGGCGAGTACTACAACACCGACGTTCACAAAAAACATGTGTATGAGCACGAGCGAGTAATTACCCTGGATGAGTTGCCGGAGTTTTAGCCGGTGCGTCAGACGTTGGGCGACCAACGTCTGACGGATTAAACAGGCTACCTGCCGTACATCGCGGTAAAGCTGGCCTCGCCAATTTTATTGGCGTTAATCATAAAGCCGATTAAGGCCGCACTGGCGTTGTCAGGTACTTGCAGTGAGTCGGTGCCCAGTGCGTACAGGGTAAATTCATAGCGGTGAGGTTCGTCCCCCTCAGGCGGGCAGGCGCCGCCAAACGCTTTAACGCCGTAATCCGACGGCCCTTGGCGAGCGCCCTCGGGCAGCTTATCGCCGGTTTCGGTGCCTGCCCCGGCCGGGATTGAACTTACCTCGGCGGGGATATTAATCACCTGCCAATGCCACCAGCCAGACCCAGTGGGGGCATCAGGGTCGTACACCGTTAAGGCGAAGCTTTTAGTTCCCTCTGGCTCGCCCGACCATTGCAGCTCGGGGGATACATTGCCGCCGGTACAGCCAAACCCGTTAAACTCCTGAGCCGATGCCAGGGTGCCACCATCGTTTACAGCCGGACTACTCAACGTAAAGGACTCAGCATTGACATAGGCGCTACCTGCCACCAGTAAAGCGGTAACCGCTTGCTTCCACATAACTATCTCCTTGCGCTATTGCGGGGCGGAAACGTGCGACCTGCGCGCCCTTGTCGGACTATCCTTGGGGGGCACAACAAGGTGCTTCCGAACCCTGTATGATTGGGGAAAAACCGACTATACCGTCAAACCGAGATTAATCACCAGCCCCGGAGGCTGATCCATGACGCTGTTATTACTCTATATCGCCCTGGCTTTGGGCGTATCGTTTTTGTGCTCGGTAGCTGAGGCTGTGCTGCTGAGTGTCAACTCAGCCTATTCGTCATTGCTAGAGCAAGGTGGCAAGCGCTCTGGCAAGCTATTGGCTGAACTCACCAAAGACGTCGAGCGCCCCCTGGCGGCAATCCTGACTCTCAATACCATCGCCCACACCATTGGCGCCGCGGGTGCCGGCGCACAAGCTACCGTAGTATTTGGCAGCGCGTATTTGGGGGTATTCTCCGCCGTACTTACACTGCTTATTTTGGTACTTTCAGAAATTATTCCCAAAACTCTCGGCGCTTATTACTGGCGAGGCCTCGCCCCCTTTACGGCGTATGGGCTGCACTATTTAATCAAGCTGCTTTACCCGTTTATTCGCTTATCCGAAATGCTGACCAAGCTTATCACCCGCGGCGAGCGCGCCGGCACTGGGCTGGATCGCCAAGAGCTGGCTATAGCCGCCGATATTAGCAGCGCCGAAGGACACCTGGATGAAAACGAAAGCCTGGTGGTTAAAAACCTGCTGGCGCTTCGCAACACCACCATCCGCGAGGCCATGACCCCACGTACCGTATTGTTTAGCGAGGCCGAAGAACACAGCGTAGAGGACTTTTTTGCCCACCATAAAACCATTCCCTTCTCCCGCATTCCGGTCTACGCCGACGACCCGGACAATATTACCGGCGTGGTTCTGCTCAGCGATCTGTTAGTCGCTCAGGCCAAAGGCGACACCCAAACGCCACTGCAAGACTATCGCCGCGAGTTACCCGCCCTGCTGGATGCCATGCCCCTGACCCAGGCGCTGGAGGAGTTTTTACGCAAAAAGACCCACATGATTCTGGTGGTCACTGAATTTGGCGATGTGCAGGGCATTATTACCCTGGAGGACGTGCTGGAAACCCTGCTGGGCCGGGAGATTGTGGATGAAAACGATAAGACCCGCGATATGCAGGAGCTGGCGCGCCGACACTGGCGCCGACAAGCCAAGAAAAGCCGTGCCGATATTGAAGAAGAGAGTCCGAAGTCGGAATAAAACTAAAACAACGGACATAAAAAAAGCAAACCCGAGGGTTTGCTTTTTTAGTCTGGCGAAATAAAGTTACTTAAACAGCAACGATATTCTCAGCCTGAGGACCTTTTTGGCCTTGAGTTACAGTGAACTCAACGCGCTGGCCTTCGGCCAGGGTTTTGAAGCCTGAACCAGAAATGGCGCTGAAGTGAGCAAATACGTCTGGACCAGACTCTTGCTCAATAAAACCAAAACCTTTTGCTTCGTTGAACCACTTAACGGTACCTTGAACTGTAGACATAACAATATCCTGTAATCAAAAAAATAAGCGCCTTGCGCCTGCTAACCATAGCAAACTAGGCAGGAGTAGCAAAAAATCTAGACGTATCTTTAAAACTGCAGGACGAGGTGTTACAAGTACAAACTCGAAGGCGGATCTAACGAGTGGTCAATTTCTAGCTGATTGGCACTGTATAGGGAATATTTGCCTTTGTCTATCTTTATTTTACACAAAGGGCAGAATCCGCCTTGGTACAGTTTTGCAGTAAAACAGCCCGTCCGCCTAAGGCCACTCAGGTTCTAGCGCTGCGATGGCGCAAAGCCATTAAGAACCCTAACACCAGTAATGTCATCAAAGATACAGAACCACCACCGCCGTAACCTTTACGGTAAGATACCTCTACACTCTTATCCTGCTTAATACGCTCTTCAAACGCCTGCAGCTCCTGAGTAAGATTTTTGCTCATATCCGCCATGGCCAACGCAAAGCCCTCTTCTTTGACTTCACGGCTTACTTTGTCCAGCTCAACCAGCGTCGAGTTTTTAGCCAGCTCACTCACACCGGGCGCACGCAGAAGCAGCTTGCGAGTTTTCATATCGATGACGGCCGTATCTACAAAGGTATTAACACTATTTTCACTACCCTTAACCACATACGAACCTACAATGGTCCAATACAGCAACGAGCTCTTGCGCCCCGATGAGATCGCCATCTGGTCAAAGGACACCAGTGCGATAACATCCAAGCTGTACAGACGAGACAGTTGCTCCAGCCCATCAAACCCTTTTCGTGAACGCATGTAAGCCTCAGGGATAACGGTAATATCGCTCACGTACTGTAAATGTGAGAACTCCGACTTCACCTGCTCAAGCAGTTGAGTTTTCTTGTTCTCAGGTAAGGCCTCTCGATTGGAATAGTTAGCGGGAACAAACGCCAGCCCCACCCGTAATGGCAACTTCAGGTGCGGGGTTTGATCTTGCTCAATCGTCGGAATTTCATTGTCCGGGTATAGAAAATCCACCAAGCTACTGGAAGTACCGGAACGGTATTCATTGTTGACAAAGCCACTGCAAGCGCTGATAAAAGCAGCAAAAGTAAGAAATAAAAAGGACAGCGTTAATTTTGACATGATCATCCCTAATGGTTGTTTACAGGCCGCAAAGGGTTGCGGCATCCTAATAAAAATGTGAGCCACCTTCAATCCAAAATTACGCTACCCTCTTTGACCTGTAGATACCCGGTGTAAGAGAGCAGAACCGTATCCACCACCGCCGAGGCAATTCCATCCACCAGGTAATAACCCGCAAACCAGTTCAAGTTCGCTCCTTTTGAGGGCGCGTGCAGCGAGCAAAAGTTAAATGCAACCCCGCTGTACATTCGAGAGATAGACTTACAGTAAGTGTTTTTTCGCTCCAGGTTCGCAGTGACACTGTGGTCAGACGAACCTACGGTAGTTACCGAGCCACAGCCCGTCAAGCCTATCAGCAATGCCAGAGTGGTTGTGCGGCACGCCGTTATTTTGATCATAGTTGCTCCCTGTTTTTATGCTGTTCGCGTTCGCGCTTAGATTTAGCAAAATAACTTTTGTTTTCCAATGTTCTATAGGCTGTTCAACTTGGGCTCGGGCCTTGTGGTCAGCACTACCAAACGTTGCACAAACTCGGCCGCTTCCGGGTCACCCAGCTTTTCTGCCATACGCGCACTCTCCAACGCCCGATAATATTGCTCCAGGTGATAGTAGGTTCCGGCACGCTCTGAGTAGGCAACCGCATTGTCTGGGTAACGCGCGATCACGTCATCCCAAAAGGCGACAATATCAATCAGCCGGGCTTGGCGGAATAACGCAAAATCCAGCCACCGGGCGTACTTCATATTCTCGGGCTTTAATTGTGTCAAACGTCTTAACACCGCTTCGGCTGACTCATTCTCGCCCAACGCCAAATACGCCAAGCTTTGTTTAAATTGATTTTGCTCGTCGTATTTGGCCACGTCTCTTTCAACCATCTGCCGAGCTAAATTTTTATTGACATCTTTCAGCTCTGGGTGAGCGTAGTTGCGAAAAATTTTCTCGCGAAACTCTCTTGTATCTTCATCGGCAGAGTTCAGCGCATAGGCCCGCTCTATATCCGCCAGCGCATTGCTGTAACTGCCAAAGTAATAGAACGCCTTAGCACGCCAATAATGAAAAAAATCGATATCCGGCTGAAGATGTATCGCTGCGTTAAAGTCATCAATTGCCAAACGATACTTGCTAAGCCAGTAGTAGGCCCTACCGCGCTGATAGAGCGTTGCCGAATTCGGCCCGGTCGCTAAAGACTTATTGAAATATTCGATGGCAAGATCATAGTCTTTGCTTCGATAGTGCCCCAAGCCTCGCTCATAATCTTCATAACCGGCTAATTGCTTTAACTTGGGGTTCGCGGAAGTAGCCAATGGCTGGCGCGAGACAAACGCTTCAATATCATCCCACGAACCGCCCCAGCGAGGCACTAAAAGACGGATGTACGCACGCCTGGCAATGTAATTGTCTGGATACAGGCGATTAGCTTTTTGCAACGCCCGATTAGCAGCTGCTCTGTCGACACTGGGTTGCGCCAAACTGATCTGAATAACAAAAGCGATCAACGCCTGAGGGTTAATGGACAGCGCTTTTTCTACATCTTCGTGAGCAAAAGCAAACTCGCGCTGCATACGCGAAAAATTGTCCCTAGGTGTTTTATAGGCGTAGGCACCGCCGCGCTCAGCCCAGCCACGAGCGCCTCGGCACCTTGCCCGGGCAAGGTAGGGCTGGTAGTTGTCCGGCGTGGCATTCACCCACCGATTAATTTCATTGAGCATGTCATCGTCGGCACGGGCAAATATGGAATAAACCGAACGAAGCGCTATATCACGAGTATTGTCGCGCTCAACAGCCTGCTGCTTAAGCTCCAACTCTCTATTAAGCTGATCAAATTGACTGGTACGCAGCAGGTGACGAAGATAAAAGGTTTCGCTATAGGCGGGACGGCTATAAGTGACATTATCGAGATTGGCCGGCTGACTCTCTGCAGGCATTGGTCGAGGCTCACGCTTTGCCGGTGCCGGACTCGAGACGGGCGCTTCGACCTGCTGCCCAGGCGGGGGCTTATCGCTGAAATGGGTTCGGCCATTCTCGTCGGTCCACTGGTACAGCTGAGCGGCGGCGGGCAGGGTTATAAATATTAACAACAGCAAACACAGTCGCATCACCATCCTCCATGAATTTTTGCGCTATCCGGTACGGGTTTTCAGTATAAATCGATTTACAGAGCCACTCCAACGGTGGTTATCGTTATCATCGCTTCGCAGCGACACAATATCGATTATTTTATGACTCGGGTAAAGTGGCAAAGCCTGGGGCAGCCGTAATATCAGCCTCCCACTGAGCGCAACTGGCCTTATAAATATTCGCGGTGGGCTTTATAACAATGTCCGTATCCAGACTACCGGCAGGCACCAACACTTCGCCACTGTCTTCCACCCCCGGCATGGCTGAACCACAATGGCGACAAAAGCTTTTACGGTGCGCCGTACCCGGCAGCGTAAAACAAGTGACCGCGTCTTCCCCACTCAGCCATAAAAGTGATCCCGCAGGGCTGAATAAATTGGCAGCAAAAGTCGAGCCGGTTCCTTTTTGGCAATACCGACAGTGACAAACATAAAAACTGTCAAAGTCACCACTCACTTTAAACTTTACCGTCCCACACAGGCAGGAGCCACAATAACTACCCATAGTATTCGCTTTTTCAGAAGTCGAGAAAAACGTTTCCGCACAAACCAAAGAGGATCGACAAATGCAGCGTTTTGCGGATACCACTTACTTAATAATCATCGCACACATTCGTCTTTTAATTTCTAAACTATTCGCAACAGTTGAGTGAATTTGGCATAAATATGAAAGAAGGCTTACACCGTAAATGATTCTACCGCTTTTCGATTTTCCGCGACGTGATCACGTAATTCGGACGATTCTTTTACCAACTGATTTGACAGGTCTGAAAGCCGTCTGCCGTCATCGTTAATCAGGCTTGCCTTGGCTCCAATATGCTCCATAACCTGACGCTGAGCTTCAATAGCATGTGCAATAGCCTGAAACATTGCGTTCACTTTGAGAGCATCATCCGCAATATAGTGCAACCGATCACCTTCCTTCGCTATACGCTCACTGCCTCCCGCTAAGTCCTTTTGATTTTTTGCCATAGCAGCGACCGTTTTTGACACGCTGGCATTTAACCGATCAATCAAATCACTGATACCCGCAGCCGAGCTCTTTGCCCTCCCTGCCAAGGTTCTGACCTCATCTGCTACTACTGCAAATCCTCGACCTGACTCCCCTGCCCGCGCAGCTTCAATCGCGGCGTTTAAGGCCAGCAGGTTGGTTTGCTCAGAGATCGCCGTAATACTCTCCACTATAGCGCCAACAGCGTGTGTATCGTCGGTGACTTGTCGTAACGACTCAGACAAACCAGACATATCAGTTTCAAGATGCTGGATGGAGCCAACGATGCTTTGCATGTTTTTACTGGCAACGGAAACTTCACCATTTAAAGTCTCCATTAATTCTGCCGACTTGGTGCTGTTTGCTTCCACTTCAGCAATACTTGCCAACATTTCCTGAGTCGACTGAGCGATGTCAGATGTCTGCTGATATTGATGCTCGCTTATAGAGCCGGCATTTGCACTCACCCGATCTAGAGATTCACTAAGCGAGCTCAAGCCATCAGCGCGAGCGCGAAGCCCTAGGAATATCTGATTGAATGAAGCGATTAAATCATGCATAGCTTGTTCGGAAGCCGAGTTTGTTTTCAATTGTCGCGTTTTCAGTGTCCGATTTCTGGCAACATCTTCAACAATATCTACTACGGCTTGGTCAGCTTCGCTGCGACGGCGCAGTTGGATTGACAGCGCTGACAAAATAAACGCTTCGGCGGCAGCAAACGCCGCGTGCAACAACGTTATACCCCAAGAGCATTTAATCGCGAAGGCCATCAGTGGCACGCCCGCCAAGTCAACTCCCGCCAACTGCCAAGCGGTAAAACTGATATGGTGTAGAGCAACTGTAGCTAAGGCTGCCATAATCGGTCGCCAATCTTCGTAAATTAAAAATACCGACATCAGGGCAAAAATATGAAAGTGCATTTCTAGCATGCCCAGCTGCGATTGAATCAAAAGAGCTGAGAAACTCATCATTAAAATGGCAAAAATAACCGATAGTAACCAATGCCCACGTAACGCAACATAGGAGAGCACCCCTACTCCTGTCAGGGTAAGTGATCCGATGAAGCTGAGCCAAAAAAGACCGGCGCCGAGAACCCCAGACACCCACATCACCGGTAACTGGAGCAAAAGAATAATTAAAACTGATCTATCGTTATTGGCACGAGATTTGGTGGATTCACTCATAAGGATTCTCATTTGAAAAGACACTAAGGCGACGTGGACATTTTCTCCAAGAGACTTTCTGACGACACATTGTTAGCGGTAAACACAGCCTCTACTTTTCCATTATTGCTAATTAAATATAGACGATCTGAATGGTTGTCTGGGTTATCTTTCAGGTTACCAGTGTCTTTCAACTCTATACGCAAACGCTCAAGCTGCCACTGAGTTAGCTGGGCGGACATTACACCCAGGGAGTCAATCCACTCCCCACGCTTTTCAGCGGTATCTCGCTCGGGATCGATCGTAACAAAAAGTATCCGCAATAAGCTTAAATCAACTCTGCGAGAAATCTTGGCGAGCTCGGAAAGCCGACCGGGACAAACGCTGTCGCAAGACAGGTATCCCATATAGAGGAGGATATAAGGCGACTGAACGTCACTCAGGGAGTAGTTGCGGCCATCTGCTCCGCGCCAGTCAAATGGTGTTACCGACCATTTAGCTTTTTGATCAACCAAACTGTCCGTCAACATTATGGCTAGCGGTAGAGCACACAATGCCATCAACGTTAAGGCGATTTTTACTGGCAAATAGCGATTCATAAACTGTAGCGACTAATCAGAGCGGCCCCATAGGCAGCCAACCAGTATTGTACGCTGATCAATCAGGAGCAGTTCATTTCGCGCGCCGAAAAAGTAACTTTAAGCACAAATAAAAAGGCGAGCCATCTGGCCCGCCTTTTTAACTGCTGCACAAAACGATATTAGTCTTTCGCGCGCTCTTCCAAAATCGCTACCGCAGGCAACTCTTTACCTTCTACAAACTCAAGAAAGGCACCGCCACCTGTGGACACATAGCTGACTTGGTCGGCCAGGTTCCACTTATCAATAGCGGCCAAGGTGTCACCACCGCCCGCAACAGAGAAAGCCTCGCTTTGTGCAATAGCGCGCGAAATGGTTTCGGTGCCCTTGGCAAAAGCGTCAAACTCAAACACACCACAGGGGCCGTTCCACAAAACGGTTTTGGCGTTTTTGATAATCTCAGCCACGCGCGCAGCGGTTTCCGGACCATAGTCGATGATTTCTTCATCGGCCTGAATTTCATTGGCCGCTTTTACTTCGGTTTTGCTGTCGTGACTCCAATCGCTAAAGCCTTCTTTGGTGGTGCGCACGTCGGTAGCAAAAACCACCTCGGTGGCTTCACGCAAACGCTGAGCTTCAGGAATCAGGTCTTTCTCGTACAGGGAGTTACCCACTTCGTTACCAGCGGAGGCAACAAACGTATTAGAAATACCACCGCCTACCACGAGCGTGTCGGCAATTTTCGACAGTGCATCCAATACGCTCAGTTTTGTAGACACTTTGGAACCACCGACAATCGCCACCAGTGGACGAGCTGGGTTGTCCAGCGCTTTGCCCAGTGCTTCAAGCTCACCGGCCAGCAGGGGGCCCGCGCAAGCGACCGGTGCAAATTTTGCTACACCATGGGTAGAGGCTTGAGCGCGGTGCGCAGTACCAAAGGCATCCATTACAAACACGTCACACAAAGTCGCCATTTTTTTCGCCAGCGCATCGTCGTTGGCTTTTTCGCCCGCGTTAAAGCGCACGTTTTCTAGCAGTACGACATCGGCATCACCCATGTCTACGCCATCCACCCAGTCTTTGACCAGCGGCACGTCACGGCCCAGTTTTTTGCTCAACTCGGCGGCGACTGGTGCCAGCGATGCGGCTTCATCGTAAGTGCCTTCTTCGGGGCGACCCAGGTGAGACATCAGCATCACTTTGGCGCCGGCCTCAAGGGCTTTTTTGATGGTAGGCAGCGAAGCGTCGATACGCACCGTGCTGGTAATGTTGCCGTTGTCTAATGGCACGTTAAGATCCTGACGGATCAATACGCGCTTACCCGAGAGGTTCTGATCACTCATCAGTTTTACGTTCATGTGTGTCGCTCCGTAGATTGCGCTTAGGCGCACTTGTCGATTTGTTCAGGCGGGAAATAAAACGCCGCCGGTTGGCGGCGTTTTAGCAGCTGAGGATTTAGTCCAGCAGCTCTTCGGCAGTTGCCGCAATGTTATCGGCGGTAAAGCCGAAGTAGTTCATCAGGTCTGGGCCTTTGGCCGATTCACCAAAGGTGGTCATGCCTACCACGCGACCATCAATGCCTACGTACTTGTACCAGAAGTCAGCGTGCGCTGCTTCAACAGCAACACGGTTGGTGACCGCCAATGGCAGTACCGACTCTTTGTACGCGGCGTCTTGCTGATCAAAAACGCTGGTGCTCGGCATGGAAACCACACGCACTTTCTTACCGGCAGCGCTCAGTTTATCGGCAGCCTCAACGGTCACCGGTACTTCCGAGCCGGTCGCCATCAGGATGATTTCTGGCTCGCCGTCGCAGTCTTTTAATACGTAACCACCTTTGGCGATGTTGGCCACCTGGTCATCGGCACGCTCAACCGTGTCGATACCCTGACGGCTGAACACCAGTGCAGCAGGGCCGTCTTTGCGCTCGATGGCAGACTTCCAGGCCACGGCGGTTTCGGTGGCATCGCAGGGGCGCCAGGTATCCAGATTCGGAGTCAGGCGCAAGGTGCCCAGCACTTCGATAGGCTGGTGAGTCGGGCCGTCTTCACCCTGGCCGATAGAATCGTGGGTGTAAACAAACACGTTGCGCAGCTTCATCAGTGCCGACATACGCACAGCGTTAGCCGCGTATTGTTGGAACATCAGAAAGGTAGCACCGTAATTGATAAAACCACCGTGAGCGCTCAAGCCGTTCATGATCGCGCTCATACCGAACTCGCGCACACCGTAATAGATGTAGTTACCTTCGGCATTTTGTGCAGTCACTGGGCGTGAACCTTCCCACATGGTCAGGTTAGAGCCGGCCAGGTCAGCAGAGCCGCCCACCATTTCTGGCAGCAACTTATTAAAAGCAGCGATGGTGTTTTGCGAAGCTTTACGTGAGGCCAGTTTTTGCGGGTTTTTGTGGCACTCCTGAATAAACGCTTGCGCCTTCGCATCAAACTCGGCAGGCAGGTCACCTTTAATAACACGGCGCTCGTACTCGGCGGCGTCTTCGGGGTAAGCCGCTTTATAAGCCTCGAACTTTTCGCTCCAGCTCTGCTCGGCAGCAGCGCCCTGCTCTTTCGCATCCCAACCGGCGTAAACGTCGGCAGGAATTTCAAACGGCGCCGCATCCCACTTGAGGAACTCGCGCGCTGCGGCGATTTCATCGTCACCCAGTGGCGCACCGTGGCAATCGTGCGAGCCAGATTTGTTGGGCGAGCCGTAACCGATGGTGGTTTTACAGCAAATCAGAGTTGGCTTTTGATCTTCGGCCTGGGCCGCTTCAATGGCGCGCTTGATAGCGTCAGGGTCGTGGCCATCAACATTGGCAATGACGTGCCAGCCGTAAGACTCAAAGCGCTTGGGAGTATCGTCGGTAAACCAGCCTTCAACGTGACCGTCAATGGAGATGCCATTGTCATCCCAGAAAGCCACCAGCTTACCCAAACCTAAAGTGCCGGCCAGCGAGCAGGTTTCGTGAGAGATACCTTCCATCATGCAGCCATCGCCCAGGAAGCAATAGGTGTAGTGATCGACAATTTTATGGCCATCGCGGTTGAATTGCGCGGCCAGCATTTTCTCGCCCAGGGCCATGCCCACAGCGGTACTGATGCCCTGCCCCAGAGGACCGGTGGTGATTTCAACACCCGGGGTGTAACCCAGTTCAGGATGGCCCGGTGTTTTTGAGTGCAACTGACGGAAGTTTTTCAGCTCTTCCATGGGCAGGTCGTAGCCGGTCAGGTGCAGCAGAGAGTAAATCAACATTGAGCCGTGGCCGTTAGACAGCACGAAGCGGTCACGGTCACTCCACAGAGGATTTTGCGGGTTGTGTTTTAAAAAGTCGTTCCACAGGACTTCGGCGATATCGGCCATACCCATGGGTGCGCCCGGGTGGCCACTTTGGGCTTTCTGGACGGCATCCATCGACAGTACACGGATGGCATTAGCGAGTTCTATACGAGACGGCATAGGGGTCAAGGCTCCTTAAATGTCGTAGCTTAGTTAGGTTCAGGTTGACCTCTAGCGGGCCTAAAATCAGTGATTACGCAACCTTGTCTTGTGTGCGGATGCAGGACTCCCCTCCCATCATCCACTTCAGGCCTGTTGACCTGAGGGGGCGGTATTGTCCCGCACATGGCCTCATCAGTAAAGGCGAATCATTCCAGTCGCAGCCCTATATCAAAATATTTTGATATAGGGCCATCTTTAGTCTATGATGCCCACCATGAACCAAGCCGCTTCTTCGCCACCGGCGATCAATACCCTTACCGACTCTGACACCCTGGCAAGCTTGTTAAAAGCCGCTGGTGACCCTCTGCGCCTGCAAATTCTGCAAGTGTTGGCGCAAAACTCCTATGGCGTGTCGGAGCTTGCGCGTATTTTTGATGTTCGCCAATCGGGTATGAGCCATCATTTGAAACTGCTTAACAATGCAGGCTTAACCACAACCCGCCGCGAAGGCAACTCGATTTATTATCGTCGGGCGATTGTGGTGCCAAACCAAGCATTGGCAGCCTTGCAAAGCGCATTATTCGCAAGTGTCGACCAATCCAGTCTCAACGCCTCTGTAGCAGCTCAGTGCCGCGCTATCGCCGCTGAGAGAGCCGAAGCATCACAACAGTTCTTTGCCGACAACGCCGATAAGTTTCGCGCGCAGCAAGACCTTATCGCCAGCTATCCAGTGTACGGCGAGCAAGTGGCACAGTTGTTAAGCAACACGCCTGTGAAAAATGCGCACCTGGCCCTGGAAGTCGGCCCCGGCCAAGGGGAGTTTTTACCTGTGCTCAGCAAACGCTTTGCACACGTGATTGCGCTCGACAGCGCTGAACCCATGCTGAGCCATTCCCGCGCAGCGGCGCAATCCGCAGGCCTGGGCAACATCGAATTTATTCATGGCGATACTACCGAGCTCTCTAACCATAAAGTTCTGGCCGATTGCATCGTCATGAACATGGTGCTGCACCACACACCGTCGCCAGCAGATATTTTTAAAGACTTAAGTGCGGCGCTTATACCGGGAGGCGCTCTGGTGGTCACCGAACTGTGCCGTCACGAGCAAGATTGGGCGCGGGAAAACTGTGGAGACTTATGGCAGGGATTTGAACCTGACGACTTAACACAGTGGGCTTTGGATGCCGGCCTAAAAGACGGCCAGAGCATGTTTATCGCACTGCGCAACGGTTTTCAGATTCAACTAAGACAATTTTTCAAACCTTAAATTTGCAACACTGACAACTTCAGGAGCCACATTATTATGGCCGAATATTCTGTATTTACTTCCGAGTCCGTTTCGGAAGGCCACCCCGATAAACTGGCTGATCAGATTTCCGATGCAGTGCTGGACGCCATCCTAAAAGATGACGCCGATGCTCGTGTAGCGGTAGAAACATTAGTAAAGACGGGCATGGCGGTAGTCGCCGGTGAAGTGCGCACCTCTACTTACGTGGATTTAGAAGATTTGATCCGCCAGGTCATTCTGGATATCGGCTACAACAGTTCCGATGTAGGCTTCGATGGTGCCTCTTGCGCCGTTCTTAACGCCATTGGTAAACAGTCCGCCGATATCGCCGTGGGCGTGGATGAGGCCGAAGACAAAGACCAGGGCGCCGGAGACCAGGGTTTGATGTTTGGCTACGCGTCTGACGAAACCGATGTACTCATGCCAGCGCCTATATACTTTTCTCATCGGTTGGTTGAAAAGCAAGCCGAGCTGCGCAAAAGCGGCAAACTTGGCTGGCTGCGACCCGACGCCAAAAGCCAGGTCACCCTGCGCTACGAAAATGGCAAGCCTGTCGCCGTGGATGCCGTCGTGCTATCAACCCAGCATGACCCCAGCATAAAACTGGCCGACCTGCAGGAAGCGGTGCGCGAGGAAATCATCAAGCCAGTTTTGCCCGCCGAGTGGCTACACGACAACACCCTGTACCACATTAACCCTACCGGCCAGTTTATTATCGGCGGCCCGGTCGGCGACTGCGGTTTGACCGGGCGCAAAATTATTGTCGACACCTACGGCGGCATGGCCCGCCACGGCGGCGGCGCCTTCTCGGGCAAAGACCCATCCAAAGTAGACCGCTCCGCTGCCTACGCCGGCCGCTATGTGGCAAAAAATATCGTCGCCGCCGGCTTAGCCAGCCGCTGCGAGATTCAGGTGTCCTACGCCATCGGCGTGGCCGAACCCACATCCATTTCGGTTAACACTTTCGGCACCGGCAAACTGCCCGACACTGAAATCGTAAAACTGGTGCGCGAACATTTCGACCTGCGCCCCAAAGGCCTGATTGCCATGCTCGACTTAAAGCGCCCTATTTATCGCGCTACCGCCGCCTATGGCCATTTTGGGCGAGAGCTACCGGAATTCACCTGGGAAAACACCGATAAGGTTGATGCGCTGCGAAAAGCGCTGTAACGAAACCTGCGGACACCTAACACTATTTACTGGAGAACATTATGAGCCACTTTACCGACTACAAAGTCGCCGCCAAAACCGCCGAAGAATTTGAGCAACTGGCCCAGTGGGGCCGCCGCGAAATTGATATTGCCGAAGGCGAAATGCCCGCGCTGATGGCGCTGCGCACCAAGTACGCCAGCGAACAGCCGTTAAAAGGCGCAAAGATCATGGGCTGCATTCACATGACCATTCAAACCGCCGTGCTGATCGAAACCTTGATCGCGCTCGGGGCGGAAGTGCGCTGGTCTTCGTGCAACATTTTCTCCACTCAAGACCATGCAGCCGCGGCCATTGCCGCTGCCGGCATTCCGGTTTTTGCCTGGAAAGGTGAAACAGAGGAGGAGTTCTGGTGGTGCATCGAGCAGACGATAGTGAAAGATGGCGAAGTCTGGGATGCCAACATTATTCTGGATGACGGTGGCGACCTGACCCAACTGGCCCACGAAAAATACCCGCAAATTCTGGACAAGATTCACGGCATCAGCGAAGAAACCACCACAGGTGTGCATCGCCTGCAAGACATGATGAAAAAAGGCGAGCTTAAAGTGCCGGCCATCAATGTGAACGATGCCGTCACCAAAAGTAAAAACGACAACAAATACGGCTGTCGCCACAGCTTAAACGATGCCATTAAGCGTGGCACCGACCACTTGCTTTCAGGTAAAAAAGCACTGGTTATTGGCTATGGTGATGTGGGTAAAGGTTCAGCTTTATCACTGCGGCAGGAAGGCATGATCGTAAAAGTGACTGAAATCGACCCCATCTGCGCCATGCAAGCCTGCATGGATGGCTTTGAGGTGGTTTCACCCTACAATGATGGCATCAACACCGGCAAGGTGGAAGACATCAACACCGCAGTATTAGGTAATACCGACTTACTGGTCACCACCACCGGCAATATCAACGTCTGCGATTCAGCCATGCTGCAAACGCTGAAAAACGGCGCCGTAGTCTGCAACATCGGCCATTTCGATAACGAAATCGACACCGCCTTTATGCGCGAAAACTGGGAGTGGGAAGAAGTTAAGCCACAAGTTCATAAAGTCTATCGTGACCGCTCAAGCAACAACCACTTGCTGCTGCTGTCCGAGGGCCGCTTGGTAAACTTGGGCAACGCTACAGGCCACCCATCACGCATTATGGACGGCTCTTTCGCCAACCAGGTATTAGCGCAAATTTATTTGTACGAACAAAAGTTCGCCGATCTGCCCGCTAGCGAAAAAGCCCAAAACATTTACGTTAAGGTTTTGCCTAAGCAGCTCGATGAAGAGGTGGCACGTCACATGGTTGAAGGCTTCGGCGGGGTAATGACCAAGCTTCGCACCGAGCAGGCCGACTATATTGGCGTTACAGTGGACGGACCGTTCAAACCCGAAAGCTATAAATATTAATTGGGACGTGCGTCTGACGCCCGGCGTCGGACGCAAAACCACAGGAAACAATTATGAGTGAAGATTCTTTACGCTTAAGCTTTGAGTTCTTTCCGCCCAAGACAGACGAGGGCAGGAAAAAACTGGCTGTAGTACGCGACACATTGGAAGAGTTTTCTCCGGACTTCTTTTCGGTTACTTACGGTGCCGGAGGTTCCACTCGCGACAACACAAAAAACCTGGTGACTCAGTTCAACTCACTAGACACCCCAGTGGCGCCGCACCTGTCCTTTGGCGGAGACGACGAAGCCTCGATAAAAGCGTTACTCAGCGAATACCAAAGTGCCGGTGTCGAACGTATCGTTGCACTGCGCGGTGATATGCCCTCGGGCGTGGGCGGGTCCTACCAGCTGGTATACGCCAATGAACTTGTGGCCTTTATCCGCCAGCATTTCGGTGACACCTTCGAGCTGGAAGTGGCCGCCTACCCGGAAATTCACCCGCAAGCCAAGAATTATGAAGATGATGTGCGCTATCTAAAAGGCAAGTTTGACGCCGGGGCCGACAACGCCATTACGCAGTACTTTTTTAACCCGGACGCCTACTTTTATTTTATGGATCAGTGCGCGAAAATCGGTATTGAGAAACCGATTTATCCGGGCATTATGCCGATCATTAACTATCGCAACTTGACACGCTTCTCCGACAGTTGCGGCGCCGATATTCCGCGCTGGCTGCGCCGCCGCCTTGAGAGCTTCGAACACGACCCAGAGGCTTTACGCGATTTTGGGGAAGAGGTGGTAACCGAGCTGTGCGAGACGTTGCTGGAGGGCGGTGCCCCCGGCTTGCATTTTTACACCATGAACCAGGCCGAGCCTGTGGCAAATATTGTGACCAACCTGGGCCTGGACGAGCAATAGAGAATTAAATAATGAATAAAATAGGCATTGTTATACTGATCTCAGCCGCGATCAGTGGTTGCACCTGGGTTGAGCTGAAACCTGAAGCTCAATCCATTGCCGTTGCCCGCAGCCAAGATATCGCCACCTGCAAACAGGTAAGCCATGTTACGGCAAATGTGATGGATGGCGTCGCTTTTCTTGATCGCAACGAAGAAAAAGTGGCCGAAGAGTTAACCACAATTGCCCGCAATGAGGCCGTGCGCTTGGGCGGGGATACTGTCGTACCCTCATCGAGCATCACTGACGGAAGCCAGCACTTCACGGTTTACCAATGTAAAAACTGACCAACGAGCCCCAGGCGGGCTTAGCCCGCCTGTAACAAAAACTTCATAAACTCAGTATAGGTTGCAGAGGATTTTGATTTGATACAGCACAGGGGTAGTACAGTGTCCGAGCAGTTTTTTAATCGTGAACTGAGTTTGCTGGAGTTTAACCGGCGCGTGCTGTATCAATCCTACGACACGTCTTTGCCCCTAATGGAAAGACTGCGCTTTCTTTGCATCTTTTCCACTAACCAGGATGAATTTTTTGAGGTTCGCGTTGGCGGGCTGGTGCAAATGCTTGAAGTCGGCACAAGCGCTATTCCATCCGACGGCCTGACCCACGCCGACAACCTAGCGGCTATCGGCCAGATTTCTCACCAGCTGGTGGATGAGCAGTACAAGATTTTTAATCAGGACATCCTGCCAAAACTGAACGATAAAGGCATTCATATTGTCCGCCGAGATGACTGGACTCACGAGCAAACAGAATACCTAAACGAGTACTTCGAAACCGAAGTGTTGCCCCTGCTAAGCCCCATTGGCCTGGACCCCGCGCACCCCTTTCCGCGTATTATGAATAAGTCGCTGAACTTTATTGTCGCGCTGGATGGTAAAGACGCGTTCGGCCGCAGCTCTGGCCGAGCCATTGTGCAAGTCCCCCGCTCGCTGCCTAATGTGATTGAGCTGCCTGAGGGTATATCCAATAACGGTCGCAACTTTGTGTTTATGTCGTCCATTATTCACCACTTTATGGGTGAAATTTTTGTTGGCATGACGGTACTCGACTGCTTTCAATTCCGCCTCACGCGCAACTCGGACATCTTTTTAGACGAAGAAGAAACCGATGATTTGCTGCGCGCCATGCAGGGTGAGCTGGTTTACCGCCAGTACGGTGACGAAGTGCGGTTAGAGCTAACCGGTACTTGCCCCGAAGATATTGAAGAGTTCTTGTTGGAACGTTGCGAGATTAACCGGCGCGACATTTACAAAGTAGACGGCCCCGTTAACCTAAACCGTCTTACTGATTTGTTTGACCTGATTGAAGACCCCGAGCTGTATTTTAAGCCGTTTGTGCAATCTATGCCCAAACTCCCCAAACGCGCCGACAACTATTTCGAAGCGATCAAGAAAAGTGACATTTTACTCCATCACCCCTTCGACTCCTTTCAAGCGGTGGTTGATTTTCTGCGCGAAGCGGCAGCGGACCCTCATGTATTGGCCATTAAGCAAACTTTGTATCGCACCGGCTCTAACTCGCCGGTAGTAGACGCATTGGTAGCCGCCGCCAAAGCGGGTAAAGAAGTTACTGCCATTGTTGAGCTGCGCGCTCGCTTTGATGAAGAACAAAACGTTGCCCTGGCCGAGCGCTTACAGCGCTACGGCATTCACGTTATTTACGGCGTTGTAGGCTATAAAACCCACGCTAAAATGCTGCTGGTGGCGCGGCGCGAAAACAAGAAGCTCAGCTATTATGTTCATTTAGGCACAGGCAACTATCACCCCAAAACCACTAAGCTGTATACCGACTACGGCATCATGACGGTAGACCCTGCCGTTTGCGCCGATGTTTACCGGATTTTTATTCAGCTATCCAGCATGGGTAAAGCCTCAAAAATGAGCGAGCTGATGTACGCGCCGTTCACGCTGCATAAGGGCATGCTCAAACACATTCATCAAGAAACCGAAAACGCGCGCAAAGGCATACCAGCGCGGATCATTGCCAAAATGAATTCGCTGTATGAAGAACAGTTGGTGCTGGCGTTGTACGAGGCATCGAACGCTGGGGTGCAAGTGGACTTAATTGTTCGCGGCGTGTGTCAGCTGCGCCCCGGTATTCCAGGGCAATCCGAAAATATTCAGGTTCGCTCAATCGTAGGGCGCTTTCTTGAGCACACCCGCGTTTTCTATTTTGAAAATGGGGGCAACCCTCAGGTGTATTGCTCCAGCGCCGACTGGATGATTCGCAATATGTTTCACCGCGTTGAAACGTGCTTTCCGATTAAAGCGAAGAAAATACGCGAACAGATGATTAACGACCTAAAACTCTACCTAGCCGATAACACGCACGCCTGGATACTGCAAAGTGACGGCAGCTACGTGCATACCCAACCCAAAGAGGGTGAGCAAGCTATCAATGCCCAAGCTGAACTGCTACACCAACTGACAGCAAATAATTAAAACCTTTGCTTAGCACAAGATTCGGCCGGGCTACCGCGCACCACCTTAAAAGGTGCGCGCCCGGCTTTCGGCTTAAGCTTAAATAGCCGTGACACTCAGCTCATAACCCGACTTGCTTTGATAACCCGCCTCGGATTCCAAATCCGCACAAGTCAGTGGGTTGGCTTCAAGCCACTTTTCAGGAATCGACAAGACAATCTTTTTCTTCTTTGCACTTAACGTCAAGCCCTCGGGCAATGAGTGCCTGCGAGTGCGATTAAAGATGTGCGCCAAACGCAGAATAATCGCCAAAGGCAGTAAATCTGTGCCCGCCTCTGCGAAGTGCTTGGCATTCATACTTTTGCGATGGCAGCGAACCAAAGCGGCAAGCTGTGTTTGCTCGGCGCGCGAGCAACCTGCTATATCCACGTTTTGTACGATATACGCGCTGTGCTTGTGATAGTCGCTGTGAGATATATCCAAACCTACCGGGTATAAAAAGGCCGCCCAACGCAATAACTTACCCGCATCTTTTACATCCAGCGACCAGCATTCCGCCACCTGCTCAAGTAACATCTGCGCGGTATTGGCAACACGCTCTGCCTTACTCGCATTGACATGAAATCGATCGGCCAAGGCCCGCACACTGCTTTCGCGAATATCGTGATCTTCCAAGCGCCCCTTTAAGTCAAATAACAGGCCCTCGCGCAGCGCCCAATCGGCAGCCACCATAGTCTCGATATGCAAGTTTTCAAACAACGCCGCCAGCACAATAGCACCACCAAGAAATACGGGCTGACGATCTTCCGAAACGCCATCCAGCGCCAAATCCGTTGCGCCGTGCTTTGCATAAAGCGCGATGATCTTTTCCAATGATTTTAAGGTGATCTCACCGCTGCTCCAACCGGCAGCCTGGCAAACGCTTGCCACGGCTTTAATTGTGCCTGAAGCGCCTATGGCCTCCTCCCAAGGGCAGTCGCTGTATTCATCTGCCACGGGGGAAATTTCCTGACCGGCGGCAATGCGCGCTTTTTTTATAGCCTTTTCTGTCACTTTACCATCGGCAAAAAAACGCTTGCTCATGGCCACGCAGCCCATGCTGAGGCTCTCTTTTACTTTTGGCTCCATACCCTGGCCGAGAATCACCTCGGTGCTGCCGCCGCCGATATCCGCCACCAACCTCGTGCGGCCATCGGGAGCGATACAATGGGCAACCCCCAAGTAAATCAAACGAGCCTCTTCCTCACCCGATATAATTTCAACCGGGTGGCCAAGCCTTTGCCGGGCTTGCCGTAAAAACTCTTTTGAATTGGCAATTGAGCGCAGGGTTTTAGTACCCACACAGCGCACACTGCCCGATGGAAAACTGCGCAGCCGCTCTGCGAAGCGCTCTAGACAAGCGAGGGCACGCTCACTGACCTCAGGATTTAAACTGCCATCATCTTCCAAGCCCCAGCCCATACGCACCGGTTCACGCAGTTTATCCAGTAGCGTGAGTTGTTGGTTTTCCCAGCGCGCAATAATCATATGGAAACTGTTAGAACCCAGGTCAATCGCCGCAATATGATCGCCGTCACTGGGAGCGAATTTGGAAAGGTTAAACATAGATAATTAACCCCAGAGGCCAAAGTAAGTGTTATTTAGGCTTATTGCAGCACAAATAAAAAAGGCCCGCCACTGGCGAGCCCTTTTTAACGGCGATAAACAGCAATTAAGCGTCAGCTTGCGCTTTTTCAGCCGCCTGCTTTTGCGCGCTGCTAAGCGCTTGAGCGAAGACCGCATCAAAGTTAATGGGCGGCAGCATCAATGGTGCAAATGAGCCACGGGTAAGAATGCCGTCAATGGTTTCGCGAGCGTAAGGAAAGAGGATATTCGGGCAGTTGGCATTGATAATCTGCGCCATCATATTGTTGTCCATACCGCTGATGGCAAACAAACCCGCCTGTTTTACCTCAATCAGGAAGGCCACGCGCTCTTCAATCTTGGCGGTAATGGTCAGAAGCAGTACCACTTCGTGATGAACCTCATCCACTCGATGAACCTGGACGTTCAGCTCCTGCTCAATTTTCGGTGCTTGCTTCTGGTTAAAGCCTTCCAGCCCCATTGGCGTCTCAAAAGACAGGTCTTTTAAATAAACACGCTTAATGGAAAATGAAGGTGCCGCTTTATCTTGTCCGTTGGCCTGAGGCTCTTGAGTGTTTTCTTCTGCCATAATCCTATCTCTTTTATCAAATTGAATAAATATTAACCGCCCAGCAATGCATCCAGCTCGCCACGTTTATCCAGCGCCCAGAGGTCGGTGAAGCCGCCTACATGACGATCACCAATCCAAATCTGGGGGACTGTCTGCTGGCCACTGTCGGCCATCATCTTCTTTCGCAATGCAGGTTCACGATCCACACGAATTTCTTCGACCTCTACGCCCTTACTCGCCAACAAACGCTTAGCGTTGACACAAAATGGGCAAATAGCCGTGGTGTACATTAAAACTTTTGTCATGAGCGCACCTATTTTACAAGCCGATCAAGCTATTTTTTAACCAGCGGTAAACTCTGATTTTGCCATTCGCTGATGCCACCCGATAAGCGACGTACCGAAAAGCCCTTGGCTCCCAACTGACGCCCGGCGCTACCCGCATGCTGTCCCATTTTATCGACCACAATCAGCGTTTTATCCCGATACTTTTCCAGGCTCTCAACCTGCTCAGCCAGCTTAGAAAAGGGGATGTTAATGGCATCGACCATGTGGCCGTTTTTAAACTCGCCACTGTCACGAACATCCAACCAAACACCCGCTTCAGTATTAATCAGCAAGGTCGCCTCAGATGTGGTGATGGGCTGGCCGTTTTTCAAGCGCTCGCGCCAAGCGTATAAGTAGATAAGCACCACAAGAATGCCGACCAACATCCACTCTTGCCCTAAGAATATAAATAAATCGTCCACCGGATGCCCTTTAAAACTGGTTACCAAACACCGACCCACCGGGCCGAGCCGCAAAGGGCGGGAGTATACACCAGCTGCCAACATCTCGTCAGGCACTGGATTTATGAGACCGATAGCGAAAAACTCCCCAACCCCGAGGGCCACAGCGTAGAGTTGTCCGTCGTTAACCGGTAGAATAAAGTTCTATTTATTCATTTCCCATACACACAAAAGCGATTTGCCTATGACTGCCAAGAAAAAACCTATGGTATTGCTGGTTCTAGATGGCTTTGGCCACTCAGAAAGCACCGAGCACAATGCAATTTACAGTGCGAACACCCCAGTATGGGACGAGCTATGGAATAACCGTCCCCACAACCTGATAGGCACTTCTGGCATGGCGGTAGGCCTCCCCGAAGGTCAAATGGGTAACAGCGAGGTTGGCCACATGACTTTGGGTGCCGGCCGGGTGGTTTACCAAAGCTTTACCCGCATTAACAAAGCAATCGAAGACGGTGACTTTGCCACGAACCCTGCCTACACCAAAGCGATTGACCAAGCCAAGGATAAAGACAAAGCGGTACACATTATTGGCTTACTGTCCCCAGGTGGCGTTCACGCTCACGAAGATCACATTTTTGCCATGATAAAAGCCGCCGCAGAGCGTGGCGCTAAAAAGATTTATTTGCACGCGTTTTTAGACGGTCGCGACACCGCCCCGCGCAGTGCTGAAGCCTCGCTGCAAAAAGCGCAGGATGTGTTTGCCGAGATCGGTACCGGCCGAGTGGCCAGCATCTGTGGCCGCTACTTTGCCATGGACCGTGACAATCGCTGGGACCGGGTAGAACAGTGCTACAACGTTATGGTAACCGGCGAGTCTGAGTACGACGCTGAAACAGCGGTGGAAGGTTTACAAGCGGCCTATGCGCGAGACGAAAACGACGAATTCGTTAAGGCCACGGTTATTGCTGCCGAAGGTGAAGAAGTCGCCACCATCAGTGACGGCGACTCAGTGATCTTTATGAACTTCCGTCCTGATCGCGCCCGCGAAATCACCCGAGCCCTTATCGATCCAGCTTTCGATGGCTTTGAGCGTAAACTCGTACCTGAGCTGGGCGACTTCGTCATGACCACTGAATACGCAGCGGACATTAAAGCCAGCTGTGCATTCCCGCCTCAGGCATTAACTAACTCGTTTGGTGAATACCTGCAAAATCAGGGCAAAACTCAGCTTCGCATCGCAGAGACTGAAAAATACGCGCACGTGACTTTTTTCTTCAACGGTGGGCAAGAAGCTGTATTTGACGGTGAAGACCGTATTTTGGTGCCATCACCAGATGTGGCTACTTACGACTTGAAACCCGAAATGAGCGCACCTGAAGTTACCGACAAGCTAGTAGAAGCCATTGAATCAGGTAAATACGACGCCGTCATTTGTAACTACGCCAACGGCGATATGGTTGGGCACTCTGGTGTATTTGAAGCTGCCGTGGCCGCCGTTGAAGCCGTAGATGCTTGTGTTGGCCGAGTTGTAGAAGCCACCCGTAAAGCCGGTGGCGAAGTGCTCATTACCGCTGACCATGGCAACTGTGAAGAGATGTTTGATCCCGAGTCTGGCCAGGTCAGCACACAACACTCCACCTTGCCTGTACCTCTGGTTTACATCAGCGAGCGCAAAGGCAGCATTGCCGATGGTGGCTCCCTGGCTGACGTAGCGCCAACCATGCTACACCTCATGGGGCTGGAGCAACCGGCGGAAATGAACGGTCGCAACCTTATCACTCTGGAAGGCTGAAACCGGGCTCAATGTTGACCTGTTTAAGACTTAAGAAAGCGCAAAAATTCATAAACACCCGGCAGAGCAAAGCTCGCTGCCGGGTGTTTATGTTACTGCTGACGCTGCTATGGATTCCTGGTAGCTGGGCCGCCAACGACGCAGCCGACTATCAGAAAAAGCTGGAGGCGCTGAAAGCGACCATCGAGCAACTTAAAGATGAGCTTAATGATGCAAAAGGTGAAAAAGGCAAACTTGAAAAGCAACTGGAGAAATCTGAAAGCGATATTGGGAATCTGAAAAATAAGGTTGATTCCCTGAACGACGATATCAATCAACAAGACCAAAAGCTGCAAAGCCTTTATCAAGAACAGCAAGACCTGCTACGACAGCGCCAAGCGCAACAAGAACAAGTTGCCGCTCAGGTGCAAAGCGCTTACCGAGCAGGCCCACAGGGGCCTTTAAAGATGCTTCTGAATCAAGAGTCGCCCGAGCGTATCTCTAGACTCAACAAATATCACGACTACCTATTGAGCGCTCGTAGCCGTAAACTTTCCCAGTACCGCGCCACGTTAACCAAACTCGCAAACATAGAACCCGACATTATCGCCACCCGCGACAGGCTAAACCTTCGCAAACAGCAACTGGAACGGCAAGCACAGCAATTACAAGCAGAACAAAAGCAACGCTCATTAACGCTGCAGAAGCTCGAAAAGCTCATCTCCAGCAAAGATAACCGGCTCGCAGCCGAGCAAGACAACAGTGAACGGCTCAATGCACTGCTAGCGGAAATGACCGCCACCCTGGGTAGCGCCAACCCTTCCACTACTCGTTTTAGCCTGCTGCAAGGTAAACTACCTTGGCCCACAGACGGTAAATTACGCCATAACTACGGCAGTCGACGCGTTGGCAACCAACTGAGCTGGGAAGGGATGGTGATCGAAGCTCCAGTCGGCACTCCCGTGCATGCGGTTCACAGTGGCCGAGTTATCTTCGCAGATTATTTACGTGGCCATGGTTTGCTGGTCATTATCGATCACGGCGAAGGCTTTATGAGCCTGTACGGGCACAATCAAAGCCTATTGAAAAAACTAGGGGATGGCGTTAAAGCCGGTGAAGCGATTGCCCGTGTAGGCAGCAGCGGCGGTCAACATTACTCCGGGCTGTATTTTGAAATCCGCCATAAAGGTCAGCCTACCAACCCCAATAAATGGCTTGCTCGCGCTTAGGTCTTGATGCCCGGCGCCATCAACCCTGATTATTAGTAAACGTTACACTGTGCGCCCAACACCTTGCGCACCCTGCAGGAGACACTCATGCGTTTTGTCGGATCTCTATTTACACTTGCGGCTTTGATGCTGGCAACGGCATCTCCTGGGTGGGCGCAGCCTGCCGAGACGCGAGAGACACACACCTCTGAAGCGAGCTCCGAATCTACTAAAGCGCTACTACCGCTCGAAGATTTACGTACCTTCACCCGCGTGTACGATCACATTCGCTCCAGTTACGTCGAAGAACTTAGTGATACCGAGCTTCTGGAATACGCCATTAAAGGCATGATGGCCGAGCTAGACCCCCACTCTGCTTACCTGGACGCGGAATCGTTTGAAGATTTACAAGTGAACACCTCGGGCGAATTTGGCGGCCTTGGCATCGAAGTCGGTATGGAAAACGGCTTCGTCAAAGTCATATCACCAATCGACGACACGCCGGCGCAAAAAGCGGGGGTTGAAGCGGGAGACTTAATCATTCGCTTGGGCGACCAACCGGTCAAAGGAATGAATTTAAACGAAGCCGTTGCCATTATGCGAGGGCCTAAAGGCAGTGATTTAACCGTTACTATCGTGCGCGAGGGCGTCGACCAACCCTTTGACCTGACCATAACCCGCGACATCATTAAAGTACGCAGTGTGCGCACCAAGATGCTGGACGATCATTACCTCTATCTGAGGATTGCCACCTTTCAGGTTAATACGGGGCGTGATGTACACAGCAAGCTGGAAAAGGCTCTGCAAGATTACCCCAATACCAGTGGTGTCATTTTGGATCTCCGCAACAACCCTGGCGGTGTTTTACAAGCGTCAGTTGATGTCGCAGATGCCTTCCTCGATGGCGGTTTAGTGGTCTACACCGAGGGCCGCCTGGAAAGCAGCTACAGTCAATATAACGCCAACCCTGGCGATCTCTTAAACGGCCTTCCTGTGGTAGTACTCATAAACGATGGTTCTGCATCGGCGTCCGAGATTGTCGCTGGAGCCCTGCAAGACCAACATCGCGCGGTAATTATGGGAACGAGAAGCTTCGGTAAAGGCTCAGTGCAAACCGTTGTCCCCATTACGGAAAGCCGTGCAATAAAGCTCACCACGGCTCGTTATTACACCCCCAGCGGCCGTTCGATTCAGGCCCAGGGGATAGAACCCGATGTGGTAGTAGAGCGCGCCAAAGTCACTGCCGTAAAACCTCGCCTACGCACCACAGAAGCAGACTTGGCCGGACACTTAAACAATGACAACGGCAAAGCGGAAGTTGGTAGTAAAGCGCGAGAAAGCAAACGCAATAGCAGCGCCTCTCTGCTGGCCAATGATAATCAACTGCACGAAGCCCTTAATTTACTCAAAGGTTTAAACATTTTTCGCCAGCAGCCTGAAAATAATAATGACGCCCCGCTTGTTCGCCCCTAAACAGCTCCTGGCCACTGTGCTATTGAGCTTGTGTTATGTCTTAAATACGCAAGCCGCGCCTCCACCCGCAAGGCTTGCCATTATAATTGACGACCTTGGTTACAACCTGGAATCCGGGCTGCGTACGATAGCGCTACCCGGTGCCTACACCTTAGCGCTATTGCCCTCTACCCCCCATGCTCAAACATTAGCCCAACAAGGCAAAGCGCATGATAAAGAACTCATATTACACACCCCCATGGCCAACATGGCCGGCCTTAACCTAGGCCCAGGCGCTTTAACCGAGGACTTGAGCCGTGCAGAATTTATCGCCAGTCTGCAACACAGTCTTAATCAGATACCAGGCATAAAGGGACTCAACAACCACACCGGTAGCGCGCTGACCCCGCAACCTCGCTACATGGGCTGGGTCATGGGGGAGGCCGCTAAACGAAACCTCTATTTCGTTGATAGTCGCACCACCGCCTCCAGCAGAGCATTTGAAGTGGCTGCAGCCTACGGATTACCCAGCGCTCAAAGAGATGTATTTCTCGACCACCAGCGTGATCGTCAGCTCATCACTCAACAACTTGAACGCGCGATCGCCCTCGCTCAACGCCGTGGCCAGGCAATTGCTATTGGCCACCCCTATCCAGAAACTTTAGATGTACTGGAGCAGGCGGCCACCATGCTAGAAAAGGCTAAGGTTACCTTGGTACCTGCCTCACAACTCGCTTACAAAGCCCCTCCCGGAACTCAGGCATGCCCCCTACCTCCGGCCATGTTGCGCCCGCCTTTAGTCGTCACCCAACAAAGCCATACGACAAAAAAGTGGTGGTATTTACAGTACTTGATGCAAAGGGGTTATGAAGCCAAAACCCCAGTAGAGAAATACGATATAAACAGCTAAGGCTGAGAAGCGTATAATTCAAAAGGGTATACGCAGTGCGTGTTGAAGCAGGAGCTGAGCTGTGGCACGCAGGACGAGGACATTGAACTGAAGGAAGATACGATGATCAACGACCATAGAAAAGGCGAACAAGGAGACATTCCACCTCGCAGCGGACGCTTCGTGGAAAAGTCTGGCTACTGGTACTATCAAACCCGTGAAGGTGTAGACATTGGCCCCTTCGACACCCGCCAGGCCGCCGAAGTTGGTGTGGGCGAATTTATCGATTTTATTTGTGCCTCTGCCCCCGAAGCCGCAAAAATAATTGAACGCTATCGCGCGGCTTAACAGCTAACAAAGCGGCTTTTTAGCCGCTTTGTTAATAAGACCTCACCTGAACGGTTCAGCCGTTGCCTCCAGGCTTTGCTGTAAATTGATTTCTCTGGATTACCCGCCCGCCATTGTTCTCTGCAGTCGTACTTCACCACCGTATTAGATTAAATCACTTTCTAGCAAAACCGCTTCACTGCCAGAAGCTCAGTTAACTCTCATTGCCCCGCTCTGAACTGGTTGTTTACTTCGCGGGCAGCTGCCTATAATTGCTTTACGCTATAAACGCACCAATACCATCCAAGCAAATAAGTCACATGCTACGAAGATATAAACCTATAAGGGGTATGCATGAAAAAGCTGGAAAATGAAAAAGAGTTCTTTAAAAAAGCCTTGAAAGTCGGAAGTTCTTACGCCGAAAAGCGAGGTGCGGCCAGGTTCTCCCCCGACGACTCTGCTGCGGAACGTGCTCTGTATCTATATCGCTTGCTTACCCATGACAAACTGATTCAACCCCTCCCTGAAGATCAAGTTTCCCAAAAAACGATTCAACACAAGCTCGCCCTGTGGGCATCCCGCCTGCCGGATACGTAACACACCTTTATTTACTGAGTAAAAAAGATCGCCAGCCAAACCGAGTGCTCCCCTGCCAAAGTGCCCTCGACGCGGTGCTTTTCACCCGCGGGAATATAAACATAATCACCGGGAGCTAACGTCTCCTCCCGGCCATCTTCCCACCTCAGTAATGCACCGCCCGTTAACAACACCACCCACTCATGCTCATTTTGCTGATACCAAAACCCAGGTTTTGAGCTATGGCCCAAAGAAACAATTCTCTCAATGCGTACATTTTTCCCTTCAAGCAGTAGAGAGCTCAACTCTTGGGGCAGTTTCTCCGGAATATCAGCAAATAAGTTCGCAACCTTATCTGAACTCATGGCAGTGGCAGCTCTTGCTGGGAGCGAGCCAAATAATGCAGAGCCTCCCGATAAAGGGCTGCACCGTTATCAGATTCACCAAGCTGCTCTAGTAGCAAACCCAACTCAAGATACACATCCGCTTTTGGAGCGACATCCAGCGACTCTCGAAAATAATCTTTCGCCTTTCCCCATAGCTGATTACGCGTACATATACGCCCAAGTGCTGCAAGCAATACTGCATCCGAGCCCTGTTGTTTTTGCCATGCTGCCGCAGTTTTCAACTGGGCTTTAGGGTTAGCGCCCTTCGTGTGGCCATAAAGCTCAACCCACTCTTCACGCCATTGCTTTTGCAATGCTTTTGCCAGCATGGGCTCAGCATCCTCATCGCAGCCCAACCGTAATAGCACAGCAGCAAAACCAGCCATGAGTTCAGGTTCTTTCTGTTGTGCCGCTGGGACCCTTGACCAGATGCTGTCCAACGCTGACTTGCTCATGGGTATATCTTGCAACTTCTTGTGGCGCTTCTCCAGAAGCTGCAGCTGACGCAAGTAAACATTGATTTCAAGCGAGCGTAAATCCTCATTATTGCGCACTTTCAGGCGACGCAAGCTCGGCAACAGCTCTTCAAGCGCATCAATATCATCCAGCTCCCAATACACATTAGCAAGCAAATCGAGCACCACTGGGTGCTCAGGTGCGCTGCGTTTAATGCGCTTGAGAGTAGCCAGACACTGTTCGTAACGACGACTTCCCAACTGCATTCTTGCCTGGGTCAAAGCCACCGCAAGCTCACTGCTTTCGCGGCTTTTCTCAGCTTTATGCAATAAATCCAGCGCCCCAGAAAAATCTTTAAGTTCGTACGAGCAACGGGCTGCGGCCAGGTAATTAACCAGTGGATTGATGGACTTATCCGCAGACTTTATGAGCTTCTTGCGAGCCACCAACCAATTACCTTCAATAAAGTCTACTAACGCTGTCATGGTTTGTGATTGGGCACTCATTGACTGGCGTCGCCCACTGCCAATAAACCGAACAACTTTGCGGCCACCACGCACCAAGCGCCCAACCCAATAAACGGCAAAGGCTAAGAGTAAAAAAAGCATCAATGCCGTCCACACACTCATTTCTACCGTTGTGGAGGCGTAGGCAATCAAAACGTAGCCGCTGTCGTAACGCATTAGCTGAAACACCAATGCTCCCAGCAGCATGAACAACAACAGCAGAATCAACCTTTTTTTCATGGTGTCTGCCCCTCAGAAACTTTATGCAGCCGGTCGATATAGTTCTGTAATTGTTGCTGTGCTGAACTGATGTCTGGCACTTCAACTTTTATAGAAAGCTCATCTAACTTTTGCAGCTCGCTGCTCACCACTTGCATCTGCGCATTGCGAGAAAAGTAAGTTTCCAACCAGCCTTTGGCACGCCTTAAGCTTTGGTGATAGACCTGTGACTCTTCTCGCAGCAATGCAATTTGGGCCTGCTCTAACATCAGCTGTAAATTCTGGCGTAAAAACCAAGCCTGCTCGGGCCCCAACAACGGCTCTACAGGCTCGGCATAATTATTCACTCGTACCAGCGAGGCTAGGGTTTTCAGTCCATTCATAACACTCGCTTTAATGCGGGTCCATACATCCACATTGGCCTCTGGCACCCGGGCAGAAGAATGGGGGGCCACCGGTAGTTCGCGTTGAAAAGACTCTAGCAATGGCAGCTCTTCAACTTGAAGGATCAGTGCCTGCAACTGCAGATAAATCCCTTCTCGATCCACCGGCTCGACCATTTTCAGCTCGATCAACTCTTGGCTAAGCACCTCACGTATGGCGAATAGGCCTGGATCATCCTGTTCTTTTAAAATTTTATCCGCCGCTTGTGCCAGAGCCAAAGCCTCGGCACTATTGTGCTCTACTAACACTTTTTGGTTGGCAAGGCGAAGTAAGAATGCAGCTTCAGCCAGCTTCCAATCGTCCCGAGAGGTATCCGCCATTGCATCAAGCCGGCTTTGCACTGAGCCGACATCGGCTGCCAAAGAGCGCACCACCGCCGGATCGATGCCCGCACCGGCTAACTCTTCAAGCTTTTGACTAAGCAAGCCGTTTTGACTTTTTAACTGAGCCAGTTGGCGCTCAAGTGGAGCGGCATCGAATGGTTCAGGGCTCTGCGTAGGCACAGGTATCTCACGCGCCTGCAAAGTCTGTAATTGTTGCCACATCTGCCAGCCGTACCAGGTTCCAGCGGCAGTCACCCCAATTAACAGCAGTAAACAAAACCAGGCAACGCCACCACCAGCAGATTTTTTTTGACGGCTCTTCGTTTTACCATCCCGCCTAGCTTTACCCGCCTCAACCGGCACCTGCGTCTGCTCTGTCTCACTTTCAGGGTGTTCCTTGGGGGTATCTGACATGAGTATTTCTCCTACTCGGCCTGGGTTAAACCAGGGTTTGGCGATATGCCTGAATTTGTTCCAACATCGCCACATTGCCCGCATTGCGAGCCTGCAGCACTTGCGTAAAACCAAGCTCCTGAGCCTGGCGGGCCACTCGCTCACCCGGTACAAGCACAGGTAAGCGCAGTAGGCGCTCGGCAACACCTTCGTGCTGCGCTAGCTGATATACATTCTTTAAACTTTCGCCACTGTGTACCGTAATCAAATCTTCGGGCAAGGCCATTTCAAGCCATTGACGCAAAGCCTGGGCGCTGCTGGTGGCCAGGGTGCGGTGATATAGTTCGCAATGACGAACCAACGCACCACGCGCTCGAAGTGTTTCGGTCATCAACTCGCGGCCACCGCGACCACGAAATATGACGACCTTCTCCCCGGCGACATTCTGTAACGCGGGTTCGGCCAATAAATGCTCACTGTTCATCGAAGAAGCATCACCGCCCAAGGCGCTCACCGGAATATCAACGTTAGCCAGAGCTTCGGCTGTACCCCGCCCCACTGCAAAGCACTCTAGTCCCACGGGCCACTGGGGCCAATAGTCATCCAGCCACTCGCTGGCGTAATGAGCCGCATTACGACTCACAAACAGTGCCTTTTGGTATTGATCAATATCCAGAATAATCGATTTTACCGCCTGCACTTCGTCGTCTAACGAAACCGGCTCTATAACCATTGCGCAGATGACATCTGCGCTATAACCCTGCCCTCTCAGCCAGTGCTGCCACTGACTTGCCATCGGTTCGGGCCGGGTAATCAGCAAACGCCAATCGTTCATTGCAAGGAGCGACCGTAGACTTGGGCAAGAATTTTATCCGCCCCGGCGGCCAGTAAACGCTCAGCCATAGCAATGCCCATGGCCTCAGCAGAGCCCTCCGGGCCACGGTCTTCTTCAAACAATATTGTTGAACCATCCACTGCGCCGACCAACCCGCGCAACCATAACTGGTCATTCTCCCGCACGGCATAACAGGCAATAGGCACCTGACAACCGCCTTCCAGTCGGCGGTTCATGGCGCGCTCGGCTTCGACGCAAACAGCTGTCGGAGCGTGGTGCAAGGGCGCCAGCAATTGTTGAAGCTCAACATCATCGGTTCGACACTCGATACCCACGGCGCCCTGCCCGCCGGCGGGCAGACTTAACTCCGGAGCCATATAGCTAGTGATACGCGGCTCAAGCTCCAGGCGAATCAGGCCCGCACTGGCAAGAATTATTGCATCAAACTCACCGTCATCTAACTTTCGCAGCCTTGTTTGCACATTACCGCGTAAAAATTTCACACTCAAATCAGGCCTTGAGGCTAAAACCTGACACTGGCGGCGCAAGCTCGAGGTACCCACCACACTGCCCGCCGGCAGCTCTTCAAGGGTTTTAAAGGTATTGCTCACAAAGGCGTCACGTGGGTCTTCTCGCTCGCAGATCACCGCTAACCCCAAACCCTCAGGAAATTCCATGGGCACGTCTTTCATTGAGTGTACGGCGATATCGGCCTCACCCGCCAACATTGCCTGCTCCAGCTCTTTGACAAAAAGCCCTTTACCACCCACTTTTGCCAAAGGTACATCGAGAATTTTGTCGCCTCGACTGGTCAGCGGCACCAACTCCACTACAAGTCCGGGGTGGTGCTTTTCCAACTCGGCTTTTACGTATTCGGCCTGCCACAGAGCGAGCAGACTTTTGCGTGTAGCGATACGAACGGTACGTTGACTGAGCTTATTCATATATCCCCTGCGGACACCCAAAAATAGGCATGATAACAAAGCCTGATCAAGGCTACAGGTTTTGCAACAACGCCTTTACCGCACTGGCATGACGACGACTGACGGCAGGCTTATGCTCAAGATCCACTAAACGCAGGCAATAGCCACCTTCGGGGCTTCGCTCCAAGGCCCGCACATGCTCAAGCATGACCAACGCATTGCGATGCACACGTATGACGGTGTCCCCTAACTGCTGCTCAAGCTCTTTGAGCGTCTGATCCAGCAAGTGTTGCCCTTCAGTGTGATAAACCGTCACATATTTTTGATCGGCGAGAAAGAAACGTACCGCCTCTAACGGAATACGCTCTATCCCCTTGTGGGTTTTTGCCGTAATACACACTGGCGCGGCCCTGGATGTACCGCGCTGCAACTTATTGGGCTTAGCCGCTCGGATCAGCGCTTGTTGCAGATGCTCGCGGCGCACTGGTTTCAGCAGGTACCCCACGGCGACGGTCGCAAACGCCTCGAGAGCGTGCTCATCGAAAGCGGTACAAAAAATCAACGCGGGCGGGTCATCAAGCTCACCAATGTGGCGTGCCGCACTCAGGCCACTTTCGCCGGGCATTTGGATATCGAGCAGAACGATATCTGGATCAACCCGTTCAATTTGCTGCAAAGCCTCTGACGTATTAGTCGCTTCTGCCGACACCCGATAGCCATCAATATCATCTATCATGCGTACTAACCGCGCACGCGCCAGAGGCTCGTCATCTACTACTAAAATTTCCCACATAGCGTTATCCATATTGCTGCCGATTTACCGCTTTCGCAAAAGCATTAAGAGGAATTGTTATAGTGGCGGTAAAGGTTTTCGTATCGGGCTTAAGCGTTAGCTGCGCCACACCATCAAAATGTGCCTGTAATCGGTCCTCTATATTGGCCAGCGCAATACAATTGCCGCGCTGAGCACCGGGCTGATATGGCTCGGGCAACGAATTGCACACCTCAATGACTAACTGTTTCGCTTCCACCCCGGCCTTGAGGCTCACCCAGCCACCGGTAGAGGAAGGCTCGATACCGTGGCGTATGGCGTTTTCTAACAGTGGTTGCAGCAGCAAATTCGGCAGCATCGCTGTGGCTGGCAGGGCATCGACGTGCCAATCTAACTGCAACCTATCCCCCAGGCGGGCCTGTTCAATGTGCGCATAACTCAAGCACAAGGCCAGCTCTCTACTGGCCGGTATTAACGCAGGCTCAGCTAAGCTGGCGCGCAACAAATCACTTAAGTCCTCCACCTGACGCTCAGCCAATTCGGGCTCAATCGAAATCAAACTGGCAATAGTATTCATACTGTTGAACAGGAAGTGGGGTTCTATTCGTGCCTGCAGAGCCTGAATACGTGCATTTAATTCAGCCTGGCGCTGCCGATACAAGCGCTGCTGCAAATACAAATAGCGCAATAACATACCCGCCAAAATGGCAGCAATGATCACGTGGGTGAATATCTGCATCCAGTCAATATACTGCCCCCCAACGCCCTGCAAAAACCACTGGCCCGCAAGCGAGAAAAAAGCCGTAGAGCACAGCACCACCGCATAACTACAAATACCAGCCGTCACGGGATTCATACGGGTTAATATGGGCTGCATAAGGCACAACAAACCCGCACTGGCCAGTACAATCCACTGCAGCAAGAATGAAACCAGCCCCAATTGCGCCCAATTAAACCCGCCCAGCCCCACATCGGCCAACACCAATAATAACGCTAGCAACTCGGCAACAATTACCAGCAGTAACAGTGCGTAGACATTGCACAGATTTGGCAGCCCTTCACTGCGGCGACTGCTAACCCTTGAGGTGGGATCCATCATTTATCTGTTCTCGCCCCTATACCGGTCGTTATTGGCTATAATGCCGCCACTTTGTATTTTATCGGCACTGGCGCTCACAGCAACTGGCGTCAGCGCCAACCACTATAGCCGCGAGAGAGACTATGAGCGAACAAGATCAGACCGCCAAACCTTGGGGAGGCCGTTTTAGCGAGGCCACCGACGCTTTTGTGGAGCGTTTTACCGCATCAATTGGTTTTGACTGGCGACTGTATCACCATGACATCAACGGTTCTATTGCCCACGCCACAATGCTGGAAAAAGTAGGCGTACTGAGCAGCGCCGAAAAAGATCAGATTATTACCGGGCTGGAAGAAATTCGTGCCGACATAGACGCAGGCAATTTCAACTGGTCTGTCACACTCGAAGATGTGCACATGAATATCGAGGCTGCACTCACCGAAAAGATCGGCATTACCGGCAAAAAGCTTCACACCGGGCGCTCGCGTAACGACCAGGTTGCGACCGATATCCGTTTGTATTTGCGCGATGAAATTGACACTATTGCCGGTGAGCTGAAACGCCTTCAACACGGTATTTTGCAAGTGGCTGAGCGTGAAGCCGAAACCATTATGCCCGGCTTCACTCACCTGCAAACCGCCCAGCCTGTTACCTTCGGCCACCACCTGCTTGCCTGGTTTGAAATGCTTACCCGCGATGCCGGACGCCTGGCCGATTGCCGTGCGCGCCTGAACCAGTCCCCCTTGGGCGCAGCGGCGCTGGCGGGCACTACCTACCCCATCGACCGAGCCATGACGGCCGAGCTGCTGGGCTTTGATAAGCCGACCAACAACAGCCTGGATTCGGTATCTGATCGAGATTTTGCCATCGAGTTCTGCGCCTTTGCGAGTATTTTGTTGACGCACCTGTCGCGGGCCAGCGAAGAATTAGTGCTGTGGACCAGCGCTCAGTTTAACTTTATTGACCTACCCGATCGTTTCTGCACTGGCTCCTCGATTATGCCGCAGAAGAAAAACCCCGATGTGCCAGAGCTGGTACGCGGCAAAACGGGTCGGGTGAATGGCCATCTGATTAGCCTGCTGACACTGATGAAGTCACAGCCGCTGGCCTACAACAAAGACAACCAGGAAGATAAAGAGCCGTTGTTCGACGCCATTGATACAGTAAAAGATTGCCTGCGCGCTTTCGCCGATATGGTGCCCGCCATTACCTCACGTAAGGAAAACATGTACGAGGCGGCGCGGCGCGGCTTCTCTACCGCAACGGACCTGGCCGACTACCTAGTGCGCAAGGGCATGCCCTTTCGCGATGCACACGAAGTGGTAGGAAAGTCCGTGGCCTATGGCATAGACACAGGTAAGGACTTGTCTGAAATGAGTCTCGAAGAGCTTCAGCAGTTCTCCGATACCATTGCAGCAGATGTGTTTGAAGTGCTGACCTTAGAAGGCTCCGTCGCAGCGCGTAATCACACAGGCGGCACAGCCCCCGAACAAGTTAAGGCGGCCGTCGCTCGCGCGCTCGATCAATTGTAACCCGCCACAGTAGAATAACCGCGCGCCGTTGGCACTGCCGGCTGCGGCGCGCGCCCTCAAAGAAACCCTCTGCGCCCTACACCGCCCTCGCCCCAAAACCTAAAAGCACTGGCTTTGTCACAGTAATCGACTATAGTTAGCTGTTTAACAACGATTATCAATCCACGCAGGCGGTCAAAACTGGGGGCCACCCATGCCAGGGAATGAAAAAGCTCTTGAGGCTCGAATAGCACAGTTAGAGCAAGCTCTCGCAACTCAAACTGAGGCACAGCTACCCGAACAGGATGCTCTGCAGGCCCATTTTGAACTTCTGCTTGGCGAAACCGATGACAGCGCACTGCCTTTAAGTTTGCAGCTACTGGGTTCCCAAATTGACTGCCAAGAGCTGGCGATTTGGCTGGTATCCAACCACCTACAAAACTGGCAACTGCTGGCTCAATCGTCACTTCTTGAGCAACCCCAACTTAACCCTGATCAGAATCAATCACTGGAAAAGTTTCAAGCCACGCAATGGCGCGATTTTCACTTGGTACCCATTTCGTCCAACGGACAATTGATCGCCGTGTGGCAAATCGCAACAACAAATCTTTCCTGCAACCAGCTCGCCCTGGGCAAAAAAGTCGGCGCGCTCATCCACGACGCCTACTGTCGCAGGCAGCTTTTGCATAAACTGCAGGAGCGGGACAAACGCTACCACTACGCCATGGAAGCCTCTCGCGATGGCTTATGGGACTGGCAGATTCGTGATAATAGAATTCATTTCAGTCGCGGCTTTTGGCGTATGCTCGGTTACGACTACCAGCAGCGCCCCGGCACCCTCGACACCTTTAGCAACTATCTGCTTCACCCGGATGACGCGGCCGATGTTATCGATAAGCTCCAAACATCTCGATACAACCGGCAACCACATTGCAGCTTTGAGCATCGCCTTCTCTGTCGAAACGGTGAAGTGGTATGGGTGAGCTGTCGCTGTATTTTTGTTGAGCCCGACGAACATGGGACTTTCACCCGCTGTGTCGCCAACTGCAGTGACATTACAAACACCATTATCGCCCAAAACGAGCTGCTTGAGGCCCGAGTACAGGCAGAAGAAGCAAGCCACACCAAAAGCCAATTTATGGCGAGCATGAGTCATGAAATTCGCACCCCTATGAATGCCATAATAGGCTTAAGTCATCTTCTCGAGGACACCTCGATCAATGACTTGCAAAAAAGCTATATCAACAGTATTCAGAGCGCCGCTAATTCCTTACTGCAAACCTTCAATCAAGTTTTCGATTACGCCAAACTGGAAACCGGAAAAATCATTCTTGATAACAACCATTTTGACTTAGAACAGCTTCTTGAGCACCTTGCTCGATTTTTTGAAAATAGCTCGCTGCACGAAAAATCAAATATTATTTTTGACATCAAAGAAGGAACCCCACGCTTTATGCGTGGTGACGCCACGCGAATCAGTCATATCATCAGTCAACTTGTCAAAAACGCGCTGCAATACTCGGGCTGTCATGAGGTGATTGTTAGCGCCGAAGCCTTAGAAAAAAACTCAGACACTTTAGTCATTAAGTTCAGCGTCACGGATCACGGCACGGGTATTGAACAAACTCAACTCAAACAACTTCAAGAAAAACTGAAATCCTCCGCGCCCATCAAGCAGAACAGCCCCTCTGATTTTGGCTTACATATATGCAACCTGCTGGTAGCCATGATGCACGGGGAGCTAACGGTAGAAAGCGTCGCAGCAAAAGGGACCACTTTCGCCTTTACCGCAAAACTTGAAGCAAGCCAGATAGGCGACAATCGTATTCAGCAGCACGGCAGTAAATGCCAACATCTCAACTTGTTAATTGTCGATGACAACCCAATAGCCTTAAATATTTTAAAAAAGACGGCCGAAAAAATAGTCGGTAACATCGAAACCGCATCGGATGCTCACTCTGCCATTGGTAAAGTGCAACAAGCAGAAGCAGAAGGCCAGCCTTTTGATATCCTTCTGCTAGATTATAAGATGCCGCTGAAAAGTGGATTAGACGCTGCCAAGGACATTAAATGCTCAACTGACCTGCATAAAAAACCGCTTATTTTTTTAGTCTCTTCATTCCAGCGCGATGAAATATTTTCGAATCATCATGGTTCAGATTATGTCGATAGCTTTCTTGGTAAGCCTGTTAGTGAATCCCGCCTGTTTGATGCCATCAGTCGGTGCCTACCAGAAACCATAACCGAAAACCCGACGCACAATAGCGATGAAATGATAAAAGCACTGCGAGGGCTGCGAGTGCTTTTAGTCGAAGACAATGTGATTAACCAACAAGTTGCTCGCGGCATACTTAGAAAGGCTGGCATCAGCGTTATCAGCGCCGATAACGGTCAACAAGCCATGGATATTTTGCACAGTAACGCAGAGGGTTTTGATGCCGTTTTAATGGATATTGAAATGCCAATTCTGGACGGCATCAGTGCCACCAAAGCAATCCGGCATGACCTTAATCTTCGTGACCTGCCAATTATTGCCGTCACCGCTCAAGCGATTCAAGGTGACAGAGAAACGTGCCTTAAAGCTGGCATGAACGAGTACATCAGCAAACCTCTCAAGCCCGCGGACCTGTATCAAACCCTATACGACTTGCTCAGCACAAAAAAAACCAGACAGTTGCACCGATAGTGATGCAACCGCATTAGAAGTGCTTTTACCGTAAAATCACATATAGTGTTTCTTCACAAAATCCCCATGCTTAGGCAGCATAGAAACACGCTTTTCCACCGCATGGCGAATATGCGTCATTCTCATGCGCAGCTGCTCGTCCGATATAGTGTCGGCCACAGGGTGATAGCCTTCTGGCTCAACGCCCTGCCCCATCAGCACTGAAAACCAACTGGTTTCCCGAAACATGTCGTGTTTATTAATAAGAACTTCACCACGCTCTTTAAACACCTCGAGCTTCTGCCGCAATGAGTCCGGCACCGCCATATTCCTTACATATTGCCAAAACGGACTGTCATCTCGCTCAGTGATGGCATAATGCGCAATCAGAAAATCTTTCACTTCATCATATTCTTGATACATTTCCTGATTAAATCGCTCAACCAAACAGGGCTGAATTGTACGCCGAGGAAACATAGCTAAAATCTTATGTATGGCTCTCTGGATAAGATGAATGCTGGTCGATTCAAGCGGTTCTAAAAAACCCGCCGAAAGCCCCACGGCGATACAATTATTCACCCAAGACTTCTTTCTCACCCCCGTTTTAAAACGAAGATAACGAGGTTCAGCCAATGCCTCACCGTCCAAGTTATTAAGCAATACCGAACGGGCCATATCATCAGTGATGTATTTGCTGCAATAAACATAACCGTTGCCAACCCGATGTTGTAACGGAATGCGCCACTGCCAACCCGCCTCATGAGCGATGGAACGAGTGTAGGGCAGCAACTCACCCGAAGAGGCCGAAGGCACGGCTACTGCACTGTCCACGGGCAACCAATGACTCCAATCTTCGTATCCGGCATTATAGGTTTTCTCGATCAAAAGCCCTCGAAAGCCGCTACAGTCTATGAAAAGATCCCCTTCGATACGCCGACCACCCTCTAGCGTCAAGCTGGTAATATCCCCCGAGTCCGGGTTCTGCGCCACATCGCAAACCGCCCCCTCAATACGCTGAACACCTCGCGCTTCTGCAAATTCGCGTAGAAACTTGGCGTAGAGCCCAGCATCAAAATGATAGGCATAATTCACATCGGGCAACATTTTGGGGCCTGGTTCCTCTTCCACCCAGGCAAACTTTTTCTCTCTTGCCGCGCAGGCTTCTGCATTGAAGTTGAGAAAATCCGCTGCCCCTCCGTTTTTTCTCCAGCGTAGCCAATAGTGCATAAAGCTAATGCCATCCATATCGGAGCCAATCATACCGAATGGATGAAAATAGGAAACGCCCTTGCGTTTCCAGTTCGCAAACTCGATTCCCAGCTTGAAGGTTGCTTTCGTCGCCCGCACAAACTCAGCTTCAGAAATACCCAGGGCGTTGTTATAAATCATAATGGGAGGAATTGTTGCCTCACCCACGCCTACCGTACCTATGGCTTCCGACTCCACCAGGGTAATAGACACCGGCCCTCCGGATAGGGATTTAGCCAGTGCAGCGGCAGTCATCCAACCAGCCGTACCGCCACCTAAAACGACTACGCGATTAATCATTCTTGCTCCCCCTTCAGAACATGGACCCGGTAAAGTTTTCATTATTTGAGAGCCCTAAGTGTACCGACAAATCCGGCATTTGATCCGCTTCATGGGCGATAAAACTCAGCATCTTTTGAAATTCCTTAATCTGCTCATGTTCATCTAAATTAGCCACCTGCAAATCATACCCTTGTGGCAAAATTCCATTACCACAAAAAAGGGCATACCAGTCCTCTTCCTGAAAGGTTTCATCCTCTTGCATAGAGAGAACGCCTCGCGAAGAAAACAACGATAACTTTTGCCGCAACCCTGGTGTTAACGGCTTTGCTTTTAGAGATTGCCACAAAGGATCGCCATCACGGCCATTTAGCACATAGTGCCCCAACTGAAAATCCACAATACGATCAACATGGGAGTTTACTTTTTGTGCGTACTTGCGCCTTTCTTGTTCAAAATTATCATCAACAGGGAAAAGCGCCATCAGGTAAGACAGCGTGAGGTGCAGCACGTGCAACTGCACACCATTGACAGAGTCAAGATTCGCCGCAGCGCCACCAACCGCAATACAGTTTGCTACCCAGGGCCTTCCCCTACGCATTAGCTTGTGCCTTTTTACAACCCCATCTCTCATTGACATACCACTTAGCCGCTGCAAAATAGCCGGTATTTCATCCGGCACAACTTGATCAGGATCGTAATTAAACACTAACGCTGCCTTGTCTTTGGTTGGGTACACACCCAGCCAACCCCGGTCACAGGCAATGCAATGATTGTACGACGGAATGGTTGGCAGGTTATCCGCCGACGCGAGAACACTTGACGATAACGGGAAAAGATCATTCAGCGAGGCATCAGCACTCTGATCCAAGCTAGTAATCAGCTCGCCCTTAGGGCCGCTGGCGTCTATGAATAAGTCTGCCGACACCACCTGACCATCCGCCAACACCAACTGGCGAAGCTCCCCCGATTCAACAACCACCTTAGCAATATCACCGGCGTATCTTGTTATACCTTGTGACACAGTTTCTGTGGCTATTCTTTTTAAATAGGGCAGCGCGGGAATATTAAAACTATAAGATGCTTTGCTGAATAGAGAGGTTTGCTCATTTAGCAGGACAAACTTATTTCTCTTCGCGGCGGCAACCGCCAACGAAAATTCATGATAGGGAACCTGCAACCCTTTTTGTCTGCCACGAGCCCAGTACTGCACAAAGTCAATGTCATTGATGGGCAACCCGTAAGTATCGAACACTTGGTAGTAGTCACCCACCGCCGACCAATCAACAAACCGATTGCCCAGAGAGTTCACAGCGCCAAGGTTGGCAATAAGGTCAGATTCAGACAACCCCAGCAACTTATGCAATCCACGCACAGAGGGAATACTGGGATAGACCTCTTGCTCACCAATGTCAGACGGCAGCTCGACTATGGACAGAGAGACCAGCGCATTAGCCCCCAGAAAACGTTGCAACACTCTCGCCGTGATCCACGCATCGGCATCTCGACCGACCACACAAATACTTTTAACCATGAGCTAACTCACCAATTTGAGACTTGCAGTAATCGTTAATAAATTCTCGATGAGAACTTAAGTCCGCCACACCTGAATCAATTGAATGCTTGATAGATTGCATACGATCCGCAAGGCGCTGCACGCTTTGGTTATCACAGACTCGCTCGTAGCCACGCGCACCACCCACCTGCCCCATCAACACCGCAAGCCAACTGGAAGGTGAAAACAAACCGTATTTGTACTGGTCTATGTAACCACGACTGGCATACAGCGATATTTTTTCCCGTAAAGAGTCGGGAAACTTCATTTGCCGGCAGTCATCCCAAAAAGACTCGCCCTCTCTACCGTTTGCAACGTAATGCAATATCAGAAAGTCTCTTATTCGCTCATATTCAAGGTCGATTCTGCGATTGAACTCGTCAACAAGTGGGGCAGAAGGGTGTTTATCTGGAAATAGGTTGAGAAGCTGCTGAATCGAAACCTGAATAAGATAAATACTCGTCGATTCCAGCGGCTCCAGAAAACCTCCGGAAAGACCCACAGCAATGCAGTTCCCTTTCCAGTTGACCTTACGACGACCTGCTTCAAATTTTAATAACGCAGGATCCGACAGCGGCGCCCCCTGTATAGGGTGGAGCAAGCTGCTAGCGGCTTCATCGTCGCTGATATGGTGGCTGGAGTACACGTAACCATTACCCGTACGATGCTGTAAAGGGATGCGCCACTGCCACCCCGCCGCTTGAGCCGTAGATTTCGTATACGGCGGCATCGACGACATAACCTCACTCGCTGCTGTCACGGCTCTATCACAGGGCAACCAATGAGACCAGGACTCGAACTCGACACCAAGCTCCGCACCCAGCAATAAAGACCGAAACCCCGTACAATCAATAAAGTAATCGGCCGTTATTTCCTGGCCAGATTCGAGTACGATTTTTTCAACCCGAGCACGGTCATCAGTGCATTTAACCTGAGTCACTCGCCCTTCGATACGCGATACACCCTTACCGACTGACATTTCTTTTAAATAGTTCGCGTAAAGTCCCGCATCGAAGTGATAGGCATAAGAGTATGTAGAGGCTATGGCATTGGCATCACTGGCCGGAAACGTAAATTTACCCTGACGAGCGGCTTGAATAGAATAGCTGTAACTCTCCAAAGGCTCGGCCAGACCTTTTTGATGTACCTTTAACCAATACTGATGAAAGTCCATTCCCTGAAAACTTTTACCAAAAGAGCCAAAAGGATGCATGTAACGCTTACCGGGTGCGCCCCAACCATCAAATTCAATACCCAGCTTGAAAGTGGCACCGGTTTTTTTCATCATATCCGGCTCAATAATTCCCAGCTTGTCATTAAACTCTTTGATGGCCGGAATTGTCGCCTCACCCACACCCACGGTACCAATTGCGTCGGACTCAACCAGCACCAGGTCGCACACTTTATCCGTAACCACATGCGATAAAGCGGCGGCGGTCATCCAACCTGCGGTACCACCACCCACAATCACGATTCTTATTTTTTCATTCATTACTATATCTGCCCCAAAAAAAATGCGCTGCTAAACAGCAGCGCATTTTTCGGTTAGCTTAGTATTTCGTTTTACTGGAATACAAAGCGTAAACCAACAGTGAATCGGCGATCCTGCTGATGCCAACCCGTGGGCAATAGCAATCCACCATCTTCTACGTCAGTCACCTGCTGCCTTAATACAGTCTCTTCGTTTAACAGGTTACTACCCTGGAAACTAATATCAAGATTATCGGTTAAGCTGAATTTGATCGAGCCATCCAGCTGCCCATAAGCTTCCGTCCAAACCGGGTAAGCTACACAGCAGTCGATAGCCGTTACCATATAGTCATCGCGCCAGCTGTACGCCAAACGCGCTTGCCAGTCACCATATTCGTACATGCCGATCAGGTTAAAGGCGTGATCACTCAACCCCTCTAAGCGGTCTGTACTAATGGAATCTGGCGCCTGATCGGTAATGGTCGAACCCTCACCACCGGTATTTTTAACACCTGAGTTGGTAATACCATTGTTATCAATAAAGGTGTAGTTGGCCTGCATGCCTAAGCCGTTAAACGGCTCAGGCAGGAAGTCGAAAAACTGCTGGTAAGCAATCTCGAAACCACTGATATCCGCACCTTCTCCATTCAGCGGGCCGCGAATTTCAGCCGTACGATTCACACCATTATTTTCAAACTCACGATAGTAGGTGCCAAACTGAATATAGTCATCAAATTGCTTATAGAAGACCGTACCCGTTAATGAACCCACATCCGAGAAGTAATACTCCAGGGCTAAATCAAACTGCGTTGCCTCAATGGGCTTGAGGAAGGGGTTCTGCGCATCACCGCCATAGTAAACATTGGCCCCAACGATTTCGCCATCAGCATTTTTTTCCCATAAAAGGTCATTGGGGTCATTGGCGTCCGGCAGTCCCTGTCCAACACTGACATAGTTACGCAAGTTGCCAATATCCGGACGAGACATGGCTTTAGAAGCCGCAAAGCGCAGTAACAGCTCTTCACTGAGATCAAACTTAATATTGAAGCTCGGCAAAATATTGGTGTGATTCGCTTCCGTACTGCTGGTTTCGTTAGCACCGTTCATAAAGGCCACGTCATCTTCCGACAAATAACAACCTACTGAACCGGGTACCGGAGCCGGGCCACCACCCTGAGCAAATTGTGGCTCACAACCCAAAATAGTACGGGTAGGATCTGGCTCACGAACATAGACAGGGTTGCCAAACTCATCAACTTCACCTGTATCAATGGCGGTGAAGAAGTACTCATCACCCAATCGTGGATACGCGATACCACCGGTACTGGTGTCCTTGGTGTCCACGTAACGCACCCCAATATTACCGGAGAACGGAATACCTAAGAATTCAGCGTCAGAACCACCAAAGTTAAATTGTAAATAGAAAGCCTGTGTGGTTTCCGTAATATCGACCACTTCGGCCGGCGTGTAACAGGTACCGGGAATTTCTTCCGCGCGGTCGCCCATGTTCGAGCAAATAGGATCCCAACCCGTACCACCGGTAAAGCCCAGTGATGACGCGCCAAAGGCATTGGCCATACGCTCACGATCTTGCAGCAAATCCATATTGGCAAAAACGAACTGGTTTTGACTGATATCGTGATAGCTGGAGGTGCCGAATTCACGCACTTCGTAATAATCTTCCGGGTAACCGGTAAAGCCAGGCTGTGCGCCCACTCCATTTGCCGGTTCGTGTTGGTCAAGATTGTAGTAAGGCGCTTGGTCAGCAGTCCAGGTGTTGGCTACGTTCTGCCAGTTGTAGCCACTCCAGCGCACTTGCTGATCGCGCTCAGCCCAACGCACACCGGTTTTGATGGATTCAAGCCATCCATTGTCAATATCAAATTCAAAATCTGCTTTTGCCGCAAGCTGCTCACCCTCACTCTCTTCTAAGTGATCCATGATGAAGTGAGTGCGATAGTTATTAGGGTTAGCCCACAAGCCCTGCGACATATTCACGTTGGTGGGCTCATGTAAGGTCAATGACGGGTGACCACCACTTAAATCCAACTCGGCGTTGGAGTAGGTGGCAAAATTCATGGAAATGTCGTAGTTGTTAACCTCTGACTGCACATACTGAACATCAAAGTTCGAACGAATACTGTCAGTAATCGACCACTTCATATTCAGCGAGAAGTCTTCGGTCACATTCTCGTTATTGTTAGAGCGGGTTTCAGCCGTGGTATCTACACCGCGTGTAGTCGGTGAGCAGCCATTGCCATCCCAACCGTTATCTGCATTATCGTAACAAGGGACAACCAGTGGTTGGCCAGCAGCATTTGTAGCAAAGCTCTTAGCTTCTTCACTGCTACCACCCCACCAACCAACACCTGTATTAAAGGTACCGCTTTGGAATAGCCCCTGATCATCAAAAATAAAGTCATCCGTGCCGGGCGCTGGTTGCGGGCGGGTATTATCGCGTGCATCACCTTCGAATGGAGGTACCTCGTAGTAAACACTTTGCTCATAGGAAAGGTCAGCAGGTGCAATACCAACCACATATTCTTCCCACGCATTATCGTATTCAGAACGGTTGTACTGGGTTGTCAAAACAACCGTTTCTGATGGGTTCTGATATTGAAAGGCCAGTGCAGTACCCAAACGATCACGATTGTAAACATTCTCACGGAAATTAACGGTTGCAGGAATATAACGCAGGGTGTCGTCACCGTAGACATCGCGGAAGCGGTTCATCCGATAAAGCTGCATACCTTCGGTCTGAGTAACAACCTCTGAGTAGGCAACATTACCCAGAAACCCAAACTCACCAACACTGGTTTCCCAACGGTTACTGTACAAACCAGATACTTCGGGAGTAACTTCTTCAGACAAGGTGCCGTAGTTTGCGTTAACGGTTACGGCGACCATCTCGCCGTCCTGGTCGAAAGGCACACGGGTGCGCATATTAACGGTACCGGCAATACCACCTTCAATCAGCTCTGCCATCTGGTTCTTATAGGTGTCTACCCCGGACATCAGCTCGGGAGACACATCACCCCAGCTCAAGCCGCGCGAAGAGTTAGCGCTAAAGGAATCGCGGCCGTTGAACTCGGTGCGTACCTGATTTAAACCACGAACAACGACACCCGAAGGCTCGGCCGAAAAGTGAGCGGTGTCGTCGGAGGCAGCAAAACGGTTTACCGTAATCCCGGCCACACGCTGCAGGGCTTCAGCAACAGACTTGTCGGGAAATGAACCTAAATCCTTGGCCGTAATCGAATCCACCACAGTGGCGGCGTTGCGCTTAATATCCTGGGCCGTTTCGAGGGACTGACGCATCCCTTTTACTACCACCTCTTCAAGCAGCATTTCTTGATTTGTTGCATCAGCGTCTTGGGCAGACGCCACCACACTGGTCAACACCAGCAATGATGATGCAAGGGAAGTAAACCCGACTTTACGACCGGGCACACGAGTACGAATAGTCATAGCATGATCTCTTTTATAATAATTAATACATGAGCATTAGTGGCTAACGGCTTGCATTACAGTCGACACAGCATCCAGGCTGATTGTTAGCGTTATCCGACTTATAACAAACCATCGGTAAAATTTTGGCTTAACACTGCCAAATAGTCAATTAAACACTAGGAACGCCAAAGAAATTGTAACCGAATGCATAAAGTGTCCAAAACAGTAACACTTTATGCGCCAAGCTTTCCTTCACACCTGTAAATTAGCGCTCTCAGAACATTCTTCAGCGCCAAGCCTTCAGGATTTGATGTTATATTTCGACCGTGCATCGCCACACCAAAGACAGAAAAAACTAGACTCTCTGATCTCCACAGCGAGTAACAAATTTCTGATGTTTGCGTTATCATTTTTAACAAAAACAACCAAAAAACTCTAAAGCAGCGGCGGCCACCCTCTGCCGTTTACTAGAGGCACTGCTTTCTCTTTGCTGTCATCACCCACCCTAAGGCAGACTGCACCAAAGGCTTTTCAAAGGTGACAGCTAGGCCAGAAAACCAAGTAACATCACACGGATTCGAACGCCAACCTCGACGGTTAGGCTGATCACTGCCGCAAACCCCCATCGAAACGGCGCGCTGAGTAGCAGCACGCCGCCTGACGTTAAACAAAGCGCCTCAGGAAATCACCTTAGCGAACGTAACGGTTGATAATGTTCTCGTACAATTCTTGCTGGCCGCTGATTTGCGCAGGCTCACCACCGGCATTACCGATAGCCGCCAGAGCTTCCAGGCTCAATTCGCCAGCTTCAAATTTGGCACCATCGCCAGAATCGAAAGTGGCGTAACGCTCTTTGCGCATAGCTTCGATGGGCGAGTTTTGCAGAATGTCATCGGCAATCACCAATGCGCGGGCAAATACATCCATACCGCCAATATGGCCATGGAAAGTGTCGACCAAGTCGGTAGAGTTACGACGGCGCTTGGCATCGAAGTTAACACCACCACCAGCCCAGCCACCGGCGCGCAGTACCACAAGCATCATCTCAACGGTTTCGTTGATGTTGTAAGGGAACTGGTCAGTATCCCACTGGTTTTGGTAATCACCTCGGTTGGCGTCAATAGAACCCAACATGCCGGCGTTTGCAGCAACCTGCATTTCGTGGTCCATGGTGTGGCTGGCCAAAGTAGCGTGATTGGTTTCGATGTTCAGTTTGAAGTCTTTATCCAAGCCATGATGACGCAGGAAACCAATAACGGTTTCGCTATCGAAGTCGTACTGATGCTTAGACGGCTCCATTGGCTTAGGCTCAATCAGGAAGTTGCCGGTAAAACCGTTGGCGCGGCCGTAGTCGCGAGCCATGGTGAGGAAGCGCGCCATATGCTCTTGTTCGCGGCCAATATCGGAATTGAGCAAGCTCATGTAGCCTTCACGGCCACCCCAGAACACGTAGTTCTCACCGCCCAGGGCGATGGTGGCATCAATCGCGTCTTTCAATTGTGCGCCCGCATAGGCAACCACATTAAAATCCGGGTTGGTAGAGGCGCCATTCATAAAGCGAGGGTTGGTGAACAGGTTAGAGGTGCCCCACAACAACTTCATTCCAGAAGCTGCCTGTTTTTCTTTGGCCCACTCAACCCAGTTAGCCAAACGCTCTGACGTTTGGGCACGGCTGTCACCCTCTTCAATGACATCCACATCGTGAAAACAATAAAAAGGCGTGCCCACTTTTGTGAAGAACTCAAACGCAGCATCCAACTTCATGCGCGCACGAGTTTCAGCATCTTTACCTTCATTCCAGGGAAATACCAGAGGCCCTGGACCGAAAGGATCGTGACCGGCGCCGCAGAAAGTGTGCCAATAACAGGTCGCAAAACGCAAATGCTCTTTCATGGTTTTGCCGCCGATCACACGGTTTTCGTCATACCATTTAAAAGCCAGCGGGTTATCCGACTCTGGTCCCTCGTAGGCAATTTTACCTACGCCTTTAAAGTATTCTTTATCTCCGATGAGTACACTCATAACAATTACCTTTTAGTGATGCTGCGGCATTCAAAACACCGCGAAATTAATAATGATAGGAGACTTACGCCTCGCAAACGCGCACACCAAATACGCCCTTGTAACTTTGCCCCGGTTTTACAACCACCAACCCTTCACCTGTGTTGAATGCATCGATACCGCAGCTCATAGGTTCAACCGCTAACGACTGGCGATCAGGCGACGTGTACACCTGTATAAAATTCAAACCACGGGGTCCCGTTTGCTGCCACAGCTGCAAGCCAAAACCTTCTCGCTCACTCGCAAACAGAGCCGCGGCCTCAGTTGCCTTTGGCCCCAAGACGAAACAGTTGTCCAGCTCCACTCCCGCCAAACCCGCAGGCGCGTTAAAACGCTCGTCAACCAGTCGCTTGCCGGTCGGCAACATACGCTCATCCACCAACACACGCTCGACGGCGGGTAATTGCAACGAACAGTCGTCAATGGATACACCCAAGGTGTAATAGGGGTGCCACCCCAGGCCCACCGGTATGGGCTGCGTGTCTTTGTTCTCAACCTGCATTTCTACCTGCAGCGCACCTGCGGCGCTTAGCTGATAGACCATGCGTACCTCAGCTTTGAAGGGGTAGCCGGGCTCGGTGCCATCCACAGCGTAGACCAAGGTGGCACTGCTGATATCGCCACTGGCGGTTTGATTGACCACTTCAGCGGGTGTGCGATGCAAAAATCCGTGCAACGCATTGTTTAAAGCAGGCTCGTTAACCGCAAACGACAACTCTTTACCACCAAAATGGTAACGGCCCCCGCGCAACCGGTTGGGAAAAGGAAACAACACCGCCCCGCGATAGCCAGGGTTTGCGGCACATTCGCAACGCTCTACCCCCGCAATCACATTGCGCGGCCCTTGCGGTGTCGGCACGATCAACTCATTGATCATGCCGCCGTAGTTTGGCTCTAAGGTCAGCCGTGATGGCCCCGCTTCCAGCACCAGTGGCGTTGATTCAACGCTCAGGGGAGCTGAAGACTCTGGCTCCAAGGACGCTGAAGGCTCTCGCACCAAGGACACTGAAGACTCTGACTGTTCGCGGCCAGTCATAAATTAACCCAAATCCGCCAAGGCTTTTTGCCAGGCACCGTAGGCCTGCTGATACTCATTAGCACGGCTGCTATCGGGCTCGATGACGGCGACTTTCTCAAGTCCGGCAAAGGCCTCTTTACCTGAGGCGTAAAAGCCCGCTCCCAAGGCGGCGCCCCGGGCAGCGCCCGCCGCACCGTCGGTATCGTAAAGCTCTACCGCCGCCTGGGTGGTGTTGGCAAATGTTTCGGCAAACACCTGACTGAGAAACATATTGCCTTTGGCGACTTTAATCACTTCACAACTGCCGCCCAGCTCTTTGAGCACATCAAAGCCCTGATTGAGCGCGAACACAATGCCCTCTTGCGCGGCGCGCACCATGTGGCCTAAACCGTGACGATTAAAATCGATATTGCGAATGTGGCCACCCAGATTGCGGTTTTGAAAAATTCGCTCGGCGCCATTGCCAAAAGGGTGAAACACCAAGCCGTCACTGCCAACGGGAATCGGCGCCGCCAACTCATTCAAATGGGGGTAGCTGATATCGCCGCCTGCGGTGAGCATTTGGCGTAACCAGCTGTAAAGACGACCCGTACCATTCACACACACCAGCACGCCATTGCGCTTTTGCGCCTCGGTGTCGGTGACATGCACAAAGGTGTTGACGCGGGACTTTACGTCCGCCACGTCTTTATCGGTCACCCCGTAAATCACTCCAGAGGTACCTGCGGTAGCCGCAACTTCACCGGCCTCCAGTACATTCAGGCTGAAAGCGTTATTGGGCTGATCACCCGCGCGATAACTGACAAGCGTACCCGGTGCCAGCCCAAGCTCTGCGGCAACCGCATCACTAACACGGCACTGCTCGCCGATATTGGGCACCAGAGGCGGCAGCAAATCGCCATCCATATCCCAGTGCGCCATTAATTGATCCGCTGCAGCGCGCTTTTGATAATCCCAAAAGGTACCCTCGGACAAGCCCGAGGCGGTTGTGGTCAGCTCTCCAGATAATTTCATGGCGATGTAATCACCGGGCAGCATGGCCTTGTGCACGCGCGCAAACAGCTCGGGCTCATTCTCCTGCACCCAGCGCAATTTAGCAGCGGTAAAATTACCCGGCGAATTCAGCAGATGGCCATAGCAATAGTCATCGCCCAGCGTCTGCAAAGCGCTTTCGCCATAAGGCACAGCACGTGAATCGCACCAGATGATGGCAGGGCGCAAAACCTGTTGCTGATCATCCACCAGCACCAATCCATGCATTTGGTAAGAAATGCCAATGGCTTTAATGTCTTTTAGCTCAATGCCCTGCGCCGCGATTTTTGCCAGGCCCGCGGTCACACATTCCCACCAGGTTTCGGGGCGCTGCTCCGCAAAGCCGGCCTGAGGACTGCTGATTTCCAGCTCGGTTTCGGGGTGGGTAACCGCGACTTTAGTGCGTCCGGTTTCTCCATCGATGACCGCCAGCTTGGTTGAGGAACTACCAATATCTAAACCTAGAAACAACATGACTCTCCACTTATGTAATCGTTGTTATCATCGCGTCATTGATCGCCCATTAGCGATTACGAATTCTATAATGAACGCATCCTAGCTTATTGTCCCCATGACCACAAGAGTTTTTGCTTGAATTCTATACGGGTTTCGTCCAAATTACTCCGCCATCGGGTTTCAGTGTTGTAATATGGTATATTTGACCACAAGAAATCAAATACTAAGTGATTACCATATATAAACATTTGTAATGTTTTAGCGTTTTACTACAGGCCAAAAGACCGTGTCAGACTCCAGCCACTCCTATAGCAGCCACGTCGAACCATCCTCTACGCCAGACAATGTCATCAAGGCGCTTTCTATCGACAACCTTATTTTTGGGCTCGATCATGGCAAATTAGACATACTGCTCATCAAACACAAAGTGGGCATCAGTAAAGGTCAGTGGGCCCTGCCTGGCGGCTGGATTCGCTACGACGAAAACCTGCGTGACGCAGCCACCCGCCACCTGCACGAGCTAACCGGAGTGACCGACTTGTACCTGGAGCAGCTGAAAACCTTCGGCCGGGTAGACAGATTCCCTTCCGAGCGCGTGGTCACCGTAGCCTACTACGCACTGGTCAGCGCCGAAGATTACAAAGTGGTTGCCGGCAACAACGCCACCGATGCCAGCTGGTTTGGCATTCACGAGTTACCCGAGCTGATTTTCGACCACAAGGAAATTATCGATTTTGGCATTCAGCACCTGCAACAACAGGTGCGCCGCCGCCCCATCGGTTTTAACCTGCTGCCCGAAAAATTTACGCTGTTACAACTGCAAGAGCTGTACGAAGGGATACTTGATACCAAGCTGGACAAACCCAACTTCCGCCGCAAAATCATGAAAATGAATCTGCTGGCCAGCTGCGATGAAAAGCAACAGGGTGTTGCCCACCGTGCCGCCAAACTTTACCGCTTCGATGAAGAGGCTTACCAAGCACTGACGGAAAAAGGCTTTTCTTTCGAAATCTGAAGCCTATTTTTAACGCAATTCAGGCCGCATTATGTTATGGTTTATGTGACCATAACATAATGCGCAAAGAGCCTGACTTGTGATTCGACGCTATCTTATCTTTTTTGCTTGGTTCCTATTGGCCGGCAGCCATCTGTGCAGCGCTAACTCTGCGGCCCTTAGTAAACATGACCTTCTTAACGAAACAGCGTCATCGGCCGGGTTTAAGCTGGTTAATGGTCGAAAAACGGCCACGCTGTATCAACCCTCAAACGCCGACCCTGCGATAAGCTACGCCCTGCGCGATCTGCAAGCGGACATCAAACGAGTCACAGGGCGCAAAGCCTCCATCACCTCCGACGCCGACAAGCTCGGCCAACAAGCGCTCATTGTTGGCGAGCTGGGAAAAAGCCCCCTCATTGACCAACTCATCAGTGAGGGAAAATTAGATGCCTCTGAACTCAAGGGCCGCTGGGAAGGTTTTCTCATTCAAACCCTTGAAGCTCCCTTCCCCGGCACGGCGCAAGCTCTCGTTATTGTCGGCAGCGACCGCCGGGGAACCGCTTATGGCCTGTACACCTTAAGCGAACAAATTGGCGTGTCCCCCTGGTACTGGTGGGCAGACGTCGCCGTCAAAAAACGCGACAACCTCTTTATTAAAGCAAACACCCGCATTATCGACGCGCCAGTGGTGAAATACCGCGGCATTTTTTTGAATGACGAAGCGCCCGCACTAACCGGCTGGGTTGAAGAAAACTACGGTGACTACAACCACGAATTCTATGACAAAGTGTTTGAGCTTCTTATGCGCTTACGGGCCAATTACTTGTGGCCCGCGATGTGGAATAACGCTTTTGCCGATGACGACCCCAAAAACCTAGAACTTGCCCACCAGCGCGGTATTGTCATGGGCACCAGCCATCACGAGCCCATGATGCGCGCGGATAAAGAGTGGAATCGTTACGGGGAAGGCCCCTGGGACTACGAGCGCAACCCAGATAAACTGTATCAGTTCTGGCGAGAAGGCGCCGAGCGCAACAAACCCTTCGACTCCATTTATACACTTGGCATGCGCGGACAGGCCGACACTCCCATGAGCGATGAGCAAAACATCGGCTTACTGGAAAAAATTGTCGCTGACCAACGTGAAATTTTAGACGATGTATTCGAGCAGGATTTAAATAAGGTCCCACAAGTTTGGGCACTGTATAAAGAAGTCCAAGGCTATTACGAAGACGGCATGCGAGTACCGGATGATGTCACCCTGCTGTGGGCCGACGATAACTGGGGCAACATCCGCCGCCTGCCTACCCCTGATGAACGCCAACGTTCTGGTGGCGCGGGGGTTTACTATCACTTCGACTATGTTGGCGGCCCGCGCTCATACCGCTGGATGAACGTTACCCCCATCGCCAAAATCTGGGAACAGATGAACCTGGCCGATGCCTTTGACGCGAAAAAGATTTGGATCGTTAATGTGGGCGACTTAAAGCCTCAGGAATTTCCCACCGAATTTTTTCTGCGCATGGCCTGGAATCCCCAAGACTGGCCCAAAGAGCGACTGAAAGAGTTTGGCCAACGCTGGGCCGAGCGCGAATTCGGCGCTGAATATGCCGCCGACATAGAAGCCATTATTACCGGCTACACCCGTCACAACGGCCGCCGCAAACCAGAATTAATGAGCCCAGACACCTATAGCCAGCTTCGTTATCACGAGGCAGACCGCATCAGCGCCGAACTCGCCAGCCTGCTGGAAAAAGCCGAAACCATTTATAAAAACGTCCCATCGCGGGATCAGGATGCATTCTTTCAGCTGGTACTACATCCCATTAAAGCGACTTATATCATTCACGAACTCTACAGCAACGCCGCGAAAAATCGACTATATGCCAGGCAAGGTCGTGCCAACGCCAATGAGTACGCTGAACGAGTCCGCGAATTGTTCGCAGCGGATGCAGAGCTGAGCGAACAATATCACGGCATAAAGGGCGGAAAGTGGAACCACTTTATGTCGCAACCGCATATTGGTTATACCCACTGGAACAATCCGCCCGCTAACACCATGCCAGTTACCTACCATTATCAGCCTCATCACAAAGCCGACATGGGTGTAGCAGTGCAAGGGTCTGAGGCCAGCTGGCCTGAATCCAGTCGCCTGACGTTGCCAGAGTTCAGCCTATATGGCGAAACCAGCCACTACATTGATATCTACAACAAAGGGCTCACCCCCTTTGAATTTACCGCCAGCACCAACCAACTCTGGATCAGCCTGAGCGCCACCAAAGGTGAAATTGCAAGCAGCCAACGCTTACAAGTCAGCATTAACTGGCCGGAAGCGCCCGAAGGCACTCATACGGGTGAAATCTATATTAAGGGCACAGGGTGGGGTGGCGCGAGCATAGCGGTCACGGCTTTTTTACCTGACCGGGCCACTCGAAGCCAAGCAAAAGGCTATATTGAAACTGCGGGAGTCATTGCTATTGAGCCGGCCAACTACAGCAAAAAAAGCCGTGACACGAAAACCGTATGGGAAGAAATTCCCCAACACGGCCGCACAGGCTCATCCGTATCCACGTTCCCAGTCACCGACAAGTCTTACACAGACCTCAGCACGGCACCCTGGATAGAGTACGACTTTTACGTTTTCACTGCTGGCGATATAACAGTCAATAGCCAATTTGCCCCCAGCCTTAATTTTGTTCCTGAGAGGGGGCTTAGATACGCTATCGCTATTGACGATAATCCACCGCAAGTTGTAGATATTCTCAGCGACCTATCTCACAGTGCCTGGCAAGATGCTGTTCGTAACGGTGTACGGCAATCACTAAGCCAACACCTTCTAGCTGAACCGGGACAACATACCTTAAGAATTTATGCCATAGACCCTGGCGTTACTTTGCAAAAGCTGATTATTAACAACGGCGGCCTTAAACCAAGCTACCTTGGCCCCCCTGCCAGTTATCACCGCTAAATCGAACCCTGTAGCAACCTCAGGAACTTTCACCCGGCCCCGTGCCGGGTTTTTTTTCATCGAAAGGTGACTATACTTAGACACTTACACGAACACCTACTGGGCTTATGCGAGTACAAATGATGAGACAGCAAACTTTTTTATATATCGCTTTCGGTATAGCACTCACCAGCCTTATAAACGCTTGCACCTCCACAGGCAGCGCTTCTAGTAACATTTCCAATACACTCCAAAGCATGACTGGTCAAAACGGTCGCGCATGCATTGATGCAGGAGATATTCGCGGGTATGGGGTTTTAGATCGAAACGTGATTTCCATTAATGCTTTTAACAAATACTATCTGGCGACCGTCTTGCCTGGCTGTACTGACCTTGAGGTTTCATCGCGAGCTATTTTCGAACAGAGGTTTGCCGAAGTCTGCGGCGGCGGCATGAACAGCCTGAAAACCGCTGGTGACAAATGCACAATCCGCAGCATTTTTGAATTTGAAAACCGCAATGAAGCATTCGCCGCCCATGAAGCGGCAATACAACAACTGAAAAAATTGCAAGAGGAGGAGAATAATTAAATACGAGTATTTAAGCGCAACCAGTAATTACTCACTGCCTGCAGAAGCTGTGCAAAGCCATCAAAGTCCAAGGGTTTTCGCAGATAGCTATTAACCCCTAGCTCATACCCCTGAACAATATCATCTCGCTCATCCGAAGTAGTCAAAAAAGCGATGGGCGTAAGGCTGTAGCTGGACGATGCTCGTAACGTACGCAGCACATCAAAGCCGCTTATTTGTGGCAAATTAATATCCAGCAAAATTAAACCCGGCTTGCGCTCTTCTGGCCTGTTGGCATAACGACCAGAAGCGAACAAATAGTCCAGCGCTTCCTCCCCGTTAGGAACGGTCTGCAAGTTAAACTCTGTATCCAACCGTTTAAACGCCAATTCTGCTAATTCAGCCTCATCCGGATTGTCCTCCACCAGCAGTATCGTATCCCTGTTCGCCATCCCGATTCCTATCCCAAAAGGTAAAATAAAAGCTCGCCCCTTCATTAGGACGAGCATCAGCCCAAACCTTGCCACCGTGTCGCGCTACTATTCTTTGAACCGTAGCCAGCCCTACCCCTATACCCTCAAAGTCAGAGCTTTTATGCAATCGTGTAAAGGGCGAGAACAATCTTCCAGCATAACGCATATCAAACCCGGCACCATTATCGCGCACGAAGAACACCCGCTCATTGCCACTTCCCTGGCAACCAAATTCAATCTTAGCAACTTCTTTTTTACTCGTGTACTTCCAAGCGTTATGTATCAAATTATTAATTAACATAGCCGCGAAGCGATAATCAGCCTCCACCCACACAGCATCTTCAATTTTAACCTCTACATTGCGCTCTGAATCTTCACTTTGTAACTGTTCAACAGCCAAACTAACCAGGTCAGACAAGTTAACACTTATCACCTTCAACTCACTTTGAGTCGCTCTTGACAGCTGTAAAAAACTGTCGATCATTTCACTCATTTCCTGAGTTCCGGTCTCTATTCGACGCAAGAAGTGACGCTGTTGATCACTGCACGTTTCTTCCATTTGCTCGGCAAGAATTCGTCGAAAACCTTCGATTCGACGTAGTGGCGCGCGCAAATCATGAGACACCGAATAACAAAAACTGGCAAGCTCGCCATTAGCGGCTTCCAGTTCGGAAGTGCGCTGTTTCACCCTATCTTCCAACACTGAATTTAAACGCTTCACCTCATGTTCTGCTCTACGCCTGGCCACAATATCGTCGGCAAGAGCCAGGTTAACTTGGCGCATGTGCTCGTAAGCTTCAACCAGTTTATCGGTCAACTCATTAAATGAGTTGACTACCATATCCAGCTCATCAGCCTCACCCTTTGAATCACGATTAAGGGCCAGAGATGAGACAGGCGCAGCAATATCATACCCAGAAAGATACCTAGCTATATGCCCCAGATGAACAGTTACCAGCCGATGAAAGACATACAATATAAACAGAGAAACTAAAAATGTTTTTACGCCCTGACTCAAAAGGATAACGACAGCCTTATCCCATAATCGCGCATACACATCTTTCAATGAGGCCTGCACCTTCAATATTCCGACAATTCTGTCCGTCGCGTTAAATCGACGAACGATTGGGTATTCTTTCTCAATGACATTTACCGATGAAAACTCACCCAGCTCTATGACCAAAGGCCGATCCAGGTCCGCGCCACTTTCATGGACCGCTACCGCACTAATATCTGGCAAATGAAGAATGCCATCGAGCTGCAAACGAAGTTGACTAACATCCAGGTTCCACAAGCTGGCACTGATACTCGCCATATAGCTACTTTCAATGTCTGCCAAGCGGCTTTTAATTACTCCAATGTCACGGCGATAGTCGGTGAAGAGCTGTACGGCGGTAGCCAGTAAAGTGACAACTGAACTGAACAGAATAATACTAATTAACAATCGACGGCCAATACCCCGACAGCCAAACGCCTGGCGCAAAGAAGTTTCATCACCTTTAAACCAGCGTGTGAGCATTAGAAATAGTACTCTGATTTGATTCGGTCAATGACGCCTTCAGCTTTCATCTGCTGTAGAGCTTGATTCAACTCTGGCAGCCAATTCAGGTTCTCCGACTTGCGAGAACATTGCAGTTGCAGAGGAACATCCGCCAACTTTAAAGACTCTCCTAGTGTGTCAGCAAAGCCATTATTTTCGGCCAAATAACGAATAGTTGGAATAGCACCAGCCACATAGTCCACCCGAGACCTAGCCAGCTTTCTTATAGAGATAAGATAATCCGTATCATAAACCTTTGTGAAGGACTCATCTGCATCAAACCTTGGGGTAATACTTGAGCCTCTTAAAAGAGCCACCCTACGCCCTTTCAAAATATTATAATCAGGTAGTCTAGTCTCTTTTCCTGCAACCAAACCGATAGCGTGGTAAGCCACAACCTCGCCGCCCACCACAACTTGCTCATCACGAGGAATTAAAATCGTACAGTCGTGCCCTCCTGACTCCAACTCTCTATCTACTCGCGCGAAAGGTGTTAAAGAGATAGTGAGCGTAGCATCAACTCGCTTATCGATCTCTTTAACCATCTCAACAAACGCCCCTTTCATTTCTCCCGTGTTTTGCTCCACCTCACCCCAAGGGGAAACCTCCAAGGAGATAAACTTCAAAACCACCGGGTCAGCATACACGGTTACAGATGAAGCAGACGCAGCCAAAAGCACCCACCGAAGAAACATTAACGCAGCATAAGGTCTCATGAAAAAAACCAAATAAAGTAAATTAAATATTAACCCGCCCCAGCTGGACTCTCTTTTGCGATAACTCGCCCACACCGATATAACTGACTAGGACAATTTGGGTATTTCAACATTCGTTGAAGACTAAATTGTTCGCTTTGGCAGGCCCCTTAACAAGCCTGTCAATGTATCACTATTCATTCTTCATACATAGGTATATCAATTATGAACTCACGTATTTTATTGGTTGTCGGCGATAAATTTTCATCCTACGCAAAAGGCAAAGATGCCATCACAATCTCTCAGCTTCGCAGCCTATTAACCCTGCCGGAGCAGCTCATTCCAACTACCGGAAGAATCAAGCTGATACCGGGTCAAGGCTTAGGAGACGAATGCATTCAAGAGCTTCTTACTTTAGCCTCCGATTTAGGCCGTCATGAAATTTATGACTTTAGCCTGTGGCAAAAAATACCGCAACGCGCCCCCAAACAGCTGAGCCACAAACACCACCCAGAGAACACCCTTATCTCCACACCAACACACATCAGTGAAGACATCTATGAGCTGTATTTACTCATCGATGAGAATGGAGAGCTGATGCAGGACCACCAAAGTGGACAGCACGTACAGGGAATGCTTCTGATTGAAGCCGTCAGGCAAGCTACCGTAGCCATAACCGAAATGTACTACCTCCAAAGTGCGACTCAACAGTACGCATTTGTCCTCAACAACATGTCCGTAAAATACAACAACTTCTCTTTCCCGGTACCGGCTAAAATTTTATGCCGCATTACCAATAAGGTGGTGGAGATGCCGAAACGCCTAAGCTTTACTATTGAGGCAGATGTCATCCAGTGCGACACCTGTGTCTCTAACTTAACGTTCGAGATAGCAGCGATGAACAAGGAAAGAATCTATAAACAGGAAAGTCGTCAAGCCATAAACATGCAAAAACGACACATGATCAGCTTTGAAGACCAAACCTCTTCTCCTTCAACAGCAGTGCTAACAGGAGCCAAATCATGAACCAATTAACTCACTCAAACACGGCCCCCTGCTCAGCATTTTTCGATGTTGATGACACTGTGATTGCCGTAAAAAGCATGTTGAGCTTTCAGGATTTATGGTATTCACGTCATCATGATCCTTTAGCTGAGCAACGCTATCGCGACGACCTTGCAGGCATCAAAAAAGACAATGCCTGCTGGGCCACCTTAAACCGTAAATATTACTCCCACTTCGCTGGTCGCTCTGTAGACGAAGTAAAGAGTTTGGCTTACGAGTGGTACCTACTTCAAAGTAAAGACAAGAGGTTTTATCACTCACACGTTATCAGTTTACTTCGCCAGCACCAATCTTTAGGCCACACCTGTGTCTTTGTTTCCGGCTCGTTTCAAGAGCTGCTTGAACCTATAGCCAAAGAGCTTAACGTCGAGCATGTTCTAGCAATCGAGCTTGAAACCGATAACGGGCGCTATACCGGAAGAATCATTCCACCACAGACTATTGGAGAAGGTAAGGTCTTAGCGATAGAAGAGTTTCTAGCTCAACATCTGATCTGCGCATCAAACTGTTATGCCTATGGTGACGATATATCTGACTTCCCCATGCTTGAATATGTGGGAAAACCGAATGTCATTGCTGGAGGCAGGAGTCTTGAGGAGAAAGCCAGGCGGTTAGGCTGGCCAATTATTCTCCCCTATTAATCTATTCTTGCTCCCGCACTGCGGGAGCTTTTTCTAACAGTCCTTTCAGCAGGGTTAATGGCGCGGGCTTGCCCAGCATATACCCTTGCGCATAATCGCAGCCTGCTTCACGCAAAAAATCATGTTCCTCTTGGGTTTCTACCCCCTCCGCAACAACAACCATTCCCAAACCTTGAGCTAAACGCACAATCGTCTCGATAAGCCGCTTTGCACTTTCACTGTTTTTAATATTAGAGACAAAGCCGCGATCTATTTTGAGTGTGGTAAAGGGGTACTTCTGCAAATACCCCAACGAGGAATACCCGGTACCAAAATCATCAATGGATAGCCGAACCCCCATTGCGCACAGCTGCTCTAAGTTCTCAGCCGTGACAGGAGTGTCTTCCATTAGAACGCGTTCGGTAATTTCCAGCTCCACTTGCTCTGGAGAAACAGCGTACTCATTGAGTTTTGTACGAACAAACTCAGCGTAACCTTTTACTTCTAGCTGCTTAGGGGAAATATTCAATGCCAGGCGAACGGTCTGGGCGCTTTCAGGCAGAACATTGCTCACCTGCATCAAGGCATTAGCGAGCACCCAGCTGTCAATCTCCTGAATTATGCCCACCTCTTCAGCCAACGGAATAAATTCTCCGGGCAAGCGCAGCGTATCATCGCGCTGGCGCCATCTAACCAGAGCCTCAAACCCGATGGTTTTCCCGCTGGTTAAATTAACAATAGGTTGAAAGTGCAGGTGCAACTGATCACGAATCACCGCATATCGCAGGTTGGCCTCTAGCTCAAGTCGATCAAGCAAAGCCGTATTAATATCTTCGGTGAAGAAATGGTAACGATTGCGCCCGTGATCTTTGGCCTTATACATAGCCAAGTCAGCATTTCGCAATAAAAGATGCGGGTTCGCGCCATCTTCAGGGTATAAGGCGATACCTACACTCGCCGTTACAAAGTAGTCCCGGCCAAATATCGAAAAGGGATTAACAAACTGATGCAGGATCTTTTCCGCTACTCTATGAACATCTTGTACACTTTTCAGCTCCGGAATAATAACGACAAATTCATCCCCGCCCATCCGGGCCAGAGTATCGCCTCCGCGAACGCAGCATGACAGGCGCTCTGCCGCCTCTTTCAGCATGGTGTCGCCAATACTGTGTCCGAGACTGTCGTTCACATTTTTAAAATGATCCAGGTCAATTCCCAACACAGCAACATTGTCACCGTTGCTCTTGGCGGCCTCAATCGCCAAGTTTAAGCGATCCATTAATAAAACCCGATTGGCAAGCCCGGTAAGGTCGTCATAATGCGCCTGGCGCAACAGCTGCTCTTCATAACTGCGGCGAACCGTAATGTCTTCTTTTATGGCTAAATAGTGGCTCACCGACTTCCCGTCTTCACTCAAAGGTGAGATGTTGACATACTCCCAGATCAATTGACCGGATTTACTTTTGCTGGAAAATTCGCCCCTCCACTCTTGATCCGAAATGCCCGATGACCACATTCGGCTCAGTGCTTTTACCGATTGTTCATCTTGAAAAGTAAACCACAAAGGCTCTCCAATCGCCTGCTCACTGCTATACCCCATACTCTGTTCAAACCGGGGGTTAACATACTCAATTACCCCTTTATCATCGGTTATTACAATAGAAACAGGGCTTTGCTCAACAGCCTGGGAAAGCACCTTTACCCTCTGCTCAGCAATTCTCTTACGGTGACGAATCTTAGCTTCACGAATCTCACGCTCTATAGCAGGGACCAGCCTGGCCAAGGCCCCTTTATCCATAAAGTCATGCGCGCCCTGCTTTAATAAAGCGACAACATCTTCAGCCGTCACTGCGCCGGAAGTGATAATGAATGGAAGATCCAGGCCACTGCTTTTAAGAGTGTTCAGCGCTTCTTCTGCAGTAAATTGGGGCATCCGGTAGTCACAGATAATGACATCCCAACTTTCATTATCCAAAGCCTCTGACATCTCAGAATATGTTTGAACCTGATGGGACGAAGGCACAAAGCCGCCCCGCTCAAGCTCAGCCAGCGTTAACTCAGCATCTACCTCCGAGTCCTCAACAAACAATACTTTTAATGGAGTTCCCATAACACTTACTATATTCCTACGATGCGTCGCCGAATCACCCTGCCTTGGGGATTTCAGCTCCTAAATACGCTGCCTGTAGTTCGATCTTAAGCTTAGCAGCTACAGAGTCTAACAGGACTAATAAAAGCGATAATAGACCTCGAGCGACAGATTCATTGCAATTTCCCCTTCAGCGGCCCTACCACTAACGATCTTGGCCACAACAGCTCTGTTTATAGCCCGAAAATTATCCAGTTAGAAAACAAAACACCGCGTCAACCTACATCAGGCTTCTCTCCTGGCTTGATAAACTCGAAGACCTTGCCCCTAAAACCAATTGGCGCTACTCTTATGGTTTTTTAGACCATAAGAGTAGCGCCCCCGCTGGCCATTAGGAGTTATTCCGCGTGAAGATTGTCGCCGCCAAAGTCATCGTCTGCAGTCCCGGACGTAATTTCGTCACTGTTAAAATCACCACTGATGAAGGAGTGTATGGCATTGGCGATGCCACCCTCAACGGCCGCGAAAAAGCCGTCGTCTCTTACCTTGAAGATTACGTATTGCCAGCACTTATCGGCCGCGACCCTCAGCAAATTGAAGATATATGGCAATTTTTGTACCGCGGCGCTTATTGGCGTCGTGGCCCTGTTGGTATGACCGCTATTGCCGGGGTCGATACCGCACTGTGGGACATCAAAGCCAAGCTTGCCAATATGCCACTGTATCAGCTGCTGGGCGGTCGCAGTCGCGACAAAATCATGGTGTATACCCATGCCAACGGTAAAGACATCCCCTCCACCTTAGAAGCTGTTGCCAAAGCAAAAGACGCCGGCTATCAAGCCATTCGTATTCAGTGCGGCATCCCCGGAGTCGCCAGCACCTACGGGGTCGCCAAAGCCGGTAAAGCTTATGAACCCGCCGACGCCGACCTGCCTACCGAATCGGTATGGTCCACCGAAAAATACCTGAACTTCGCTCCCAAGCTGTTTGCCGCCGTGCGTGAACAATTTGGCGATGACATTCACCTGTTGCACGATGTTCACCACCGCTTAACCCCCATTGAGGCGGCTCGGCTGGGTAAAGAGCTGGAGCCTTTTCACCTGTTCTGGATGGAAGACGCGGTACCAGCCGAAAACCAGGAAGGGTTTAAACTGATACGCCAACACACCACAACGCCCATAGCGGTAGGCGAAGTATTTAACAGCATTCACGACTGCCGTGAGCTGATTCAGAATCAATTGATTGACTATATTCGCACCACTATTGTCCACGGTGGCGGTATCACGCATTTACGCCGTATTGCAGACTTAGCCAGCTTGTACCATGTGCGCACGGGCTTTCACGGTGCTACCGATTTATCACCGGTGTGTATGGGCGCGGCCTTGCACTTTGACTACTGGGTGCCGAATTTTGGTATTCAGGAGCATATGCCTCACAGCGAGCTGATGGAATCGGTCTTTACTCGCCACTACGAATTCAACGCCGGCTTCTTTACCCCAGGCGAGGCGCCGGGTCATGGGGTGGATATTGACGAGTCTCTGGCCGCGCGCTACCCGTACAAGCGCGCCTGTCTGCCGGTTAACCGACTGGAAGATGGCACCCTGTGGCACTGGTAACCACGCTTTAAAGGTACGACGCTAGGCGGGGTGCAGCTCGATTAACTGCTGACGAGCGCGGGCGATATTGTCGCGGCACGATTGCCACAAATCCGCACGCACCTCGCGCAAGGGGGCTTCAATTTTAGACTGCTGCAGCAGCTGTTCAAGACGGTTTTCCGCATCGAGGCGCTGCTCCACCAACCCCTCCAACTCATCGGCAGCAAACAAGGTGGCCAGGTGACTGAGAAACTGCTCCCCGCCCTCCAGTTCCGGGTCGGGCACCGAGGGTAGATCATCGGCGGCGCGGATAGCCTCCGCATACTCATTGGCCAGTGCTTCACGCGCCTCGGCAATAGCGTTAAAACATTCTGCCGCTACTTGGCTACTGGAAAACTCTGCGGCATCGCGATAGTGATCCACACTTTCCAACAGTGCCACATGCACATCGCGCAGGGCCACTTGGGTTTCATTGCGCACAAAGCTCATTTTTCTGTACTCCGGGCTAATTCTCTCGTTCGCTAACAGCCTGTCGGCTAGTCGTTCTCAGTTTTACCCACCCCATCGCCATGGGCGGTAAATGTATTGGGGTCCACCACCACCTGTAAAGCGCCCGGCAATAGTTCAAACTTGGCCGGGGTATGGGCAATAGGCTCGCCATCAGCGTGTATCTCCATGCGCTTGGGGCGGGTTGTCAATTCCATTTCCTTGCCACGCAACTGCACCACTCTCTGTGCGCGCTTCTGGCGACCCTCGCGCAACAGCGGAGCCAGGGTTAAAAACTCCCATACGCTCTGCGGTTTAATACTGTAGAGCGAAAACTCGCCGTCGTCGATGCGTGAGCGCTCATCCACCACGTTACCGCCACCATAATAGCGACCATTGCCCACCGCCAGCTGAATAGAGCGCAGCTTGTACTGGCGTCCATCGACCTGTAAACGCACTTTAAACTGCTTGACCCGCATGAGAGCTGCAAAAAAAGCGCGTAGGTAGCTGAGCACGCCCCAATGCTTTTTCACCTCGGGAGTCAGCTCTTCGGTCACTTTGACACCCAGCCCCATATTGGCCACATTAAAAAAACAGCGCCCGTTAACCGACCCCAGATCAATGGGCATCAACTGGCGCCGGGCGATAACGGCAAAAACATCTTCAATGTCTTCCGGCAGCCCCAGCGAGCGCGCCAAGTCATTCGCCGTTCCCAGGGGCAGAACCGCCAGAGGTAAGCGGTACTGGTGCAGGGTTTGCGCAGCCGAGCTTATGGTGCCATCCCCACCGCCGATAATCACCAGATCTAATTCACGATGGCGCTCGGCAATAATCTCCCTTGTCTGTTCGGCACTATGCGATTCAAACAACTCAGTGGCAATGCCCGCTTCTTGCAGTGTTTTCATGCCTTCTTGCAGCTGTGCCGAGGCGCCATTGCGGGCTTTGGGGTTGACGATTAACAGCGCTTTGCACTTACCATCCAGAGTCATCGCGCCACCTCGTTGACGCCACTCTCAGCCGGTGAGACTTCCACCTGACCGTGACGCTGCAGCCATAGCGCGATCAGCCCGCAGGCCATCGCCCAACCGGCACCGGCGGCCCAGCCGGCCAGCACATCCGTGGGCCAATGCACCCCCAGATACACCCGGCTGATACCAACCAGTGCAGTGAGCGCCATAGCGACAATAATGCCGTAAACTTTGATTCTGCGACGCCGTTCGGCCCGCGCCATCAGCACGGCCAGGGTCAGATAGGTACTGGCGGCCACCATGGAGTGGCCGCTGGGAAAGCTCGCGGTATAAACCTGTGAGCCATGGGGCACCAGTTCAGGCCTGTCGCGCTCAAAGGAGTTTTTCATAAGGGTATTCATCCCCAGCCCACCCAGAGACGCCAGCAGCACCACAAAAGCCAGCCTGCGATAGCCGCAGAGCAGTACGTACCCCACCACGGTCAAGGTCACCAGGGTGAGGACAACATTGCCCCCCAAAGCCGTCAGATCTCGCATGACCTCTTCGAACCAGCCGGGCCCAAGCGGGTCTGTGACATCACCGGCGCTGCGCATCGCCAATAAAATTGTCTCGTCAAACTCGGCGGTGCTGCCTTCGACCACCTCATCGGCCAGCTCTACAAACCCCCATACGCAAGCGAGTATGGCAAACACCACCGCCATAAAACTCAGCTCGCGCTTGCCCAATCTGCTTAAAATATTTTCACTATTCACAAGTTCCACTCTTATTTGCAATTGCACCAAATTAGTTAGCTAGCAAAAACAGCTCCAGCACTGCAACCCCCTATATTACGCGCTACCCCCGCCCCGCAATGTAAATAGTGCCGCTAAGTGCGGCAAAAATTGCCAAACATCACATCGGCCAAGCTCTGAAGGGGTGAGCGCGGCATGCTACCCTAAACCAAATTTTTAACCGGTAACGAGAGTGGAAGAACTACTGCAACAATTTGTCTCCTTTATGTGGGGCCTGCCACTGATCTTTCTGTTGGTCGGCGGTGGTTTATTTTTTGTCATTTACAGCCGCGCCCTACCCTATCGATATTTTGGTCACGGCTTTGCAATACTCAGTGGCCGCTACGATAACAGCAGCGACAAGGGCACCCTGAGCCATTTTCAAGCTCTGGCCACCGCGCTTTCGGGCACCTTGGGTCTTGGCAATATTGCCGGTGTAGCCCTGGCCATTACCGCAGGTGGCCCCGGCGCCGTTTTTTGGATGTGGTTAACGGCCATTGTCGGTATCGCCACCAAATTTTTTACCGCCACCGCCGCCGTCAAATACCGCGGCGAAGACTCACTGGGGCAACTGCAGGGCGGCCCCATGTATGTCATTCGCGAAGGCCTGGGTAAAAAGTGGCTATGGCTCGCCGCATTTTTTGCTCTAGCCGGATTATGTGGCACGCAACCGGTGTTTCAAATTAACCAGCTGGTCGCCATGCTGCGCACCTCAGTCGCCTATCCGTTAAATCTCGCCAGTGAAACCAACCACCTACTGTTTGATGCCAGCGTCGGAGTGGTGGCCGCCGTGCTGGTGTTTACCGTCATCAGCGGCAACTTACCGCGTATTGGTAAAGTTACCTCACGCCTAATTCCCGCCATGGTGCTGGGTTATATGGCGATGACCCTTGGCTTACTGCTCAGCCACGCCAGTGAAATTCCCGCCGCTTTTACGCTTATTTTTAGCGACGCGTTTAGTGGCGAAGCCGTAGCCGGTGGAGCCCTGGGAAAAGTGATTCAGGTGGGGGTCAGCCGTGGCGCCTTTTCTAATGAGGCAGGCATAGGCACAGAATCTATGGCCCATGGTGCGGCGCGAACCAATGAGCCCGTGCGCGAAGGTCTAGTCGCAATGACAGGCCCCGTAATCGACACCTTAATTGTCTGCACCTGCACGGCCTTGGCTATATTAATAACCGGTGTCTGGCAAGGCAGCGATGCTGATGGGGTCACGTTAACGGCCAGCGCTTTTGCCGCAACCTACGGTGCCTGGGGCCCCATTCTGCTCACTGTTATGGTGATTTTTCTCAGTCTTAGCACCATCACTACATTCTGGTACTACGGCAGTAAATGTTTGGGTTATTTGATCGGCGCCCAGCATCAGCACCATTATGCTTGGTTCTACTGCCTGCTGGTCATAGTCGGGAGTATTGGCTCAATAGACATGATTTTTAATTTTTTAATCGGTATGTACGCCGCCATGGCAATACCGACCATGGTGTCTGCACTGCTGCTGGCGCCCAATATTATGGAGACGGCCAGAGATTATTTCGCAAGGCAGCAAAGGGCCGATTAAGCAACGGGAGCAAAAATGAAATTTTCAGAACAAGAAAAAGACGTCATCGTAAATAAAATCCAAGGGTACTTTCGCGACGAGCTGGATCAAACCATCGGCAGCTTTGATGCAATATTTTTACTGGACTTTTTCGCCGAAGAAATCGGTCCGTATTTTTATAATCGTGGCCTGTATGATGCCGCAGCCGTGCTGGACGATAAAATGGAAACGATCACGGATGCCATTTTAGAAATCGAAAAGCCTACGGAGCTGCATCGGTGATTACCATAACCCGCGCCGACTACCACGACCCACAGCACGGCTACGACATCGTGAGCCTGCTAGATGCCTACGCACGCGACCCTATGGGTGGCGGCCAGCCCCTCAGCACCTTTACCCGCGAGCATTTAATCGCCCGGCTGGCGCAATACGAGGCGATTTCGTTGCTGGCGTACGACGACGAACAAGCCGTCGGCCTGCTCAACGCGTTTACCGGTTTTTCGACCTTTGCCTGCAAACCGCTCATCAATATTCATGACTTAGCGGTGTTGCCTGACTATCGCGGTCGAGGTATTAGCTTGCTACTACTCGACGAAATCGAAAACATTGCCCGCGAAAACGATTGCTGCAAATTAACTTTAGAAGTATTAAGCGAAAATAAAATAGCCGCCTCAGCCTATAAAAAATTCGGCTTTAGCGGCTACGAGCTGGCCCCAGAAGCGGGCCGGGCGGAGTTTTGGGAAAAAAAGGTTTGACGCTGACGGGAAACGGACTCGCCCCCCGCAGCATCTAGCGATCAAAAACGCCAATTCACCTGCGCCGCGAAAATATCCACGGTTGCGTCAAACTCGCCCGCCAACCGTGTGGGCGCGCCGATCGCAGAGGTGCCCTCTTCTTCCAGCTGTGCATCATCCACAAACAGGTGTGCGTAACTGAAATCAAAGGAGATATGCTCCGCGAGAGGCCAGTGCACACCGGCAGCAAGCCAGGTGCGATCCGCATCGGGAATACGCGGGCTGACATACTCGGGGTTATCCTGCGGCGTTTCATCCAAGGCCACCCCAAAGCGCCACTGCAAGTGGCCGTCGCGGCCAATGGTGGTGCCCAGCGCATAGCGCATGGTGTCGTCATACTGCAAATTCAACGCGTCCACAGGTGCGCCGCCATCGGTGACTACCGCAATATTTTTAATACTGCTCCATTCGGTTTGCGCAATATCGGCGTGTATTTTCCAGCTGGGTGACAGCGCCTGGCTAAAGCTTAACGTGTAGGTATCAGGCAGTTTTACCGATGCGGTAATGCCACCTTCCAACGCCGTCAGTGCACCAAAACATCCCGTGCCGGTGGTAATGCCTGTGGGCAGAGGGTAACCAGCACCGGGGCTACAGGCCGCATTCAAATCAAAGCTGGCATCGCCATCCAGAGTAAACTCACCACCCTCGCGCCAGACAAAACCAATGCTGGTGCCTTCGCTGGGAGTAAACAAAATACTGGCATCGAGAACGTAATCGTCATCGTCGCCTTTGATTTTTGCGCTGCTATCGGTGCTTGGATCTGGCGCAACCCCGAGCGTGGAATCAAACTGGTTTTCAAGTGTGGCTTCAATGGTCTGGTAATTTACCCCCAAGCCCAGAGAAATCATGTCATTCACAGCCCAGGCGGCGGTGACATTCAGATTGACCACTTCCAGTTCGCTATCGGTGGCGGAGTAACGCCCCGCCCACTGATCATCAAAACGGCTGGCAAGCCCGAAGGGTGCACTTAAACCAAAACCCACGGCAAAGCTGTCGGACAAAGGCGCAACCAAGTAAGCATTGGGAATATAGCCATTTTCTTTGGTGGAACCATTGCCACCGTTAAAGCTGGAGTCGTGATCGTGAAATTCAGCATCGGTAGCCACCACATTCAAACCACCCGTTAAGGTCAGGCGATCTAACTTGGTCATACCGGCGGGGTTAAAAAATACGGTGCTGGCGTCGGTAATATCCGAACCAGTGCCGGCAAAAGCTTTACCCATATGGGCAGGGCTTTGCTCCAACAGTTGGAACGAAGCCGCTTGGGCAAGGCCACTAACTGTAGCGAGGGCGGTAACCAGTGCGGCTTTGGTAAATTTATTATCCATTATCAGTCCTCAGGTTGTGTCAATTACATCCACTTACAAGGACTAAGGTTAGCAGAATACCGCCAAATTACAGCACCTCTTGAAGGATCATTATCACAAGTTTACAACTCACCTTCTGGTTTCTTTTTGACCGCTGGCGGTGTCCATGGGGCGGGCACCAGCGGCTTCTCAGGTTGAGCCATAAAATGGGGCGACATGATTTGTAAATCCGCCTCGGCAAAGGCATCCTGAATGTTCTGGTGTAACTCCGACAGAACCGCGACTTTTAGCTCAGGCTCATCGATGTGCACCAGCAAACGATATTCCACATACCAGTCACTCAGAGCCGTTTGTCGTACCTGAGGCTCAGGCGCTTCACGAACCCCCGTGGTTTTTTCGGCAGCACTCAACAATAAGTGGTGAACCTGGGGCCAGGGCGTGTCATAGCCGATAGTGACACTGGTTGAGACGATCACGCCATCAGGCTTGCTCAGGCGAGTGTAGTTCGTACTAGTGGCATTAAGAAGCACCGCATTGGGGATGGTAATTTCCTCTTTTTTTACGGTTTTTACCTTCGTTGAAAGCACACCGACCGCCGTCACCGTGCCTTCATACTCCCCTATGCGGACGTACTCTCCGGGCTGAAAGGCGCGACTGTAGACAACAATCAGCCCCCCTAGCAGTTGACTCACTATTCCCGCCGACCCCAGAGATACAATCAAACCCAAAAATACACTGACCCCCTTAAACGCTTCCGTATCAGAGCCGGGGATGTATGGGTAAGCTACCACCACGGAAAACAGCCACACCAGAACCACAATAACGCGACGAGTAGCCTTAGCGGTTTCGGCATCGAATAAATGGGAGCGCAAGCGTCCTTTCTCGATACGCGAAAAGATATTGTGAACAATTCCGCTCACGACTTTGGCCAACCAGAAAATAATGGCCACCATGATTAAGTCGGGAATAGAGTGAAGGATGCCCAGACCAATATCGGCAACCAAGCGCACAATATAGTCGGTGAGCCGCTGACCATAGCCAATGGTGTAAGGAAATTGCCGCATGACATAGGCAAGCCATAAATAGCAAAGCAAACCTATCATCAAGAGCATTAATAAGCGCACAATACCTGAGAGCAACATCATCAGATAAGGCATTAAGTACAAGTTGCCAAACTGCAGAATGCTAACGCCCTGCTTCGGGTTATTAGCATTCTCTAACCACAAGAGCACCTTTTCTCGCCCGCGAACGATACCGAATATCATCACCCCGAATATCACTGTTGCAAGAGCTGAATGCAGAAGGCCAAACAAAAAAACTTTGGGCCTTTGCTGTGCATCACGCCGTTCAAGCCACGCGCTTAATCGCTCAATGATTGAAGCCCCGTATTGCTCCAGGGTCATATTCGGAGGAGCGTCTTCGTCCAGTAAACCAATAATCCGAAGGTCATTAACCAGAATCCATGCACCTTTATATTCACCCTCCACCACAGGGCTGTAATCAAACCGGTAATCTGGGGCAACAGGGATAGAGTGAAGTTTTTCGAGAATATTATTGGCGCGGACTTTAGGCGTTAAATGTCGGTACTGACTGCGAAGCGTGAGTAAGTGCGCCCCCCAGATTTCTACATCCTCATATTCGGCTTCAGCCAGAGCATTAACATGGTCTTCAGCCGGTTGGCCTTCAGGCGTTTGCGCCAGCGTAAGTTGTATCCCGAAGAGGAGAAAACCAAAAAATAAAAACCGCGATACCACCATGCGTACTTCCTTGCAAAATACTGTTTCACAGAAATATACCACAGCGCCCAGATCAAAAAACCAGTTTATTTGTGCGCATGCATAGCGACATAAAACAGGCCCACCATCCAGCTTGACCAACGCATGATTGCGCTGTCATTTCCCCTGCAAACAATAGTAAACTACACCACGACTCATCCCTTAACATTTAACAATCATAAGGAGAGCCTTTATGTCTAAAATAACCCGCCGCCAAGTATTAGGCGGTGCAGCAGCCCTTGGGGCGACAGCCGCAACGGGTTCTGCCCTTGCTCACGGTAATAACTCCGAGTCGCCAGCTTTGAAACATAATGTGTATTTTTGGCTAAAAAACCCGAACTCTACCGCAGACCGCGACGCTTTGATCGCAGGCCTTCGAACTCTGGCAGATATCCCGAGCGTTAAATACATCAGCATCGGTGTACCCGCCTCTACCGAAAAACGGGAGGTCGTGGACAACTCCTTTCAGGTATCGGAATTACTGATGTTTGAAAATGTTGAAGGCCAGGATGCTTATCAAGTACACCCTATTCATAAGAAATTTGTCGAGGACTGCAGCCATTTATGGGAGCGGGTAGTGGTTTACGACTCGATAGATGCGTAAATAAAAACCGATAGAAGGTGGGCTACCCTAACCGGGATTTCCCACCTTATTTATTCGCCCGAAATTCACTTACAACGTCAACGGCCACCCAATGGCCAATACAACCACCGTTGTCGCCCCGGTTAAAATACTCATGGGCAGCCCCGCCTTCACAAAATCAGTAAAGCGATAGCCGCCAGGCCCATACACCATCAGGTTGGTTTGATAGCCCAAGGGCGTCGTAAAACTTGCCGAGGCCGCCATCATCACCACCAACATAAAAGGCTCGGGGTTCAGGCTGGCTTTCTGGGTCATTTCCAGCACCACCGGTACCATCAAAATGGCGGCGGCGTTATTGGTAATCGACTCGGTCAGCAACCACACAGCGACATAGGTTAAAAATAAAATCAGCAGCGGGTGTCCCAAGCCGATGGTCAAAAGCCCCTCCGCCAACCATTGCGCTACACCGGTTTTGTACATGGCATTACCCAGCGCAAAAGACGCGGCAATGGTTAACAGCACCGTTGGGTCCAAACTTTTTTGCGCCTGCTGCGCCGAGCAGCAACCGGTGATCATCATAGCCGCAGCACCCAGCAACGCGGCATTTAACATGGACAACACACCAAAGGCGGCCGTCAGTACGATCGCCAGCAAAATCAACCAGGACAACAGCGCTCGCTGGTGACGCGGAGGCTCGGTTCCCAGATCACTGACCAGTAAAAAATCCTTGTTGTATTTCTGCCGACTCACAAACGCCGGGCGAGCCTCTAACAATAATGTATCGCCGGGCTTGAGCTTGATCGTGCTCAAATTACCCTGCACTCGCTCACCGTTGCGCGCCACCGCCAAAACCGCCGCGCCATAGCGCTCGCGAAATTGCGAATCGCGCACCGTCTGGTTAATACAGTGGCTGTGAGGCGAGATCACCGCCTCTACCAGGCGGCGTTCACGGCGCTCACTGGCAAGGGTGGGTTCGCCATCGGTTGAAGGCACAATACCTTTGATACGCAATAGGTCTGAAATGGCCTCGGTATTACCGGCGAACACCAGACGGTCCCCCGCCTGTAAGGCCTCTTCGGAGCTTACCGCGGGCACAATCGCACCCTGCCTTTCAATTTCTACCAGATAAATACGCTTTAGATTACGCAGTCCGGCCTCTTCAACGGTTCGGCCTACCAGTGGTCCATCCGAGGCCACCGCCACCTCAAGAGTGAATTCGCGCAGGTTTCCAAACAGGCCTTTTTCACGCCGATCGGGCAGACTTTTGGGAAACACAAAGTACATAAACAACATGCCGACAATCACCACCGGCAAGCCGACCAACGTAATCGAAAACAGAGAAAAACCGCTGTGCCCCGTTAACTCTTGATACTGACCATTGACCACCAGATTGGTACTGGTACCAATCAGCGTCAGTGTGCCGCCCAAAATGGCGGAGTAACTAAGAGGAATCATCAGCTTAGAGGCAGGCACATCAATACGCTTCGCCCAGGCGCGCACCGCCGGAATCATAGTGGCTACCACCGGGGTGTTGTTCAAAAAGGCACTGAGAAACGCCACCGGCAGACCGATACGCATCTGCGCGGCGCGCACGGTTTTAGGGTTACCGAGCACATGGGTGACCAATAAATCCACACCGCCGGAGCCATGAATACCCGCAGCCACCACAAACATGGCCGCCACCGTCAATACCCCATGATTGCTAAACCCGGCAAAGGCTTCGCCCGAGGTTAACACCCCCGTGACACTGAGAATGACCAGCACACCCATCATCACCAGATGCGCTGCAATCCGGGTAAATATCAGCGTAGCCAAGGCGCCAACCGCTAACCCCAGTGAGAGTAAACCCTGCCATTCCATTTTCTTCAGACCCAATTACAGACGATAAGGCGGCGAGGATACCGGAAGTTAGAAGCGGGGAAAAATAGTAAATTCTGCTAGGGTTATAACCACCCTGCATATCACTAATTTGTTAATAGAAATACGGAAAGTAAAAAAGGCCGCCCAAGTGGGCGGCCTTTAAGCTAGGAGCCAAACCTTGACAGGGGTTTATTCGGATCCTGGGTAGTTGATGACCGCAATGGTGTGCATATCTACCGCTTCGCTGCCGACAAAGCCTGGAATAAAACGAGACTTCTTCAGCGCGGTTTCAATGGTTTTGGCATCGCGGCGGGCGCGGCCGGCGGCTTCGACGGTACGTACTGATTTCACATTGCCATCGGCATTTACGTCTGCCACTACGCGGGCCAGGCGAGCATCATCAAAGAATGGCTGACCTTCACCGCTGGAGCTATAGGCTGAATACCAATCACCTTGGTCCAGGCGCTCTTGCGGGGCAATGTAGTCCACACCATATTCACGCTGCAAGGTACCCAGGTTAGGCAGCATCACCACGTTGGGCTGGCTGTCGTTACGTGAATAAACAACGCGGAAAGCCATGCGCACCGGTACGGCTTCGCCATCCACCAGAGCAGGGGTAAAACTCAAACCGTCCAGCGCGCGCTGGGTTTGACCCTGCAAATCATTGTAGGCGGCTTTATCAAAACAGGTTACATTACCGGCCACACCACTGGCGGCAATGTCAGCCTGGCAATAAACGGCTATAGTTCTATTGTCGGTGGCCATGGACTGTGGAATGGTCACTTTTTGGCTAACTTGGTCTACCGCACCACCAAAGGTAGCGGGTTGATACATGGAGCTGGCACTGCTTGAAAAGGGCAGAACGACTGCCAAAATCGCCAGTGAACCGAGCACTTTATTGGTTAGAAGTGATTTCATGCTCTAATCCTCTATTAAGAGTGGGGGTTATCCCCGGTATCAAGTAGCGCAACTGAGGTTTTGCAAGCAACGTCTCAATGTGCGCCGTTGATAACAGAATATCACCGGCAAAATCATACGATTGTTAATTTATTATTACAGAATTGTCTTTTTTCTAATTTTTCCTCCAAAAAGTCGATTTTTTCCACATTTAAAGGCCTATACAGGCCCTAACTTGCTCGTTTTATAAACAACTCACTGCAAGCTATAACAAAAGAATCTAAAAATACTGGCGGTTTTCCTGTTGATTGGACATAAAAAAGCCGCTGACCAGCAGCGGCTTTGTCACAATCCATTGCGTTATTGTCTTGCCTTCCGGCACATTCCAGGCTTTAGAACGAGTATTTAAAGTCCAGCCCGATGCCTGTGCCTTGCTCCTGTGTCAAAATCGTTACACTCTCGCCGCCAGAGTTCACTTGCTCGAACTCTCGATCCTGGTCCAACAGATTGCTGAGCTTAAACTTCATGCTCAACGTGTCCGTAGGATAGAAGGTGTACACCAAGTCCAGCGAGTGGTAAGGCTGCTCGTAAGCATCGTCATGACCATCCAATACAGCCGCGTAATACACCCGATCGCCAAATACGTTGTACAGCAGCGATGCCGTGTGCATACCGTCTTCGGAGTCGAAACCCAGCTGAGCGTTCATCACATACTCAGACTGACCGGTCATACGGCGCACCGTATTGGTAAAGCCCTGCCCTTCCGGGGAAACGATTTCGGAATCACTCAATGTCAGGTTACCGGAAACAAAGAAACCCGCGCCTATGTCTTTTAAGCCTTCAAACTCCAAACCGTAAATCTCACCCGATACAGCGTTGTAGTAAGTCAGCAAAATATCGTCATCCGAACCGGGCTGGCGCGCCTGCTCGATTGGGTTGGTGATATCTTTATAGAAAAAAGACACAGTGAAGTTATCGCCGCCAGGGTAAAACCATTCGGTACGCAGATCGAAATGGTCCAGCTCCGAGAACTGCAAGTTGGGGTTACCCACAACGCGCACGTCCAGCTCCGGGTCCAAATACTGCACATCGGAAACTTCCCGCAAATCGGGACGCACGACAGTCTGCGCCAGCGACGCTCGCACCTGGAAGTCGTCGGCACCCATAAAGCCCTGATCCATAAAGGTCAATGCTAAAGAGGGATACCAGCCGTCGTCTTTAACAACGTAGTTTTCCGGGTTTTCTACCAAGTCTTCGTTCAGATCAACAATAGACTCGCCGGTGTAATCCAGTAAGTCCACTGGCAACACAGCCTGACGAAAATCTTCGTAGCGAACACCACCGGTTAAACGCCAAACATAGTCGATGTTTAAATCAAACATACCGTAGGCGGCATCGGTTTTCTGTGCAGCAATGTAACTTTCCTTGCCCAACCCAGGATCCATAGTGAGATCAAAGTTGTAATCCAGATTGCCCAGGTTTTCATCACCCAAGACATGCCCGGGCGTACCGCTTAAAGCGTCGTTGCTCACCCCAGGGGCATTTATTGCTGCCGTGTAACCATAATAAGCACGGGTTTTGTCGCTGTAGTCGTAGCCACCCGACAGAGTTAACAGCGTATCGCCAAAATTAATCGGCAACTCTACGTCATACCCATAACTGGTGACATTATCTTCCAACTGCAGAAAACCAAAACTCGCCATGTTGGTGGTGGACTGCAGACGCGTCTCCAACACCTCACTGGTTTGAGGGTCAATCAGATTAGAAGCCTTAATATTCACTTCGTTAGGAATAGCGGTTTCTGCCCGTGAATCAGAGTAGTACCAATCTACGCCTAACTCATCGATGGCATCAGTCAGATCAAACTCGAAATTGTGATCACCCGTTACCTGACCAATGGTCAAACGACGTTCTTCGTAGCGAGTTTGATAATCCAACACCTGCGAACCATCAGACTGACGGTTGTTTGCATCATAGCCGCTGGAAATAGAGGCGCGATCTTCAATGTCAGTGATGTAAAAGCCACTGGCTTCGATGGTGTGCATTTCCTGAAAACTGAAACCGGCACTAAGGGCCGCCAACGTGCGGGTTTCTTCCGCCGTGCGCTGAACCTCAGAGTTCACTTCATCAGGATTACCAATCCCTTTTTTGGACTGGTTTTTGTTGCGCCACTGGTGATCGTAAGACAAGTTTGCCAGCGCGCCGATGCGCCAGTCATCACTCACGTTCCAGGAATTACCCAGCGATAACTTACCGCCGTAGTCTGGGTCCAGCGACTGCGGCGTAATTTCTACATCCCGGTCCAGACTCAGCATTAAATCGCGGTTGATCTGTTGCGCCTGAGCACGAACTTCAGAGGAAACCGACTGCCCCTGTCCGACCATGGTCTGAGCAATTTCATTGGTGGTGATATTGCCCTGGTACAGGGTGATGGCACGACTTAACTCTGCAGGAACGCCATTATCTACATCGCCGCCAGAATAAAAAATGCCGTCGTCGTTGTTAACGGTATTCCAACCCGTGCCGATAGACACATCAAACACAACATCGTCGGGCATACCCTTGGTGCGGATATTAACGTTACCGCCACCGAAAGTTGCGGGCAGATCCGGTGAAAATGCTTTTTGCACTTTCAACGTTTTCACAATAGTCGATGGAAATAAATCCAGCGGCAGAACATTACGAGTCAATTCCGGTGAAGGAACTGAAGCGCCATTTAAATTAACGCTGGAGTAGCGTTCACCCAATGAGCGAACGTAAACGTATTGATCGTCAACCACGGTCAAGCCTGTTACTCGACCAAGAGCCGAGGCAATATCGGCATCGCCGGCACGCGAGATTTGATCAAAACCAAGGACGTCGGCCGAGAAGGGCTGCTCAATACGCTCATCAATAATAGAATCGGACGCGCTCTGCAGGCGGCCGATGGTTAATACCTCTTCAATTACCGGCGCCTGAATCGCGGGCTGTGCATTCAACCCGTTATCTTCATCGTCACTTTGTGCCACAGCGCCCTGGCTGCTCAGCAAAGCGGCGGAGGCCGCGATAATCGCCAGACTGATCTGGCTTCGTTTGGTCGTAATTGTGCGCATTTTAAAAACCTTTTAGAGGCGGTTTTCCAAACGGTCTGGGTGTGACCCACCCCGCAGACGTTTTTCGTTTTGCCGGGTGGTGTGAGGGCTTAAAAAGCCCGGGGGTTTATCGCAAAAGGCGCCCCGGAAGGCGCCTTGCAATACAGCTGGCGCAGGTGGATTAGTTATCCAGGCCTACAGTCCAACCGGCAACCCAGTCGTTGTCAGCGCTAACCGCACCGATAAAGTCAACCGCGTCGAAGAAGTTGCTGGTACCGGCAGAACCAACCGCAGGAGCAGCGCCCGCTTCGAAAGTGTTTTCCAGCATAGTCACATCGTAAACATCAACGTTGATGGCACCACCGTTACCGTCAGTCATGCTGGCGGCAGTGATGTAAGCGCGTGGGTTGCTGTCCAGGCCTTCGATAACAACCGCAGGCAGGCCACCGGTTACGTTTTCATCGATAATGACGTTGTTGGTGTTCTCACCAGAGGTCAACCAGGCGTTAATGTCGAAGTCGCCGTTGGCAGGATCAACACCAGCTTTGGTCGCTTCGGTACAGGCGATTACGTTGCTCTTGGCAACAGACCAGCCACCGGTAGCAGCAAAGATAGTTTGTGGGCCTTCAGAATCGTCCAGCTCAAAACATTCGTTAGAAGCCATGCCAGAAGCGTTTGAAGTCACGATAGAGTTATACATCTCGAAGTGCGCACCTTCGCGGTACAACACACCTTCAGAGCTACCTTTAGAGCTTGGGTTCTCACCTTCGTTTTCACCTACGTTTGAGGTGATACAGGTCATGTTAGAGATACGACCTTTGGTGAAAGGCTCCAGATCATCGGCACGGCCGCCACCAGTGTTGTCCGCTTCGATGCAGCGGTTGGCACCAGAAGTGTGAGTAACCAGAGCGTACTGAATGTTACCTACCCAGCCTTCAGAGAAGTCGATAGAGTCGTCGCCCACGTTAACCGCAACAACGTTTTTCAGATCAACCGCACCACCGAACATTTCAAAACCATCGTCCTGAGTGGTGTAAGTTTGTACGTACTCAATCTCGGTGCCAGAACCCACTGCGTTCAGGGTCAGGCCGTTCAGCTCAGAACCATCAACCACTTCAAAACCAGCGTGCTTGATAACAACGTAACGCAGGATACCGCTGCTCTCGCCGTTGTTGTTACCACCGTAAGTGGCTGGGCGACCTTCGGCAGTAATGTGACAGTTGTGAACATTGTTAGCAGTTGCTTCGCGCTGCTCATCAGTACACTTGTTGGTAATACCATTACCGTTAATCTGTACACCGCCCCACAGGCCACGATCAGATTCGTCGGCTGCATTGTCGCGCAGGTCTTGTACCGCAGAGAAAACGATCGGCGCATCGGCAGTACCTTCGGCAATGATTGAAGAGCCGCGAGCGATACGAACGTAATCGTTAGAAGAAGAGAAAGCGATTTGTGCACCGGCTTCAATGCTCAGTGACGGGCCGTCACCTTCTTGCGGAATAGAAGTGCCGTTAGCAGCCTGGCTGGCGTCTACGTCTTCACCTACCCACAGGCTGTTTTCGAAAATGTGTAAACCGCCATCCAGCGCTGGGATGTTCAGGTCAACAGTAAGGGGGTTGGTATCACTTACGAAAGAAGCGCCGTAAGTACAGTTGCCATCGGCGAAGTTACCTTGACGAGTTTGACCATTTTGCTCGTAAGTCGCACATGGGTTTTCATCACCGCTACCACCGCCGGTGTTGTCGTTGTTGTTGGTGGTGTTGTTGGTGGTGTTGTTTGAGTCAATCACAGTGTTTGACGGATTCAGCTCGATGTCACCGCCACCACAGCCAACCAAAACAGCGGCCAATACGTTTACGCTTACCAGGGTCTTGATATTCATAAATTCCAACTCTCCCCAAGTGGATAGTTTGTCAAATTGCTTTGCAGGCAATATTGCCTGCAGTGAGTAATCAGTAGCACGGTGTGCTCAGTCCATGGCTGACTGAAAAGGCTCTTGCGATCTAACGCGCCTCATTCGAGCCGTGTGCTCATGTGGCGCTTATGGTTGATGAGATTTATGAAGGTCGCGTGACAGAAATATGAAGGTTTTGTTTCAGCAACTAAGAGGGGGTTTTTTTATAGCAAACGATAAGGCGGGGCGAGTATGTGACCACTAACTCCTTGTGGCCACATGTTAAAAATTGTACAAATCAGGGCTGCGCAAACCAGCCTCGGGTGCGGTTCGCAAAGGCCACCAGCGACAACATAACCGGTACCTCGACCAACACCCCCACCACCGTCGCCAAGGCCGCACCCGAGTGCAACCCAAACAACGAGATGGCAACAGCCACCGCCAGCTCAAAAAAGTTTGAGGTGGCAATCATACAAGCGGGGGCCGCCACCTCGTGACGCAACTTGAGCTTATGCGCCGCCCAATAAGCCAGGGCGAAAATGCCATAGGTTTGAATCAACAGCGGTATCGCAATCAACACAATCGCTAAAGGTTCAGCCAGAATTCGCTCGGCTTGCAACGCAAACAACAGAACAACGGTTGCCAACAGCCCCAAAATAGATAACGGCTTACAGCGCTGTAAAAACCCCTCTAAGGCCCCACTGCCTTTTTTCAGTAGCAGGTGACGCGCGAGCATACCGGCGGCCAAAGGCAAGACAACGTACAGCAGTACAGACAGCATCAATGTCTGCCAGGGCACAGCGATATCCGTAACCCCCAGCAACAAAGCCGCAATAGGGGCAAAAGCCACCACCATAATTAAATCGTTAACCGACACCTGAACCAAGGTGTAAGTGGCATCGCCACGGGTTAAATGACTCCAGATAAACACCATCGCCGTGCAGGGGGCCACCCCCAGTAAAATCATCCCGGCGATGTATTCCTGCGCGGTTTCAGGCTCAACCAAACCTGCGAAAATATAGTGAAAAAACAGCACGCCAATGGCGGCCATGGTGAACGGTTTAATCAGCCAGTTGATAGCGAGCGTCAGAAGTAGCCCTTTAGGGTCTTTGCCCACATCTTTCACCGAGGCAAAGTCCACCTGCACCATCATCGGAAAAATCATCAGCCAAATCAGCACTGCTACAGGCAAATTAACCCGCGCCCACTCTAGCGACGCCACCGCCGCAAAAAAGCCCGGAAATAAACTGCCAAGCGCCACACCACCGGCGATGCCCGCAGCCACCCAAAGGGACAAATAGCGTTCAAAAACACCCATGCTTAAATCTCCTTTTGATTCACGCGCTTGGAAAGTTCAGCGGCAGACTCCACTCGCTCGGAGTATCGGTCCACCAAATAGTCTTCGCGGCCTTGCACCAGCAAAGTAAATTTCATCAGCTCTTCCATCACATCGACAATGCGGTTGTAGTAACTGGAGGGCTTCATGCGGTCGTTGTCGTCGAACTCTAAAAACGCCTTGGCCACCGACGACTGATTGGGAATGGTCAGCATACGCATCCAACGGCCAAGTACCCGCAACTGATTCACCACATTAAACGACTGCGAGCCGCCGCACACTTGCATCACCGCCAAGGTTTTACCCTGGGTTGGGCGCACCGCTCCCACACTTAAAGGAATCCAGTCGATCTGTGCTTTCATAATTCCGGTCATGGCGCCATGGCGCTCGGGTGAACACCACACCATGCCATCGCACCACATGGCCAGCTCGCGCAGCTCGGCCACCTTGGGGTGGTCGGCCTCTTCGCTGTCCGGCAAGGGCAGCCCTGCCGGGTTAAAAATTCGCGTTTCAGCACCAAACTCCCGCAGTAAGCGCTCTGACTCTTCAACCACTAACCGACTGAACGAGCGCGGCCGTAACGAACCATACAGGAGTAATATTTTAGGAGGGCGGGCACCCGAGGCGGCCAAGGCCTCTTTATCAATTGCCCGCAAAGCCTCGCTTTGAATATTGGGCAAGTCAGTCACGATAGACCTCCTGTTCGCCCACCTGATTTGCCAGGCTTGTTAACTCAGCGGGAGTTAACTCTTCCAAAGGTGCCTTTAACAAGGCCGCCACCCGGCGCTCCAGCACATCCACCACCGCATCAAACGCGCTGGCGGGCTCTGCCGCACGAGACGGATCGGGCAAACCCCAGTGAGCTTTAGCCGCATCACCCATCCACAGAGGGCAAGCCTCACCCGCTGCACTGTCGCACACGGTAATCACCAAGTCGGGCTCGTAATCGGCAAAGTCATCCCAGCTCTGGCTTTTTAAACCCTCGGTGCTGACGCCCTTGCCCTGTAAATATTCAAGGGTCAGTGGGTGAATACGCCCTGCCGGCTGACTGCCCGCACTGGCCGCCCCTAACCGGCCTGCGCCCAAGCGATTCGCGGTCACTTCTGCCAGCACACTGCGGCAGGCGTTGTGAGTACATACAAACAATAATTTTTTCATTCTGACTCCCCTTTTAAATATATGGTTTTTCGCATATTTAAGTGTAAAAAATTTTCAGTCGCAGCAACTGGCCTGGCTTTCGCTTTTACCTAATCGCACTAAAGCCGGTTTTAAATACACTGAGTTGCCCTCGGCCGCCTGCCCAATAACGGCCGCAGCCCAGGCAGGTAACTGAGGGTTCAGCCGGTAGTACATCCACTGCCCTTCACGGCGCGTCAATAAAATCCCACACTCGCGCAGCTGCGCTAAATGGCGCGACACCTTGGGTTGGCTCTCGCCAATAGCGTCTACCAGATCGCAGACGCAGAGCTCGCCCTTGTGCTGCAATAACAGCACACAATGCAAACGGGTATCGTCCGCTAAACATTTAAAAAAACTGACAGGGCTCATAAAAATCTCCGACCGCTACACAGCCACCATATACGAAAAAACATATATACACAATACGCGCTATACTGGCGCAAAATGAAAGGGAAGACCAAGGAGAACACAATGAATGTACACGGATTGCAGATAGGGATAACCCGGCATGAAAACCGTTTTTTGCTCAACCTGAGAATCACCGGAAAGCTCACTCATGAGGACTACGAGAAAATTGTCCCCATCCTCAATAATGCCATTGCCGACCTGGAAGATCCGGAAATCTACGCACTGGTAGACGTAAGCGAATTTCAGGGGTGGGAGCTACACGCCGCCTGGGACGACCTTAAGCTGGGGTTGAAACACGGCAGTCACTTTCACAAAATTGCGATTCTCGGCAACCAACGCTGGCTGGATATGGCCAGCCGCGTTGGCAGTTGGTTTACCGAGGGGCACGTAAAACACTTTGACCGCTTAGACGAAGCCCTGGCCTGGCTATAACGTTATTCTTCCTCAGGCACCACCACCCCTTGCTGAGCACCATAATCGGTCATTTCATCAAAGGCTTTTTCTTTATCCCGGTGCTCGGCAACAATGGCCTCGGCAATGGAATCGGCGCGCGCCTCTAACTCATCGCAGTCGGCAGCTGCGCCAAGCTGGCTCAGCTGTAATTCAATTTTATTGGCAGCCTGAATTGCCACTACATAGTGTCCCACCAAGTGGCGCTGCAAGCGTTCAACGTAAGCATTGAAACGCTCCTGCACCTCGGCACTGGCACTCACCATCTGCGGCAACTGCATCTGCGTATCAAGATCAACGGTAACCGACGCCACCTCACAGGCCGACTCGGACTGCGAAAAATCCAGGTGCCAGCGTAACGACCAGTGATTATATCCGTGCAAGGGGCGCTCACCCTGTTCAATCGGTGTCGCGGCATTCAGGCTTTCTGCCAGTGTCATATCAGCGGTAATTGGGTCTGGCACATCGTAGTAAATGTAATCCAGCATTTCGCGCACCTCGGCTCTGCAGGTCGAGGCCAGTAAAAGCAGGCAACACACTCGGGCCAAGACAGTCGCTTTTACACTCATAAACCGCACCCAATAACTTGACGATTTTCCATCTCTTTACTCCTGTTTTGAGCAACTGCCGACTCATTGACGCTCACTTTCATTAAATAAACCTCATTTATAGCAGCGTTGCAAAAGTGTCATAAAACCCACCTATGTTGTCGCCAGAATCACCGGAGGTAACTGTGAAAATATCCACTCGCTTAATGCTGGGGGCTATAGCCCTGACTGTATTTGCCGTCATAGGGTCGGCCGGCACTACAGGTATCCTGGCACTTAAAGACAGCTCAAACGCTATCGAAACCACTCTCAAAAATCAGTTTCACGCCATTGCTTTGGGGCGAGAGGCCGCCGTGCAATCCAGCCTTAACCACTATCAGGATTTGCTCAATTCTCTGGCCAATGGCCGCATGACTCAAGATGCAGCCTATGGTTTTGTGCGGCCCTTTGACTCCTACCGCTACGAGGTGGGCATTATGGACAAAAATGCCCTCAGCAGCGAGCTGGCCCAATGGTACCAAAACGAGTACACCCCGTTTCATCAGCGTAAAAGCGATGGCGTGACCCCTGCTGTCGGGCAATGGCTAGAACAAATGGCCTACGAGGCGCAGTTGCTGCAACACTTCTACCTGCAAACCAACCCCGGCTGGCCCGATAAGCTGGCCGATATGACTGACCGCAGTGATGCCACAATCTACGGCCAGCAGCATCGCAAGTACCACGCCAGCTACCACGATGTTATCCAGCGCTTTGGCTTCAGTGATTTAATGCTGGTGGATCACAGCGGCCTGCGGGTGATTTACTCAGTGAGCAAAGGCCCGCACCTGGGCACATCCCTGCAACAAGGACCGTTTCAGAATTCTGCACTAGCACACACCGCCAAAGACCTGCAGCAAAACCCACAGCGCTTTATTGTTTCTGAATTTGAGCACAGCCCTTTCCAGCAAGGCGAACTTTCACTGTACGTGGGTGTTGCCGTATATCACAACGCTCACAGCCCCGAGCGTCCGGTGGGCTACCTGATTGCGCAAATCCCAGCGAGTCGATTCGAAGCCCTGCTCTCTAACAACCGCCAATGGCGGGACTTGGGCCTGGGCCAAACCGGTGACATCTATATGGCAGGCCCGCAAGGGCAGGTGATTACCGATTTACGCGCCCATCAACAAAACCCCAGGGCGTTCACCCAGATGCTGCACAGCGCGGGCCTGAGCCACCAGGCTGCAGATATTGAACGCACAGGCACCAGTGCTGGTTGGTTACAGCTAAACACTCAGCCTGTGATAGCCGCCACGTCAGGCACCGCCGGCACAGACCTGGCCCAGGATTATGCCGGGCGCGAGGTCTACACCGCCTGGCAACCCCTGACAATGGGTGAAAACACTTACGCCCTGATCGTGCAACAAGAGCCAAGTGAAGTCTTTGCCGCCTTACACGAATTGCGCGCACGCGTGGGGGCCAGTATCGCCGCCGCTGCGCTGGTCTTGATTGCTCTGGCAGCTCTGGCCGCTTTCTTTTTCTCGCGCTATTTAGCCAGACCCATGAGCGAGCTTTCTTACCACATTGAAACCACCGCCCGCACGCGAGATTTAAGCACCACCTTCGATACCTCGCGCAGCGACGAAGTCGGCGACATCAGCCGCAGCTTAAACAGCTTGTTTGCCAGTTTGAGCGATACCCTGGCCGGGGTGATTGCGTCCACCCGCGACTCCGCCGCCACCGCCGAAGAAAACGCCACCACCAGTGCCAGCTGCCGAGCCGACGCACAAACTCAAAGGCGCGAAATGGGGCAGATGGACTCAGCGCTGAATCAGGTCGAAAAATCTCTGCAACAAATGCATCAGGACCTACAAGAAACCGCCAGCCAAAGCCATGCCGCCAGCCAGGAAGCACGCGCTGGCAAGCACCAAATGGGCGACGTGGTGGATCAAGTCACCCGATTGCAGGCCCACATCAGTTATTCCGGCGAAAGCATGCAGGCACTCAGCTCGGCCGCCGACGATATAGTCGCGGTGGTCGATACCATTAAAGGCGTGGCCGAGCAGACAAACCTGCTGGCGCTCAATGCGGCCATTGAAGCGGCCCGTGCGGGTGAGCACGGCCGAGGCTTTGCCGTAGTTGCCGATGAAGTGCGACGCCTGTCGGCCAGCACCCACGATGCCACCGGCGAGATTCAGGCCTTGATTGACCGGCTGCGTGAAACCGTCACCTCCACCGCCTCGGGCCTGGCCACCGAGCGCGACAGCGCCGCCCACTGCGTGGATTACGCCAGCGCTGCGCAGCAATCACTCAGCAATATTCAGCGCTCCGTAGCGGATATTGAAAACGTGATAACCACCATCGCCGAGAGTTCAAAAGGGGAATACGATCGCGCACAACAGGCACGTGGCTCGCTGACCCAGGTGCTGGAGACCGTCGAACACACCGACACCTCCATCGCCGAGCTTGCCGACAGCGCCGAGCGCCAAAGAGCACTGGCGCAAACCACGCTGGAAAACGTCAGCCGCATTCGGGTAGCGCAGCACTAAGCCACATGGTTTACACTGCCGCTTTTAGCGCGGCAGTCACGGCAAACTATGTCTTACACCCTCGAGCCCATCGGCGTTGTGTACTCTTGTTTTACCACCAAGTTTGGCATCCCCCGCCAAAGTGGGCTCGCCCGCGCGGCCAAGGCCACCATTGAGTTTTACCCGCCCTTCGATCAGGCCAGCGCATTTTCCGGGTTAAGCCAGTGCTCACACCTGTGGGTAGAGTTTATTTTTCACGAATTTCACATCAGCGAGTTCCGCCCGCGGGTGCGCCCACCGCGTCTGGGAGGCAACCAGACCTTAGGCGTCTTCGCCACCCGCGCGCCCAACCGCCCCAACCGCCTGGGGCTGTCGGTGGTCAAGCTGGAGCACGTCGAAATTGAAAAAGGCAAAGCGCGGCTGCACATCAGCGGTCACGACTTGTTGAACGGCACACCGGTTATCGACATCAAACCCTATGTGCCCTATGCCGACAGCCTGCCCGAGGCGCAAAACACTATTGCCCCAGCACCACCGGCGTTAATTCCCGTGCGTTTTAGTCCGCAGGCACTGGAGCAATGCAACCACGAGGGCACCCGCCTGGGCCAGGCGCTGCAACCGTTAATCGAGCAACTGCTGGGGCAAGACCCCCGCCCTCAGTATCAAACGCCCGACCCCGCACGGCGCTACGCCATGACGCTGTTTGATCTGGATGTGGCCTGGCACTATTGGCTGGAGGGGGATACACACGGGGTAGAAGTGGTCAGCGTAAACCGGGTAACAGTGCCAAAAGGATAGCGGTGACCAAGCCAACTGGGTTGCTCACCCCGCCGCACTCACGGGTTGCGCACTCTGCACCCTCGCAGGCAAAACGTGTCTGACGTAGGGGCTGCATTTATGCTATTATCGCGCGCTTTTCCTACCCCCTAAATCCATTCGCCGCAAGCTGAGGTCTGACCGACTATGGCCAAGAAGTCACTGGACAAAAGCAAGATTAAATTTCTGCTGTTAGAGGGCGTGCATCAAAGCGCCATCGAAACCCTGCACGCCGCCGGTTACGAGAACATCGAATACCTGAAAACCGCCTTGTCCGAGGACGATTTGATTGAAAAGATCAAAGACGCCCACTTTGTCGGTCTGCGCTCGCGCACCCAGCTCACCCGCCGGGTGTTTGAAAACGCGCCCAAGTTGATTGCCGCAGGCTGCTTCTGCATCGGCACCAACCAGGTGGATTTGCAGGCCGCGCAAGAGCACGGCGTGGCGGTCTTTAACGCGCCCTATTCCAACACCCGCTCGGTTGCCGAGTTGGTGGTGGCCGAAGCCATCTTGATGATGCGCGGTATCCCCGAGAAAAACATTGTTTGCCATCGCGGCGGCTGGTTAAAGTCGGCGGCGGGCTCTTACGAGATTCGCGGCAAAACCCTGGGCCTGATCGGCTACGGTTCTATCGGCAGCCAAACCAGTGTGCTGGCCGAATCCATGGGCATGAAAGTCAAGTTTTACGACGTAGTCGCCAAGCTGCCCTTGGGCAACGCCTCGCAGGTGCGCTCGCTGGATGAGCTGCTGCAAAGCGCCGACATTATCAGCTTGCACGTCCCGGAAACCGGCTCGACCAAAAACATGATTGGCGAGCGCGAACTGGGCATGATGAAAAAAGGCGCCTACTTAATTAACGCCTCGCGCGGCACCGTGGTGGACATTGACGCCCTGGCTGCGGCGGTGAAAAACAAACACATCGCGGGCGCCGCGATTGATGTGTTCCCGGTTGAGCCCAAAGGCAACGACGACGAATTTGTCAGCCCATTGCGCGGCCTGGACAATGTCATCCTCACGCCGCACATCGGTGGCTCCACCCAAGAGGCCCAGGAAAATATCGGTGTAGAAGTGGCCGAAAAACTGGTGCGCTACTCGGATAACGGCACCACCATTACTTCGGTTAACTTCCCCGAGGTGGCCCTGCCCGAACACCCCCACGCTCACCGCCTGCTGCACGTGCACGCCAATGTGCCCGGCGTGCTGTCGGCCATTAACCGCGTGTTCTCCGATAACGACATCAATATTTCGTCGCAGTATTTGCAAACCAACGACAAAGTCGGTTATGTGGTGCTGGATGTGCACTCGCCCTACAGTGAAACCGCGCTGGAGCAGCTGCGCAGTATTGAAGGCACCATTCGCTGCCGCGTGTTGTTTTAATCGACCGGCTACGGCCCAGCCAGAAAATCTGCTGGGCCGGTTTTTATTGCCTTTCCAACTCTTCTAATGTTTCGGCAAGCTTGGCAATTTCGCCGTCAACCGCCCCACCGTTTTGCAGCAACAAGGTAAAACGTTCACTGGCCTCTGCGATTGCCGTTTCAAAAACCTCGCGCAATTCCGGCTCCATTTCCGATGCCGCTACCAACTGGCGCAATTCAATAATCAAGTTGCTCACCAAAGCGCGTGCCTGCTCGGTCCCATAGGCGTATTGAATTTCAATGTTCGACACACTTTCTTTTATGCTTGCAGCAAACACACCAATTTGCTGTTGAAAATGAGCCAGTTTTTTTAAATCTGCCAAATGCTCCAACTGCAACTTGATAAACGCCGCCAACAAACTGAGTCGCTCAAGCAAATGCTCGGCGTCAATGGCGTCCCTCATGACCGGTGCAAAATACACTCGCAGCGGGCCACTCACCGCGATGGTGCCTGTATCACTTTGCGTGTGAGATTCATCAGCGGCAGCGCCCGACAACCAAGACTTAATGTGCGCGTCATCGCGCTCTGAACCATTGTAAAAACTCTCTTCGGACTCATCGGTCAGCAAAAAGGCCGCCTGCCAACCAAGCTGGTTAAAAACCGAAATCAATAACGCGGCAATACCCTGCCTGGACGTTTGCAAAACCACATTCGCCGCAAAGTACTTTAACTGCTGCAAAACAGGATCGGCCTCTACCACCGGGTCCGCACTCTGGTGCGACAGCTTTTCCTGTAAAAAATCCACCTCACTTTCCAAGGTGGCAACGCAAGACTCTGTTTCGCGTACCAGCTTCTCTAAACGTTGCACCTCTTCACTATCGCCCTCGTGCTCCTGTTCCTCCATTGCACGACGCAAGCATTGCAACTCTTTGCGCAGCTGAACAATGGTCTGGCGCTGCATTTTATTGTTACTGCGCAGCTGCTCCATCAACTCAAACTGTGCCTGCTGCTGCGAAGCCTGCTTCATTTCATGCACATAGCTCTGTGAATCACTGGCAAGGTCATGCAGCTCGGCAATATGCCCAAGCACCGGGCGCTTATCCTGATACAGCTCGGCCGCATCCTCTTCAACATAGTGGTGCAGTTGCTCAACAAGACCATGGTGCTTTTGTTGCGCCTGCAACAACTGGGTTAATTCCGCACCCGGGAGCGCCTTGCGTAATTGTCGCATCAGGCTCTGATACTTATCCCGATAGCCTCCCAACTGTTCAAGGCGCTTGGCAAAGGCAGAGTTTTCACGCTGTAGGTGTTTGTTTTCATCCTCAACCTTACGTAGCGCTTTCACCCGCTGGCGCAGTAACGTGACTTGGTCAGGCTCTTGGGCAACCACCGGTTTGGCATTGTTCAACAACACCGTAATCAGCTGCGCCAGACGCTTCTCGAGCGTAAGCCATACACGCGCTTCGGTATCCTGCTGTGCAGCGGCTTCCTCGGCCTGCAAATACTGGTAGCGCACCGAAGCGATTCGGGCACTGAAGGGATCGTCTTGCGAATAATCGCCCAGAGTTTTTCCGGTTAAATGTTGATAGCGCTGCAAGGTCTGCTCACACAGCGTGCGCCAGGGGTGCTCTAAAGAAGGGGGCGAGGCTATCGTTTCCGGTTGCGCCGCAGGTAGGTCGGTACGCACAGGCGGGCGAGAGCTTCTCATACGGCGGCAGGCATCCATTAAGCGCCCGCATTGCTTGCGCAGGCGCCATACCCACCAACACAGCACCCCACATATAACTAACATCAGGGCGATAAACTGCAACAAAACAATGACCAGGGTGCTTGATTCGAGCATAGACGACCTCGTGAGCAATGCCCTGAGTATAGTAGCCCCAAGCCCCCGGACAACCCCGCTTAACGCCTCGTCGCCGGTCGTTTCTTTATTACGGCTTAACTTTTTTCCAGCATAAAGGTAATGGGAAACACAAATTCAAAATGCTCGGCGCGCAGCGCTTTGGGTATCGCCGGGTAAGGTGCTGACTTTTCAATGGCCTTTTCCACCGCGTCGTCTAATTGCTTATACCCGGACTCTAACAGCGGCTGCATATCAATCAGCTCACCCTCAGCATTAATCACTACAGCCATCCGCACACTGCCGGTTTGCTGCAATTTCATCGCGCGGCGCGGGTACTTAATGTGAGCATGGGTCAGCTGCACCAGCTGCGCTGTATAGTCCTGCAAAATGTGTAACGATTCGGCCGAAAAGTTGGGTAAATCTTCCTCGGCTTCGTCGGCCTTTTCGCTTTGCGCTAAACGGTTGGCTGATTCGGACTCGGTGCTGCGAGCGGTAGCGGCAGAAGACGTAGACGCCTCGGCCTGCTCAAGGGTGGGCTCGGGGGCCACATCTGTCTCGGTTGCGGCGAGCGTAGTGACAGGCGTATTGGTAGGCGTAGCAACAGGCTGAGCCACAGGCGCGGCGGCCAATACCGGTACATCAATCGGTGCGCTGGCTTCGGGCACTGCGGCCACACTGGCCAAGGCCGCTTCACTCACGGCGCTGTCACTGGCCGGTTGTGACGAGGTGGCCAGCTCTGTCGGCGCCGCTACTGGTTCTATTTCCGTCGTCTCGGCAGGCTTTTCTTCCATGGGCTCCAACCAAGCCGCTACGGCTTCACTGCGCTCGGGCGAAGGCTCAATCTGACGAAACCGCTCCACATCCGCGGGGTTACTCTGCCCCAGCAGTGCCGCTTTAAAGTCTGTACTGGGCGGGACCGAACCAATCCAGCCAAGCAGCAATAGATTAAAAAAATTCGGGTCTTCAATATCCGCCAAGGTATGACCATTCAAATACACCACAACGCCACTGGCGTCGGTTTTCTCGCTTAGCGTCAGGACATCACCTGTGCGTAAGCTGCCCTTCAGGGTATTAAAAAAGCTGGCCAGTGAATTCGCGCTGTCACGCTGTAGCTGCGGGCTCGCGTTAATGGCAATGCTTTGCAGAAACAAGCGGGACAACTTACCGGCGGTCATGCGGTCGGCGGTAAACTTAAATTCCATGGCCCGACTGCCCGAGGTATTAATAACCTCTTGCGCGCTGGTTACATAAGCGGGTACAAATAAGCCCATCAAAAACGCTTCGCGCTCCAGCTCAATATAAGGCGCAACCCCCAAGGGTGCAGACGGCGATCTATCCTGTTGCGCAAACGCGCCCGAAGATAAAACCCAAACACATAAAACGACGAAAAGTCTGCTTTTTACTTCCATATTAAGCTCAGAAATTGAATATTGGCGGCAGCGTATTATGAGTATTGGTTATTATCGTTTTATGACAACACACTTTCGCCAGAAGGCCAGAATCGCGTTACAGTAGCCGACTGAAACCCAACCAAAAGACACCGCTATGCGTCCTATTACCCAACTGATAATTTTTTTATTGTTCAGTATTTTCTCCCCCCTGGGGAGTGCGCAAACCAGCGCCAGCGGCGATCATGTCAAGGTCCGTTTAGTTGCTCCCGAACAATTAGGCAGCGGCAAAAACACCCTGGCCTTTTATTTTGAGGTCGACCCCCACTGGCATGTGTACTGGCGCAACGCCGGCGACTCGGGAGCGGCACCTAAATTTAATATCCGCAGCGACAGCGCCAATATTGGTGGTATTCAGTGGCCCTTTCCCACCCGCCTGCCGGTGGAGCATTTAACCAACTTAGGTTACGAGGGCAATGTCGCCTACCTGTTTGAGCTGACCCCCAAAACCAATGCAAAAACGGTGGAGCTCAATATCGACCTAGAATGGCTGGTGTGCAAAATCGATTGCATCCCGGGCTTTGGCAGCATGACAACCGAACTGCCCGTGGGCAGCGAAGCGAGCTGGAGCGCAGAAGACAAAACGCTAATAGAAAACTGGCAAGCGCGTATTCCCCAAGCAGCTGCCAATAGCCCCTGGCAAGCTGAGTCTTTACTGACGGGCGCGGACAACACCTTGCAACTTAGCCTGCATGGTAACGGCGAAGCACCCAATGTATTTCCCCTGGACGGCGCGCTACTGGCGGCGGCCAGCCCCGAGCGCAACAGCACCGACAGCGGCTACCGCTATACCTTTGAGCGCCAGCCGGGCGTCGACCTGCCCGCCCATACCGGCTTTGTAATCAGCGATGGCGAGCAAGCCTGGCAGCTGGACAGAGTCCCCTTAGGCAGTGCGCCACCGCCTAAGGCTAATCAACCCCTGTGGTTGCTGCTTTTGGCCGCGTTTGTGGGCGGGGTGATTTTAAATTTAATGCCCTGCGTATTTCCGGTGTTGTCGATTAAATTGTTCGGCTTAATTAACAGCGGCGCAGGTGCGAGTACTCGCACGCGCGAAGGCTTACTGTACAGCGCCGGGGTACTGGCTACCTTTGCCGCCCTGGGCGGCCTGCTGCTGGCACTACGCGCCGGTGGCGCGGCCATTGGCTGGGGCTTTCAATTGCAGTCCGCCCCCGTGGTGCTGGGGTTAATTGTTTTATTCTGGCTGATGGCCTTGGCCTTTAGCGGCGTGTTTGAGTTCGGCCACCGTTTAATGCAAATGGCAGGCAACGCCTCGGGTGGCTCTTTTGTCACCGGGGTACTCGCCGTATTTGTCGCCGCCCCTTGCACCGGGCCGTTTATGGGCGCCGCCCTGGGCGCGGCGGCTGTGTTGCCAGCGGCCTCAGCCATGGTGATATTTTTGGGCCTGGGGGCGGGCCTTGCCGCCCCCTTTTTACTGCTGACCCTATCCCCGGCGCTACTCGCCCGCCTGCCCCGCCCAGGCCCCTGGATGGACACTTTGCGCCAGCTGTTCGCCTTTCCTTTATACGCCACGGTTATCTGGCTGCTGTGGGTGTTGGGCCAACTGGCGGGCGACAGCGGCTGGCTGCTGGGCAGCAGCTTATTATTGACCCTGGCGTTTTGCCTGTGGCTGGGCGGTAAAGGCGGCAAGCTCTGGCGTCTGGTGGCATGGGTGCTGGCACTGGCCGCACTGGTAGTGACCTTTGCCCGCCTAGCCCCCAGCGAACCTGCCTCCATCACAGGTGAGGGCATCTGGCAGGGCTACAATGCCGACTTAATCCAGCAGGCCCGCGCCGACGGCCAAGCGGTATTTATCGACTACACCGCCGCCTGGTGCATTACCTGCCAGGTGAATAAAAAGCTGGTGCTGAACACCGAACACACCACCGAGCTATTTAAACAGCACAATGTGCTCGCCATTCGCGCCGACTGGACCCGCCACGACCCGGCCATTACCGACGCACTGAGCCAACTGGGGCGCAACTCCGTACCTGTTTACGCCTGGTATGCGCCGGGCGCCGAATCTGCCCAGCTCTTGCCGCAAATTCTGCAAGAGCGCATGATTACCCAACTGTTTGCCAACCCTCAAGGAGACGACCGATGAACATCATCAAGCAAGGTTTACTGGCTAGCGTTTTATCTCTGCCCGCTCTGGCATTTGCCGTTGCCACCCCCGGCGAGCCCGCACCGGATTTCTCCGAAACCGACGCCGCAGGCGACACCCACACCCTGGCCGACTACGAGGGCGAATGGCTGGTACTGGAATGGTTTAACAAAGACTGCCCCTACGTGCGCAAGCACTACGGCAGCGACAATATGCAATCGCTGCAAGAAAAGTACACCGCGCAAGACGTAAACTGGCTGACCATTATTTCCTCCGCCGAAGGCAAGCAAGGTTACTTGAAGCCCGACGAGGCCATGGCCGAAGCCAAAGCCCACAACATGCACAACAGCGCCCCCTTACTGCTTGATCCGGACGGCAGCATGGGCCGTGCCTACGGCGCCAAAACCACTCCACATATGTACATCATCAACCCCGAGGGCACCTTGGTATACGCGGGCGCCATCGACGATAACGACTCCGCCAACCCAGCGGTTATCCCCGACTCTAAAAACTATGTAGTGGCCGCTTTGGATGCTGCCATGGCCGGTGAGCCGGTGGAAGAGCCATCCACCCGCGCTTATGGGTGTAGTGTTAAGTATTAAAAGCCGGGGAACGGGTTAAGGATAACGGGGACCGAGGTGCGGGGGAACGGAAAATTTTTCTCCCCCTACTCCGTTCCCCGTCCACCGTTGCCCCTCACCCTTTTAACGCAGCACTAAACACCCCAGCCACCACTACTCTCAATAAACGATCTCTCTATGTCCCTACCTTTTTCTCAAGCCTGCGAAAACAACAAAGACCCAATCCTTGCCATTTTAAAATCGGCGTTTGCCAAATCCAGTCGCATACTGGAAGTCGGCTCGGGCACCGGGCAACACGCGGTTTACTTCGCGCCCAATCTGCCGCATGTAATCTGGCAGACCAGTGATCTGGAAATTAATCACGCCGGTATCAACCAGTGGATAGACGCCGAGCCCAGCGATAACTTACAGCGGCCCGTGGTATTCGATTTATCCAACCCCCAGTGGCCGGGCGGTTTCGATGGGGTTTACTCGGCCAATACCGCGCATATTGTCAGCTGGCCATTGGTGCAAAACCTATTTCGCGAAGTGGGAAAGCATTTACCCCAGGGTGGCATTTTTGCGCTGTACGGCCCCTTTAATTACGGCGGCAAATACACCAGCGACAGCAACGCAGCGTTTGATCAAATGCTGCGCGAGCGCGACCCGGCCAGCGGCATTCGCGATTTTGAAAACGTTGAGGCGCTAGCAAACGAGTGCGGCTTAACGCTAAAAGAAGATTGCGCCATGCCCGCCAACAACCGTTTATTGTTATGGAGCAAAACATGAACTACGACTACAGCGTTACCTTTATCGGCTTTTTTATTGCCCTGCTAACCTTGTTTTTACAATCCATTATCGCCGCTGGTAGCAAAGCCAAACAACCGGGCGCGGTACCGGGAAAAATCAGCGATAACTTATCTCACGATTCGTTTGTATTCCGCGCTCACCGCACCTTTATGAACTCGCTGGAAAACATGCCGCTGTTTATCGGTAGCGTATTGCTGGGTATTTTTGCCGGCGCCCACCCGCGCTGGTTAGGCGTGGCGGTAATGGTCTACGCCTTTGCGCGTATTGTGCATATGATTCTTTACTACGCTATCGCCACAGAGAAAAACCCCAGCCCGCGCAGTTACTTTTTTGGAATTGCGTTGTTGGCGCAGGTTGGGATTTTGGTGTTGGTGGGAGTAGCGGTAGTTTAGTTTTGCCCTCAATCGCCGGGCGGGCGAAGCACTTTTCTGCTTGTCCAGAAAAGTACTCAAAAGAGGACACCCCGGTTCACGGCCCTTCGGGTTCCCTCATTCCGGCCAATTTTTGAGGGCCGTATCGACGCGCCTTCCCTGGCGCGGCGATACTTGCGTGAGCGTCCTGCTCACTTACCCACAAAAATAGGCCTCCAATCGGCTCGCTCTCAGGGGATATGAGTGCCGAAAATCACCTCGGGTTCAGGCGTTTACATTAAGAGGCCTTTTCTACTGCCAACTCTTCGTCATTGATTGCGATGCATAGAGCGAGCGCTTCCTCTACGCTGCCGAACAGGTATTGCCTGGCTTCGTTAGGGCGAATGAGCGCCGGCATTCAGTGATGATATTTAGAAGCTAACGTATTGGGTGCGGTAGTGAGGGTGACAAGCTCAGGTGTGTCACCTGGGTAGTAGATACCCGCCATCAATAGGCCCTGATTAGCAGGATCATGAAAGTGGTATTTTTGCTTTCGCGACCCGCCTTCGTCACGCCATTCATAGTAACCAACGCAAGGCACCAGGCATCGAGTGCGCTGGAATGCGTCTTTGAAGGTTCGTTTTTCAGCAACCGACTCAGCTTGGGCGTTGATAAGCAGCTTCTTTGCCCAGGCGGGCTGTATTCCCCAGGTGGTATCTATACGCGCCAATTGACCGTCGATACCCCCGATTGTTAACACGCGCTGTGTGGGGCGTACATCGGCGTTGCCTGGTGGCGGCGTGCCGATATCTACGCCTATCGCTAGGCAGAGCGCCTGAACCAAGGGGGAGTCGACTACATTCAGACGGCCGCACATGGCCACACCTCCGTTGAGTTACATGGTTGAGGAGCATCTAGGTCAAGCATTATATTTTATACTTTGATGTGGAATGTGAAGCCTAACCCGAACCTACAAATTCACGATTCAAGACCTGACCCCTGCCTTTTGGGAGTTTTTTATGTGCCCGTGTCGCCGGGCGGGCGAGCTACTTCTTTGGTGAGCAAAGAAGTAGCCAAGAAACTCACCCCGGAGATCCCGCCCTTCGGGTTCCCTCTCTTCAGCCTGTTTTTGCGGGCCGCATCGACAGGCCATCCCTGGCCAGACGATGCTTGTGCGCACGCCCTGTGCGCGTACCCCCAAAAAGCAGGCCTCCGTTCGGCTGGCTCTACGGGGGCCAAAAGCGGCACTTCGTAGCCACCTCCCGACAGCCAAATTCACAATTCAAGACCTGACCCCTTTACTCCTTGAAGGTTCGTTTTTCAGCAACCGACTCAGCTTGGGCGTTGATAAGCAGCTTCTTTGCCCAGGCGGGCTGTATTCCCCAGGTGGTGTCTATACGCGCCAATTGGCCGTCGACACCCCCGATTGTCAACACACGCTGTGTGGGACGTACATCGGCGTTGCCTGGTGGCGGCGTGCCTATATCTAGGCCTATCGCTAGGCAGAGCGCCTGAACCAAGGGGGAGTCGACTACATTCAGACGGCCGCACATGGCCACACCTCCGTTGGGTTATATGGTTAAAAAGCTTGGCCCCTCATCCACTTTTATACGTAGTGGTCTGACTATAAGAAGAAGCCCAGCAACTAATAGCCAAATTCACAATTCAAGACCTGACCCTCACCTACACAGCGGTATTTTTGGAAGAGCCGTTGTGTGGCACACACCACACAAAATAGCGATGGAAAAAATGTCCGCTGATGCAATTTTTTATACCCTTCCGAGATCTTTCTTAGCATGTGTAATTATCATTTTGAGTCTTGGTTTAATAAGCTTTTCTACATTCTCAGCGTGCTCTGCAATTGCTTCAGACTCTTCAGGTGTGTTCGGATAATAATACCTTTCGTCGTCCGCTCTAAAGTTTTCATTCCAAAGATCACTTTCCAATGCATCCAGTTCATCAATTACCTCTCTAGGTAAAAGTAGGCTGCCAATACAAGTAGTTTTCGCTATCACCCTACGAGCTTCTGCAAAGGTCGGCCAATTACCGCCCTCTATTCCTTGAGTACCTTTAGTAGGTATCATTTTTTGATAGCAATATGTCTCGTTGGCCCAAAGTAACATAGCTTCTAGCGCTGACAATACATCTTGATAGGCCTGATACTTTTCTTGCCATATTTTCTCATTTTTGAATTTTCGTATTGCCAGTAAAGAACCGAAAAATGCGGCCAATAGCGCAGTACAAAATGATATAAACCATACTGGTATTTCTATTTCTGGCACAAAACTTCCTTTAGGTTATAACGCTGAGTGAAGCGGCAGTTTGTGGAGTGGCGTTTTGTGCTAGCGTAGCGGTCAGCACAAAGGAAGCTACGGAAAAAAATGTCCGACTGGCACGCTTTGTTAGGAGTTTTTCTTGGCATACTTATCAACACCTAGATTAAAAATATTGGTGTCTAAAGCGAATGTTTCAGTCATGCCATCTGCCATTACGGAAGACCAGATTAACTCGCGCTGAATCAAAGATTCAATCGCAGCAGAGGGTATTGGGAGGTTGTTGACTTGTCGCCAAGTCAACACACTACCACCAGCCTCAACAAATGATTTGACCACATTCAGCTCTTCTTCACTTAGCTTATCAAAGGAATACTTTGCGTTTTCTTCGTCAATCTTTCTTTGGCTTTTCCTCTTATGCTTTTCGTTAAAGCTTGAAGCAATAATTCTAAAAATTGGAAATGCAATAATCGCTGAAAAAGCGGAAATAACCCAATCATCTGATAAAAGATAAACTGAAAGACCGATAATCCCTGATAAAGACGTCGCTATTCCTCTGCCGAAATCATCTTCAGAGTAAACACGATCAGCCCACTTCTCTATTGATTTCATGCGGACTCCTAACAGCTAATTCATGAGCATGGTCATATATAGACATTATGTGTATATCTAACCATATGTTTCTATATGTAGACATCTCTAAATATAAACATGACCGAGACTTCAGAGGGCACCTTCTCTCTAATCGCAATTTCTAGCAAGCCGCTCAGGGCTCCACTGAAAAACAAGCAACTCGGAAACGTAAAAATGAAGGGCATGCGTCAATGATTAGATACTGCCCTGTTCTGTTCCCAGCCTCCTGGCTACGTGACCGCTTTATAGTTGTTTTTCGAGACAACCATGAACGCATGTTTTGATGAGGAAAATAGTGCCATGGGTTAGCCCGTTTTGCAACGGGTTAACGTCGGACGCCTGATGTCGGAGGTCTGACGCTAGAGCAAGGCTTTGCCTCATTATGCCCGATGGGCTAGACCTAGCTACGAAGCACCGCTTTTTTGCCCCGTTTACATCTAGGCCGAATGGAAATCGATTTTAGCGGGTAAGCAAACAGGACGTTTGCACAAGTATCGTTAGGCCACGGACGGCCTATCGATACGGCCTGCTAAAATCGATTGGAATGAGGGGTGAGGTCTAGCGTTTGCAAAGCACTGCTTTGCGCGTAACCGAACGACAGCAGGCTGTGCTTGCTGGCCGGACGCTTCGCGCCGCAGGGACCAGTTGTTGGGCGAGGTGTTGACGTGAAGGGAATCACTAATGCCGTGGGCGCATGGATGCGCAGGAACGGCGGCGGTACTTTTTGCCGAAAAAAGTAACTCGCAACGCCCGGCGACACGGGCCTATAAACACCGCGCGATAGCGCGCCCCCCCCCACCAACCATCAAGAAAAGTAAAACCCCCTTTCTAACATCGATGAAAACGTATGCATAAACTCCGCATCCCAAACCGCCTGTGGCAAACTAAACTCCTAAAAATAAACAGGAGACCACCATGGGCCCTTATGCAACCCCCACACTGAAAGCCTGCTTAATCGCGGGCAGCGCTTTACTCAGCGCCTGCCAACCCGACACACCCGCCGCCGAACAAAGCGTGCAAAGCCCGCCGATGACGGGCCAGATGACCGCGTTTCGCTCGGTGCTGGACGGCAAACCCCGCGTGTTAACCCTGCGCTTGGGCGATGACCTGAGCCTTGCCTACGACACAGACGCGGGCACCTTATTTAAAGTGTGGGATGGCCAGGTGGAGTTTTCCGGCGCGGTGTACGACCAGAAGCACGGCCCTCAGCCCGCCACACCGGGGCGGGATTACCTGAAAAATGAAAACGTCCGCTGGCAAGGCGCTATTGAATTTAAAGGCCACCGCTTAAACGGTAACACCCCCACCCTGCTGTACGCGGGCGACGGCATTAATATAGAAGAAACCCCCGGTTATCAAATGCAGGGGGAACAGGCCGTGGTAACACGCCAGTTTGTTGTCACTGGCGGTACGGCGAGTTTAAGTGGCTTACAACTGCCACAAAACCATTCTGTGAGTGGCACGGGTGAGCTTAACGGCGACCGCCTGATTCTTAAACCGGGCACGACCGAATTAACCCTGCACTATTCCGCCCTGCCCCAAGCAAGCGAGCAAGCCAACGGGCAAAATGATGCACCGGCCGAGGCAGAACAGCACCCGGGCGAAGCATTAATAGCCGGTAGTGACTGCGCCGCCTGCCACAACCCCGAGGTAAAAACCGTGGGGCCGTCTTACGCCTCCATTGCCCAGCGCTATATCAATGAAAGCGGCGCGCGGGAGATGCTGGCGCAAAAGATTATCGACGGTGGTGCGGGCAACTGGGGGCAGATACCCATGACCCCGCACCCCAGTTTAAGCGCCGAAGACGCCGCCACCATGGTGGATTATATTTTCACCTTGGCACCGGCTGCCGAGCCCGTTGCCGACGGTGCAAACCCCTTGGCGCAACCGGCGGTGGCGGTTAACTTAAAAGACACCACGCCCGAGCTAAACGAAAACGCGGCGGGCGCGCTGTTTTACCTGCATTATTTTTCCGGCGACCAACCCAATGTGGATGTACTGCGCAATACCCCACCGGCGCTGGCCGCGCACAGTGCGCAAATTCATTTGCCCGACATCGATGCCTTTGAGCCGATTAAAGAGCGCTTTGCGTATCAGGTAAAAACCAACTTAAAGCTGGATAAGCCACTGCAAACCACCTTGCGTTTGGTGAGCGACGACGGCTCTTATTTGTATTTAAACGGCGAGCTTGCCATTAACCACTGGGGCTTTCACGGCCCCGACCCCATGGACGCCACCATCGATTTAGAAGCGGGCCTGCACCCGCTGGAGATTATTTATTTTCAGGGCACCTCGGGCGCGGCCCTATCGCTGCAATGGAAAAACCCTGCCACCGGCAAGTTTGAGTTAATCCCCGAATCCATGCTGGTGGTTACGCCCAATGATCTGCGCACGGTAGAGCCGGTGGTTACCGACCCGGATATTGTGAAAACCGTGCCCGGGGATATGCGCGAAGTGGCGGGCGTGCACCCGTCGTTTGATTTGCATCAGGCGCGCCCGGAAGAATTTGAACCCATGGTGGGCGGGCTGGACTTTTTGCCCGACGGCCGTTTGGTAGTCTCCACTTGGGACCCGGAAGGTTCGGTGTATATTGTCTCGGGTTGGGATGCGGCGCCGGAAAACATTCAGGTTAAACGCATCGCCCGCGGGCTGGCCGAGCCCTTGGGCTTAAAAGTGGTGGACGGCGATATTTACGTGCTGCAAAAGCAAGAGCTGACCCGCCTGGTGGATGTCAATGGCGATGAAATTATTGACGAGTATCGGCTGGTGGCAAACGACTGGTCGGTAACCGGCAACTTTCACGAGTTTGCCTTTGGCCTGGAGTATCAAGACGGCTATTTTTACGGCGCTTTGGCCACCGCTATTTTACCCGGCGGCGCCAGTGCCGACCCGCAGGCGCCCGATCGCGGCCATGCGTTTAAGGTGAACAAAAGCACCGGCGAAGTCACCATGATTGCCTCGGGCCTGCGCACCCCCAACGGCATTGGTTTTGGCATTGACGAGCAACTGTTTATTGCCGACAACCAGGGCGACTGGATTCCGTCCAGCAAAATTATCGAGTTAACCGAAGGCGCCTGGTATGGCTCGCGCTCGGTGGATTTTGCCGGCACCGAAAACTTAACCGAAACCCTGCCGGTGGTGTGGCTGCCGCAAGATGAAATTGGCAACTCGCCGAGCGAGCCCGCGCCGCTTAACCTAGGCCCCTACCAAAACCAGATGATTCACGGCGAAGTCACCCACGGCGGCATTAAGCGCGTGTTTGCCGAGCGCATTAACGGCCGTTTGCAGGGCGCGGTATTTCGCTTTACCCAGGGCTTAGAAGCCGGTGTTAACCGCTTGCAATGGGCGCCCGATGGCTCGCTGATTGTGGGTGGCGTAGGCAACCCCGGCAACTGGGCCCACGCCGGTGGCAAGTGGTATGGCTTGCAGCGTTTAAACTACAACGGCAATACCGCCTTTGAAATGTTAAGCGTTAGCGCCCGCAGCGACGGTTTTGAAATTACCTTTACCGAACCGGTGGCCGCCGGGCAAAACATTACCGCCGAAGACTTTGAGGTTATTCAGTGGCGTTACGAACCGACCAGCGAATACGGCGGCCCGAAACTGGACAAAGGCCCGCTAAAAGTTGAAGCGTTTTCGCTGTCGCAAGATCGCCGCCGCGCGCAATTTAAATTGGCGGGGCTAAAAGAAAACCACTTGGTGTATTTCCGCATTAAACGCGGCTTTGTGAGCGAAAGCGAGAACGAGCTGTGGACCACCGAAGCCTGGTACACCTTAAACGCAATTCCGGCAAACAAACCCGTTGCCATCAACACTGACTACCAGCCACGTAATAACCGCTTAAGCGAAGCGGAAAAAACCGACGGCTGGCAGTTATTATTTGACGGTAAAACCCTAAACGGTTTACGCAACTACAACAGCGATCAGTTAGGCGAGCGCTGGGTAGTGGACAATGGCGCGCTGCATTTAACCGGCCGCACCGCCGCCGACCAAGGCTGGAAAACACCGGGCGGTGGCGATGTGGTGATTACCCCGGCACCGGTGGAAAACTTTGAACTCTATTTGGAGTGGAAGCTGGCCGAAGACGGCAACAGCGGCATTCTGTATAAAGTAAAAGAAACGCCCGAACTTGAGCACTCGTACCAGAGCGGGCCGGAGTACCAGCTGTTGGATAACCCGGGCCACCCGGACGGCAAAATCGAAAAACACCGCGCGGGCGATTTGTACGATTTGATTAAGTCCAAGTTCGTGACCGTGCTGCCAGCCGGGCAGTGGAACCGCACCCGTCTGGTGGTGAACAACGGCAAAATTGAACACTGGTTAAACGGCTACAAGCTGGTGCAGGCGGATACCACCTCGCCCGAGTGGCAGCAGTTAATTGGCAACAGCAAGTTTGCCGACTGGCCCGAGTTTGCCAACAACAACGAAGGGCATATTGTGTTGCAAGACCATGGCGATAAAGTCTGGTTTCGCAATATCAAACTCAAGCCGCTTTAAGCGCGTTGGCTGTTTCAATACCAGCTGTTCTATAACACTTTTGCGCCCCGTTAACCGGGGCGCGCCTATCCTTACCTGACCCGATCCGCTACCATTTACGCTCAGTGCTCCACAAGGATAGGTTATGAAGCTTCCAGCCCCCATTAAAGCAGCGCCCCTGTTGCTTGCGTTCAGCGCCCCTCAGGTTTTTGCCATCAGCGAAGAGTTTATCGACCCAGACGACGGCATGCTGGACGCCAGCCAGTATTTGAGCCAGCGCATGCTGGGCTTTTTGCCCGTGCCCATCATTATTACCGAACCGGCCACGGGTAACGGCCTGGGGGTTATGGGTGTATTTTTTCACGAGTCTGAGGCGCAAAAACAAGACAAGCAGAACACGGGCATCATCCCCGAGAACATCACTATTTTAGGCGCCGGAGCCACCGAAAACGGCAGTATGTTTGGCGGGGCCGGACATATTGGGTTTTGGCGCGACGACACCATTCGCTACAAAGGCGGCATTGGCTACCCGGATATGAACCTGAATTTTTACCGCATTGCCAATGTGGATTTACAAAACCCCATTGAGCTGAATGTGAGCGGGCCCGCCATACTGCAAAAACTCACCTTTCGCCTGGGCGACAGCAAATGGTTTGCGGGCTTTTACCAAACCTATCAGCGCATGGAAACCAGGCTCGCTGACGATTTTAATATCGACCTGCTGCCCAACGATGAGCTGAACGAAAAAGTCGAGGCCTTTTTGCAAAACCGCCTCAACATCAGCGAAAACACCTCGGGCCTGGGGTTATTGGTTGAGTATGATTCGCGCGACAACCCCATGAACCCCGAGGCAGGCTACAACTACCGCGCCCGGGCCGTGCGCTTTGATGACGCCATTGGCAGTGATTTGAACTACACCCAGTATCAATTTACCGGGCTTAATTACTGGAAGCTAAGCGACACCTTCAACCTGGGCCTGCGCCTGGATTACCAAAGCGTTGAGGCCGCCAGCGGCGAAACCCTGCCCCCCTACGCCCTGCCCGGTTTGCGCATGCGCGGTGTACCCGCCGCCCGCTACCAGAATAACCAGGCGTTTCTGACCGAAATTGAAGCCACCTACAAGTTTACGCCACGCTGGCACCTTAAAGGCTTTGGCGGCGCGGGCTTTGTGGCCGACAGCTGGAGCAATTTAACCAGCGACGCCGAAGACGTAGACAGCTACGGCACCGGCTTTCGCTACCTGATCGCCAAGCGCTACGGCTTTACCATGGGTGTGGATGTGGCCTGGGGGCCGGAAGAGTCCGCTTACTACATTCAAGCCGGTTCCAGCTGGTAAGCCCATGGCCAGAGGTAAACTGATCCGCTGGAACGACGCACGCGGCTTTGGCTTTTTGGCTTATGAAGAAAACGGTGTTGAAGGTGAACTCTTCGCCCACATTCGCGACTTTAAAGGCAGGGGCCGCCCGTCCGAGGGCGATGAATTTACGTTTAACATCGCCCCAGGCAAAAACGGCAAAAGCAAAGCGGTAAACATTCGCGCCACCGGGTTCAACCTCTCTGCCCCCATTATCGCCCTGCTCGCGGCCGCTGCCTGGCTCTCTTTGGTGTACTTTTTAGAACATCAACAGCGGGCCGATGCCGGTAGCAGCGTTTATTACCTGCTGGCGTCAGCCCTCAGCCTGGCGGTATTCGGCTGGGATAAATTTCAAGCACCGCGTAACGGCCGCCGCGTACCCGAGGCCAACCTACTGCTGTTAACCGCCGCCGGTGGCTGGCCGGGTGGTCTTGTTGCCCGACACCTTTTCCGACATAAAACTCGCAAACAACCTTTCCGGTTTATTTTCTGGCTGCTGACAATCCTCAATGCAACGGCGTTTTTCTTTCTGTTTAGCGAACCGGGTAAAACCCTACTCTCGGGTTGGATAGGGTAAGGGTTATTACTCCTGTCTTGTCCGCCCCTGGTGTCGCACGCTGCTTTCGGAACAGATGCTGAAATTGAATTTCAGACTTTAATAAGCCCGTGTCGCCGGGCGTTGCGAGTTACTTTTTAGGGGTAAAAAGTAACCAAAAACCCTTCCCCGGAGATCCCGCCCTACGGCGCGAAGCGTCCGGCCAGCAAGCACAGCTTCCTGTCGTTCGGCTGACGCGCAAAGCAGTGCTTTGCAAACGCTAGACCTCACCCCTCACTCCAGCCTGTTTTTACGGGCCTCATCGATAGGCCTTACCCCAGGGCACCCTCTCTTGCTACGCAATTCACCTTGTCCCTGGCCAGACGATGCTTGTGCGCACGTCCTGTGCGCGTACCCCCAAAAACAGACTTCCGTTCGGCGGGCTCTACGGGGCCAAAAACGCGGCTGCGCAGCAGACACTTGCTTGGCTCTGCCATGGGCAAAAATGGATTTTAACCAGAGGTGAAATCGTAGAACCGGCTGGGTTTTTGCCCCGTTTACATCTAGGCCGAATGGAGATCGATTTTAGGGGGTAAGCAAACAGGACGTTTGCGCAAGTATCGCCAGCGCATGGACGCGCTGTCGATACGGCCCGCTAAAATCGATTGGAATGAGGGAACCCGAAGGGCCAGATGTTGGGGCGCGGCTTTTGGGTACTTTTGGCCAAGACCAAAAGTACCTCGCAACGCCCGGCGACACGGGCATATAAAACGACTAACAGACCGTTTTTCAACGGACAGCTAAACAATTCCAGCCACTGGCCGATACGGGTTCTATCGACGATTGATTTCAAGGACCCAGTATGAACCGCCGCCTGTTGCTCGTGATTTCACTGTTTTTATCAAGCCTGTTAAGTGGCTGCGGTATTATTGAATGCCAAATTTGCGGCGGCTATGACGCCAGTACGGCCAATGCCTCGGCAACGGCGTCGGCCAGCGCAACCGCCAGTGCCAACGCCCAAAGCACCACCACCTTATACCCTGCGCCCGTTACCATCACTGCGGTGGGCTATGGCGCGCTGGACCCTGCCCTTGCGGGCAACCCACCGCAGCAAGAGTTAATGGCGCTGCGCGCCTCGGAAGTGGAAGCCTACCGAACCCTGGCCGAACGTGTGCGCGGTGTAGAAATTACCGCCGACACTCGGGTGGCGGACTTTTTAACCGAACACGACCGTATTTACGCACTGGTAGACACCTTTGTGCTGGTTAAATCCCGCGTGATTAGCCAGGGCATTAACCGCAAGGGCTACTATGAAACCACCGTGGCCCTGTCACTGGATACCGATTTTTATCGCGACCCTATCGGCGCCATGCAATCGGACATTGAAAACTCGGGCACGGCGTACCACAAAACCGCGCCAAAAGCCGAGCAACCTCGCACCGCGTCGGTCACCGCCAAGCACTTTGACATTGGCACTTACGCTCAACTGTCTAACAGGTAAATCGTTATGCTGCGCTCCTTCGTTCACCTAGCCACTTTTTTAGCCTTGCTGATCGGCGCGGCCGCCGCGCAGGCCGACATCATTACCGCACAGGGTAAAAGCAGTGTGGTGAACGGGGATGTTACTGGCGCGCGTCAGGCCGCCATCCGCGACGCCGCTCGCACAGCGCTGATGCAGGCGGGCTTTGATTTACGCAGCAGCACCAACGTGATTAACGTGACCGAGGTAAACGACCAGATTCGCGTGAGCACACGCGGCCAAATTCAAGCCATGGATGTGATCGACGAATCACTGCAAAAAGGCATTTATCAGGTCACGGTGAACGCGGACATTCGCGATAGCAGCATTCACGCCGCCGAGTGCCCAGTAGCGCCCTACAGCAAATCGCTGTTGGTTACGGCGTTTAACAATCGCAAACCACAGTCGGTGCGCGTGGGCAAACTGTACAACGCCGAAAGCGCTATCGCGCAAACTCTGGCCGAACGCCTGTACCCGCAGCAAAACCTGGAGGTGCAAACCCAGCCCGAGCTGACCCTGGCCAGCGGCAACCGTTTGCTCAGTAACCACTACGAAGTGTTTAACGCGGTGCAACTGGTGGCCAGCCAATACCAAACCCAATACGTGGTTACCGGCACCATTGAAGATATGTCTATGGCCAACCCGGACTACTTCCGTTACAACAGTCTGGGGCGCACGGGCAATCGCGTCGGCAGCACCCTGAAAAGCTGGGTGGGTGCCAACCCGGCGGATATTCGCGAGCGCCAGTTCAGTTTTCGCCTGATGCTGCACGATGGCGTCACCGGCACCCGCATTTTTGATAAAACCTACTCCACCCGTGGCCTGTGGGATGCGGACTACACCGCCGCCACCGGCTTTGCCAGCCCGGGCTTCTGGGCCACAGATTACGGCCAGGCTGCCGACAAGCTGTTAAGCCAGGCTGCGCTGGAGTTGGGGCAAAAAGCTCTGTGTCAGCCGTTTATGGCGCCGGTAAAAGTTTCGGCCCGCGACAGCCAGGTGTACGTACTGGCCGGTGCCAACAGTGGCGTCAATGTGGGTGACACCTTTAACATTTACGCCGAAGGCGAGGCGCCCTTTGCCAATATCGAGCACTTTGGCACCATGGCCTTAGCGCCCTCGGCCTACAAAAAGCTGGACCACACCAGCGCCCAGTTACAGATCACACAAACCTACCCCGGCTACAGCATCGGCACCTTCGATGCCCCCCTGCAGCCGTACCTCAGGTACATGGCCGTCGCACACTGAGGTATCATGCCCGTTTTTCTGCGGGCATGATGTTGTATGAACCACTATGATTGCGTGATTATCGGCGCTGGCGCCGCTGGCTTAATGTGCGCCGCTACCGCAGGCCAGCGGGGCAGAACCGTCGCGTTGTTAGACCACGCCAATAAAGTGGGCAAAAAAATTCTTATGTCCGGCGGCGGACGCTGCAACTTTACCAACTACGACATCACCCCAAGCAACTACCTGTCGGCCAACCCGCACTTTTGCAAATCCGCCCTGTCGCGTTTTACCCAGTGGGATTTTATTGCGCTGGTGGAAAAACACGGCCTCGCCTACCACGAAAAAACCTTGGGGCAATTGTTTTGCGATAACAAAGCCCGCGATCTGTTGAACATATTACTCGCCGAATGCGAGCTGGGCGGTGTGGACATTCGCACTCACTGCGAAATTTTTGAAATTAAAAAGCACAGCGACGGCGGTTTTGTCATCACTACCGGGCTAGGCTTGTACCAGTGTGACTCGCTGGTTATTGCCACCGGCGGTTTGTCCATTCCCACCATGGGCGCCACCGGTTTTGGTTACGACATTGCCAAACAGTTTGGCCTGAAAGTGACCGCCCGCAACGCCAGCCTAGTGCCGTTTACTTTTAAAGGCGACTGGCTAACGCTGGCACAACAGTTGGCAGGCGTTGCCGCCGATGCCAGCGTGGAATGTAATGGTCAGGTATTTCGCGAGGCCTTGCTGTTTACTCACAAAGGCATCAGCGGCCCCGCCGTACTGCAAATTTCCAACTACTGGAACCCGGGCGACACCGTCACCGTTAACTGGCTGCCCGAGCTGAACTTACCGCAACAATTGCACACCTGGCGCCAGCGCGCCGAAAAATCACAATTAACAACCCTGCTTAGCCCCTGGCTCGCCAAACGGTTTATTACCCAGTGGCTTGCGCATCACGGCTTACCACATTTACTAACCAAGTCACTGGCGGACTGGAGCAACGGCGACATCGACAACCTTAACCACGTGCTCTGCGCCTGGCCCATGCAACCGACCGGCACCGAAGGCTACCGCACCGCCGAAGTCACCAAGGGCGGTATAGATACCGACGGCGTTTCCTCCAAAACCTTTGCGGCAAAAACAGAACCGAATTTGTACTTTATTGGCGAAGTACTGGACGTAACCGGCTGGCTGGGCGGGTATAACTTTCAGTGGGCGTGGGCGAGTGGGTATTGTGCGGGGCAGTATGTTTGAGGTTTTGTGTTTAGCAACACTGCATGAGAAGGCGGGATTCGGCTCCAGAAAGCTCACCCCCAGAGTCAGCATCCGCTCAGCTAAGCTCAATGATAAACCAGCCACAGCCCCACCCGAGTTTGATTCCCTATCCTTTCGTATAAGTCTCTGCCCGGCGGTGAAAAATATACTGCGTGGCCAAGCACATGTTTAAAATCAGACATTAATAGGTGTTTAAAATCCGCAATGATAGCTGAGCTAAACCAACAGATGACTGTGCGGAGAAAAATGAGGTCAGCAACTAACAAATACTTTCACACAACCCCTTGGTATTCCCACTGTATCAGTGTCTAATCTCGCTACATTTATTTCCTGGAGCTCTGTGTGACGTCCGTAACTTCGGCTAATACCCCTGCTACCCGTTTAGCAACCCGGCTTGGTTTTCTTGTGGCGGGTTTTGGTATTGCCTGCTGGGCGCCTATGGTGCCTTTTGCCAAGCAGCACTTAAACCTGAGCGATGCGTTACTGGGGCTCCTGCTGCTGTGTATTGGTATTGGTTCGGTGGGGGCGATGGTGCTGACCGGCATGATTGCCACACGCCACGGCAGCCGACCGGTGATTATTGTCAGCGGTTTTGCGCTTCTGGCTATTTTGCCGTTGCTGACGCTTGCACCGGGCCCGCTGTATTTAGGTGCGGCTTTGCTGGCTTTTGGCGCGGCGCTGGGCTCGTTAGATGTTGCTATTAACCTGCACGCGGTTGAAGTAGAGCAAGCCGCCAATAAACCCATGATGTCTGGCTTTCATGCGCTGTTTAGCCTGGGCGGGTTCCTCGGTGCGGGGCTGATGACGCTACTGCTCTCAACGGGCAGTCCGCTGCTGGTCGCAAGCCTGGCCTGTGCAGCTATTATGCTACTGGCCATGGGCCTTACGGCGCCAAGGTTACTGCGCGATAAACCCGAGGCCAGCGATACGCTGTTCGCCGTTCCCCGTGGAGTCGTATTGTTACTCGCGACGCTTACAGCCATTGCCTTTTTGGTGGAAGGGGCGATTTTAGATTGGAGCGCGGTGTTGATTACCGAGACAAACTTGGTGAACGAACACAGCGGCGGCCTTGGCTACATGCTGTTTGCGATAATGATGGTAGTGGGTCGGTTCAGCGGCGATGTCTTATCCGAAAAACTGGGTGACACTAAACTTTTATTGATCAGCGCGATGCTGGCCATTGCAGGGTTTGCAGTACTGCTTAGCGTGCAGCAGACTTACATTGCCTTAAGCGGTTTTTTACTGATCGGCTTGGGGCTAGCCAACATCGTCCCCGTGCTGTTTCGCCGCGCGGGCACGCAAAGCATTATGCCCCCGGCGCTGGCCATCGCCAGTGTTACCACTATAGGCTATGCCGGTATTTTATTAGGCCCAGCGGCCATTGGATTTATTGCGCAGAATATAGGGCTAGCAACTTCTTTCTGGATGCTAGCCCTACTGTTATTTGGGGTAGTACTATCAGCCCCGAAAGCGTGCCGGTAAATCAAAGTCGAAACTACTGCCGACCCTGGGTCGGCAGCTATTCACAGCCTTAGCTAAATGTCATAGAGCTATCGTTATTGCGGGTAGGCAGGTTGCCACCATTCTCGTCTTGGGCGCCCACATCACTTTTGGGATCACCTGAGGAGGCGACGTAAGTGTTACCCATTTCGCTGCTAATCTGCAGCACAAAGATAAAAGCGCTGGCGGTCACTTCAACGTTCGGGTACTGACCAGTCACTTCAAGGTCTACATTCACATGGCCGTTAACCTGCTGGGATTGCTGAACTTCATGAAATACCTTTTTAATTTCTTCTTTGTGAGCTTCGGCATTTGCATGCACGCCTAACCAACTCCAAAATGCGGAGATCCCACCAGAAATACCGTAACTTTTACGCATTTCCTGATAAGTTTTAGACGTTTCAATATTGGTAATTTTGAAATCAAAACCGCCGCTTAACTTGCCCCAGGCACCAGCACCCGAAACACTTACGGCCACACCAGAGATATTCCCTTTCTTTTTAGAAACCTGGTAAGAGTTAACGTCAGCTTTTGTCGGTGCCATGGCAATGGCATTTTCAATGGGAGCTATATTTAAAGATGTCATCGATTCCTTCCTCTGTAGTTAAGTGAAATTTGGATACGCTTATGTATCCGCACCTGAAGCCTAGTGCTGATCGCTTCACAAAAAAATTACAGAGAATTACAGTGGCGCACATAGCTTCACAATGGCGCTTCATTTTTCAAAACCGGGCATCTTTAGATGCTCCGACTCGATAAAATCTTTACACCCGATTAGAGAAAGAACTGTCATTACCACCTAATGCCGCATTAGTATTTAATGTTCCATAAGCACGTATTTAATAAAGGGCGTATTGAAAAGCGCTGCGAATAACACAGCGCCTTGGTTCGATTTTTCAGTGAATCAGAAAAGAGAGACTCATAAAAAGAAAGAAGAATTACTTTTAAAGCTCTACCAGCAACTTACCTTTATTTTCACCGCTAAAGAACAAGTTCAACCCATCAATTGCACTGTTTAGCCCTTCGAGGGTATGAGCGCGATATTTTATATTACCGGCTTCAACGTAAGGCATCAGTTGCGATATTAACTGGGGGGCGTTGTGTAGATGATCTGGCATCGCAAAACCCTGAATAGTGATGCGTTGTTTGATCAGTGGAATCCAATTCGGCCCTGGGCGAGGCTGCTCTGCTTGGTAATCGGCAATCATACCGCATACCACAATCCGACCATGGGTGTTCATCCGGTTGAAGATGTCATCTTGAATGGGCCCGCCCGTGTTTTCGAAAAACACATCGATTTTATCTGGGGTAAGCGCTTCTAGCTGAGCCCCAAGGTTTGGCGTGTTGTAGTTAATGGCGCCGTCAAAGCCCAGCTCGTTAACTATCCAATCTGCTTTTTCATCACTGCCCACGACACCTATCACACGTAGGCCATTGGCTTTACCCAGTTGGCCAACAATAGAGCCCACCGACCCGGCGGCCCCGGTGACTACTAATGTCTCGCCCGCTTTTGGCTTGCCAATATTGAGCAGCCCCTGCACCGCGGTTAGCCCCGGAAGGGACAGGACGCTCAACGCCATTTCTTCGCTTACACCCGGCTGCAGTTTGGTAAGCCCCTGACCGTCACTGGTGGCGTATTCACGCCAGCCCAGCATACCCATTACCCGGTCACCTTCGGCAAAATCAGAATGTTTTGAGGCGACTACCTCACCAATCCCATTACTGCGCATTACCTCACCCAGCTGTACAGGCGGTATGTAGCTTTCGGTGTCGTCCGTCATCCAGCCCAGCATGGCCGGGTCTAGTGACATGTGCGTTTGTTTGATCAGCACCTCCCCTTGCTCAGGCTCGGGCACAGGGGCCGAGACGACATCAAACAGTTGGGGCGTAATTTTGCCCTGGCGATAATATTCTTTGAGACGGATTTCGGTATAACTGGTCATAAAGCCTCCTGCGACTGAACGAGTACGTAAGACTTCAGTGTAGGCGACGGATAAAGAGTTCAACCGGCTTTACAAAAGTTTGTGAAAGCCAACATGAAAAGTGAAAACTAAGAGAAGTTCTTGAATGAACCGTTTTGGTAGATTGAATAGGTATAAGCAAGTATAAAAAGGTAGCCGAAAAAAAGCCCGGGGCTTAACGCACCCGGGCAAAGAACTTACAGAGAAATCGAGATTACAGTTTCCCATCCGCAGCCATTTTCACGTAGCTGGCATCAAAGCGAAGTTTAATGTTGCTTTTGTCGCCAAGTACGGCGCCATCGGCGAACTCCATACCGACGACATCCGGGCTTGGGCTGGCTTCGCCCAGCAGACCTTTGTCAAAAGAGAACTGGCGCACTTTATCCATAAAACCCAGAAGATCCTTATTGCTGGCAAACTCATACGCCGACGCAGGTGTGTAGAACAGCATGGTGTCGGCCAACTGCGCTTCGTACCCGGCTAAATCGGTACCGGCTTGGTCGGCCATATAGCTGCGCGCGGCCTTCGCTTCTTCCGAGTCGCCCTGCATCAGGGCCAGAGTTTCAAACCAGGCACCCACCAGCGCTTTACCAAAGGCAGGGTTGTCTTTCAGGGTGTCGGTATTGGCGGCCATCATGTCGATAATTTCACCCGGTATTTCTTTTGAGGTGAACACTTCCGTAGCATCTTCGGCACGGTCGAGAATAATCCCCAGCTGCGGGTTCCACACGGCAGCGGCGGTGACGTCATCGGTCATAAACGTTGACACCGCATCCGCATCTGAAGTGTTCACCACGGTCACGTCGCGCTCTGACATGCCGTTCATATCCAGTGCACGGGCCAAAAAGTAGTGAGACACAGAAAGCTCTACCAGGTTAACGTTACGGCCTTTAATGTCGGCGATGCTGTCGGCGTTTTTAAGTACAAGACCATCGTTACCGTTTGAGTAGTCACCCAAAATCAAGCCGGTGGTATCCACACCGTAAGCAGCCGGAATAGTCAGCGCATCCATATTGGTCATGGCGCAGGCGTCAAATTCACCGGCCGTAAACTGGTTAATGGATTCGATGTAGTCGTTCATCTGCACCACTTCAATCTCAATGCCGTATTTATCGGCCCATTTTTTAATAATGCCTTTGTCGTTGGCATAAGCCCAAGGCATCCAGCCCGCGTAAATAGACCAGGCAACTTTAAAGGATTTTTTCTCGGCCGCTTGCACGGATGCAGCACCAAACATCAACGCCAGAAAACACAACGCAGCGGTAATTTTTTTACTGTGTACACTCAATAGACTAAGGAGCTTTTTCATCGTTTGACCTCTCGGCATTAATAACAGGGTTGGGTATAACGGCACAGGGTTTCGCTTTCGCGGTCAAACCACTGCTTTGATGGTTCGCAGGTTGGCGTTGTCTGAGTAAACTCAACTCCCGATTCAATGGTATCGATCGCGTAGACTCTTTCTACGACACTGCCATCGGTAGCTGCAAAATTTTGCGTAAGCGTTTTTGAGTCTGGACTTATACTGAACCCATCCAGGCTAAAAATTTCTTTACCAATGCGCTCGGGGCAAGTACTTAAGGAAACCGCAAAGCCATTTTGCATTGAGCCTTTGGCAACCGAAGTTTCAAAATCGAAAAGCTGACTTAAGGCTGCTTTATCGCCCACCGCGGATTGCGCTTTTTCACGCAAGGCATTAGCAGAATCGGCCATGATAGGCTCCGGCCGCCCCAGCACCAGTGCTGCGTAATCACCGCAAATAATCAAACCACCGCTGTTACGAGTAATGGTTTGTGTGCTTAGGTTTTTTTCTTGCAGTAATCTCAAGCCAATCAGCGGGCCCGGCGCGCTTGGCTGCAAACGCCAGTCTTCTACATAGGCGTCGCTGGGGCAGAATTCCATCATGCAGTTGCCAACCCGTTTCAGGTAAGCAGGCTCTTGCCAGCGGCCGTGCAGCTGCAGCGCGATTTCATTTTCCCAGGCTAACGTTTCACCGTTCCATACGCTGTCGGCCACCCAGCCTTCATAGTTACCCAAGGTGCGTAATTCCGCCGCGCTGTACTCTTGCAATGGCTTGTTAACAACTTGCTCACTTTCTATGGGCAGGCGTAAATCAATGGTGAAGTTGCGGCTTTGCAGCCAGCACACATGGGTTTTTGTGTCTGTCTCGCCATTGGAAAAACTGATGCTGCGACGCTTAAAGTAGCCCAGCATCCAATCGGGCACGCCACTTTTCGCAGCAGAGGCGTGGTTATTAACTATGTCTACTAAATGCATACCCAGCTCCTATTGGCCGTGATAGCCAAAGCTATCCACCGATTGAGAGTTTTCGGGCAGGCTGATTTCGCCGCGCGCGAGTTTGTTTTTCAAATAGGTAAACGTTTGAATGGTTTGCGCGTATAAATGGTCGCCGCATTTAAGGGAAATGTAGTCGCGGTCCGGATTTGCTTTTGTCAGCGATTCAATAGGCGCAATTTCGGTGTCGTAATCGCAGGCGCAAAACAGTGGAAAGGAATAACGCTCTTCTTTTACCTTACGCACTCTGTGAGAAGTGGCCACAAACTGGCCATTACTTAACACCTCCAGCATGTCGCCAATGTTGATCACAAACGCGTTGTCTTTGAGAGGAACGTCAATCCATTCCCCCGCACCGTTTAATACCTCAAGCCCCGGAGCGGTAGGCAGCAAAATAGTGAAGCATTCGTAATCGGTATGGGCGCCAATGCCCGGGCGGTCCGAGGGCGCTTGCTCGTTGTAAGGGTAGTGAATCATCCGCAGCTGACTCGGCGGATGGTTAACATGGCGGCTTAGCGCGTTTTCATCAAGCTGTAAGGCCAGAGCAAAACCGCGAAATAATGCGTCGGCTACATTCAGAGCCGCCTGATAATAGCTTTTTACATCCTCTTTAAAACCGGGCGCATCTGGCCACTGGGTTGGCCCCAACATGGGCCGACGGCCGAGCTCGGCGCGGTAGTCGTAGTTAACGTCGTAGGCTTCTTTACAGTCCACCGCGCCATCACCGAGCTTTTCCTCCCCTTCGGGCACATAGCCGCTGTGGTTCTCGGATTGGCCGATGTAAAAACGCATTTTTTCGTCTAAAGGCTGGGCAAAGTAATCTTTAGCGCGGGACAGTAAACGCGACTGCAGTTCTGGGCTGACACCATGGCCGGTGATGTATAAAAACCCCACCTCACGAGCGGCGCGGCCGAGTTCATCGGCCACGGCCTGACGATCAGCAACATTGGCACTGAACAAACCCGCGATATCAACGCAAGGCAATGCGGTAAACGCAGTATGGGGGGATGGCGAATTGTCTGGCACTGGGCAACCTCCTGAATAAAGTTGAATATTCAAAACGCCGCCTGGTCGTCCAGACAAAAGAAACGGCAAGCCGCTCCGGGTCGTCCCGGATGCTTCTTGTCGTTATATCAGCAAAGCTTATACCAATGTGCGAGAACGCGCTTCAACCGCTGATACTCCGCACTTTTGAATTCTAACCAAGGCACCCGCCAAGACCGCAGGATCCAATGCAGTGCACAATAACGTAATGACGCACCAATAACGTAACAACGAAGCCTTTACCCTTGATTGAGAACTTTCTGTAGTGCGGCTATGACTAAAAAACTCTTTCGTTCATCAAGCGCATCGTTGTGAGGCGGCGAAAAGTCGCCTTGATCATTATCGAAATACAAGCCCGATGCCTGAGAAAAACTATCGCCGAGCGCGGCCTTAATGAGGATATCAGCACCCTTTGCCAAATCGTGTCCGGCCACACCAAACCCTTCACGCACCATTTTACTGGCCAGCAGCGAACCGGGGTTTACCGCAATAATCGCAGGCCCGTTGCCCTGCAACTCGTGAGCCATTTGACGCGACCAAATGGTTAGCGCGAGCTTGCTTTGCGCGTAAGCAGAAAAATCATCTTGCAGGTGTACTTCACCTAACAGCGCCTTAACATTCACTGGCGCTTGGGCGGCCGATACTACATTGACCACACGCCCGTCCGATGACATTAGCGGCAATAGCGATTGTGTTAATAGGTAGGGTGCCAAGGTATTGACCACAAACCGAATATCCTGCGCTTTGCTGTTTAACGGCTGGGAGGTTTTGTAAACTCCGGCATTGTTGATCACCACATCAAGCCGGGAATGACATTGATTAAGCTCGCCCGCCAATGCTTTTACCTGGTCTAAATCGGAAAAGTCCGCCACATAGGTTTCAACAACACCCGCGCCCAACTCAAATAGCGTTTGGGCCACTTGCTGAAGCTTGCTTGCGTTGCGCCCGTGGACCCATAGCTGATGTCCCTGTGCGGCCAGTTTTTTTGCGGTTAATAAACCAATGCCATCCGTGGCACCGGTAATTAAAATAGTTTTTGTCATTGTGCACTCCTGCGCTAATCGTTACGCGATGCTAATTACGACCTTTCCCATACCCTGACCGCTTTCGGCGTAGTCGTGCGCAGCCCCGGTATTTTCCAAGGTAAATTGTTGTTCCGTCAGCACAGGTGTAAGGCTGTCCGATTCGGCGATCTCAGCGACCTGTTGTAAAATCTGACCATGCACTTCCCGCCCGGTGTTATGCAGCATGGGCAGCAGCATAAAAACCACGTGCAAAGTTGCGCCTTTGATGTGCGCCATCGTCAAATCAATGGCAGACATGGTTGAAGTTGTGGCTATCTGTCCATTTAACCCAATCGCTTGAAATGAGTTTAGTAAGTTTGCTTCGCCTACTGTGTCGTAAATAACGTCAAACCCATTGCCGTCCGTATATTGATTAACATATTCGTCGACGCTTTCGGTTTTATAGTTAATGCCGGTAGCGCCTAATGAGGCAATCAATTCGAGTTGTTTATCGCCTCCGCCCGTAGCATAAACATCAGCGCCCATGTGTTTGGCGAGTTGCACGGCGATATGACCCACACCGCCCGAGCCACCATGCACAAGCACTTTGCTTCCGGCTTTAACTCCAGCGCGGGTTAGGCCCTCATACGCCGTAATGCTTACCAGAGGTAAAGCGGCGGCTTCTTGCATACTTAAGTTCTTCGGTTTTTTAGCCATTAAGCGTGCATCAGCACTGATGTATTCAGCCAGGGTGCCGGGCAGATCGGCCAAGCCTCCGGCGCAGCCGTACACTTCGTCACCCACAGCAAAATGGGTAACGCCTTCGCCTACAGCCTCGACAGTACCGGCGAAATCCATACCTAAAATTGCAGGCAAAGCGGGTGCGAAAGGTAAGTCTTCACCGGCGCTGCGAATTTTGTAATCCACCGGGTTAACGCTGGTGGCCGCAATTTTTACCAGCACCTGGCCTGCCTTAACCTGAGGCTTTGCTACCTCGCTCGCGGTAAAATGTTTGCTGCTGCCATATTCGTTGAGTGTCATCGCTTTCATGGGGTCATCCTCATGTGAAAAATAATTAAACATTAATGGATTTCATTGGTGGGAAATTCTTGCAAAATCTCGCGCGCAATTTTTTCAAGTGTCGGCTCGATGGGTGCCTGGTTAAAGCGTAAATTAAGCGCAACATGATTGACGCCAATAGCCTGCAAACGGTGTAAGTGCTCTCGCAAGTATCGGCTGCCTACCCGCAGTCCCAGGTGTATTGGCGCGGGCGGAGCATCCGGATCAGGCAGCAAATCGATATACAATGGCTGCATGACCGGTTGCGCCGAACGCCCGAACGCCTTCACTCGCGCTCGCCACTTATTGATAATCACCTGCTGTTGCTCGATGGCGCGCGGGTACAACATCCAGCCGTCACCATGTTGCGCAAGCCATTGGGGTGATTGCTGGCTGCCGCCCGTCAACAGCAGCGGCACTTGCCCCGCAACTGGCTTGGGTAAGAGCTCCAGCTCAGGACTGACGTTGCCATAGTGGTTATTTACCTGAGCGGGGTTTTGCCACAGGCTTTGGATATAAGAAATGGCATCGCGAAAACGTTCGCCCCGGCTGTCAAATGACTTATTCAAGGCAGGGTACTCTTCAGGTCGATCTCCGGACGCCACCCCCATTAACACACGGCCCTGACTGAGCACATCAGCGCTGGCCGCCGCCTTCGCCACATGAGCGGGATGACGCAGGGGCAGCACAATGCTGGAAACGCCCAGGGCGATTTGCGATGTGCGCGCCGCAAGAAAACCCAAATACACAAAGGGGTCAAACGCCTGCCCTGCGTCGCCAAAGGACGGCACATTAAACGGCACGTCACGCAACCACACGGCGGTAAAGCCCAGGGATTCGGCCAGCCGCACCCGGTCAATATGTGGCTGCATACTCGGCACAGATGTCTGCGCGTAGCGCTCAAGCGGCGCCACCAGCCCCACGGTTAACCGCGCAGGCTTGAACACGCGATTGTAGGCGTGATTGAGTTCAGCAAAAGAGCTGGCATTGATGGGCGTATTCACGGCTTACACTTCCTAAGTTCTGTTTTCCACATAGGAACAGTGTATTTGCCACCCAATGCAATGATAATATCGATTAAAACACAATGACTTTATATTTTTGGTTGAAAATACGATGAATATTGACCACCTGCGCCTATTCGTTAGAGTTGCCAGCACCCACAACATCAGCCAGGCCGGCGAAGAACAAAACCTATCGCCTGCGGTGGCCAGTAGTTACATCAATAAGCTGGAAAAAAGCGTGGGAACCCGACTGGTGCATCGCACCACACGGCACGTTTCGCTGACCGAAGACGGAGAGGCCTTTCTACCTCATGCGGAAGATGTGCTGGCAAGCGTGGAGGCTGCACAGGCATCGGTGGGCATCGGCAACCACTCCCCGGCCGGCACCCTGCGCCTGACCGCACCGGCCTCCTTTGGACGTATGCATTTAATGCCGCAAATGAAAGGGTTTATGCAGGCCTACCCCAACCTCACCCTAGACTGCCGCTTTTCTGATTCTATTGTGGATTTGGTTGAAGGCGGTTTCGACATTGCCATCCGCAACGCAGAACTTAAAAGCTCCAGCTTAATTGCGCGCAAACTAGCGCCGGATAATCGCATACTTTGCGCCTCACCCGATTACTTGGCAGAGTACGGCACCCCGCAAACACCGCAAGAACTTACCGACCACCACTGCCTGACGCTTACCGGTCTGGATACTTGGTCATTCTCAGGCCCAGCAGGTAACCAAGTTATTAAAGTGAAGAGCCGCCTGCGCACCGACAACGGCGAAGCCGTGCGCGACGCCTGCGCACTGGGCCTGGGCATCACCATCAACTCCACCTGGAGTGCCTATCAACACCTGCAGCAAGGAAGCTTGATACACATTCTGCAAGACTACCCACTGGTGTCTAACACAGCCCTTTGGGCGGTGTACCCAAGTTCACGCCAGCTGGCGCCGAAGGTGCGAGCCTTTATTGATTATTTCGCGGCGGTGTTTACTGACCACCCCTATTGGGACAGGCTCAGCAAGACACCGTAAATTCTTCAAAATAAATTAAAACCGTACTTTCATTAATCTTAAATCAAAAATCAGCACGGCATTGGGACCAATTTTATTGCCCACGCCTTTCTTACCCCAGGCTAAATCCGGCGGCACCACGAACTCGTAGCGCGCTCCCTCTTGCATCAACTGCAGGCCTTCGCGAATGCCGGGAATGGCTTCTTTCATGCTGAACTCGTCGGGCATGCCTTCTTTGTAAGTGTCGCCGATGACTTTACCACCCACCAACTGAATGCGCTGATTCACTTCAACGCTGTCCGCTTCGGTGGGGGTCATGCCGTCACCCTCCTCGATCACCCGATATAACAAGCCACTGGCGGTTTCCTGTACACCGTCTTTTTGACGGTATTTATCCATGAAGCTGTCGCTTGCCGCACGATTCTGGCCCGAGGAGCCTTTGTTGAGTTTCTTCTTTGCCATACCCGTTTTCTGTCATCAAAACGGGCATTTTACCATGGACAGGTTAGTGCTTTTGGTAGCACACCGCAGAGGCGGGCTCACTTTGGTCGGCAGCGTCTTCGACTTCCAGCGCATCCAGCAAGGCACGGCGTAGTACCGGCAAGTGGGAGTGTTCAGGCTCGCGGCTGGCCGTCAGCAAAGTGACGGTGCCTTGGCGCGCGGCCCGCAGAAGTGGCAAAAGTGTTTCGGGGGCTTTGTCCAACTGGTGGCGATAGGCGTGGCTGAAGGCATCCTCTGTGAGTTCGCCGCGGTGCCAGCAGCGGCGTAAGTCGCTTGAGGGAGAGGCCTCTTTGTACCAGTCATCCATGGGCACATCGTCTTTGCTCTGGCCGCGAGGCCAGAGCCGATCCACCAGAATACGGGTGCCATCGGACGAATCGGCCTGCTGGTAAATGCGTTTAAAGCGTATGTCGTAGCTCATGCCTACAGGCTACTCTTTCACGCTTACAATTCAACTCCTTCCATGGCGCGGCGCTCGTCGTCCAGCACTTTAAGCGCTTGCTCGGGGGTTAAGCGGCTGGGCTTGCTCACGAGTGACACCACCACCCCGGCGACCAATGCGCTAAGCACCGCCGGTATTACCGGGTTACCCCAAAACTCTTTAAAAAAGTTCACCACAATCAGCGAAGCAATAGAGGCGGCCAGCAACGAGGCAATTGCACCCGGCGCGTTGTAGCGCGGCCAAAAGCGCCCCAACAACCCACACACAAACAAACCCGCCATAACTGTGGAAATCATGGTGGTGATGTAGCTAATAACGTCGTTTGAAAGTAGCGCAAACGTGAGCGCGATGGCGATGACCAACACCAGCGACAGGCGCGAATACTGAATGACTTTGTCGCGCGGAGGCATTTTGCCGGTAACGAGAATGTAAATATCGCGCAGCAACACAGCCACCCCGGCAATGGCATCTGAGCTGGCGGATGACATAGTCGCCGACAAGCCGGCAATTAGCACCACAACCCCTACCGCCAGGGGTAAAACCTCAACCGCTAAAAACGGAAAGGCGAAGTTGCGGTTGTCCAACTCAGGGCTTAAGGCGTAAGCGCCCATACCGATAATGGCAGGCACGCACGAAAACAACAGGTACAAACTACCAGAGGTATAAAACGATTTGCGCACCGAAGCGACATCGTGAGAGGAATAAATACGCTGGCGAAACGAGGGCGTGGCCAGTACACCCACCGCCACCACCAACGCCAGTGACAGAGCGTGCAAACCGCCGATGGACTCAATCGCCAAGAGTGAAACATTTTCAGCTGGCTGCGCCGCCATCAGTGCACTCCAACCTCCGGCGGCATCCACCGCCAACACCGCCATTAAAATAAAACCGATAAATAAAACAATGGCCTGTAACGTATCTGTCCACACCACGGCGTTGTAACCACCGATAACCACATAAATGGCAAAGCTGATGGCGATAATGACTTTCGCCAGTTGCAAATCAATGTCCGCAATCCAGGCCAGGTACAACCCGCCCCCCAGAATATGCGCCCCTAACCAGCCGATACTGGCAATAAAAATCAGCAGCGCGACAATATTTTTTACCCAGCGATTAGCGCCTACGTAGTAAGACAACTCTTCGCTCATGGTCATAAACTCAAGTTTTCGTACTGGCGCAAACCACAATCCCAGTAACAAAATGCCGATAGCGCCACCAACGCCATACAGCATACCGCCCCAGCCATTGGCGTAACCAAAACCCACTGCGCCCATGGATGAACCAGTGCCCACCATGGTCGCCACTGTGGTGCCAATGGTTAAGAAAACCGGCAGGCCACGACCGGCCAGCAAAAAATCTTCGCCGCTTTTATTGTTGCGCGATACATACCAGCTTAAAGCGATCAGAAAAACGATGTAGGCGGTGAGTGCGGTTAAAAACAGACTGGCGTTCATAAGCAAATTTATTGTAATAAAAAAAGTAACGTGTTTAACAAGTGACTTTAGCGTCGAAAAGGTTGCCAGAAACTTCACAGAGCACTGGCAACATTTTTCTGTCGGGCTTACTCAGGCTTTTTGTAGCACACCACACCCACTTCGACTTTGCAGTCCACCACCAAGTCACACACCGAACAGATGCGCGCGGGCGGGTGTTCGCCAAAGTTTTCTTTAAACACTTTATTAAAAGATTGGAAGTAACGGGCATCGGTCAAAATAACCGTCAGATGCACCACATCTTCTTTGCCGTAACCGGCGTTTTTCATAATTTTCAAGCAGTTGTCGATCGCCAACTGCGATTGCTCAACCACTGAGCCCTCAACCACTTCGCCGTCTAACATGGGCGTTTGCCCTGACACATACAACCAACCGGCCGCTTCAGTCGCCATTGAGAACGGCAGGTGCTGACCACCAGTACCTACACTGCCTTCGGCGCCATAACGTTTAATACTCACAATTACTTACTCCTACTCAAGATTGTCGATACAAAAATTGCCCGGCGCGGCCGGTTTGGGTCGCGCCTGGCTGATAACTTAAGACCCCGTTCACCCACACCTTTTCGATGCCTTCGGCGGCCTGGCGCGGTTTGATAAAGGTGGCACTGTCGATAACACGCTCGGCATCAAACAACACCAAGTCGGCGCAATAGCCCTCGCGAATTAAACCGCGGTTGTGCAAGCGAAATTCCCCGGCCGATAAGCCCGTCATTTTGTGCACGGCCATTGGCAGAGAGAGCGCGCCTTTTTCGCGGCAGTAGTGGCCTAAAACCCGGGGGAAAGCGCCCCATAAACGCGGGTGCGGGTGGGGGTCATTAGGTAAGCCGTCAGAGCCGATCATCGACTTGGGATAGCTAACAATGTTTTCCACATCGTCTTCACTCATGCAGTAATACACCGCACCGGCAGGCATTAATCGCCGCGCCGCATCCATCAGGCTTACCTTCCAATCGTTGGCGATGTCGGCCAGATAGCGCTCGGCTTGCTCGCCATGGGGTTCAGACCAGGTAATAAAAATAGCCGTTTCATCGGTGACTTGAGCTAAATCGAGTGTGCTGGAGCTGGCCGCGTAGGGGTAGCAGTCACAAGCCACATGTTGCGATAAAGCCGCCTGCTCAAGATGCTGTAAAAGTTCGCCACTGCGGCCCCAGTTTCCTTTGCCCGCACACTTTAAATGAGAGATCACCAACGGCACTTTCCCGCTGCGTGCAGTCAGAAATGCTTCGTTCATTGCCTCGACAATGCCGTCAAACTCTGTGCGAAGGTGGGTGGTGTAAACCGCCTCTGCTGCGCCCAGTTCTTTAACCAGCGCAATGACTTCGTCGGTGCTGGATTGCTTGGCGCTGCCATAGGCAAGTCCCGAACTCATGCCGAGCGCCCCATCTTTGAGGGCACCGCGCAAATCACTGCACATGGCCTCTAACTCGGTAGTGGTAGCGCTGCGCTGCAAATCATCCATGTGGTTGTTGCGGATAGCGGTGTGCCCCACCAACGCCCCCACATTCACCGAGGGTGATGCTTGCGCAACGGCCTCGGCATACTGAGAAAAGCGTGGGTAGCAAAAAGCGGCTTGATCACCTAACAGGTTAAGCGGGTCTGGCGGGTCACCGGCAAGCACCGCGGGGCTGGCACTGATACCACAATTTCCGACGATCACCGTGGTCACACCCTGGCTGATTTTTTCCAGCATGTGGGGGTTGTGAATAACGTTAAGGTCGTCGTGGGTGTGCACGTCGATAAAACCCGGCGCCAGCCAAAGCCCCTTCGCATCAATAACGTCGGTGGCCTGGTCGTCGAGGGCATCGGCAATTGCAACGATGACTCCGTCTTTTATTCCGATGTCGGCAAGGTAAGCAGGTGCGCCACTGCCATCAATTATGCGCGCTTTGCGAATCAGGGTGTCGAACAAAACTTCTACCTCTACACCCTGTTTACCGCGACAAAGGTTAGTCGCCTAATGGCAGACGATCATCCCCTTGTTTGTGGTTATCCAGAGTGTGCTTAATGCGCCGGAGTGTTTCCCGACTTTTACGTTTGTGCCTTACGGCCAACTCCATAACCAATACATCAATTGCGGCCATCATGACGTAACGCGATGCACTGGGTTTAAAAATATAATCCGTTTCTATAGGCTCCATTGGCACCAGATAATCAGCCGCAGCAGCCAAAGGCGAGCCTTCGGTGGTTATCGCAATTACCGCTGCGCCATATTCCTGGGCAATTTCGGCCGCCTCTTGCACATCGGGGCTGTACCCCCCGGCCGATAGCACGATGACAACATCGGTGGTATCCACCGCTGCCGCCGCCATCCGCATCAGCATAGGGTCGGAATAGGCCGAGGCGGTAAACCCCAAACGGAAAAGGCGGTATTGGCACTCCTGCGCCATGACAGTCGAGCCACCACCCACGCCAAAAATAAGAATTTGCCGCGCATTGGCCAAGGCATCGACTGCGGGCTCAACCACGTCATCCGTAACCAAACGCGCATTGTGATCAAGTGCGCTTTTAACCGCCTCATACACCGCGTGCAGCCCTGCTGGCTCTACGGGTGTTTCGGTATAAAACCTTTGCCCTACGGCCAGCGACTGTGCCAACCGCAATTTTAGGTCGCGTACATTTTTGCAATCCACAGCGCGGGCAAAGCGGGTTATGGTTGCCTCACTCACCTCAGCGCGCAATGCCAGCTCGCTGATACTGGCGTGGGAGGCGAACTCAATATCTTCCAGAATGACTCTGGCAATCTTTTGTTCAGCATCGCGCAATTGACCAAACAAGGCATTAATACGCGAGACGATATCCGGTTCGTGACTCACTGCCGGGCTCCTTTTCTATCATTACCATGACGCCCCGGCTCAAGCCTGCCAGGGCAGTGTAAATCATTTTGTTATATACTAACAAGCATTGACCAATGAAAACGTTATTTTCTATCATTGGCCCAAACTAAACTCCTTCAGGTGTTTCATGAACCAACAACAACCACTCAAACCCATCAGTGCTACTAAAGGTGCGGCCGTTTCGGATACGGAAGGAACGATGAGTTTACTGCACGAATCCGTCAGCCTGCCAGCGGCGGTGGTGTACCGCTCACGCCTGGCCAACAATGTGCGTTGGATGCAGAGCTTCGCCGACGCCCAAAACGTGAAGCTGGCACCGCATGGCAAAACCACCATGACACCGCAATTTTTTCAGCTACAACGAGAGGCTGGTGCCTGGGCCCAAACTCTGGCCAGTGCGCCGCAAGCCGTTGCTGCCGCCAATGCGGGTATCACACGTATCTTGATGGCGAACCAGTTAGTGGGCAAAGCCAATATGGCGTTAATTAGCCAGCTACTTGCCCGTGGCAATGTGGAATTTCATTGTCTGGTGGATAGCGCAGACAATATTAATGAGCTGGGCCGCTATTTTCATGGGCGCGGCCAGACCCTGAATGTACTGATCGAAGTGGGCGTGCCCGGCGGACGCTGCGGCTGTCGCAATGAGGCCGAAGCAGGCGAGCTGGCCGAGTTAATTGACCAGCATTCATCGCTGCGCTTAAGTGGTATTGAAACCTACGAAGGCGTTATCGGCGGCTCAGATGCGCCGCAAAAAATACGCGCTCATTTAGAGAAGGTCCGTGACCTGACATTAAACCTGCACAACCGCGGTTACTTCGGTGAACACAAGGCCATTCTTACCGGTGCAGGTTCGGCGTGGTACGACCTGGTCGCCGATGTATTTGGCTATGCCAATGCCGCTAAAGTGATTCCGGTAATTCGCCCCGGCTGTTATCTGATTCACGACAAAGGCATTTATATGGAAGCCCAGCAGCAGGTGCGCGAACGTCTTGGCGACGATTGCAGCGTCAGCGGAGATTTACAATCCGCGCTTGAGGTGTGGGCCTATGTGCAATCTCTGCCCGAGCCCGGCCTGGCGATTTTAACCCTAGGAAAACGCGACTGCGCTTTTGATGCAGGCCTGCCGCAACCAGCACTGCACTACCGCCCGGGCCAAAGCGCTCCTGACTCTGCACCACAAAGCTGGCAGGTTTTTCATATTATGGACCAGCACAGCGCTATGAAAATACCCGCCGATGCAGACATACAGGTAGGCGATATTATTGCGCTGTCCACCTCTCACCCCTGCCTTACCTTCGATAAGTGGCGCGAGCTGCACGTTATTGACGACGACTACACCATCGTGGCGCAAACCGAAACCTGCTTTTAACCGTACAACTTACTATGAAACTAAAGACTCTGCTTTTTTCTGTCGTGTTAGCGAGCGGCCTTGCCGCTGTGTCGCATGCCGACGACACCCCCAAAGCCAGCAATACACCTCTGCCTCTTATGCCCTGGCCCAGCTCGGTGCAACAGACGCAACACTCGCTGCCACTGACTGCCCTCCCACAGATAAACATAAGTGGGCACAGCAGCGAACAGCTGAAAAATGCAGTTGCACGATTTAAAGCGCAACTGGCTCAGCAAAATAATTTAGCCCAAGGCGAAGCGACAACAACCTTACACATTTCGGTAAAAGAGCCAAAAGCGGCGCTGTTAGAAACCGACGCTGAAGCCTATCAACTGGCCATTGACGCAGAAGGCATTCAGCTGAGCGCCAACACCACCATCGGCGCTATGCGTGGGCTGCAAACATTGCTACAGCTTGCCGCCCATAACACCGACTCATTACCGGGCGTTCGCATTGAGGATTCACCGCGTTTTGCGTGGCGAGGCCTGCTGCTGGACTCAGCGCGTCATTTCTTTTCGGTTGAGACCATCAAGCGACAACTGGACGGTATGGCGGCGGCAAAACTGAACGTGTTTCACTGGCACTTAACCGATGACCAGGGCTGGCGCTTCGAATCCAAAACCTACCCTAAACTGCAGCAAAGTAATGCAGACGGACACTTTTACACACAGTCACAAATGAAAGAGGTGATCGCCTACGCTGCCGCCCGGGGAATTTATGTACTGCCTGAAATAGACATGCCCGGGCACGCCAGCGCTATCGCCGTTGCCTACCCCGAGCTTATGTCGGCCCCTGGCCCCTACCAGCACGAAGACCGCTGGGGCGTACACAAGCCACTGCTGAATCCAGCCAACCCGGAGGTCTATATTTTTGCAGAAAAAATATTAACCGAAGTGGCCGAGCTGTTTCCCTTCCCCTATGTTCATATCGGTGGCGACGAAGTAGACCCGGAACACTGGGAAAGCAACGCCGATATCCAGGCGTTCGTCAAAGCCAACAACCTCACCGACAGCTACGCCTTGCACACTTATTTTAATCAGCGTTTGGCCGACATACTCGGCGCGTTAAATCGTAAGATGATTGGCTGGGATGAAGTGCTGCATGCCGGTTTACCTCAGGGCACCGTGGTGCAATCCTGGCAGGGGCCAGATGCGCTTGGGCGCGCAATCAACATGGGCTACCCGGCTTTGCTGTCCACCGGTTTTTATCTAGACCAGCCCCAGTACGCCAGTTATCACTACCGTGTACGTTTACTGCCCGAGCCAATAACGATTGCCACTACGCCAGCCGACAAAGAAGCCTGGAGCAGTTGGGAGTTTTCGGCTCCTCGCAAACGCGGCAGCGCCATCAGTGGTACGTTAACCATTATTGGCGAGCGGGATTCGCTGCGCGGCTTTGTTGATTTTAAAAGCAAGTCTCGCCAAGTCCTGCGAAATATTCACTACCGCGATAACACCCTAAGCTTTGAGGTGGACACCTGGATGGGCCCCGTAAGCGCGACCCTGCAAACAAACAAAACGACGCTGTCGGGCACTTTTATTACCGGCAATGCGCCTTATGCGGTCACGGGCAGCAAAACCGCAGGCAGCACAATTAACGGCTCCTCAATTCCTGCGCCGGTAGCGAAAGATATCGTCAGCCCTGACAATGAGCACCTACTACTGGGTGGCGAAGCCGCTTTGTGGGCGGAAATTATCGATGAGAAAAGCATCGATTTACGGCTGTGGCCGCGCGCTTTTGTCGTTGCCGAAAGGCTTTGGTCGCCCGCAGACTTACGCGATGAACGCAACATGTACCAAAGGCTCGACAATGTCAGCCAGTGGGCAGCAGAATCGGTTGGACTCCAACATTTTATCGAGCAAAAAAACGCGCTCAAAAAACGCTACCCAGCACTGCCACTGCAGACACTACTGACGGCAAGCTCTGCCATGGAGCCGGCACATTACTACCACCGCCATCATGAAAAATCTGTCCACGAAACCTATTCGCGCCGCGACCCGCTGGACCGCTTTGTTGATAGCCTGCCCGCCGAAAGCAAAAGTGTTCGTGTTTTTAATAAAGACGTTAAACTCTGGCTGAAAAACACCAGCAACCAAAAGCTACAAAACAAAATTGTGGCTCAACTGCAAATGTGGCGCGATGCCGCCAAAGAACTGCACGCCGTCACCGAAAATCATCACGAGCTAAATCGGCTGTGCGCAAGCCTGCTGGCGGTGAGTGAAATCGGCCTACAGGAAGTTAAGCGTATTGCGAATAAAGCCCAGCGCCCCACCCCCAACAACCAAACCCTTAGCGATGCGCTTAACATTCAACATGAAGTCATCATCGCCGCCGCTTATGGAGTGCAAACACTCCGGCGCTATCCGTGAATAAAGGAACGATCATGAGGAAAAACCGAGTATTCCCCGCACTGTTAAGTCCGTTGGTGATTAGCTGCACGTTAAGCAGCGGCTTCACCCATGGGGCCAGCGAAGACTGGGTGGCCGAGCAAACCTTCACACAGGGCGTAGAAGGTCCTGTGGTGGGTCCCGACGGCACCCTGTACGCCGTGAATTTTGCAACAGAGGGAGCCATTGGTGCCGTAAAGGGAAAAAATTCCGCCTCTTTGTGGCTTACTTTGCCCGAGGGGAGTACCGGTAATGCCCTGCGCTTCTCTCCAGAGGGAAAAATGCTGGTAGCCGATTACTCGGCGCACAATATTTTATCGATTGATCCCGCCAGCAAAAATCTGAGCGTCCTGGCTCATAACGACCAGATGAATCAACCCAACGACATAGTCGTGGCTGATAACGGTTTAATTTACGCATCCGACCCCAATTGGGCCGATAACACAGGTAACCTTTGGCTGATAAAACCTGACGGTGTCACCGAGTTACTGGAAAGCGACATGGGCACCACCAATGGCATTGAACTCTCGCCCAACGGTCAAACCCTTTACGTCAACGAGAGCGTGCAACGAGTCGTCTGGGCTTACGACGTTAATACAGACGGTAGCGTAAGCAACAAACGCGAGTTTTTCCGTTTTTCCGATCACGGTATGGATGGGATGTCGACAGACACCGAAGGCAACGTGTACATCGCCCGCTATGGCGCGGGAACGATAGCGGTACTGACTCCATCGGGCTTGCTGCTAAAAGAAATCGAGTTAACAGGACAACACCCCACCAACATTACTTTCGGCGGGCCGGACGGCAAACGCGCATTTGTCACCATGCAAAAACGCGGCAATATAGAGTCTTTTATGAATGATTTGCCGGGCTCTGACTGGAGTAAGATGCAGGCAAAAAGTCAGGCAAAAACGCTTAAATAACTCAGTCGCACGTTTAGATCACAGGGTAAGCCACCATGAGGGTTGCCCTGTGATTTTAGGTTATACCTAGTTCACGTGCTTTACCGACCCGCGCTCAGTTCGGAGTGTTTTCAGTGCGGTGGTACTGACAGTCGGCATTGGAATGATGCGGAGGTGAGCGCGTATTCTTCGTGGCATCCTAACGGTAAAAAATTAGCCACTTTTTACAGCTGCTGTTCAACCGTCGCCACCATAGCAGCGATGCCTTCACCTTTTAGTTTTTCTATTAATGTCGCCAAGGCGTCCAGTTGTTGCTGCTCATACAAGCCATCGGCATCGGCAACCAGGCGACCTTTAGCCACCATGGTTTGCACAAAGGCTTCACTAACCTTCAGATAGTCGGCAGCTTGTGCGACGGTAAACCTGTTTGACATAAGGGCTCCTCGGGCCGGTGTTCGTAATCATTTAGCTTGTGCCATAATAACCGTTTTCAATGACTTACCCCATCTAAGAAACGGAAGCATTCATGAGCAAAGGCATTCTCTACACTGTCTCAGCGCCCTCTGGGGCCGGTAAAACCAGCTTGGTTAGCGCCCTAGTCAAGTCGAGCCCGGAAGTGTGCGTTTCCGTTTCGCACACCACCCGCCCAATGCGCCCGGGAGAGCAGTGCGGCGTCAACTACCATTTTGTAAGCCATGATGAATTCACTGGCATGCTGTCCGAGGGCGCGTTCTTAGAGCACGCTCAGGTATTCGGCAATCTTTATGGCACCTCACAAAAGTGGGTGGAAGACACCTTGAAAAGCGGTCTGGATGTCATTTTAGAGATTGATTGGCAGGGCGCCGCCCAGGTGCGCAAATTAATGCCCGAAACCGTCAGTCTCTTTATTCTGCCGCCATCGTTATCGGCTTTACGCCAGCGTTTGACCGGGCGAGGCCAGGATGATGAAAGTGTCATTGAGGCTCGCATGAATGAGGCAATCAGCGAAATCTCTCACTATGTAGAGGCCGATTACCTGATCATCAACGACGACTTTACCGTCGCTTTGGCCCAATTTCAGGCGCTGATCACCAGCCAACATTTACGCCAAAGCTCGCAATCCGAGCGCCACGCGCATCTTTTAACAGAATTGCTGGCGAAATAACGCAATGTAACCCGGTTGGCACTTCCACCCTTGGGCAATTTGTGTACAATAGCGCCCCCGCTCGCGACCGCCCTCACTGGCTCTTGGCGCCAATCTCGCGCATAATAGCCCCAAAGGCCGCGATTCTCGCGAGCTCCCGATTTTTTTCAGATCAGTAACGGACAACCTATGGCACGTATTACAGTTGAAGATTGCCTCGACCACGTCGACAACCGCTTTGAATTAGTGATGGTGGGCAGCAAACGCGCCCGTCAAATCGCCGTGGGCGGCAAAGAGCCCCATGTTCCTGAAGAGAACGACAAGCCTACCGTAATCGCTCTGCGCGAAATCGAAGAAGGTTTTATCGACGCCAGCATTTTGGCTGAACGCGACGAGCCGGCACCCACGCCGCAACTTGAAGAACCCAATTTCGACCCGCAAATATAATACCGCGCGCGCTTTAACCGGATCGGAGGAAGACTTTGTTAACCATTGAGGCACTGAGCCATCGGCTTTCGTCTTATTTGGAACCCCCTCAGATCGATCAGGTCAGGCGCGCCTATTTTTATGCCGAACAAGCCCACGACGGGCAAAAGCGTCGTTCGGGTGAAGACTATATTACTCACCCGCTAGCGGTCGCCGATATTCTCTCCGGCATGCACATGGACCACCAAAGTTTGATGGCCGCCATGCTGCACGATGTCATTGAAGACACCGGTATCCCCAAAAAAGCCATTTCCGCACAGTTTGGCGACACCGTAGCCGAGCTGGTTGATGGGGTGAGCAAGCTCACCCAGATTGAGTTCGAATCCCAGGCCGAGAAACAGGCTGAAAACTTCCAGAAGATGGCGCTCGCCATGGCCGATGACCTGCGGGTTATTCTAGTCAAATTGGCCGACCGGCTGCACAACATGCGTACCTTGGGCGCCATGCCGCCCCACAAAAAACGGCGCATTGCCAAAGAAACCTTAGAAATTTATGCCCCCATCGCCCATCGGCTGGGCATGAATGATCTGCGTCTGGAGTTTGAAGACCGCGGCTTTTACGCCATGCACCCCCTGCGGGCAACCCGAATGCAAGCGGCCTTAAAAACGGCGCGGGGCAACCGCAAAGAGCTGGTCGAACAGATTCAAACAGCCATTGAAAAACGCCTGGGGCGTGAGGCCTTAAACGCGGTCGTTATTGGTAGAGAAAAACACCTGTACAGCATTTATCAAAAAATGCGGCAGAAGAAAAAATTCTTTAAAGAAATCATGGACGTTTACGCTTTTCGCATTATTGTCGATAGCATAGACGCCTGTTACCGCACCCTTGGCGTTATCCATAATCTTTACAAGCCGGTGGCGGGGGAGTTTAAAGATTATATTGCCATCCCGAAAGCCAATGGCTATCAATCACTGCATACGGTATTGGTGGGCATGCACGGCGTTCCCATTGAGGTGCAAATTCGCACCAAAGAAATGGACGAAATGGCCAACACCGGTATTGCCGCGCATTTTTTGTATAAATCCAACAGCGACGATGCCCTCAGCAGCAGCCATAGTCGCGCCCGGCAATGGGTTCAGGGGCTGCTGGAGATGCAGCGTCGTGCGGGCGACTCCCTGGAATTTATTGAAAACGTTAAAATCGATCTGTTTCCAGATGAAGTGTATGTTTTCACCCCCAAAGGTCGGATTGTAGAGCTGCCCCACGGCGCTACCGCGATCGACTTTGCCTACGCCGTGCATACGGATATCGGCAACACTTGCGTCGCCTGCCGCATTAATGGACGCTTAGCGCCTTTATCGCAGCCCCTGCAAAGCGGGCAAAAAGTCACCATCATCACTGCGCCGGGCGCGCAGCCAAACCCTAACTGGCTCAATTTTTCAGTCTCGGGTAAGGCACGCAGTGCGATTCGCCACTTTTTGAAAAATCAGCGACACCACCACTCTGTAGCCCTGGGCAAAAAGATGCTAGGCCGCGCGCTGGCTGAAATTGAGGTGGATATCGATAACCTGAGCGAAGATCACGAACAAAAGCTACTCGCTGGCACCGGATTAAGCTCACTGGAAGCGGTATGTGAAGATATTGGCCTGGGAAATCGTATCGCTTACGCGGTGGCCAAATTGGTACAGCCCGATGCGAACATCACGCCCCCCGGTGGCAGTATCTACTCGCCGCTGACCATCGACAGCTCAGACGGCGTACTCATTACTTTCGCAAAATGCTGCCGCCCTATTCCAGGCGATCCAATCATCGGCCATATCAGTTCGGGTAAGGGCCTGGTGATTCATCAGGAAACCTGCCACAACCTCGCTGAAATCCGGCATAACCCGGAAAAGATCAACCATGTGAACTGGGCACCGACGGTCTCGGGTGAATTTTTAGTGGATATTCGCGTCGAGGTGGAGTCCGAACGCGGTATTATCGCCACCCTAGCAACACGCGTTACCGAACAAGGTGGCAACATCGAGCACATTCACGTCAACGAACGTGACGCACACAACAGCGTGATCAACCTGTGTATCGGTGTACAAAACCGCATTCACTTGGCCAATATTATGCGCCGCATTCGCAATTTAAGTTTTGTCATTCGCATCCAGCGGGCGAAGAACTAAGCCCTAGGGTGTATCCAGTTTCGCCACCTGCCTCAACTTGGCGAGTGGCCGAGCAAGGCGGTATACTCGGCCTCTTTTGGAAAGACGGAACCCTCATGCCCAATAAAGCTATCATCCACACAGATAACGCCCCCGAAGCGATCGGAACTTACTCGCAAGCAGTTAAGGTAAACGGCACGGTTTATCTGTCCGGCCAAATCCCCCTGATTCCCGAAACCATGGAAATGGTAAGCGGTGACTTTGCTGCCGAGGCTCATCAGGTATTTAAAAATTTGCAGGCGGTGTGTACCGAAGCGGGGGGTGGCTTACAAGATATTGTGAAGCTGAACATTTACCTGACCGACCTGGGTAACTTCCCTACCGTTAACGAGGTAATGGCGCAGTATTTCACTGAGCCCTACCCGGCTCGCGCCGCGATCGGTATCAGCCAATTACCGAAAGGGGCGCAGATTGAAGCCGACGGCATTATGGTGAGCGCGGGATAACCGAGGCAAATCCGGCTCTAAAATCCTGATACCTCAATGTATAACCGGTGGCCAACATGCGCCGGTTATCGACCCGTTTGTTCATATTATCGACAACCTCCGTCGGCGGAGTTGCCACCCCCATCTCACTGGCCAACCAACTCACCACCTCCGCTTTGGTGGGCGCCTCACCATCACTCACCAGGTAGAGCGGCAAGGGGTTTTCCATACGCAGAACCCAAGCCATAAATCCCGCACAATCATCCGCGTGAATTCGATTGGTAAAGGCAGGGGATGCCTTAGCGTTACCTTCGGCCACCGATTGCAGCAACCGGGTCCGGCCCGGCCCGTAAATACCCGCTAAACGCAGGGTTACCAATGGTAGCTTTGCATCGGCTAAAACCGATTCGGCTTCTAGTAAACGCGTTCCGTTATAGCGAGGTGGCGTCGCTAATGAGGTCTCATCCACCCACTGTCCGTCACTCTGGCCGTAAACCGCCGTGCTGCTGACCATGATTACCCGCGGCGAACGCCCTGCCAGCGCCCGCACCAACGCCTGGCAAGGCTCGACATAACCGTGTCGATATCCCTCATCGCTGCGAGCCGAAGGAGTGAGGGTAAGCACTATCGCGGCAAATTCTCTCGCCAACACGGAACGCATGGTGTTTTCGTCTGACGCATCTCCACGCAAGTAGTGGATACACTCAGCGCCCCTCAAGGGAGGCTTACGGCGCAAGCCGTACACCTCAAAATCATCACTTACCTGGTTGGCCAAACGCTCTCCCAGATCTCCACAGCCGATTATCAATAGTTTTTTTCTATCCATTTTGCTAGATTGCTACCCATCGTTCACTTAATGATTTGAAGCCCATGACTCTGACAGAATTGCGCTATATCGTCACCCTCGCCCAGGAGCAACACTTCGGCCGCGCAGCGGAACGCTGCTTCGTTAGTCAGCCCACCCTTAGCATTGCGGTCAAAAAGCTGGAAGAGGAATTGGGCGTGGCCCTTTTCGAGCGTTCTAAATCCCGTGTGTCCGCCACACCTCTGGGGGAAAAAATCGTCGCCCAGGCCAATTTGGTGCTAGAGCAAACATCCGCGATTAAAGATATCGCCAATGAAGGTAAAGATCAGCTATCCAGCCCGCTGGCTGTGGGGGCCATTTTTACCATTGGCCCCTATTTGCTGCCCTATTTTATTCCCGAGTTGCAAAAAGAAGCCTCCGCCATGCCCCTGTATGTAGAGGAAGGGTACACAGGCACCCTGCGTACCAAGCTACGCAAAGGCGAGCTGGACGTTATTATCGTCGCCCTGCCTTTTACAGAGGCGGATGTCGTTACCCAACCACTTTATGAAGAACCGTTTGTAGTGCTTCTGCGCAAAGACCACCCGCTAGCAGCCAACGAGACCGTTGACCCACGCGCGCTGGACGACGAAGAAGTCTTACTGCTGGGCGAGGGCCACTGCTTCCGCGATCAGGTACTCGAGACCTGTCCCAACCTGCAACCCTCGCTAGAAGCGGGTAAGGGCAAAGTGCGAACCGCGGCGGAAGGAAGCTCACTGGAAACTCTGCGTCACATGGTAGCCTCTGGCCTGGGCATCACCATACTGCCTGTCTCGGCAGCAAGCACCGCCGGTTACAGCGAGGACGTACTGGTAACCCGGCCGTTTAGCGGCCAAGGGCCGCAGCGCACAGTAGCTTTGGCCTGGCGAGCCAGCTTTCCGCGCTTCAAAGCCGTAGATGCCCTGCGCAGCGCGATTCGCCGTAGCCAGCGTGATAACCCGCTGATCGAGCTTGTAAATTAGGGGCTAAACCTTGGTCAAATCGGGCGACGGCCTCGCCACCCTACCTGTCAGCGCCCTCAAAGGCGTGGGGCCGGCGCTGCAAGGCAAGCTAGAAAAGCTGGGTATCTTCACGGTGCAGCAGCTGCTCTTTCACTTGCCGGGGCGCTACGCTGACCGCACTCGCGTTCTCCCCATCGGGGCTCTGCAGCCGTCAATAAGCGCCGTGGTGGAGGGTGACGTCCGCGCCGCGGATGTTGTGTATGGCAAGCGCCGCTCACTGCTGTGCCGAATTCAGGATGGCACAGGTACGCTGAGCTTACGCTTTTTTCATTTTAATGCTGCGCAAAAACAACGCTTGGTTGCGGGTGCAAAACTGCGCTGTTTTGGCGAAGCCAGGCGCGGTGCAAACGGGCTGGAAATGGTGCACCCTGAATACGAACTGCTGGATCAGACGCAGCCTACGCCTCTCGCGGGCAGCCTGACTCCTCACTATCCGACAACAGAGGGATTAACCCAGCCGCGCCTGCGAACCCTGACGCAACAGGCGCTGGAGCAATTGCAGTACACCCCCATTGAGGAGTTACTGCCCGAGCCAGTGCGCCGCCAGCTGCATCAGATCCCGCTGGCCGATGCACTGCGCCTGTTACACCAACCGCCGGCCGATGCCAACCTGCAACAGCTGGCGGACGGCATACACCCCTATCAGCAGCGCCTGGCCTTTGAAGAGCTGTTGGCCCAACAGCTGAGCATGTTGCAATTTCGCGCCAGGGCAAAACAACACAGAGCGCCCCCGCTCACTGACCAACAAAGGCTGGGCGAACAGCTGAAAGCACACTTACCTTTCTCGCTGACCCGGGCACAGGAGCGTGTTAACGCAGAGATCGCAACGGATCTCAACAAACGCGAGCCTATGCTGCGTCTGGTGCAGGGGGATGTCGGCTCAGGAAAAACCATCGTCGCGGCACTTGCTGCGCTAAGTGCCATAGCCTGTGGCAAACAGGCGGCGGTCATGGCGCCCACCGAAATTCTCGCCGAACAGCACCGCCTCAACTTCAGTGCCTGGCTCGCCCCTCTCGGCATCACGCCCGTTTTTCTCAGCGGTCGCATGCGGGCTAAAGAAAAACGTGAGGCCTTAGCGGCCATTGCCAGCGGTGAAGCGCAATTGGTGATCGGAACCCATGCGCTTTTTCAAGACGATGTCACCTTTGCAGATTTAGCCCTCGCGATTATCGATGAACAACACCGCTTCGGTGTTCATCAGCGTTTAGCGCTAAGCAATAAAGCACCACAGGGCTTCACGCCACATCAATTGATCATGACCGCAACGCCAATTCCACGCACCCTTGCCATGAGTGCTTATGCCGACTTGGATTGTTCCGTGATTGATGAACTGCCTCCCGGCCGCACCCCGGTCGCTACAGCGGTAATCGCGGACGATCGACGCGATCAAGTTATCCAGCGAGTGCGCGCTGCCTGCGCCTCGGGCCGTCAAGCGTACTGGGTGTGCACCTTAATTGAAGAATCTGAAGCCCTTGAAGCTCAAGCCGCCGAAGCCACCGCCGCCACCTTGCAGCAACAACTGCCGGGGCTTAATGTGGCCTTGGTACACGGACGTATGAAAGGCGCCGAGAAAGACGCCGTTATGAGTGATTTTAAAGCCGGAAACACCCAGCTATTGGTCGCCACTACGGTCATCGAAGTCGGCGTGGATGTGCCCAACGCCAGTCTGATGATTATTGAAAACCCCGAGCGCCTGGGGCTGTCACAGTTGCATCAATTGCGTGGCCGAGTGGGTCGAGGAGCAGCTGCCAGTGCCTGCGTATTACTGTACGGCTCGCCGTTATCGAAGCACGCCAAATCCCGCTTGCGAGTTATGCGCGAAAGCAACGATGGCTTTTATATTGCCGAACAAGACTTGGAACTGCGCGGCCCTGGCGAAGTGCTGGGCACGAAGCAAACAGGTGAGATGGAATTTCGCATTGCCGATCTTGCCCGCGATAGTCACCTTTTACCTGCCGTACGCGAGGCGGCCGAACTGATGGTAGCGCATTACCCCGAACAAGCCGCCGCAGTTGTAGAACGCTGGCTAGGTGGCCGTGAACAATATCTGGGGGCTTAAATGGGTGTTTAAAAAGAAACCAGCACTTTCCGGTTGCAACGGCATTTTTCCGAAAAATATGCACTAATTCACGTCAAGCGTAGTATTAAGCTCTATAAGCCACTATATTTACTGCTACTCTGCATAGAATGCCATTCACTTACCACCAGAACGAAACAAAACACGGTAAGAGACGACCCCAAAAATGGTCGCGCGGCTAGTTCACAGGAGATTTTTCACGTGCCAGTACCCACCAATGTCGAAACGTTACTCAGTAACCAGAATATTCGTTACGACCTGACCGCCACCCCCGTACAAGAAGGTAACTCACTCATCTGGCATGATGAGCACCTGCGCAGTGTCGGGGCAGCTCGCTCAATCCTGCTGCAAGATGATATTGGCCAGGTTCAAGTGGTGTTTTCAGCCGATAGCCTGCTCGACATCAGTGCTATTAATCATCACCTCAACCGCAACCTAAGAGCCGCAGGCGAGCAGGCCTTACAGAAATTTTACGACACTCATCAGTGTAACTCCGTACCGGCTTTACCTCAGGTAGCGGGCCTGCTCACCCTCGTTGACCAAAACTTGCTACAGCGCGATGACTTACTACTGGACTCGGGCGACGAGTCTCAACTGATTCGGGTGTTAGGGTCTGAGTTTCAACAAACGCTCACAGACGCCATTATTTGTGATATCACGATTCCCCTACCCCCGTTGGAAAGTGCGCCACCCAGCGCCAATCAAACCCAGCAGATCGAAAATGCCGTTCGTAATTTTACCAGTTTGCGAATTAAGCAGCGCCTTGAAGAAACGTTAGAGCTACCGCCGTTATCGGACACGGCACAACGTATTATTAAACTACGGGTGGATCCAAACGCAGACATTTCCGATTTAGCGCAAATTGTAGAAACAGACCCCAGCTTAGCGGCTCAAGTGGTCAGCTGGGCCGCCTCCCCTTATTATTCTGCCCCTGGCAAAATCAAATCCATACACGATGCCATTGTTCGCGTACTAGGCTTCGATATGGTACTCAACCTGGCCCTTGGTCTCGCGTTGGGCAAAACCATATCCTTACCCAAAGACGGCCCGGAGGGCGAGCTAAAATATTGGCAACAAGCGGTATATATGGCCGCCACTATTGAAGGGTTGGTAGCCGCCATACCCCGCGAACAACGCCCCAGTTTTGGCATGGCGTATTTAACAGGCCTGCTGCATAATTTCGGCGCACTGGTTATGGCCGAAGTTTTCCCTCCCTATTACTCACAGTACTGCCGTTTAAGCGAGGCCAATCCCCACGTCACTCCGCAGAGTATAGAGCGCCACCTTTTGGGTATTACCCGCGACCAGATTGCCAGTACATTAATGGAGTTGTGGAATATGCCCGATGAGGTCGTCATCGGTTTGCGCGAGCAGAACAATGCCCACTACCAAGGCGAACACTCTGCTTACGCGAAGCTGGTTTATATTGCAAACGCCCTATTGCGACAACAAGGAGTTATCATCGGGCCTAAAGTGGCTATCCCCGACTCACTGTTCAATGAGCTGGGTTTAAGCCGGGATAAAGCCGAAGCGGCCATACTTAATATTATTGAGTCCACCGAAGAGCTTGAACATATTGCTGGCGCCCTGTCACCTAACTAAAGGCTGACAGGGCGCACCTAAAACCGGCTTAGGCCGGTTTTTTTATTGGCGAACTTCCGCCATGTCAGCGTTATAAATATCAGGCTCAAGCAGGGCTTCACTTTTAGCAACCACTGTCGTCACTGTTGCGTCTCCTGTCACATTTACCGAAGTTCGCAACATATCCAGTAACCTGTCGACCCCGATAATCAGTGCAATCCCCTCTTCAATCGGTAAGCCCGCCTGCTGTAGCACCATGGTCAACGTCACCATACCAACCCCTGGCACCCCTGCCGTACCAATAGAGGCTAAGGTTGCTGTTAATACCACCATCAGATACCCGGTAAGACCCACATCAACGCCGTAGGCCTGCGCGATAAACACCGTCGCGACCCCCTGCATTATTGATGTACCGTCCATGTTGATGGTGGCGCCCAAAGGCAGAGTAAAAGAGGCCACTTTATTATCCACCCCCAGTTTTTTCTCTACAGTGCTGAGGGTGTAGGGCAAGGTCGCGTTGCTTGATGCTGTGCTGAAGGCAAACACTTGAACCGGATACATTTTGCGGAAAAACACCAGCGGATTCAGCCCGGCAAAAGCTTTTAGCAGCGCGGGGTACACGACAAAACACTGCAGCAGTAACACCCCGATAACCGTAAAGAAATAAAACAGTAAATCTTCAAACACCTCAAACCCCATACTGGCAAACAGCTTTGCCAACAAGCAAAACACACCATAAGGGGCCAGCTGCACCAGCATCAGAATCATTTGCATCACAACCTCATTGAGGTTGTTAAAAAAGCTGGCGACTGGCTTGCCTTTCTCACCCGTGCGGCTGATGGCGATACCAAAAAGCACCGCAAACACAATCACTTGTAACATGACCCCGTCGGCCATGGCTTGCACGGGGTTGGAGGGAAAGATATTGATAATAGTGTCTTTCAATGAAACGCTGAAGCTGGCATCAGCAACACCTGAAGCGGTCAGCCCGAGGCTTTTCCCAGGCCCCAACACACTGGCCACAGCAATCGCCAAGGTAATCGCTATAGCTGTAGTCAACACGTACAGGCCAATGGTTTTTGCCGCCATGGGCCCCATGCGACTCTGCGCCCCTAAAGAGGCCGTACCACACACCAGCGACACAAACACCAGGGGCACCACCAGAAGCTTCAGGGAGTTAACAAAGATGGTTCCAACGATATCGAATGCGCCGTGCACAATAAAACGATCCAGCCAGCCACCGGGCGTATAGACCAGGTTCAGCACCAGCCCAACAGCAATACCCAAAACCATTGCCAATAGAATTCGCTTCGTAAGAGTCACAGCCAACCTCCGCTGCAAGACGCGCGGCTTGTATCAATCATATTCATTATCCTTCTGTTGTGTTGCCCCATTAAACCAAGCTCCCGAAAGCGGGTAAAGTCACGTGAGTAAAGTGGGCGTACTCGCCTCTGACTGCTAGAATAGCGCCTCCGCTTTTGGGTACCCCGAGGTTTTTTTGCCACCAGTCACCAGCAAAATTTTCCGCGACTGCCGTTATGCTCGCCAAGGGCTTGGGTTGTGGCAGCCAGTAAAGCGCCCGAACGCTCTGCCACGAGCACTTGAGCCCTGGTTGCTCGACAGCCGCTCACTCACCGCAAAGCTGCGCGATTTTGGAAATGGTCAATTAAACGTAAAAGTGCTGCGACAGGTGTGGGAGCGCCCGCGCTTAAGTGAAGCCCGCGCACTGAAATTGAAAAAGCCCGGCCAAATGTGCCTGATTCGCGAAGTGGTTTTACAAGGGCCGTCACAAATACCCTGGGTTTATGCACGCAGCGTGTTTCCAGCCGTGAGCCTGACCGGTTCGCTAAGGCATTTACGTCATCTGGACAACCGCCCCTTAGGTGGCTACCTTTTTAGCCACCCAAATTTGGGACGCTCGCCCATCAGTATCGCCACCATTCCAGAAAACACTGGCGTACCTGCAGCCTTGCAACAACATCAACTGCTGTGGGGGCGACGCTCGGTTTTTAGCCTTTATGGTCGGCACATTCTGGTCAGCGAAGTTTTTTTGCCTCAGTTTGTCCATCAAGTGTCAGGAGATAACTGCCATGCAGAACACCAGCCTTGAGCGGCTGAAGCTCTACGCGCAACTTACACGGCTAAACCGGCCTATCGGCTGGTTATTAGTGTTGTGGCCAACACTGTGGGGCCTCTGGCTTGCCTCTGGCGGCTTTCCCAAGCTGGATTTATTGATTATTTACACTCTGGGCGCCATCACTATGCGCTCGGCGGGCTGCGTGATAAACGATTTCGCCGACCGCAACCTGGACGGACATGTGAAGCGAACCCAGGATCGCCCTTTAGCCACCGGCAAAATAACGCTAAGCGAAGCCTGGGCTGTCTTTGCCGCTCTGGTTTGCATCGCTTTTATTTTGGTTTTACTCACCAACACCCTTACTCTATGGCTCGCTTTTGGGGGACTGGCCCTGGCCTGCACTTACCCCTTTATGAAGCGCTACACCCATTTACCCCAGGTAGTACTGGGCGCGGCCTTTGCCTGGGGCATACCCATGGCCTTCGCCAGTGCGCGCAACACCGTGCCCGCCGAGGCTTGGCTGATTTACTTTACCGTTCTGATCTGGACCGTGGTGTACGACACCTTCTACGCCATGGTAGATCGGGATGACGATGTACGAGTGGGTATAAAATCTACCGCCGTATTGTTTGGTGATCAGGACAGGCTTATTACCGCCACCCTGCAGGCTTTGGTGATTCTTGGCCTGCTGATGATGAAAAGCCGTTTTGAACTTAACGACCTTTATTATTTAGGCGTTGCAACGGCGGCCGGGCTCTTTATCTACCAGCAAAAACTGATTCGTTACCGCCAACGCGGCCCCTGCTTTAAAGCATTTTTAAACAATAACTGGGTTGGCATGGCGGTTTTTACAGGTATTGTGCTGAGCACACTGAATATCAACTGAGACGCACAATCTGTAAAAATGAACGCCGAACTGTCATAAATATGCAACAATTAATACATTAAATACGCTTGCACGGAGGAGCCCCCGGCGGAAAAAACAACCGCATAGCGCTGCGATAGACCAGGTAAGGTTCTTCCTCTTCGAATTTCCGCTACATAAAAGTTGGATCACAGGCAGGCAATATGACAAGTCGCACCATCCTTATCGTTGATGACGAATCCGCCATTCGCGATATGTTACGTATCGCCCTGGAAATGGCTGAATACCGGTGTTTAGAAGCGTCAAACGCGCAGGATGCCCACGGCCTTATCGTCGACGAAAAACCAGATTTAATCCTGCTCGACTGGATGATGCCCGGTACCAGCGGTATTGAGCTGGCACGTCGCTTAAAGCGCGATGAAGTGACGGCAAACATCCCCATCATCATGCTCACCGCCAAAGGCGAAGAAGACAACAAAATTCAAGGGCTGGAAGTCGGTGCGGATGACTACATCACCAAACCTTTTTCGCCACGAGAGTTGGTGGCACGCTTAAAAGCGGTTCTGCGCCGCGCCGATCCGCAATCCTCCGGCCAGCCCATTAAAGTTCAGGGGCTGTGCCTGGACCCTGCCAGCCACCGCGTGACCATCAATGATCGCGAAGTGGATATGGGGCCAACCGAGTTTCGTCTGTTACAGTTTTTTCTTACCCACCAAGAGCGCGCCTACACACGCAGCCAGCTGTTGGATCACGTCTGGGGTGGCAATGTCTACGTTGAGGAGCGCACCGTGGATGTTCACATCCGTCGCCTGCGCAAAGCCTTAACCGTCGACCAACACGAAAACTTAGTGCAAACTGTGCGCGGCACTGGCTACCGCTTTTCAACCAAAGCGGGTTAAGCTCCACCGAACGCCCGGACTGACCGGGCTCCGATTTTCCAATAGGTTCCGCTTTGCTACAGGGATTTCACGCCGAGCTCAAACGTCTGGCCGTTGTACTGGCCATCGCTTTCGTTATCGGCCTTTTGCTCGATCAACTCGCCTGGACTCTGGTGGCCTGCACCTTCTGGTACATAGGCTGGAACCTGTGGCAGATGCTGCGCCTGAATATTTGGCTGCAGGGCAAACGCAAAGCGCAACCGCCCGAGTCAACGGGCTTGTGGGGCGATGTTTTCGACGCAATTTACCACCTGCAACGCCGCCAAAAGCGGGAGAAGAAAAACCTTCAAGCGGTGATTAACCGCGTTCAAGAAACGACCTCGGCGCTAAAAGATGGTGTCATTTTGCTGGATTGGCGCGGCTACCTGGACTGGTGGAACCCCTCCGCTCAGAGACTACTCGGATTTTACAACTCAGACCAGGGTCAGTCGGTAATCAACTTCATTCGTCACCCGCGCTTTGTCGATTACTTTGAGGCAGGTGACTACGCTGAGCCTTTAGATATTCCCTCGCCGCGCTTTCCCGATAAACGCCTGCAATTTCAAATTACCCGCTTTGGTAAAAATGAACGGCTGATTGTGGTGCGTGACATTACCCAGATTTACCACCTTGAGCAGATGCGCAAAGACTTTGTGGCCAACGTCTCCCATGAGCTGCGCACCCCCCTTACCGTTATCAGCGGCTACCTGGAAACCCTTGCCGACAACAATACAGTTCCCACCTGGGACAAGCCCTTAGAGCAAATGCAGCAGCAATCCAAACGTATGTCGCTGCTGATTAACGACCTGATTATGCTCTCTAAGCTCGAAACCGCCGACACGGGATTTAACCAAAAAAGCATGCCACTGGAGCCGTTACTGCAAACGGTCAAATCCGAGGCCTGGGTGCTGGCAAGTGAAAAGCAACAGGAGCTCAGTTTCCACTGCGATGAGCCCATCAGCATCGTCGGCAACGAAAAAGAGCTGCACAGTGCTTTTTCCAATCTAGTCATCAACGCGGTTAAGTACACCCCGGAGAAAGGCAAAATCGCTATGCGCTTATGGCGCAGTGGGCCCAGCGTGTATTTCTCGGTCACGGATAACGGCATGGGCTTTGAAACCAAGCACATACCTCATTTAACCGAGCGTTTTTACCGCGTGGACGCCAGCCGTAACAGCAAAACCGGGGGCACAGGCTTAGGCCTGGCCATTGTTAAGCACGTTCTACTGCGCCACGACGCCGAACTGCAAATTAACAGCGAAGTGGGTAAAGGCAGTGTGTTTACCTGTGTGTTCCCCACCAACGACGGCCGCACCGGTCTGCGCCCAGCGGACAAGTAGCCCTTCAGAGGTTACACTAGAGACTCAACCGGTTATTTTGAGTGCTCTATGCTGACACGCTTACTCCCGCTTACCGCCGTATTATTAAGCCTGCTAGGTAACCACACCTGGGCTGCCACAGACTCCACCCCCGGCTTTTATGTAAAAGGCCGACACCTGTACGATGCGTGCGACGCCCGCATAGTGCTTATGGGGCCCAACCGCATGGTCTATTGGCTGGATCGCACGGGCCTGTCCAGCTTCAGTGAAATAGCGAAAACCCAATCCAATGCCGTGCGCATCGTATGGAGCGTAGAGGGCAAGCCCACCGAGCTCGACACCGTTCTTAAAAATGCGCGTCGCTTTGAGCTGGTACCGATTATCGAGCTGCACGACGCCACTGGTGACTGGAGCAAACTGAAACTTCTGGTGGACTACTGGACTCGCCCTGATATTGCCGCGGTGATCGCCAGGCACGAGGCTTACACCATCGTCAATATCGGCAATGAGGTAGGTGATAAGGTCGCTCTTGACGACTACATTGCCGGGTACAGTAAAGCCATAAAACGTCTTCGTGAAGCGGGTTATAAAACCCCGCTGATGATCGACGCCCCCGGCTGGGGTAAAGACATTGATACCCTACAGGTAGCCGGGCCGAAGTTGATTGACGCAGACCCGAAACACAACCTATTGCTCTCAGTGCACATGTGGTGGCCGGCCATGTGGGGCTATAACGACGCCCGCGTGCGTGCCGAAATCATCGAATCAGTAGAAGCTGAACTGCCTTTAATTATTGGCGAGTTCGGCGACCGCTGGGACGACTCTGAAGGTGGCGCTATTCCCTACCGCACCATTATCAAAACGGCACTGGAATACAACATCAGTTTCCTTCCCTGGTCGTGGGGCCCGGGCAACAACCCGCAAAAGCACCTGGATATGACCGAAGACGGCTCGGTTGAAGGCCTGACGGGTTGGGGGCGTGAAATTATGCTGGACGAAAACTACGCTATTGCCAAAAATGCCGTGAAACCCGACTGGGAATGCATTATGAACGGCAGGCAATAACCCATTGTCAAAGGGTGAATCACCCAGTAAACCGAGCGATCTATGACACTACCAGAAAACGAATTAAAACCGGACAAACGCCATAACGTTCTGCGACGCAGTTACGACAAAGTAAAGCGTAAGTACGCCGGAAAAATTCGCCACAAAGCGATTGAACGGGCCAAAACGCGCATTTACCTACACGGGCGTAAACCCGAGGATTACGAGCCAGACATTCTCGAATCCATCGTCAAAGAGGAAGAGGACAAAATCATCAGCGAATACAAATCCCGCGGTCTGGTCGCACTGGTAGCGGCGCTGGGAATCAGTTTGTTTCCTTAAATCTATAGCAGCAACTCACTTATGTTCAGATTTTTTGCCAAATCGGCCATAGCTACCCTTATTTGGAAACGTTACCACCGGGTCATTCTCGCCACCCTTGCGCTACTATTAGGGTACTTCCTGATTTCCATGATTCACGGCGATTACGTGGACTATGCTCAAGGCGCGCAAGACACAAAATTACTCTGGCTGTCCTACATCGCAAAATGGACAGGGTTAATCGTTATTACGGCGTTGTATTACTTTTACCTCAAGTTAGTATTGGCCCCCAAAGAAGTAAAAGCGCCTCAAGCGAATACATCCCGTCAAAAACATCCCCACAAGCAAAAGCAACACAACGGGCCCACCCCATCCATTGAGCCAGAGCACGACCCTTTTGCGAACATACGCCAGAAAGAAAAATTAAAAAGCCGAGGCGATATCGCTTTGGACTCTCATCGCAACACAAACTCTTAACCCAACGAACCGCCACCTATGCGCCTTTCTCTGATACTTGCAGTCAGCCTTTTATTCTCTTTTTTTACCGTCAGCACACTAGCTGTCACGGAAGAAGCTTCCGAGAATGCAGACGCCGAGTTACTCTTCAAACATATTTTTGAAGAGCAGGTATCACTCAGTCCCATGTATCAAGCCCAGCTAGGGCGAAAGACACACTATGGCGAGTGGGATGATATCAGCCCTGCAGCGGACGAATTGTGGCAGCGCCTAGCCGAAGACCAACTACAACGCTTGACGCAGTTGGATACACGTTTATTGAGCCAAGAAAACCAGTTAAATGTTGTTTTGCTCAGCCGCGACTTAGAACAACAGCTTAATCATTTTCCATGGCGTGATCACAACTACCCTGTTAACCAAATGTTTGGCCTCCACGCGGGTGTCGTCTCTTTTTTAATTAACACCCATCAAATTGACAGCACCGCCGATGCCCTTGCCTATATTCAAAGGTTACAAGGTATACAACCGCTGTTTGAACAATTAAGAGCCAACTTAAACCGCCGTGCCAGCAAAGGAATTCTTGCACCTGAGTTTGTGTACCCTTATGTGATTGCCGATAGCGAGAACATTCTCCAAGGCGCTCCGTTCACCAGCTCTGGCGTCAGCCCGCTTTGGAGCGACATTTCCAGCAAGGTTAAGCAACTAAACATCGATAAAAAACAGCAGGAAAAACTCCTGCAAAGTGCCCGCCACGCGCTCTTAAACAATGTCCAACCTGCCTACCAACAATTAATCAAAACGTTACAAAAGCTTCACAGGGTGTCCGATCAAAACAACGGCGTTTGGAGTCTCCCCGATGGTGAGCAATTTTATGCCGATAAACTTCAGGCAATAACCACCACGACTTTGACCGCACAACAAATCCATCAACTTGGTTTGAGCGAAGTCTCACGTATACATGGAGAAATGCGCGCACTGTTGCAGCAAATGGATTTTACCGGCTCGCTTCAGCAATTTTTCTTGGAATTAAAAGAAAACAATCAGCACTATTACCCGGATACGCAAACAGGCAGAAGCGACTATCTGACCGATACTCGAGCGATTATTACAGCCATGGAAAAAAGGCTACCGGAACTCTTTGGTCATTTACCCAGAGCGGGTTTGCAGGTTAAAGCTGTCGAAGCTTTTCGGGAGCAATCAGCGGGAAAAGCTTTTTACCAGCCTCCCGCAGAGGATGGCTCACGACCTGGAATCTACTATATCAATCTGCATGACTTAAGTGCCATGCCTAAGTATCAAATGGAGGCACTGGCTTACCATGAAGCCCTGCCTGGTCATCATATGCAAATTGCTATTGCCCAGGAATTAAAAGCCCTTCCTGAGTTTCGCCGCCATGGACACTATACCGCCTACATTGAGGGCTGGGGTTTATACGCAGAGCTGATCCCCAAAGAACTAGGTTTTTACTCAGACCCTTATTCAGATTTCGGTCGCCTTAGCTTCGAGCTTTGGCGCTCCATCCGACTTGTAGTCGACACAGGAATTCACCGCTACCGCTGGAGCCGAGAACAGGCTATAGCGTATTTTACTGACAATTCACCCATGACCCACGCCGACGCTACCCGTGAAGTAGAACGCTATTTTGTAATGCCCGGCCAAGCAACAGCGTATAAAGTGGGTATGGAGAAAATTCTGTCACTCCGCTCCCAGGCTGAGCAGGCACTGGGTTCGGACTTTGAGCTGAAAGAGTTTCATGACGTTGTTTTAGAAGGTGGAGCACTGCCTCTGGATGTACTGCAAATGCGTGTCCAACAGTGGATACAATCAAAAATTCAGTTACAGCCCTCTATCAATTGATACAGTAACCACTGAGAGTGATAACATTAGCCACCTTCATATCAACCAGGTAAGAACAAGCTATGCAGTTATTTTCCAAGTTTCTCTTAATCGGCAGTTTGGTCACTATGTGCACATCGGCAACCGCTGGCCCAAGAGAATTAGGAGCGGATTACCGAAGATTAGAATCCAATTATGCAATGCTCACTTTTATCCGGGAAAAGTGCCCGGAGTTTGAATACCCAGAAATGGTAAAAAAACCCAAAGTAGAGCAAGAAATGCAAAACAAAATCGGCATTGAGTCTTATATTCAATTTATGACTCAAATGAATAAATCCGATTTGAGACAAAACGCTAAAGACACTATCGAGAAACTGTTTGCTAACATTGAGGGTTGCCACGACCCCAAATTGACTCAGGCCGTTGAACGTATTGCCGTGGTTCACGCTCAAGCATACGAGCGATTTCATGCCGAACCGGCTCTGATAAAACCAAAAGATGTGCCCGTACCTATGCGTCGCTAGGCTTCGCCTGGCGGCTCTTCGCTTTACCACTCCTCCATTACCCTAACTGGCATCCAGCAGGATCGAGCGCTATAGTTACTCCTCAATGGAGGACTTGCGATGAATTCTACGATTCGGTTAATCCGTGCTTTTATTTTACTCAGCGGCCTGCTCAGCTGGTCAAATCAATTGCATGCAGCTCCAATTGAAGGGCGCTGGGTTACTATCGACGATTCTGACGGCAGCAAGAAGAGTATTGTGGTATTGCTGGTTAATGATCAGGGGCAGTTAGAAGGCAAGATTGAGTCTTTGCTGCAACCTGAAAGCCGCGGCAAGGTGTGCAAGAAATGCCCAGGGGAATTCAATAACAAACCCATAGAAGGAATGACGTTTATGTGGGGCTTAAATCAGGAAGGCCCTGGAGAATGGTCCGAGGGGAAAATCCTCGACCCAAAATCGGGCAAAGTCTACAAAGCCAAGGCGTCCTTAGCCGAAGACAATAACACTCTCACGGTACGTGGTTTTATCGGTATTTCGCTGTTTGGCCGCAGCCAAACTTGGCTTCGGGCTGACGACGCCCTGTAAGGGCGTTTATAAAAACACCCAACTGATGGCGAAGCCGCCGGATACATTGTGTTCCGTCTCTACCAGCGGGCTGTCATCAAAGTTCACCCCCTGAATATTTGAATAGCGAATATAAAAGGCGTACCAGTAATCGGAAAACCGACGGCTCAGCGCCCCCTGCAGGTTAAAGCCGTTGTAACCACTGGAAGCATTGTATTCCGGTCGATCGGGCAAAGCGTACTTTGGTGCCACAGAATAGTAATAATCGTGGTATTTACCACTGGCAAACACGGGGCCTGCCCTAAGGGTCGATTTCCACCCGCCTTTAAAGCTGCCTCGGTGTACCACTGACGGGGCACTGACCAATCCGATATAGTCTGGCGAGCCGTCACCTAAAGCGACTACAGCCCTGACGGGCAAGGTAAGGGAAAGCCCCTGTGAAAAATCCTCGCCACTTAAATTCACATTAACGGCGGGCCCCAGCTCAAGCGTAGAGGTAAGCTCGGGCATGCCTTCACGCAATGCGTTTTTATCACTGTCCGGGGTCACTGAAACTGCCATACTCGCGGTAAACTCATAGGCATTGGTTCGCAGAAAGTCGCCGCGTACACCGTCACGATCTGTGCGTATTACTGGCCCTCGGTACACCACATAAGGAATGGGTGCCACATAGTCACGATAGCTTTTTGAACCTTTATAGTCCGGCGCGTAAATACCACCAACACCTATGCCCAACTCCCAGCGTTTTTCTGCTGTCTCTTCGGTGGACTGCGCCAATGCAGGGATCAAGCATAACGCTAAAATATAAAATCGCTTCATAATCAGTGTAAGGTAGATTGGCCAAATAAGGCACGTACTGCGGCGGCATCGAATCGATAAACTTGATTACAAAACTGACAATCAATAGTGATCACGCCTTTCTCCACCAGCAACTGCTCGACCTCATCCCGCCCCAAAGACTGCAATGCTTCGACGCTGCGCTCCTCGGAGCAACTGCAGTGAAATTTTAGCGCCGCCGGACTGAATAACCGGACGGGCTGTTCGTTGAATAAACGATATAACAGCTGATCGTGGCCAATGCCCAATAACTCATCCGCTGTCACCGTGTCGGCAAGGGCGATGGCTGTCTCCCACTGCTCACGGTTAACATCTTCGCTGCTGGCCACCTGCAACGGCAGCGCTTGAATTAACAAGCCGCCGCACGCCCGCTCATTCGCCGCCAACCAAAAACGTGTTGCCAGCTGCTCAGACTGTTTAAAATAATGCTCAAGACAGCCCGCCAGAGTATCTGCTTCAAGAGGGACAATGCCCTGATAGCGCTCGCCGATTGCCGGATCGAGCGTTATAACCAACACGCCATTACTCAACAGTTCAGGCAAGCTAATAAAGCTTTCTGGCATAGGTTGGCCAGGCTGTGGGCGCACGATGGCACGAACATCGTTATGATGACTGCACTCTGCCATTATCAGCGAAATCGCCCCCTCACCCCGTGCCTGCAAAGTGATAACACCGTCGAACTTAAGCGTGCTGGATAACAACGAAACCGCTGCCAAAAACTCCCCTAACAGTTCGCGTACCGCAGTCGGATAAGGATTGTTATCCAAAACCTGCTGATAGCTTTGCTCAAGAGTGACAATTTCGCCGCGAATATCGCATTGATCAAAAATAAACCGGTGTAGTAAATCGTTAGACTTCATTCAGGAACAGTGCTCTTTTACGTAAGTTTCCATTTTTGCCTGACGCTCTTGGCGTTCGCGCTCGGAAACGTGAACCATTTTGCCATCTTTATCAATAAACTGAACTCGTCCACTGACTTTTCGTAAATACTCCCTTGCCTCTCGGCAATGCGCCTCTTTGCGCTCAGCCAGCTCCTGTTCACGACCGTTATGCTGCTGTACAGGAGCGGTGTTTTCATTGGGAAACACCTGGCGCATCGCCTCTTCTGCGGCTTTACTATCCTGAATATTCACGGCCTTAATTTTTTCTTCGCTTACCTCCGCCCCCTGCGTTTGCGCGGCGTCCGGTTTGCGATCACTGAAGTGCACCTTGCCATCAGCATCCGTCCAGCGGTACAGCTCTGCCTGGGCCGTGAGGGTCCATGCACACGTCAGCAACATCACGTAAAGTTTCATTCTTGTCTCCTTGGCCAGTAAGCCTTACGTCCCCATTGGTTAGGGGGTTTCATCCATATCGCGCTTAAATCTGTGAATTTGCCGACGCTGCTTTTTGTTGGGCCGGTGCTCGCTGACAATAAAAGACCCTAAACCTGCTTTGCGCTCGGCCGCGCGCTGCTCTCGTAACGCAATACTTTGCTCCGTCTCACGATACAACTTTTGCGCCTCAGGAGCACCGCGTCGCTGGTCGGATAACACCAGAACCTCGACGGTTTTATCGTCCCACCCCTGGCGAATGGTCAGGCTCACACCGGTCGTAATTTCACGACTGGGTTTTATACGCTGACCGTCAGCGGTGATTTTACCACCCTCTATAGCCTGTTTTGCGATACTGCGGGTTTTGAAAAATCGCGCGGCCCACAGCCACTTATCAATACGAACTTTTTCCACTAGCGGCTCTCTTGCGTGGGCATGATTTCATCAAAGTGCTCAATGGCTGGATAACCGCTCACGCGGCGTTCAATTCGGCTATCCGGCTGGTGAATTGCCAATAAGTGCGCGATGCCATAGTCACGCGCCGAATCCAACACCCGTAAAGTATCATCGACAAATAAAGTACGTGCCGGATCGAAAGGCTCTCTGGCCGCCAGGCCATGCCAAAATTCTTGCGCCTCTTTGGGGTGACTAAACTCGTGAGACGAGACAATCAAATCAAAGTGTTTATCGATTTGCGTCACCTCAAACTTCAGGGTCATCACCTTCGGGTGGGCGTTGGTTACCAACATGACCTTTTTGTTCATTGCCCGCAGCCAGGCTAAAAAGTTAACCACATGGGGCCGAACACTGATTTTATGCTTCACCTCTTCTTTCAATGCGCGGATATCTAATGCCAGGGTATCAGACCAGAAGTCCAGGCAGTACCACTGCAAGCTACCCTCGTAGGAGGCAATCTGACTCGCCAGCTCATCGCGCACCAAGGCAAAGTCACGCCCATGTATTTCCGCATAGCGTTGCGGCAGATACTCTACCCAAAAGTAGTTATCGAAATGCAAATCCAGCAGCGTGCCATCCATATCAAGCATGACGGTATCTATCGACTGCCAGTTAACCATAGTTCACCTCTAACCGGGCGCCCCGGTCCATTGCCTAGATTACAAGCGCTTGATTTTATCACTTTCACTCAGGCCAGACACAATCTCGATATTAATACCATCGGAAAGCCCTGTTTCCACCTCTTGCCTACGAAACTGCTGCGGCGCTGTTTGTACTTCTACATAGCGCTTATCGTCTTCGATAATCAGGTTTCCCTCATTGATAGCGAGTACATTGTCGCGCCTGGCAAGAACGATATCCGCATTGGCACTGTAGTTAGCACGCAAAAACAAGTGCTCCTGCAGATCAATAGCCGCGCGAATTTCAAATTTTATGGTCCCCTGGTCCTCGACGCCTTTGGGCGAAATGTACTCAAGCTCCGCACTAAACGGCTCACCTTCAAGAGCTCCAACGTCCAGCAGTAATTCCATGCCTTCGCTAATTTTTCCCACCTCAGCCTCGTCCACCATGCCTTCAAAAATCATATCTTGCATATCGGCTAATGTGGCAATCGCCGTACCCGCCCCATAAGTACTGGACTCAACAATAAACGCACCCTCTTTATGAGGCACGTCGAGAATCATGCCATCACTGGTGGCGTGAATAACATTTGATACTAAGTCCGACTTTTTCGTTGCGCCTTCACGAATCAGCAATAAATTATTCTCGGCCGAGTTGACCGCCTGCTGCTTCAGCTCAAAGTCCAATAAAAAACGATTGTATTCAGATTCAGAAATGAGCTTTTTCTGCATTAAGTTCTTTTGCCGCTCCAGTTCCTGGCGCGCGTTGTTCAGACTAATTCTAGCGCTTTCCAGTTGCGACTCAGCATTGTTAATCACCACCATACTGGGCGCGAGTGATATTTTGGCTATGACATCGCCTTTTTTTACGGTCTGCCCCGCCGTCACGAACAAAGCATCCACAACACCTGACACCTGTGAGGTAACATTCACCTCTTTACGGGGCACCACCTTACCGGTGGCGACAGTTTTTTGGATAATGGTGGTCACGAAAGGCGCATCCACCTCAAAAACCTCTGGCTGCTCCTGCGACTTTTTATACAAAAAAACAGCCGTACCGATAAACACCAGCAAGACGATGAAGCCAAGCACAATTAAAAAGAATTTTTTCATAATTATCGTCCAGTTATTATTCATCCTGTAGTGCAACAATCGGGTTTACCCGAGCGGCTTTTGTCGCGGGTAATAACGCTGCCAGCAAGCCTGAAATGATCAAAATAAACACGGCCAACATCGCTGTATTAAAATCTACCGAGGGGTTAAGGAACATATCGGAGCCACCAGACATTTCAATAGCAGCTGAGACTCCCTCAAGAATAACAACCCCGATGACTAAGCCCAGATAACCCGACACAGCGGTAATCAGAACAGACTCCTGAATAATCATCGTGACAATCGAAGCAGGGGTGGCACCCAATGCCTTACGTACGCCAATTTCACGGGTGCGCTCCTTCACCACAATCAGCATGATATTACCGACACCTATCGCCCCCGCCATGATCGTACCCACAGCGACCAACCAACTGAAAAATCCGATCCCCAGAAACAGCCCCTGAATTTTGTCGAACTCTTTTTGCAGATTAAAACTTCCCAACACTCCCGCATCGTCAGGATGCACTTTTTTCCGCTCTTTCAAAAACGCGAGTACCTCTTGCTCAGCTTGCGACGCATGTACGCCGTCAGCGGGCAGTATGGTTAAACTGCCTATCCAGCCCACCTGATTAAACGCATGTCGTAGAGTGTTATTGGGGATGTAAATTTTTTCCTCTTCCTGTGTTGTATTTCCCTTGGACAAGGACTTAAAGGTTCCCACTACCTGAAAGCTAATACCATTTATGGTGATGTATTCACCCAATACCTTGTCACTTTCAGCAAACAACTGCTGTTTTACCCGAGCACCAATGACGGCAACCTTACGTTTTTCCTGTGTATCAATTTTGTTTAGGTAACGGCCGGAAGTGACTTCCAGCGAGTGCATAAGAGCCATTCCCTCATGCGACCCCTGAACAAAGAAGGTGCCATTTTTATCTTCGTATACGGTGTAAGGCGGCGTTCCCCCCCAGATACCAATACTGTTTTGACCGCGAACAAAACCCACGCTGGCTACATTTTTTTCTACGGCGTTGACATCCTCGGGCAATAACCTGATACGCCGACCAATACCGTGGCCTTTATACGGCATTTGCGTTTCACTGGCCGACCAGATAAACACACCGTTAGGAACCTGCGGAAAGCCCGCCATCACACCATTTTCCAAGCCCTTTGCTGCCCCCAGTAAAACAGAGAGCATAAAGATTCCCCAAAAAACGCCAAAAGCCGTCAGGGTGGTGCGCAGTTTATGCTGCCCCAATGTGGTAAAAATCTCTCGCCACTTATCAACATCCACCAAGGTCATTATTCTGCTCTCATCGCTTCAACAGGCGGTATACGAGCAGCCCGAATAGCGGGCATCAACCCGGCCAGAGCGCCAACCATAATCAGTAACACAAGAGCGGTAACGGCTGCCGAAAAATTCACTTCGGGGCGTTTAAAAAATTCCATTTGCGCACCGCTCACCTGTAAGCCGTATGCCATTAGCTCTACCAGCCCCACGCCCATGACCAAACCTGCGTAACCAGCAATGCCGGTTACCAAAATAGATTCAAGCAGCAGCGTACTGACAATGGAAAAAGGGGTAGCCCCCAGCGCTTTGCGGATACCAATTTCGCGGGTGCGCTCTTTTACGGTAATAATCATAATATTGCTGATGCCCACAATACCGGCCGTTAACGTACCCAAGCCCACGAACCAGATAAAACCATTAATGGCAACAAACAACCCCTTGACCATTTTTGCAGGTTCAGCGAAGTTAAAAGTTTGAATGGCCCGCTTGTCTTCAGGCGCAACATTGTGGCGCTTCTTTAATAGATCAACGACTTGCTCTTCCAACGCAAAGCCATCGACACCGGCCTTAGGGCGAGCCCATATCACGTGCACTTGGTTGCCCCGGCCGAAGGTTTTGGTAAAAGTACTGTAAGGAACAAATACTCGCTCAGAGTCCCGACCGTTATTATTTCGATCATGGAAAACACCAATAACGGTCAGATTAATATTATTCACCTGAATCATCTTTCCTTCAGGGTTTACGCCTGAGCCGAACAAGCGATCTCGCACGCTGGTGCCAATTACGGCAACCTTGCGGGTTTCAGCATCGTCCAAGTAGTTAATGGTGCGCCCGGAAGGGAAAGGAATCTGATCGCGGATTTTGAAATACGTATCATCAATTCCGTAAAGATCGAAAAATCCGGTTTTATTGCCGAATGTCACCGTACCCTGCCCCATAGAGTTGGCACCGGTGATAAATCTAAGCCCTTCTACCTGCTGGCGTAACGCAATGATGTCATCTTCGGTGTAGCCAATGCGCCGCCCCAACCCTTGCCCCTGATACGCCACCGAGGTGGTGCCACTCCAAATAATAATGGTGTCGAGCGCATTGTCGGCAAAGCTATCCATCACCCCGTTTTGCATACCGCGGCCCGCGCCCAGCAGTAAAATCAGCATGAATATACCCCAGAAGACCCCGAAGGCTGTCAACGCGGTGCGCAGCTTGTTACGCCGCAGGGTATAGAGTATTTCCTGTAAGCCATCAATCACGCCAGCGCTCCGGCGGTTTGAGTTTCATCGTCCACCACCAAACCATCACGCAGTACGATGCAGCGCTCTGTTTGATCTGCAATGTCTTGCTCGTGGGTGACAATAACGATGGTATTACCCAGCTCATGCACACGTTTCATGATCTGCATCACTTCATCCGTGGTTTTGCTATCGAGGGCCCCTGTCGGCTCATCGGCAAGAATGACTTTCGGTTGCGTCACCAGCGCGCGGGCCATTGCGACCCGTTGCTTCTGGCCACCCGATAGCTGATTTGGCATATGCTCAGCGCGATCCGCCAGCCCCACCATATCCAAATACTCTGCCGCCCGACGGTTGCGCTCACGCCGGCCAACTTTCTGATAATACAAAGGCAGGGCCACGTTCTCTAACGCCGATTTAAACGGCAGCAAATTGAATGACTGAAAGACAAAGCCAATAAACGCATTGCGCAGGTGTGCGGCCTGACGCTCTTTTAAATGGCGGATTTCCTGGCCTGCCAGATAGTAGTGGCCCGTATCGTGAGAATCCAAAACCCCGAGAATATTCAGCAGGGTAGACTTGCCCGAGCCGGAGGACCCCATAATGGAGACTAACTCGCCTTCACGGATATGCATATCGACACCCTTTAGGACATGCAGGTGCTGATCCCCCGTGTGGTAGGACTTGTGAATATTGTCTAAACGGATCATGGCGAGCCTTCCTTTTTGTATGGCGTTGCCTTGTTATTGTCAGTAAGACGCGGCGGATACCAATAAAGTTGCGTCGGCTGCTATGCTACCATGGCGGCTAACCACTCACACAAAACGAAGCCAAGCCCCAATGCCTACCAAGCCCGAGATTCTTAAACGCAATACAGTCGCCAAAAGTCGTCTGTTTCGCGCCGATGAGTTACACCTGAAGTTCAGTAACGGCGAGCAACGTATTTACGAAAAGCTGTGCAGCGGCGGCCCCGGAGCCGTGCTGATGGTGCCTATGCTTGATGACTCAACGGTGTTGATGGTGCGTGAGTACGCTGGCGGCCTGGAGGATTACCATCTGGCGCTACCCAAAGGCGCCATCGATAAAGGCGAGACGCCCGAACAAGCCGCCAACCGCGAACTAAAAGAAGAGGTGGGATACGGCGCGGGCAAGATTCACTGGCTAAAAAGCATTCATCTGTCGCCGGCCTATATGGAACATAAAATCAATGTGCTGCTGATGCGCGACCTCTATGCCGAAAAACTACCGGGCGACGAGCCGGAACCCATTGAGGTTGTACCTTGTAACATTGATGATTTACTGGCTCTGGTTATGCGCGATGAAGTCATCGAAGGGCGAACCATTGCGGCCTTGTTTATGGCCAAGGCGTGGCTGGAGTCTCAATAAGCGCGGGCATATACCACAACGCGAGCACTCGCTATTGGTAAAACGCAAAATAATCTAACGCGCATTCGAGCACCGTGCTAGGCTTTTACTGTCTATCAATAGTGACGATAAAGGGAGATTGTTATGTCACATGCACGTGCCCGCAATATTGCCAGTTTCGGCGTATCAATTAATATTAATCACACAGGCGAACTACGCCAGAAGCTAATTTCCGAAATCACCGGACTCGAACGTCAAGTGCACGAGTTAAAGCTGGCCGGTCAAGCCGTAGATTTCTCGCTAATGGCTTCATACAAAGAATTGATCCACAGCCGAAAACAGTTGCTGAAGCAGCTACCCACCTCGTGGTGCTGGTAAAGCGATACTTGCCCTGCCATCAGCAGCAAGAGCTACCCTCACCACTGAGCAAAGGGGTACACCTGAACACTCTGACCTTTTTTAATCGCTTCCCCGGCAGGCAAGAGCACCAGACAATCGGCCCAGGCAACCGAGGATAAAACACCCGAGCTTTGCTGCCCATATAGCTCAACACCGCCGTCCACTAGCCGGCCCCTGGCATACTCATCGCGCGTACCAGGCTTAGCACGCTCAAAACAAGCTGCACAGCTTACGGCCATCAGCTCTGTTTCCTGCCCGCCCATCATGGCTTTTAAGGCAGGGCGTACCATAAGCTGGAAGGTAACCCAGGCCGATACCGGATTGCCCGGTAAGCCCACAAAGGGTTTATCCTCCACGCGACCAAAGGCAAGAGGCTTTCCGGGCTTCATAGCCACTTTCCAGAGACTGAGCTCGCCCAAAGTTTGCAGCGCCGCTTTCACATGGTCCTCGTCTCCCACCGACACACCACCACAACTGATAATAATATCCGCAAGCTCCGCCGCTTCACGCAAAGCGCTCACCGTCCGATCATAGTTATCCACCACCCGTTGCTGCAGCACCACCCTAGCACCCATTTCACGAACTAAGGCGGCTAACATAGGCTGATTGGAATTGTAAATCTGCCCCACCCCCAGTTCGCATCCAGGCTCCACTAGCTCATCACCGGTTGATATTAACGCCACTTTTAGCGGCTTATAAACACAGGCCTCCACCACCCCTACCGACGCCAAAAGACCTATATGGGCGGGGGTGAGCAGGCTTCCGCGTGCCAGTACAAGATTACCTTTAGCGATGTCCTGCCCCTGAGGGCGTATATTGGCACCAAGCTCCGCTTCGGTATTCAACGTGATATGTTCGCCCTGCTCGCTTCTTACACGTTTAACGTTTTCCTGGATAATCACGCTATCCGCGCCAGGGGGTATTTCAGCACCAGTAAGAATACGCGCTGCGCTACCAGGTTGTAGGGGCTGAGGTGCCGAACCTGCCGCAACTGTTTGACTAACGGGCAGCACAGCGCCCTTTTGACCCTCGGCAAACCTTAATGCATAGCCATCCATGGCGCTGTTAGCAGCAGGTGGGACATTAATCTGCGCTCTCACGTCCTCGGCTAAAACCCTACCAGCCGCTTCATTTAGCCCAACACTTTCACTCTCGCTCAGCTGTCGACTGCGCACAGCGTCAAGCAGTCGCCGCCGGGCGTCATTAACCGCTAATTGACTCTTCATAGCAGCTGGCCAACAAAATTACAGGGTTTGTGACGAGCATCCAGTTGGCTTTCGATAATACTCCAAGCGGTTTTGCAAGCACCGGTCGAGCCCGGCAGGCAAAAGAGCAATGTGCGATTGGCAAGGCCCGCTGTGGCGCGAGACTGGATGGTGGACGTGCCAATTTCTTGGTAGGACACCTGGCGAAACAACTCGCCAAAACCCACGACGGTTTTATCAAACAATGGCGTCATAGCTTCCACCGTAGAATCTCGCCCGGCAAAACCGGTACCGCCGGTAATGAGCACTACTTGCACCTTAGGCGAGGCAATCCACTTAGACACCACCGCACGAATTTGGTAAACATCATCTTTGACTAAATCCCGTTCTACCAAAGTGTGGCCACAGCCAGACAGTAAGTCTTGCAACGCCTGCCCCGATGTGTCCGTGTCGTGAGTCCGGGTATCAGAAACAGTAAGAACAGCGATATTCAAAGCAACAAAGTTATGATTAGCTGACATATAAAATCCAGAAAGCAAAAAGGTCAAACCACCGGGTCTAACCTCCGGTGGTATTCATAAACCGCACAATTTGCGGCTCATCTGTAGTGATATCAAAGGAGTGTTCTTTGGGCTTTAGTGCCATAGACGCCACAATGACCTCTTCCAGCCTTGCTTCATCGTTAGGAAATTCTCGCAGTACAGCGCGTAAATCCGTACTGTACTCTTGCCCTAAGCAAAGCAACAGACGCCCAGTAGCCGTCAACCGCACCCGGTTGCAACTGGCACAGAAATTATTACTGTGAGGCGATATAAATCCGATGCGCGAATCAAACCCTGGGCTCATCCAGTATCTTGCTGGCCCACCACTTGAAGAACTAGAAGGGACTAAAGGAAAGTACGCGCTGATTATTTTCCGCAGTTCAGCACTGGCGATAAATTCAGCCGCCCGCCCGTGGCTATCAATCTTCCCCAGCGGCATCTCCTCAATAAAACTGATGTCCAATCCCTGATCTAAGGCGTAGCGAACCAACGATACCACCTCATCGGCATTGCGGTTTTTCAATGCTACGCAGTTTATTTTTATGCGTTTAAAGCCCGCCTTTTGTGCGGCGACAATACCCTTAAGCACTTTGCGAACGTCACCAAAGCGGGTCAACTCTCGAAATTTATCGGCATTCAAGGTGTCCAGACTGACATTAAGACGATCTAAGCCGGCTTTTTTCAACTCAGCTGCACAGTCCTCAAGCCGAGTGCCATTGGTGGTTAAACACAACTCCTCCAAGTCTGGCAGTTGACGTAACTTCGCCACTAAACCCACCAGCCCTTGCCGGACCAAAGGCTCCCCCCCTGTCAGGCGTAGTTTTCGTACACCGAGACGAGTAAACGCCGCAGCCAAGCGTTCCAGCTCCTCTAGGCTTAACACCTGATTACGCGGAAGAAATGTCATCTCTTCAGCCATGCAATAGACACAACGCAAATCACACCGGTCCGTCACCGACATGCGTAAATAATTGACTGTGCGGCCAAATTTATCGACCAGCATATTCGTAGAAGACATCACCAAACCTATTGAAAAACGAAGGGCGTAACCGTGCCTGATCGCATCAGCTAGCAATATCCAAACCCATCCGAGCCATTGTATACCACGAGCACTAGAGTGCGCAGATACTGCGGCAGACGATTGGAATTAAAAACCAGAGAGCACCAAAATAGACCAAACAAAGGGCAGCACTGGGTAGAAACAATAAATTCGCACCAAAATAACACACATCAAAAAACCTTAAACGACACTATTGTGGTGCTTATTGCGGTGCATAGCGCCCCACTGTAAGGCACCGTAAATTTCTCCTCCGCTGTATTCTCAGAGTCACCCTCAAATGTAACCCCATGTTTTTAAAAACATAATTTCGATTGAAAAATTTATTTCATCGTCTGGCACCCTCTTTGCTCTTACCCATGACAACACAAATCGCTTTTTGAATTTTACGAGCCGAACCATCACGAGAATGCACCATGCACAATCAACGCACACAAAAAGCCTCAACTGTAGTCAGCCTTAACAACAAAGCCTCTCACCAGCAAGGTAAAGTCTGGTTGGTAGGCGCGGGACCGGGGGATGCTGATTTACTCACCGTAAAAGCTGTGCGCGCCATTGAAAGTGCCGATGTTATTTTTTTCGATCAATTAGTCAGCGGTGACATTCGAGAGCTATTCCCCAAGCAGGTTCCCGCGATTTACGTAGGCAAAGTTAAAAACTGCCACAGCGTTGCCCAGAGCGACCTAAATCAAATGCTGGTAGAGCACGCTCAGCGAGGCCTAAACGTGTGCCGAATAAAAGGCGGCGATCCGTTTGTGTTTGGTCGCGGCGGTGAAGAGCTGTTGGAGCTGCGCCAGGCCGGCTGTGAGGCAGAGGTCATTCCCGGTATTACCGCCGCTTCCGGTTGCGCAACGTCAGCGGATATCCCGCTCACCCACCGCGGTGTCTCTCAAGGTTGCACGCTGGTCACCGGGCACGGTGAAAAAGAGTTAAACCTTAACTGGCAAGCGTTGGCAGGCCTTAACCATACTCTGGTGTTTTATATGGGCGTCACTCGCGCCGGATTAATCAGCCAGCAACTGACCAACGCCGGCCTGAGCGCGAAGACACCGGCGGCCATTATCGAAAACGGTTGTCGCGACAACCAGCGCGTTATTACCACCGAACTTGGCACGCTGAGCGACGCTGTCAGCGAGCATAACGTTAAGTCTCCCGCGCTGATTATGGTGGGTGACGTGGTTAACTTAGCGCAGCAGCTTAACGTCATCGAATCACAACTAAAAGACGCTAGCCACTACCAGAGCCTGAGCGCCTAACCCGTATTAGCAGAGGAAGTAAGCCATGAGTAAACAACGCGTTATCGTCGTCGGCAATGGTATGGTCGGCCACAAATTTATCGACGGCATTATCAACAGTGATCATGCCGAAAACTACGAAATTCTGACTTTTTCGGAAGAGCCGCGTCTGGCCTACGACCGGGTAAAACTGTCCAGTTATTTCTCAGGGTCTACCGTTGATGACTTGATGCTTACCAGTGAAGAGCATTACCAAAGCGCGGGTGTGGTTTACACCCTCAATGACAAAGTTGTAGATATAGACCACGACAGCAAAACCGTAAAACTGGCGTCGGGCAAAGTAGAGGGTTACGACAAACTGATTCTGGCCACAGGCTCGTACCCTTTTGTGCCGCCCATTCCCGGCAAAGATCAGCCCCACTGCCTGGTGTATCGTACCATTGAAGATTTAGAAGACATCACCGCTTCAGCGCAAGAAAGCAAAGTGGGCGTGGTGGTCGGTGGCGGCCTGCTGGGCCTGGAAGCGGCCAATGCGTTAAAAAACCTAGGCCTGGAAACTCACGTGGTTGAGTTCGCCCCGCGCTTGATGGCCGTACAGTTGGACGAGGGCGGCGGCAACCTCTTGCGCCGTAAAGTCGAAGCGCTGGATGTAAACGTTCACACCGAAAAGAACACCAAGCACATCACCGCAGGCGAAAAACACCGCTACCGGATGGAGTTCGCCGACGGCAGCTATTTAGAAACCGACATGATTTTATTCTCAGCCGGTATTCGCCCCCAAGACGAACTGGCGCGTAACTGTGGCATTGATGTAGGCGAGCGCGGCGGTATTGTCATCGATAACTTCTGCCGCACCTCAGTGGAAGACATTTACGCCATCGGTGAGTGCGCTTTGTGGGACAGCAAAATTTTCGGCTTGGTGGCCCCCGGCTATCAAATGGCCAAGGTCGCCTTTTCGCACATTGACGGCGGCGAAGAACAATTTACCGGCGCCGATATGAGCACCAAGCTCAAATTGCTGGGCGTGGACGTTGCCAGTGTGGGCGATGCCCATGCCCGCACCCCCGGTGCGCAAACTTACACCTACGAAGACGGCGTGAACGAAGTCTACAAACGCCTGATTGTCAGCGAAGATCGCAAGAAATTATTGGGCGCAGTATTAGTGGGTGATGTAGAAGCCTACGGCACCTTGCAACAAATGTGCGTCAACAGCATGGATTTACCCGACGCACCGGAGCAATTAATTCTGCCCACCTCGGACGGCAGCGCCGGTGCCGCCATGGGTGTAGACGCTCTGCCCGATACTGCACAATTATGCTCCTGCCTGGATGTGACCAAAGGCGATATCGTTGAGGCGGTACAGGGTGGCTGCTGTACCATGGGTGACATTAAAGCCAAAACCGAAGCCTCTACCGGCTGTGGTGGCTGCGCCGCGCTGGTGAAAAGCGTGATGGACAATGAGCTGAAAAATCTGGGCGTGGAAGTGAACAACCACCTCTGCGAACACTTTAGTTACTCGCGCGCCGAGCTGGCCGATATTGTCCGGGTGAAAAAGATCGAGTCATTCGACGAGCTGCTGGAAAGCCACGGCAACGGCGGCCTGGGCTGTGAAATTTGTAAGCCCACTGTAGGTTCCATTTTAGCGTCTTTCTGGAACGATTATGTGCTGGAAGACAAGCACATGGGGCTGCAGGATACCAACGACATTTACCTGGGCAATATGCAAAAGGACGGCACCTACTCTATTGTGCCCCGAGTGGCTGGCGGTGAAATTACCCCCGATAAGTTAATTGTGTTGGGTGAAGTTGCCAAAGAGTACGACCTGTACACCAAAATTACCGGCGGTCAGCGTATCGATTTATTCGGCGCACAATTGCACGAGTTACCCGCCATCTGGAAAAAGCTGGTAGATGCCGGTTTTGAAACCGGCCACGCCTACGGTAAATCACTGCGTACCGTTAAATCCTGTGTGGGTAGTACCTGGTGTCGCTACGGGGTGCAAGACAGTGTAGGCATGGCCATCGCTTTAGAAAATCGCTACAAAGGTTTGCGCTCACCTCACAAAATTAAGTTTGCGGTATCGGGCTGTACTCGCGAATGCGCCGAAGCACAGTCCAAGGACATTGGCGTTATCGCCACCGAAAACGGCTGGAATCTGTATGTATGCGGTAATGGCGGTATGCGTCCGCGCCACGGCGATCTTTTTGCCACTGACCTGGACGATGAAACACTGGTGAAATATATCGACCGAGTGTTGATGTTCTACATTCGCACCGCCGACCGCTTGCAGCGCACCTCGGTGTGGCTGGAGAACTTAGAAGGCGGTTTGGATTATCTGCGCGAAGTGGTCATCGATGACAAGCTGAGCATTGGTCAAGAACTGGAAGACGATATGACCAGCAACATCGGCAAATATCAGTGCGAGTGGAAAACCACCATCGAGAACCCCGAGAAACTCAAGCGCTTCCGTCACTTTGTTAACAGCGACGAAACCGACAGCAACCTGGCCTATGTGGTCGAGCGCGATCAGCGCCGCCCCGCCAACGAAAAAGAACGCGAGAACCACATTCCCACCGTCGAAGTGACGGCTTAAGGAGCAACAGACAATGAGTGAAAACGCAGCAAGCAGCCAACAGACCCAGTGGGTAGAAGTGTGTGACAAAAACGCGCTGGACGCCGATACCGGTGTCTGTGCCCTGATCGACGGCAAACAAATCGCCATTTTTTATGTCGGCAAGTTGGACGAGGTTTTCGCCATCGACAACTACGACCCCATTGGCAAAGCCAATGTCCTGTCGCGGGGCATCATCGGCACTCAGGGCGAGCGCATTTGCGTTGCCTCACCGCTGTACAAAGAACATTACGACCTGAGAACCGGCGAGTGCCTCGAAAGCCCTGAGCACAGCATTACCGCCTATGCAGTAAAAGTTGAAAACGGCAAAGTCTGCGTTGCCGTTTAACGCTTCCGTTGAGTCCCTCTAGACTGATAATGGCAGAATCGCGGCGCAGGAAGGCGCTGCCACCGGCTCTTACTATGGAGAAGGGTGGACGGGAGACGGAGAATGGGCTGAACGCTGAACGCTGAACGCTGAACGCTGAACGCTGAACGCTGAACGCTGAACGCTGAACGCTGAACAAAATTGTAATAATTTGCAGAGGCGGGTTGCCGAGTAAAAATTAAGATAACTCGCTTAAACGGTTTCTTCCCCCGATAGTTTAATGATATCGGACTTAAGGGTAGCCTTCCGGCTACCCATTTTTTTGTCTGTTAATCACTACCCGAGCCGCCGCTATCGCCACTTCCGTGGTCGTGGGAGTCCAGCATGTCATAGGCTGTGGGCTCTGGGCCGGAACTACGGCGTGAGGCTAAGGCGAACACCAGCCAAACCATTAACGCCAGGCCAAACAGCACTCCGCATAAAGGCATAAAGAGGTTAAAAAAACTATTCTCGGAGCGCACATCAGTTAAAAACCAGCACAGCCCCAACATCACCAGAATGATAACAAGAGATCGCATCAATAACTCCGTATTTAGGCACCTTTTAACCGTATTTTGCGGTGCCGACTAGAGTTTGTACACAGGCCTGTCCCGCCGAGCCAGAAATTCGTCGATTTGTTGGCATAACGGGCTACGATGCGCCTCTTTAGGTAAAGTTAAAGCTCAAAATCTGCGTCTCGGCAGCTTTTAAGCGTTAAAATTACCCAGTGAGCCTCACGACGATTAATGCAACACCAACTCTACCCGGCGGTTTTTCGCGCGACCATCGTCCGATCCGTTGGTGCTAACCGGCGCCATGGCGCCAACACCGGCGGCCATTAAGCGATCCGCTGTTACGCCTTGCTCCACTAACGCCCCGCGAATACTCTCGGCGCGATCTTTCGATAATTGCATATTAAGCGCATGATCTCCCCTAGTGTCCGTATGGCCCACTACGTAAAACTGTTGCTCGGGCGCCGACTCTAGGTATGCCACAATAACGTCAAGCGCTTGCTGTGAGCTAGACAGTAATTCTGCTTTACCGGTATCAAAGTTTAAGCCGTGCAAAACCACTTTACCCTCCCGGGCGAGGGAGTCTTCCAAGTATTCAGTATTAATACTAACTCGATCGGTGGTCATTTGGGTGGGCTCTACAATATCGTGTACGATTTCAACTTCATCAATGGCGCCGCCTTTATATATATAGACGGATAAATAAACCTCTTTGTTGCCAATCTCTTTTTTTGCCGTAAGCATACGGTAATCATCATTAGCATAAGTGCTTGTGGTTATCGCATTACCAAAGCGCCCACTTTGTGATGAACCGCTCCACAAGTGCTGTATTTGTTCATCCCCGCATGATCTATGCTCACACTGAAATAAAATTTCAAAACCAGATTTTTTTAGCGCATCGAGATAATTCTCGAACACTTGCAATGTTGACTGATCTTTAGAGGCTGCATAGCCAATTAGAGTCGATTTACCTTTCAGGTTTAGGTGCGGTACTTTATCGTTCTCATCCACAACACCAGTGGCAAGACGTACCTCGGCAAACTCAGTCTGAAAGTAATGCGTAATAGCGCTACCTTGATATCGAGATATAAGAGGATGATCTTGACCAGAATCATCCTCTTTCTTGCTTATGGATGTAGGGCTAGATTCATTAGACTGCCGAATGGCGTTAGTATCTACGGTAACTTGGCCTAACAACAAAGATTCGGGTTCTGTGATTATTTGTGCAATCTCAAGAGTGTCGGAATATTCCTCTTTAATTATCCACTGTAAATAGGTTGGGCTGGCCTCTGGGCCAACTTTGGCCGAGATAAACTGGTAGCCATCCGATGATTGACTGAAGTCGGAGAAGCTCGACGCTGCACTCGAAATCCATACGGGCTTTAGAAGTCGCCTAGAAAAATCTAGGCCACAAGGATCTTCTGTGTGGCAATATAAAAGAACCTTCCCCCCAAGTTTATCGACGGCTTGCTTATAGTTCTCAGCAACCTCAAGGGGTGATCTGCTACCTCCCAATGTGTAAACGTGCAATGTCTGCTTGCCAATAACCGCAAGCTTATCAATAGTTTCATCATCTTTAAGTTGAGATAACGCTACGTAAGACTCCGTATAATGGGCTTCGCGCTGTTGATATATCTCGGCATCGCCATAGCGAGATACCAACGGATGATCTGCTTCTTCTGCCTCGGCTAGGCTCGAGAATAGGCTAATTGACAACGTGGTCAAGCCAACTAAAAAAGATTTCATACTACCGTCCTTTGCGTAATATAAGATTTTTGTGATGAGCATCTCATCTAGAAAGACTGTAAAAATCTCATGGTAGCATGTCCACGGTTAATCTTCGAAAATGCTCGCCTCAAAATATTACGTTGACACCATTTATGTAAAGCGGCTTTTGAGTCAGGATTACGGAGAATTTTGTGGGAAAAGTCGTAATTATTAGGGACGAAAAAATCGATTGCCAAACGATTTTTTCGTGTCTAGATCTACTATCGCATAATCATAAAAGCTTAATGATTAAGGATACCATTAGGGATGACTTTCCTAATGCCAGCCTGGTAATAGTGGCTTGCCAAGATATCGGTTCGGCCAAAGCGGTATGGAAGCTGGTTTCTAAACGGCTGCCACGGACTCCAGTCGCTCTCGCACTCAACACGTCATGTAATAAATCTGAAGCTTTCGCACTTAGTTGTGGTTTTTTAGGGGTAATATCATTAACCCAGCAAATAGAGTCAATTTTGAAGGCCGTTAATTCAGTGACACGCGGCGACTTATGGTATAGCCGATCGGCACTGGAATATCACGTTAAAAAACAGCTGGCCACCAGGCGGTCCGCTTCTAGCAGTTTCTCTGAGATTCAAACTCTTACTGAGCGAGAGCAAAAGGTAGCAGCGCTCAGCTGCCAGGGAATGAGAAATAAAGAAATTGCAAAAAATCTTAACATTTCTCCCTATACCGTAAAAACGCACATGCAAAGAATCATGAAGAAAAATGGTGTTAAAAACAGAACACAGCTAAGTGCAGCTCTCATGAAATGAGTCTGACAATTTCTGAATTTAGCACGTACTCCAACTGGAGTAATCACTTAAACAGAAGTGAAGGACGATTAGCTTAATTGGGCGATTAATACGATTAGAAATATTTTATACACTTGTGCGGCTTTATTTAGCCACCGAAAACCTTAAACAAAAGGAGTTATACCATGCGTAACATGAATAAACGTATTAAGGGTCAAGGCATGACAGAGTACATTATCATTGTCGCCTTAATTGCTATTGCCGCCATTGGGGCCTTCACACTGTTTGGCAAGACTGCTCGAAATCAAGTTGCTGCGATGGCATCTGAGTTGGGCGGGGAAACTGGCAAAACAGCTATTACAGAAGCCAATAAATCGGGTAAAGCAGCCGTAAAGAATGCCAAGGAAGAAGTAAATCTAAGTAATTATGATAAAACAGCTACCGCAGGCGGGAAAAGTGGCGGCTAAGCATATAGTTCAAGGGCTCGACGTCAAACCGGGCGAGCCCATTACTTCTGTAGAGAAAAGATGATGAAAAAAGTAACACTCTCGTTATTGGTTTTAAGTGTCGTTACCTCTGCTGCATCTATGGCGGATGAAAAACCTTGGAAAAACTCCTTTAACTCCGAGAAAGGTAGTCTCCGCTATCAGCATGGTAGCCTGGAAGCTGAATGCTCTGATGGGGCTGGTTACGCAAAGTTCTTGTCGGCAGCGATAGATAACCTTATTAGAGTTCAAGACCTTAACGTGGCTGAGATTAAAGCCGACGATAGCATACTTAGTGTAGATCCTAACGTGGAACCCGCAGATGTCATAATCTATGACGATAGTGAGTATTTAAATGGTTCGGTTTCGGGGAGCGATATTCCCAGCGAAGCGAGAAAAGCTTTAATCAATGACATACGTCGGCACACGACCCTCACGGCGCTTAAGTACAAAGCAGATTATGAAAAGAAGAGCTTTGGTGACGATTTTCCAGATTCGGTCCAGAAAGAGGTTTGGGATTACTGTATGTCACAGGGCGAAGCAATGCTGAGAAAGTACCAGAACTAATTAACTATTAGTCAAATGTCGGTGCCCAATGAACCACAAAAAAAGACAGTCAGGTTACGCCACAGTCTTTACTATTGCGTTTTTCGCAGCCATCGCCTTAGCCGTGTTTTCGCTATACGATGTCGGCTGGGTCGCATCGGAACGTATACGCCTGCAAAACACCGCTGACAATACCGTTTACAGCACCGTCAATGTTCAAACGCGTGACCTGAATATGATCGCAATTACCAACCGCGCGATGATCGCAAATCAGGTGGTTATCGGACAATACATCGGTTTGGTCTCGTGGTCTAATGAAGTAAATGAATTCTCGCAGAATTTAGAAACATTAGGTGATTTTGCTCAAGTTATACCCTATGTCGGCCCTTTCATTGAAAAAGCTACAGAAATTTTAGCGAAAGCAACTGATGCCATGGTGGATTTTTTTGAGGCGGGTGACTTTATGATAGACACCGTCCAAGAGAATATTATTTATGCATTAAGTGAATTTCAGCGTGTGAATCACTTATTAACCATAGGATCAACTTACTCTGTCTATAAGGATGTTTTGAAAAAAAATGATCCTAATGTCAATTCCAGTGTAATAGGCAGTGCTATTAATATACAAAGTGCTCTAGAAGCGTGGGGTGCAGATATTCAGCGCTTTGACCGAGACATGGTTGCCCGCGACAAGGAGGGAGGTAACAATCGGACGACTCAGCGGTTTACTGAATTCGCAAATCTAGTGAATGATTCTAGGGATAAATTCAGCGGGGAGCGCTCCTACCGATTTTTAAAAAGCTTTGATACCGGAGTATACAAATTCTGGGGAGAGAAGAACGGTGGGTCAGATTTCATTCCAGTAGAGGTAGATGATAATGGTAAATCCGTAATTCGCTGGAATTGGACTGCAGCTGATACCTTGTCCTTTTATCAGAAGTTCGATTTGGGGTTTGGTATAAGCTGGACATCCGAAACTCCTTTAGGATGGGGTGCAGCACATTCACTGAATAAAGATGTAGATTCAGCGGGTAGGTTTAAGTATAGAGATCACCGCCACGATCGACGTAATAACTACGATAAAAATGGCTGGTTGAATGTTAACTATAGTAGTAGTGATCGAGACCGATGGTGGGGTAAGGCATGGAATAATAGTAACGCAGCAACAATGATTCAATACTATTCACCGCTCGGGAGCGGGAAAATTTACGAGAAAAACAACATAAAAGAAACCAAAGGCTTAGCCAATTTTTACGATTTTGAAACTGATGAAGCTACTGACAGCATGCCAAGTTTCAACTTATTTCTGGGAAAAAGCGAGAGCCATATAAAAACACAGAAAAGTGTAGATGACTCTTTGGATGATTATAACCGAACTAATACTTTTATAGTGGAAGAGGCCGGAGGCATTCCGAGCAAAAAACTCTATTCATCCGCTAGTGCACAAAGCTTTTTTTCGAGACCAGATGAATCGCATTATGGAGCAAGAGAATTCTCGTGGAATGTTGAATGGGGACGAGATGATGGCCTTCATGAATACGGAAACTTATATAACCCATTTTGGCAAACGAGACTTGTTTCCGAGCCTAGACCATTTTTAGCAATTTTGGCCTCTACGGGCATCTTGTGAAACTTAGTGGAAATATCTTGTATTGTGTTATCTAGCTGGAGGGTTATCAGACCATGATAACAAGCGCAGAAATTATTAAATTTTTTATATCTCTATTTTTTACTTTTACTATTTTGCTAGTTTCTAACATCGCGTTATCCGATGGATATGAGCCGGCAGTGATCAATCCTTATAAGGGTGAATTCCATTGGTCGCTACCTCCAGACATTCCTTCTCTCATGGCTTTAGAACCCGCCTCCAAATTAAAACTGGATAACTGTGTGGCGATGTCATTGGATGCTGGGACGGGGGCGGAAGCGATTTATGAAGCGTATGTTTTGAAGGGTAAAGATAAGAATGCACTAATCAAACGCATTTCAATAAATTTTGGAAATGAAGGATATACACCTAAGCCAAAGCAAGCTATTAAGGCCTGGGAGCATGAACCGTCAAATGAAGACGCCATGAAGGTTTTGAAAAACCGAGCCGTAGACGTTATGTGGGGTTACTACAAAGAATATGATGAACCTAGTGGGACGTCGGAAAAGACTTCCTCTGCTCAGAAAGTGATTTGGGACTATTGTATGTCAATACCTAAAGAAAGGTTTTTAGAATAATCTATCTTTCTTCAATCGACTACTTAGAGGTAAGTGTGAAGTTACACAAAGGAAGTGTTTTGGCTGAATTTGTTATCGTGGTCGGTTTTGTGCTTTTGCCCCTTATTCTGCTGGTGCCCGTTATGTACAAGTACATAGAGAACCGGCAAATGGTTGAACAGGCCGCGCGGTATGCCGTCTGGGAGAGGGTTGCTTATTTTGGATCGGCTCCCGACGGCAGTGTAGATAATGCGCCAGAGAAATCTGACGAAGCGATCGCTCTAGAGATAGAGAGCAGGATTCTGTCGCATTCCAGAAGCACTATTATGACTAAGAGCGACCCCGATAAAAATTCAGAGCCACTCAATCCAGTACTTAAGGTTCGGACTGGTGTAGATGGTGAGCTAACGCCAATTTATAAGGAGACTGAAGAAGATAAAGGAGGTGAATCGGCTAGGTACGTCTCGGTAAGTACCGCAGAACACGGCTTGGCAGGCTTTGGCTCTCTGCAAAGCGCCTTTGGAAAGGTACTAGACTTATCGTCGGGCTTTAACCCAAATTTAAAGGGAGTGTATGAATCAAATGTAAGTGTATCGTTAAAACCCCTGGATTGGTTTGAAGAATTGCCCACCGATACACTCTCAATGTCACGCACCAATGCATTGATGACCGAGAGCTGGAATGTCGGTGGGCCCGAGCATGCGCGATCTACAGTGCAAGGCTTGGTGCCAACAACATTTCTCAAAAAAATTAAACTTGAAAGCTTTTTTTCACTTCTAAAGTCAATGCCGCTAATTAAAGAGCTGTCTTATTTGAAGCTTGGCAGGGTCGAACCAGATGCCGTGCCTTGCGCTAGATTGGGAGAGGTCTATAACGATACCGAATTGAGGACCCCCAGGTCTTGCATGGGGCGCTTAACACCTCAACTAGAAGAATACGGGCATACGTACCAAGAATAGTGTTTTAGATTTTCTTGGAACCAGTCGCGAAATAATGTTTACAAAAGGATTGTTATGCAATTTTACGCTGCGTTATTAGCGGGGATATTGGCCGCTTTTCCAATGGCACTGTATGCCGATGTTAGTTTTCCCGTCCCCGATAATTTTGAGATTCATATCGTTGCCGAGGATATGGAGTTTAACGGAATGACAATGGCCGTTAGCGGTTTCTCAACAACACGAAATCCTGTAGAGATCGAATCGTTTTATCGCGAAGCGTGGGGTGAGGATTTTCGTAAAGCGAACATGAATAAACTAGTAGTTTTGTCTCATATTGATGATGACTTGTTGTATACCGTTCAATTTAATGAACCTGAAGAGCCGCAAATGCAATTGCAAGGTTTTTTAGCAATATCCAATCTCCCCAGTATGCGCAGCGCGAAGGATTTCTCGTATGGTGAAGGGTTTCCCATGTTATCAGACACACAAATCGTCAACGATATGAAAACCCATGACATGGGAAAAAATAACAGAATGCTTTGGTTGACGAACAAATCATCTGTGACCACAAACTTTAACTTTTATAAGCGAGAATTTGTTGGTGATGGGTGGAGCGTTATTAACTCCGAGAACAGGCTAAGAGAAAAAGAAGCAGGTTTGGCACTGGCTCGATCAGGCGAGAAAATTAATATTTCAATTATCGGGAAAAATGCCCTAACACAGGTAATGGCAATAGTGACGGAGTACAAATGAAAAAACAACGCGGTTTTGGGGCGGCTGAGTACATTGTAGGATTGGTGTTTTTTGCCATGGCCATGCTCGCTCCGCTGCCAGGGCAAGATGATAAAAATGTGACTGAGTTGTTGGTAGAGTCCGTCAAGAAAAATCACGCCAGTTATATGTATGCGCAATCATTAAGCCATATGCAGATAGATGAGACAACACTACCCAGTGTGAGCAGTGACAGCAATAGATCGACTCGTTTTTCGAGCGATGAGGAGAACTAAACTGTGGCAAAAGTAACAGGGACCAAGAAAAGCTGGGGTTTGTTGATTGTAGCCGTCGTAATAGCGATATTGGCATTTTGGTTATCCACTCGATATCTACAAAATAAGGAGACTACTCTTCGCTCGCAAATTCAAAGTCAGATTGGTAGCAGTGTAAAAGTAGTCGTAGCATCAGCACCACTTCGTGCAGGCGATGTTCTGGGGCCCGCTAATATGGCGGTGGCTGAGGTTTCGTCTGAATTTCTATCGCCAGCGGCAATTACACCAGACCGTTTTTCGTTGGTTGACGGTAAGGTGCTTAATTTTCCTATGGCGGCCGGTGAACCTTTGCTATCACACTACTTGGGAGACGACAGCGTTAGTAGATTCTCGGAGTTACTAGAAGAAGGCGAGCGAGCCATTAGTTTTGAAGTTGATAACATCAATGCGGTGTCTGGCATGGTTCTTCCAGGCGACTACATTGATATATCTTTGATTACCGAAAAAACGGATACAGATGGCAGTGAAATGGATAATCAATTATTAATTCCGCTATTGGATAAAGTAAGAGTTTTATCTGTCGACGCAATATCGCTAGTAAGTCGTAATGATGAGTTCTTTCGTCATGATAATAATAGTGCGGTTCTGGATTATGGCACAGTAACAGTAGCGGTAACTTACAAAAATGCTGGACTTCTAACCCTAGCCCGAGAGAAGGGCGAGATGACGATATTTCTACGAAACCCGGAGGACATTGCAAGCCGCTTAAGCGACTCGGTCGCAATGGATGATTATATTGACAGTCAGGCATCGTCGGGCGAATACCAATTTCTTGGGGGAAGTATGTCTAAGGACGGTGTGATAAAAGGTAAGAAAATCTCCGTTCAAGCTCTAAATCGGAACCGAAAATCGCTTAGGTTGAGCATGCCGATAAACAATGAAACAAAAAATCAAGATACTGTAAGCGAAAGCGTTGCAATGCAGGCCGGGGACTAGTATGCGCAAGTGGAAATGTGCGGTATGGATAGCTGCCGCAACTATAGTTATGTCTATTGCGGCACACGCAAAATCCAACAATCAGGCAATTGAAGCTTATGTGGGTTCGATTACCACCATTGAAGTAGGCGAAGTCGTACGCATAGCGGTAGGCAACGACACTATCTTAGGTACGAGCGTGCTAGATAACGGTGAAGTGATTTTAGTCCCCAAGCAAGCCGGAAAAACCGAGCTGTATGTATGGACCCGTGGCGAGAGAAAAAACAGTTATGTAGTGAATATTCTTGGCAGTGACATCAAGGATGAGATTGATCGCGTTCGGTCAATTTTTAGAAGCTTTTCGGGCGTAACTTTCCGTTATGAAGGTGGATATATCATAGCTGAAGGTAATGTGCCGATAGAAGATTTGGATCTTTTTGAAATGCAGGCGGGCAATCTTAACTTTGATAATTTAATTTCTTTTGTACGCCCCGAAAAGATTGCTTTTAAAAAAATGATCCAAATGAAAGTTCAAGTACTCGAGGTTAATAAAAATTTTACCAAACAAATCGGAATAAACTGGCAAGACTCTATCGCCGGCCCAAGTATAGGCTATGTTCAAAACTTTGTTACCAATGGCGCATATGTTTATGGGGATGAGGGGAATCCTTTACTCTCACTGTTTGAAGGGAATCCATCGCCAATCAGCCTAAACTCTACAGCGTCTTACCCTTATGCCGGTTTGCTAACCGGTATCACTTCCATGGTGCAGCTTTTAGAGGAGGATGGTTACGCTAGGATACTGGCTGAGCCTTCATTGAGTACTCGAAGTGGTGAGATCGCAACTTTTCAGTCTGGCGGCGAGTTTCCTATTGCTGTCCTTAATGAATTTGGCCAGCCTGTGGTCGAAATGCAAGATTACGGTATCCAGCTGGATATTGAGCCAATCGCTGATGATGACGGAAATATTATCTCACGGGTAAGAGCGGAGATGAGCTCTATTGATTTCTCTAATTCTGTTAACGGCATTCCCGGAATTTTAACCCGAAACACGGAGTCTGTGGTGAACCTGAGGGACGGTGAAACAATGGTTATATCTGGACTCTTAAAGTCTGAGGATAGTAAAACATACGATAAAGTTCCACTGTTAGGAGATATACCTATTATCGGAGAGCTTTTCAAGTCGCGTAGTTTTATTGAGGGCCGCAGCGAGCTTGTAATTCTCGTAACCCCGACCATACATGGCGCTTTGAAAGAAATCCCCGAAAACTTACAAAAAAATATAACTGAAATGACACAGCTGCGTAACGAAAACTCCATTACCGATCAACTTTTAGATTAAGGCTGCAGCGTGCTTCATATTAATGTTAGAACTCAGAAAGGAACAAAAGTCGCCGATGTCGCATGTCACGACTCCATTTGCTATCTAGGAAAAGATGACGACTGCCTTATTAAGCTACATGGCTGGATGGTGGGTAAGCGTCACGCAGAGCTTCGCTCGACCGAGACGGGCGTATTTGTAAAGGACCTAGGAACAAAAAGTGGCACTAAGGTTAATGGCCAGACCATAGATGACTATGGCCCATTGAAAGACTCGGACTCAATCGAGATAAACTCCTACATTGTTAGAGTTAAAGGCGCCATGGAGCCTAAGAAAAAGCCGGACACGAGCGAAGTCTCAATAGAGTCGCGTACCGGCCCTGAGCGTAACTCAGCGAAGAATGACTTCCCCGCTGAGGGGCCATTGAAAGAGTTTAGAATTAAAGTTCATAAAGAGCTTCTCAAGCAAATGGACCTGCGCCGTGTTGACGTTAACAGCATGACAGATGAGCAGCTACGTGTATTTACCGAAGACTTGATTCAGAAAATCATCTTGCAGTTTGACGATATTCCAGAGTTTATCGATCGATCTGACCTGTGTAATCAAGTTTTAAATGAGGCTGTCGGCCTAGGTCCGTTAGAGTCGTTGTTAGCAATGGACGATGTTAGTGAGATCATGGTCAACGCTGCGGATGAAATATTTTATGAGAAGAAAGGCAGAACCTATAGATCATCTGTTAGTTTTACAGATGATCGCGCGGTTCTATCGGCAATTGAGCGAATTGTTACCCCATTAGGACGGCGCATAGATGAGAGCTCACCCGCTGTAGATGCACGCTTAAAGGATGGCTCCAGGGTAAATGCTGTAATCCCGCCTATTGCGTTAAAGGGGCCCTGCATTACGATTCGTAAGTTTATGAAGGATCGTCTATGGGCGAACGATCTCGTCAAGTTCGGTACCTTTAATGACGAAATGGTCAAGTTTTTAGAGATGGCTGTTGTTCATAAACAAAACATTATTATTTCTGGTGGTACCGGTTCTGGTAAAACGACGCTTTTGAACGTGTTGTCGAACTTTATTCCAGAGGCCGAACGTATCATTACGGTAGAGGATGCCGCCGAGCTAAAACTATACCAAGACAACCTGATTTCGCTAGAAGCAAGACCCGCCAACCAAGAAGGTAAAGGCGCTGTCCCTATTCGGGAGCTCGTCAAAAACTGCTTGCGGATGCGCCCGGACCGAATTGTTGTAGGCGAGTGCCGCGGGGGTGAAACCTTGGATATGCTCCAAGCTATGAACACAGGTCACGACGGCTCATTGACCACCGCTCACGCCAATAGCCCTCGGGATTGTATCTCAAGGTTAGAGGTAATGGTGATGATGGCAGGGATGGACTTGCCTGTGCTGGCCATTCGTGAGCAGATATCCTCGGCTGTTAACATCATTGTTCAGCAAACGCGCTTTGCCTGCGGCACTCGCAAGGTCATCAGCATTTGTGAGGTTTCCGGCGTAGAGGGTAATCGTATTCAGCTTGGCGAAATATTCCGGTTTCAGCAAACAGGGTTTGATAACGAAGGCAAGGTTAAGGGAAAGTTTATTACCACCGGCATTGTTCCTCAATTCTACGAAGATTTGGCAAAACGAGGCATGGATGTTGACCGAGAAATTTTTGCCGAAGGTCGGGAGCTTTCATAAGTTATGAATCTGGAGATCTTGCTAGTTGCCTCCTGCTTTTCCGTGTCAGCGGCGGTTCTTGCATGGATTGTGTCGGTTATGTTTTCGCGTGCAGCGGTCTTATACCGATCAAGATTTACAGAAGATGCAAAAGTAAAACTATCTGACTTATTTTTGTTTGTTGAACCAGAAAAACTTTTCATCATTAATTTAGCCATCCTCTTTGCGGCGTTTTTTTTAGTTTTTTTAATCATGGGGAGCTGGGTTATAGCACTTGTTATTAGCGTCGCATTATCCGTTTCGCCCCCCTTTATTTTTAGACTTATGAAGAGGAAACGGCAAAAACAGTTTTTGGCTGATCTACCCGACATGCTACAGGCAACATCGACAGCCATGAAGTCAGGGTCTAGCTTAAACCAGTCTATGGAGTCGGTAATCTGTGAAATGAGCGGGCCAGTTCGGCAAGAGTTTGATCTTTTCATGCGCGAAGTACGTGTTGGTGTGGATTTTGATGTTGCGCTAGATAATCTTTACGAGCGAATTCCATTAATTGATTTAAACTTGGTCATTTCAGGCATTAAAATTTCGCGCGAAATCGGTGGAAATCTTGCTGACACAATCGAGCGAATGGCCGACACCTTGCGTAAGAAATTAGAGATGGAAGGTAAAATTGATGCTCTCACCTCACAAGGACGAGCACAAGGGTACGTGATGACAGGTTTGCCGATTTTGCTGGGAATTGTGTTATATCAAATGGAACCCGAACAAATGTCTCTACTGTGGGAAGTCTGGTATGGCTGGGTGGTAATCGCTATCGTTGTCGTATTAGAGACTTTAGGATATGTATTTATTCAAAAGATTGTAAATATCGATGTCTGAAAACCTCATCATTAGCCTGATTGGACTTGCATGTGCGTCGTCACTTTTTCTTGGTGTGTATGCAGTACATGCGATTCGCAAAGAGATTCCTAAGGATGATCGCGAATTTCTAGATCCGCTGCCAATCACCATGCGTCTATTCTGGCCAGCGGTCAGCTTTTTCTCACATTACCTTGGCGAACGCCTCGGCGTAGAGTATATCGAAAAGACGAAAGTTCGGTTGCAGAGGTCGGGCCTTGGGTATTTGATTACTCCTGAGCAGTTTTTTGGTCTTAAAGTCGTATCAGCATTGCTGTTCATGTTTTTATCGTGGATGTGCATGAAAATGCTTGAAAGCCCAGGCTTTGCGGTGCCTCTTAGCTTTTTCGTGCTAGGTTTTTTATTCCCGGAACTTAACTTGAGCGACCGACGAAAAAAAATTGAGAAAGATATTGTCAGGCTGCTTCCTGTTTACTTGGACTTTATTACGATGGCGGTAGAGTCAGGCATGAACTTAAACGGGGCGTTAATGCAGGCAGTTCAGAAAGGTCCAAAAGGTCCGCTGAATCTGGAGTTTAAGAAGGTATTACGAGATATTACCGCCGGCGTAGGTAAAATTGATGCTCTTAGGTCAATGGCTGAACGCTTACAAATCAGAGAGATTGGAAATTTGGTTACAGCGCTTTCACATGCCGAAAAATCAGGATCAAGTGTAGGTGTTACGCTCCGAATACAAGCTGATCAGCGCCGTGTCGAGCGATTCCAAAAGGCTGAAAAGCTTGCCATGCAAGCCCCGGTTAAACTAATCGGCCCCCTGGTTATATTTATTTTCCCTACAACTTTTATCATTTTGTTTTTCCCGATTGTTACGCAATTGATGGACGTTATGTAGATGCGCCCCAACGGTATTATTTATATACACCACAACGAAGTACTATTCGATAAAGTTTATATGCCTCGTGGTTTTTTTTCGAGAGCTAGAGGGTTACTTGCGAGAGCTGAGCTAGAGGCCAGAGAGGGAATGTTTTTTATGTGCTGCAATGCCGTACATATGCTTTTTATGACTCGCTCTATAGATATAATTTTTTTGGATAGACGTTTTTTTGTAACATCAATAGTTGTTAAAGCTAGTCCTTATCGTTTTTATCGAGATTCGAAAGCTTTTCATACGCTGGAATGTAAATCAGGGATAACATTTTTAAAGGGTATTAAGGTAGGGCAAAAGCTTACTCTGGAGGAAATTTGAAGTACTTTTTCATATTAGTGTGCATTTATTCATTACTTGGCTGTTCAACGCAGCCAAGTGAACCTAAAGAGTCGATGATTGATCTTATGGCAAAAGCCGATTCTGAGTATGCGGCGGGACGATTGGGGCAGGCTGAAACCATGTACTTAAAGGTTATTAAGCATAACAGAGATTATACGGAGGCGAAGTTAAAACTTGGCAACATATACAATCGCCAGGGCCGATTAGATGCCGCCGCCGCCAGCTACAGCGAGATATTAACAAATGACCCAAACGAAGCGCGGGCTTGGTATAACCTAGCATTAACACGATTTCGTCAAGCTAACGCCACGCTAGAAAAGGCGCAACAGAAGGTGGACATCACGTCTCCGTATTATACTCGGTTGATCAACCTTCAAAAGTATTTTTTAGATGTATCATCAGGGATCGGTGATGAAGAAAAAATGCCTTAGCGGTCAGGCCATCACCGAATTTATTATCGTGATGCCATTATTTTTGATTCTGCTAGGCGGTATTTTTGAGTTTGCCTATATTTATCGAGCGAAAGTGACGCTTAACACAGCGACTTTCGAGGCCGCTCGGGCAGGCTCATTAAATCATGCCCGCTTGGTGCCGATGCGTAGAGCACTTTCTAAGGGCATGATCCCCCTGTATATGAATGCGGCAAACGTTGAGAACGCTCCGATCGCGCTGGGCAACATGACCATCGCTTACGCAAAATCCAGAGGTGCCGCTGAGGCAATGAATTCGGCTCCCGGAATGAGTGTTGTTGAAATTGTGAGCCCAACTAAAGCAATTTTTGAATATTACAAAGTTAAGCGACGAGTCCGTCTCCAGCACGAGAGTGAGTTTGTTGAACGGGATATAATTCCTAACGATAGCTTGCTATTTAGATCTTCTGAAAGTCGCGATATTGGAAAAGACAGCGAACAGGTTAATATTAATATTCAAGATGCTAATCTACTGAAAATAAGAACCTTTTGGTGTTATAAAATGAAGGTTCCTTTTGTTAAAACCTTAATAAAAAAAGTTGTCTCGGGATCTTTTGGAATACTAAACACTAGCTCAGAGCAAAAGGTTTGTAATGCTGGAGCTTATTTTCTAGGAAATGAGTATCTTGCTTTAGTATCGCAGTCTACCATACGCATGCAAAGCCATATTGTGCTGGAAGGCGGAAACTTACAATAAGGGATTTTTACATGACAAATGCTATCCGTGTAAGCCTATTACTTATAGGATTATTTACTTCAATAATTGCTACCGCCGAGTGGGGAGCTCAGTCGGTGAACAAGGGTGAGTGGTATCGCACCAATTATCAATTAGTAACAGGGAAAGTGGCGTACCGCGATACCCCAACGGATGGCTATACTGAGGGTTATTATCCCACCAAAACTCTCGATATTGGGGGTTACCATGTTCGCCAAATATTTGACTATAATTCGATGTTTACGGCTGGCTACATTTTTAAACAGGTAAGCGAGCGCCTTCTCCGTCAAGGGTTCACGCCAATTTATACCTGTCAAAGCCTTGAATGTGGTGACGTAGAAGGTTGGCGATTGTTGAGCAGTCGCTTACTTGATGGGGAGTCTCAAAGCCAGGCCTATATAGTGGCGCATAACCCGCTTGGTGGTGAAAGCGGCACTTATATCGCTATTCACTTGGCTAACCTAGACAATCGCCCACGTGCCACTATTGATGTGGTTTTTTCAGACCCAAGCCTACGTCAGACACTTGACCTAGAAGACATTCAAGTTATTCCTGTATATAGCCAATCCAATGTTTTAGCGGGATCGCAAATTTACTTCGGCCATAATAGTGCTGAGATTCCAGAACAAATGGAATCTGCATTGGTATCTCTGGCAGATACACTGAAAGATCAAACCGATAGTAACTTAATCATCGTCGGCCACTCGGATAGTACCGGAACCTATGAGCATAACGTAGGGTTGTCGCACAATCGCGCTGAGGCGGTTAAGCGCAAACTGCTCGGTTACGGTGTTGATGCTTCTGATATTAAAGTCGTGGGTGTTGGTTCTGCAATGGCCGATCCTAATAGCGATAGTCAGTTTAATCGGCGTGTCGAGGTCATTACTAAGTCGCCTTAACTTAAATGCTACTGCCAGAGAATAGGGCGTAAGGTGAAGGTTTCTTTGACGATTTGTATGAGATCGTAATTATAGCTAGTGCATTATCACGGAAACCATTAAGTTTCTTTTGTAAATCTATGCCTGCTGAAACAGCCTAGCCTCGAGCCACCCTTTTCGCTAACTCAGGATTCTATTAATTATTTTTTCAAAAAATATTGCGCCCTATTAAGGCGCGGTTTCAGATAATAAGTGCAATTGGTAACAGTGAGGCGGTACCCCTGCCGTAAGCTACCCCATTAAGTAAACCACTCCAAAGTAAAAATTTGGCACAATTAAGCCAAGAGGAGAGGATATATGATAATCCAGAGTTACTGAAACACAGATTATCGCTGTTTTGAACGAGGCGGAAGCTGGTATACCGGTCAAGGAGGTATGCCACAGCTCGGCGTGCTACTACCAGTGGAAATTGAAATACGGCGGTCGTGGCGTATCTGAGCTAAAGCGAATCAAAAAGCTTGAAGCCGAGAACGAAAGACTCAAACGGGTGTATGCGGATATGGCACTCGAGCACAACGCCATGAAGCAGCTTATCGGAAAAAAGCTTTAAGGCCGCCTGAGAAGCGCGAAGCCGCACAATACTTGATTGAGCAGCAGGCATTATCCATTCGAAATGGCCTGCCGCTGCGTGGGGTTTTCTCGTTCAGCCTGGTACAAGCCTTGTGTGGATTGGCGAGCTCGGGACCGCAAAATCATTGACGCTCTTCAGGATCTGGCGAAGACAAGCCAAGCTTGGAGTTCTGGAAGCTGTTCAGGTGCTTGCGCCGCAAGAAGCCCCGATGGAACTACAAGCGAGTTTACCGGGTTTACTGTCAGCTTCAAAGCTCAACACCCTTGCTTGTGCCAGAGCGCCCGAATCAAGGCTGGTCAGCGGACTTCGTGAGCGGCGCACTGTACAACGATGTACGGTTCAGAACCTTCAATGTATTGAATAACTTTAATCGTGAAACCTTGGCGATTGAAGTGGATACTTCACTGCCGAGTGCAAGACTGGTTCGCGTCTTCGAACAGGTTAAAGCCGAGCGAGGTTTACCAGATGTGTCGCGCACAGATAACGGGTTTGAATTTCTGAGTGAAATTTTTACCCAGTGGTGTGCGGATAACGAGGTTCTAATTGATTATATTGAGCCGAGTAAACCAAACCAGAATGCTTGCATTGAGCGCTTTAATCGAACTGACCGAGACGAGGTTCTTAATACTTGGCTGTTTGCAAGCCTTGATGAAATTCGAGAGATCAGCTGGGCATGGAGGCTCGAATACAAGGAAGAACGAGATCATGACAGCCTCTGCGGGCTGACGCCCGCAGAGGTTTTAAAGCAAGCCTGATATTCTCGTTATGGGTTGTCTACTTGACGAGGAAGCTTACGGTAACCGCGACAATGGGGGGTCACCTAGGCGGCCCTTTTTTATGCCCATGTTATGATTAACGCCTTTTCACAAGGCTTAGACGATGATTAAAGGCGTTATTTTCGACCACGACGGCACCCTGGTAGATTCCGAACGCAAGCATTACGGCCTATGGGCCGAGCTACTAAAAACCTATGGTGTGGACTTTCCAGAGCAGGAGTACAAAGAGTTTCTGTCTGGTGTGCCCACGCAACAAAATGCCGAGTACCTAGTCAACGCTTACTCACTGCCGGTGACTCCCAATGAGCTCTTTCAGCAGCGAGACCACGCTACTCAGCAGGTTCTAGGCCGTCAGGCCTGTCCGTTAATCGCAGGTGCCGAAGCTCTCGTGCAATGGGTGGTCACTCAGGGACTGCAAACGGCCATTGCCACAGGCGCTCCCTACAGTGAAGTAAAGCCGACGTTAATTCAGCACGGTTTTGAGCGTTATTTTTCCATTGTCGCCAGTCGGGATAATGTTACACACGCCAAGCCCGCGCCCGACGTTTACCAATATGCTCTGGATCAATTGGGCCTTAAAGCGAACGAATGCATAGCCATTGAAGACAGCCCCACTGGGCTTAAATCGGCACTAGCCTGTGGGCTGGAGTGCATCATTGTTCAAAATGACTATTCTCTAGGCCACGACTTTAGTCGTGCAACAGCTGTATTTAACACTATGAACGATGCCCGCTTGTGGCTTGAACAACGCATTTTGTAAAACTCACATTGTTTATCTGGTGACTTTGCAAGCTCTGCAAAGTCACCGCTAAAATGCCGCTACTACCCCCGCAAACACCGCTTAATATCGACAGTACAATCCGGCCCGTACTTTGCAAACACACCTATGAACCCAGTGATGTAACAGTCGTAACTGTTAGGAGGTATATATGTCTAAGTCAGTAAAAGGTAAACGCGTTGCCATTCTTGCTACTGATGGCTTTGAGGAATCTGAATTGTCATCTCCCCGTGAAGCACTGGATGTCGCCGGTGTAGAAGTTGACATCGTGTCTCTTAAGAGCGGAAAAATTACCGCTTGGGCAAAAACGAATTGGGGTAAAGAATATCCGGTGGATAAAGTATTGGATGAAGTGACGTCTGATGAGTACGACATGCTGGTACTGCCAGGCGGACTATTCAACCCCGATACCTTGCGAGCAAACGATTCAGCGCTGGCATTTACCCGCAGCTTCTTCAAACAGCATAAGCCGGTGGCGGCCATTTGCCATGCCCCCTGGGTGCTTATCAGCGCAGGTGTTGTTAACGGCCGTGATCTGACCTCTTACCCTACGGTCAAGGACGACGTCATTAACGCCGGAGGCAATTGGCACGATCAATCTGTGGTGGTAGACAGTGGCTTGGTCACAAGCCGGAGCCCCGAAGATTTAGAAGACTTTAATCGAAAAGTCATAGAAGAATTGGCCGAGGGCAAACACCAACGTCAGGTGGCCTAAGGTTATTTAATCATCTAACGCACCGCCTCGGCGGTGCCCTATTAACTGAAAAGGAAATTATATGGACGTTATTCGCGTATTACTCTCTATCCTGCTACCACCAGTAGGCGTGTTTCTACAAGTTGGTTTTGGTTTACATTTTTGGCTCAATATTTTATTGACGCTTTGTGGCTATATTCCAGGCATCATACACGCGGTTTGGATTATCGCCAAAAAGTAAAAGTGTCAAATCGCTTTCCTTTTTAAGGAAAGCGATTTTTTATTTTATGGCCAAAGCTCCCATCTCTTGCGCATATTCAGCTTTTAAAGCTTGAATGTGGACCTGAAAAGCCTCAGGGATACTGTTATCAAACGGCCCCAATCCCAGTTCCAATCGCTGGCCTTCATAATGGTCGTATATATCCTTTGCCCTCTTTTTAACACCTCGGACTTCGATAGACGACAAACTTGTCTTTTCCGGCATAAAGCTTTTGAAGAAAAACTTTTGCCCATAGTATTTCCCTCCAAAATCCCCCCTCAACCCTAGAAACTCATAGTAAGCAAGTGCTTCAATCATTGCATTCGCCTTTTCCGCTTCTGATGCTGAATCCATTAACAACGGAGAACCGTCAACATATTTAGTTCTCAGCAAACCCAATACTTCTCTGTCTCCATATACGACTGCACTTTCCAACAACTCAAGATAACTTTCGTGGTACTTTAATGACTCCTCGGCCGACTCAGCTTTTTCGGACTTATCCATCATTTTCAAAGCCGCCACTTTCATCGCCTTTACATCACCCCCCTCGGCTAAGCTAAGCAATGTTTCCAAATCATAGACCTTATAATCTTCATCATTTACCCCAATAACATAGTTTTCCAGGTGTTCTTTCCTTTCCTGGTACATAGATTCATCGTTATAGTCAGCACTAGATTCGACAATTGTCTTCTCGCCGCTTTTAGGCTTCGGAGGAACTTTCTCAGCGGGATGGCCATTACTGAGACTCTGAAGAGGGTTCCGAGTAAGTCCCTCCTGATTATTCTCGCCAAACCAATAAATCGAGAACAAAAAAAGGCTTAATAAGGAAATTACATATCGCACCAAGACTCCAGAATAATTATTATAAAAATAATATAGAGTTCGGCTTTTAATTTCGAAAGAAATATCTCTAGTTCACTTTATTCCAAAAAAGCATTATCGCCCATTTCTCTTCTATGCTCTTCAATATTACGTTGGTACGACATAAGGTCATAGTTCCGAGGCGTATTGTCGAATTCATCCAAACCAAAGCTGCGTCTTTTTTCCTCGATTTCATCATAAATACTTAATGCACGCTCCTTTATGTAATTCTTTTCTTGTGAAGACAAGGTTACTGGACCATGCAACGTCTGATAACTGGATATTGTACTTTCAACCCCCCCTTATCATCGCCAGCTTACTTCCCCTAATACCGATAAAATTATCGTATGAAAGACTCGCCAACAACACTTCTTTTGGAGACATATCATCGGACACAACCTCAGCCAGAAAAGCTTCTTTAGCAAAAGGCAAAAACTCTCTGTCTCCATAGTATACCGCCATTTTTTGAAACCTTTCCGCTTCAGAATAGGAGTCCAAAATCATCTTATTTTCTTCGGCTATCTCTATAAACGACATCCCCCCAGATTTTTTAGCACTTGCCATCTCGTTCGCCTTTTCCGTAAAACGAACGCTAAGCTCCTTCATAGCAACAATGTCACCACCACGAGCCAGTTCATAAAGGCTATTTGTTTCATAGTGGACATATGGGTGAGAATCTCTATGGATCAGAAAATCAGAGTCTCTGTCTTGTGAAACTTCTACCACGTCTTGAATAGTATATTCTCCGTACCTTTTTGACTCAGAAAATACTTCAGATTTATCGACAGAATCTAAACCAGTATTTTGTACTGACTTATCTATGCTATCAGTCCCAACCAAAACCCGAGACTTCTGATCAACGGGTGAAACCACCCCATCAGGTTTATGGCCTGCAAAATATAAGAAGGCAGACACCAACAGCAATAACGTAAGACCTCCCTAAATTACTCTTCTCATATAACTTAGTCCCAAGTCTTGCTAGTTCCAGAACACGCAATTCTATCTTTTTGAACCGCTTTATTCCTGCCAGCTTCACACTTTTGCAAATATAAATTCTCATGTCGAATCAGTGTATCTGTGCATACAGTGTAGTAATCTGTACTCTCACTAAAGGATACTTCTATATTGAAAACCTCTCTTATTACTACACCTCCAGACACGCTCCAATTAACTGAATTCAAACCATTGCATACGTATTGAGATTCAACAGACAACTCAAATGTTTTATTCCTACAACCATGATAAGCAGACTCAAGTTCATATGCCTTTTCACCACAGTAGTTTCCCCTTTTTTGTGCAACCCATGACTCTTGACTCCTATACTGTCCTGTGCCCCACCGTACATTGATGCAATACCTTGTTTATCGTAACCTAAGTGATTTAAGAAAAAGTAATGGGAAGCAGGTATTCTGCCCCCTTTAACCAAAATAGTTTCCATTGATCTCGCTGACACACTTATAAGCATCATGGCTACTAAAAATAATACTGTTTGTAATTTCATAACGACTTTACCCTGATTAATTTTATTAACTTCTACCAACTCCACACTGAACTGGTTCCTTCGCAGGCCAGAAAATCAGCCTGAATAGATGTCTCTTTAGTGGATTCACACTGATGCAGTTCCGAAACATTCGCAGCATTTCTTTTACATGAATGGTAGATTTGAAAAATTTGTCCGGCTTTTTTGACCACAGACATGAGCACGCTGCCTTCCACATAAGCTTCGTGGCTCATCGTGGATCCAGAGCTTCCGCACATGTTCGCAATAGCTAAATCACTATTACTTTAACCTGAAAGGAAATCGTAATTGGAAGAGAAAAGAGGGAAGACTTACCCCACGAACTACTATGGCATCTATCGCTAAGCTAGGGATCGAAATCAGAAATAAAATTAAGAATGCAAAATTGAGTTTTATTTTCATAACAATCATCCTTTGTTAATTATTGTTAAATCCAAGGACGATAAAATATCAAAAAAAATAACTGTCACAAATACCATTAAGCAATAAGCTTTAAATTTTTTACTCCATCGACGATCAATCAATTTATCATATTTCAGATTAAATTTTCTTTTTAAAGAACAACATCCCTGTCACTCTTCATGTTAATTTAATATCACTCTGCGGCTTCTGCCTCGCCTTCCGCCTTGGCCTCTTCCAGCATTTGCATCAACTCAGCTTGATGCTCTTGAGCGATGCGCATACCCACCTGGCTGCCTTCCTGAAACAATTGCGGCATCACTTCAATGGATTTTTCGCCCACCGGGCTGCTGTAAAACTCGATTAATTTTTCAATCTCTTCGTCGTTAAAATACTTTCGGTAAATTTCAGCCATGTCGCCTTTCATGGCGTCCCAGGTAAAGTATTTTTCGGACCATTCGCCAATGACTTCCTGATACGGCGCCAGTGCAGGGTTGGCCTGAACCATCATGCTCACCATCTGGCCCGACATTTGATTTATCTGATCTTTGCTGCCAATTAAATCCATGAGTTCGTAGACTGGCTCGGCTTGGGCACCGCTGCAGATGACCAGAGCGGCAGTTGCGAGTAGTTTTTTCATCGTCCTTTTCCTTATTTAAAGTGAGTGCAATGTTATAGCACAAAATAGATACTGATTTCTGCTAGCGTTAACTCTGACAAACCGTACAGTACACAGTAGCACGCTGACCAAGCTGAACTTCTTTTAGTGGCTTGCGACACACCGCACAAGGCTGCCCCCCGCGACCATACACCATCAACTGCTGTTTAAAATAACCAGGCTTACCATCGCCCCCCACAAAATCTCGCAGGGTCGTGCCGCCTTGCTCTATGGAGCGCTGCAGCACGAACTGAATTTTCTCCCACAGCAGCGCGCAATTGTTGCGCGTTAAGCTACCTGCTTTGCGGATGGGCTTGATGCCTGCCATAAACAGCGCCTCGTTGGCGTAAATGTTTCCCACCCCCACCACGACTTTACTGTCCATTAGAAACTGCTTAACCGATTGCTTGCGCTTGCGTGAGCGGGCGAACAGATAAGCGGGATTAAACGCGTCGCTCAGAGGTTCGGGCCCCAAACTGGCCAGTAACGGATGAGAGTAGGGGTCGGCCGGATGCCAGAGAATAGAGCCAAACCGACGCGGGTCGTGATAACGCAGCACCGCACCTGTGAATTCAATGTCCACATGATCGTGCAACTCTGGCGGCGTATTGGGCGGCACAATACGTAAACTGCCGGACATACCCAAATGCACCAGCAAAACACCATGGTGGTAGCCGAGCAGCAAATATTTGCCCCGACGGCCGACCGTCTGCAGCTTTTTGCCCGTCAAAATATCATCCAGCTGATCGGTTACGGGCCAACGCAGACTGGGTTGACGCACGCACACCTTGCGGACTTTCTTGCCGCTAATGTGCGGCTCAATACCGCGCCTGGTGGTTTCAACTTCGGGTAGCTCTGGCATAGGTCGCTCACACAAAAAGCGCTATTGTAGCCCCTGTCCCTTGTCTTTGCTGGCGCTTACAATGGTGCCATTAATTACAGCGAGTGAGACACATGTTACTGGGCGTAGATACAGGCGGCACTTTTACGGATTTTGTTTTACTGCATAAAGGGCAGCTGCAGGTACACAAACGCCTCTCAACACCCGACGCACCGGAGCGCGCCATTTTAGAGGGTATCGCCGCCATGGGGCTCAGCGACGCAGCCCGTGCAGGCGAACTCACCATTGTTCACGGTAGCACCGTGGCCACCAATGCCGCGCTGGAGCGCAAGGGTGTGCCGACGCTGTATGTGGCTAACAAAGGCCTTGCGGATGTGCTGAGCATCGGCAGGCAGACACGCGATGAACTGTACAACCTTACCCCGGCTCCACGCAGCAATCCGGTAGCGCGGGAGGATTGCCTTGAGGTAAGCGCCCGCCTCGCGGCGGATGGCACGCGGGTAAGCGACCTAAGCAATGAGGATATCTCAGCTCTGCAGCGGGCTATCGCCGAGCGCAAACCCGCCGCCGTGGCGATTAACTTGCTTTACTCGTTTATCAACGACGAAGACGAAAAGACCCTTGAGGCCGCCTGCCCAGCCGATGTTTTTGTCAGCCGATCGTCCTTCGTATTACCAGAATATGGTGAGTACGAGCGGGGCATGGCCACCTGGCTCAACGCCTATTTAGGCCCCAAAGTGCAGGGCTACTTAAACCGCCTGGCCTCAGGCGTAGCGCCTAGCCCCTTGGGTGTTATGCAGTCGTCCGGTGGTACGATTGATGCCGCTCAGGCCGCCAACCGAGCGGTTAATTTACTGCTGTCCGGGCCGGCCGGCGGACTGGCGGCCGCCAAGTTTTTTGCCGAAACGCTGGGCACACCAGATCAACCGGAAAAGCTGCTCACCTTCGATATGGGCGGCACCTCTACCGATGTCGCCATGATTGACGGCGAGCTGAAGCTGACCAACCAAGGCAAACTGGGCCCCTACCCTGTGGCTGTACCCATGGTGGACATGCACACCATCGGCGCCGGTGGCGGGTCTATTGCACAGGTTGATGCCGGTGGCTTGCTGCAGGTGGGCCCTGAGTCTGCAGGCGCCACCCCTGGTCCGGCCTGCTACGGCCAGGGCGGCACCCAGGTTACCGTGACCGATGCGAATGCTTACCTTGGTCGGCTGCACCCGGATTACTTTCTGGGCGGCGCTATGGCGCTGGATACGGAGTCGGCCACCCAGGCTATCGAAGCACTGGCGAAGCAACTGGGGCTTAGCCCGAATGAAGCAGCGCTTGGCGTAATTCGCCTGGCCAATGAACACATGGCGGCGGCCCTCAGAGTCATTTCGGTACAGCGCGGCTACAACCCGGCAGACTTTCGTTTGTGCTGCTTTGGCGGCGCTGGCGGCCTGCACGTGTGCGCTTTAGCCGAAAGCCTGGGTATGTCACGTGCGTTGGTTCCCGTTCACGGCGGCGTTCTGTCTGCGCTGGGAATGCTTGTAGCCAACCCCGAACGGCAGCTGTCGCGCTCATTGCAACGCCCACTGGAGGATTGCAGCGAAACCGAGTTGGCCCGGGAATTTACAGCGTTGGTCAGCGACGGCACGCAGCAACTTACCGCTGAGGGCGTCGCCAGCGAGGCAATATCCGCTGAGCTCAGTTTGGATTTACGCTATCAGGGCCAGAGCTTTAGCTTAACGATTCCCTACCAAGACCCAGCCAGCGCGGCCGATGCGTTTCACAGCGCGCACGCTCATCGTTATGGCCACCGTTTGGGTATTGGCATTGAGTTGGTCAACCTGCGGGTAAGCTGCAAGGCGCCTGGCCACAAGGTGCAGCTGCCGCGACACAACGGCAGTACCGCTAAAGCACTGCAAACCCTGGACTTACCCGAGATTGGCGAAACACCGGTGTACCAGCGCGAGGCACTGCCGGCCGGCACGCGGCTGCAAGGTCCGGCGTTAATTTGCGAAACCGTATCAACCACCCTGGTGGCACCGGGCTGGGAGGTGGAAGTAGACCCGGTGGGCAATTTGTTATTAGGGCCCGCTGCAGCCGGGATAAAAACTAACTAGGGCCTGTTGGCTCTATGGCATCAGCTTTTCAGGCCGACTGACCTGACCCAGCCAGTGAAACATAGTGTTAATAACTTGCTCTCGTACCGGCTGGGGCGAGAGAATTAAATCGTGCATCCCGCCTTCAATCTCTACCAGGCTCACGTTGCTCCCCAGTCCAGGCCCGTAGCGGCGCATATGGTCAACATCCAGTACCACATCGGCGCTCATTAAATCGTCGGTCCAGGCACGGGGCAGTTTTAACGAGCGCGCCGAGTGCAACACCAACACCGGGCACTCAATATTGAGTCCCGCTCGCAGCTGCCGCTGGGCCAGCGTAACCGCGCGTATCCACCCCAGGTAAATAGGAAAACCCACCACCGGCTTGAGCGTCAGATTGTAATCCCACTCGCCGCGATACCCCATGTAAATACTCTGGCCATACAGGGATGGCATACCGTGGTGATAACACCACCCGGGAAACACTCGCCCCAGCATCACAAGGCCGTTTAACAACACCCGGTGTAAACCGCTAAAGGCAAAGTCAAAAAACGGGCTGTTTAACATCAAGCCGTCCAGCAGCTCTCGCTGTGCACCGCGATCGGCGTACAGTGAACTGATCAACCCACCGGTGGAATGGGCGTTAATAACTAACCGTTCAACCCCGGTCGCCTTAATACGCCGCAAAGTCTCATCGATTTCGGCAAAATAATCCTCAATACGCCGACAATAATTGGCTCGCTCTCCGGTTCGGATTGACCGGCCGTAACCGTGTAAATCCAGCGCATAGAAGGCACAACCTTCGTCCACACAAGCGCGCGCTAGATGGGTCTGAAAAAAGTAATCGGTAAAGCCGTGTAAGTAGAGTATCGCGGTTTTCGCCTGAATGGGGTTATCGCTGGCACGGACTAAGGTCGCCTGAAAACGCTGCCCGCCTGACTCAACACTAACCGGCTGCACCTCGTAGCCTTCTAGCTCCGCATCCGGTTTCCAGACCATATCCTTATCACTGCTCACAACGTTCTCCCACTTATTCAGATCATAGCCGGGTTCGACTCATAGCAGTATAGTAGCCAGGTCATTCCCACTTTACAGGTATCATGCCATGGAAAGATGTCAGCTTCGCAACGCTTTGGCGTTGGGTTTGTGTGCCATTATCGCTTTTGCTTTGTTAGGTTATTTTTTGCGCGACGCCGCCATTGCGGTGAAAGAGTACGAGCGCACCGTCACGGCCAAGGGCCTTGCCGAACGCGAAGTGCCCGCCGACATTGTAATCTGGCCTGTCAGCTTTACCTTGGCCAGCAACAGTCTGGATGAGCTGTACGCCAGCCTTGAGAAAAACACCCAGGCCGTGCGCAACTATTTACTGGCAGGTGGTATTCTCGCCACCGACATCAGCGCCAACGCCCCCGTGATTACCGACAAGTCGGCGCAATCTTACGGCGGCCCCGACGCCCCTTTTCGCTACGTAGCCACTGCCGTGGTGACGGTGTACAGCCACGATATAAAAACGGTACGCAACGCCATGCAGGGTCTGGCTGAACTGGGAAAACAAGGCATTGTTCTAACGGCGGGTAATTACGACTCGCAAACCCAATACTTGTTTACCGGTTTAAACGATATCAAGCCCGCCATGATCGAACAGGCCACGCTCAACGCCCGAGAAGTGGCCAGTAAATTCGCCGCCGATTCCGGCAGCCGCCTGGGTAAAATTAAGCGCGCGTCACAAGGGCAGTTCAGCATCAACCCGCGTGATGCCAATAACCCTCATATAAAAAATGTGCGCGTGGTCTCTACCGTCGAATATTATTTGGCCGACTAAGCGTTGGCCCACGAATTAAAAAGGAACCGCCATGGAATTTGATTTAAGTTTTCAAGAGGTTATTACCCACTTGTTGCAACTGGGCATTGCATTGATTTTGGCGCTGCCTATGGCCGTTAATCGTGAGCACCGCGCTCAAGGGGCGGGCTTGCGCACATTCCCGCTGGTGGCTATTGCCTCTTGCGCTTATATGCTGGTGGGCATGCAGGTTTACGATAGCGGTGCGGCCGAAGCCCGTGTCATGTACGGCATTATTACCGGCATTGGCTTTATTGGCGGCGGCGCTATTTTAAAAAACAACAACCAAACCATAGGCACGGCCACTGCCGCCAGCATTTGGAACACCGGGGCCATTGGCATCGCAGTAGCCTACAGTCGTTATGAAATTGCCCTGGTATTGGCGGTGACAAATTTTGTTATTTTGCAATTTGCCACCCCCTTAAAAAAGAACGACACCGATCAATCGGATAACTGAACCCGGCTTTTCACTTCAATCCAACGCGACATGAATTCAGTACTGCGCGCTGCGTGGTACTGAAACATCGCGCCTAAAAAATTGTCGCGCCGATGCCGTACAAGATCACCCCGTAATTGACTTAAATGCGCAAGCCATAATGGTGAGAGCCGCTCGCGCAGGTAATGTGCCCGCAATAGCTTTTCAGCCTGCTGCGAAGCGGTTTTCCAGCTGGGCTCTTGACTATAAAGTTGTGCAGCGTATTGGGCAAAATCACTTGCCGAATTCGCAACAGCCCCTGGCCATGGCTCATCGCCCGCCATCGCCTCACTGGCAATAGCTGTGGCAACGCTAGGGGTTGCTGTTAGCATGGCATCCATTAGTTTACCTTTTATGCCCGCACCGAACCGCAGCGGTGCCAAAAGAACCCGCGCATTGGCCACCACCTGCAGGGCATCGTCGGCCCAGCCTTTAACAAAAAACTTCTCTTTGGGATTGGTTAGCTGTGTCGCTTTTTTAGGAGGGTAAGAGCCATAAATATGCAGTTCAGCGCCCGGTACCTTAGTACGCAGCAACGGCCAGATGCTTTGCTTCAACCACAATACCGCATCCCAATTGGGCGCGTGACGGAAATTACCGATAGTGACAAAGTGTTGCCTGTGAGAGTAATCCGGCCACTCGTTGTGCGGCGGCTCTACCATAAAAGGCAGATGATAAAGAAGTTGCGAGGGTACAGAAAAATACTCCTGCAATAACGATATTTCCTTATCGGATATCATCAAGGTTAGATCACAGCGAAAAATAGCCGCCACTTCGCGTAGGATCATGTCGCTCTGTCGCATTGCGCCAAACAGATCCGCATCATTCGCCAATACTGGCCCTACATCGCCCCCTTTTTTTAACTGGGCTTTTAATAAGGCTTCGCGCGCAGCTCGCAAGCTGTGTAAGTCTTCGGTGTCTAAAATGCGCAAGGCATCGGGGCAGGTGTTCGCAACACGCCAACCGAACTGTTCTTCGGTGACAAAACGATCAAAGATAACCACAGCGGGGTTTAACTGTGCCACAAACTCATCAAAACTACTGCAATTAAGTTGAACCTGATGGGCCGTTACATCAACACTTGCCAAATCCAGCTGATGCTCGCTGAGAGCCGCGGCGCAGGCGAAATGAACTTCGTAGCCAGCCCTGCGCAAACTCGCCAGCAACTGCGCAATGCGCAAGCCCGCCGCGGATGAATTAGGCTCGGGCCACACATAGCCCACAATCAACGCGCGCTCCTTCACAAGCGCCACGCGACACTGATCGCGCCAAAAGAATCGCGCGAGCTTTTATTCACATCCAAAGCGGTACCCGTTTTGTAACTTAACGCCAGGCTTATATTGTCCCAGCTATAACTAAACCCCAGGGTGCCGCTTAATTGTTCGTGCTCTAAATCGGAAGAGGGGCTATCACGGTAAGTGTTGCCGTTAATCAAAATATTGTTGAACACGTAATCGACTTCCAGCCCACCGTACACGTACCAGCCACCTTCCACCGCCAGCGGCATACTGATACGGCCAAAATGCAGCGCGGTTGTGGCAAAGCTTTTCTCTAAGCCCTGGCCAATTCGGACAATGGCTCCCCCACCCACCGTGCTTTCCAGATTCCCGACCCCAGCCTGGGCAAGCAGCACGGAATCAATACGCTCGTGTAACGCAAAGCGCCATACAGCCGTGCGCTCCAGCTGAAATAAAAATTCATTTCCCAGTTGATAGTCCCAGCCCTGTGGCTTATCGGAGCCGGTAATTTTGTGCACCAACTCTTGGGATTTTTCCGCACCGGACGCGGGCCCCACAATGCCGATCGTGGTACTGACCATATCGGCAAAGTCTTTTTCGACAATGGCGTGACTTGAGCGGTAAATCAACAGCCCGGCATAAGGCGCATCCTTGGGGTCGGGCACCGGGCGACTGATGTCTTTTGGCGTACTCATGCCCTGCCCCAGAGAACGCTCACTAAACATTACCGCATCCGCAGAGGGCTGCAACATCCACTGCAGAGGCTTGGCCAGTAATGGCACTTTGTAGGGCTCATCACCCTGGTCGGATAAATCGTAAAGGGACAAAAACAAACCGTTGGTATACCCGCCGCCGTCTGTGCCCGTAAAAAAGTCGTTTTGCCAAACGGTTCCGGCCCAGTCGAACGCCTGGACATGTACCGCCGGCACAGTGCTCAGCAAACCTGCAGCGAGCACGCTGACAGGGCGGTGGTTATTCGTCTTCGTCACTGCGCATATACACCTTGTAGTTTTCCCGGTAATCCTCAAGGTTGTCACGCAGTATGTCCCGATACTGGTTGGTGAGATAGCGCAGTGAAGGCTCGATTTCTTCGGTGTATTCTTTCTTATCAACCGATGCGCCAGCAACGGTGAACGCATTAAATCGCGCCGCCGCCTGCAGCAATGCCGCACTTACCATACTCGGGTCGGCGTCATCACAGCGCGCATTAGCACGCTCGATAAACTCGTCCACTAAATTCCAAAATAACTCGTCGTTATCGCTCAAGGTTAGCCTCAATTCATAAAGGTCATGCGGCGAATCAGGCCGCTTTGAAATTGGTATATTTTAATCACATCCATCTGCTGGCGCGCGCCTTTTACTTTATAGGTGGCGCGCTCTAAGGTAATGACTTTATCGTTTAGCTCTATGAGTTTTACAATTTCGCTGGTGGGTTTGTGCTGTGCGAAGGTGCGGCTGGTGGCCTGAATAAGGGCGCCCTTGCCCGCTGTCATAGGCGAGTCTGGAAAGTTATACACTTCGATATCATCGTGAAAATAACTGGCGTACTTTTCCGGGTCGTGTAAATTGTAGGCGGCCACCTGATCCTCTACCTGTATTGAGTGCTGCGCCACTGCCCAGCCACTGATCAGACTCAATACCACCGCAATGCACCATCGTTTCATATTTTCACCCCTTCCATTAACCTGACATGACTCTCTGTCACCCGGACTGATTTTAATGCCGCGCGCAAATACCTGGCGTGGATGTGCTCACATCTGTCGATGTGCGCAACTATAATAGCGCGAACTCTCTATTTTTTAGCGTGAGCTTCCAGTGGGTTTCACAGGCTCGCATCGGCCAGGACCGACGGCGTAGATTCCTGTAGCAAGATAGTAACCAGGCTGCCCCAAGCGCCGGGCTAATCGACGCTTGCGAAAGTGTAGCGCAAGCGCGCTAGGCGGCAAAATTTATTGAGATTGGGATAAGCTGCGCTGAATTTCCCTTTCAAAACGCTCCCCCGCGCCATAACTCAGGTGGTAGTAGCGGTCGGTGAGCGCCACCAGGGTGTTATTGATTTCGCCGTAACGCCTTTGCGACTCGGTTTCTACATGGAAGCTGATAAAAATAAACGCCCGGCCCGAGGCATCCACGCGGCTACTGCTGGCCAAGGGCACGCCCTCGCTGTTGATCCAAACCGAGTAAATGCCCTCGTAGGATTTCACGTATTTGCGCTGACGCTTACTCAGGCGGCTTTCAGGAAGGCTGAAATCCAGGCGTTGTACCGTTTGTCCGTCTAACTCATCGTCTTCTACGCCTAGGTATTCCCCTTCACCCATGACTCGACGAATTTGATCGGCAGCGCGCACCGCCGCTCGAACCGGCAGTGCCGAAAGCTCGTGCACCCCTTCAATGGCAGGCGTGGGCGCATCGACATCGTCCAGGCGAGCCTGCTCTTCGGCATCAATTTGCTTAAGCAGACTTTCGCTGTAGGCGATATGCAAATGCTCCCCGGTGTCGTGCACGCTGACTGTAGCGAAGCCTTCACGGGTCAGTTTGTCATCACCCTTACCGTTTGACTCCACCACTTTTGCGCTGACCTCATACCGCCCTTGCGCTGGCTGGCTTAACCGCAAAAGGGCGTTGGTTAGATCATCTAAGGGTTCTGCTTGTACCGCCGTCGTGACGAAAGCTAACGCAATACCGCTCAATGCTCTTGTTACCATTTACGAAACTCCCTGATCGCCAAAAGGATAATACCCAAAGCGAACACCAAGCTGAGCTGAGCACCGCGCAGCAGAACTACATCCGCCGATGTGCGCCAGCTGGTCGCTTCCAACTCCACCTCGGCAGAGGAAAAACTGACCTGGCTTAGCAGTTGCCCGAGCCATTGTTGCAGTACTGACCACCACTCGGAGCCCAAGTTTCGCCCATCCCACCGCCACACGTCTGCCTCGACAAGGTCAGCTATATCCACAGCCCAGATCGGCGAGTACGCTTCGGCCATTGAGCTGATCGGTACAAACATCGTCAAAAGCAATACTACCCGCAACACTGAGCGCTTCACCTCGCCCTCCTAAATTTCAAAACGTCGGTTGCGCAGAAATACCGCCATCCACAGGGCCCCAGCGGCCACCATCCACCCCACATACAAACCGGGGCGGGTAAACAACTCACCTATTGCAGCACTAAAGCGTTGCGGTTCGCTCGACCCTTCGAGCCCATCGATCGCAAAACCACTCAGATAATCGCCCAGCCCGCTGAGCACAATGCTTTGGCCTAACAGCAAATTCTCGATAAACCACACCACCAGCAACAACAACAGTAAATTCCCCAGGGGGTGCTTTTTACTCCAGGCCGAAAACAACAACAGCACACTAAACAGCGGCAGCCCCCACAGCGCTGCCAAGAGTAAATAAACAAAGCTGGTCGCCCCCACCGCCACCGCATCCATGGCGGACCACAGAGAGAAGGCATCCAAAGACAATGACGTCGTGCCCAGCACCACCGTAAGAGTGCTGAACACCAGCGTGGTAATGAACGCGGCCAACCAATACATCAAGGGAATGGCCAAGACCGCAATGAATAATTTGGCCGTCACCACCACCCATTCCGACACGGGCATAGATTTGAAAAACAGCACACTGCGGTCCTGCCTGTCGGTCAGCAGTGCGGCCAAGCTGTAGCTGAACATATTGATCAACGCGACCACGGTAAAAATCAGGTAAATGATGTACTGGACGTGCGCCAGCTTTTCAAGAATATTGGGGCCGTCAGCGCTGTTGTTCGTCGCCACCTCTTTTTTCCACGGCAAATCAATATCAACATTCATATCCATCGATATATCAGCGTGCTGAAACAGTGAATAGGTGGACATCACCGAAAATAAAATAATAAAAACCGCCAGCCAAAACGGCACCTTTAGCAGATGCCCCGGGTTCTCCCAATACTCGCGACGCAATTGCGCAATCACCCGGTTCATGCCACACCTCCCTGTGTCGCTTTGGCGACAAACACCTCGGCCAAAGAGGCGCGAGCAATACTGCCCAGCGGCTCCAATCTCGAGCGCTCAACGCCATCAAATAAATACTGCTTAGTGCCCAGCGTCTTAATTTCGCCAATGGGGCCGAGCGCCTGTGCTTGGTCCAGTTTGTCACTATTAACCGACACCTTGGTAAAGCGCGCCTCAAAATCGTCCACGGTACTATTAAGCACAATGTCGCCGGCGACAATAAACATCACATCGGTCAGCAGGTGCTCAATTTCTTCCACCTGATGGGTGGTGATAACAATGGTTTTCCCCTCGTCGTAGTAATCATTCAACAGGGCATCGTAAAAGGTGCGCCGATACAGTAAATCCAACCCCAAGGTGGGCTCATCAAGCACCAGCAGTTTGGCATCGATGGCCATAACCAGCGCCAGATGCAGCTGCGTCACCATGCCCTTGGACAAACTGCGAATCCGGCTGGATAAAGACACAGACGTTTTTGCCAGAAAATCCCGCGCCCTGGCTTCGTTAAAATTGGGGTGCACATCCGCTACGTAGCGCAGCGTCTGCTTCACCGTCATCCAGCGTGGCAGTGTTGCCGTATCGGCAATAAAACACACCTGCTCCAGCATTTTGGCTCGCTCACGCCGGGGGTCAAAGCCCAGAACGTCAATCTCCCCGTCAGCCACACAAAGGCCCAGTAGCGATTGCAGCAAGGTGGTTTTACCCGCACCGTTGGGGCCGATGAGCCCTACAATTTTGCCGCTGCCAATGTCCAAATCCACTTGGTTAAGCACCCGCTTCTTACCGAAACGTTTGCTGAGTCCCGCTGTTTTTATGACCCGGTTCACGACTCCTCCTTCAGGTTTTTAATGGCTTGCACCAAGGTGTTTTTATCCATTCCCAAACGCTTTGCCTGTGCCACCAGCTCAGGCAGTTGTTGCAAAAACACATCTCGCTCGCGTTCACGTAAATGTTCATCCGCGCCCTCGCAAACAAACATCCCCAGGCCGCGGCGTTTTTCGACCAACTGCTCATCCACCAACGCCTGGTATGCCTTGGCGACGGTGAGATGATTAATTTGGTAATCCGCCGATACCTGTCGCACCGATGGCAGGGCTTCGCCTGGGGCAATATCCCCGGCGACAATCGACGCCACCATACGCTGGTACAGTTGCCGGTAAATGGGCTGGTCATCGCGCCACTGCATGCAAACTCCGCTCAAATAAAAATATACTGTTATATTTGACTATAACACCATATCAGGACATGGCAAGTCAGATCATGGCAAGAATGAGAATGTGGCCGTGCGCAAAAGACACAGAATGCAGAGGAATTCAAGACTGTAATAGGTCGCGGATTTGCGCATAATGCGCTGGGGCCTGACTCCATAAGCCCTAAGACCGCTGTGCGGCGACCGAAAATGTCCAACAGAGAAACTTACATGAGCAGTATTTTTCAACGCATTGCCGACGAGCTGAGCATTCGCGAACAACAGGTAGACGCCGCCGTGGCGCTGCTGGATGAAGGCGCCACCGTGCCGTTTATTTCCCGCTACCGTAAAGAAGTCACCGGCGGGCTAGACGACACCCAGATGCGCACCCTGGAAGAGCGACTGCGTTATTTACGCGAAATGGAAGACCGCCGGGACGCCATCCTGAAAAGCATTGCCGAGCAAGACAAGCTCACCCCCGAGCTTGAAAACGACATTCGCGCCGCCGACACCAAAACACGACTGGAAGATTTGTACCTGCCGTACAAACCCAAACGCCGCACCAAGGGTCAGATTGCCATTGAAGCGGGCCTGCAGCCGCTGGCCGACGCCCTGCTGCAAGACCCAACACTGGAGCCTGAAGCCGAGGCCGCCAAATACCTCAACCCCGAGCATAAGATTGACGACACCAAGGCCGCACTGGACGGAGCCAAATATATCCTGATGGAAAAGTTCAGCGAAGATGCCGAGCTTTTGGGCAAACTTCGCGGCTTTTTGCAGCGTGAAGCGTTAATTTCCAGCCGCGCCGCCACGGGTAAAGAAGACGATAAATCACAGGATGTACAGAAATTCCGCGACTACTTTGAACACGACGAAGCCCTGAAAAGCACCCCGTCGCACCGGGCTCTGGCCATGTTCCGAGGCCGCAACGAAGGCGTGCTCACCATCGCTATTACCCTGGGCGAGCAGGAACCGGGCGCCACTCACCCCTGCGAGGTGATGGTGGCCGAGCACTGGGATGTTCGCGATCAGGGCCGAGCCGCCGATAAATGGCTAGCGGAAGTGGTGCGCTGGACCTGGCGCGTTAAATTGCTCACCCATTTGGAAACCGATCTGCTGGGCGAGCTGCGTGACCGCGCAGAAGAGGACGCCATTAAGGTATTTGCCAGCAACCTGAACGACCTGCTGCTGGCGGCGCCCGCGGGGCAAAAGGCCACCATCGGCCTGGACCCGGGCCTGCGCACCGGGGTGAAAGTCGCAGTGGTGGACGCCACCGGCAAGGTGCTGGATCACGGCGCTATTTTCCCGACCGCCCCGCAAAATAAAGTCGCCGAGGCGGAGAAAGTACTTACTAACCTATGCCAAAAATACGATGTCGAGCTGATCGCCATCGGCAATGGCACCGCCAGCCGCGAGACGGAAAAGTTCGTTAAAGACATGCTAAAAAAACAGCCCGAGCTGAAGGCCCGCCCGGTGATGGTGAACGAATCCGGCGCCTCGGTTTACTCGGCCTCGGAATTTGCCGCCAAAGAATTTCCGGATTTGGACGTAACCATTCGCGGCGCCATTTCCATCGCCCGCCGCCTGCAAGACCCACTGGCCGAACTGGTGAAAATCGACCCCAAATCCATCGGCGTGGGTCAATATCAGCACGATGTCTCGCAAACCCAGCTGGCCCGCTCGCTGGATGCGGTGGTGGAAGACTGTGTAAACGCCGTTGGGGTAGAGGTAAACACCGCCTCCGCCGCACTGCTGGCACGGGTTTCGGGCTTGAACGCGTCCCTTGCCAACAATATCGTCGAATTTAGAGACAAAAATGGCGCTTTTACCAGCCGTAACCAACTCAAAGACGTAACGCGATTTGGCGCCAAGACTTTTGAACAAGCGGCGGGTTTCTTGCGCATCAGCGGCGGCGATAACCCCCTGGACGCCTCGGCGGTGCACCCGGAAACCTACAGCGTGGTGGAGGCCATTGCCGAGAAAAATCAGCGCGATGTTAAAGGCCTGGTAGGCGACTCGGGCTTTTTAGGCAGTCTGAAGGCGCAGGATTACGTGACCGAACAGTTTGGTGTGCCCACCATTACCGACATCCTGAAAGAGCTGGACAAACCCGGCCGCGACCCCCGCCCAGAGTTTCGCACCGCCGCTTTTAAAGAAGGTGTAGACACCATTAAAGACCTGGAGCCGGGGATGATTCTGGAAGGCACAGTTACCAATGTGACCAACTTTGGGGCCTTTGTGGATGTCGGCGTTCATCAGGACGGTTTGGTGCATATCTCGGCACTATCTAACACGTTTGTGAAAGATCCCCGCGAAGTGGTGAAAGCCGGTGATATTGTTAAAGCCAAGGTGATGGAGGTGGATGTGGACCGCAAACGCATCGGCCTGTCGATGCGCCTGGACGACACCCCTGGAGAGAAGACCGGTGGTGACAACAAACCTCGCCGACAGCCGGGCAAACAGGGCCAGCGCAAGCAAGGCGGCAACAAACCCCAGCAGGCCTCCATGGGCAGTATGGGCGCGCTTTTGCAGCAGGCGATGAAAAATAAGAACTAAAGCCCATTAAAGGCTTAACTTCTGACGGCTTTGGCCGTTAACGTGAATACCGGAGCCCCTTCGTTTCTTGCCCGAATACGTCGTAGGGGCTTCCGGTACATCCTTACAACCAGTCCACAGCTTCAAAAACTGCGTGCGTTATTCAGCACACAACGGCTGTAAAAACGTGTCGATATCCTCTGTAGTTGGCGCTAAAAATCCCAACGGCCTTCCCATGGCTGCCACCAGCTTAACGTGGCTCACACCTTCGTAGGTTTTTTGCGTTACTTCTACCCGCGCCTCGCGTAGCTTTTTCTCTAACGACAAAGCAGATTTAGGCGTGACGGTTTCATCGTCCGCACCGTGCAAAATCAGGGTAGGCGGGTTGTTCGGATGAATATGATTCACCGTCAGGGCATCAACCTGGCGGTTTTGATCCTCCCCGAATATTCGCGTCCACTGAGGCTTTTCGGTAGGCAGAAAATAGTCGTGCGGCCCAGCCAGAGAAATATAGCGCGCAATCTGCTCGCGGGATAAACCCTCCGCCTGTAAATACTCTGGGTCGTAACTGATTAACCCCGCAATCATCGCGCCCGCTGAATGGCCCATTAGAACCAATGGCTTACCAGCCAACAGGTTTTGCACTTTCTCACTGGCAATAGCTTTGGCGATATCCTGCACAAACGCGGGGTAGGTTACCTCCGGGTACAATCGATAATCGGGCACAATCACCGTGTAGCCTTTGCGAGCCAAAGCCGCACCGACAAAACCATACTGCTCCTTCTTGCCACTGTCCCAGCTACCGCCATAGACAAACATCACGGTGCAGCCGTTGGCATCACTGCGGGGCGAGTAAATATCCAAAGTCTGTCGCGGGTGTTGGCCGTAGGCAATATCGGTTGCGCTTTGGTAATGCGGCGCTCGGCCTAAGGCATTCAGCACATCTGTGCCACTGCAACCGGTCAGCCAGGCCAGTACACTCATAACAATAAAACCCCTTCCGGTGCGTTCCAGTAGCCTGCCAAAAACCATGCAGATTCTCCCGATAAATAGAGCTTTACGAGTGTGTGATGCGAGCGGATCATTCGTGCCTTCAGGCCCGTGTGAGCCTGTGGCGATTATGGCATAGCGGCTTTACTGGCGAATAAGAATACACTTTGCCCCCTGACTCGCGGCTATTGCCTGGGACGGCGTTCGCGCGTCCAACGACCTGCCCGAGCGCGACTTTAGCGCCTTGAGCGTTGGCGGAATCACACTGGAAATAGTTCAGGCCGACCACAAGGTGAACAGCGCACCTTCCGGCACCGTACTCTATTGGCAAACGGATAATCTGGAAGAGGCCGTGATGAAATTGACGGCGCTAGGCGCAAAACTCTATAGAGGCCCTTTAGACATAGAAGATAACCAGGTCATCTGCCAGCTAATGGACCCCTTTGGTAATTTAATTGGCCTGCGTGCACCAGCACAATCACAGGCGTGAGAAGTTTCCGGGCTTCGCTATATACTTGCCCGCACGCTTGCCTGTTTGCGTGTTCACATAGCTTCTGCTGTGGCGCATCACCCTAAACCGCTCGCCCAACTCTGAATAGAGCACCAGCGTTTGCTCGCAAGGTTTTAAATACTGATATTCACAGGCAAACTCATACTCAACGTAGAAGCCTTTTGTTGGCGCTTTGGCGGGGTCCAACTGCCAGTTGGCGCCGATCAATGTATCGCTCAGACTTTTGCCGGAGCTGTCGCTGAACGCGGTTTGGCTTTTGGCAAAACGTTCGTAATTCATACGTTGGTTCAGCAATTCGCTGTGCATGTTATAGGCTTCGCGATACTCGCCAGCATTAAGGTGCTGGATGTATTGCAAGGCTGTTGCTTGAGCAAGCTCACGCTCCTGCGGGCTTGGCTCGTAGGCTTGGACGGAGTGAAAGCACAATAAGCAAATAAGAATTGCGGTTAATCGCTGTTGCATTTATCACCCCTGGGTAGTTACTTTGCGGGCTAATATACGCGACCACTGGCGGGCTGCAAGAGGCCGATAAACGGTCTGTGAATCAGCACATGACTTGTGCAATAATTAGCCACCCATGGCCCGACTGTAACCACTGCTTTGAAACTACCACACCTGCCTAACACCAGCCTTTATCCGCTACAGAATCCGGTATCGAATCGTATTCAAGCCAGCGAACCCGTGCAGCAGGGCGAGCGAGCGCGGCCGGTTAATCAGCCCGAATCCGCGAGAAAAGGCGAAAGCAAAGAGTCGTTAGTCCCGCTGGAAGGCGAGCTGTTGGAGGCGGGTTTATTTGATCCGCAAGCACTGGACATCGCCGTGCAGCAATTGCTGCAGCGCGGCCGGGAAGACGGAGGTGGAGGCTCTGCCGCTGAGCGCGAACTAAACCACGAGCTGAACGTTGTAGAGCGCGGGGCCAGTGCTCAGCCAGACGCAAATAGCCCACCCAACAATCCATCTAACAACGGCCGCTTTGCCTTTACCGATTTGCGCAGCGCCCTCGACTACTGGGAATCGCTAAAACCAGAGCATACAGCCCCAGAGGATTTACCAGCCCCTATCGCCGCTTACCGGGCGGTGGAGTCCGGCCCCACGCTCAGGTTGGGGTTGTCGGCTTACGCGTGATGCCTGCAACAATTGTGACCGCTAGGATCAGCCATTAAAACCTCGACGGAGAAGAGTATCCGCTCAGCTGTCGAACTCGACCAGCGCTGGCGCCGACCCCATGGCCTCGTACACATTGACCAGCGCTAACAGATAATCCAGCTTGCTGGCCACTAAATCTTCTTGGGCGCTAAACCAGCTTTGCTGCGCCAAGAGTAAATTTAAAAAGTCAGTATCGCCCGCCTCGAAGCGCGCGTTGGAAATATCATACAACGTGCGGTTGTTGGCGAATTTATCCCGCGCGATATCCAACTGCTGCTCTCGCAGGCGCTGTCTTTCCAGCTGATCAATGGTGTCGCGATAAGCGTCTGCCAAGGTGTATTGATAGCTCGCGTAATCAATGTCGGCATCCAGCTCGGCCAAGCGGATTTGCGCACGGGTCTGGCCGCCGTCAAACAGCAACAGCGATGTCGCCTCGCGAATACTGGCGGCCCATTCGCTGCCACCGGCCAGTATGTCGTCGATACCCCAGCTTAAGCTCAAGGTTAAATCCGGCCAGCGGGCGGTTTTGGCCTGGTGGATCAGTGCCTGGTTTTCCGCCAGTGCCAAGGTAGCAATCTGTACGTCGGGGCGCTGTTGCAAAAGCTGCGCGCTTTGTACCGAGGCCAGTTGCGGTAGGGTTAGATCGTCAAAGCTAGTTTGCAGCGTGGGGGTTTGCAAATCTAGGCGGCCTAACATAACGGCTAGCGCCCGGCGGTTAATGGCCAACTCGCTTTGCAAGCTCACCAATTTATTGCGTGCGTTTAGTACCAGATTTTTCTGCTGGCGCAGTTCTAAGCCAGAGGCACCGCCTGAATCGTAGATCAGCTGAAATAAATTCAATAGCTTTACACTGGCGTCCAGGTTTTGCTCAGCCACCTCATATAGCGATTGCAAACTCAACGTATCGAAATAAGTGCGGATAAACTGCGCCTGCAACGCAATAAAGCTGGCACGCTCTTCCCACTTGGCCACTTGCAGCTGGGTTTCGCGCTGACTGATTTGCGCAGCGCGTTCGCCCCACAAATCAACGGTATAGCTGGCGCTAAAATTCAAACCACTGCCATTACCCGTATGGCCAGTATCGTCGTAGCTGTCGCTGTTGCTTAGCGACGCACTCGCGCGCGGCCAATTGCCCGCATGCGCCGAAGTTAACATCTCGCGGGCGCGCTCAACCCGTAATTGCGCCATTTGCAAATCCAGGTTATTGCTTTGTAGCTGCGCCAAATACTGCTGCAACTCTGTGGGCAAAAAATCGTTCCAGGTATTTTGCGTTAGCAGCGTGAGCTCGCGCCCGCTTAACGCGTTTTGATAGGCTACGGCCGCCAACTCTTCAGGGGTATGTTGTTGCGGATTAAATGCACAGGCACTTAGGGCAAGACAGGAAAACCATACTCGCAATTTCATCGGTTACTCCTCAGCCAATGCCGTAATAGGATTTAAGCGCGCGGCTTTACGTGCGGGGATAAAACCAAATACCAAACCTACCGCAATAGAGGTGGCGAATGCCAGTGCCGCGGGCAATAACGTAAACGCAATGGCAACATCAAAAAATCGTGCGATTAACGCCCCGGAAAACCCAATCACTATCCCAAGCACACCACCTAAAAAGCACACCACTAAAGCCTCGATATTAAACTGACGCAAAATATCCGAAGGCTTAGCACCAGTGGCAATGCGAAGTCCGATTTCACGGCGGCGTTCAGTCACATTGACCAGCATAATGTTCATCACACCAATACCGCCAACCAATAGCGAGATGGCTGCGATAGATCCGAGCAAAAACGTTAAGGTGTTTTGCGCCGCCGTGACCGCCTGCACCAAAGATTCGGTAGAGCGTACCTGAACATCTTCCGCCTGATGGCGTGCGAACAACAAAGCTTCCACTTCGGACTCCAAACGCGATGCCGCTTCGGTGTCGGTCGCCTGCAAGGTAATACTGCTTAAGTGAGCGCTGCCAAACATTTTCAGTCGCGCGGTGGTGAGGGGAATAAGCACTTCATCATCTCTGTCCTCACCCGACGGATCGGCGCCCTTGGCTTTGAGCAAGCCGATAATCTGGTAAGGCGCTTTGTTGACTAACACAAAACGGCCAATGGGGTTGTCGCCCGGCTCAAACAAACTCTCGGCAATGGTATTACCCACCACCATGACCGAGGCATAATCATTTACATCTTCATCGCTGAAGAATACACCTTGCGACAGCTCCCAATCGTGCACCGTAAAATAGTCGGGGGTGGTGCCCTTAATTCGACCAGAGTAATCTTTATTGCCATAACGCAGCGTAGAACGCGAGTTTCTTTCCGGTGCTACAGCGCGAACACCAGAAAGCTTTTCAATGGCTTCGGCATCCTCCACAACCAAGGTGGCAATGCTGTCGTTACCTCGGCGCATATTGGGGCCACCGGGGCGAACCGAAATTAAATTCGTACCAATCGCTTCAATGCGATCCAGCACCTCGGCTTTACCCCCCTCACCAATGGCAATCATGAGCACCACACTGGCAACACCAATAATAATGCCCAGCAGCGTCAGCAAGGTGCGAAACAAATTTACCCGTAAAGAAGCAAGCGCAATGCGCGCTGACTCAAACACACTGATACTGGGAAATACGCGTACTTTTTCCGGCGCGCCTGGGCGCTGCACAGGGTTGGTTTTTTCAGCGGCGGTATCGTCGATAAGCTGCCCGTCTTTAAACGAGACGACGCGCTCGGCGTGTTCGGCAATGCCACGGTCGTGAGTGATCAAAATAACCGTCACACCTTCGCGATTGAGTTCTTGCAACAGGGCGAGCACTTGTTCGCCGCTCTGGCTGTCCAAGGCGCCGGTGGGCTCGTCCGCCAGAATCACCTCGGCGCCGTTAATCAACGCGCGAGCAATAGACACACGCTGCTGTTGGCCGCCGGATAATTCACTGGGTTTGTGATGAGCGCGCTCGCCCATGCCCAGCTTTTGCAATAGTTGCTGCGCACGCTCTGTGCGGGCTTGTTTTTCTTGCCCTTTGTAAATGCCGGGCATGGCAACGTTATCCAACGCGTTAATGTTGGCTAACAGTTGATAGCGCTGAAAAACAAAGCCAAAGGTATTTAAGCGCAGCGCCGAGAGTTCATCGGCGTTCAGGCCTGCGACGTTAATACCGTCAACTTCGTAGGTGCCAGACGATGGCTGATCCAGGCAGCCAAGAATATTCATCAGGGTGGATTTACCCGAGCCGGATTGCCCCATAATGGCGACAAACTCACCGCGCTCAATGGTGAGCGACACATCCTTTAGTGCATCAACCCGAGTTTCACCTAACTGATAAAAGCGCCCGATACCCGATAGTTTTATCAGCGCCTTAGAAGCCACGGCGACCTCCGGGGGGCCCACCCATAGGTCCACGACGGTTTTCCTCGACCGCACCGGTTTCCGGGTTGCGGATACCGGCCACTACGACATCGCCTTCATTCAGCCCCTCGGCAATTTCCACCTGGGTACGAGTGCGCATGCCCAGTTTTACAGCGACCCGCTCGGTACCACTTGCGGTTTGCTTTAGCACCCCCGGGCCACCGGGGCCGCGCCGCAGGGCACCTGCCGGTACGGTTAATACATTTTCGGCCTGATCTTCAATAAAGAACACCTGCGCGGTCATGGAGTCCATCAGCCGCGAGTCTTTATTTTCAATATCAATTAGAACCTGATACAGCACCACTTCGTTAACAATTTCAGGCGTAGGCAAAATTTGGCGCACCGTTGAGTACCAGCGCTCTTCAGGTGCGCCCAACGTAGAAAAATACACCGGCATACCCGGATAAATTCGCGTGACATCCGCCTCAGAAACCTCGGTGCGCAGGGTCAGCACCGACAAATCGGCAATTTTCATAATCAGCGGGGCGCTTTGATTGGCGTTCAGGGTTTGTCCTTCACGTACAGCAATTGATACCACTGTGCCGTCCATGGGCGCGTATATTTTGGCGTAGTTGAGGGTGGCTTTATCACCATCCAGGGACGCGGTATCCGCTTTAATTTGCGCCTGCATGGCACGAATGCTGGCCTTTAAACCTTTCACCTCGGTTTCACTGGCGGTTAAGGTATCGCGGCTGATAGCATTTTGTGTAAACAGATGAGAGTTTCTTTCCAGCCGCTCTTCGGATAAATACTGCTCAGCAAACAGCTTCTCCAACTGGGCGCGTTTATTTTCAAGGCTGGCTTCAGCGCTCATCACCTTGGTTTCAAACACCGTAGCGTCAATTTCCGCCAGCAGCTGTTCGCGCTTAACCACGTCGCCCACATCCACCGCCAAGCTCTCCAGCTGGCCCGACACCTGCGCGCCGACTTCAACATAGTCTTTAGGCTCCAGAGTGCCGCTGGCCGCAATGACGTTTTCAAGTGATCCGCGCTTTACTTGATGCCATATATAATCCGGTCGCGCAGACTTAGAAAACACATAGTGATAGCTTAGCGAAGACGCCAGAATTAAACCAAGCAACGCAAGCACTATTAACGTCAGTGCTCTACGTGAGGAAAATAAATTCATAAAACGGTTACGTTTGCGAAAAGTGGAAGGCTATTGTAGAGAATAGAAAGCGAAAGAAGGGTCGAGAGTCTGCTTTTATACACTATTTTACCTGTGCATAACTCAGTTTACAGAAGTTACGAACCGGCCCTGCCCTCCTTGGCAAAGGGTGATTTTTATACCGTAAAGTGCTCGATCTGATCCGACAGTGTTTTTGCCGAAGCATCCAACTTATTGGCGGTTTGCGTCGACTGGCGCGCGCTTTCATTGGCGTGCTGCACCATGGTCACGACGTTAGCAACATTTTTGTTAATTTCTTCGGCCGCGTAGCTTTGCTCTTCGGCGGCGGTGGCAATTTGGGTGTTCATATCCACAATGCTGGCAATAGCAGTAGAAATTGCGCGAATGGACTCACCGGTTTCACTCACAAGCTCGACCGTACGCTGGGTTTTTTCGCGGCCAATTTCCATCGCCTGGGTAGCGCCCGAGGCCCCCTGCTGTACCGCCTCAATAATTTCCTGAATTTCAGCGGTGGACTCTTGGGTACGCTGAGCCAATGCGCGTACCTCATCGGCCACCACCGCAAAACCGCGGCCCTGCTCACCGGCACGCGCCGCTTCAATGGCTGCGTTTAGAGCTAATAAGTTGGTCTGCTCGGCAATGCCTTTGATCACCCCCAGCACATGACCGATACGATCGGTTTCACTTTCCAACTGGGTCATGGCACCGCTGACTTCGTCCACTTGCGAGGACAATTCACTGATAGAGGCAATGGTTTGTTCCATCATGCCCAGCCCCTGCTTTGCCCCCATGTCAGCTTCGCCTGCCGCATTTGCGGCGCCGGATGCATTACTGGCAACCTCTTGCACGGTGGAAGACATTTCGTTGACGGCCGCTGCCACCTGGTCGGTGGAATGCTCGGTTTCGCTAATGTGCCGGGCGATATCGCTGGCGGTTTGATTGATTTGAACAGACGCTTCACCCAACTGGCCCGAGGTTTGCTGCACCGAATGCACCACCTGACGAACTTCCTCCTGCATCTGCTGCAGGTTTTCACCCAACTGGCCCAGTTCATCATTACGGCGCAAATGAAACGCGCGAGAAAAATCGCCGCCCGCCATCACTCGAATATGCCCCATCACCGCTTGCAAGGGTTTGATTAAACTGCTGCTAAGCAATAACCATAGGCATGCAAGCACCATAATAGCCACAACAAAAATCACTACCTGAGACCAAAAAGACACCTGTGCACTGGTGCTTTGCACCGCTTTGGATGCCGCTGCAACTTCATTTTTAATGGTGTCGGCCGCCTCAGCCAATAAGCGGCTGGGCTCGCGGTCAATGCCCGAAACCGCCTCGTCACCAGCCTGGGCGTTAAAGCCTGAAGCAATAAACGCATTGAGCCCGGTTTGATACTGGCCGTAAGCGGTTTTGTGAACGCTTAAAAACTGGCGTAATAATTCGGCACTGGTGCCCGCCTGCAGTTGTTGCAATAAAGCCGCACCGCGCGTTTGAATTTGCTCGTGGTTGTTCACAAAGCGGGTCCAGTATTTCTCACGCTGCTGGGTATCGGCGCCACGCAACAGAACGTTTTTCCACTCCTGCACCTGCACTTTAAAATCAAAGTTGATCTCATTGATGGCACGCTCTTGGGCCACATTGCGCTCGATCAACTGATTGTAGTTGGCAAGCTGTGTGTTCAGCATAGAGATGGCAATTTCGGCGGCCAGCAGTAAGCCGCCAAGCCCCAGGCCCACCACAACCATTAGGCGCACTTGTACGCTGTGCGTTATCCACTTCATCATTTAATGCCTTCTTTAAGGGTCAAAAAGTCCTGCGTAAAGTTCACACTTCGCGCAATGCTTGTTTTTAATCAGTATAGGAGAGTTTACGCGCCGCCGAGTGCTTCTAGCTCTTCCTGAGCTTCCAGCCACTGCTCTTCGCTGTCATCTAACTGTTGGCGACAATCCGCTTGCTGTTGTAGTAACTCCTGCAGGCGATCTTTCTCACTGTCGTCGTAAAGAGAGGTATCGGCCAGTTGCTCTTCGACTTGAGCCAACTGCTTATTGAGTTTTTCCATCTGGGACTCAAGCTTTTTAATCCGATTGGTAAGCGGCTTGAGTTGTTCGCGCCGCGCCGCTGCCTGCTGACGCTGGGCTTTTTTGTCGCCGGAAACAGGTTTGCTGGCAGCATCCTCGCGGGCCTTAGGCTTCGCCTCGCCAGGCGCCTGCGAGCGCCGGTTGTGCTCAGTCAGCCAGTGATGATAATCCTCCAGCGTGCCATCAAATTCGCTGACTTTGCCATCGGCGACTAACAACCATTCGTCCACCGTATTGCGCAATAGGTGCCTGTCGTGGGACACCACAATCACGGCCCCGTCAAAGTCCTGCAGCGCCATGGTCAGTGCCTGGCGCATCTCTAAATCCAAATGGTTCGTGGGCTCGTCCAACAGCAGCACATTGGGCTCGCGCCAGGCGATCAATGCCAGCGCCAGGCGCGCTTTTTCGCCACCGGAAAAATGATGAATCGGCTCAAAGGCACGATCGCCCTGAAAGTCAAAACCACCCAAGAAGTTGCGGATTTTCTGCTCGCTCGCCTCAGGGCTAATGCGCTGAATATGCAACGCGGGCGAGGCGGATAAATCGAGCGCCTCCAGCTGATGCTGAGCAAAATAGCCCAGGCGAAAGTGCTCGCCCGTTACCCGCTCGCCGGTTAACGGCTCGAGGGTATTCGCTAAGGTTTTGATTAAACTGGATTTACCCGCGCCATTAGGGCCCAGCAAGCCGATGCGCTGGGCCGGAGCGATATTGAGCCCTACCTTGGATAACACCGCGCGGCCGGGGTAGCCAATGTCCATGTCCCGCAGCACGATTAAAGGGTCCGAGACTTTATCCGAGGCGGTGAAAGTAAAGGTGAACGGCGAGTCCACGTGGGCCGGAGCAATGGCTTCCATGCGCTCCAACTGCTTAACCCGGCTCTGGGCCTGCTTGGCCTTGGTAGCCTTGGCACGAAAGCGGCGAATGTAGTTTTCCAGGTGGGCGACCTTTTCCTGCTGCTTTTCAAAAGCCGCTTGTTGCTGAGCAAGGCGCTCGGCACGCTGACGCTCGTAGCCAGAGTAATTGCCGGTGTAGCCAACCAGCTTTTCGTTTTCGATACTGACAATACGCCCTACTACGTTGTCGAGAAAATCCCGGTCGTGAGAGATAATCAGCAAGGTGCCAGCGTAGGCCTGCAGCCACTGCTCAAGCCACAGGGTAGCGTCTAAATCCAGGTGGTTGGTGGGCTCATCCAGCAGCAGCAAGTCAGATGGGCACATCAGTGCACGCGCCAGGTTCAAGCGAATGCGCCAGCCGCCGGAAAAATCACTCACCGCACGCTGGTGATCGCCGGTAGCAAAGCCCAGGCCGCTTAACAATTGTGCCGCCCGCGCTTTGGCGGTGTAGCCATCCAGCTGTTCCAGCTCGGCGTATAAGCTTGCCAAGGTTTCGCCGTCGTCCTCGCAGCGGGCAATTTTTTGCTCCAGCACCCGCAAGGCATCATCGCCGTCCAGCACATAATCCAGCGCACTGCGCTCGGTATCGGCCACCTCTTGAGCCATGTGCGACAGCCGCCACTGTTTGGGAATGTCCACCCGGCCACTGTCGCTGCCGAGTTCACCCAACAACATTTTAAACAGCGAGGATTTACCACTGCCGTTGGAGCCAATAAGACCCAGCTTCTGGCCGGGGAAAATAGTCAGCTCGGCTTCGGTTAAAAGAAACTTAGCGCCGCGCTGCAAACTGATAGAATCGAGTGTAATCATGGGCGCATTCTAAGGAATGCCGTCTTACTTGCCCACTGGAATTTTTATGCCGGACTCACTGTGGAATTTTGCCGTTCGCCTCTACAGCCAAAAGAGCGTGGAGTCACTCTGCCTGCAACTGCAGGACGACTGGCAAGCCAATGTGCCGCTGCTGCTGTTTTATCAGTGGCTCGACAGCACCGGCCGGGCCTTAACAGAATCACAAGCCAAACAAGCTGAGCAACAGGCCCGGCACTGGCAGAGCAATATCATCACCCCACTGCGCACCGCCCGGCGCGCGCTTAAAATCACACCGTACAAGGGTGAATTGCGCCAGCACATCAAAGACTCCGAGCTTGAAGCCGAGCAGCAATTACTGCAACAACTGGAGGGCTTGGCCCCCAAACCCTGCGCTCAGGCCTGCGCCATCAGACATGCCGAGGCTTACCTACAGTCACTGCAGGTGGACAGCGCAACCCTCAATTTCTGGCGGGAGGCCTGTGTGGACTCACTCACAACCGCCACAAACGCTTAATCGAAAAAAAGCCCCACCTGAGAGGCGGGGCTTTTTTGATGGTAAGGCAATATACCGTTAACGATGGAAGTCATCGTCAAACAAACTGCCGGTTTTCGGCGCGGCGGGAGCATCGGGCACAGGCTCGGGTTTCAATTTACCCTCTTCTACCGGCTCAATCACATGGGTACCTATATGGCTGGGCAATGGATTGGGAGCCAGATCTTCTTTTGGCGGTTCGGGCGTCTCGTTAACCTGAGCCGGTGGTGCAACAGGAGCCGGTTTAGGCTCGGCAGTTTGCGGAGCAGCTTTAGCCGGAGCTTTTTTCGCCGTCGGTGTTTTTTTAGTCACCGCTTTTTTAGCTGTGGGCTTTTTAGGCGCTGCTTTTTTGGCGGCGGCCTTTTTAGGAGCGCTTTTTTTCACAGCCGCTTTTTTCGGCGCGGCCTCGGCGGCAGTGGCTGACTCTGCCTTCACCGCAGCCTTTTTCGCGCTGGCCGCAGCTTTGACCGGGCGCTTCTTGGCTTTGCGCGTGCCCGTTGCAGCGCTTTTCTTCAGTTTTGCGTTTAGCTCACGCTCGGCTTTAGCCTGCAGCTTGGCCTGCTCTTGAGCGTACTTTTGCTGTTTGCGAGCTTCGGCCAACGTCTGTTTGGCGCTGTCCAGATCGGCGCGCAGGGCGTTGACCTCGGTTTGTTGCTCTTGTAATGCCGTGCCGGCCTTGTCTAACCGTTTTTGGGCTGCGGCGGTCTTACCGGCCTTAGCAGCGGCTTGCTTGCGCGCGCGCAGCGTTGCCTCTTTCTTTTTAGCAGCAGCCAGCTTCTTGGTGGCCATAGCCACGGTTTTTTCTGCGCTGCTTACCTGCGCTTTACGTTCTTTATCCAGCTTGGCTTTGACCGCGGCGATGTCTTTTTCCAACTGCACCACGGACAAGACTGATTTCCTCTTGGCAGCCATAGTAAAACCCTTTATGAGCAAATTTGGTAATCGAAGGGGAACTTTCCGCGATTATTGTAGACGTATCCCATTCAAATGTGTACGCCACAAAACTTAAATTGCGCTAGGGCGTTGAAAATTATTACGACGCCCACACCAACTGAGTCTATGGCATTAAATGCCTGCAGCATTTGCGGCAGTTCGCATTGTGCACAGGAATACGCACACAGACTCTTGCATGGGTTACTATGTGTGCCCTTGGGGCCATCGGGACATCCGGCGGGCTAATTCATCACCGCCAGAAACAGCGGTGGACAAATACATTAAAAAGACGAGTTAAAACCATGAACAAGCGTTTACTGATGACCGGTATGCTCTGCTCGGCGGCAATTCTGGCCGGCTGCAACCAGGGCGAAACCGAACAACCAGCCAAGGAAGTGCAGCTGGAAACCCTGGAGCAAAAAGTTAACTACGCCATCGCCCTGAATATGGCCAACAACTTCAAGCAACGTGAAGTTCCTATCGAGCTGGAAGCCTTCACCCAGGCGATTAAAGACGTTCGCGACGGCACCGAGCCACGTTTAAGCGAAGAGCAAATCCAGGAAACCATGCAGACCTTCCAAGAGCAACAAATGGAGCTGCAGCAGCAACGTCAAAAAGAAATTGCTGACCAGAATAAAGCAGACGGCGAGAAGTTCCTGTCTGACAACGCCGCCAAAGAAGGCGTAGAAATTACCGAGTCCGGCCTGCAGTACAAAGTGCTGGAAGAAGGTGATGGCATCAAGCCCGCCGCCACCGATACCGTTACGGTTCACTATGAAGGCTCACTGATTGACGGTACCGTTTTCGACAGCTCTTACGAGCGTGGCAGCCCGGCCACTTTTGGTCTGAACCAGGTTATCCCAGGTTGGACCGAAGGCCTGCAATTGATGGAAACTGGCGCGAAATACGAGCTGTACATCCCATCAGACTTGGCTTACGGCCCCGGCGGCAACCACGGTATTCCACCTAACGCCACCCTGATTTTCCAGGTTGAGCTGTTGGAAGTGGAAAAAGCTGAAGAGCCAGAGGCGGAAGAAGCGGCTGAATAAGCGTTTCTGATCCGACTCAAAAAGCCCCGCTTGTTGCTACAAGCGGGGCTTTTTTATGCGTGAAGGTGGGGGCTTCTGATGCGCAAAAGCGTGTGGTTGTCTCTTTGCGGACAGGGCGCTAGTAACTCAAGGTATACACAAAACCATTGCCACTCACCGCCCGGTACTGATCCGGGCTTGGGGTAAAGCTTAACGCCATAACCGGCGATGCACTGGGTTGCCACATTTTGCGCTCGGGCAGCTGCCAGGTGTAGACCTCGGCCTGGCCATCAATATCCCACAATTGTACAAAACCGTCGGGCCTGCCGGTGAGCAGATAGCGGCCGTCCACGGAAAAGCGAGCCGCACTGATATTCAAGCCCCGCTTAACCCGTTCACGATTAAATGGTAACTGCCATAGGCTGTGATTATCAGCCGCCGTAAAAACCTCAATTCGGTCGTATTTTGCAGCCGCCAGCACCCGTGCACCATCCGCGCTTAGAGCCACTCGCTGCACAGGCTCATCGTATTGTCGTTGATGGCGCAGCTTACCGGTGTTGGCATCCCACACGCTGACCCGCCCGTCTTCACTTCCGGTTACCATCACCGCCAAATCATCGCTTAAAGCAACGGAGTTCACCCGGTCATCGTGGTCAAGCTGCAACAAAATACCGCCGCGACGCAGGTCGTACACCAGCGCTCGCCCATCGCTGAGCCCCACCAGAGCCACATTACCGTAGCGACCCACAGCAATACTTAAAGCCTCTGAAGGCAGACGCCAGTAACCCGCGCTGCGCCCACTAACGGTATCCCACAGCACCAAAGACAACTCATCAACGGTCACGGCCCAACCGCCATCGGGAGAGATCGCACTGGCTTGAATTAAGGTGTCATTAGCACGGCTATGGTTCCAATTAAACAGACGCTCGCCATCGGTTAAAGACCAGAAGCTCCCGCCATGATAAGCCGAGCCAACTACCGTATAACCACCATCACGAGACAAAGCCGCGCTTTGCACATTACGCGCGGCCACCTCCAGCTTTTCACTGGGGGCAGGGGTGCAAGCGATGAGTAAACCGAAGAGGCCAGAGAGGAAGAGTTGAAGAAAACGTTTGCAAAAGAGGTTACACATGGGTCGCCGTTTTTTCGGTGTACACGGCAAGTGTAGCACCCGCCCAAGTAGCGGGTGCATTTATATGGAGCTACTCGTCCACCAAGTCTTTGTGTGCGCTGTGCAATACCGCAATCATGCGGTCTTCAGCGGCAAAGCGCGCTTCCAGTGTTTCGCCCAGGTTGGACAAGTCGACATCAAGGCTTGAGAGGTCGTCAGTTTCCAGATACTTATCGTTAAAATCAAGAATCCCTTCGGTGGTCGCATCCACAACCTTAAAGTGCTCAGCACCTTCTTTAAGCGCTTTCTCATCGCCGAAGTCCTGCCCTTCTTTAATGAGCTGGTCGTAAACCTCAAAGTGCCCCGCCGAGACATAATCCACCATAATCTGGCACAAGGTACGTAGTGTCTCACCACGGGTGTCGTCGGGCTTTTTCTGATGGTTGGAAAGAGAGCAATAACGCACCAGCATTTCCTGTCGCTCCGCCAGCCAACGGTCGATAATTTGACTTACACCGCCCCAGCGTTCTTTTGCGTCCTGACAGTTTTCCAACATGGCTACCCTCTACAATCATCTGTCGTCATAAGACCGGCATAGTAACACGAGCAAGGTATTTAGTAATCTCTCCCGCGGCCGATAACTTGAGTCAAGTACGGCGTGTGGCTATGCTGAGTGCAAATGAATAAGGGTGGTAAACATGCTGAAAAAGTTAACCTTGGGATTACTGTTGCTGAGCCTTAGCCTGGTAACCGCAGCACAGGAAAAAGAGGAAGAGGTGGAAGGGTCTATATATATCCCCATGCAGCCACCCTTTGTCGTTAATTACGGTGGCGCAGGACGCCTGAAGTATTTAAAAACCGAACTGACACTAAGAGTGAACGATGTTCATACGGCCGCAGCCGCACGTCATCATATGCCCCTGCTACGCAATGCAATGGTGATGCTGTTTTCGCGCCAGAGCGAGGAGTCCATCACCACCCAAGAGGGCATCGCCCAACTGCGCGAGACCGCCAAGAGTGAAATTATCGCCCTGCTGGAATCCGAACAGGGCGAGGCGGATGTGCTAGAAGTGTACTTTAACGATCTTATTGTGCAGAAGTAGCGGCAGCCGGGTCTGTCTGCTCGCAACCGCAGCGGCGGTACTGGCGATAATAAGCTTCCAGATAGTCCGCAAAGCTGACCTCGTCGGCCTGTTCTACCGCCGTTTGTCGCTGGTGTGATTGGCGGGCCAGCTCGCAAAAGTGCTCCTGCCGCCCGGCGTCTAACCCTCTGCCCGCAAAATACTCGCGATGCCGATTGGCCATCTCTAAGGTGTGGGCGTAGTAAGTTTGCTGATTCTCTTTAAGAGACTGCAGCACCGCCTCGGCTGGAGTGGCCGCACGGCCCGCCAGTTTATCCTCCTGCGCGGCGAAAGCGCGGCGATAATCATCAATGCCCCAGGCGCTGTCTAAAAGCTCCGCGCAGCGCTTAATCTGCACCTGTAATTGCGCTGCCCAATCGGCCGCCCTGACGTCTTCTTGGCCGTTGTGCAGCGTCAGCTCGGGGTCAAGTCCTCGGTACACCACGCGCTTCTGGTTCTCGAGCAAGTGGGTGTATTCGGCGTCGGTTGCTTCGGGGCTATCTTGCAGCAAACAAAACAACAAGAAGGCATCCAGATAATGCAGCTGATCGCTGGACACGCCCAAAGGCTCAAACGGGTTTAGATCCACGCAGCGCACTTCAACATATTCAACTCCGCGCAAGCGCAGCGCCTGCAGCGCTGTCTCGCCCGAGGCGGTGGTGCGCTTAGGGCGAATGGTGCTGTAAAACTCGTTTTCGATTTGCAGCAAGCTGGTATTGAGCTGGCGGTAATGGCCCTCGGCATCGGTCACGCCAATCGCCTGATAATCCGGATGCGGCTGGGTAATGGCGCCGCACAAGGTTTTTAAGTAGTTATCAAGGTTGTTGTAACAAACAATTAGCGAGTTCTGCGCATCGCTCTGATACCCCAGATCGCCCATGCGCAGCGACGTGGCGTAAGGTGCGTGCAGGGTATTTTCGTCGCGGCCAAACGGCTCCAGCGAATGGGCGCGGCCGCGCACAAAACTGCGGCACACCGCCGGGGCTGCGCCAAACAGGCGAATTAACAGCCAGAAATAGCGGCGAAAATTACGAATTAGGGCGAAGTACTTATCGGTCTTAAAGTCTTGCAGTGACTGGGTATTACCTTCAATGCGCGCCAGTTCACGCCAGAAATCATCCGGCAGCGAGAAGTTGTAATGCACCCCGGCAATGGTCTGCATTGCGCGACCGTAACGATGGCCGAGCCCTAAGCGGTACACGGTTTTCATGGTGCCGCTGTTAGAGCTGCCGTAGCGGGCCACGGGTATAGAGTCATCCCCGGCCAGCACGCAGGGCATACTGCCGGGCCACAGCAGCTCATCGCCCAACTGACTGTAGGTGTAGCGATGAATGTCATCCAGCTGCGCCAGCACATCGCCAATGCGGGTGGCCGGCTCGGTAATAAATTCCAGCAGCGCTTCAGAGTAGTCAGTGGTGATGTGCGGGTGGGTCAGGGCTGAGCCTAATCCGCTGGGATGGTCCCCGCGGGATAGTCGCCCCTCGGGGCACACCCTCAGGCTCTCTTTTTCAATGCCGCGCAGTATTCCACGCAATGTAGGTTGAGCAGCGGGGGCGGCCAAGGCCGCCAACTGCGCGTCGAGCTGTGACAAAAGCTAATCCTCAGTTAGTGAGTCGCCTCGGAGGCAGTCGCGGGCGGGGCCTCGGGGTCGGGCGCGGCCGTAGCATCGTCCAAATCGAGCGGCTGGGTTTCCTTCTCTTTAGGCAAAGGCGGCGGCAGGATGTCTGGGTCAATGGCGGGCTGGCCGCGCTCGTTCAAACCGCAAGCCACCAGCTTAACCCGCTGAGTGTAATCCTTAGCGTTAATTTCAAATTTTTCGTTCACCGCTTCATCTTTATGGGGCGAGCGATACAGTGCGGCCGGATCACGACCGTCGAGCCAGGTGCGCTGCTTGCCGAGAAACAGCTTGTCCTGATTCTGAATAATGTAAACCTCAGACATAAATAACCATGCTTGTCTGTTACCAAAGAACTCTGCGCATAATGGGGCCTAATCACTCAGTGTCAAGTGCTAACCAGCCCTAGCCGGTCTCCTCCTGCCTCGGAATATCCAACAGAAAATCGGTGACACCCACATCCAGCCCACTTTGGGCCAGCAGCGTGCTCACCTGGCCACGGTGATGGGTTTGATGATTAAACACATGCATCACCAATTCGCCAAAGTCGCGGGTAGACGTTTCACCCCGCGTGTTGCAATAAGTCAGGGGCGCGGACAGGTCCGGCACGCTCAGCTCATCGCCTGCCCAGCGCATCATCGCCTCGTCCACCAGTGTGCGTGCGGCGGCCAGCGCCGCGAAGCGCGGATACACCAGCTGGTTCAACGACTGTGGGCGCGGCAGCTCTGCCAACGCCTGCAGGCTTGTATAAGCCTCGCGGTGCGCTGCAAAACGCGCAAGCCAAATCAGATCGCCCACCAGAATATGGTTCAGCGTTCCCAGAATAGAGCCAAAGTACGCCCCGGCGGGCCTACTCAATTGCGCTTCATCCAGCTGCGCCGCCGCCGCGTATATCTGCCGGTTCATCCGCTGGTTATAACGGGCGAGTAATTGGGTGTGGGTCAGAACATCCATTGTGGGGATTCTCAACGTCGGGTTTTACTGGGTAAATTTACAGTAAAATGCTATGCTTGCGCGCAACTTATTCACCCGTTTATAACACATCACAGCAAAAGATCACCTCATGTCTGCAGCAGAACTGACCGCCAGCCTCAACACCGCCCAAAATGAAGCCGTTACCGCCGACCCCGGCAATCAACTGATTCTGGCTGGTGCCGGCAGCGGTAAAACCCGAGTGCTGGTGCACCGCATTGCCTGGCTGGTGCAGACGCAGGGCACCTCGCCCTACAGTATTCTCGCGGTAACCTTTACCAACAAGGCCGCCAAAGAGATGCGCGCCCGGCTGGACGAACTGTTCCGCGAGGCGGGCACACCCATCAATACCCGCAGCATGTGGGTAGGCACCTTTCACGGCCTGGCGCATCGCTTATTAAAAGCGCATTGGAAAGACGCCAATTTGCCGCAAAATTTTCAAATTCTCGACAGCGACGATCAACTGCGACTGATCAAGCGGGTGTACCAAAACCTTGGGCTGGACGCCGAGCGCTGGCCGCCGCGCCAGGCCCAGTGGTTTATTAACGGGCAAAAAGACGAGGGCCTGCGCGCCAAGCATATTCAAGAGAGCGCCGACCCGTTTATTCGCACCATGGCGCAGGTGTACCGCGCCTACGAGGCCGACTGCGAGCGCGGCGGCCTGGTGGATTTTGCCGAGTTGCTGCTACGCGCCCACGAGCTGTGGCTCAACAAGCCGGCCATTCTGTCTCATTACCAGGGCCGCTTCCCGTTTATTTTGGTGGACGAATTTCAGGATACCAACTCGGTGCAATACGCCTGGCTGCGGGTGCTGGCCGGTGAGGCGTGTTTTGTTACCGCCGTGGGCGATGACGATCAATCCATTTACGGCTGGCGCGGCGCCAAGGTTGAAAATATTCGCCGCTTTGAAGAGGACTACCCACAAACCCACGTGGTGCGGCTGGAGCAAAACTATCGCTCCACCGGGCATATTCTGAAAGCCGCTAACGCGGTTATCGCCAACAACTTTGGTCGCCTGGGCAAAGAACTGTGGACGGACGGCGACGACGGCGCCCCCATTTCACTCTACGCCGCGTTTAACGAGCAAGACGAAGCGCGCTTTATCGTCGAGCGCATTAACGACTGGATTGCCAAGGGCAACGCCAAAAACAGCTGCGCGATTTTATACCGCTCTAACGCCCAGTCGCGCGTGCTCGAAGAAGCGCTGCTGCGCGAAGGCATTGCCTATCGCATCTACGGCGGGCAGCGATTTTACGACCGGCTAGAAATTAAAAACGCCCTGGCCTATATGCGCCTGGCGGCCAATTGCGACGATGACCCAGCGTTTGAGCGTGTCATCAACACGCCCACCCGGGGCATTGGCGGCAAAACCGTGGACGACATTCGCACCTTCGCCCGCGAACACGGTTGCTCACTGTGGCAGGCGGCGCGGCAAATGGTGGACAACAAAGTATTCACCGCCCGCGCGGGCAATGCCGTACTGGGATTTATCTCTCTGGTGGAAAGCCTGACCGAAAAAAGCACCGAGCTGGCGCTGGACTTACTGGCCGAGTCGGTGCTGGAAACCACCGGCCTGTTCGAATTTCACAAAAACGAAAAAGGGGAAAAGGGTCAGGCCCGCGCCGAAAACCTGGAAGAACTGGTAACCGCCTGCCGCGTGTTTAACGCTGAAGACGAAGACGAGCCGGTGCTGCAACAATTTTTGGATACCGCCGCGCTGGATGCTGGCGATGCGCAGGCCGATGAATTTGAAGACGCGGTGCAACTGATGACCCTGCACTCCGCCAAGGGTCTGGAATTTCCGCTGGTGTTTATGGCCGGCGTAGAGGAAAACCTCTTCCCCCATAAAATGTCTGTCGAGGACCCTGACCGCCTGGAAGAAGAGCGCCGCCTCGCCTACGTAGGCATCACCCGCGCGATGGAAAAACTGTACATTTGCTACGCCGAAACAAGGCGTCTGCACGGCGGCGAAACCTTTAACGCGGTATCGCGCTTTGTGAAAGAAATACCCGATGAGCACTTAGAAGAAGTGCGCATTAACAGCACCATCACCCGCCCCGCGCGCTTGCAAACAGGCGCAAAGCGCGCCAGCAAAAACCAGCCGCGCCTGTCAGACTCGGGCGCCGACACCGGTTTTCGTTTGGGCCAGCGCGTCATGCACAAAAAGTTTGGCGAGGGCATCATTGTTCACTTTGAAGGCTCAGGTGCCAGCACCCGGGTACAAATTAACTTTGACGCCGAGGGCACCAAATGGCTGGTGATGCAATACGCAAAACTCGAAGCGATATAACTGCCGCGTCGGGCACTCCCAAGTGAGCGCCCGACGTTTTTCAACAACGACCATGCTATGCTTTCTTTTTCCCTCCAAACAATAAAACAGCACCATGACTCAGTCCCGCTCCTTTAACGTCACGCCCCTTGTCATTCTCGCCTTGGTCGCTCTTTGCATCGTGTTATTCGCGGCCTTGGTGATGAGTAAAACCCAACCGTTTGGCAGCACCCAAAGCGAGGGTATACCCCAGCACCAGCAAACCTTTCGCTGGCGTATGGTGACCACCTGGCCGAAAAACTTTCCGGGCCTCGGCACGACCGCCGAAGAATTTGCAAGCATGGTCAATGACATGAGCGGCGGGCGCTTAACCATTCACGTCCACGGTGCCGGAGAAATCGTACCCGCCATGGGCGTGTTTGATGCAGTCTCTTCCGGCAGTGTTGAAATGGGCCATGGCGGTGCTTATTACTGGCGCGGTAAATCGCCCGCCACGCAATTTTTTACCACCGTGCCTTTCGGTATGAACGCCCAGGAAATGAACGGCTGGTTACACCATGGCGGCGGCCTGGAACTGTGGCGCCAAGTTTACGAGCCGTTCAATATTATTCCGTTTGCCGGCGGCAACACCGGCATTCAAATGGCCGGCTGGTTTAACAAAGAGATTAATTCGCTGGCCGATTTAAAAGGCCTGAAAATGCGCATCCCCGGCCTGGCCGGTGAGGTGTTTAACCGTGCCGGTGGCACCAGCGTTAATATTCCCGGCGGCGAGCTTTACACCGCCTTGCAAACCGGTGTGATCGACGCCGCCGAATGGGTCGGCCCGGCCAATGATTTAGCCTTTGGTTTTCACGAAGTGGCGCGCTATTACTACTACCCCGGCTGGCACGAGCCGGGCAGCACTTTGGAAATTTTAGTGAACAAGCCCGCGTTTGAAAAATTGCCCGCCGACTTGCAGACCATAGTCACCTACGCCGCCCGCGCCGCCAATCAGGATATGCTGGACCAGTACACCGCCACCAATAACGCCGCGTTAAACACTCTGGTGAACCAACACGGTGTACAGCTGCGCCGCCTACCGGATGAAGTGCTGCACGAACTGCACGCCATGACCGAACAAGTGTTTATCGAGCAGGCTGAGCAAAACGACATGTTTGCCAAAGTCTGGCAATCGTACAAAGACTTTAAACAAAAGTCCGCAGACTGGCATAAAGTATCAGAAGAGTCTTATTACGAGATTAGAAGTCAGAATATTCAATCTGAAATTAAACCAACCGGTAATAAACTTACCCAGAAATCGCACCAAGATTGATCAGAAAAACCATTCACAGAAAAAACTATCGCTTCTACAGGTCAGGACAAACCGCTAAGGCCCAGGCCCTAGCGGTTACCGAGGACTTACTGCGCCCTACTTATCATAGCCAAAGCTTCTCGGTTATAAGCCACTCGATTATCGACCGACTCATCTTTGGGGCGAATACCCAGTTTAACGCCTAGAATTGGTAGCTCCTCGCCCCCCGCGGCCTCCACACATCGGTGTATTTCTTCTTCAGTCATTAACGAGCCTTCAGCACCAATCTCGGCGCCGGCCGACTTTGCTGCAGGCATGTGGGTATCAGCCCAGCACCCGTAGGGCGTTTCCTGATCCGCTACACCTGAAAACATTAACCCGGCCAAGACGCCAGCATCTTTTGCCCGCTTAATGTGTTCAACGGCACCCGATGCAGAACGGGTTTCAATCACCGAGCGGCCCCAGTTAATTACCACCCCTATATCGGCGTTGTGAGCCTCGTTAACCGCTTTAACGACTTCAATTTCCTCATCCAGTGTCAAAAAGCCCTTTGCGGGAGTTTGCCCCTCAATAAACGTATCGCAATGCTCCAGTACAATTTGCGCGCCCTGCCAGTCCCAAGCCAACATGGTTTCTAGCGACGCCTTGAGCGAAGCAGGCGAAGAGCTTGCTTTGGCTTTATTGGGTGCAGTCTGCATTTCGATGGCCTGCACCACCTGACGACCTGCATGGGCATTGAGTTTAACAATAGCGGCGCGAGCTTTTTCCATAAACGCCAAAGCCTGTTCACGACCGTCAACATCATCCGAAGCGATGCCAAAGTGAGGGTTGCTCCCAATCGCTGCCATGGTTCCCGGCACACAGGTGAAAACAAACTGCCAGCTAGGGTCAATAGTCTTTAAGAACCATTCATCATCATGGGCGTGCAAGTGTTCCCCTAAAAACGGATGCTCCAGGCCTTTTAGCGTTGGTACTTTTTTTAATTGATCGTAAAACTCTGCTTCCAGCTTTGGGTCCCAACCGGAAGAACAGGGTGACGACGCGTAAGCGCCCACAAAATAAGACATTGTTTACTCCTTAAAAATAACCTGTGATATTGCCATGCATTCGTTAGACGAACACCGGGGTGAAGGTGACTTTTTATCCGCGCGGGAAAACTGAGACCGTAGGACATTGTAACGCAGCTGCGCCGTGAACGGCATCACGGACACCCCTCTGGTGACAGATCGCAAATAAACGTGTCTGTCGTTTCGCCATTATCTAACTCCGCCGTGGTCAGTACACGCTGGTATCCCCAACCGCCAGGGAATCGCGCAACCTTACCCTTGCCGCCCGCCAAAAGCCTTCACATATTTAAGTAAATGCTCATTGGGCTATCCTGGCGCTAAGGCTCCATATACGTACTGACTCTACGTTTGATTAAAGCATGACAATTCTGGATTTTGATCTGTGGCCCTCCCCACAATATCGCGGGGAGGTCAATGCTTTAGTTCGAAGTGCCCGTCAATGTGGGGGAACTGAAAGGTCGGAAATACCTTATAGTGCCTCAATCAGCCGATACTTTAACGCTTGGCTGTATTGACTTGTTACGATCTTTTAAGCACAGAAAATATGACCATACAATTAATATAATCTGTAGCGGTCCGCGTACTAATAAATAAACAGGCCCCCATTGATGCCCACCAAGGCCAATGCTATTTGATGCCGCATAAATGTTTGCCGGAAAGAAGATAACAAAAACTAAAATTGCAAGCTTTGCAGCAAGGGGTTGATACCTTGGTATAAAGAGAGCGATACCTATCAATAACTCAATTAACCCTGTGAAATAGACTAATGCTAGGCGCAAAGGAACCCAAGGCGGTAACATTTCGACCATTCCTTCCGTTTGAAAAAAGTGCCCAACGAAGAAGAATAGGAAGGCTATTCCCCACCCCCAACAGGAATATTTGGGAACATCTAAAGGCTTTTTACTCAATATTGAATAAAGAAAGGCGATACTCAAAGGACTACTCAACAGACATAGAATAATTATTGGAGTTGACATGGTCCCTCATGAGGTCATAACGCGCTGGCTCTCATTCTGCCGCTGATTGTTATGCACGTTAGTTGCGCCGCTCTCGAATGTCTGTGATGACCTGATTTGTTACCTTCCACTCACCCTCAATTTTACCGAGGACAAATGTAAATCCAATTTTTCTATTTGAAGCACCAACAGAAGATCCACGGTTACTTTCCGCTCTTCCGGTGATCACAACAGCACTCTCACCTATATATCTCCTGGAGATTTCTTGATAAGACTCGGCTTCATACTTAGCGATTTCAATATCAAACCCTACAAACAGGCGTGTATCTAAAAATTTTTCTAATTCTTTAGAGCCCCTGAATGTACGACCAAATGCATTCGTCCACTCAGCATCTTTAGAATGAAGATTTGCAAAAGTAGCGGAATCATGCCGAGACCATGAATTCCACAGATCTTCCATTAATTCATCAATCGCTAACGCATCTGAGGAAACCGCCGGAGAACCAAAGACCTTGTAGTCTTGTACCGGATAATATTCAGCATGGCCCGCCAAGGAAACCGTAAGACAGATTATAAAAATTAATTTTTTCATTATTGAGAGCCTCCTTTGCTACTAGTTTTTGTGAATAACGCCGCGCACACGGGCGCGAGCTTGCGAGCGTCCCACCACCGCTCGCGGTGGTGTAGTGCTGCACCTGGTTATACGTTGCTAACCCGCCAGCCAAAATGTAGCTCCAAAGACTAATAGCCCACCTAAAAAAATCCAATTAAGCCAGAAGTAAATGTTACACCAAAGCCGTGTGTTTTCGTCTAGGTTGTATCTTGAAAACTGCCTAAGGCCAATAAAACCTAAGCTAAACGACCACTGGGAGAAACCATTCCACAGCGGCACTGGAGAGCCAGCCTCTTTGTAAACTTCCGGGTACCTGCCCCTTAGTTTTAAAAGGACCACAGTATTTACGGCTGCCAATAACACCACAACGAAAAAAATTAGCCACATGCTAAGGACCGATTACGTATAACGCCGCCAGCACGCACGGATTTGTAGTGGAGGCGAAGCCGCAACGAAAAAAAGCCGTCGCTGTGCTGGGCATTGTTAGCGACTGCCTTCAATTGGTGTTCATCTGGAAACAAATAGTGGCACCATGTACTGGCCCATAGCCGATGGAAGATTGGGATCATTAACATGCAGCAATTTTCCAACACTGCGATCCCATTTAAACTTTGAGTATATTTCGCCAGTACTGGCATAAATCTCCAAAATTCCCCATTTCACACCCCACCGGCTCTCCTGGTCATTTGAATCTCCGCCAATAGATCCATCCGGCTTGAAGAAAATTCGCTTGTTCTGTTCTGGAGTGCTATCGCCCCTGAAGTAAAGATCAAATTTTCTATCTGTATTCGACACAAGTTTTCTAATTCTATTCGAACGAAATCGTAGCATTACCAACCAGCCAATTGCGCCGACGATTGCAGTGGTCGTTATGGATACCACGGTGCTTAAGCACCTGTCCCGCGATAACACACCATAATTCAGTCATATGTGTAGCTCCGATTGGACGCTAACGCCGCATTCACCGGCTTGTCCGGTGCAATGCATTGTTAGGCAACCACTCTCTAATAATGTTGTGATGTATTGACCACGCTTCCCATGCTGTTCGAGCCCATTCTTTAACAATAGCTTTATGCTCTTCTACTGACTTAGCTCGATAGACATCAGCAGCAGTAATTGAACCAAAGCTTGAGGGAGGCTCAAGATAAATAAACGAATGTTTTTCCTTCCCTGCTTCGAGCATGGCGTCATTCGCATTTTCGGCAGTTAGTCCATGCTCTAAAAACAAGCAAAGCCTAATCAAGTGTACACCAACAGATTGTATGCTCTGACGATCTTTTGAACCTGGATGCTGGACTGCGTATGCATCAACGGTCAATCGGTGAACTTCAAAATATGCTGGATCGCTATACTCACGAGCCAAAACTTCACCATAAACCGACCAGCACCCCGGAGACGAACTCATGTATCGATGCACTGGCCCATCAATATTAGGAAATACCCCACCACAACTAAAACACTTACAAGTATCCATATCGATATTCTGTGTATTGCCTAACGAGGCTGTAGAAAAACAGATCTGCAATTGCAGCTTTTCCACAGGCCATTTCTCTGTAATTTACTGACCACTATTTGATCATAACTGCTTAACATAATCACCTAATAGGCGTTCAGAGCACAGATCGAGTGTAGATAAGTCTGTGTCCTCACCCTATGGAACCATATCGTGCGATTTTCTCAATATTGTGGACTAAGCAATACAACTGCCATTGTCCTTCGACCTTCTTTCGACCACGTAACGTAAAACGATTAAGTCGCTTATTGGTGCCGATATTGCCAAACACCGGCTCAACGACCGACATTCGATGACTGTAAATAGCTTTACCAAGCCGGCTATCGACTCGGCGCTTCATCCAGTCCGTCGCTGTGCGCCCATTCGTCCACGTAAATGACACTTGGCGCCCAGCGCCCTCGCGTGTATCCGCCGAGCTCGGGTTTCGCATGCACTGTTCTTTAATAGGGCAATGCCGACAGTCGGTGAGCTTGCCCTGGAAAAACAATTTACGTTTTCCGTTGGGCTCGACGGTTTCGTGACTGAGCCACATTTCATTGCCTTCGGGACAACGACAGGTTTTTTGTCGTTTATCAAAGTCGAATTCGCTGGACGGAATAACACTCTTGATGCCTTTTAAGGTATCTCTGTGCCGTTTTCCGTATTTGTCTTTTTGCTTGGCAAAGGTTTTGTCACGACGACGAAATTGATTGTCGGGAA